>NZ_JBHOFX010000003.1:0-646725 GCF_043419765.1 Psychrobacter nivimaris | reverse complement strand
TGTCAACTTCTTTTTTTAATTTGTTTCAACAAGTTAACTGGGTTATTAATGTGTAATCTACACACTAGCTACTTCCAGCTCGTCTTGATGAGGTGCGTATTATAGACGGTTTATCTTTTGTGTCAACCCGTTTTATTAATGTTTTTGAAGTTATTTTAGGAGATGAATAAATCTGTATTTCTTTCAATGGGTTATAAAATTGAGGTTCTCTATTTCTTTTTATCTCTTATGTTTTTGAATGTTGATATTCATATAAATAGCACTATATAGAAGCTAAGTTATTCGAAGTTATATGATGCTTTCAATATATTATCCTATATAGTTCAGTATTTGATACTACCTTTATCATAAGATATGGCTCTTATATTAGTCGTCGCGTAATCCCTTGATATCTAGTGTTGAGAGACGGTTTTTGCTATAATAGGTATTTTGCTGCATTACTTATATATGTCGGCTATTGTATTATTCATATAGCGAAATGCATTTTGTTGCAATGCTATTGATTAACTGGCTTTAAGCCTTACATCAGCTTTAGCTTATATAGTCATAGTAAGACTCTAGGTAATGCGTCCCTTTCACAACATATCACGATGATTAGATATAATTGATGTGGTCTTACGGTTATATGATTGATGGTTGCAATCATCACTGCCAACGGACCCAATAATAGGCGAATAGATTATGGTAGCGATTACTTTACCCGATGGTAGTGTAAAAGACTTTGACGGTCATACAACAGTCATGGAAGTGGCGCAAAGTATTGGGACAGGACTCGCTAAAGCGACGGTTGCTGGACGTGTAAATGGTCATCTGGTAGACGCTCATGATCCTATCGTCGCTGATGCCAATGTTGAAATCGTAACGCCAAAAGACGACGACGGTGTCGATATTATTCGTCACTCATGCGCTCATCTATTAGGTCACGCTGTTAAGCAGCTATATCCTGATGTGAAAATGGTCATTGGTCCTGTTATTGATGATGGTTTTTATTACGATATCTTTAGTGAAACACCATTTACGCCTGAGCATATGGAAGCGATTGAAAAACGCATGATGGAGCTGATCAAGCAAGATTATGACGTTATCAAAAAAATGACGCCACGTGCCGAAGCGATTGAGATATTTGAATCACGTAACGAAGACTATAAGCTAAAACTTATTAATGATATGCCAGGTGAAGAAGCGTTTGGCTTGTATCATCACCAAGAATACGTGGATATGTGCCGTGGCCCGCATGTGCCAAACACGCGCTTTTTGAAAGTATTTAAACTGACCAAAATGTCAGGTGCTTACTGGCGCGGTGATGCGAAAAACGAGCAGTTACAGCGTATCTATGGTACTGCGTGGGCTGATAAGAAACAGTTAAAAGCTTATATCCAGCGTATTGAAGAAGCAGAAAAACGTGACCATCGTAAAATTGGTAAAGCATTAAACCTATTTCATATGCAAGAGCAAGCACCAGGCATGGTGTTCTGGCATGCGAATGGTTGGACGATTTATCAAGTGCTTGAGCAATATATGCGCAAAGTACAATACGATAATGGCTACGAAGAGATTAAAACACCTCAAATCGTCGATCGCAGCTTGTGGGAGCGCTCAGGACATTGGGGCAACTATGCAACCAATATGTTCACAACTTCTAGTGAAAACCGTGATTATGCGGTAAAACCGATGAACTGCCCTTGTCACGTGCAAGTGTTTAACCAAGGCTTAAAGTCTTACCGTGACTTGCCACTGCGTATGGCTGAATTTGGTTCTTGTCATCGTAACGAGCCATCAGGTTCACTACATGGTTTGATGCGTGTACGTGGTTTTACTCAAGATGATGCGCATATCTTCTGTACGCAGGCACAGATTCAACAAGAAGTTGCTGACTTTATTAAACTAACGCTTGCTGTCTATGAAGATTTTGGTTTTGACAATATTATCATGAAGCTTTCTACTCGCCCTGAAAAACGCGTTGGTAGTGATGAGTCTTGGGACTTTGCAGAAAAAGCGTTGGCAGATGCGCTTGATAGCTCAGGGCTAGACTGGGATTATTTACCTGGTGAAGGTGCATTCTACGGTCCAAAGATTGAGTTCAGTCTAAAGGATTCCTTAGGTCGTATTTGGCAGTGCGGCACCATTCAGGTTGATCCAAACATGCCTGAGCGTCTCGATGCTGAGTTCGTCAATGAACAGAACGATCGTGAAGTACCTATTATGTTGCACCGTGCAATTTTAGGTTCGTTCGAGCGTTTCATCGGTATTTTGATCGAAAACTATGCCGGTTGGATGCCAGTATGGCTAGCACCGCAGCAAGTTGTGGTCATGAATATCACCGATAAGCAAGCTGATGCATGTGAAAACGTGGTTAGCGAGCTCAAAAACGCAGGTTTGCGCGCTATTAGCGACTTGCGTAACGAAAAGATTGGATTTAAGATACGAGAGAAAACATTAGAACGTATTCCCTATATGCTAGTATTAGGGGATAAAGAAGTCGAATCGGGCAGTGTCAACGTCCGAACTCGCGAAGGTGAGAACCTTGGCGTGATGAGTGTTTCTGAATTTATTACATTAGTACAGACCGCTGTCAGTAAAAAAGGCCGACAGACCCCAAAAACAGATGAGGAGTAATACCTATTAAACAGTCCAACCGTTTGAACATCAACGAAGATATCAATGTCAAAGAAGTCCGTCTCGTTAAAGAAGATGGCGAGCAAATGGGCGTGGTTGATATCGCAACCGCGATGAAAGCGGCACGTGATGAAAATCTAGATTTGGTTGAATTAGTTCCTGAAGCCAAGCCGCCAGTATGTAAGATCATGGATTATAAGCATTTTCTCTATGATCAAAAGCAAAAGGCTAAGGAAGCTAAGAAAAACCAAAAGCAGACTCAGCTTAAAGAGATGAAGCTACGTCCTAGTACCGAAGAGGCCGATTATCAGGTTAAACTGAGAAAAATCGTGAGCTTCTTGGAAGATCAAGACAAAGTTAAAATTAGCATCCGTTTCCGCGGACGTGAAATGGCGCACCAAGACATCGGTCGCAAACAACTTGATCGTATCATTGAAGATACTGCTGATATCTCAAACGTCGAACAGTACCCTAAGATGGAAGGTCGTCAGATGGGTATGCTGCTTGGACCCACTAAGAAAAAGTAATCTGTCTATTGGATTGCTTTGAGTGGTGGCTGTTAGTCTATATAGCTATTTATAACTCTAACCATCAATATGCTGCGGGATATTGATGGTTTTTTATTATTTGGACTCAAAAACCGCAGTAATGAACATAGCTATATTGAACATAAATAGCCTAGCATCATTGACTGACGCTATTTTACAAAATCTACCTTCTCAACTTTCTGATTACACGGTAATCTAAAGGTCTAGTTATATTTACTAGTTAGCAGTAACTAATGATCATGTGATAGAAATTAGTATGAGCTACAGACAATTTATAAGTATATAAAAGCTAAGTGTATAAACAAAAACAATGTATACCACGACTGTCAGAGTCGTTGACAAAAAACACTTCCCTTCTCCGATATCAGAGGATATTTCATGCAAGAATTGACGCCACCAGAAAACGCTACAACTCCCAGTATTTCTCTAACAGCACCTGAACCTGTCAAAGAAATACAGAAAAGTGAAGCAGATCAGATGGTCAAATTGGATGAAAGCCAAATTCCTGAGCTCGATGCCAAGGTTGATGCTTTTGTTGATCATGTGATTACCAACTCTGTGCATAGCGATGAATTTCGACAGAACGTGCAGTCTATTCATAATCTAGGTACCAAAGAGATTCGCGAATCTGCACAAGTATCTAATCGAATGTTAGATTTGCCCGCAAAAAGTCTTAATGACAGCTTATTTGATAATTCCCCTATCGCCAAATCGTTGACAGAACTACGCGGGATTGTCGAAGACTTAGATCCGAGCAAAAAAGAGCTGACCAGCTCGCGCAAGTTGTTCGGTCTCATTCCGTTCGGCAACAAAGTACAAGATTATTTCCGCCAATATGAATCAGCGCAATCACACATCAATGCGGTCGTTACCAGTCTCTATAATGGTAAAGATGAATTGCTCAAAGACAATGCGATGATTGAGCAAGAAAAAGTCAATATGTGGGAGCTGATGCAGTCTATTCGTCAATATGTCTACGTTGGCAAAAAGATTGATGAGCAACTTGAGCAAAAGGTCTATGCGATAGAAGCAAAAGATCCAGAAAAAGCTCGCATCATTAAAGAAGAGATGTTGTTTTATGTCCGTCAAAAAAACACTGATTTTTTAACTCAGTTAGCAGTGAATGTACAAGGCTATTTGGCGCTTGATACTATTCGCCGTAATAACTTAGAGCTGATCAAAGGGGTCGATCGCGCAACCACGACTACTGTGTCGGCATTACGCACGGCTGTTGTCGTCGCACAAGCAATGACCAATCAAAAATTGGTACTAGATCAAATCACTGCATTGAATAAAACCACCAGTAGTTTGATTGAATCAACGTCAGCGATGCTTAAACGTCAGTCAGGTGAGATTCATGAGCAGGCGACTAGCAGTAGCATTGAGCTTGATAAACTGCAAAATGCCTTCAATAATGTCTATGACACTATGGATATGATTAGTAATTACAAAATTGAAGCGCTAGAGAATATGAAGCAAACGGTCAATACACTGACCACTGAAGTAGATAAAGCACAAAAATACTTGGATAAATCAAATCAGACTACGGTATTAGAAGTCTCAAAAGAGTTGGATAGTAAAAAAATCACTAACCAATCTAGCAATGTCGATATTGATATTTGATTTATCCCTATAGCGGTCGCTAGAAAACTGACCGCTTCCTGCTACCGAATACACATAAGACAATTGACGCAAGATATTGCGACGTCGTTCGTGTTAAGATAGCCACTATTAATAATTTTAAAAATAGATACGGTAATTTATGAGTTGGAATGATCCAAACGCCTCAAGTGAGGCAAAAAAATATGACAACCCGATTCCTAGTCGTGAGCTGATACTCAGCACGATTAACGAGCATGGGGAAGTCACGCATCAACAATTGGCAAAAGCCTTTAACATTGATGACCCTGATCAGTTTGATGCTTTGGGCAATCGCCTAAAAGCAATGGCGCGTGATGGCCAAGTAAATCGTGATGGTCGTCCTTATCGCTATCGCACAGTGACCAAGCAAGATATCGTCTCAGGTACAGTTTCTGCACATCCAAAAGGTTTTGGATTTGTGGTGCTAAGTGATATGCCAGATTTGTTTTTGCATGAAAAACAAATGCGCTGGGTATTCAATGGCGATACGGTAGCAGCCGTCGGCACTTCGACAGACAATCGTGGACGTACCGAAGGGCGTATCGTCGATGTTGTCGAACGTCGTCAAAACAACTTTATCGGTACACTTGCTCGTGATGAAGACGGCTATTGTGTTGAGCTTGGTAGCCCAAACAATCATCAACCGATTACGGTTACTGATGACAATGTTCAGTCGCTAAATATCAAACAAGGCGCTCCTGTTAAAGTCGATATCATTGACTGGCCAAACCAGCATGAATTTGCCACTGGTAAAATCACTGAAGTTCTGTCTGACGATAATGATCGTGAATTGATTATTGAGACTACCCTGCTCAACTATGATATTCCATCAGATTTTAGCGAAGCTGCGCTTAAACAAGCTGATGACTATCAAGAGCCAACTGAGAAAGACATAAAAGGTCGCGCAGACATACGTCATCTACCGCTTGTCACTATCGATGGTGAAGATGCTCGTGACTTTGATGATGCTGTATTTGCTGAAAAGCGCTCTGGTGGTAACTACCGTGTTGTGGTTGCGATTGCGGATGTCAGCTATTATGTGACACCGAATTCACCACTTGACCAAGATGCCTATGAGCGTGGTACTTCAGTATACTTCCCGCATCGCGTGATTCCGATGTTGCCTGAAGTGTTATCTAACGGTCTGTGTTCACTGAACCCTAATCTAGATCGCTTATGTATGGTTGCTGATATCAAGATATCACGCGCTGGTAAAGTGACTGGATATGAGTTCTATCCATCAGTGATGCACTCACAAGCCCGTCTCACCTATAATCAAGTAAATGATTATCTTGTGAACCCGAATGATAAGAGATTACCTAAATCATTAACAGGTAATAAAGACGTTAAAAAATCTGTTGATACGTTACATCAATTGTATGAGCTACTGCTTAAAAAGCGTGAAGAACGTCATGCAATGGAGTTTGAAACGGTTGAGACGTATATCAAGTTCAATGAGAAAGGCGGAATCGAAGCGATTTTACCACGCACTCGTGGCGACTCTCAGAAGCTAATCGAAGAATGTATGTTGCTTGCCAATACTTGTGCGGCAAACTTTGCGCTTAAGCATGAGTTACCAGTCTTGTATCGTAACCATGATAAGCCTGATAATGAGAAGTCAATGCGTATTCATGAATATGCGAAAAACTTTGGCTTACCATTCCCAGAAGAGAATCCAACGCAAGCGGATTATCAACGCATTATCGAAGCAACTAAAGATAGACCAGATGCCATCAGTATTCATAGCATGCTACTGCGTTCAATGATGCAAGCAAACTATGCACCTGACAATATTGGTCACTTTGGCTTAGCATATGACGAATATAGCCACTTTACCTCGCCGATTCGCCGTTATCCAGATTTGATGCTGCATCGCGCGATTAAGGCAAAAGTCACCAACAGCCAGCAACCTGTTATGGACTTTTCTCTTGAAGGTGCTGGTACACAAACGTCAGATACAGAACGCCGTGCAGAAAAAGCATCACGTTATGTAGAATCTTGGCTCAAGTGTCACTATATGACGGATCATGTCGGTGAAGAGTTCGAAGGTGTTGTGACTACGGTTACTAGCTTTGGTCTATTCGTCACATTGACTGACTTATATATCGATGGTTTGGTTCATATCTCAAACGTTGGCGATGATTTCTTTGTTTACGATGAGCAGCAACAGCAGCTTATTGGTAAAGATAAAGGCACGCTATTTGGACTTGGTGATTCGGTTAAAGTTAAGGTTGCGGGTGTCAATATGGATCTGCTACAGATTGATTTTGATTTGAAGGCTAAATTGCAATCTAGTGCAATGAACCAAACTAAAAAAGGTCAACCGAAGAAAGAGCAGCCTAAGAAAGCCCCAGCAAAAAGAAGCAGCAACCGCAGAGGCGCTGCCAAAAAAAGCTAAGTTTAGACTGATACTTAGATACTGATGTTGTAATACTATAAAAAAGGCTAACGTGATCGTTAGCCTTTTTTATGCTATGTACTTTTCAATCATCAATGATATAGCTATTTATTGTGCCTATTGCGCATCGTCCAATTGGTTTACACGGTCTTGCTCGGCTTGCTGCGCTTGATCAATTTTGCTAGTAGCACTATCTACGATAGCTTTCGGCTGTTGACTAAGTGGCTGGCTAGTAATATCTGTATCAGAGCTAGCTACTGTAGCATCAGGCTGTTCAGCCGCTATGCTACTAGCTGCGACCTCTCTGTTTTGTTCGCGACTATTGCCATTGATAATGTTAAAGCCGAGTAATGCCACAATACCAATTACTGCAAAGATAATGACGTGTTTCATTTCCATAAAAAGCCCCGTATTTGAATAACCACCAAATATAGATTCTGTTGCACTTTTTATGCCTAAACCTTATTTAACGTCTAACACCTATTCTTGAGGACTATTATTATTCAATAAATCCGTCTCATCTGAGCTTTGAGCAATCTCTTGCTCGACTTTTTCCATCAGCTTGTCGTCAGGACGGGCGTCGAGAACCTCATTAGCACTGCGACCTTGCAAAATGGTTTTGGCTCGAGCCTTGGCTTGTTTTTTATCTTGGTCATCCGTATGACTCTCGCTGACCTGATTTGTTTCAGCAGGTTTAGGAATCGTCGGCGTAATCGTCATATCAGATTGAATATTATTAGCATTGCTGACACTGCTTTGCATGTGCTCAAAGGCTTTTTCTAACTTGTTGTTAAAGCGCAGACGATAGATAGGCTCAGGTAAGCTAAAGCCTTTATCTTCTAGTGCGTGCTTGGTCTCACGAATGGCGATACTGCGTGCTTTGGCAAAGTCGGTCTCTGATTGATCTACCCAAACCTGAAATTCCAAAACAATATTAGAATCACCCACATTGGTAATGACCGCAATCGCTTTGGGCTCATCCAACACAAACGCCAGCGTATGTATCGCATCCAATCCGACTTTGATTGCTGCTAATGGATCATCATTGGCATCAACGCCCAATTCAAAAGTAAATCGGCGCTCAGGATTTTTGGTGTAATTTAGAATTGTACCTTTAAAGACTTCAGCATTAGGAATACGTAGCTGATTACCATCTAATGTCATCAGTATTGTCGCACGTGAGGTCAAGCGAACCACGATGCCCTCTTGCCCATTAATCACGATATGATCACGGGCACGAAAAGGTTGGCGAATGCTCAGCATTAGTGAAGCGATATAATTTTCAATGGTATCTTTGACTGCGAAACCAACCGCAATACCAATGACACCTGCCCCACCAAGCAATGTGCCTAAAATAGTCTCTGCACCTATTAGACTTAGTCCTAGAATCAGACCAAAGATAATAAAGATGACTTTGACCGTTTGTGAAAGCAGCTCAGCGACAAATGGATTGGGTGTTAAACGTTGCCACATCTTTTTGCGATTAGATAACCAACTGCCAAACCATGCCACCAAGGCAAATATAACAATGCCGACCAATAGTAGCGGTAGCGCCTTCACTAGATTGGTCGCCTGCGCTTTTAGACCTTGATAGACCGTTGAGACATTCTCCTGAACATCTAGTGTGCGGTTAATTCTATCTTCTACAGTGACGACATCTGTTAGTCGGTTGGTTAAGTTAATCGCTTGCTGTGCTTTTTTTTCGTTGGCTGTCTCTCCCGTTAGGGTAACGACCCCTTGGGTGACACTAACATTGACGGCTTGTAAGCCTTCGATTTCAGAGAAAATACCGCTGATACGTTGACGAATATCGTTGTCTTTTTGCGGTGTGGGTGTGGTTTCAATTTGAGCATTATTAGTGCTTTCGCCACTGATTACTGGCGGTGGAGCAGGCGTTGGCAATGAGCTAGCAGGTTCTGTGGTATCACCTGTTAATGTCTCATTTCCTGATATAGCAGAATCATCGTTAGATACGCTTTCCTCTGTTGTCTCTACACCTTCAGTCGTCTCTATACCTAACGCTGCTGCGATACCAGAAATCTCTTCACTGGCAGCAT
Organism: Psychrobacter nivimaris; assembly: GCF_043419765.1. Taxonomy (NCBI): domain Bacteria; kingdom Pseudomonadati; phylum Pseudomonadota; class Gammaproteobacteria; order Moraxellales; family Moraxellaceae; genus Psychrobacter; species Psychrobacter nivimaris. Next base: position 637,465 of record NZ_JBHOFX010000003.1, on the reverse strand, counting down.
GCGCTGAGAACGCAAAAAGGATGCTTAGTAGCAACACCATTTGACCCCACGCTTTTATAGAACTGCGTATTATTGAACGGTCAATGTAAGTGGCCATAAGCATCCTTTATTTTTTACGGATTTTTCTCGCTTAGCTGATTGCTGATAATTAGCTGCCTGATTTTAGCTGCCTAGCTTTATTTAGCTATCTAAATAAAGCTGTGCTTCGCTTAAGTTCAGCGTGCCTTCATAGATAGCACGACCAGTGATAATACCTTCGATACAATCACCATAAGGCTTTAACAGCTCAATATCTTTCATATCAGTAACGCCACCTGATGCAATCACAGGTAGTCCGCCTTCACGCGCCAAATTAACGGTTTGTTCAACGTTGACGCCCTGCATCATGCCATCGCGCGCGATATCAGTATAAACAATCGATGACACGCCGACGTCTGCAAAGCGCTTAGCAAGTTCGGTCGCTTTGGTATCTGTCACGTTTGCCCAGCCATGGGTGGCTACCATACCGTCTTTGGCATCGATACCGACGATGATATGTCCTGCAAATTCGCGGCAAGCTTCCGCGACAAAATTAGGATCTTCAACAGCTTTTGTACCGATAATGATATATGTCAAACCTGCGGTAATATACTGCTCGATGGTATTCATGTTGCGTACACCGCCGCCCAGCTGAATAGGCAGGTTCGGATAGGCTTTGGTGATATCATTGACCACTTGTCTATGTACTGGCACGCCATCAAAGGCACCATTCAAATCGACCAAATGTAAGCGACGCGCGCCTTCATCTACCCAACGCGCTGCCATAGCAACCGGATCATCAGAGAACACCGTATCATCTTCCATACGGCCTTGTTTTAAACGTACACACTTACCATCTTTTAAATCAATAGCCGGGATAATGACAGGCACAGCACACATATAGCATTCCTTATAAAGCACAAGATTGGCAATAAATTTAGTAAATTAAAATTTTGAGAATGAAACGTTATCGAAGCATCAAATAACGAGAGAAAACGCTGCTTAAAAGTAGCATAAATTATGAACAGATCGAAAACTAAGACCTCGCTAAGTTAGCAATCTGTTTGAATATAAATAAGAAAGACAGAAACTAGACAATCATAACCATAAGTTTTAGTACGTAGAATCACTACCAACAATCGTTAAATTCTATTACTGACTGGCAATTTTAGGTCAATTTAGCGTATAATCCTAGGTAAATTTTTATTTGTTTCTATGTGATAGTAACCATGTGTTACGCTTTTTGTTGAGTTGTTACGACTCACTAATACAGCATGGTGATCAGGATGGATCGAGCAATCGTTCAATACGCCAATAAAATACTGGCCAAGAAATTGCTACAAAGGACTATCTGAAAAAATCTCAACCGATAGTCTCTAAACCATCGATTCTGCGGTATTTAACCTTAATTAGATGTCTTGCAAGTCCCTATCACTAGCTAACTATATTAAAACCGTTACGATTAAAACTATAGCAGCTTATAATAAGCGAGGTTTGCTTATCAGTTGCTTAGCTAGTTTGTCTTTTAACCAGTATATCATCTACCTTAATAGATCGTTATTTGGCCACACTCTTATTCTATCGAATATCTGTAAACGGTATTCGTAAACGAGAGATGGTCAAACATACTGGTGTTACAAGTTTTAAATTTCAATGAAACGTGTGATAAAGCTATTTGTATTTAAACCAGTCTCTTTTAGCCATGTGCTGTAGTGATTGGTTTCGATGAAACGGTTTTAGCATACACCTTGGTAGCCAGTCGCCACTTTGGTAATTCGAATAAGACATTAACGTGTTGTTAAGGAGTCTAAGGTCAGCGTTAATACTCTTACTAGTAGTTATGATCATGTATTGTCTTCACAGAGCTTTCATCCCTATTTCACTATAAAGGAAATAGACGATTGAAGGCTTTGTTGAGTGATACAAACGTTCATGCTACCGATATACCAAACAGGACGTCTGGTATCGTTTTAGACTATGGACTAAGTTTTCGCTTATGATTACCATCAAAAAAGGTTTGGATTTGCCCATCACTGGTGAACCCTCCCGCGAGATATCTGAGCACCAACCGACACATGTAGCACTTGTTGGCTATGATTATGTGGGTATGAAACCCACTATGAATGTCAAAGAAGGTGACATTGTAGCCAAAGGTCAGCCCGTTTATGAAGACAAAAAACGTGTTGGCGTGATCTACACTGCCCCTGCTGCCGGTAAGGTCGTCGCTGTTAAACGTGGCGAACGTCGAGTGTTTGAGAGTCTTGTGATTGCGGTCGACCCAAATGGTGAAGAAGTAGACTTTGAGCGCTATGACTCACAGCAGCTTGCTGACCTAGACTCTGAAGTCGTTGAAACCCAACTGATTGCCTCTGGCGAATGGACCGCGTTCCGTACGCGTCCTTATAGCCGCGCACCCGAAATCGGCGCTCGTCCACATACCATCTTTGTCACAGCAATGGATACCAATCCACTTGCCTTTGACCCGATGCTTGTGATCAATGAGCAGCTACAAGCGTTCAATGATGGACTTGCTGTATTATCTACGCTTAGTCCAAAGACCTTTGTCTGCCATCACGGCGATACCCAACTGACGCCAGTTGCAAAAACTGCAGCGAATAACGTCACTGAGTATCATGGTTTTGCTGGTAAGCATCCAGCTGGTCTTGCTGGTACGCACATTCATTTCTTACATCCTATCAGCCGCGGTGTGACCGTATGGACGATTGGTTATCAAGACGTGATTGCAATCGGTAAATTATTCACGACAGGTCGTCTATATACCCGCCGCATGGTGAGCTTAGCAGGTCCTGCTGTCACCAACCCACATTTGGTTATGACTGAACGTGGAGCTGATATCACTGCATTGACTAAAGGTAAACTGGCGGCTGGCGAGAACCGTATCATTTCAGGTTCAGTATTGTCTGGTCGCAAAGTGTTTGAAAACATCGCCTATCTGGGTCGTTTTCACAATCAGATCAGCGTATTGACTGAAGGTCGTGAGCGTCCTGCGTTCCATTTCTTTACTCCAGGTAAAAACCGCTTCTCAAAACTGCCTATCTATATTTCGCAGTTCTTTGGTGGCAAAAAATACGACTTTACTACGACAAGTAACGGCTCACCACGAGCGATGGTACCAATCGGTGTCTATGAAGAAGTCATGCCACAAGATTACCTACCAACTCAATTACTACGTGCATTGATTGTCGAAGACATCATTAGCGCAGTAGATTTGGGTGTGCTTGAACTGGACGAAGAAGATTTGGCACTATGCACCTTTGTATCTCCTGGCAAATATGAATTCGGTGATATTTTGCGTGATAACTTAACGCGCATTGAGCTGGAGGGCTAACCACGATGAAATTCTTACACAATATGTTCGATCGTATGGAGCCATCTTTCACCAAAGGCGGCAAACACGAAAAGTATTACGCTATTTTTGAGATGTTTGATACGTTCTTACGTCAACCAAGCTCAACCACTTATGCATCATCACATGTACGTGACGGGATTGACCTAAAACGTATTATGATTACTGTATGGCTATGTACCTTCCCAGCGATGTTTTGGGGTATGTACAACATTGGTCATCAAGCACTAACCGCTATCGCTCAGCTTGGCTTGCAGCCTGAAGGCTGGCGTACTGTGATCACTAGCATGGCAGGCTATAACCCAGACAGTATCTGGGCAAGCTTCGTCTATGGTGCGATGCAGTTTTTGCCTATTTATATCGTGACGTTTGCAGTGGGTATTCTCTGTGAGATTATCTTTGCTGTCGTCCGTGGACACGAAGTTAACGAAGGTTTCTTTGTGACTTCAGTTCTATTTGCATTATGTCTACCACCTGATATTCCTTTATGGCAAGTTGCCCTAGGTATTATCTTCGGTGTGGTTGTCGCAAAAGAAGTGTTCGGTGGTACTGGTAAAAACTTCCTTAACCCTGCCCTATCGGGTCGTGCATTCTTATACTTTGCTTATCCAGCCTATATGTCTGGTGACTCAGTATGGACAGCAGTAGATGGTTTCTCAGGTGCGACGCCTCTTGGCCTTGCAGCCCTTGGTGTGGTTCCTCAGGACTTCGTCGATGTCTATGGTAATGCCATCACGTGGAGTGATGCATTCTTAGGTAATATGCAAGGTAGTATCGGTGAAGTATCGACGCTAGCTATCCTAATGGGCGCTGCAGTGTTGCTATGGACGCGTATCGCTTCTTGGCGCATTATGGCAGGTTGTGTGGTCGGTCTGATTGCGACGTCTCTTGTATTCAACATGATTGGTTCTGAAGACAACATGATGATGAGCTTGCCGTTCTACTGGCACTTAGTTATCGGTGGCTTTGCTTTCGGTGCTGTATTTATGGCAACCGATCCAGTATCAGCTGCGCATACAAACAAAGGCCGCTGGGCTTACGGTATCTTGATTGGTTTTATGACCGTATTGATTCGCGTCATCAACCCTGCTTTCCCAGAAGGCATCATGCTGGCCATTCTATTCGCCAACTTATTTGCTCCATTGTTTGATTACTTTGTGACTCAAGCAAATATCAAACGCCAAACCGCTCGGAGGGTTCGCTATGTCCAAGCCCAAAAGTAATAACGCGAAAACCATCAGTGTGGCTTTGACGCTATGCTTGGTGTGTTCAGTGTTGGTCTCAGCAGTGGCTGTTGGTCTAAAGCCTGCGCAAGTTGAAAACGCTCGTTTAGACCGCAACAAAAACATCTTAGTTGCGGCTGATATGTATGACGCTGAGTCTGATACAGCAGATGATGTCGCCGAACGTTTTAAAGACTTTGAAGTGAAAATCATTGATCTAAACGAAGGTACTTATCTCGATGACGATGCGCTAAAAACTGCTGGCATCCCTGATCGTAATGCTTATGACGCCAGTCAAGCGACAAAAAACCAAGCTTTAAGTGAAGACTTGGGTGACAACGATCCTGCTGGTATTGGTCGTAAGCCAAAATATGCCAAAGTCTATGTCAAAAATGATGACGCAGGTCAGCCAGAAACGGTTGTATTGCCAATTCAAGGCTACGGTCTATGGGGCACTATCTATGGTTTCTTAACGCTCGAAAGTGATATGAATACCATCAAAGGTATCAGTTTCTACGAGCATAAAGAAACCCCAGGCCTTGGCGCTCGTATCGAAGAGCCAGAGTGGCGTGCAAAGTGGAGCGGTATCGAGTCTTATGACGAGAATGGTAACGTTGCCACTGGTGTAACCAAAGCTGGTAACCCAAAAGAGAACTGGGTTGATGGCATCAGCGGTGCGACATTGACTAGCCGCGGCGTCAGCAACATGATTCAGTTTTGGTTAGGCGAGCAAGGTTATAAACCTTATCTAGATACGCTACGCGAAAAGAGCAGCCAAACGGTTGAAGGTGCAGACACGCAAGCAAATCAATCAAAGCTGGCAGCTCAACCTAAAACCGAATTGGCAGCCAAGCTACCAGTAGCAAACGGCAAGGAGGCATAACATGGCTGACACTAAAAGCATTTTAACCACGCCTATCTTTGATAATAACCCTATTGCCCTACAGATCCTTGGTATCTGTTCGGCATTGGCTGTCACCACCAGCATGGCTAACGCTATGGTCATGTGTGTAGCATTGACTTTGGTAACGGCATTTTCAAGCTTCTTTATCTCGATTATCCGTAAGCAGATTCCATCAAGCATTCGTATCATCGTACAGATGACGATTATTGCTTCGTTGGTTATCTTGGTTGATCAGGTACTAAAAGCAGTTGCTTATGACGTCAGTAAAGGTTTGTCAGTTTTCGTTGGTCTGATTATCACGAACTGTATCGTTATGGGCCGTGCTGAAGCATTTGCTATGAGCAACCCACCAATCCCAAGCTTTTTAGATGGTATTGGTAATGGTCTTGGTTACTCAGCAGTACTACTATTCGTCGCAACTATCCGTGAGCTATTGGGTGCTGGTACTTGGTTTGGTATTACGATTCTACAGCCAGTCACTGATGGCGGTTGGTACATACCAAACGGTTTATTACTGTTACCACCATCAGCGTTCTTTATCATTGGTTTGTTCATCGCTGTTGTCCGTATCTGGAAACCAGAACAAGTTGAAGAAGCTGAGTTTGTAATGAAGCCGCAGTCTAAAGGCATGGCACATGGAGGCGGTCACTAATGGGACATTATGTTAGTTTATTTATAACCTCAGTCTTTATTGAGAACATGGCGCTTGCCTACTTCTTAGGCATGTGTACTTTTTTGGCCGTATCCAAAAAAGTCTCTACAGCGATTGGTCTAGGTGTTGCTGTTGTTGTCGTGATGGCAATTACCGTTCCACTAAACAATTTACTATTCCAGTTCATCCTAAAAGATGGTGCGCTGGCATGGGCAGGGTTCCCTGATATCGACTTGAGCTTCTTAGGATTGCTAAGTTATATCGGTTTGATTGCAGCCACCGTACAGATCCTAGAGATGTTCTTGGACAAGTTTGTACCGAGTCTATATAACGCGCTTGGGGTATTCTTACCACTAATCACCGTAAACTGTGCCATCTTGGGTGGTGTATTATTTATGGTTGAACGTGACTATAACTTTGGTGAATCTGTTGTCTATGGTGTGGGTGCAGGCTTCGGTTGGGCACTTGCTATTACCGCATTGGCGGGTATCCGTGAAAAGCTAAAATACTCAGATATTCCAGCACCGCTGCGTGGTCTTGGTATTACTTTTATCACGGTTGGTCTTATGTCGCTCGGCTTTATGTCGTTCGGTGGTATGTCCATCTAAACCGCTAAGATCAAAGCTTTCATTAGCTATTTGACTTATTTAATTCATTTATTCGGTAGAGGTTTGGGTACAGCATAGATTATGCCCCCTCACCCCTACCCCATAGATTAAGGATACCTACCATGGATTACGCTACGGCGATTGGTGGCGTTGCTATGTTTACCTTGATCATCATGGGCCTCGTCGCTATTATTTTGGCGGCGCGCTCAAGACTGGTCAGTTCAGGCGATGTCACTATCCATATTAATGATAATCCCGATAATGATGTGGTGACACCAGCTGGCGGCAAACTACTACAAACGCTAGCGGGCGAAGGTATATTTTTATCTTCAGCTTGTGGTGGTGGTGGTACTTGTGCGCAGTGTCGTTGCCGCGTTATTGAAGGTGGTGGTTCTATTTTACCCACCGAAGAAGGCTACTTTACTCAAGGTGAAATCCGCAATCACATGCGCTTAGCTTGTCAGGTAGCTGTAAAGCAAGACATGAAAATTGAGATTGATCCTGAGTTCTTTGATGTACAGAAATGGGAATGTGAAGTTATCTCTAACGATAACGTTGCCACTTTCATTAAAGAGCTGGTACTAAAAATTCCAGAAGGCGAAGAAGTAAACTTCCGCGCTGGTGGTTATGTACAGTTGGAAGCGCCACCGCATGAAGTGCACTACAAAGATTTTGTGGTTGATGAAGAGTATAGAGAGGACTGGGAAAAATTCGGTATCTTCAACTATGTCTCAAAAGTTGATGAGCCTGTTATCCGTGCTTACTCAATGGCTAACTATCCTGAAGAGAAAGGTCTCATCAAATTTAACATCCGTATTGCCAGTCCACCGCCACGTGGTCCTGACGGTATTCCACCAGGCAAAATGTCTTCATGGGTATTTAGCTTAGTACCTGGTGACAAAGTGACAGTTTCAGGTCCTTATGGTGAATTCTTTGCCAAGAAGACCGAAGCTGAAATGATCTTTGTTGGTGGTGGTGCTGGTATGGCCCCAATGCGTTCGCATATCTTTGATCAGCTCAAACGCTTGAACACTGATCGTAAGATTAGCTTCTGGTATGGTGCTCGTTCTATTCGTGAGATGTTCTACGTTGAAGACTATGATCAGCTAGAAGAAGAATTCGATAACTTTGAGTGGCATGTTGCACTGTCTGACCCATTACCAGAAGATAACTGGGAAGGTCCAACAGGCTTTATCCATAACGTATTGCTCGAAAACTATCTGAAAGATCATCCAAACCCAGAAGACTGTGAATACTACATGTGTGGGCCACCGATGATGAACGCTGCTGTAATCGACATGCTACACAGCATGGGCGTGGAAGACGAAAACATCATGCTTGATGATTTTGGTGGTTAAGTTAGATAATTAATCTAGCAAAGTAAGTTTAAGAATATAAAAAAGAGTCTCAATTGAGGCTCTTTTTTTGTGCGATTTTTACACATAGTCGTGGCTTCGTAGGCTACAAATCTAGCTAGTAGAGTAGCCTTATTATCCTATATGATGGACTATCTAAACATTGAGAAAGGACTCTTATGAAAACGAAATACAAAGATTTGACCATTTGGATTACAGGTGCTTCTAGTGGTATTGGACAAGCATTAGCCGTTGCCTTCGCCAAACGCGGAGCTAGGATTATTCTAAGTGGACGTGACAGCGATAAGTTAGAGGTGGTCAAAAACAGCTGCAAACGCGCTAACAAGCATATCGTTGTTCCTTTTGATATTAGTGATGCCAATCAAACCAAAGAAGCTTATGATACTGCTAAAGCTCAGGCAGGAAAAATCGACTGGCTCATCAATAACGCTGGTATCAGTCAGCGTTCGCTCATCATGGACACAGCTGAAAAAGTTGAACGTCAAATCATGGAAATAGATTACTTTGCTCAGACGCGTCTTACTAGACTTGCGTTGCCTGACATGATTGCACAAGGCGGCGGCAAAGTCGTGATGGTCTCGAGTGTAGCAGGCCTATTGGGTACACAATATTGCGGCGCTTATGGGGCAGCCAAAGCAGCGCTGCATATGTGGGCAAACAGCTTGCGTGCTGAGCTACATGACCAAGGTATCGAAGTAGCCACGATATTCCCCGGGTTTATTCAGACCAATATCTCTATCAATGCGTTGACTGGCGACGGTAGCGCACAGGGTACGATGGATGAAGCAACCAATAACGGTCTGACTGCGACTGAGTTTGCCAAACAAGTCATGAAGGCGCTCACCAAGGGAGAGGAATATATCATCGTCGCTGGTCGCAAAGAAAAACTGGCCACACGGGTCAACCGCGTCTCTCCGCCAAAACTCTATAAGCTCATACGTGAGTCACAAGTGAAGTAAGCTACTTAACCGAACGAATTGTCGCTGAATGGTGCCTTCGTTGGTATTTTTGGGTTCAAGGGGTGTAAAATAAGCGTGGCTTGTTTTACACCCTACTCATTTCTACGCCATACCGAAAATATTATGAAAAACACTATATCCAGCTTATCTTCCAAAAAACCTCTGCACCTTACATTAGTAAGCGTCGTCAGCCTTGCTAGTACTTTAGGTCTCAGCGCTTGCCAGCAAACCCCAGACTATAACTATCTGATCGGTGAGACGATGGGAACGAGCTACCATATTAGCTATCAGTTGCCTGATGATGCGGACGAAGCTGCCATACAAGCTGCGGTAGACGAGCGCCTGAAACAAATTAACGATAGTATGTCTACTTATCAAAACGACTCAACGATATCTACGTTCAATCGTTTGGGCAAAGACAAACCTATCACCATCGATGCTGATTTTAGTCGTGTGCTAGATGTCTCGAAAATTGTCTATCAGCAATCCGGTGGCGCTTTTGATCCTACCGTTATGCCACTCGTAAACACCTGGGGCTTTGGAAGTACCATGACGGTCGAGCGTTTACAAAGTCCACCGACCGCAGTAGAGATTGCTCAAGCCAAAGCATTGGTCGATTTTGAGAGCATCATAAAAAAAGACGATACCATCTATAAGACCAAAGACGGCGTTGGTTTAGATTTTTCTGCTGTTGCCAAAGGTTATGGCGTCGATGTCATCGCTGATGTGTTGAGAGATGATTATCAAATTCGTAATTATATGGTTGAGATCGGCGGTGAAATTGCCACCTCTGGTGTGAACAACCAGCAGCAGCCATGGCAAATTGCGATTGACGCCCCTATTGAAGGCAGTACGGTCAGCGAACGTCAGACCATATCTGCTATTCGCCAACCAAAGAATACGGCTAGCCAAATGCATCTGGCGACCTCTGGCAACTATCGCAACTCTGTCATATTCGATGGCAAACGCTATAGCCATACTATCGACCCGACAACGGGCAACCCTATTGCAGGTGGTGCACCTTCAGTCACTGTCGCAGCGGACTCTGTCGCGTTGGCAGATGCATGGGCAACCGCCCTTACCGCGATGCCTTATCACAAGGCACTAAACGTCGCTAAAACGCAAAATCTAGCGGCTATGTTCGTGGTACTAGCTGACGATGTAAAAGCAAAGGGTTCTGACGATATGTCCAACGAAGCTGCTGACGATAACATTGACGATTGGCAAGTGGTACAGACACCAGCGATGAAAGCGTTACGTGCTGATAAAAAGCTCTAAACGTTCTCCAAGCTCTAGATGGCAAACTCTCAACGCCACTGGTAAGTGATAGATGTGAAACAAGAGAATACGTTAACGCACAACGAGCCGCACTAAAATTTGCTATACTATTATACAGTTGTTATTAACGGTGCTTAGCTGTCATTGACTTAGGTAATACTATTAATAACTGCCCTATTTTTTAAAATGAGGTTTCCTCTATGCTTAGCCAACTGCTTCCTATGCTTGCCATTACTTTCACCGTATTTGTCCTATTTTTCATTTTTATGGGCGTCGGTTATATGGTCAAAAAAAAGCCGCTTAGAGGGTCTTGTGGCGGTGTTGCCAAATTGATGGGTGATGAAAATTGCTCGTTTTGTGGTAATGATCCCAATAAGTGCGATTCACTAATCGCCGAACAACAAGAGAATGCATTGAGAGCTGCTCAATTGGGTAAATCGGTTTAATAGCCTATTGGTTACCATACGCTGGTAGCATTTACCTGACATATGTTCTTATAATAGCGTCAAGTCATTCAGAAGTGACTTGGCGCTATTTTTATTGTGCGATAAGACTGCTTATTTAAGATTTGTCATTACCGCCATCTCTTATTATCACTGTTCTATAGCCGTAACTCGAAGTAACTACCCATACATTTTTACTAAGCTGCCTGCCAATTTAGCAAAGTCAGTTCAGCGAATGTATGTCTTACGCGCTACATATATTTTTCGGTCTAATTTACGATATCGATTACCGTCTAGGTACGTATCTGAGTAAATGCTTTCTGGTGTTATTTTATAAGCGGCAATTTCTTGACGCTGTTTAATAACGTGTTCTTTTCCGCTGTCATCGTTGTGCTGCTATGTCTACCTCATCCAAACTACCCTCTTCATCCAATCGACCTTCCTCGCGCTTCACCTTTTGGTTGGTACTGTGTGCCATGATCTTGCTGGCGACCAATATGCGGGCGCCTATCGTGGCGCTTGGCTCTATCGCCCCAGTGGTACAAGACGCGCTCAAGATTTCTGAATTTCAGATAGGTTGGCTAGGGGCGGTTCCTATGCTGAGCTTTGCTGTTGGGGCTCTGATCTCCCCAACGATTGGCAAACGATTTGGGCTTGAGAACACACTGATTGCCATGATTGGACTGTTAACGGTAGGGATGATTATTCGTACCGTTATTCCGACATGGAGTGGGTTTTTAATTGGTACTTTGTTGCTTACCCTCGCTATCGGCTTCGCTAATACTTTAGCAGCGCCTGTCATTAAGCAGCGTACCCCGCAACATATTCCGCTGATTACTGGTCTGTTTAGTCTGACGATGACCACAGCAGCAGGTATCGTCGCAGGCGTCGTATTACCGTTATCTGAGCAAGTTGGTTGGCAGTGGGCATTAGGCGGTTGGACGATACTAGGTGTGTTTGCCTTTGTTATCTGGCTGTTCTTACGTGTACGTTTGGGTTCATCCAACCATCAAGCGGTTATTCCTGCGGCGTTAGGCTCTTCTGATATCTCCATGTGGCGAACCACCTTTGCGTGGCAGATTGCTATTTTTATGGGATTGCAGTCATTATTGTTTTACACCGTTGCCAGTTTTTTACCATCGATTTGGGTCAGTAAGGGACTATCTGCCGTCAGTGCTGGACAAATGGGTTCTGTATTTCAGTTTATGGCACCAGTCTCTATATTAAGTTTAACTTGGCTGGTCAATCGTGGCCGCCCTATTCAAGCGCTAGCAGTGTTCGCCGCTGTGCTAAATGTCGTTGGCATATTGGGCGTCAGCTATCTATCGACTGACTTGGCATGGCTATGGTCAGGCATGATGGGCATGGGCTGTTCAGCGATTTTTACCTTGAGCATGATGCTGTTCTCTATGCGCACCTATACGACCAATCAGGCAAGTGAGCTGTCTGGTATGGCTCAAGCAGTGGGTTATGTCATTGCGTTTTTTGGACCGTTAGGTACAGGTTGGCTACATGAAATGACTGGTAGTTGGAGTATGCCGCTTTTTATTATGCTGATACTGATGATTGTCAACGTCGTGATTGCTTGGCTTGTTAGTCGTCCAGTAATGGTCGATGGTAAATATATTTGATTGCTATAAGCCTTTGTTATTCATAAGGCCATGATTGCTAACGCGCAATAAAGCGGTCTTAAATTAACCTTAGGGCAATATAGGTCGCTGTCTTATTTTGCTATAGTCAGTTCAATATAACTTAGATACTTAATATAATCTGGATACTCAATATAACCCGGATAAAAGGAAGGTGAGTGAAAGTACTACCAATAGTAGACTGAGCGAGCCTGACGATTCATCCGACTGTTACTGTATCTGGTTTAGATAGGATTTGACTAGACACTGGTTTGATTGCATATAGGACATAACACCCATGATGACATTTCCCTCTCGTTTTGCTCAGCGCTTGCCTGCTATCGCTATGCTCGCGGCTGTAATGGCTATCAGTGGCTGTCAAAAAGATGCTGAAACGACATCTGCTGATGATACGCAGAGTACCAGTACTGAAGCGACTAACAGTCAAGCCAGCACTGCTCCAGTAGCCACTGAAACCTCAGCAACAACTGATCAACAGGTCAAATCCTCATCACTTACTATTCTAGCGCTTGGTGACTCCCTGACAGAAGGTCTGGGAGTGGACAAAGATGACAACTACCCTGCTCAGTTAGAAGATCGTCTACAAGAGATGGGCTACGCTAATGCCAAAGTTATCAACTCAGGTCTAAGCGGTGAAACCAGTACGGGATTGGTCAATCGATTGGACTGGGTGTCGCAAACCAAACCCGACATCACCATATTGACCATCGGTGCTAACGATGCGATACGTGGTATCGATGTAGCGACAATTGAAGCCAATATTCGTACTGCGGTTAAGCTCCTGCAAGACAATGGCAGTATCGTCATCTTAGGCGGTATGTCGATCTATGACAATCTAGGCAGTGAATACGTTGCGGCATTCTCAGACATTTATCCTCGCATTGCGAAAGATATGAACCTGACGCTTATTCCGTTTTTTTTAGAGGGCGTCGGCGGTGACCGAGAGCTTAACCAAGCTGATGCGATTCATCCGACCAAAGAAGGCTACGAGATTATCGTTAACAACAATATCTTGCCTATTCTAGAGCCTAAGTTAAAAGAGCTAGAAGAACTAGAAGAGCTAAAAACAACCGATACCGATAACACAGCTACGACTGCTCAAGACAATATGACAAAAAATAAGACAAACGAGACTATTTAACGAGACCATTAAACGAGATACTGTAATGACATCATCATCTTCGACTGCCACAGCAACGCTACAAGCAGACGCTAAGACACAATCCCTACTGACCGCTTCACAATTAAATAAAACCGTGCAAGTCGGTGAGCAAAATCTGTCCATCATTAAAGACGTAGATATCTACGTTAATGCTGGCGAGTTTGTGGTCATCATGGGTAAATCAGGCTCGGGTAAATCTACTTTGTTAGGTTTACTCGCAGCATTAGACTATCCCGATAGTGGTACGGTGTCGCTGGCAGGTCAAATGCTTAGCAGTCTTGACGAGGATGCGCTAGCCGTCATTCGTCAGCAGGATATGGGCTTTGTCTTTCAGTCATTTCATCTACTTCCCACACTGACCGTCGCTGAAAATATCGCCTTTCCACTTGATATTGCCAGACGTCCAAATCCATCACGGGTAGACGAGCTGATAGATGCGGTCGACTTAGGTCATAGACGTAACAGCTTACCCAATCAATTATCAGGTGGTGAGCAGCAGCGTACAGCAGTGGCACGAGCACTGGTATCGCACCCAAAGATTGTGTTTGCTGATGAGCCAACGGGCAATTTAGACGAGCAAAACGCCGATCAAGTCATGCAGCTGCTATTGGATTTACGCCAACAGGTTGGCTCGGCACTGGTGGTCGTGACTCACGATCCTGCACTTGCCGAGATGGCAGATCGCGTCATCACCATGCATGACGGCCGCATTGTACCTACATGAATAACTGGATTGTATCTTAATGAATACTAAGCCCACAGACAACAAATCGACTGATACAAAAAAGACTGATACCAGTATGCATCAAGAGTCCAGTTATCCTAGCGGCATCCTTAGTCAACTATTTACCCGTACCCTAGGCTTTAAAACACTAGGCTCGCAAGCACTCAGCCGTAGTTGGTGGCAGCGCTGGGTATATCCGGTATTGTTTCTACTGACCTTGACCTTGTCGCTTGCAACCTACCTGACCCTCGACTCTGTGCAGCAGTCTGTCGATAGCTACATCAATGACAATCAGCGCGCGCTCGTTGGTGGGGATCTAATCCTAAACAGTAAGCAAGACTGGCCAAGCGAAGTATTGTCACAGGTAGAAACTATCCCTAATACACAGATCGTGTATGACTATCAATTTAGCGCCATGCTGGTCAATGATGAGCAAACCTTGCTTGCCAGCGTCAAAGCCGTCTCTCCGTCGTATCCCCTATACGGCACAGCGGAGCTTGCTTCAGGACAGCCACTGTGGGATCAGCTAACATCTGACAGTGTGATCGTCGCGCCAGAAGTGCTCAGTAGTCTACAGGCCGATGTCGGCGACCGTATCACCATTGGCGATGGGCAATTTACGATCAGTGATGTACTGACCAAAGAGCCTGACCGTCCACTGACCACCTTTGGTTTTGGTGGACGTGTATTGATGACACAAGATGCACTCCCATCGACCAACCTATTGGGTCAACGTAGCCGCATAAACTATCGTATTGAGATGGCAGGCGACCCAGAGCTAATAACCACTCAACGTGACAAGCTCACAGATATCCTGACCAATTATCCTGATATCGAGCTATCTGATGCTGAGTCCGCAGATACTTCGGTATCGCGTATCTCTGATAATGTGCTGATGTTTTTAAAATTATTGGTCATCGCGGTGTTGCTACTATCTGCTGTCGCCATGTACGGCGTCATTAGTGCGTTTGTCAGTAAGCAGCAGTCCAATAATGCCATTCGATTGGCGCTCGGAGAGCCACTTGGCTCACTCAAACGCAGCTACTATCAGCTGCTTATCATCACGACCGTAATTGCTTGTGTCGCAGCGGTTGCCCTTAGTCTGGGCTTGCTCAAAATCGGTCAGCCGTATCTGGTGGCTATCTTGCCTGCCGACGTCGGTCTAGCCATCAATCCAATCAGTGCGATTAAAACCATTGTGATTGCCTTAGCCCTGACGTTGCTGATTGCGCAGCGTGGTTTGAGCGCACTTAGCACGACCAAACCCGCTACCCTACTCAATCAAGGAGCAAGCACGCAAACACAAAAATTGCCTTGGTATCGACGCGTGCCACTACTATGGTATGGCTTGGTGCTGGCAGGGTTATATGCCTTCTTTGCTTATGAAGTGGGTTCACTGTCATTAGGCGCGCAGTTATTGGGCGGCTTGATTGGCTTTGTGGCGATATTTTGGCTATTGGCGCGTGGGTGGCTATGGCTGCTTAACAAGTTAGCGAGCAATACCAAGGTCAGCTGGATGCAGCGTATCGCCATTCATAATCTGGCGCGCAAGGGCAACCAATCTGCGTTGTTCTTTGTCACCTTATCGCTATCGGTGGCGGTACTGACGCTTATCACCACGCTCAATCATAGTATCAATGCGCAGTTTATCAATGCCTATCCTGAAGACGCACCCAATCTGTTTTTGCTCGATGTGCAGAGCGATCAACATGATGAGATTGATGCGATCATTGAAGCGCCCGTCACTTATTATCCAGTCATTCGTGCGCGTGTGGAGACGGCCAATGATGTGGCGGCAAAAGATATCGAGCCTGCTGATGGGTTTGATGATCCCACGCGTGTCTTTAACTTGAGCTATGCAGATACGGTCATGGATACCGAATACATCACTGAATCGCTCACTGACGACGCGCTATACACCCCTATCGATGCGGCAAATGAACAAATCAAACCCTTATCTATCTTGGACACTGCTGCAGGTATGCTCAATGTCGGCATGGGCGATCAGGTACGTTTTAACATTCAAGGTATCGAAATCATCGGGCAAATTACCAGTATTCGCACGCGCTATGAGCGTGGCCCAAGCCCGTATTTCTATTTCTTATTTGAGCCGTCCGTGCTGTCCGCTGCGCCGCAGATTCAGTTTGCTACTGTCCACGTAACAGAAGACGCCATTCCAGAACTACAAGGCAAACTGGTACGCGAGTTCCCTGCTGTCACCACGATCGATGGCACTGCCATCGCAAAGCAAATTCAAGAGCTGGTGGTACAAATGAGCCGCTTGGTCTATGTGTTCACCTTGCTTGCCCTGCTCACTGGGGTCATGGTGCTGATCAGCTCGCTGCTGTCTACTTCGCAAGATCGTATGAAGGACAGTGCGTCATTTAGACTGCTCGGTATGCAAAAGCGCGACTTGTATATGCTCAATATTTTAGAGCTGGGCGTGCTTGGTATTAGTGCGGCGACCTTTGCGGTGGTTATCGCTAGCGTTGGCGCATGGGCAGCCATCACGCAATGGTTTAATCTACAGTTTAGTGTGCCGTGGACGAGCTTGGCGATTGGCGGTGCAGCATTAGTTGTATTACTGTTTGCCATTGCCATTATTTATGTGAGATTGGTGATTGGACGTGGGATTATGGCACGGGTCAGGGCGATGGTTTAGGGGTTTGAATGGCTTAAGTAGCTAATCACTCTTTTTGCTACTATTTAGTCTGTTTTACCGCTGGTATGTGTGCTACTACGTTTAGGTGTGTCCCATGCAAGCAACCACAATCATCCATAGTCCCTATCATTATTGTCTACGTCAATATATTCTTATCGATCTGGGCTAGACTTCTTCTCCAATTGGAGTTTAGCACTCAAATTTTGGAGCTATCCTAAACAACTTTCCTTATCTAGGATAGCCTCATATATTTTTTTAAGAGTTTATAAAAATAACTATTCTATCTCTAACAGGAAACAAGCTTTCAAAGCTAGATGCTTTAGAAAGTTTATAAGTAAAACTTTCTAATTCGCACTCATCGATTAGCTTTTCTTTTCTAAGCTGATGTTTTAATAAGTTTAGGATATACTTCCCTGGTGTAGTAACTATAATCTTCTCTAAGTTATTGAAATTACGTATACTATCATTAAAGGCCGTTCTAAAATCCAACGAAGGATGCATGTTGATAAAACTATTTTTCACATTTTCATGATATGTGGCAATAAATGAACCTTTGAGTGACAGTTCATCATCCTCTATAATATAGTCCCTATAACACTCTATACCGTAATATGAATCTGGTAAACTATATTTATTAATTATCAAAAATAAAGCATTCAGTTTCTCAAAAGCATGCTTCCATTGGTACTTCAAGACATTGAAATCTACGATAGAATTTATGTCTGAATTTTTTAATTTTGGATTTTTCTCTCTTATTAGCTCCCAAACTGACTCTTCATTACATAGATAATTTTCAATTGAATACCTTTCTAAATAAAAAAGATTTCTCAAATATATTTTTTTTCCTAATATATCATCAAAGTCTAAATCTACAATATATACCTTATCTTTACAATTAAGATTTTCTCTAGCAGCGTCCTGTACATTATCTTTGCCATTTAAAGGAAATATTTTGTCGAAATCTATATTTGGAAATAGATTTTTCAAAATCTGATAATATAGGTTTTCCTGTTCCGTATCCTCTACATAAAAATTTACTTTATTAAATTGTTGGTAAAATAAATCTTGACCTAAAAGAAAAGAGTTCGTAAGTTCTGGAAATCCAAACATATTTTACCTACCTTCTTCTGTATAAGGTAGTAAAAGTATAGCTTTGTTTCTCATCTTGTTAGCTAAAATAGGTGAATGTGTCGCTAGTATTAACTGAGTACCTTCAGGCCTAATTATGTTCAGTTTTTCGAGAAAATGCTCTTGCCATTTTATGTGTAATGATAGTTCGGGCTCATCGATAATAAAAACTCTCCCTTCATTTTTATTAAAGGCAATATATGAAAAAAGTATAAGGATCTGTTGCTCACCTGAAGATAGATTTCTAATATCTTTATTCTTTAATAAAATATTTCCTTGTTTGTCCAATGTATGAAAAGCGATTTCAGATGTATCTTCTTTAAAAACTATTCTTTTAGACGAATCTTTAAGAAAAAAGTTTAAAGTATCTAAGTATTCATCTATTTTTCTCATCACACTATGAGTTCTTTTTTCAAACCTTTCAAAATCTTTTAACAAATCTTCTACTTTAGAAAACTGGTTAATATTAAGCTTATAAATAATTTCAGATACTTCATCTTCTTTATTGTTTTCATAATCTCGTACAACGTACTTAAGGTTTTCAAAGTATCTATCTATTTTAATGTTATCCTTACCACTTCCTACTTCTTTTTCTAAGTTTCTAAAATATTTTCGAAGTTTAGCTTCAGAATAATTAATATCCTCTGTGGTTATGAGCTTAAAATCCTTATCATTTAATATACTTTTGGTAATCTTTTCATCAAAAGCCGATATCATTAGTGAATTTTTCAATTTATTTGTCATAGTCAATATCGAATTTTTTCTTCTCCTATAATTCATATTAACTATCTTTTTTATTCTATCTAAAGGACTATCATGACTTGTTGAACTTTCAGAGTTATTTATATTAGAGTTATTTGATATATATAGTTCTCCATTGGATTCCTCAGCATATATGCTTCTATCCAAACCAATAACTACAGGGTTAGGTAAGCTATGTATAAAATTCCAAATTTTTTCTTCATTTTCGTCAGGACGTAAATACTTATACTGATCCATGAGATGAGTTTCTATATCTCTATTATTTCCTATAATTTTTGGATGGTGAGATATAGGCACATTCAAGGGGTAATACTCTTCACCATCACTACTGTATAAGCTATATATTAATTCATTTTTAATATGCTCACATACTAAACTATAGTAAGTATTTTTATAATAGAACTTAAGAGTTATTTTATTGAACTCAGTCACGCTTAGTCTTGCCACAGCAGGCTGTAACAACCAATTCAGTATGTTTAATATACTAGTCTTTCCAGCTCCATTTATACCAACAAGTAAATTAATATCTTCATAGAAATTTATTTTCTTATCTATGTATCCATATAGTTTATTAACTTCAAGTTCTATTATTTGCATATAAAGTCTTCTAATTGATTAAATAGCGATGCTTCTTAAATGTCATATCATTACATATACAAAGGTTAATATCTATCGTTAAAAATTATTTTATTTTCAATAATCTATGTTTTTTACCATCCCAACATTGTTGTTATAACTCACGCTACTAACTTTTCAAAGTACAGTCTGTGAGTAAAGCTATATTTACTACTGCAAAATTCTACGAGAGGAGTATGTCGGCCCTGATTGCAGTAGTGGATTGGTTGGATGTGCGCCATAGATGGTCAACTACAAGCGCAAAGTAGGATTAGCTACAAAAACAGAACGCCTTCTATTCCTGTAGAAGGCGTTTTTTGCTGCACAGAACGTATAAGCATATAAACCAATATCAACCATCCAGTTTGCTTATTTATTGGGGGGATTACCTAGCCCTCATTTGCTATACTAGCCTAACTTTTATCAATCAAATCCCTTCTTACAACATCCTCCAAAACAGCATGGTAGTCTTATGAAATTCTCAAAGTTCGGTCAAAAATTTACCCAGCCCACTGGCATCTCACAATTGATGGATGATCTGGGCGATGCGCTAAAAAGCGATCAGCCTGTCAATATGCTGGGCGGTGGTAACCCTGCCAAAATTGATGCCGTCAATGAGTTGTTTTTGGAGACATATAAGGCGCTAGGTGTTGATAACGATACAGGCGTGCCTAATAGTAGCGCGATTATCAGCATGGCGAACTACTCTAATCCGCAAGGGGATGCCGCCTTTATCGATGCGTTGGTTGGCTTCTTTAACCGTCATTATGATTGGAATCTGACTTCAGAAAACATCGCCCTGACCAATGGCTCACAGAATGCGTTCTTCTATCTGTTTAATCTGTTTGGCGGTGCGTTCGCTGATGAGAATAGCAAGTCTATCGACAAGTCTATTCTACTGCCATTGACCCCTGAGTATATTGGCTATAGCGATGTGCATGTGGAAGGTCAGCATTTCACCGCCGTATTACCACATATCGATGAAGTGACGCATGATGGTGAGGAAGGCTTCTTTAAATATCGTGTCGATTTTGACGCGTTAGAAAACTTGCCAGCGCTAAAGGAAGGTCGTATCGGCGCGATTTGCTGTTCACGCCCGACCAACCCGACGGGCAACGTGCTGACTGATGAAGAAATGGCGCATTTGGCCGAGATTGCCAAACGTTATGACATACCCCTTATCATCGATAATGCCTACGGTATGCCCTTCCCCAATATCATCTACTCTGACGCGCACCTGAATTGGGATAATAATACGATTCTGTGCTTTAGCCTGTCGAAAATTGGTCTGCCTGGTATGCGTACTGGTATTATCGTGGCCGATGCGAAAGTCATTGAAGCGGTTAGCGCGATGAATGCCGTGGTCAATCTAGCGCCGACACGCTTTGGTGCAGCAATTGCCACGCCACTGGTAGAAAACGACCGTATTAAGCAGTTAGCCGATAATGAGATTAAGCCGTTTTATCAAAAGCAGGCGACCCTCGCGGTGAAGCTGTTAAAAGAAGCCTTGGGCGATTATCCTCTGGTCATTCATAAGCCTGAAGGCGCGATATTTTTATGGTTATGGTTTAAAGACTTGCCGATTAGCACGCTGGATCTATACGAGCGACTCAAAGAAAAAGGTACGCTTATTGTGCCAAGTGAGTACTTCTTCCCTGGTGTCGATGTTAGCGATTATCAGCATGCGCACGAGTGTATCCGCATGAGTATCGCCGCCGATGAGCAGACGCTCACTGATGGTATCAAAGCGATTGGTGAAGTCGTACGTGAGCTGTATGATGAAGCCAAGAAATAAGATGAGCTGCTAGAATTATAAATTCAAATAGCAAAACGAAAAAACGGACTAATTAATAGTCCGTTTTTTTATGGCGTTTGGTCAATGAAGTCGATTTATTGGTTGGTCGAAATATGGTTGTCCACTTATTCAGGGCAAAGAGCACGTACGGCAGCATACAGGTATTAATCAAGTCGCGGATACTCGCGAGTATCTGATCACGGCTTAAGCCTGTCAAGCCAAGCGATTCAATCGTATCTCGATTGTCCAAATACTCACCCAACAGCGCAATGCAAGTCACGACGATCAGAGCAATAAATGACCGAATACCTTGGCTTTTGATAATAGGACGCAGCGCAACCAGACACAGCAGATAAACACCGACACCGACATAGATATGTAAGGCATCTTTGGCAAGGCCCGTTGTTTCCACAACATTCATTTTAAAGGCAGTAAAATCCACTGAGATATTCCAAATATAAGCGAGTAGAAAATAACTGAGCGTATCACTAAACCATGATGGCTAAACTATAATAGCTAAAGAATGGCAGCTACAAAGTGACGGCTGAGCATAAAAAAGGCAGATTATACAATTGATAATCTACCTTCTACTAAATTAAATATTCACTTCACGTTTATCGCCTACTTACACATCCCACTCTACAAAATTCTTGAGCAGTTGCAAGCCAGCAGTATGGCTCTTTTCTGGATGGAACTGGGTGGCAAATAAATTGTCTTGGATCACACTGGCACAGAACGGTTGACCATAGTCACATACCGCCGCTATTTGTGAGCTATCAGCAGGCTCACAGTAATAACTATGCACAAAGTAAAAATGCGCGTTGTCTTCGATACCGTGCCAAAGCGGATGGTCAAAATCCATACCGCTAATGGTATTCCAGCCCATATGCGGTACTTTTATCGTTGCACCCTGCTTGTCTTTCCACGTAGGGTCAAACGCTTCTACAGTGCCGTTTAAGATGCCTAGGCAGTCCGTGCCACCATTTTCAGCTGACTGCTCAAACAACGCCTGCATGCCCACACAGATGGCCATAACGGGCTTGTTAAACACCGCATGACGTATCACTTCATCAATGCCTGCATCACACATGCCAGCGATACAGTCACGCATCGCACCCACACCAGGGAAGACGATTTTATCAGCCGCTGCCACAACTTTTGGATCATTGGTGATAGAGACTTCTGCCCCGACTACCGATAGGGCCTTGCTAGCAGAGTGCAGGTTGCCCATACCATAATCTAGTAGTGCTACTTTAGTCATCGATTGGTTCTCATTTTTAAATATTTTGACTACTTTACTATTTATATCGTTAGCCATTTATATTGTTGGCTATTGCCCTTTCTATTATCGCGGGTGTAGATAAGGTTTTGCTACAAGGAAGTCAAGCGAAGGCTGTACAACTAGTACGCCAAGCTTGACTGACACCGTAGAAGAGCCTTAAATGCGCCTTAGAAAGCCTCTTTGGTCGATGGCAAGGTGTTCAACGCACGCTCATCGTATTCACAGGCCATACGTAATGCACGAGCAAAGGCTTTAAAGGTTGATTCGATCTGATGATGGCTATTTTTGCCCTTTAGATTATCTAAGTGCACGGTCATCCATGAGTGATTGACGAACCCGTAAAAGAACTCACTGAACAAATCAACATCAAAACGGCCGACGTGCGAGCGCGTAAATGGAATGTCCATATGCAAACCAGGACGACCTGATAGATCGACGACAGCACGGGTCAATGACTCATCTAGCGGCGCATAAAAGTGCCCATAACGACGAATGCCTTTTTTGTCACCCAATGCTTTGTTAAAGGCTTGGCCAAGGGTAATGCCAGTGTCTTCGACGCTATGATGGTCATCAATAAACGTATCACCGGTACATTTGATGTCTAAGTCAAACAAACCGTGACGCTTGATTTGATCAATCATATGATCCAAAAATGGTACGCCAGTGTCTACCGTGCCTTTACCTGTACCATCCAGATTGACGGTACAGGTGATTTGCGTTTCGGCAGTGATACGTTCAACGGTCGCGATACGTTCAGGGCGACCATATAGATTTACGTTTTTTGACTCAGTTTGCTCAGGTGTGGCAGCAGTCGTCGTTGCATTGGCTGTCATGGCTACTCTCTATCAGTTTTTTATCAGTGAAAAGCGGTCAATAAATAAGGCAAAAACCTACCCAAAATATTTTACTAGTGTCTGGGACAGACCTTAGCAAAAAATGTATTAAAAAATGATATATACAAAAGATATCAACATATTAGGGTTTATACATACCAAATATTATATAGCCTCATCATAGCAAACCCTAACATTTACTGCCACGACCAAGCGGTAAACCACGCACAAAATCACCTCATTCTGCTAAAATAGTGTGTTCAGTATTATCAATCATGACTCGCGCTGACTTTGAAGACCCTTACTTACGGCACTACACGCTATGACATCGTGCTGTCTTATATTGCTAATTTATACTATAGAAACCCTCTATTTATAGGAACTGCTATGCCTTTAGAAGCGATCGCCATTAATAGTTTGGATGCGCCACTTATCAAAAAACCTGCTCGCGACAATGAGCTAGCAGAGCGCTTGCAAGCGTTGTACGATAGTGATGATGCACAGCCTGACGGTCTCGAGGTATTAAATATCGTTGAGCAAGGGTTTAAACGTGGACAGTACCTCTATGTCGGGATGTTCAATGATAAGCCTATCGCCGCTGTCGCCTGCTTTGATGACGGGCAGACCAATGCTAAGCGCCTGCAATATCTCACTGTCCATCCGGAGAATCGTAAACGTGCTATCGATGCCAAGTTTATTAAACTGGTCTATGATTGCGAAGTTAGAAAAGGCGTACGTGAATTTATCCCTGCTGACGCTGATATTCACCGCATCATGAGCGAGTACGAACTGTTGCGTGTAAAAGACTAAACTGAGCGCTAAAACGGTTAATTTTGCCAATATCTAATTATTTATCGCCTTTTATTCGATAAAATGCAAAAATTGCTTGACAGCTGAGCCTATATTTAGTTTAATAGCGCCTCAACGAAGACGGCTCGATAGCTCAGTAGGTAGAGCAACGGATTGAAAATCCGTGTGTCGGCAGTTCGATCCTGCCTCGAGCCACCATTCGTTAATAGAATTCTAAAAGCCCTGAACAGCAATGTTCGGGGCTTTTTTATGTTTAAATTTTACCGTACTCTTTAGCGTTCGTTCTATTCATATGTTGCTCTTATTCGTATAGCCGACTACTATTCGTACAACCGACCACGCAGTAGTAAATTACAGCGCTCACGCGAATCCAAGTCGTATATAGTTGCGCGGTAATCAATACCGTGACGCCCCTCAAAAAATATCACTCGGTCACCCACTGCTAAAAAACAAGATGTACGCGCATCATAGATAAAGCCGTCTATCACAAATGCCAAATCGCGATCTATCTCGCGTACCGTATACGTCTCACCTTGCGGAATCAAACGTTCAAACCACGCGCTGTGGGCGGTCGTATTGGCTAGTACGCTTATCGTTAGCAATAGCCAAGCTACAAGTATGTTTTTGGGTAATAGCAAGCGGCTCAGCTCATTTACACTTATCTTATTTCTCAACATAACATCTCTCGTAGCATTTTATTCGTCATACTCATAGCTTTCATAAGTCTCACAGCTGACTTTACCATAACCGTTTCTACTGAACGCTCTTGATGCTAAATACCTACTGTCACGGTTGCATAACATTTTTGTGCTTTTTTCTAAACAGTTTGGCTAAGTATACTCAATAACCATATACGAGTAGATAAAAATAATAGGTCATAGATATGAGAGAGTTTGATTACGACTTGGATTATAAGAGTTTGGATTTGCGCGCTCAGCCTGAGTTATACCGTGTCGGTCGCGGTGAGCAAGGCGTATTACTGGTAGAGCCTTATAAGTCTGAGATTTTACCTCATTGGCGTTTTGCGACTCCCGACATCGCCCGCGAGAGCAGTGAAGCTATCTATCAGATGTTTTTAGATTACTTGGCTGATAATGACTTCGTCGGCGCAGATATGGCGCGCAAGTTTATCCAAATGGGCTATACCCGTGCTCGTCGCTATGCCAATCATAAAAGTGGTAAAAAATATAAAGGCGCAGTACCTGATGATAAAAAAGGTCAAAGCGGCGCTCATGGCCGCGAAGAATTGCCACGACAAGAGGAAGACCCAGTCAAAGCAGAATCTGCACGGATCTTTAAAGTTAAATGGGACGAGTGCCGTGAAAATGAAGACTATTTAAGAATGAAAAAAGAGCATCGTGAACGCTATAAAGATGTCGAATAGTTGCTAATACTCAAGACATTCAGCACAACAGATAACTAAATTGACTGGTCTCGAAATACTACTGTGCTAAGGTATGGCCAATATAATAAATATAACGATTTCCAATAGTGAGGAACAATGAATAAGCAGCTTTTAATTTTTGATTTTGATGGAACACTCATTGATAGCGTACCCGATTTGGCCGACGCCACCAACGCCATGCTAACCACATTAGGCAAAGATACCTACCCTATCGAGATGATACGGAACTGGATAGGAAATGGTTCACGACTGCTCGTAGAGCGCGCTTTGGTTGGTAAAGTAGAAGTAGCAGAGGGTGAGCTAACGGTCGAGGAAGCCGATCACGCAGAGCAAATATTTTTTGAGGCTTATAAGAATCTTAGTGGTAGTAAAACCGTTGCCTATCCAGATGTCGATGACGGACTAAAACAACTGCACGCTGCTGGCTATACACTTGCTTTAGTCACCAACAAGCCCATTCGATTTGTACCGAAAATATTACAGTCATTTGGCTGGCAAGATTTGTTTAGCGCGGTAATGGGCGGTGATAGTTTGCCTGTCAAAAAACCAGACCCAACGCCCCTACTACACGTCTGTGAGACTCTCAACTTTAGTGTCGAGCAAGCAGTGATGATTGGAGACTCTAGAAACGACATGTTGGCTGGACAGAACGCCAATATGGACACGCTCGGCCTGTCTTATGGTTATAACTACGGGCAAGATATTCGCGAATTAAATCCGACCGAAGCATTTGACCACTTTGCTGACTTGGTTGCTTGGATTATGAAAGATAGAGCTTAGTGTATATGGAATCTATCAATTATCACGGTGTAACTTTCTCAAATAGGGATTACGCTTTACTGCGATAGCTCAGCGCCTCAGATACATGGGCGCTGTTGATGTCGGTACTGTTAGCCAAATCCGCGATTGTACGCGCTACTCGTAATACTCGGTGGTAGCCACGCGCTGATAAATTTAGACGCTGCTGAGCAAGTTGCAATAACTGCTTTTCATTGTCGCCTAGCTGGATATATTCATCGATTTCGCTAGGGCTAAGCTCATTATTAACCTTTTGCTGGCGCTGCATTTGATGCTGATGCGCGACCACTACGCGAGCCCGTACTTGCTTAGAGGTTTCACCTATCTGACTATTTTGCAAATCGGCAATCGGTAATGCAGGTACGGTGATATGCAAATCAATACGATCTAAGAGAGGCCCAGATAGTTTGTCTTGATAGCGTTTGATCTGCTCAGGTCGACAGCGACAACGTCCTGATGTATCGCCATCATAGCCACATGGGCAAGGGTTCATCGCAGCGACCAGTTGAAAATTCGCCGGAAAAGTCATTTGAGAGTTAGCGCGACTAATAGTAATTTGTTTGGCTTCTAGCGGCTGACGCAATACTTCCAGCACACTCCGATCAAACTCTGGTAACTCATCTAGGAATAAAACGCCTTTATTAGCTAGTGTAATCTCACCTGGTTTGGGACGTGAGCCACCACCGACTAGTGCTACTGCCGAGATCGTATGATGCACTTGTCTGAACGGCCGCGTCCCATAGTCATAATCGCTGTCTGCCACCGAATAGGTACTGGCAACCTCTAGTGCATCCTCATCACTCAAGTCTGGCAATATCGTTGGCAATCGTGATGCCATAAGCGTCTTACCTGACCCTGGTGGCCCTGTAAATAACAATAAATGACCGCCCGCAGCGGCAATCTCTAACGCGCGGCGAGCATGATGCTGTCCTTTGACATCAGCTAAATCCACTTGATAGCCAACATGCTGCTGTGCAAGACTTGGCTGTACCACTGCTAAACTCTCATAGTTTGCACTTGGGTCAACGAGCGACTGTAGATGGTCGCAAACCGCTTTTAGACTCTGAGCAGCTAGTATCGTTACGCCATCAACGCGGCTGGCCTCACGACCATTATCAATCGGTACGATCAGTTGTGGTGTTGTCGGCGGCGAGGTATCTGGATTGTTTTGCCCTTGGTCACTCGCTGCTAACTGCGACAATGCTATTGCCAATTTCTCAGCTTTGATTGCTCGTGCGACTGCCAAACTACCAGTTACTTGTCGCAACTGGCCATTGAGCGCTAATTCGCCAATAAACTCAAATCCTGATAGTACCTCTGGCTCAAGCTGTCCGCTTGCTGCCAGTATGCCGATAGCAATTGGTAAGTCTAAACGCGCGCCATCTTTAGGCAAATCAGCAGGGGCTAAATTGATCGTGAGGCGGCGGTTAGGAAACTGGAAACCTGAATTAAGAATGGCAGAGCGTACCCTGTCTTTACTCTCACGCACGGCGGCCTCAGGTAGCCCAACGATGGTCAATGCGGGCAGTCCTTGCGATAGATGCACCTCAATGATGACCTTGGGAGCATGCAGACCAACCACCGAACGGGTATAGACTTGGGCAAACGACATCAGTATCTTCCTAATACAGAGTGTCATTGATAATAAAGTATTATTTATCAACGCGCAAATGTCGTATTTTATTGCTGGTGTAGAGAGAATCACCAAAACCTCAGCGTCGTTCTGAGGTTTTTTATGTGTAAATGATAGCTCTATTTTAATATTTAAGAATACTCACCGACCACCCCACTGCTAACAAGGATTTGTTATACTATCTACTATACATTTAGCGATACATACTGCTGCCGATGACGTATTCGAATCTTATTATTAATCATTGATACAAACGAAAAATAAACACCAAATCCGAAATCATTGATCATATAAAAACCAGCAGTATCTAGAGTAAAAACGAGGAATATCGCATGACAGACTATTCAGAACAGAACACTCAGCAGCCCTACAACCGTGCGGACGAGCCGCCCACGACTGT
This sequence comes from Psychrobacter nivimaris, assembly GCF_043419765.1. Classification (NCBI taxonomy): domain Bacteria; kingdom Pseudomonadati; phylum Pseudomonadota; class Gammaproteobacteria; order Moraxellales; family Moraxellaceae; genus Psychrobacter; species Psychrobacter nivimaris. The sequence continues at coordinate 608,979 of NZ_JBHOFX010000003.1, read as the reverse complement.
GCGCCCTGTTATGCAGCCTGACAACCCTTATGCCAGTACACGCGGCAGCATTACTAGCAAGCAGCTACCAGCATTTGACGAGGCAATCATCAATAAGTACAATCGCTCAGGGCCACGTTATACATCTTATCCGACAGCTCTAGAGTTCACGCCAATACCAGATAGCTTTGAAACAAACAGCTTTGAAGCTATTGGCCTTGAGACGAAAATCCTGCAGAATCGTGAAGCGCGCGCTCCTTTGTCGCTATATTTTCATATACCGTTTTGTCGCCACCTTTGCTACTACTGTGCTTGCAATAAGATTATTACCAAAAAAAACAGTGATTCTGGCGATTACTTGCAGTATTTAATCGCTGAAATTACTCATAAGCGCCGTTTGTTATCTGCGCCAGAAGGCAGCGACAAACCATTGGTCAAACAGCTACATTTAGGCGGTGGTACACCAACGTTTTTGCGCGACGAAGAGATGGTGCACTTATGGGAGTTTTTACAGACTCAGTTTGAGTTTTTGCCAGAAGATAAAGGTGACTATTCTATCGAAATTGATCCTCGCGAGCTGAGTGAAAACACCCTACAGATATTACGTAATCTCGGTTTCAATCGTATCAGCTTAGGTGTGCAAGATTTAGACGAAACGGTACAAATCGCCGTTAATCGTGTGCACTCAGCAGAGCTTATTGAAAGCGTGCTAATAGAAGCACGTGAGCTTGGTTTTCGCTCTATCAATATTGATTTGATTTATGGTTTACCGCATCAAACACCTAATACTTTGTACAAAACCGTAAATCGTATCATCAAGATGTCGCCAGATCGCCTGTCAGTCTTTAACTATGCGCATTTGCCTGAGCGATTTAAAGCCCAGCGTCAGATAAAAGATGAAGACTTGCCCAGTCCAGCTGCCAAACTGACGATGCTCGGCAGTACTGTTAACACATTGACCGAAGCTGGCTATCAATATATCGGTATCGATCATTTTGCCAAACCTGATGACGAGTTGGCTATCGCCCAGCGCGAAGGTAAATTACATCGTAATTTTCAGGGTTACACTATCATGGGTGACTGTGACTTATTAGGTTTTGGTGTCTCATCAATCAGTCAGATTTCTAATGCCAATACGCGCTATATTTTGCAAAACGATACTGATCTACAGAGCTATCAAGCCAAGATTGATATGGCGAAAATCAATCCGACTGTCATGCCTGCGGTAAAGTACATAAAAACCTCTATTAAAGATCGCTTGCGTGAATACGTCATCATGAACCTACTGTGTCATGACTATCTCGATTTTAAAGATGTGAATCAAAAATTTGGTATCGATGCCATCACCTATTTTATTAATGAGATTCAGCAGTTGGGCGCTATGCAAGATGACAGACTGATTGATATGGATGCAGCAGGTATTCGCGTCTTACCTAGAGGTCGCTTGCTTGGTCGTAACGTCGCCATGGTATTTGATGAATACTTAGAAAATAAACACCAAAACCGCTTTTCGAAAGTTATCTAAGTTAGCGAAACTTTAGTCCAGTTATTAAACATAGAAAAGACCTCAAACGAGGTCTTTTTTTAATGTTGCTATGACTTTTACACTTTTAATTTATCACCCACCATACCTTTTACGGTACTTAAGATATCTGCTGGTAGTACCACCATTTTGGAGTTATCAGATTCAGCCAGCTCTCGTATCGCTTTGATATACTGCTCACCTAGCAAGTATACGATCGGCATCTCTTCCTCGCCCATCGCACTAGTAATCAAACGAATCGACTCTTCAGAACCTCTGGCTAGTACCACCTGCGCTTCAGCATCACGGCGTGACGCTTCCAAGCGACCATCCGCTTCTAAGATAGCAGCTTGCTTTTGACCATCAGCACGGGTCACGGTTGCACGGCGTAAACGCTCTGCCGCTGCTTGCTCTTCCATAGACGCTTGCATGGTTTGCGAAGGATTAATATCTTGAATCTCTACTGTCTTAAGAGTAATACCCCAATCTGCGATGTCTTCTGAAATCGCATGTTTTAGCTTGGTTTTGATCTCGTCGCGACTGGACAATGCACTATCAAGATCCATCTCACCAATGATTGAGCGCAATGACGTTTGTACTAGATTACGGATACCGTACTCATAATCTTCGATACCATAGACCGCCTTGTCAGGACGCACGATATTAATATAAGCAACAGCGTTTGCAATAATAACGACGTTGTCACGAGTAATGACTTCTTGTGACGGGATATCGAGTACGATGTCCTTGGTCGTTACTTTATAAGCCACATCATCTACATAAGGGATGATGAGGTTGAGTCCAGGCTCTAGCGTTTGGCTATACTTACCCAGTCTCTGAACTACCCATTTATAACCTTGCGGTACAATGCGTACGCCTTTAAAAACAGTGAATACCACCAGTGCAATCAATACCACCATGACAATACTAAAGCTTTCCATAACTCATCCCTTATTATTATACCTGCATACTTTTATGCATCGCTGTCTGCGCTTTTGTACTGCTCACAATCAGCTCGTTGCCAACGATATCCGTCACTACCACTCTATCGCCGATTGCCACCTGCTCCCCTCTCGTACGGCACATCCATTCAGCCGCACCAACGATAGGAACACTAAATCTGACCGTTCCAGCTTTATCTAGCTGCGGTGACACGATAATCATCCCCACTTCACCAACTATGACACTACCGCCTAGCCCAGCTTTGGTACGATCTACTGACAACGGTTTGATAAACTTGAACCAAGCCAGTAAGAACACAGCAGAGAGCACTAACCAGACGATAATCTGAACAGAAACAGAAATAGGCAACAGCCATGATAGCGCTGCAACGATGATGGCAGCGGCACCAAACCACAGACTGGCAAACGTCGGTACAAACATCTCAACGATTAATAATAAGAAGCCTAATACTAACCAATGCCAAGGTTCAATCATCCAAAGTATCTCCATCCTTGCCACCATTCCTGTCTTTATCATTCCAGTTTTTAATGTAGCACATTTTTAAGGATAACAACGCTTTAACGATAATGATATATTGCCTATTAGCTACTTATAAATTACCGTCCTAAAAGCTTCTGCATAAATTTTAAGCAAAAAAAACGACCACTTAAAGTGATCGTTTCTTTATTATAGCTGTTTAGCTAAAAGCTTATTTTCTAAGTAATTAGAATTTTAGCTGTGCACCAACAGTCATAAGATCAGCGTCGCTACCTAGCATGTCGTATTCAGCTTCAACACTGAAGTCAGAGTTTACTGCGTAACCAAGACCTACACCACCAGCGATATTAGTATCGTCGTCTGAGAAGTCAGAAGCACCAGCAAAGTTAGTGTTGTTAGCTTCTACTTCAGTTTTTGCAACACCTAGCTTACCTTTTGCGTATAAGCCGCTATTTGGGAATGCATAACGGTAAGTACCATAAGCGCCGTATGTCTTAGCATCGATGTCACCGCCTCTATAGTCAGCATCATCTGAACCTACGTATTCTGCTTCGATACCGAAGTTAGGATCAAAGTTATAACCAGCAGTTACACCGTATGCAGTTGGGTCATCAGCGCCATCAACATCTAGATCAAACTGACCAACTTTAGCAGCAACATATGGCTGACCTGTGTAGCCGTTGCCATAGTTAACAGCAGCTTGTGCACCTACAGAAAGTAAAGAACCAGTTGCTAGTGCAAGTATTGTTTTTTGTAGAGTTTTCATTATTAGCTCCTTGAAAGAAATTTGGACAAACAAGTTATTTATTTATATTGGCCTTGTGGCCCTATCGCCTTGTCTGCTAACGATGAATACATAGTAACAAACTATTTCAGCCACTCTGTCAGTGTTTAATGGTATGAAAGTTAAGATTTGAAAGTGTTTATCAGTGTGTGGGTTACAAAGGCTTAGATATGAAACCTTTTGTTACATCCACTCAGTTTATGCAATAATCCGTACTCATTTCACAGTTTTCTTGCTAGACAAGTCAGCTAACCATGGCTGATATAACAATAATTAGAGAGAGAAAATGCAAAATTCTATCACTAAGCGCTTGCAAAGCGCACTTGTAGACTTAAAAGCAAAGCAGCAGTATCGTCAATTACCAAACCTAAAGCATGACGGGCGACATGTGATTAGCGATGGTAAGGCTTTACTTAATATTGCGAGTAATGATTATCTTGGCTTAGGAGGTGATACTGAGCTGCAAGCTCAATTTCTAGCTCAAGTGGGACAGCTATCTGTTACACACACTCCTAAAATGAGTGCCACTTCCTCACGCCTATTAACAGGCAACGATATACAGTTAGAAGCTCTAGAAGAAGAACTACAAAGCTGGTATCAAATCGCCATAGAAAAACAGAGTTTAACCGATTCGAAGTCAGTGCTGGTCTTAAACAGTGGCTATCATGCCAATCTGGGTATCTTGCCAGCATTAACAACTTTGCCAGTCAAGACGCTCATTTTGGCTGACAAACTAGTACACGCCAGCATCATCGACGGGCTGCGCCTGAGCCAAAGTAAACTTGTCACCTATCGTCGTTACCGTCACAACGATTATGAACATTTGGCCAAGTGTATTGAACAAGCAGACGAGACGGTTGAACGCATCATTATTGTCACCGAGAGTATATTTAGTATGGATGGTGACCGTGCTGACTTGCCTGAACTAGTACAATTGAAATCCAAAGATGATCGTATTGAGCTTTATGTCGATGAAGCACATGCTGTTGGAGTGCTTGGCCATACAGGTCTAGGGTTGGCGGAAGAAACACATACCTTGGCGGATATTGACTACTTGGTGGGTACCTTTGGTAAAGCATTTGCTTCAGTGGGTGCTTATATAATGTGTGATGAAATCGTCAAACAATGGCTGATCAATGCCATGCGTCCACTGATTTTTAGTACCGCACTCCCTCCGATAAACCATGCATGGACACGATTTATTTTAGCAAAGATGCCGACCTTAACTGACCAACGTGCGCATCTAGCACAGTTATCTACCACGCTTAGCCGAGCCATTGACACACGGCACCGTGTATCGCCAACCTTGCAAGATATATACTATGAATCCCCTATCGTTCCTTATATATTAGGCGATAACGCGAGTACCCTTGCCAAAGCACAACAGTTGCAAGCCGCTGGATTTTACGCGCTACCTATCAGGCCACCTACTGTGCCTACAAATACTGCTCGCATTCGCTTAGTTATGAATGCCAAACTGACTAACGAAGACTGCGAGCGATTGATACAGCAGTTGTAACCTTATCGTTTGACAAAAACTTTACTCTTACTATTGATAGATAACTGGCGCACTTGGACATAATAAAGCATATGACAACACTCAACACAGCTAATGACCTCAGTGTTAGAAAACAAACCATCGCTCGCCACTTTGCCAATGCAAGCGACTATGACCAGCATGCCAATGTTCAGCAGATCGTTTGTCAGTATTTATTAGACAGTATTGCTAATACCGAACAAGCCCGTGTGCTAGAAGTGGGTGCAGGTACAGGTCAAATGACTCGCCTACTCGCTGAGCATATACAGAGCGAGCACTGGATCATCAATGAGTTATGTGATGAGCAGACAGCTACATTGCAATCAATACTGCCAACTGCTGAAATCATTATTGGTGATGCTGAAACCATAGATTTAGCAGAAAATCATAGCTTGATAGTTAGTGCCAATGCCGTGCAATGGTTTGATAGTCCGTTGAGTTTCGTCACGCAATCAACGCAGCGTTTACAATCTAGAGGACAACTAGTCTTTAGTACGTTTACACCAAATAACTTTTTGCAAATTAAGACTCTTACTGGCCAAGGACTTCACTACCCAGATATCGACGAATGGCAATTGGCATTAGATGGTGCTGGCTTTAAGAATATCAAACTTTCAATTCAGCGCTTTGATTTACCATTTCCTACCCCCTACGCTATCCTAAAGCATATGAAGCTCACTGGCGTATCGACCAATCAAACGCAAATACAATCAGACGATACTCAAACCTTTATATGGACAAAGTCTCGTCTACAGCAATTTGAGTCAGACTATTGGCAACTTTTTTCAGAAAAGGATAACACAGGACAGCTCGTGGTTAATTTAACCTATGAAGTGCTCATAGTGAGCGCGTTTAAACCTTAATTTATTAACTGATAGTAAAAATAGTGGCTAGTAGGAACGGTGGCTAATAGGCATAACAACAGTTAGAAATAGCAGCCATAAAAAAACGCACCCCGAAGGATGCGTTTTTTAATTTAACTAGTTATCGATTTGTATCAACTATACCATTTTCAAAAACTTGAGTAGCAAGGAAAACGAGCGTAAGTACTACATTGAGTAGACTAAGCGAGTTTGACACAGCTAATCGCGTTTTTGGATTTGGTATTATTTTTTGTCTTCGTCTACTTCAGTGAACTCAGCATCAACGACGTCATCATCAGCTTTGTTGCTACCAGCATCGTCTGCACCTTGTTGGAACTGGCTTGGATCCATACCTTCTGCACCAGCGCCGCTATCAGCATAGATTTTTTGGCTGATTGGCAAGAATGCATTGTCTAATGCTTCAAGCTTGGCTTTGATTTCGTCATGGTCATCTTCTTTCGCTGCAGCTTCAAGCTCAGTGATAGCAGATTCTACTGTTGATTTTTCTTCATCAGTGACTTTATCTTCTGCTTCTTTTAGCGCCTTTTGTACGGCATGAATACGACCATCTGCTTCGTTACGAACTTGCGCTAAGTTAGCGAACTTCTCATCTTCAGCAGCATTGGCTTCTGCATCGCGAACCATTTGTTCGACTTCTTCGTCCGACAAACCAGAATCCGCTTTGATTTGGATACTTTGCGCTTTACCAGTACCTTTATCCGTTGCAGAGATGTTCATGATACCATCAGCATTGATGTCGAAAGACACTTCGATTTGCGGTAGGCCACGTGGTGCTGGTGGAATATCCGTCAAGTCAAAACGACCAAGCATTTTGTTTTGATTAGCGATTTTACGCTCACCTTGATATACCTGAATCGTTACAGCTGGCTGATTGTCTTCAGCCGTTGAGAATACCTGTGATTTCTTAGTAGGAATCATGGTGTTTTTCTCGATAACTGGTGTCATAACACCGCCCATCGTTTCGATACCTAGGGTCAATGGCGTTACATCAAGTAGCAATACGTCAGTTTTGTCACCAGACAATACGGCACCTTGAATCGCTGCACCAGCTGCAACTGCTTCATCAGGGTTCACGTCTTTACGTGGCTCTTGACCGAAGAAGTCTTGTACTTTTTGCTGTACTAGTGGCATACGAGTCTGACCACCGACCAAGATTACATCGTTGATGTCGCCAATTTTTAGGCCAGCATCTTCAAGTGCAGTCTTACAAGGACCCATTGTACGTTGTACTAATTCTTCAGTTAGGCTCTCTAGTTTCGAGCGGCTGATAGTTACAACCAAATGCTTAGGACCACTGCTATCAGCAGTAATATATGGCAAGTTTACTTCAGTGCTTTGTGCACTTGATAGCTCAATCTTCGCTTTCTCAGCCGCTTCTTTTAGACGCTGCATCGCAAGAGAGTCACCTTTTAGGTTAACGTCTTGCTCTTTTTTGAATTCAGCAACTAAGAAGTCAATCAATGCTGAGTCAAAGTCTTCACCACCTAGGAAAGTATCACCGTTGGTCGCTAGTACTTCGAACTGTTGCTCACCGTCTACGTCTGCGATTTCGATGATTGAGATATCGAAAGTACCACCACCTAAGTCATATACAGCAACAGTGCTATCGCCTTGCTTCTTGTCCATACCATAAGCAAGTGCAGCAGCAGTTGGCTCATTGATGATACGTTTTACATCAAGACCAGCGATTTTGCCCGCATCTTTAGTTGCTTGACGCTGTGAGTCATTAAAATAAGCAGGTACAGTTACAACTGCTTCAGTCACGCTCTCACCAAGATAATCTTCTGCTGTTTTTTTCATTTTTTTCAAGATTTCAGCAGAAACCTGTGGTGGCGCAAGCTTTTTACCATTGATTTCTACCCATGCATCGCCGTTGTCTGCTTTAGCGATTTTGTAAGGAACCATCCCGATATCTTTTTGTACGACTTTGTCATCAAAACGACGACCGATCAAACGCTTAATCGCAAACAAAGTGTTGCTTGGGTTGGTTACTGCTTGACGCTTAGCTGACTGACCAACAAGCGTTTCGTCATCTTTATAAGCGACGATTGATGGTGTTGTACGAGTACCTTCAGCATTTTCGATGACTTTAACTTTGTCACCTTCCATTACTGCTACACACGAGTTAGTAGTACCTAAATCAATACCAATTACTTTACCCATAATCAATTGCTCCTAATTTGTTTTGAACTATAAATACTTATTTATCCAGACCGTAGTCGGTCACTTGTTGCTATATATCGGTTTACCCGTTGTATTTTTCAAGGTGATAATCACGCAAAAACTGTGTTTCATGTCATTTTTTGTGAAAAACCTTCATATTAGTAGGGTTTAGCCCTAAAAATATTACTGACCAACACGAACCATGGCCGGACGCAATAGACGACCGTTTAGGCTATAGCCTTTTTGTAAGACCGTACCCACTGTATCTGCCGCTGCTTCTGGGTCAATACCCACTGCTTCATGGAAGTCAGCGTTGAATTTTTCGCCTTGTGGATCGACCACTTCTACGCCGTTTTTGGTCAATACTGCAACCAATGCTTTGTGCGTTAATTGCACACCCTCAGCGACTGGATCATTGGCATCGGCATTTTCGATAGCGCGCTCTAAATTGTCAACGATGTCTAACAATTCTTTAGCAAATTTCTGTAGTGCGAATTTTTTGCTCTTATCCGCTTCTTGCTCCATGCGTTTTTGCGCATTATAAGCTTCAGCATTAGCGCGGGCAGTACCTTCTTTGGCTTGTTTTACTTCGCCTTCTAGCTCAGCAATACGTGCTTTGAAAGTATCAAGGTTGATTTCGTTTTCGATAGTCGTTTCTTCACCTGAATTATTCTGTGGATCAAACTCTTTCATGGTTTCTTCTAAGATACTGTCATTGTGATCAATATTCTCATGTGCCACATTTTGGTCAAGATTTTCGTGGTTCGGGTTTTGCTCGCTCATGATAGCTCCTTGGAATTTCAATAATGAAGATTAAGAGACGGCACAGTAGACCGAATAATTACTAGCCCTACTATGCCTTTATTAAATGCTCGATGTTTCTGACTCATTGTTTTTTTAATACGCTTCAATAGCTGCTTGATAAAGGTGATGAGGACAAATTTCAAGCCTAGAGCAAAGGAATTTTTACCATTTATGACAAATATTCGTGAAGTGTCATTAATACGATGCGTCAAACATTTTTGTCCCATGTCAATAAATCTCAATATTTGCTCACAAAAAGAACAAAAAACCGCTATTTATTCCAATTGCTTTACGCTTATTAATCAAGCTATTACCAAACGATACTCTATTATTCTGCTAGCTATTTTATCATTGCTATAAATATTATCGCCTACATTCAAATGCACGCTGAAAATCATTTATGAGAGCTGTTATGTCTAATTCAAAAAATTTATCTATCAATACTTTGCTTAATAAAGCATTGATGACATTGCACTTAGCGTCAAAAGAAAATCCAGCGTCAAGAGAGTCATCGAACCAAGATGCACAAACGTATGACTCATTAGAAAAACGTCTGAGCGTTAAAGAAAAAATACTCGCTTATAACCCTGTGGCAAACTATCAGCCGCATACATTGCACTATGCAATGAAAAGTCTGGGCTACTTACCAGACCCTATTTTAGAAGGGGTAATTGGTTACCTTAAAGGCCCTAATTCAAAACAATACCTACATGCAAACGCTCACCTGCGTCTCATCCTTGCAGTAAATAGCTACCTCAAAACGCCGTTAGAATTAACCCCAATGCCCGAATTGCGTGAGAGATTTACTGCTGATGCGGTAGCCATGCAATCACCTAGAGTATGGCAACAAGCCAATACGACTATGCTAAGCAATATAAAGCCCTTCACTAAAAAAAGTGATTCACCTATTAGCTGGAAAGATGAAACGATTGCCAATGCGGATAATGGCGACATGACTGTTCGTTGCTATAAAGCAGGCGGCAAAAAATCTGGTTTTAGAAGAAAACGTATCCATAATCCTGATGAAACAGTCATGCTGTTTTTTCATGGTGGTGGGTTCTGCATTGGTGATGTCGATACACATCATGAGTTCTGTCATGCGGTATGTGAGCAGACTGGCTGGTCTGTGGTTAGTGTCGATTATCGCTTAGCGCCTGAATGCCCTGCTCCAGCAGCATTAAAAGACTGTATCACTGCGTATGATTGGTTGGTTGAGCACTGTCACATATTGGGCGCATTACCTTCTCGTATCGTTTTAGCAGGTGATAGCGCAGGTGGTGGTTTATCAACTTTAATCGCGCAGCAGCTGACCGCACCGAGCAAAAGCGCATGGGCAGACCTAGGGATAGATGGTCAGAAAACGTTTAATCTATTAGAAAAACTACCCGAACCTCTAGCGCAGATGCCTTTGTATCCAGTTACTGATATTGAAACAGATTATCCTAGTTGGGAGCTATATGGTGAGGGTCTACTATTAGATCATGCTGATGTAGCAGTATTTGATGCTGCTTGCTTGGAAAATAGTCCGCTGCCCCGATTGCATATACTGAACTCACCTATGCTCGGTGATAATAGTAAAGTTTGCCCAACTTACATTGTGGCTTCTGAGCTCGATGTATTGCGTGACGAGGCATTTGCTTATGCAAAGCAGCTGAAAGGTTACGGCGTTGCTGTAGAGACGTATACTGTGCTTGGTGCACCGCATGGCTTTATTCACTTTATGAGTGTTCACCAAGGTCTTGGACAAGAGACAAACAATATCATTCATGGGTTTAGCAGCTTTGTACGTGAGATCATCAGTACACAATCGCGGTTAGCTGCATAGACCGCTTGCTAGCTAATTATCGGTTTCTATAACTAATTTGTATTACCAGATAGTGTAATTAACCAAATCTCTGAGCGCGATCCCAATCGAAAGGGAATTCCCCAAAAACCATAACCAGAGGACACGACGAAGTGTCCTTTACCAATCTGCTCATAGCCATAGCCTAATCGATTAATAGCATTTACGATAAAATTAGCGGGAAATACTTGACCGTTGTGGGTATGTCCCGAGACTTGTAAATCTATAGGTAATTGACTGTGATTAGCTATATCACTCGGTCTATGGTCTAACAATATCACTGGCTGCGACGTATCTACTTGCGCAAGTAGATTGGTAGTTGCTACACGTTGACGTTTATGATTATCAAAACGTCCAACTAACCATACTGGTTGACCCTCATGCTCGATACAGAGCACCTCATCGTTTAACAATTGTATACCTGCATTTTGCAGCGCTTCGCTAATAGGTCGCTCATGACCATACAAATCATGATTACCCAATGTCGCATAGACACCACGTGGCAGACTACGGCACAGTTCTGCTAAGTTTCGCTCCATATGATATTCATTAAAGGCATCTGTATTATCATCCATAATATCCCCTGGCATCAGCAGCATATCTACACCAGAGCGAATCATAAGTTGCTGCAATCTATCTATGGCTCTCACACCAAATAATCGCCCTATATGCAAGTCACTAGCAACTGCAATGTGTAGCGGCTTGGTTAAAGGTTTATCTATCTTAATAGACAGCTTGCGTATAACAGGAGCATAGGCATTATATAGCGAATAAATAAATAATCCTATAAATAGGAATAGCGCTAGTACTCTTAGCCCTATAGTCATCTCATTCGATTGGTGCAACGTAGTGCCTGATAAAGAAATTATTAGTAAATACCCTCCGTAGAGTAGACTCACTGCCAACGCTGTCAGTATCATAAAATGCATGATCAGCATCCACCCACTAACCCAGCGATAACTGTTAGCAAATGCTCTCTTTACGCTCAATACTAATAGACCATTAGTAATAATAAATACACTGACCCATATCACTGTTTGTAATGTTGGCGTTATCCAAGGCTGAAGCCACCACTGTATGCTCAATACTGTACCTAAGCTAAACAATTGTAATAGTAGAAAGATGGTAAAGAAAAATGCGTAACGCATGGACCGCCCTTAGATATAAATACAGTTCAGTAAGTGATTATCAGAAAATAAGCTCTAATGTTTCACATGAAACAACACCCATATAACTATTTTTGGTTTTCTAATGCTTGCTGCAGTGTCGAGTGTTTAAACGAATAACCTGCGTCTAATAGCGCTTGTGGCAGCACTTTTTGACCATCGATAAGTAAGGTCGACATTTCGCCAAACATCAGCTTAAGCAAAAACTCTGGTAAAGTAAAAAAGGTGGGGCGATGTAGCCATGAGCCAAGTGCTTTGGTAAAAGTATGATTGGTCACAGGATTCGGAGCAGTAAGGTTATATACGACTGCATTTGTATCATTTGCGGTACCGCTTGCAGATTTGATAGTGCTGTCATTAATAGGTGTACTATCTTGAGCTAAGCTATTGGGGTGATTGACATCTGAGTCGCTAGTAAGTTTAAGTTGCTGCTCGATAATAAAGATGACCGCACTAACCCAATCTTCACGGCTAATCCAGCTCATGATTTGTTGTCCATCACCCAACTGTCCACCGACACCAAGTTTGAATGGTAGCAACAGTTTAGCCACCATTCCGCCCTCAGGATGAATAACCACACCTGTTCTGACGATAGCCACAGGAACATCGTGTTCGGTCGCTTTAAGCGCTAATTGCTCCCATTCATCACATAGTGTATGAGCAAAATCTGTCTCATAATCGCTGTTTTCAGTCAGTGGCTTATCGCCTTGCGTACCATACCAACCGATTGCTGATCCGCTCACCAGTAACTTAGGCTTTGTGCTAGCACGTGCGATAAAACCCAGTATCGACTGAGTAGGTTTGATACGGCTCGCCATTAACTGTTCTTTGCGCTCATCGCTCCAACGAGAGTCAGCAATCCCCGCACCTGCTAAATTCAGTATGACATCAAAGCTCATATCAGACATCACAAGCTCGTCATAAGTCATCATATTGATATCATCGGGGTGTGTTTGACTACTATTACGAGTTAGCCAAGTAATCGTTACGTCTTTATTTTGCGCGCGAGACCGTGCCATTAGCTCTCGACTAAACGCACTTCCCAAAAACCCTGAACCGCCACTAATCAAAACCTTCATGCCCTACTCCCCATATGCCTCAAATATCGCCACTATGACTTATCGTTAAGTTGCTTATTGTTGAAGTACTTATCGTTCAATAAAAACCAGACCGTTATGACCATCGTCTGCTTTTTTGTGGTTTTTATCAAAACGACTTTTACATACTTTTGGTAAAGGAAGGTGAGCAAATAGGCAAGCTAGCAAATGGTTAATTTATAAATGCTCAATTAGATAAGGCACAGCGACACCTATCACTTTGCATTGCAAGCAATCGCTTCTGAGAAGTTTAAGAGTTTGTATAGACAACGCTATCGAACGACGAAACCTGTTGTTGCGTCACGAATCTGGCTAGGTAAGGTATAACCTAAAGTATCGCCCTGCAAATAACCAATTTGCTCATCAAAATAAGCATAGGCGGCTTCAAAAGTGCTAGCAGGCGTTTGCCCTGATGGGTTGCAGCTTGTAGAAACCAATAGACCAAATGGATTCTCTTCACTGACCATCTGTTGGCAAAGCTGACGAACTGTAGGATGCGAGATAACTCGAACAGCAATAGTCTCATGCTGACCGGTAATCCAAGTGGGCACAGTGCTCGCAAGCGGCTGAGGAATCGGTAACAACCAAGTATGTGCTTGGCGATTGTGCTGTTCATCTCTACTATCGTCTGTCTGCCAACTATCAATAACCTGCTGGCGCTGAACATCATCTAAGGATGCTAGTAAAGGGGCTAAGCGAGACACACTATCAGTGACGACTATCATGCCTTTGGCTTGTGGACGTTGTTTGATATCCAAAATACGCTGAACAGCTGCTTGGTCATAAGGGTCGCAACCAATACCCCAAACGCTTTCTGTGGGGTACGCGAGCAGTTGTCCTTCTTTTAGCCACTTAGCAGCTTGGATGGCAGAATTAGTAATAAGAGGTGTAGGTTGGCTCATGACTTAAATGGTTCGTAGAAGTAAATTCTAATAATACCACAAGAAAGATATTGTCTAGGAGAGTCTATAACTAAGGGCTATCTATGCCAGTGTCCAATAAGGAATATTTGCAATATTTTAAATGCGTAAATATCGTCCACCTTGTTCGCTGATAAGACCCATTAACTCAAGCTCCATTAGCTGACCAATCAACTGCGGCGGTGCAAGCTTGGTTGCACTAATAAGCGCATCTAAATCTTGCCCATGCCAGTCAAGCTGCTCATAAATTGCAGCTAAATTCTCAGGCACAATGACTGTGCTGCGCGCAGGCTTTATATCAGAGGATGGTTGCTGGCTAGTAGATTTGATTGCTTTTTTCTCTATATCAAACGCATCGGAAGTCTGATTAATATTAGAGTGATTACTAATAGAATTGGTAGCGTTCGCTGTTCTATAAGCGCCTTTATCATAGTCAAGCTGACCGTTGACGTCTTCTAGTACTTGCTGAGGATGATAAACCAAGGTCGCACCTTCACGTATTAAATGATGGCAACCTTCTGCATTGCTATTGTCAATATGACTGGGAATGGCAAAGACCTGTTTACCTTGTTCAGACGTGAGACGTGCTGTGATAAGCGAGCCGCTTTTGATTGTCGCTTCCGTTACGATGGTCGCGAGACTCAGCCCAGCTACCAAACGATTGCGACGCGGAAAAGTATGTTTATGCGGCTGAGTGTGTGGTAGTAGCTCACTAATAATGCAGCCACCTTGCTCAACAATTTGAATAAATAACTGATCCCGGTGATTGGGATAGTTTACATCGATCCCCGTACCCATCACACCAACCGTCCGTCCCTGATAGTCAGGGTCTGCCTGTGCTAATGCACCTAAATGTGCGCGTTTATCTACACCCATAGCTAGACCGCTAGTAATGATATAACCTGCTTGCGCTAAGTACTGCGCCATATCAAACGTTATTTTTTGCGCATGCGCGGTGGGTTTGCGGCTACCTACTATAGCTATTTGTGCTTGATGTAGGCGCGCGCTATCCCCACGATAAAATAATAAGGGCGGTGGGTCGTAGATTTGTGAAAGTTGGGCAGGATAATCGGCGTCATCAGCGAATAGCAGACCATAGCGCCCATCTATCAATGCTTGCTGAATCTTATCGATATTGGCAAGTGTTTGCTCTGGCTGCTCATGACGTTTGAGATGGGTGTGGTGAATACCGAGCTGCTTCCATGCCTCTACTTTAGCTTGCCAAGCAAGCTGCGGATAACCGAAAGAAGTGATCAATTTGTGATAAGCAGATAATGACGCATTCACCTCGTACCACAGCGCTAAGATAGCGCGCTGATCGTCGGATAAAGAAGAGGTGACTGCCGTCATTGTCATCTGTCTCGTATAGGCAAGCTTAGATTAGTATTTAGTTTAATATATTGCTTAATAAAACCTTATAGCTATTTATAAATAAGGAGGTGGTAATAACTGATCGCCAATATTAAGTGGTAACTCAGAATCAAGTACATAAGCATAGCTGATGTGGTCAAAGGTATTAAAAACCATCACCATACCACTTGGCTCGTTTGGTAGACGTACCGGTGTGTCATTGTCCTTAGTATCACGTACCAAAGGCCCTTTTTGATAAACCGTCAGCACATCACCCGGCTTAGCACCTTGTAAGCTACCCAAATTGATGGCGACCACACTCCCCTTCGCAGCCGAGCTGATAGAGTCCATCACACGTACGATCATACCGCCGCGACTAACACTTGCAGGCGTTGGATAAAAGACAGGAGGAATAGCGTTATCTAACTCTACGAATACGCGATCCCCTTCACGTACTTCTTTGCCATAACTATCAATAAGCTGCAAGCTAGTCACACCATTACTTTCTGTAGAAGTAACAAGACCAGTCGCTACCTGAGTAACTTCTAAACCCATCACTTCTTGCGTTTTGGGGTCTACATATAGCTCACCCTCACGGTAGACTCCGTAACGCTGACCCACGATAAGCGGTACGCCTTTAGCATAGACTTTATCACCGCTCGCAGTAATCAAGTTACGGTTTTTAGAAGCCAAAATATAAGGCGTGGTATTAAAGTCTTGAGGATTAACGATAAGTGTTTTATCAAGCCAATGCTGAATAGCAGATAATGGAATAGGAGGAACACTGTTAGCCGTCGAGGTAAGAGCCACAGTACTTGTACTTACATTCCCAGTAAGCTGCTTTTCAACGCCAGCACAACCTTCACCTGTATCAACACCAATTAGCGTTTTACCTTGAATCACACAAAGGATGAGAACATCATTAGGGTAAATAAGGTTTGGATTTTTAATTTGTTTATTAGTGGCCCAAATTTCTTTCCAACGCCAAGGGCTATCTAGATAACGACCTGAGATATCCCATAATGTATCGCCTTTTTTCACGATATAACGATTGGGTGCGTCTGCCTTGATAGTAGGTGGTGGATTGTTTGCGTGGGCTGTGGTCATCAACATGGCACTACTAAACGTCGTAATTAACAGTGCTTTTGCTATCTTTTTTAAGCTCATCTTCATCGTTATATCCACAATATGTACCACTGTGCTTATCATAAAGAACCGTACTTAACTTATCACTGTAAAAACACTTTAAATTAATAAAAATTTAACTATATCAGTAACTTATTAATAAAATTCTTATGAAAATTACAGGGTAACTGTTCAGTGTAATTGGCTAGAATAATTCCTAAAAAAGCGCCTAGCACGATGATGACTTGCTGACGCCGTTTCTAATATTACAATTATATCTACCATAACACAATCATAAACACTTTATTACAATGGTGTAACTTTTACACGGATACTTTTCCTTGTTGATAAGAAGCCTAAAGACCGTAGTTACTTAAGCAGAATTCGGTGCGACATGTTGGCGAATTTGTTCAGCAACCAGTTCAGCCTTGTTTTCCAGTACCACTACGTGCTGTGATAAATCTTCTAACCCTTCAGTATGTGCTGGGCGAGCGATATCTATCTGACCAATAGCCTCAACAATAGTGTCCGCAAACTTAACGGGTAATGCTGTCTCTGCACAAACGATGATTTCGCCATCTAGCTGTAGCTCTTTGGCGACTTTAATTCCGTCTGCGGTATGTGGGTCAACCAATTCACCATGCTGCTCATAAAGCGCTTTGATAGTCTGCAAGCGGTCGCTATGAGTAGATTTACCAGCAGCAAAGCCATAGCGATTATTAACTGCTTCCATTAGCTCAGATAAATCGAAACCTTGACCAGATTTCACCCCTTCAAATAACTCATGAACGCGTACGCTGTCTTTTTCTAATAGCAAATAAACAAAACGCTCAAAGTTAGAGGCTTTTGAAATATCCATCGACGGACTAGAGGTTACATAGGTTTTTTCAGTCGGACGCGGCTGATAAGCGCCTTGATTGAAGAAGTCATTTAAAACGTCGTTTTCATTGGTTGCAACAATCAGACGGTCAATTGGCAGTCCCATTTCACGAGCGATATGACCGGCACAAATATTACCGAAATTACCTGATGGTACGCTAAAGCTGACTTTTTCATCGTTGCTCGTCGTGACCGCAAAGTAAGCTTTAAAGTAATAAACAATCTGCGCTAGGATACGACCCCAGTTGATAGAGTTTACCGTGCCTAGGTTATAAGCGGCCTTAAACTCAGCATCTTGCTGTAGCGCTTTAACGATGTCTTGGCAATCATCAAACATACCATCGATAGCAATATTATGAATATTATCATCGGTCAAGCTATACATCTGCGCACGCTGGAATTCACTCATTTTGCCATGAGGTGACAGCATAAAGACTTCGATATTTTCTTTGCCGCGCAATGCATACTCTGCTGCACTACCCGTGTCACCACTGGTTGCACCAATGATCGTAATACGCGCGTCTTTTTTCTTAAGCACATACTCAAAGGCATTGCCCAAAAACTGCATGGCAACGTCTTTAAATGCCAATGTCGGACCGTTTGATAATCCTAGAATATACAAATTGTCTTCGAGCTTGCGGACAGGAACAATCTCTTCAGAACCAAACACCTCAGCGGTATAAGTGCGCTCGATAAGATCTTGCAAATCAGCCGTAGGAATATCAGTGGCAAAACACTGCATAATCGCCATCGCAAGCTGCGGATAGCTGAGCGTACGCCATTCATCAAGGGTTGCACTATCGATATTTGGATAATGCTCAGGCAACATCAAACCACCGTCTGGGGCAAGACCCATCAAAAGCACATCACTAAAATCCATCGGCGCTGTCTGACCACGGGTACTGATATATTTCATTAGATTGTCCTGTCAATTTTTCTAGCTACTGAATAGTAAATTTATTTTATTTCTACATCTATCTCGTTTATGTACTCTTCCCACCACTGAATAGCTTCAGCTAGAACGTCTCTACAATCAGTCCCAACATAAAATCCATTTTGTAAAGGTATATAAATCCCATCACCCAACGTAAATTTACTAGGAATAGAGTCAGTATCTACAACAAATAAATCAATAGGGGAAGACAGTAGTCCAAACTCATATTCTTTTAGAATTTTATTCCTTTCATCTTCAATGAACTCAAAGAATATTTTATTAGCTGCTGCTTCTTTGTTTTCTTTAAGACTTTTCCATTTATTACTGACAGTTATTTTCATTAGTTCAGATTGTAGAGAGTCAACTTTATCTAATATATGTCCAATTGCTCTCGCTAGAGTAATAGCAGCAACCCATAGTACTCTAAAACTCTCATAATTCGTTTCATTTTCTAACATTAAGTATGACTGCCGCAAATCACCCAATACTTTTTTAGCTTGAGTAGTCATTACTTTAACTCTTCATCAACAGCGCATAATAGAAGCCATCACCATTCACGCTATCAATCGGTAAGCACTGACGACCAATCGCTTGTTCGATACCCCAACTACAATCTTCGGTAAACTCAATCGCTACCGCATCATTATGATGAGTGATGAAGTCCTGCATTTGCTCGACGTTCTCTTGCTTTAAGATAGAACATGTCACGTACAGCAGATAACCACCAGCTTTGAGTTGTGGCCATAGATTATGCAAGATGTCTGCTTGTAGCAGCGCCGTTTGCTCGATGTCTTCTTCGGTACGCAAGATACTGATATCAGGATGACGACGAATCACGCCAGTCGCGGTACAAGGAGAGTCCAATAATATCGCATCAAATACTGATTCATTTGTCGCTGCTTTTTTATTCTTGCCATGCTGCCATCTGGTCGCATCTGCACAGACAATGTTCAATCCAATGCTGTTATCTGCTTGCTGCAAATCATGCTGACTCAGATTTAGGCGCTGTAAATTCTCACGAATACGCTCGATACGTGGTGCTTCGTTATCGATAGCCGTTACCTTGATATCAGTAATCGCAGGTGACGTTTCAGATGATATCTCATTATTGTCTTGTTT
This sequence comes from Psychrobacter nivimaris, assembly GCF_043419765.1. NCBI lineage: Bacteria > Pseudomonadati > Pseudomonadota > Gammaproteobacteria > Moraxellales > Moraxellaceae > Psychrobacter > Psychrobacter nivimaris. Next base: position 589,433 of record NZ_JBHOFX010000003.1, on the reverse strand, counting down.
CACGTGAAACAACGATGATTCATCATTAGCGCTTATAAGCTCTAACCAGTGAGCCAATTTACCACCAGGTGCTGCACAAGCATCTAGAATATGTATCTCATTATTCGTATTTTCCGTATCAGATTTTTCAGCGCTAAGTTTAGCCATCAATGCTTGATTAATAATTGGTGCAGCGAGCTGAGCATGCATGTCTTGTACGCTAGCCGTTCCTAAGGCGAAATCAGGCAAAGCGTTAACGGCAGTGCTTTGATGTAGTCTAAGACCTTTGGTTGATAGCGTGGTAGAAGTGGCAGACTCTGATGAGTTTGCTACATTAAAACCAGTCGTTAGCTCGACGATATCTGCATCAATTTCTGCGCCATCCAATGCATGCTGATAATCCTCTACCGAAGTAACCGCCGAATTCACTCGTAAAAACATCGGTGCTGGTTGGCGTAAGCCTTGTGTCAGCTCATCATACTGCTCGCTCCAATCTTGCTTAAGCTGGTAAGCAAGCCAATTTGGTAGACTATGTTTTTTATCGCACTTCTTACGGAATTTGCTTGGATTCTTAGCGACCTTACGCAAAATAGCATTCACCAAACCAGTCGAGTGAGCGAACTCAATCTCTTTTGCAGCCTCAACGGTTTCATGAATTGCAGCATGGTCAGCCACTTCTAAGTAAAGCAACTGTACTAAGCCTACTTGAATGGTGGTACGCACCTCAATCTCGTCGATAGGATTGTCTGCTAAGCTATCGAGCAAACGTGCCAGCGCGTGCCATTGGCGCAATGTCGTGAGCAGTAACGCATGAGCAAAGCCTTTGTCACCATCATGTAGACTATTCAACAATGGATCAAGGACGCTTGAGAGCGACTGACCATTTTGAATAGCCAGTAAGGTACGAATCACACGCACGCGTACGCTGCCATTCATAATAAGATTGCTTGATGGTTTGAGCTTATTGTTTCTAGGCGCAGTACTGTTTTGTCTCATTAAATTTCATTTCCTTGACGTATGATCCATAGCGTCTTGTGCAAGTAGGTTAAATATAAGTAACGTTATTTTGTTTCTGACGTAAATTGATCGCCGTCATTTAATTGGTTGCCATGGCAAACTTGTTCAGCAGTCATCGGCTTACCACCCGCAAACTGTAAATGAGTAATGGTTAAAGTGGTGGCTGATGATTCAGCATCACTCTCTTTACCACAAGCGACTAAGATCGCTTTTCGTCCGACACTGATAACAGTTCCAGCAGGTTTATTCGTTTGCTGCGATGTATTTACAGGTAAGCTAGCCAGTATTTTAACGCGCTGCCCTGCTAGGAAAGTATAAGCACCTGGCCATGGTGTCAGCCCACGAATTTGGCGTTCAATAGCGGCAGCAGGCTGCGACCAATCAACTTCGCCTTCGGTTTTGACCAGCTTTTCAGCATAGTTGGCTTGACTACCATCTTGAGCGATAGCTTGCGCTTGATAAGCAGCTAAGTCTTTTAGCACCGTACTAATGGCTGTCGCGCCAAGTGCAGCCATCTTATCATGTAGGCTAGCAGCGGTATCATCAGAGGCAATACTTTCGCTGACTTTATAAAGCATACTACCCGTATCAAGACCTTTGTCCATCTGCATAATGGTAATGCCGGTCTCATCATCTCCGGCCAAGAGTGCACGATGGATAGGTGCAGCACCACGCCAGCGTGGCAACAGTGAAGCGTGAATATTCAAACAACCATGAGTAGGCGTCTCTAATACACCGATAGGTAGGATCAACCCGTAAGCGGCAACAATCATCACATCTGGTTGATAAGTGCGCAGAGCTTGCCTAGCAGCTAGACCTTCTGCACTAGACTTTTTAAAAGTGACTGGTTGCTCGACAGCGATATCATTTGCCAATGCAACTTCTTTTACCGCGGAGGCTGACAGTTTTTGACCACGACCTGCTTTACGATCAGGCTGCGTGTAAACAGCGACTATCTCTATATTCAGCGCTTCTTGCTGCTTAATTAATGACTCAAGGCTAATAGCAGCAAATTCAGGCGTACCCGCAAATACTACCCTTAATCGGTTAGTAGTTGGGTTATCATTGTCAGTAAGCGAGTTGGATGTATCAAAGGTAGGAGCTGTTGTAGTCATAATCATGCATTATATAAGGTTTATTTGTTCATTATAGGTGAGTTTACGGCGCAGTGCCATGATTGTAATGACCTCACTTCATGATAACCAATGACATTATTTGCCTTTATAATATCAAGGGCATCGAACGTTCTATTTATATCTTTTACAAAACAATTTGGTGTTAATAACCACTCTCTGTAAACAGTAAGCCGTTATTCTGCTATAAATAGAAGGTAGCACTAAATATTTTAGACAATTCAACTGTCGTATAATTCATCTACTGTATGTAGAAACTTCGTTTTTATTTCATTATATTTTTTCGTGTCGAGATAGGGCCACGCTTTCATGCAACAGTTTCAGTCCTTACAGCGCTTATTGATTTTTTATACCTTGTCTCTCACGGTTATGTTACTGCTGTACTATGTCACACTGTTTGATGGGATGAAAAAACATAGTGAGCAACATAGCATAGATACTTTTTATTCTTTACAGCACAGTATTATTGAGCATGCAGCGCCTGTAGATAGTGAAATAAAAAAAATCTTAGAACAACCTACTTTTGATCACCTTAGTTATCAGCTGATTTTGATGATGCCTTCTGGACAGACCTATATTCATCATAATACTCGTCCTAATGAATCTGCTTTTTCTACCGTTGCGTTCCCTACCATCGGTACATCAGCTTCTAGCAGCAGCGACCATAGCTCTTATACTGTCAATAGTAATGAACTAACAGGAATCATTAATCTAAAAAGCGGACATCAGATTTATATCGTATTACGCCATGAACCTTTTATTGTCGACTGGATATCTTACCGTTATTGGCTTCCTTTAATGGTCGCCATCGTACTATTTTTCATGGCATTGCTCTATATGCTCAATCGCCGTACTAACTGGGAGCAATTACTGGTTTATACCGATAATTTGAGTAGCCGCGCAAAAGAATCTTATACGCCGCCGCCTTTTCTACAAAAGAAATCTACTACCGAGTTCATGCTGTTAGGTCATGCGCTAAGTCGCGTCAGCTACCAACTACATAATGACTATCGGCGTATAAAAACATTGACTCATCGGTTAGAACGTCTGGTTGATCAGGCACCCTTACCGATGTTGATGAGTATACGACATGGTCAAATTAGTTTCTATAATCAGCGTTTTGAGCAAGTATTTACCCCTCCTACACAAAGTGAACAGAGCTATGAGCTGACTGATTTCGTTGAAGGGAAAGACGAGGCCACTCAAATACTGTTAAAAACCATCTCAAGTTTACGCGTTACTCGCACACTCATAGTTTATGGCTTGGAAAACAAACAAGCCTACCAACTACACGTAACACCATGGTTTGGCGAACATGGGCAAGTTCACGGTTTTACTGTGATTTTTAATAATGTTGATGAAATTTTCCATCAATCTCAACAACTACAGCTGCACAACCAACAACTGCAATTACAAATTGATGAATCAAACGAAGCCCAAGCATTTATAGGTCGTAAGTTAAGGTTACCACTAGAGAAAATAATTGATTCGTTGGAACCCATCGACCCTTCAACATTGACGGCTCAAGGCAAAAAAACTCTAAATACATTGATTACAACCAGTCAAAGCATGTTGACTGTGCTCAATGAGACGCTAGCAACAGAGGAAGTTGAAGTCCGAAAAACACGTCTAAGTATCGAAACGGTTGATATTTATAAGGTAAGCAAAGAAGTTAGCAATTTAGTCACACAAGAAATAAGACAACAAGGGTTAGAATTGATTTATTTCTTTGCGCCGGACTGTCCTCGTTACATCGAAACTGATTACATTCGACTGCACCATATCCTATTAAACCTATTGAAAAACGCTATTAGTTTTACAACATCAGGCTATGTCGCGCTCACTGTTGATCGTGTACCTGAAGATAAAGTAACGCGAATAAGTAATCAGCCTTTAACTCCTAACAATGACACGACAATGCCTACGCAGACATCTTATTGGATTCGGTTTAGCGTAAAAGACACTGGAGCAACTATTACTCCTGAGAGAAAAAATCAATTAGTCAATATCTTGAATCAAAGCAATCATAACTTAGTTGAAGACAGTAATATTGGCTTGAGTGATGCCAATAGCTTTGCTCAGTTACTCGGCGGTTTTATCGAACTAAGTAATACGGTGGATAAAGAGACGATATTTAGCCTCTACCTTCCTTATCCTCAGACCACTTATCAATCGGTATATCATCGTTGTTCGCAGCTGCCCCATATTCACCTTATCGCTGTCATCAATCAGCCTCTAGTTGCTGAACATTTACAACGTTTGTGCGAGTACTTAACGATATCTGTGACTATCTTCAGCACTTTAGATAGAGCGACTGTACAGCAGCTAAAAAATAAATTAAAACAAGATGAGCAAACCGTCATTCCTGTCTTGTTATTAGATTATGAATACAGCGAATTCATCACCTCATTAGCTCATGCGAGCAACAAGTATAGCGATCAACAAGAAGTGTTAAACGACCTAGTCGTTACGCCTTCACTACCGAAGATATTACTTAGCATGAAACTTGAAAGGCATATCCCTTCTACTTTACTAGGCCAATATGATGGGTTTTTGACCAAACCCTTGGACGCAAGTTTATTACTGTCTGAACTGCTACGCTTAACCTTGTTTGCAAGGAAAACACTAGACATATTGGTCAAACATCAATATGACAGCAGTCTATCTTTTGTAGAAGATACACCTAAGAAAGAAATCTTGTCTCCACTGATTTTGGTTGTAGAAGACAGTCCTACTAACCAAAAGATAGCCTGTAAGATGTTAAGTAAGCTTGGTTATCGTAGTATTGTCGCAGAAGATGGACAGCAAGCACTTGAGAAACTCAAAAGCCAACGTGAAGAGATTTCTTTGATTTTGATGGACTGCCGAATGCCCGTTATGGATGGCTTACAAGCCACACAAGTGATTCGCTCGCAAGGTGATAAAATACCGATTGTGGCGCTAACTGCAAATAATACAGAAGAAGATCGCGAGGCTTGTATGCAAGTTGGTATGGACGAGTTTTTATCCAAACCCATTAGCAAAAAAGACTTAGAATCTGTTTTGCAGAGTTTCATACAATAAATCTCTAGTGCAAATAAAAAACACCCTATCGATATCATTTAATCAAAGTAATATCGATAGGGTCGAAAACTTGGTGCGAGGATGATATTTTGGCAAGCTTAATTGTTATTTCATAAACCCATTATTGGCCAAAAATGCTTCTGTGATTTGGCTTTGCGGGCTTGACGCGTTCATACCGCCAGATTGAGATTTATTTAATAGACGCTCTAAATAACGGGCAACGATATCTACTTCAATATTAACTTTATTACCTACTAACCAATGCTTAGCGATATTCGTCACTTGAGCAGTATGCGGAATGATATTTAGAGAAACAATATTGTCACGCACTAAATTGGTCGTCAGACTAATACCATCTACTGTAATAGAGCCTTTGGTCGCTGTATAGTGCGCCAGATCCTGGGGTATCTCAATCTCAATATAGATAGAACGAGCATCTTGTTGTAATTTACTAACGACCCCTACGCCATCTACATGACCAGCGACGATATGACCACCAAAACGAGTCGTTGGTAGCATGGCTTTTTCTAGATTGACCGTATGACCTGCTTTTAAACCTTCTAATGCTGTTCTAGCAATAGTTTCACGTGAGACATCAACAGAATAGTAGTTACTTCCGAGCTCCACCACAGTTAAACAAATACCATTTGATGCAATAGAATCGCCTAGCTTCACATCACTGAAATCTAAGTCATCAGACTCTACTGTTAAACGTATGTCACCGCCTGTCGCCTGCATAGATTTAACTTTTCCAACGCTTTCTATAATTCCAGTAAACATATTACCCTCGTCTCATTACTGTATTGCCTTCATAGGCAAATATTTTAGTTTATCAAATCATCTATCAATTCTTTATCACAACTTGTTCAAATAACTGACAGTGAAACATCAATAGATTTGACCTTTAATAGGATAGATTGTGGATAAGTAGGGATAAATCAATATAGATATAGTTAGAAGCCGCTATAAATACATAGTTATCCACAACAAATAAAAATTTCACATGAAACCTATTTATTTATGAATAAACTGTTAAGGTATTGATTTATATAAATATTTATTAAAATAATCGAGATATAAACATCTTTTGTGTTTCATGTGAAACAAAGTTATACACAGTTCCATGTGAAACACGTAAGTTAATAATTGATTTATCCATATTCTAAGCTTTTTTTTATAATTTGTGGACAATATGCTTATACGAAGAATATTTATAAAGGTAATAGAGTTAATTTGAGGTCTGGACCAAGCTGTTGATGACTTTCTATATCAAAACGTAACTGCTGAGCAAGGGACATAGGATTGAAATCAACCATTGGACGAGCGTCATCACCAAGTAAACAAGGTGCTTGATACACGATTAACTCATCTACCAACTGTTGACTCAAAAAACTACCTGCAACGCTAGCACCTGCTTCCACCAACACATCATAGCACTGGTGCTCACTGACTAACTTAGCCAACAACGCCGGCAAATCATCTTCATGCCAATAGATAGTATCTAGATGCCGACACAGTTGATAATCAGATTGTAGGCTGTGCTTTAAACGCTGGCGCCTATCAAGTATGACTATTTTAGGATTAGGTATTTTCTCAGGTGGCATATCCAATTGTCTTGAGCGCACATTGAGCTGTGGGTTATCAGTTATTACGGTTTCACTACCTGTGATAATCACGCCACTTTTTGCTCGCAGTTTTTGTACATCTTCGCGAGCATCTGTCGAGGTAATCCACTTAGATTCGCCAGATGCCATCGCTGTACGACCGTCTAGACTGGTTGCTATTTTCAATCGTACATAGGGCATCTGAGTTCGCATAGCTTTTAGAAAACCACGGTTTAGAGCCTCTGCTTGCTCTGTCAGGACACCGACTGTTACCTCAATGCCAGCTTGCTCTAATAGTTTCACACCGCGACCTGCAACCTGCGGATTAGGATCTAGACCTGCAATCACAACGCGCTTCACATTCGCGGCAACTAATGCCAATGCACATGGCGGTGTACGTCCCGTATGACTACATGGCTCTAATGTAACGTAAGCAGTTGCATCTGCTGCCTGTGTACCAGCTTCTTTCAGCGCGAATACTTCTGCATGTGGCTCACCGGCTTTCGGGTGAAACCCTTGACCAACAATTTGCTCTGCATGGACAATAACGCAGCCCACTGCAGGATTAGGTCTAGTAGTATACAAACCGCGCTTCGCTTGTTCGATAGCAAGCATCATAAAGTAGCGGTCTTGAGCATCTTGAGCATGACTTTGAATAGACATAAGGCTAGGCTTAATAAATGATTGATAGTTCTATATAAGAAAATAGGGTTTGAAAGCTGACTGATAATTAGGATTCACTTATCAACTAGGGCTTACTTAAAAGCTTGCTTCGCTTATTTTTCATTTGGACGAATATTGGCAATTTCCTGATGAAATGCATCGATATCTTGAAAGTCGCGATACACGCTAGCAAAGCGTACATAGGCGACATCATCCAAAGTTTTGAGTTCACTCATGATGATTTCACCCAAGACCTTACTACTGATTTCTCGCTCGCCCATCTGCCTAACACGCTTTTCGATACGACTGATCATCGCCTCTTGCTCATCGATAGTGATGGGACGCTTTTGTAAAGGTAGTAAAATAGAACGGCGCAGCTTTTCATTATCGTAAGGTTCAATCTTGTTGCTTGATTTGATAATCCTTGGCATGACAACTTCTACCATCTCAAAAGTCGTAAAACGTTCTTGGCAGCTGTTACACGAACGGCGTCGACGCACTTGTGCCCCTTCCGCAGCAAGACGTGAGTCAATAACCTTGGTCTCTGACGCATTACAGTACGGACAGTGCATAGCATTTCCTTATTTTACGATTGAGAATAAGAGCAGTGTTTCTAAGTTAGCTAGGTTTACTGGATAATAACAAAGACTACTTACCATTTATTTACCAATACAAAAGCTACCAAATATCTTACCTAATAAGTCATCGGCGCTGAACTCACCTGTAATTTCACCCAAACTCTGCTGTCCCTGACGTAAGCTATCAGCAACCAACTCACCTGCTTCGAATACGGTTAATTGTTCATGGGCTTCTGCCAAGAAATTAGCTGTCCGTCTAAGCGCGTCTAAATGTCTGGTACGAGCGATTAAGCTATTTTCTGGTGGATGAAAGCCTACTTTCTCACATAGTGCTTCAACCAAATTATCAATACCAACACCTGTTTCACATGAAACATTAACTTGCTGATAACCTCTATTCTTGATTTCAGCTTGAGTCTTAGCAGCACTTTCTTCTCTATTATTATCGCTCAATAAATCACTCTTATTAGCGATAATTAGTAAACGTTTAGCTTCTGGCAGTTCACCAAATAACTGTTCAGCAAGCTGTAACGGTGTGCTCTCTTCTTCAACATCGCGAGTCACATCATAGACCATCAATAGCATATCAGCCTGCGTGATGGCAGTACGGGCACGCTCAATTCCGATACGCTCTACAGTATCTTCTGTCTCACGTAGGCCTGCTGTGTCGGTCAGATGTAGCGTCAAACCATTTAACACAACTGTCTCTTGCAGCGTATCACGTGTAGTACCAGCGACATCAGTCACGATAGCACGTTCTTGTCCTGCAAGACGGTTGAGCAAGCTAGATTTACCTGCGTTTGGCCTACCTGCTAGCACGACATGGATACCATCGCGCAAAAGCTGACCTTGCTTTGCCGTTGCTAAAACTTGTTGTATCTTATTTTGCGTTTGCTCAAGCTTGCTTTGTATGACGCCATCAGACAAAAAGTCCACATCCTCTTCATCAGGAAAATCAATCGCTGCTTCAACATGTAAACGAAGATGAATGAGTTGTTCTAATAACTGGTTAATCTTCTGTGAAAACTCACCGCTTAGTGAGCGAATTGCACTACTGGCCGCGGCAGCACTGGTCGCATCAATCGCATCGGCAATTGCTTCTGCCTGCACCAAGTCCAACTTATCGTTATCAAAAGCACGGTAAGAGAACTCTCCTGCACTCGCTTGCTTGGCACCTAGCTCAAATACGCGCGCGAGCAATTGGTTTTGTAAAATGACACCACCATGCCCTTGCAGCTCAATCACATCTTCACCTGTGAATGAATGCGGACCTTTGAAAAACAAGACCAATCCCTCATCAATAACAGTGCCATCAGCCTGATAAAAACGACAAAAGCTGGCCATTCGCGGCGTAAAAGCAGACTTACCTGTTAAAGCACATGCCATATCGTAAGCACGGCTGCCTGATAGACGTATGACACCCACACCCCCTCGCCCGAGCGGCGTTGCAATCGCAGCAATTGTGGCCAATCCAGATGTATTAGACTTTTCAGAAGAATTAGGTACGGCTAATGCTGTCTCTAAGGAATCCACAATGACTCTCAATATTTAAAAGCTCCATTATAGACGTCTGGACTCATACTGACAAAGCAAACTTTGAAAGGTAGCCGCATCAGATATATTTTCGTTTTAATATTTATAAGCTGTGGATAATGTTGATAAGCTGCGGATAACATTTACCACTTGTCCACCACCTATAAAAAAACCACCGCTTGCGCGATGGTTTTTGGTGTTTCTGAAAAAGAGCTAGTTAATCGACCACTTTTACCGTACGACGCTTTTGCTCTTCATCGACTTTTTTATTGACGATATATTGCTGAGTCATACTAAACAAGTTGTTGACTGTCCAATATAAAACCAAACCTGCTGGGAAGAATAGCATAAACGCAGTAAAGATAATCGGCAAGAATTTCATGACTTTTGCTTGCATCGGATCTGCTGGCTGCGGGTTCAACTGCTGCTGCACAAACATCGACGCACCCATTAGCAACGGCAAGATAAACCATGGGTCCATCGCTGATAGATCTTGAATCCACAAAATCCATGGTGCATGACGCAGCTCAACACTTTCTACTAATACCCAATATAAGGCTAAGAAAATCGGCATCTGCATCAAAATCGGTAGACAACCCGCCATCGGATTGACTTTTTCTTCTTTGTATATCGCCATCATCTCTTGCGACATTTTCATACGATCATCGCCATGCTCTTCTTTAAGCACTTTGAGTCTTGGCGCAATGGCACGCATTTTAGCCATCGAGTAGTAGCTCTTATTAGAGAACCACATTAAGGCAATTTTTACTAAGATAGTCAGTAAAATAATTGACCAACCCCAGTTACCAACAACCTTATGCACACCTTCCAAGATAGCAAACAAGACCTTTGATATTGGCCACAGCAGACCATAATCAACTGTTTTGTTAAGGCCTACCGCAACGTCTTTTAGCTCAGACTGAACTTTTGGACCTGCATACAGTGTTGCATTTAAAGTAACTTGCTTGTTTGGTGCTACGTTCACTGGTTGGCTATTGAAGCCGATAAAGTAATCACTACCTGTTTCACGTGTGAAGAATTTGCCAGTGAAGTTTTCAGGCGTCCAAGCAGATACAAAGTAATGCTGTACGATACCAACCCAGCCTTTATCGCTAGTTGTCGTCAATTCACCATCACTAAAGTCACCAAATTTCAGCTTATTATAAGGATCATCTGGTGTACCCCAAGCACCGCCTAGATAAGTCGCCATGCTCAGCGCGCCTTTATCAGACATACCAGGATCTTTACTATCATCACGCTTTAACTGTGCAAACATCTGACCTTGCCAAGCATTGGTAGACGCGTTTTGGATCTGATAGCTAATATCGATTGGATATTTATTTTCAGTGAAAGTGAAAGTCTTGGTAATCGTCACGCCGTCTTTTTTGTAAGTAAGCGGCACTGACAACGTTTGCTGTCCATCTTCCATCACATAATTGTTAGCAGTATGGCTATAAGTCGCTCTACCTTCTGCTGTATCAATACCGTTCTGACCAATAAGTCCAGATTGAGCCACATACACACGGTTACTATTGTTTTCTAACAATACGAAAGGCTTATCGCTATCGAGCGTTGCGTCATACTGCTTGAGCGCAGCATAAACAATATCACCACCTTCTGGATTGATTTTTATATCATAGCGATCAGTTGTTACCGTGATTAGACCAGCGTTTTTCGCAGGAGTCGCTGTCACAGCACTATTATCCACAGGTAATGTCTGTACCGGGATATCACCTGCTGCACCAGTAGTAGAAGGAATGTCAGCACCTACCGAACTCGTAGTTTCTGGCACCGCATCTACAGCTGGAGCATCGGCATAATCATCTCGCCATGCCAAAATCAGCAGATAAGCGGTAATTAGCATCGCAATGATGATCATCACCCGAAATATCTTTTGCATAAACCTTTCCTAGATTAAAAAATTAGGGAATGAAAAATTAGGGCATGTGTCATGACTGTACTACACAGCTGTCCTGTCACATTGCAACTGCATCAGTAGTCATTTACATAAAATGTGCATCATTTTACTAAAAATCTGTCTCAAATGATACCAAGAGTGTGGATAACTTGTGGGTAACTCAATAAAGTATCTATCTGAGACTAAAGATGTCGACTTTATGTTGATTTCATCAAATAATTAAGCTGTGAAGCATAGCTAGTAATGTCTCGATAGACACCCAAACCCTGATTGTCAGTATTTGGTATATCAGTCAAAGATATGTATTGATATATATAAGAAGCTAAGGGTAAGGGTACAAAGTCTATACCATGCCCACCTAAAGGGTGACACCTACTAAGACGTTTTAACAACAACCAACCACCCTTACGAGCACCATGCCATGTTAAAGCTTGTTTGCCATAATTTGAGCATGTTGGATAATAGCGACAACGAGCAGGTATTATAGGACTAACTATTTTTTGATATAAAATAATTAAATTAAAAAATATTTTATAAAAAATTTTATTTATAAATATTCTTTTAAAAAAAATATTCATTTTATTTTTTTTCTATTTTTTTTAAAATATTAATTATTTGATTTTTTAGTTCTTTATTATCTATATCTTTAATAGATTTTTTGACAATAAAAACAATATCTTTATTTTCCATTTTAAAAGCTTTGGTACGGAACTCTTCACGCACATATCTTTTGATTAGATTACGAGCGACAGCAGTAGGTACTTTACGCTTAGTAATAGCCATACCGACTCGCGGCTGTGCATGCTCGTTGGCGCGTACAAAAGCCATTAAATGACTCTGATGAATCTTGCGCTCAGGTGCGTCAAATACCTCACGGAAGGCTGCAGGGGTAAGCAGGCGTTGCTGTTTAGTGAAACTAGCTGCAGGTGTATCTGATAGAGTATTGGACATAGTACAACCTAGTAGAATAACGATAGAAGAAATAATAACAAATTATAGAGACAAAAAAAGCGCCTATGTGGGCGCTTTTAATATATGGCTAAGTGTCAGTTGTGATGATTGACTATCGCAATCTATAAACAATAAGAACACAACAAGCACTGTTAGCCATGCTTATCGCAATCTACTGATTATACAGTAAGGCGATGACGTCCTTTAGCGCGGCGACGAGCTAAGACCTGACGGCCTTTTTTAGTTGCCATACGAGCACGGAAACCGTGAGTACGTTTACGCTTGATCACGCTTGGTTGGAATGTACGTTTCATAACTCACCTATCAAAATAATGGACTAAATTCGTAATAACGGAGGATTATACCATTCAGTATAGTTTTGGTCAATAAACTAATTTGCTTTGTCCCTAAATAGGAAATACCTCATACAAATCTAGTAAAGATATTTCCTTAAAACCTATTTCTAGTTAACCAAATTTTATAGTTATATATTCTATAATTTACAAAGTTATCCACAGGTTGGCTCAAACACTATAATAATAATTGATTAATATAAATATAGTATTGTTATTATTGGGACTATGATTATCTGTGGTTAAGTCTATTTTCCTTTTTATTATCAATTTACTAGGCTATGGGTAAGCCTGTGGATAAACTGTGGGTTAAATATGGATAACTAGCTTGTAAAAGTTATGCACAGAACTGTCCACAGTCTTATCCACAAAAAACAAGGTTTTATCCACAGGGTATCTGTGTTAAATTAGGCGCTACTTGATATACACCTTCGTATAGGATATCAGTACGAACTCTTTGGTTAGTTGTTGCGTGTAATATCGAGGCTTAGGTAGCAATTTATATTGCTAAAAAATAACTATTATTTCAAATTACAAGGTCAGTACTTTTCATGATAGACACAGCAAATATTTGGGATAAATGTCTAAACGATTTGCGTTATAACGTCAAAGACAACGTGTTTACTATGTGGCTGAGACCTCTGTCAGCTCATCAAGAAGCACAAACTTTGATCATTCTTGCTCCCAATGATTATTTTGTGACGTATATCAAGAAGAATCATCTTCAAGATATTCAGCAGTTGGTGACCAAACACAGTCAAGGTAGTATTGAAGAGGTCGTTGTACGTGTTGATAATGCTGGCCGCAATGCAGAAGATAACAGTCAATCAGGTTCTTTGTTTGTAGAAGACGACGTCTCCCCTACCCCATCCGAACATAAATTTGAATCTATTCATCATAACAACGCAAAAGCAGATATCGACGCGAACATGCGTCATAATGAGCCAGTTGAGTCTGCTGATACAAAATCATTAAGCTATCTGAACCCCGAATTTACTTTTGAAACCTTTGTTACAGGTAAGTCCAATAACTTGGCTTACAAGGCTTGTTATGAGCTTGGTAAGCGCCAATCGAAAAATCGTCACAATCCTTTATTTATATATGGCCCTTCTGGATTGGGAAAAACGCATTTAATGCATTCTGTAGCTCATCGCTATTTAAAAAATAATCAAAGTTTTTATTATTTCACTTCTGAAAAATTTATAAACCAATTAGTTTATTCATTAAGAAATAATAAAATAGAAGATTTTAAAAAGAAAATAAAAAAAGTAGATTTATTAATTGTAGATGATATTCATGTATTGGCAGGAAAGACTAAAAGTAGTAATGAGTTTCTAACATTATTTGCAGATTTTACTAGTGGTGATAAACAACTTATTCTAGCCTCTGATCGACATCCCTCCCAAATGACGGAATTTGATGAACGATTTAGATCACGGTTTTCTTGGGGGTTAACGGTCGCTGTTGATCCCCCTGAGATCGATACTCGAGTGCAAATTCTGCAGAAAAAAGCAGCCTCCTACGGTATGGTATTACCAAAGGAATGTGCGCTATTCATTGCGCAAAATGTGGTGTCTAATGTCAGACGTTTAGAAGGTGCCCTAAATCAGGTGTTTGCCAATGCTAACTTAACAGGGGCACAGATTACTCTTGAGATGGTGCAATACGCACTAAAAGACATCGTTGCGATGCGTGTGCAGGCAGTGAATATGGATAACATCCGTAAGATAGTTGCTGAGTACTATGATGTCACGGTCAAAGATATTATGGGGCGTAAACGTACGCGTAGTATTGCAAGACCACGTCAAATAGCGATGGCTTTGTCGCGTGAATTAACAGGCGATAGCTTCCCTGAAATTGGTCAGTCGTTCGGTGGACGCGACCATACGACGGTGATGCACGCTTGCGATAAAGTAAATGAGTTAAGAGCAGCAGATCCTGCATTTGATAAGGACTATAAAACCCTAGCTCTAATGTTACAGGCAGGATAAAAGCGCCAGATATCATTGTGTTTTAGTAACGACAGATGGTTTATAATATCGAAAATACAAGTGCACAGATGCTCTGTAGATTATCGTCAGCAGACAAGGTATTATTGAGTCATTACGACAAATTTTTATAAAAGAATCATTCAAATAAGAGTAACTAAGCATGCAATTATCGATCAATCGAGAATCGTTACTAAAAGCTATCAACTTGATCGCCAAAGCCGCTGATAAACGCCACAATATGGTTATATTGGGTAATATCAAGCTACAGCTATCAGATTCTGAGCTTATCTTAACAGCGTCGGATTTAGAGGTAGAGCTGACATCGACATTGAAATTGCCTGCTGGTGCTTGTGTAGAAGCAGGTACAACGACGCTTCCTGCAACCAAGCTAAAAGATATTTGTAAATCGCTACCTGCCCAAGCGCAAGTTAATCTAGCAACTCAAGCAAATGAGCGTTGCTTATTAACTAGTGGTAAGAGTCGTTTTACATTAGGAACATTGCCAAGTGAAGACTATCCGAGCTTGGGTAACCCTGAAAATATCACCCCTCTGACCATTAGCCGTAATCGTCTGACAGATTTGATTCATAAAACACAGTTTGCAATGGCGATTCAAGATGTACGCTATTACTTAACAGGTATGTTGTTTGACGTTTCACAGCAACAACTGACAACGGTAGCAACAGATGGCCATAGATTGGCATTAGCCCGTAGTGTGATCAATGTAAGCGCAGATCTCAATATGCAGGCTATCTTGCCACGTAAGGCAGTAATCGAACTTGAGCGTTTGGCTTCTGAGCTTGGTAAAATGTTGGGTGATCAGGATAACGTAGTTACTCTGAGCTTCGGTCGAGAGTTTTTACAAGTAAGCTTACCATTTGGCGATGTAGATAGTGCAGGGCAGGTCAGCCAAGATCTAATGGTAACATTTACCGCACGTTTAATTGATGGTAAGTTCCCTGATTATCGCCGTGTGATGCCAAGCAATACTGACAAGTTGGCTTTATTCAGTCAGGAAAAAATGACAGATGTTCTACGTCGTGTTGCCATCTTGAGTAATGAAAAATCTCGTGGTGTGGTTTTTAATTTTGCTAGTGATGGTATGGTCGAAGTACGTGCTAATAATGCTGAGCAGGATGAAGCAGTCGAGATGATACAAGCTAAGTATCAAGGTGAGCCAATGGAGTTGTCATTTAACGCTGCTTATCTGCAAGATGTATTAGGCGTCATCCAAGGCGATTTACAAATGCATATGAGCCAATCAAATGCCTCTGTATTGGTCAATCAACTAAATGATGAGTTCCATCAATATGTCATTATGCCAATGCGTATATAGTGAGTTTTTCTTTGTAAATAAACAAAATCGAATAGAAATAGTACGTTTCAAAGAGTTTGGTTTCCAATACGGAATATTGATTTTTAATAAACTTTTGCCCGCTAAACTAGTAGGCTTTAATGGGCGGCTATCGATACCATGATTGAACGTCTACAAATATCCCATCTTAGAAACCTTTCTCAAATTAGTTTAGAGCCTGCTGCTTGCAACGTCATTATTGGTGCAAATGGTAGTGGTAAAACCTCGTTGCTAGAAGCTATATTCTTATTATCAAGAGGTAAGAGCTTTCGTCATCACCAGCCTAAACGTTATATCCAGCATCATCAGAATAATACAACTGTTCATGCTAAGCTAAATGATAGTCGTACTTTAGCTATTCAAAAGCAAGCAGATGCTACGACTATCCTACGTCTCAATCAAACCACTGTTTATAACCAAAGTATCTTAACAGAGCAGCTACCTACGTTACTGATAGATCCATCGACAATGGATATGTTGGAGCAGGGAAGTGCGAGCCGTCGACAGCTGCTAGATTGGTTAGTGTTTCACATGAAACAAGGGTTTCATCCACAATGGATGGCTTATCAACGTCTCCTGAAACAGCGCAATAGTTTACTAAAAAGTACTCGTCATTTAACCCAAGTACAGCTTGCTGAGCTGAAATCATGGGATAAAGGGTTGAGCAACCATGCTGCTTTGATTCATCATTATCGCGAGCAAGTATTTACTGAATGGCAGCCTTATTTTGCCAAGAGTATCGTACAGCTATTGCCTTCTTACGCTGAGCAACTGAGCCTGAGCTATAACGCTGGTTATGACACCAGTGTCGCGCTAGATGTGCAGCTTAATGAGCGATTAGAGCAGGATTTGCAATTGGGATATACTCGTATAGGCAATCATCGTGCTGATATTCATGTGCATTGGCGTTCTGATGAGTCTATAAGCGACCAAACGACAGATGCTAGAACAGCAGCTTCAGCAAATAGTATCCAAACCAAACTACCAACTTTGAAAGAGCAGGCAGCAAATGTATTATCTCGCGGTGAAAAGAAACTGCTTATTACTGCATTACGCCTATCGCAGCTACCACTGTTGCTAAACGATGAAGAGCGCAGTAACTCAATCAATGATGATTTATCATCGAGAGCAACACCTGTTGTACTTCTAGATGATATCACTGCAGAATTGGATGATAGAGCTATAGAAATACTGCTATCGACCCTCGCTAAACTCCCTTGCCAAGTATTCATGACCAGTCTGACAGATGATATTTTACCTTTAGTTAATGAACTTTGGTCACAACCAAATACGTTTCACGTGAAACAAGGTAAGATTCTGTTTACTAACTAATATTTCATTCTTCTGCTTATACTTTTGATGATTACCCATCTACCTTCACCACTCATTATTCAGTACACTAGCCACTACTATCTGTCCTGATAGTTACTATGTTAAAACGACCTGCCACTGACCGTAAAACTCTCAGTAAACAGTGACTTAGAAGCAAAAAAATGTTAAAATAACCCTTTATTTTTGTCCTGTGCTCAGCAATTTATTTGACAGCATCATAGAAAAGATTTCTATTTTTCAATTATCTATAAGTATTTGATAATTATGTATTTTATTTATTTCAATAGTTTTAACAATGGTTAGAAAAACAAAGACTATTACTAATAAGTAATTTGCTAATTTTATCTCTGTGCGGCCTTTTTTGAGGCTAACGGTGGTTAGTGGTTTAGCTGCTCATATGCACTTTAGATTATGAATAATAGACGTTAATTCTAAGATGCCACTATGTAGCGGACTTTTTATAAGTGCGCTAATCGTAAATGGCTGATTATGGCTAGATTAAGGAATGTACATGAGTGATTCATTACCTATTGACCACGAGCAATTGATAGACGACAGTGCTACTGAAGCCGCCGTGCCTACTGTAGTTTCAGAAGTATTGCCTTCTGATTATAGTTCTAAAGATATTCGCGTATTGCGTGGGTTAGAGGCCGTACGTGTGCGTCCTGGTATGTATATCGGTGATACCGATGATGGCACAGGCTTGCATCATATGGTCTTTGAGGTAGTGGATAACTCTATCGATGAGGCGCTTGCTGGTCACTGTGATCAGATTGATATCGTTATTCACGAAGACGAGTCTGTCAGTGTGATGGATAACGGACGCGGTGTGCCTGTTGATATCCATCCAGAAGAAGGTGTATCAGCAGCTCAGGTTATTATGACTGTCTTGCATGCAGGCGGTAAGTTCGATGATAATAGCTATAAAGTATCAGGAGGCCTGCACGGTGTAGGTGTATCAGTAGTTAACGCTCTGTCTCAAAAGCTTGAGATGAATATCTGGCGTGAAGGCTATCATTATCATCAGACTTATACTGATGGCGTACCTGATAGCGATATCCAACAGATGGAAGCAACCGATCAAACAGGTACACAAATCCGCTTTTATCCTAGCAGTGATGTGTTTACTGGTACGATCTTTGAGTACGACATCTTAGCAAAACGCTTACGTGAGCTATCATTTTTGAACTCTGGTGTGCGTATTGTTTTGACTGATGAGCGTATTGATAAGCGTCATGAGTTTGAGCATAAAGGTGGCTTGCTAGAGTTTGTTAGCTATATCAATGCTGGTAAAGACGGTATCAATGAAGTATTCCATTTTACCAGTCAGCAAGATGATGGTATCAGCGTAGAAGTCGCGCTACAGTGGACAGATACATATAACGAAAAAGTACTGTGCTTCACCAACAATATCCCGCAGAAAGATGGTGGTACTCACTTATCTGGTTTCCGTTCTGCATTGACGCGTTGCCTAAACAGTTATATGGATCGTGAAAACCTATTCAAAAAAGAAAAGGTTGCTGCAACGGGTGATGATGCTCGTGAAGGGTTGACTGCAATTGTCTCTGTAAAAGTACCAGATCCAAAATTCTCAAGTCAGACCAAAGATAAGCTAGTATCAAGCGAAGTGAAATCTGCTGTTGAATCAGCGATGCATGACAAGTTCAATGACTATCTGCTAGAGAATCCAGGTGCTGGTAAAGCCATTGCTAACAAGATTATCGATGCAGCGCGTGCACGTGATGCGGCTCGTAAAGCACGTGAAATGACACGTCGCAAGACCACTTTGGATATTGCAGGTCTGCCTGGTAAGTTAGCCGATTGCCAAGAAAAAGATCCAGTATTATCTGAACTATACATTGTGGAGGGTGACTCTGCAGGTGGCTCAGCTAAACAGGGTCGTAGCCGTAAAACGCAAGCAATCTTGCCACTAAAAGGTAAGATTCTAAACGTCGAGCGTGCTCGTTTTGACAAGATGCTATCGTCTGCTGAAGTGGGTAATCTGATTACTGCGTTAGGTTGTGGTATCGGTCCTGATGAGTATAATCCTGATAAAGTACGCTATCACAAAATCATCATCATGACCGATGCCGACGTTGATGGCTCACATATTCGCACGTTGCTATTGACGTTCTTCTTCCGTCAAACGCCTGAATTGATCGAGCGCGGCTATGTATATATTGCTCAGCCACCGCTATACAAAGTGAAAAAAGGCCGTCAAGAGTTATATCTAAAAGATGACGAAGCGCTTAAAGCGTATCTATTGTCTTCAACAATTGATAATACCAAGCTGCATATCAGTGCTGATGCGCCTGCGATTACTGGTCAAGCGCTTGAGACACTGCTTAATGACTATAACCAAACGCAGTTGATCAAAGCGCGTTTGCAGATTCGTTTCCCAGCGGTAATTTTGGACGCATTGACGCATACGCCAAAACTTAGCACTGATATGACTTATGATGAGTCTGCCATGCAGGATTGGAAAGCAGCGATGCAGACTAAGCTTGATCACTTCGGTAGCGATCTAAGCCCTGAGATTGAATTGGTTAATATCCATGCGCCGCAGCCAAAAAATATGGATGCAGCCGCAGCAGATTTATTGGGTATGACGCCAGTAGTAGGTACTGAAGAAGGCGAAGCGTCAGATAGTGAAGCTTTATCTACCAAGGCACAGTGGCTACCACGCGTTACGGTATATGTGCATCAACTGGCACACCATTATCTGTTAGATGCTAGCTTTATCAACTCGGGTGAGTATGGCAAGTTGTTACGTCTATCAAGCGAGTGGAATACGTTGCTTGAGAGCGATGCCTTTATCCGCCGTGAAGCAAGTGCAGGGACGACTAAAGACATCCCAGTACGCGACTTCGATTACCTCTGGCAACAAATGATGCTCGATGCGCGTCGTGGTCTAGCTATCCAGCGTTATAAAGGGCTAGGTGAGATGAACGCCGATCAGCTATGGGATACGACGATGGATCCTGAAAACCGTCGTATGCTACGCGTCACCATCGAAGATGCTATCGCTGCTGATCACATGTTTACTTGTCTAATGGGTGATCACGTTGAACCGCGTCGTATCTTCATTGAAGAAAATGCGCTAACAGTGTCGAACTTAGATATCTAAATTTGAAACTGGTTACTGATAATTTATAAAAATACCGCTTTGATATTCAAGGCGGTATTTTTGTTTCACGTGAAACTCATTTGTTAGCGTTGCTATTACTTAATAATTATAATTTGTGGGAATCAAATGGTTGAAGTAATTTTACTCGCTATTGCTTTAGCGATGGATGCGTTTGCAGTGTCGATAGGGTTGGGTGCTAAGGCTCAAAAATACAGTCGTCAATATGTACTGCGCTTGGCTATCTATGCTGCGCTTTACTTTGGTATCGCTCAAGGTATCATGCCTCTTATTGGATACTTATTGGGTGCAGCAATGTTGGGTTGGCTGGCCGCTGCTGCACCTTGGATTGGCGGCACTATTTTGATTACTCTAGGTGGCAAAATGCTTTACGAAGTGTTTACTGCCGATGAGTCAGATACTGACAATGATGATCTGGACGTCAATGATGATGCTATTAACACTGATAGTGATACAGTAACAGCCACGAGTAAGCATGGACATATCAATCACCGCACTATGTTTACGTTAGCAGTTGCAACTAGTATTGATGCAATGGCGGCAGGGTTTACGCTGAATTTATTGGTACTGAACGCGTGGTTAGCTTGCTTGATTATCGCTGTAGTAACCGCTATATTTGGCTGGCTCGGGATCTATTTGGGACATCGCTCAGGCACATGGCTAGAAAATAAAGCTGAAGCATTGGGCGGTATCGTGCTTATCGCGATTGGTCTAAAAGTGATGTTTTTTAGCTAAGTCATTTAGATTTTCACTTTCCATAAATGCAAAAGCACCGCTTTGAATATCTAAACGGTGCTTTTTTGTTTCACGTGAAACTCAAGTTAGTAGTTTTGCTTAGTGATTACTCTTCGTCAGTGTCAAAACGCCAAGCTAGTACACGAGTGCTTTTCTGACCTTGGCTCATTTCGATAATACGCATTTGAGCGACGTTTAGCTGCTTTAACAATAATTGCAATGGCTTAACGTTTTCAGATTTTGATACTAAAGTAGTAAACCAACCCACATGCTCAGCAAAGCTCTGGCTTTCTTTAGCCATCTTGGTCAAGAAGGCAATTTCGCCACCTTCACTCCATAGCTCTTTGTGCTGACCGCCGAAGTTTAAGTTTTGCGCAGCATTGCCTGATTTGGTTGAACTGCGGCTGATTTGTTCGCTTTCATTCTTACCACGATGGCGCTGCAAGTTATGTTGCTTACGGCTATTGGCTTCCATCGCTTCTTCTAATGAAGCATGAAACGGAGGGTTACAAACCACTACGTCAAAATAATCTTGACGACCAATGATGTTCTTAAAGATAAACTTAGGCTCAGGCTGCAGCTTTACCTTGACCGCACTTTTCAGCTTTGGATTGGCTTCACAAATCAGCGCTGCGGTGTTGACTGAGATAGGGTCAATGTCACTTGCTGTAAAGCGCCAGCCATAGCTTTGACTACCAACGATAGGGTAGATAGCACTGGCACCAGTACCGATATCAAGCGCATGAATTTCCTTGCCCGTCGGCGGTGTATTATCAGCATTTACGTGAGTGGTTTGCGCCAACAAGTCCGCGATATAGTGAATATAATCGGCACGTCCAGGAATAGGCGGGCATAGATAGCCTTCAGGAATGTCCCAAAATTTAACACCGTAATAGTTTGCCAACAGTGCTTTATTTAGCACACGAACAGCCTGATGATCCGAGAAGTTAATCGTCGACTCACCTTTAGGGTTGGTAATGGTATGGTCAGCAAGCTCGGGTAAGGCGCGAGTCAATACCGCAAAGTCATAACGACCTTGGTGTGGGTTACGTGGGTGTAGCTGACCGAGTTTCTTCGCGGTCGCCGGCGATCTGTTTCTGTGTGTACTATTTGCTGGAATACGGGTCATAGTGTGTGGCTTTGATGTTTGAATATAATCGACCATTTTAGCAGATTTCACGAGTAACGAATGTCTTATCGACTACGTAAAATCAGATTTAATCCCAATATTATCATCGCTGTACCCAATATACGGTCGATCCAATGTTCAAAACGCTGAAAGCGGCGATGAATCGCAGGGATAGAGAGTAGCATGACGACCGTACTAAACCACGCCATCTGTAACAACATCATCCATACGCCATAAATGGCCAATTGCCACAGCGGTATGTCAGGTGACAATACGAGCGTGAATATCGCCACAAAATACACGGGTGCTTTTGGATTAAAGACATTGCAAAAAAAGCCACGGCGCATGGTGGCAAACGTTGATTCTGTATTATCAGAGGATTTTTGAAGGGAAATAGGGTTATCGGACAGTGCTGTTTGATTGATAAACTTCTCTTGTGAAGTATCAGAGTTTGAGGCTATGTCCTCAATTGGCGTTGATGGCTTTTTAGGCTTTGCTTGGATACCTTGCCAACCTAAGTAAATTAGATAGCCGCCACCTAACCATTTAATAGTAGTCAATAATGGCTGCGAATGAGCAATGACAGTCGCCAGTCCTAATACAGAATAGATAATATGGACGGCAAGACCTAAAGTAATACCGAGACTACAAATCAAACCTGTGCGTCGACCTTTTGCTAATGTCTGCTGCGAGACTAAGACAAAATCAGGGCCAGGCGAGGCCGCAGCCAATAGGTGTACGCTGGTGATGAGCAAAAAACCGTGCCAAAATTCCATAAAATACTCTGAACCATATTTAGACCTGCAACATAGTTGCACTTATCGTAAATGAGGTCAACTTTTATCGATTTTTGTACTATGCGAGTCATCTCTATTGCTTGTGTTATAGAACGAGGGTGTCTATATTAAAGGTGACTTATCGCTCAATCTCTACCGATAAATGATCGAGATTTGACTATATAACTATTTATCAAACGCCAATGATTACTTTAACAAGGATGGAACCATGACTACGGATAGTAACGCCACAGAAAACCGCATCACTTATAATACGCAAGGCCACGTATGCCTTGTCGGGCTAAATCGTGCCAATAAACGCAACGCCTTTGACAGTCATATGATTGCCCAACTATCTGACGCCATGACTCGCTACGAGGCAGACGACAACTTACGCTGTGCATTGATATTTGCGCATGGTGATCACTTTACCGCTGGGCTAGATTTGGTAGAGCTACAAGACAAGCTAAACGATGGCGTGTTTGAGTTTAATGACGATCAAATCGACCCATGGGGTATCAGTGGAAAACTGCGTACCAAACCTGTGGTCGTCGCGGTAAAAGGTACTTGTTTCACCGTGGCTATCGAGCTGATGCTAAATAGTGATGTAGTCATCGCTAGTGATAACTGCAACTTTGCTCAAATGGAAGTCCAGCGCGGTATCATGCCATTTGGCGGGGCAACGGTACGCTTTGTCGCAGCGGCAGGTTGGCAAAAAGCCATGCCGTATCTACTCACGGGCAAAGCATTTGATGCGCAAACGGCTGATAGACTGAATTTGGTCAGCGAAGTAGTGGCGAACGGTACTGAGTACGAGCGTGCATTGACGTTGGCACAAGAGATCTGCAAAGCTGCGCCTTTGGGTGTGAGAGGGGCGTTGTCTTCAGCACAAGATGCCAGTCGAAATGGGGCCGCGACTGCATTGGCTAATATTTATAGTTATCTGCCACCGCTGTTTCATTCAGAAGATGCAAAAGAGGGTGTGATGGCGATGGTTGAGAGACGTGAGGCTGAGTTTAAGGGGTGTTAGAGTAATATTTCTATATGAGAGAAATATTGTAGAAGCTATATTTCTCTTTTAATCAATTTATGCAATATTAAAAGCTGTCCGAATTTTTTCGTATATACCTTTTAAATCAGCTCTAACATTATTAAAGTCGCTAATATAAATTCTTTTTTCTATCGTATTGGCATCATCTTTGTAATAAACTAAATAATATGTATGAGGGCTTTGAGTACATTTTTTTTCGTCATTATGCATAAGTCCATTACGTATACGACGAATATCATGGAGCCTATTTATATCATCATTAGTCAGATTATAAAGGGAGATATTTCTCCTTAGATGGTTTATAGCTTTACTGAATTTGAAGTCAGTTCCAAACTCTTCATTTATATAATAGTGAATTTGAGAAGTGAGTTGGGCATAAAGACCTCTCATGGTATTCATTTCTTCTCGACTTGATACTATAAGATCTACAATTTTTTCAATATTACCATGCCAGTTATCATTTATATCAGATGAACGACTTATGAAAGTAAAGCGAGAGAATAATCCAGGGTCTTTTGTCGAGTTTAGATGATTAATCAGGGTATCTATAATCTCATCCTGAGTAGATCCTGTATATAATATAAAATCGCATGGAAATTTTGAATGAAGATCTAGGTATAGCTGAATACCGTCATTAGTATGATTCCATTGTGTTACATTCCCATTGTTTCCAAGATTATTATCACTTAGATATAAATCATATCGATTTTTATCTAGATTAGCTTCGTCTTGATAGAACTTATCAAGACTTTCAAAAAGCTTAGGTTTCGGATTTAATCCTTTACTTCTTATTTTATTATCAACAACTCTTTGGATTTTCTCAACACGTCTTCTTGTTCTGGACCGCTTCAAATCATCATCTACGATAATATAATCAAAATCTAAACGCATAAATTAACCTTAAGCTTTTCTGTAAATATCAAAATGTACTAAATCATTTTTATTAGATACTTTAATATCTAAACCTACGTCTTTCAAAAACTGTTTTACTTGAGATAGGCCAACTCCAGTACCATTAGGTTTAGTTGAAAACCCTAAGTCGAATATTGAGTTTAAAGCTGTGGTCTCTATTTTTTTGGAGTTACTAACTATATTTATCCCATCATCTTGGAAAGTAAAGTCTATGAAAGTTGCGCCATGCTCAAAAGCATTTCTGTACAAATTTTCAATCATCATAACTAATTCTAAATGACTTGAATCAATTAACCAGATTGATTTATCATTTTTCAACTTAGGGTCTAGGTTTAAATGGCAATTACTATCGTAGTCAGGATAATAAGTGCGTCTACCACCTTTATCTAAATACCACTCCGTAATATCATACCAATTGATAACGCCCCCTGCCTTCAAGTCATAGCTTGTACCCAACAGAAGCTTTCTTAGAGTTTCCATCTCAAGTTTTGTTGACATTATATCGTCTATTGAGGTTAGGAATGTATATTCATCTTCATGGTTAATCCTAGACTTTATTGATAATAAATTGTGCAAAGCATCATCTAGTCTTTCTGCAAGTAAAGTAATATGGTGAGTTATTTGCTCACCATAAGACTCATCCCTTCGTTTGTTGATTAAGTTCATGTTCTGAACCTTAAGAAGTTCAGTCTCTTTCATTTTTTTCGAAGCTAACTTCTCTTTTTCAATGTTCTCTTTCTCAAGTTCCTTAAACTGCTTACTGAGTATTTTGGTTTCATCCAGCTTCTTAGAACTTTTTTTAGAATTAGGGTTTTTTATTTTTTCTTCAATGCGCTCAATAATCTTTTCTGGTTTGTTTTTTTCAAAATCTAAACCCGAGTTAAAATCTAAAATTTTAAAGTTGCTTCTAGAAATATACTTTTTGAAATTATCTTTGACACTATCTTCAATGCTAGTATCTGTCAGATGAATTTCTTCTCCTGTATCTCTTATCTCTCCCCAGTTTATTATTTGAACATAACGTTCAAGTGGGCGTTGTATGAAGTCCATATAGAAATCTTTAAGAGCTTTGAAATAACCATTCTCAATAAAACCATTATTCCTTGAAGAGGTTTCTTTAAAGAAATTTGCGCTATCTTCTATGCTAATAAATCCTATAAGCTCACGTGTAGCCAAATAGCGACTATAACCCTGTGTTTTTCTAAGGTTTAAACCAAAGATGTCATAGTGTTCTTCCCCATAAGGGCTAACATGGAAACCATTGCGATATATGAAAATATTTCCATAGTTGATTGGCTGGATCCCCATACGCCTTGTAAAGGTAGATTTAGCACTAGTAGTTAGATAGTTTACCGAAATGTCCATTTTATCGACATGTGTCAAAATTGAATCATCTACTTTTTCAACCCTATATACTAAATTACCTCTATCACTCAACGTAATAACAGTTTTATGCTCTCCCTTATTTGAGCAACTTATAGATGCAGTTATATTAATACTTTTTTCTTTAAGGACTTCTGCAATATTACTATAGATAAGATTAGATTTATTAACATCATTTCTTTGGTTCAAATCAAATATATTGACACCACAATAGATATCTAAGTCATCATCTTTAGTAAAAGGGTTTTTTAACCTCCTAAGTTTTTCAGTAACACCTTCTAGCTGTTCGTCATCCCAAACATTTCTAAGATTAGCAATTTCGATAATTGTATAGCTTTCTACATCGGTACGAGATAGTAAACTATTTTCCTGATATTTTAAATTTACATCTTCAAAAAGTGTTTTAAGATCTTTGTCAAAGTCATCCCAGTTTACAGTCAGCTGATGTTCAATATTTTCATGCTTAATCTTTGTACGTATAACAATGACCGAACCCAAACTATCACTAGAGAACCTACCAATTCCTTTAGAACCAACTAATACGCGATTTTTAACTTCTCTTAAACTGTCTTCAGAATTATCTTCTTCAAAAGAACCTTCTTGTTTATCTGAGTAGGCAAGTTTGAGCCACTTATTATCTAAATCGTCCTTAGACATCCCAGTGCCATTATCGACGATGTAAATTTTTCCGTCGTCCAACGTGCCAACGCCATTTTCAGAATCATCAGAAGTGTTAAAAGAAACAATTACTTCTGTAGCTCTAGCATCATAGCTATTTTTAACAAGCTCAAATATGGCAACATAACGATCCGTTATTAAGTCTTTACCGACAATACTCTTAATACCAGAACTTGTTTTAAATTTCATTTAGCAGCTCCTTTGACGCTACTTCGCTATTTTTAGTATCAATTGATTTAGACTTAACTAAACATGCCATTATTTCATTACCAATTGCTTTGGCTAAGAGTGGTGGAACAGCATTACCTACAAGCGTATATTGAGGAGTCTCACTTTTGCGTCTACTTCCACCAGTTGTACGCTTTCCTAAAAATTCAAAGCTATCATCAAATGACTGAAGTCGGGCCATTTCTCGAACCGTCATGATTCTATTTTTCTTATAATGAACCAAGTCGTCTGGTAAGGTTAATACGGTTGGCGAAGGTTGGTCAGCTATGATTTTTTTACAGTTATTCTTCTTGGTCGCTAGTTTTTTTGCCTTTTCAGTCGAAAGGCGGCTGAGCATATTGCGAATGTTTTCGCCTGGTTTAAGACTCTTAAATCGTTCTGTCACAATTGTGGTATGTCTACTAGCTTCATGATTATAAAGAGAGGTAGCTTCAATTGTTTTTCCATCTATATTAGGTGTTCTACCTTTTCTAGAATCCAATTGATAGATCGAGGTAGCAGACTTATTGTATTGTAAAACCTTTTTCCCTATATCAATATTTTCTAAATCCTCAATAGCGGATTGAGCAGAATTCAAATACTCTACTGCTGGCTCTGGATGTTTTAATTTGGGATAGACATCATCTCTCGTCCCTAGAAATATCACTCTCATACGTTTCTGAGGTACACCATACTGACTGGCGTCCATAACCTTACGTACCACATGTGAGTAGCCTATATGCTCAAACTCTTTATCTAAAATTGTAGTTAGCTTCTCGTTCTTATAGGGATTAGCTAGTCCCTGAAAGTTGCTAATTTCAGATGATAAAATACCTAATACATTCTCCATCACGAAGTATTTAGGTTTAACGGCTTCAAGTACCTCAATATAGCTATGGATTAGTTTGTTACGAGTATCATTTTCGTCCCGTCTTCCTGCCAAACTAAACCCCTGACACGGCGGTCCACCTGTAACTACATCAATGTTATTTATATCATTACCAAGAAACCTCTTTAAGTTCTCTGAAGTTTTTAACTCATTTATATCACCTTGAAAGAACTTAATATCATGGCCTAACTGTTCATGACGGTTTGTGTAGGTTTCTTTAGCCTGCTCACTTATATCACTTGCATAGGGTATGACAAAACCAGCCTGAAGAAAGCCTTCAGCCATTCCGCCTGCACCCGAGAATAAATCTAACACTTTAAATGACATTTAGACGCCTGTTTTATAAACAATATTAAAGTAATATAGGAATTATATGAATTAAGGCGCTATTAGTACACGATTTAATTCAATATTTCGCTATATTGTCAAGCATGTCACAAAATTAGTTTTTAGTCCAGGAGGTTGGTATAAATGTAGTTAGCAGTTTCGATTACGACAGCTATAAGCAGATAATAGCGGATGGCAGGATTAGCTCCAATTTTATAATAACTCTGATAACCACAAAATCTAACGCAGCACTCCAAAATACCACCAAGCAAACCAAAAAAGACCTTGCAATTGCGAGGTCTTTTTTATTTTATTGAGTGTAGCTAATTACATCTGTACCAGCGTTAGAAACTAGGCTGTGATTGACGATTATTTAGCCGACTTGTAGTAGTCAACCATCATCGTACCCAAAGTGCCGTTGTCATCGATAGTGACGATTCTGACCGTACCTGATTGTGCAGCAGTACTAGACTGAACTTGTCCGGCATTACCTAAGACGACTTGGTTGTCTTTAGAAGCTTTTGCCTCGTTACCGATAGCGATACTGTTCATGCCGCCTGCCATAGATTTATTACCGACCGCCACCGAAGTTGCGCCTTGTGCTGCTGCCGCTTCACCCACAGCGGTAGAGCGCATACCGCTTGCATTGGCTAGATGACCAAATGCTTGTGCACGTTCAGCAGTGGCTTTAGATTGCCAACCGATAGACGTTGAGCCTAGACCTGCAGCATTGGCTTCACCGCCAACGGCAGTGGCTGAATTTAGGCCTGCATTGGCTTTATTGCCGACAGCAACCGTATCATTATTGCCACCTGCCATAGCTGCCTCACCGACAGCGGTAGAGCGTACACCACTTGCATTGGCTAGATGACCAAAAGCTTGTGCACGTTCGGCAGTGGCTTTTGATTGCCAACCGATAGAGGTTGAGCCTAGACCGGCAGCGTTCGCTTGACCGCCAACGGCAGTAGCTGAGTTTAATCCTGTATTGGCCTGACTACCAATGGCAACGGTATCATTGGTGCCGCTAGTCGTAGCAGCGTTTCCAAGAGTGATGGCGGTGCTGCTAGCTGCGTTTGCAGTTTGATGGTCAGTTCCTGTTGCCATAGCAGTGCAAGAAGCGGTTGCGGCAATGGCAAAGGTGAGCGCACTAATCTTTAGTACTGATTTCGTTAAAAAGTCCATTTTCATTCTTCATTCCTTTTTGTTAGCCTTGATGGCTTATTAGATAGTTTGGGTAGATGTTGATAGATTATAATCATGGCAACATCAGCGCACTCTGGCACAAATAACTTTATGATAGATAGAGTCCGAAACCTTAATGTAGCATTAATTTTTAACCATTATTAAAATAATGTTTACTTTATATCTTTGTCGGTTATTTAAGCCGATAAATGGATAATTAGAGTCTAAAAGCACTTTAATTATTTGTAAAAAATCGAATGCGCCTTAATCTACTAGAGCAGATAGCGTAGCGTATATTGATAATATAATGGATATACTGCGCTGTGTTTTTAACGTTCCAAACCATTATTATGCTAAATAAGAAGAGTACCAATGCAATATAACTTTGATGAAATAATCGACAGACGAGATACCGGCTCACTCAAGTGGCACTATACCGATGACACAATTGCGCTATGGGTAGCAGATATGGATTTTAAGGCGGCCACGCCGATATTAAGCGCGGTTGAGCAAGTCATGCAGCATGGTATCTTGGGCTATACCAAACCTACTGACGCTTTGTACGATTCGATTATTAACTGGCATGGCAGTCGTTATGACTTGCAGTTAGAGAAGCAAAATATTTTGTTTTCCCCTGGTGTCGTGCCAAGCCTAGCGCTGATGATGAATGTCTTTACCAAGGTAGGCGAGGCGGTAATGGTCAACGATCCTATTTATACGCCTTTTATGATTAAGGTTGAGCAAAATGGTCGCAAGCTTGTGCTCTCTGCATTAAAGGAAGTCGAAGGTAAGTATCATCTGGACTTGGCTGATATCGAAGCCAAAATCATCGAGCATGAGGTTAAGCTTTATCTACTCTGTAATCCGCATAATCCTGGCGGGCGTGTATGGACGAAGGACGAGCTGGAAGCGCTACTTGCGATTTGCAAAAAGCACAATGTGGCGATTGTTAGTGACGAGATTCATCAAGATTTGACCTTAACGGATCACACATTTATACCATTTCTAACACTAGCAAAAGGCTACGAGCATAACGTGGTTAGCCTGACATCAATGACCAAAACCTTTAACATCGCAGGCATCAAAGGCTCGATGATATTTGCAACAGATAAGGAATTAGTCAAAAAAATTAGCCAGCAGCAGCAGTTAAATGATGAGTATGAGCTGAATCTATTTGCGTATACAGCCATGCGTAGTGCTTATGAGTACGGCGGTGAGTGGCTAGAGCAGGCGCTTAGTTATATCGAGGCCAATATTGAATTGACGATGCAGTTTTTAAATGAGCATTTGCCTGATATTAAAATCATGCGCCCAGAAGCATCGTACTTAATCTGGCTAGATTGCTCAGCATATAGCCAAGACGATCAGGTGCTGTATGATGCGCTTAGAGCTGCCAAAGTTGAGCTTAATGCTGGTATTAAATATGGTGAGGAAGGACATTTAAAGATGCGCCTAAATGTGGCCTGTCCTAAAGAAGTATTGATAGAAGGGTTGAATCGCATTCATGCAGCGTTGGGTGATGTTGTTAAACCCTGAGTGATAGCGTCAAGATGTTATAAAGTGGCTATATAACAAAAAATCTAAATAATAAAAAAGGCTGGTCTACCAATGTAGTCCAGCCTTTTCACTGCTCTAAAACAACGTTAATAGTGATTTTTATTAGTAATAATTAATTATCATTTTTCGCGTTCTCAGCATTTTCCGTATCCTCACGCATTTGCTCCCACTCTTCATGTTGATGCATGACTGAGCCTTCTAGAGATTCTGATGTTTCGCCTACTTCCCACGGTGCATTGTCAGGTAGCTCTTCGATATGAATGGTTTTTAGACCGTAATCAGGCTGATAAGCTAGATCATATCTAGCGGCTTTAATCACAGACATCATCATCATACACAGAATAACAATAAGCGGTGCACCCGCGATAATAGAAGCCGTCTGCAAGGTTTGTAGATCTCCCAAGAACATCAAAATGGCGGGTAATAAACACAAAGTAAATGCCCAAAACAGGCGATTCCAACGATGCGGCTCATCGTCTACTTCTACCTGTACGACAGATGCCAAAATATAAGAGATTGAGTCAAAGGTTGTGGCGGTAAAGATAATGGCCAAAAAGGTAAACACAGAGATGACTACATATGACATCGGCAAGCTATTTAATATCGCAAAGATGGCAGCCGTTGGTGACTCATTATTAAGTACGGCAACCACATCGACCGTACCTGTTAATTGCAAATACAAGCCATAGTTGCCTAAGATAATCATAAACATGGCACAGCCAAGCGAGCCATAGAACATGGATCCTAAGACCATATTACGTATGGTACGTCCTCTAGAGATTTTGGCAATAAACAGACCGATAGTTGGTGCAAATACTAGCCACCATGCCCAATAAAAAACAGTCCAATCTTGTGGAAAGGTTGTGTGTTCAAAGCCGAACTCTTGGAAGTCTTTAAAGGGTTCGATATACGTCATCATGAGTGGCATTTCGGTGATAGAACGCCCTAGCGCTTCTAAACCTGTATTCAAAATAAAGACAGTTGGCCCAACAATCAAAATAAATAATAAAAAGGCGACTGCTAAGTAAAAGTTAATGTTGGAGAGTTTTTGAATACCGCCTTTTAGCCCTTGATAGGCACTGTATGCAAAGATCATGGTGGTCACTAATAACACAACAATCTGCATCGTGGTGTTACGTGGCAAACCAAACAGATTGTATAAGCCTTCATTGATAAGCGGAGAAGCAAGTCCCAGCGTTGTCGCACCACCACCAACCATACCGAATATAAACAAGACATCAAGCAACTTCGCCCAGTTACTACTTGCCAGTTTTTCACCCAACAAAGGCATGAGTGTTTGGCTAACTTTGAGTATCGGTGTCTGACGCACATAATAAAAATAAGCGATAGGCACAGCAGGTACTAGGTAGATGGCCCAAGCAACAGGGCCCCAATGAAAGATACCGTAAGTGGTTGCCCAACGAATGGCATCAGGTGAGCCACCAGGTAGGTTAAAAGGTGGACCTTGGTAGTAATAAGCCCATTCAATCAAACCCCAATAAAGAATGCTGGCACCAATACCGCCGCAAAATAACATGGACGCCCAAGAAGAATCTGAAAACTCAGGAGTTTCTTCTGGGCGGCCTAGTTTGATCTTACCGATGTCAGATATCACGATGTAAATGACGAACATCATGGCGAGAACACCGAACGCTAGATAAGCGAAGCCAAAGTTATCAACTACAAAGCTACGTGCTATTCCTACCCAGGCTTTACCTTGTTCGGGAAATAATATCAAAGGTACGGCGATACTGAAAAGGATAGCTAACACCATAAAAAACGTAAATTTGTCGATACGGGTGTCAGGTACGTGGTCAGGACGCCACTGTGGTACTGACATCCCTACATCAAAAGTGCCTAGATGTGGAGGTTTATGGTGCTTTGATCGTGCTTTTACATAATCTGGAAGGTATTCTTTTGAAAGTTTACCCACGCCCTTATCTGGTTTCCGACGATTTTGCTCGTTATCAAAGTTACTCATTTCATTGTCTCTTTATATTGCTCTTTGTATTTGATGTTACTGTCTATCACTTACTATCACTTATTCAGTTTTTAAGTCTAGAACTCCTTTTTCTCGTGGTTGAAATAGGTTCTTAGATGGCTTCTATCTTTATTACTGTTATATGTATCGTATTTTTGTGGCAATGGTCAGCATAGCCGCTATGAGCATAGTAACGATAAATACATAGTTTTGTTTGTTTGATTGCGATACCCCTGTAATGAAGTGCTTTTGGTTTTCTTTATTATTTATTTAAGTCGGGTTGTTTTCGAGCACTTACCTTCTGAAAATTTAAATATTTATGCATAACTGTTAATAATTAACCATCTAATAGCCAATAGAGGGCGTAAACTTGTTAAAATAGGGCACCAATTTATCTATTGATGGATATCGATTTATGACCACTGCTGCTGCCACTCCTGCAATCAAAGAAGATCGCATCTTAATCCTCGATTTTGGCTCGCAATATAGCCAGTTAATCGCTCGCCGTGTGCGCGATTCTGGGGTGTTTTGTGAGATGTTCCCTTATGATATCGACACTCAGCGCATCATCGATTTTGGCGCAAAAGGCGTCATCTTGTCAGGTGGCCCTGAGAGCGTCCACGCAGAAAACAGCCCACGTATCAACGATGCGGTATTTGATCTAGGCGTGCCAGTACTAGGTATCTGCTACGGTATGCAAGCAATGGCAGATCGTTTCGGCGGGCAAGTTCATGCCAGTGATATTCATGAGTTTGGCGCGGCGACTATCGAAGTAAATGGTCACTCGCAGCTGACTGACGGTATCGAAGACAGCAAGACTGACGGCGCGGCTGCCAAGCTAAACGTTTGGATGAGTCATGGTGACAAGGTCATCGAAGTACCTGAAGGCTTCGACATCATTGCTAGTACGCCAAGCTGTCCAATCGCGATTATGGCCAATGATGACAAGCAATACTACGGCCTACAGTTCCACCCAGAAGTCACGCATACCTTACAAGGTCAGGCGTTGCTAGGTCGTTTCGTTCATGAAATATGTGAGTGCGCAGGCGATTGGACACCAGACAACATCGCTGAGATGCGTATCGCACAATTAAAAGAGCAAATCGGTGACAAGCAAGTATTGCTAGGTCTGTCAGGCGGTGTCGATAGCTCAGTGGTAGCAGCGTTATTGCACAAAGCCATTGGCGATCAGCTGACTTGTGTGTTCGTTGATAACGGTCTATTGCGTCTGCACGAAGGCGACCAAGTCATGCAAATCTTTGCAGAAAACATGGGTGTAAAAGTCATCCGCGTCGATGCCGAAGACTTATTCTTAAACGCGTTGGCGGGCGAGTCTGATCCAGAGAAAAAACGTAAAATCATCGGCAAAACCTTCATCGACGTATTCGCTGATAGCGCGCGTCAAGTGAGTGAGCAGAGCGATGGTAAAGTCGTTGAGTTCTTAGCGCAGGGTACGATTTACCCAGACGTTATCGAATCTGCTAAGTCACATCAAGGCAAAGCACACGTGATTAAGAGCCATCATAACGTAGGCGGTTTGCCAGATGATTTGGCATTTAAACTGATTGAGCCGTTACGTGATTTGTTCAAAGACGAAGTACGTAAGCTTGGTATTACCTTGGGCCTACCAGCCAAAATGATCTATCGTCATCCGTTCCCAGGTCCAGGTTTGGGCGTACGTATCCTTGGCGAAGTGAAAAAAGAATATGCTGATATCTTGCGTTTGGCTGATGCAATCTTTATGCAAGAGCTTGAGCGTTCAGGCTGGTATGACAAGACTGCACAAGCATTTGCCGTATTCCAACCAATCAAATCAGTTGGCGTGGTCGGCGATGGCCGCCGCTATGCATGGGTAATCGCGCTACGTGCGGTTGAAACCGTAGACTTTATGACGGCTCGCTTTGCGCATCTGCCATATGATTTGATCGAGACGGTATCGAACCGCATTATGAATGAAATCGCGGAAGTATCACGCGTGACCTATGATGTGTCGAGCAAGCCACCTGCAACGATTGAGTGGGAATAACATCAAGCCAAAAATCTGATTAGTTCAATATAGTAATAAAAAAACACTCAACTTGGTTGGGTGTTTTTTTTGGTTTGGAAGCTTTGAAGCTATTATCGCTTTCCTATATTATCTTATCTACTCACTAAAGCTGCGACAAAGCCATTCCACATTTTCTATCTGTTTTTCCTAAGTCGAATCCACTATTGTAAATCAAATGATATACAATTCAGCTAATATCAATTGAGGTGACACTATGTCAGGCTATCTAAATAAAATTAAAACTAAGATTCCTTACACTGATAAAGAAGTAGATATCGATGTTAATGGTAAGACGTTGATCTTAACTGGTGGGAATGGTTGTGGTAAAACTCAACTATTAAACCTTGTTTACGATAATTTAATTGATAGTATAGTTGAAAGAAACAACTCTACTATCCAACAACTTAAGCAAAATATTAGCGGCTGTGAGCAAGCTATGAAGAGGGTTGGCCCGACAAACAGAGGTTACGACTCTTGGAGAAGTCAAAAAGAAGAAGCTGAAAAGAAAATAGAAAAATTAGAGAATCCTCCAATAGGTCTATCTGATCTCGAAGGTTTTATTATAAAGCATACAAATTTTCAAGCCGTTCTTCTTCAATTTGAGGCGGGTAGGAAGTCAGATATCCTAAAACCATCTTCTGTCGTTTCAATTAATAGTCTTAAAAGTAAAGATAAAGAAACAGCCTCCAATCGACATCAAAAGAAAACTACATCTTCAGTCTTTGAAGAGTTTCTAGTAACAAGTAAAGCTAATCAAGCTTTTTCTGAATCTAAGAAAATCAATAATGATCTATTAGAAGCGGAGCGTATTGATAGATGGTTCAACAAGCTAGAGGCTGACTTACAGAACCTTTTTGAAGACAAACAACTTAAATTAGAATTTAAGTCTGACTCGTTTTCTTTTGAGCTGCATCAGCCAAATAAAAACCCCTATACCTTTCAGACGTTGTCGTCTGGCTTTTCTTCAATTATGGCAATCTATGCCGACTTAATTACTAAGGTATCGTTACGTTCTATTGAACCAGAAAAGTTAACTGGTATCGTTATGATTGATGAAATAGACGCCCACCTTCATGTGTCGTTACAAAAGAAGATATTGTCGTTTCTAACGAAGGCATTTCCTAAAGTTCAGTTTATTGTTACTACTCACTCACCATTTGTTGTTTCATCTGTTAAAGATGCTGTGATTTATGACTTGTCAAAGCTAGAGCAAGTTGAAGATCTATCTATGTATTCGTACGAGGCAGTACTTGAAGGTTTGTTTGGCGTACTCCCCATTTCTAATTTACTTCAACAAAATATTGAGGCCCTCGCTAAACTTTTGGAAAAGCAACCGCCTGATCCTCAAGAGGTTCAGGCGCTTTTAGATAAGTTGGTCCAAAATGAAGATTTTTTAGATTCTGAATCGCTTTACTTTGTTAATTCGGCAAAACTAGTAATTAACAAAGCAAAGGGGTAGTAGTATGTTTAATGTAGTAAGGCGTGAATCGACCCCTGCATCGCTAGCCAATAGACGAAGGTATGACTCTGAAGATGTATGGGAAGCACTCAACAAAGTATTTCACAAGAAATGCTATATCTGTGAAACTAGTGAACCTCAAGACATTAATGTTGAACACTTCATTCCACATAAAGGTGATGAAGATCTAAAGTTCGATTGGAATAACTTATATTTCTCGTGTGCGCGTTGCAACAATATAAAGCTTGCTAAGTATGACGATCTTCTTGATTGCTGTGATCCAAATACTAATGTTATTCAAGCTATTAAACATTTACCACCAACAACGCCATATGCTAAACATCTTCAAATTGAAGCTCAGTACGATGATGAAAAAACTAAGCTAACAGCTGAATTTTTAAATAAAGTATTCAATAGTGATCATACACCTAATAAAAAGGTCTCATCTTCATCTTTAAGAAGAAAAGTATTTGACCAATACAATCTGCTTTTAAAGCAGTTAAACAATTACTATAACCCAGTTGCTTTACCGGAAGAAAAAGCAATTGCCGTTGAACGAATCAAACTACTTCTCAAAGCTACGGCTCCATACAGTGCATTTATAAGTTGGTGTATCCTTGAAGATGCAGAATTAGGGCCTATTCTGCAAGATTTTATTGGCATAATTGAATAATGTTTTAATGTGAGTTATATAAATTAGCTCTTTAAAGTATTAGTAGACAGAAACTAACCAATTATAAAAAAAGCAGCACCTCAAAATAGATGCTGCCTTTTATGTATAAAACTAACTCTTAAAAACTTAGCCCTTCACATTCACCACATAACGTCCAACCACTTTGCTAGACATAAAGCGATCTAAGTATTCAGGTGTTTGCTCTAACTTAATCTCTTCACCATAGCTTTCAAGATTAGGTAGCTTCATATCGGTGGCAACACGTTTCCAAATGGCTTCTTTATCAGCCAATGGTATATAGACCGAGTCGATACCCAATAATGATACCGCTCTAGTGATAAACGGCATGACCGTCATCGAAAACTCAGCGCCGCCTGCTAGACCACAACTGGTCACCGCGCCGCCCGCTTTGGTTTGCTTAAGCAAATTAGATAGGTAGTCGCCGCCGATGGTATCAATGGCATTTGCCCATAGCTCACGGCCAACAGGCTTATTACCGATTTCATTGATGGTATCGCGATGACGTACTTCGCTTGCGCCTAGTGCCTTTAAATGCTCGCTTTGCTCAGGCTTACCAGAGAATGCAATCACCTCATAGCCGAGCTGCTTTAAGATAGCGATACTGATCGTACCGACGCCACCTGTTGCCCCAGTCACAGCAACTGGGCCATCACTTGGTTTTGCGCCCATTTTTTCTAGCTTTTGCACACTTAGCGCTGCGGTTAAGCCGCCTGTACCATATGTCATTGCTTCTTTTAGGGTGAGCGTTTCTGGACAAGCCAGTGCCCACTCTGCGGGGATTGAGATCATCTGACCAAGGCCACCATCTGTGTCCATACCGAGATCATAGCCGAATACCAATACTTCTTGCCCTACAGTAAACGTGCCTGACTTGTCACTGACGACGACGCCTGCTGCATCGATACCAGGGGTATGCGGGTACTGTTTGGTGATTCGTTTATTACCAGTAGCCGACATCGCATCTTTAAAGTTTAACGACGAATAATGTACTTCGATGAGCAAGTCATTCTCTGGCAAGTCACTAACTTTGCGCTCTTGAATGCTTTTTTTGAATTCACCATCGCTGGTTTCTTCAACGACTAATGCTTTGAATGTTGTATCGTTTGACATGGTTATATCCTTATTAAATCTTATTATTTGCGCTGATTGGCTTGGCGATAGATATGATTACTGCTACAACAGAATGGTTAAAAAAGCCCACCGTATCTTATCGCTAATACACAGGGGCTTTTTTATATTTGCTAATACCGCTGGTTTTTGCCCTTATTACGAAATTATGAGGTGAGTGTAGGAATTAAGGTTTTAAAAGCACTTTGCCTTTTTTACTTGATTGTACTTTTCCAGAGACCGCTGTTGCGATATCGTCCAGACTATAGACGGCTTCGATCGGTAGCTTCAAATCGCCATTCGATGCGCGTTCTAGCAATTCAGTGATCAGACGTTGTTTGTTGTCTAGATCCATTTCTTGACTGGTTTTGC
Source organism: Psychrobacter nivimaris (assembly GCF_043419765.1). Taxonomy (NCBI): domain Bacteria; kingdom Pseudomonadati; phylum Pseudomonadota; class Gammaproteobacteria; order Moraxellales; family Moraxellaceae; genus Psychrobacter; species Psychrobacter nivimaris. The sequence continues at coordinate 550,333 of NZ_JBHOFX010000003.1, read as the reverse complement.
TGCCCCAGAAGCCTTTTACAACGGCTTGCTTGAAGATTAAGCTGCCAGCATCTAGTGCCATTGGCTTGCCTGACATGATACCAAATGAGACCAGCGTGCCTTTGCTACCCAGTAATGATAGTAGCTCATTGCTCGACTCACCACCGACTGAATCGACGGCTGCTGTAATCTTGTCGTCACCAATGATGGCGCGAACTTGATCTTTCCAGTCATCGTCAGCTGTGACGACATTGTTTTTGATACCGAGCGAGGTCAGCTCTTCTATCGCATCTTTACTACGTACGAGGTTAATCGTATTCACGCCGCGTGCTGCTGCTAGCATCGCAAGTGTTTTACCCACAGCGCCGTTTGCCGCGTTGTGAATAATCCATTGACCGCTATCTACTTCTAGGAACTCTAATAGCATTAGGGCAGACAGCGGCATAGCGATCAGCTGTGCAGCCAACTCGTCTTCGATACTATCAGGCATGTTAAATACCATGCTAGCAGGTGCAACAAAATACTCTGCCCACGTCTCGTGCACACTGGCACACGCCACACGCTGGCCGACGCTTAGATCTGTGACATCATCGCCCACGGCATCGATAATACCTAACGCCTCACTACCACCGATGGCTGGCATCTCAGGCTTATAGCCGTATTGACCACTTACGGTTAGCAGGTCATGGTTATGAATAGGGGAAAGAATGGTTTTGATACGGACTTCGTTGGCCGCTGGCTGCGGCATGGGGCTGTCGCCAACGCTCAATACGTCAGAAGGTTTGCCAAAGCTGTTATGAATAGCACTACGCATGATGATTTCCTTTATGTATTTATGATTTAATTTACGTATAAGTGTATGAATAACCGACTATAAACATCATGTCATTGAGATCATTCATCGATGTATTTTTTCTTCTAGTAGAAACGATACCATGATAATGATGCTTAGAGGTTATCGACTAACAAAGACACTATACTTAAAAATAGACTGGTCGTCTAGGAGTCGGATACATTTGCGCTAACGGGATTTTGTTATAGAAAGCTTGGCTTACATCAGTAATATTCTCTAGCGTTAGATAGTCAATCGCATATATATGGAATACGGCATTAGGCCAGTTCAGTCTATTCTCTATAGAACCTTGACTTGCTTGCCCTATATCTAAACTATCTTATAACGACGATGACTCAGAATTATGATAGCTATCGATACTGTTTAATAAAACTCTATTCTACTAAGTACATGCTCTTGTACTAGATAGGCACAGATATATGCGCTTGGCCACGCAAACATAAAGGCCAGTCCCCACGAATGCATCAACTCCATAAAAAATCCGTCGATAAAGCCTTGTTTGACCACCAACAGGGCTGTTGAGATAATCAGTGACATCATCATCGCCATCAGACCTGTAAAGATAAGGCGGTAATATTTGCGGCGCGTACGTATTCTGATAGTGGGGAAGTTGGCCATAGTATTCGGTTGTCCTACTTGATGTTAGCTACGCCCAGCCTATGATGCGGGCATACGTTGTAAGTTAATAGTTAGGTGGTGAGCAGGCATAATAAATGGATAAGGTATTGGCTACCAGTGTTCATCATACTCCGTGAGGTCAAACAGGTAAAATCGTTATTATTAATGGTAGGGTTTGCGATATTTTATTAATATGATTATTGTCTTTAAGGCAGCATTTTAAAGCTCTTTGAAGAGGTTATTTCTAAAAGGAATATCTCTAAAAATAGCGCGTTCTCAACAGTCGGTTTTGCTACGATAACTTACTATAACTAAGACCAAAAACAAATAGGAGTATAGTATGGCAGCTCAAGAACAACGAGGGTCTCAACAAAAAACATTAGGAATCATCGGTGGTATGAGCTGGGAGAGTACCGAGAGCTATTATCGTCTGATTAATGAAGGTGTCAAGCATCAGCTTGGCGGACTACATTCAGCAGATTTATTGATTCATAGTGTAGATTTTGCGTTGATCAATACGTTACAGGAGCAAGGCAAATGGGAAGAGCTAGGTGTAATAATGGCTCACAGTGCTCAGCGTCTACAAGCAGCTGGCGTACAAGGAATCATGATTGCCTCTAACACGATGCACAAACTGGTCGATGACGTGCGCTCCGCCACAGACTTGCCATTGACTCATATCGCTGATGCGACTACTGATGCTATCAAAAAACAAAATCTTACCCAAATAGCCTTACTTGGTACTCAGTTTACGATGACTCAAGATTTCTATAAGCAGCGTCTTATTGATGCGGGTTTACAAGTATTGATACCAGAAGATGAGGCGAGAGTAGAAGTACATCGCATTATCAAAAAAGAGCTGTGTGTCGGTGAATTTAAAGACAGCTCACGAGAGTATTATCGTCAAGTGATTAAAGATTTGGCAGCGCAAGGGGCAGAGGGTGTGATCTTGGGTTGCACAGAGATTGGTTTACTTATTAAACAGGCTGATAGCCCTATACCTGTATTTGATACCACAGCTATTCATGCAGCTGCGGCGGTAGATTTTCTGTTAGAGTAGTGCGAACTGATAAAAATATTCAAGCCTATAACGTTTTTACCAGTCGCTCAAGCAGTTCAAGCGTGCTCTCTTGTTTGACCAAAGCTACCCCTTGTCCAGCCCAAAGAGATTGATGTTCTGCATCTCTGTTCTGAGACGCATTAGCTCGCATAAATTTGGTCATGGCATTTAATTGAGGATAGGGCGGTAGCTCATTAGCGCTTTCAAATTTGGCAAAGTCACGTAGATAATTATTCAATAAACCACGAGCGAGTTTACCTGAAAATAATCGAGTTAAGCGCGTTTCTGAGCTGCGTCTGCTGTGACTGGCATCGAGTAAGGCTTGTTTATAAGTATCATTGATACCGCATTGGTCAGTGGTCAAAAACGCCGTCCCCATTTGTGCAAGCTCAGCACCTGCCGCTTGTACTGCCTTGATATCCTGTCCCGTCATAATGCCACCTGCTGCAATCAAAGGAATATCAGTACAGGCGCGCGTCTGGCCAATCAAAGTCAATAATCCCAATGGATCGCTTTCACTTTGTGGTAACCAACCACCGCGATGTCCACCCGCTTCGACCCCTTGTACACATACCGCATCTGCGCCAATATCTGCCCATGCTTTGGCTTCTAGTGGATGGTTGGCGGTGCCGATGACGCGCGTGCCGAGACTTTGCAGACGCTGAACTTGCTCGGCACTGATAATACCAAAGGTAAAACTGGCGACAGGAACGGGATTGTCATAGAGCACTTGTAACTGGTCTAAAAAGCTTAGCGCTGGGCGCTCAGGTAGTGCAAACTCGATATTATTGTCTTGATAGTATTGACTTAACCAAGCAGGCATTACCGTATTAAAGGTCGCACAGTCCTGCTCAGAGAGCACCATTAGATTGATCATAAAAGGTCGGTCGGTCAGCGATTTAATAGTATCAATTTGGCTGGTCAAAACATCTAGTGCCGTCATGCCAGACCCTAATGAGCCCAGCCCACCAAAATTACTCACCGTCGCTACCAGCTCAGGTGTGGTTGCTCCTGCCATTGGTGCTTGAACGATAGGATAGGTCAAGTTTAGGGTATCAAGTAAGGTCATGACTGACTGCCTTTTTAGTAGGGTGTTTGCATGACTTACTTTAACAGAGCTAGACTAGCAGTATGTGAGATAGTGTTTATTTAGTTGCTGAATAGGTCAGAAGAGAGAGTTTTGACTACGTAGTTGTAGTTAAAACATCGAGTGAAATAAAATAAAGAAAGTATATAATATGTGTTAATCATGCTGACTCTAGCATACCCCCTCACTGTTACTGATCATACTATGTTAAAAAAAATATATAAAAAAATACGAAAGAATAAAAACGATTATTACTCGCCACTTATAGATTATGACTTGAGTGATTATAGCTATAAAATAGTCACTTGTGATGAGAGGAAAAGTTATGAGAAAAAATCAACTGTAAATAAAAATCAAATTAAGAATCTTTCAGATGATTTCTATGCACAATTATACTCTTTCAAAAACCTACCTAAACATTATATTTTTTTAATTACCGTTGTTGCTCCAATAATCTCAATAGTATCAATATACCTTTTATTCGTTGCCGTTAGACAAGGTTCTGATTCTTTATATTCAGCTGTGTTAGGAGCGGTAAGTTTCACAATATTTATTATATGTCGTGATAAGAATGAAAAATCAATATTACAGAAGCAGTCCCTAATCCATAATAAGAGCTTTGTAACGATAGATGAGGTAAGATTATATTGGATAAGAGATAAAATTGGATCACGAACTGATATCTGCGAATTTGTAAAAAAATTATCTGAATGGAAGAGTTTGAAAGATAAGTACAATCGTAATGCTAAAATCAACTGGTTTAATTATATCTATGACCCTCAATCAAAACCTAGAATTCTAGCTTTGTTTATTGCTTTTATCTCTTTATTTACAGTTATGACAATAAACACATTTGAGATTGAACCTCTTTCAATAATAGTTATTTTTTTTGGTTTAAAATATTTTTTAATCGAACAAACTGGACTTGTTTTATTCCTTGGATTAATCACAGTGTTTCTACTCTGGCAAATAATATTCATTAGCCATATGTTAAGTAGATTTATAATATATTTGATAGATTATTTGAATAGAGATAATTTAAGTGAGTTAAGATTTAGTATTTTAATGAATTTTTTGTTAGATCACGTGAAGTTCTACGATTAGCTCTCATTATTAGAAAGCATTAAATAAGAGCTAATTTATCCTAAAAAAATGAGCCAATCCTTCAAGCCACCAAAAAGACGACTAAGAAAATTGACCCATTCTTATAACTTCGATTTTTAACATTTACTATTAATTCAACTGCAGAGACCCTTTTGCATTCATCAGTAGCTCAACCACATCATCACCACTAATCACTTCAAAGCGCTTGTCGATATCTGACTCTTCTACACCGTTGTGTTTCATACAAGCGCCGCAGACCAATACTTGACCACCTTTTTCGATAAAGGCTTCTAGTAACTCACCAGCTGGCTCGAACGGATCGCCGATATCTACATTGTCTAGCGCATTTGGCTTTGCCAGATGTACAGCATCCACCATTAAGATCACAGTAGCAGAATGGCCTTTTTTCAGTGCCACGCCTGCCATGGTAAACGCTAAGGTAATTTTACTTGGGTTTGATTCGCTATTATCAAATAACGTACCGACATAATCTGTTTTATTAGCCATATTATTCTCCTTATAAGACTATATTTGTTTTGTCTGAGTATGTACTCACTACTATCCTAACATTTATTATATGTATTTATATAATGAGTTGTTATGAAATAGTAGCTATAAGGTTGCTTGCTTGTACTATCTGTTAAATAAGTTAAAAGTAATGAATTTCTAGCTTATAACGTTAAGTTAGTCAGCTGTATCGACAGGCGGCCACGGACGATCAGCATCACTTTTGATCCACTCAGCCACGTAACCCGTTGGCGGTAGGTCCCAGTCAGATTGGCCAAGTGCAGCCAGTACTTGTGCCGTGTCGATCACTCTACCACCCTTAGTAACACCCGTACGCAGTAGTCCAGATGAGCAGGGCTGTCCTTTGACCCACATTGATTGCTCAATATACAGCCAGCGCGCGTCGATACCGACGATTTTGGTTTTGAGCGTGACTTTTTGAAAGGCGCGAATACGCTTACGGTATTGAATAGTGCTGCCAGCGATGACCAAACCCCAGCGTTGTTTTAACAACTGCTTGCCAAGCCCAGTCCGTACTGCAAAGTCCATACGACCCAAATCATACAGCGTAAATACGCGGCCGTTATTCATCTCCAAAAAATTATCTATATCGGATAAGCGGCAGCGAAACTGAATTTCACTGGTGTCCTTAAACGTCAGTGTGTCGCCTTTTTTTGCCTTTAGGGCAGCATGAGCAATGGTGCTAGCATAACGGATAAATGGGTACATAAAACACTCTCAAAAAGTTATGAACGTTGGCGTTATTATTTTGTCATTGATGACAGTGATTATTTATTGTCAGAGATCACACCTTGAGAAGGTTCGCTAGTAGAAGCCACACCAATCCAATTAAAATAAGCGCTGACAGTTTCAGGTATCCAGTTGATATCGAATTTTGAAATCTTCGACTCTTTATCATTGGTGACAGACGATTTGTTTTTGGACTGACCGTTGTCTGAGCGATAACGCAAATAACCAATGTGCCCACCGTGGTCAGTATCTAAGATAGTGACACTCTCAGAGACATCGTTTGGGGTAGCAGTGAAGCCAATAAAAGGATCGTCTTTTGCACTGATTAATAGCAGAGGGTGAGTGACGTTGCGCAAATATGGCATGGCGGATGCGGTATGATAATAGTCGTTTTTGGAGCGATATCCGTGACGCGGCGCGGTAAAGATATCATCGAAATCACTGATACGATTGGCAGCTTTGATAGAGTTGATTTCATCTTGCGTAAGGTCGTTCGCCAATGCTTTTTTGATAATTGGGTTAAGCAGATAAGGCGTATAGATACGATGACTCAAAAAGCTGTGCATAGTAATGGCAGCTGAAGACATATCGACTGGCGCGGAGATGACAACAGCACCTTTACATAGGACTTTGTCCTCATATTCGCCCATGTATTTGGCCAGTGCATTGCCACCTAATGAGACGCCAACCGCATAGATATTGGCATACTGCTCACGCAAATTCTGTAGCGCATGATGCACCTCGTCAGTGTCGCCTGCGTTGTAGAACACCGTGCCACTAGCAGGAATACCGCCGCAACTACGGAAATGTGCCACCACAAAGTGCCAGCCCTGCGCGTGCATTTGGTACGCCAGTGCGCGAGCGTAATGACTGTCACTACTGCCTTCCATCCCGTGGAAGAGGACAATCAATGGGGTTTGCTCAAGCTCACCATTTTTTGACACTTCTACAGGATGCGCATCATAGAAATCATAGGCAACATCGCTCTCGTCCAGTGAGTCTTTTTCGACCACACGGCGGTAGGTCGGTGCCTTTGGCGCGAAAAACTTAGGCAAGATGCTTTGTAAGTGTGGATTGGTTAGCCAAAAGGGCGGCTTAAAAGGTGCTGGAGAAAAAGGTTTGGTTGAAGTTGACATATATTGGTCTTATTTAATGATCGTGAAAAAATAAATAGAGTAGTGTGATAAGGGTTTTTTATCATAACGCCAGTACCTGTGAAAACCAATAATTTTCAGTGAACGCATGATTACTGAAAACAGTTATTGAAAACAGTTATTGAAAACAGCTACTGAAACAATTTAACGAATAAATATATTGAACACAGAACTGTCCAAAATTTGCGACGAGAATAGCTAGTCAGATTTTTAGTCTTCTGGTTTATCCAATACTCGACCATCCATTGCTAAGCGCGCTTTTAAATTTTCGACATCTGCTTCAGCAAGTGTGGCGGTTAAGGTCACTTGTTTGCTATAGGAGACATCGTCGATATGACCGCCAAGGCTCTCTATCATATAGCGGCATTGCGCTTCAGTCGCAAACTCTGCCAGTATTTGAATCTGGGTCATCGGTACATAAGGGTTTAGTATCATCTCGTCGACGGCCGCTTGGGCAGAGCCTGCATAAGCACGCGTCAGACCGCCAGCGCCCAATTTGATACCACCGAAATAACGCACCACGATGACAATTACGTTGCCGATCGACTTATGCTGCAATACATTCAATATCGGTCGACCCGCTGTACCGCTTGGCTCACCATCATCATCGAAACCAGCACTAGTGGTATTATCTGGATCACCGATGATGTATGCCCAACAAAAATGCCGTGCATCGGCATATTGCTCGCGCAGTTGTTCCACGTGAAACATTGCTTGCTCGCGAGAGGTTACCGGATAGGCGTAAGCGATAAACTCAGATTTTTTAATTTCGAGTCGCGTGGTAACGGCACGTTTTAGTGTTTGATAGCTCATATTTCATCAGGCTTAGGTTGGATATGTTAAACTGGTCTGACTTTCACTGGCTTTGTATTGAGCACAGTGTTCATTTAATTTTTCATTATAGTACCATTTCTAACCATCGAAGATAACGAGCCGCTCACGGCTGAGTGCTGGCGTCGTTAGTTTCTGATTTAGGGCTGGTATAATAAAACCGATGGTAGTAAATAGTATGCGTTTAGATAAATTCATTAGTAAAGCCACCGAGCTGTCGCGTAAAGAGTCAAAAAAGATCATGCACGCCGGCGAAATTACCGTAAATGATCAAGTGGTTAAAGATCCTGGTCTACATGTTGATGTCGTCAATGATGATGTGATGTGGGCAGGCGAGCCATTGTCGGTTGCTGCGGGCAATCGCTATATCTTGTTATATAAGCCTGAAGGCTTCGAGTGCACGCTAAAAGTTAAAGAGTATCCAATTGTCACCGAACTGATTGCTGTACCAGAATTGGGTAGCCTGCGTATCGCTGGACGTCTCGATGTCGATACTACTGGCGCATTGCTCATGAGTGATGATGGCGGCTGGCTGCACCGTGTCACCAGTCCTAAGCATGAGCATGCAAAGGTGTACGAGCTGACTTTGGCAGATGCAATGGACAGTGATGCACAAGAAAAAGCCGTGAAGAAAGTGGCGGAAGGCATCTTGCTTGAAGGGGATTACGAGCCAACCAAGCCTGCTGTCCTTGAGTTCATCGATGAAAAACATGCACGCCTAACATTGGAGCAGGGCAAATACCATCAGGTCAAACGTATGATGGGTTACTTCGGTAATCGAGTCACTGAGCTGCATCGCGCCAGTATCGGTCATATCAATCTAGAAGGCCTAGAAAAAGGCGATAGCCGTTTCTTAACGCCAGAAGAAGTTGCCAAATTTTAATAAATGAGCACTGAAACTATTAAGCTTTGGCCTTAGTATTTGTCTTGAAATTATTGTTTTAAACCCATTAGCAGCCGCTACCCAGTGTGCTGCTTTTTGCGGTCTGCTATATTGTATTTATGTCTACTACCTACCTGTGTTGCCTATCTCTTAAAGCTAAGTAGCAGTTTTGCGACTTTAGCCATTTTGTGCTTTGCAAAACTATCCCATATGCTACAGTCTTTTTTATCTATATTTTTATGACAGACACCCCTTAAACCAACTCTAAAAATCTGACTAATCAGAAAGTGGATTGCTACCTTTCAGTTAGTAATAGCTTTGGAATTGGTCTTAATATCGAAAATCGTCATTATTAAAAACCAGATAGGAATCTCTCTGTGACATTACCTGTATTAAAGTCCGCTAGCCTAATCAGCATCATACTATTAGCAACCACTGCTTGCGCTCAGCCAAGTTCAGCGGATGCTAATAGCAATAACGTAACGCAAAGCACTACAAATTCACAAGCAGCTCAAGCAGTGAGTGCGACTGTTGATAAGCGATTGCGCCAAGTACTGACCCAAGCAGGTATCAAAACACAGATTACTTCTATTGTGCCATCCAAACTGCCCAATATGTATCAAGTCAATTTGGCTGGCCAGTTGCCGCTGCACATCACCGAAGATGGTCGTTACGTCATACAGGGTGAGCTACAGAAAAACCCAAGTAAGCAAGTTATCACTAAAACGCCAGTACGTAGCACGAGTGCGCAAGTAGGCAAACCTGTCAATACGAGTGTCAAGTCTGACATGCTAGCAAATATGAGTGCGCTTAAGAATATGAGCGCTAAAACACCATTCTTTTATACCGCAGTACCGGGTGTCATCTGGGGTGCAACGCTAGAAGGCGTGCCGTTTTTACTATCGGACGATGCGCAGTATATTACCGATGGTGAAATATCAGTCATCGAAAATGGTCAATTTATCGGCCTCGATGAGAACTTTGAAAAACGCAAAAACCAGTCTGTGTTTGCGTCATTGGACAAAAGCCAGCTGATTACTTATCCAGCGACCACTACTGAGAGAGCCGTCATCTATGTGGCAGATGATGTGAACTGCCCTTACTGCCGCCGCTTGCATCAGCAAGTGCCATCACTCAATGCAAAAGGCGTGACGGTTAATGTCATTGGCTATCCGATATATGAGGCGTCACCGAAGCAGATGCGTGGTATCTGGTGCCAAGCGAATGAAGACAGTCGTCGTCAGGCATTTGATAAGGCGATGCTACAGGGTGAAATGACGCCTGCATCAGCAAGTTGTACAGTTGACCATGTGACACCCAATCGTGAAAAAGCAGCTGGACTTGCTGTGATGGCGACGCCTGCCATCTATCGTGAAGATGGCGTGCTGTATCAGGCGAGTTTTGAGAGTCCAGAATTTTTAGAATTCTTGGGTGTTGAATAATCGATTGGTAGGGTTAAGTGCTTCAGCAGTTCAAAATTTTAAGATATTAGACGGTTAAGCCCAGTCATAAAAAGCCGCCTTATGAATCAGTTCATAAGGCGGTTTTTTATGGTTCTATTCAGACATTTTTACATCTCAAAAGCTTTTTGAATGTTCTATGGTAAGACGATATCAACGATTTTCCAATTGATAAGCCCTTCACGCTGCATCTCGATAGTGAGAGGGTAGCCTTTTACCTGACCACTAATACTAAAGCAGTTGATACCGCAGTAGCCCAGCGTTGGCTTCTCACTGTCATTGCCTTGGGCGACTTGCTGCTCAAGTTCGGCAGCTTGTTTTTTCATGACTTGCTGCATTTGGCTTTTGACCACGGCATCGACATCACCGCGCTGAATGATTAAGTTCTGAATTAGGTTTTTCAAGTCGACTTGATCGCTAGCGATGGCCCATGCTGCGGCTAGCTCTTTGGTTGCTGTATTGGCTTGACCTTGGGTATTAATCACCTTTTCGATATTTTGCGGCGTGATGGCCCCTTCAACTGCCTGCGCGATAAAACCATTCGCGGCTTTGGTCAACGGCTCACCGCCCAATTCAGAAATTAGTGGATACTTAGTCATTGTCGTCGCAAATTGGCTGGTTAGCTGATTTTGAACGCTTGGTCGCACTTGCTCATAATCAATAGCCGCTGCGATAGTGGCACCGTCTTTATCATCATAAGCGTTTTTGAGCTGATAAGCACTGTAGTAAGGCGAGCCTGCATACACTGCTACCGCAATGATGATTAATAGAATAACCAGCTTTTTCATAAGACTTGATACCTTGTCGCAAGCGTCATCACTATGAGTATAAATGACCGTAGATGTGACGGTAAATATTAGCACGACTATGCACCGCTCAGGTACGAAAAGCTTTGCAGTAACCTTAATGAATCGTTTGGCTTTTGCCGCAGCAATGCCAACTGCTAATTTCATCATTTAAGAGCTTGATAAATCAGCAGACCATCTCCATAAATAGCGCAAACTTTTTATAATTGATTTGGCTAAGCAGCCTTCACCGTATTTGTTGGTTAAGTCTAAGCATTATGGTTCTATAGCATAATGAATTGTTATGTTTCATGTGAAACGTTATACATATCTGATGGCTAAGAATCATGAATAAGATTAAGACAATTATCAATTGAGCTGATGATTTGACGAACCGGTGTGGCTGTAAAGACGATAGGAGAGAGCATGAGTAAGCGCGATTTTTATGAAATATTAGGTGTCAGCAAGACCGCTGACAGCAAAGAAATTAAGCGAGCCTACCGTAAGCTTGCCATGAAATACCATCCAGATCGCAACTCTGATGATCCTGATTCGGAAGACAAATTCAAAGAAGCTTCAATGGCTTATGAAGTATTGAGTGATGAAGAGAAACGTTCAGCCTACGACCGTATGGGCCATGCAGCTTTTGAAAACGGCATGGGTGGCGGCGGCTTCGGCGGCGCAGGTGGCGGTAACTTCCAAGATATCTTTGGCGATATCTTTGGTAACTTCGGTGATATCTTTGGTCAGCAGCGTGGTGGCGGCGGTGGGCGTTCGCGTCGCGGCTCTGACTTGCGTTATGTGATTGAGCTGACATTAGAAGAAGCCGTACGTGGCTGCAAAAAAGAAATCAGTTTCACGGCTCCTGCGCCTTGTGATACCTGTGATGGTAAAGGGGCAAAAAATGCTTCCGATGTGGTTACCTGTCAGACTTGTCATGGCCAAGGTCAAGTACGTATGCAGCAAGGTTTCTTTGCGGTACAGCAAGCTTGTCCTCATTGCGGCGGTACTGGTAAACAGATCAAAAACCCTTGTTCAGACTGTCATGGCAATGGCGTAAAAGACAAATCACGCACGTTAGAAGTTTCTATCCCTGCAGGCGTCGATGATGGTGATCGCGTTCGTCTAGCAGGCGAAGGTGAAGCGGGCGGCGCTGGCGTACAAAATGGCGATCTATATGTCGAAGTACGGGTCAAACAGCACAATGTCTTTACCCGTCAAGGCGCTGACCTATATATGGATGTGCCAGTAAGCATCACTGATGCAGCATTGGGTAAAGAAGTCGAAATCCCAACCTTAGATGGTAAAGTAAAAATCAAAGTGGCAGAAGGTACGCAAAGCGGTAAGTTGCTGCGTGTACGCGGCAAAGGCGTAACGCCAGTCCGTACTACCATGAAAGGTGACTTGATTTGCCGTGTGGTTATCGAAACGCCAGTGAATCTGACTCGTGAGCAAAAAGACTTGTTACGCCAATTCCAAGACACTTTGGATGATGACAGCAAGCATCAACAGTCGCCACATAAAAAGTCATTCTTTAAAAAAATCGGCGACTTGTTCGATTAAGAAATAGTCTAACTAAGTAACTAGTATTAAAATAAGCCCAAAGGTTTCACATGAAACCTTTGGGTTTTTTATTGATGGTATAAAAAGCCCTTCGTGTGATGATATTTGCTAAACTTACGATAAATGATAGTCAAAAATAGTTTCATCAAATATAAAAAATCTAAGGTAAAAACATGAGCGAACAAGTAAATACTAAATCTATCAACGTTGGGGTAATCGGTGCAGGCGGGCGTATGGGTCGTATGCTTATCGAGGCAGTACAGAATAACCCGCAAACTACATTAACAGCAGCGATTGAGCGTCAAGGCTCTAGCTTAGTCGGAGCAGATGCCGGCGAAGTTGCTGCTATCGGCCATTTAAATGTGCAAATCGTTGATGACTTAGCCGCTGTGATTAACGATATCGATGTACTGATTGATTTTAGCTTGCCTGACGCCACTGAAAAAAACATGCAAGTTTGTGCTGAATATAATGTCGCTATGGTCATCGGTACCACAGGATTCAATGAACAGCAAGAACAAGTACTGGCAAAAGCAAGTGAGAAAATCACTATCGTATATGCGGGCAACTATTCGACAGGCGTTAATTTATCATTGAAGCTACTCGGTATGGCTGCCAAAGCGTTTGGTAATGATGCTGATGTAGAAATCATTGAGGCACATCATAAGCATAAAATTGATGCGCCTTCTGGTACGGCATATATGATGGCTGAAGCCGTCGCAGAAGCCCGCGGACAGAACTTAAAAGACGTCGCTATTTATGGCCGCGAAGGACAAACTGGCGAGCGCGAATCTGGGACAATTGGTATTCACGCAGTACGTGGTGGCGAAATTGTAGGCGACCATACTGTGATGTTTATCGCAGATGGCGAAGTGGTCGAGATTACCCATCGTGCACGCGCGCGCATGACATTTGCCGCTGGTGCCGTACGTGCCGCAACTTGGGTTGTTGAGCAGGAAGTAGGTCAGTACAACATGCAAGATGTACTTGGATTAAGTGACTAACGACTATTTATGGTTGACGGTCAAGTTTAGCGTTATAACTGATAGCTCGATGACTTAATAGCAGCAAGGGAGCAGGTATGAATAGTATCAAACGTTATGTTAGGCATAAACTGATAAATACTTTTTGTACCACCAACCTTGCAAGCCTATCAGCCTTTGCACTGAGTCTAGCGGTTCTACCAATTAGCGTACAAGCCAGTACTTCTCAAACCTATGTTATCCATACTTATGGTGGGGCTAGTCTGTTACCTGCAGTTAGGCAACAATTAAATAGTAGCGCAGACGGTGGTACGGTGACTACCTATCAAGATAAATTGGTACTGCGAACGACGGTACGCAATTATCAGGCGGTACAGCAATTGTTGTCTCAGATTGACCGTCAGCCACAGGCATTGACGGTCGCCGTACGTGTTGGCAATAGTAGTAGCGGGCAAGGTAGTATTCAGCAGGGTCAAGTCATTATCACTAATCGCGGTATTCAAGGTGCAGGGGGCATTAGTCAGCGTAGCAGCCAGCAGCAGGGTAATAATCTATATCAAGTACAAACACTATCTGGCAGTGCGGCGAGTATCAGCACAGGTACGCTCTACTCGCTAACTCAAACCTACAATGCTAATAACCATTTAACTTATCATCGTTCAGCTAACGATAACTTCAAACCACAGATTGTGATTCAGCAGCAAATACTACTACCAACGACACAAGGGATTGCCGTCACACCAAGACTGCTGCCTAGCGGGCAGGTAGAAATACAACTTTCACAAGTGGAAGAAAGGTTAGTGCAGCCGAATTCACCTTATAATCACATGAGTTCTACTAACAATTCTACTGGCAGTGCTAGCAATGCTATTCGAGGTCAAAGATTGAACAGTACGATTATCGTACCACGTGGACAATGGGTGACGATTGGACAAGTTTCACAAAACTCAAGCAGTAGCACCAGCAACGGTAGCCGTAATACTAATAATAGCGTGCCTATTTCTTTGCGAGTTGACTAGTTACTAAGTCGTTACGCACAAAAAAAGCGCGACACGGGTATTAACCGTGCCGCGCTTTTTTGTGGAACAATATTAAGCACTAATCAATATAGACCACTTCAAGCGGTGGGAAGCCATTGAACTCTACCGATGAGTAAGAGTTGGTATAAGCACCAGTGGTGAGCCAGTAGATTTTGTCACCAATCTCAAGCTCTTCTGGTAGCTGATAACCTGCTTCTTCATACATAATATCAGTTGAGTCACAAGTTGGACCTGCCAACACCACAGTACCTTCACTGGTAGACGTTTCCATCTTAGGCGTATAGACAGGGTACTTGATAGCTTCACCTAGCGTCTCGATTAAGCCTTGGAATAGACCAACGTCGGTATATACCCAACGAGTCAAATCGGTATCAGACTTACGAGAGATCAGTACCACATCACTGACCAAAACGCCTGAACCACCAACCAACGAACGACCCGGCTCTAAAATAATCTCTGGCATTTCGTCATCATCATAATCGTCAGTCAGATAGCTGGTAATCTCTTCCGCATAGACTTTGATAGGGTTAACTTCGCTGATGTAATTGGTCGGGAAGCCGCCACCCAAATTGATCATTTGCAGCTTGATACCTTCTTCGTTCTTCATCCAGTCAAACATATATTTAACTTTGGATAATGCATCATCCCATGCAGCGACGTCTTTTTGCTGGCTACCGACGTGGAACGAGATACCATAAGGAACCAAGCCCAACTCGCGTGCTTGAACCAGTAGGTCGATTGCCATATTAGGATGGCAACCAAACTTACGTGATAATGGCCATTCTGCTGTCTCTGATCCTTGCACCAAGATACGCACAAACACTTTAGAGCCTGGAGCGTGTTTGGCAATGTTTTTTAGATCCGCTTCTGAGTCAGTCGCATATAGATCGATGCCTTTCTCAAAGGCATATTTGACATGCTCAGCTTTTTTGATGGTGTTGCCATACGAGATGCGCGATGGCTCAACGCCGCAACCAAGCACGCGATCAAGCTCATAAATAGAGGCACAGTCAAAGTTTGAACCAAGGTTTGCTAGTAGATCGATTACTTCCACTGCAGGGCTAGCTTTCATTGCATAATGCAATTTTGCATTAGGAAACAGGCTTACCATCTCATGGTATTTGGTTTCGATACGACTAAGGTCAACTACTAAGAAAGGCGTCTCGCGACCTTCAGCAGCCTTGGTGAATTTCTGCCAGCTGGCAGGTTCAAAATATTGGTCAATTTTGATCATTGTCATAGTAGTAAACCTTTTGTGGAAACTGTATCGGTTAGAAAAATTATCGCCAAACAGTGAATGCTAAATATTAACACCCACTGTAGACGTAACTATGTGAAGGATAAAGACGAAATAAAGAGATAAGAATAAAGAGTAGAGCTTTAAGAATTGACGGCTTGTGTCTGTTTTTCTGCTGATTGAGCTTCTTGCTTTTCACGTATTTTAAGAACTTTGCGGACTTTATCACGAGCACGCGTCTGTTTAAGACGAGACAAGTAGTCAACGAAGATTACGCCATTGAGATGATCCATTTCATGCTGAATACAAACAGCAAGCAATCCTTCAACTACCTCATCGATGACCTCACCGTTACCGTCTAACGCTTCGATACGGACCTTATTAGGACGTTCGACTTTGTCATAGACATCAGGTACAGATAAGCAGCCTTCTTCATACGGTTGCTTTTCTTCTACCAGTGGCGTGACTTTTGGATTGATAAAAACTCTAGGAGAGCTTTTGTCTTCAGACAAATCCATAACGATAAGCTGAATATGATGATCCACTTGACTGGCTGCAAGCCCGATGCCTTGAGCATCATACATCGTCTCGATCATGTCTGCGATTAAGGTTTTGATTTCAGCAGTCACTTCCTTGACAGGCTTGGCGATAGTACGCAAGCGAGGATCTGGGTAACTTAAGATAGGGAGTAGTGCCATAACGCTCACCTCAATGATAAGGACAAAATAGGGTTGATATTATAAGATAAATGGGGACAAAAGTAATGCTTATCAATACTTTCGCAGTCATATGATGCTATATGCATATAGAAAGACTAAATTATCGATGATAAATGGCATAAAAAAGCCCTGCTTAATGCAAGGCTTTGTTTATATAGTATTTTAATTAGCTAGTAATCATTTATGACTAAACTATGCATGGCTTATGACTAATTATGCACGGCGTTTGTTTACAATCATTTCATATAGGAACAATAAGATAATTGCACCAATTACTGAGAATATAAGACCAGTGAAACCGCCATCAGCGTTGATACCGATTAGGCCAGCTAGGAAACCACCTAGCATTGCACCAACGATACCCAATACGATAGTCATAATCCAACCCATAGGGTCATTACCTGGTTTGATAGCACGTGCTAATAAACCTGCGACTAAACCTACAATAATCATCCAAATAAAGCTCATGTTACTCTCCTAATATTATTAATATTTATAATGTGTTACAAGTTTTGATAAATCTATTGTAAACACTCCCTGGACGCAAAAGTAAGCATAAAATGTTACTACTGTAGGGGCTATGTGAGGAAAAAGTCTGATTTGCTATCGAGTAAGGGCAATAAGTAAACGAAAGGTTACAAAGGTAGCAGTGGTGCTAACAGCATTTATCAACGTGGTATCTGTAGTGCCAAATTCATATAATGAAGGCATATAAATATTAGAAGTAAAAAACGCAGCCATCTATTAGATGAGCTGCGTTTGTACATAAGAGAATAAGAAGAACTGTTTATTTATAAGAGCTGCTTCTTTATTTTAGCTAGAAGCGTTAACCATTATGTAGTGAGGTTAACAAACGCTGATGAATCCCTTCAAAACCGCCATTTGACATGACCACAATCGCATCACCTGCTTTTGCATGACTGCCGATATGCTCAATAATAGCATCAATGCTTGATAGCACTTGTTGGTTGCCGATAGCGTCGCTAGTAGCCTTAGCTTTTTCGATGACCTCTTTTAAGCCCCATTCCAAACCGGTAGGCTCGTACCATAACGTGTAGTCAGCAAGTGCCGCTGATTGAGCCAAGCTGTCTTGATGAATGCCCATTTTCATGGTGTTGCTACGCGGCTCAATGATAGCCCAAATACGTCTATCAGCCAGCTTCTTTTTGGCACCATCTAATGTGGTTGTAATAGCCGTTGGATGATGAGCAAAATCATCAAAGACTAAGATGTCATTGACGTCGCCAATCAACTCCATCCGGCGCTTGATACCAGCAAAATCTGATAAAGCAGCACAGGCAGTCTCAACACTGACCCCAACATCATAGGCCGCAGCCACAGCAACTAATGCATTGTTGACGTTATGGATACCGCTCATTGACCAGTTTACGATAGCAGTTGCTTCTTCATTAGCGGCAAAATTGACTTTGAACTGGCTACCGTCTTCTTGAATTAGCTCAGCCTGCCAATCGCTACTATCTTTTAAAGCACGCGTATTTTCGCTGGTATCAGCTAAAGTAGAGTCGATGACGGCAGAACGCCAGATAGGTGTCCAAACCCCTTTCGCTAGCGTATCTTCTAAACTAATGGTCGCGGCTGGCATAATAATTTTGCCAGTGCTTGGAATCATACGCACCATATGGTGAAACTGAGTCTGTATTGCATTGAGATCCGCAAAAATATCTGCATGATCAAACTCAAGGTTATTCAAAATAGCAGTACGCGGACGATAGTGAACGAACTTCGAGCGCTTATCAAAGAAGGCAGAGTCGTACTCATCTGCTTCAATCACAAAGTAACCAGATTTATCATCATCGCTTTTATCAGCACCCAAATAGCTGCTGTGCGCGAACACTTGCTGTAAGTGCTTGTCAGTCGTATCAACCAATGGCACACCGCCAATCAAAAACCCTGCATCGATACCAGCATAATGTAATATCCAAGCAAGCATCGTCGTGGTTGTGGTCTTGCCATGCGTACCTGCAACAGCGATTACGTGGCGTGACTGCAATACTTGCTCAGATAAGAACTGCGGACCTGAGGTATAGCGCAAGCCATTATCTAGCATATACTCAATCACATCCATGCCGCGTTTCATCGCGTTCCCAACAACCACTAAGTCTGGCGTTGGTTGCAAGTGCTCTACCAGATAGCCTTCTTCTATAGTCACGCCAGCATTTTCGAGTTGAGTGGACATAGGAGGATAGACATTGGCATCTGAACCTGTGACCGTATGCCCAAGCGCACGTGCTAGCAATGCCAGTGAGCCCATAAAAGTACCACAAATACCAAGGATATGAATATGCATAGACGTTCCGTACGCGCTTGAATGAAAAGAATAGAGAGCGAATAAAATAAAGTGTGAGGTGCCTAGCTGTTATCAGTAAAAATAACCACTTTGATAAACAATGACCAATATATCAGCTGGGCAAACAAGCAATCATTGTAAAGTAAACCCTGTTCGATGACCAATAAAAAACGCCTAACAAGTAGGCGCTATGTAGCTAATGTAATTTGGTCGTTTTAGTATGTAGAGATACGCCAACTAACAGTCAGCATGATGACGCTTTTATTTTCGTGATAACGTATAGTCATCCTCTAAATTATCGTGTTCATCAATCCGTATCAAGTGGTTGTCTTGGATATGGTAGGTCTCGATATTTTTCCCTTCATAGACAATGGTGATTTTATCATTGTCTTGTCGGTAGATACCGGATTCGAGTAGGGGTGTTTTTGGTTTTTCAGGATTATGATAGTAACTTGCTTTTAGTACGGAACCATCGGCGAATAAGTTCAATGTAACGTCGATACTGTCGCAATCTGTACAAGAGACCATACCGCCATAATCGCCCATCAATGTTGCTTGCAGCATACTGCTTTTTGCTTCTGATCGCTCCAGAGAGATGTCTGCATAGGTATCTTTATTTGACTGAGCAGCAGCAATTAATGATTGCCCTTCCACCATATCGCCTGTCTCATCATTACTCGCTAGCTCAGCATTTTTAGCATTGTCATCTTGCAATGATTGTGAAGCATCCTGCGACTCAGAACCAGTCGACGCAAGCGTAGATACCATGTCTTTATCGGTACTGGAAGAGGCACTATCACAGCCTACGAGTAGCACGCATAGTGACGCTACAAGTAACGAAGGACGCCACCGTTTTACGATAGCAAGCGTAGTAGAGCGAACGGGAGCAAAATATATCATGGTCATACCAAAAACAGTTTTTAACAAGTATTTTTCAAGCTCATCTATACTATCGACAACGTAAAGCCATTGTCAAAGATAAGGATAATAAGGCATGGGCGCGTAGTAATAATATAAATTAAGAACTTGATAGCATTATCTTATATTCAAAATACAGATAGCTTATGAGTAGAAAGCGACAAATATCTAATGCTTATCCGTTTATAAGGTAAGCTGTCTAAAGATATCAAAGGCTTGAAAATATCTCTGTGGGCTTTTTGTTGTTGGCTTTATATCTAAAAGGCATAAGTTGACATGAGCGATACCTGTTGGTAACGCTAATATGGGTTGTAAGGGCGGGTTAATAGTAGACAAAAAAATAGACATTGTATCGAAGATAGCAATGTCTATTTTAAAAGCAGAACTAGGAAAGAAACCTAACGTCTTGTTAAGTCATAAGATACTACTTGGAAGATTTTACGATACGCATTAATATCAAGACATGTACGATCAGTAGCACACTAAATAGAATCAACGACTGCTCAGGAATACTTAATCCCATAAGCGTCCAATCAACAGAGGCACATTCACCAGATCCTGCAAATACTTCTTTGAATACTTGTAGGATAGGGAGGGTATCAAGCCAATAGTTCAGTCCTGGACCACAAGAAGGTACTTGGTCAGCAGGTAAATGTTGCAGCCATACATGGCGTGCTGCTACCGCAGTTGCCCAGCCGATACCTACTAGACTACCAAGCCATAATAGTAGTCTTATTACTTTAGATTTAGGATTAAACAACGCTGATATCAGGGCGAATCCGCCCATGACGATTAGACCAACACGCTGAAAAATACAGAGCGGGCAAGGTGAAAGCCCTAAATGACGCTGTAGATAAAACAGCGCAAAACTCATGCCTATGATGGCCATTATCACCAAAAATACTTGCAGGTTACGGTAAGTGGTTAGCTGTCGCATTGTGCGGTTACTCTTATGGGTTTATCTATAATAGATGTAGGGTAGCAATCGAGATTAAGCAGTCAAAATTTCATAGTCAGGACTTAGCAATTAGACCTTAGCAATCGAAAACTAGTCATCAGAACTCAGCAATCAATAACTGGCAGTTAAAAGCTAGCAATCAAAGCTTAGCGATACTGCTGTAAAAATTCCATAAAGTCTTCTGTTTCAGACTGCTCAATCTCAGCTTGCTGCAAGATAGATTTTTCTGCCAATACCTCGTATTTAGCTTGGGTATTTGGACTAAGTGTCTGCTGTAGTAAAGACTCGCGATGCTGCTGAGCCAATGTAAATCCAAGCTGCCATAAGCTGCCTAAGCGTTTACTGTCGGAATTTACTTGTGCAGAGATAGTCGACTCAGAGTGTCCTGCTTTGCCTTGCATCAATGCTACGGCCGCACGGTAATCGTTACCACCGTAGTGAGCATCAAGCAGTGCAGCAAGTGGCTGCATACGTTCTAGATGCGTGAGCATCCAGCTTTCAAGTGACTGCTCTTGACCATTATTGATAATGTGCAAATCATCACGGCGACCTTCATTGACCACACGCTCAAGATTGATAGCGAGTGTATCTTCTTCTTCAGGTAGCAGGTCTGGTGAGTCACTGAACAGGCAATACAGCGCCATCACTTCCAAGAAGCAAGCACTAGATAGGCGAATACCTACGTCACTGTATGGGTCAAGATCGATAGCACGGAATTCGACATAGGCGATACCGCGACGCTCAAGCGCTTCGGTTGGTGTTTCACCGCTCATCGCGATTTGTTTAGGACGAATAGGGCTGTAGTACTCGTTTTCTATTTGTAAAATATGATTGTTGATTTGGATTGGATTGCCATCTTCGTCTTCTAAGCCAAGCTTAGCAAAGCTTTCGTGCGGTGTTTGAATGGCACGGCGTAGACCATCGACATATTCCGGCAGATAGTTATAACGGATATCAAGCTGCTCTTGCACACTATTGGTATAGCCAAGCTTGCCCATACGCAGGCTAGTCGCAGCAGGTTTGTAATAGGTCGAATCATTAAGCAATTCTAAATCGTGCTCACGCCCTGCCAAGAAACAAGGACATACGCTTGGACTGGCACCTAGCAAATATAAAACAAGGCTGGTTAGACGTTTAAAGTTGCGAATCAACCCTAGGTATTTTTCGTTTTTAAACTCTGTCAATGTTTGGCTTTGTGCAGTCGGTGTTTGGGCTTGCCATGTCTCAAACAACGTATCACCAAAAGATAAGTTGTAATGCAAACCAGCAATCGTCTGCATGCGACGACCATAGCGAATACCAAGTCCACTACGATATAGGGTTTTTAGCTTACCCGTATTAGAGCTACCATAATCAGCTAGTGGGATATCCTCATCTTTAGAAGACAACATACAAGGCATCGATAATGGCCACATCAGCTCACCTTCAGGTATGCCCTGATAGACTAATACGTGCAATTGGCGCAGCATATTAAGGGTTTCTTTTGGTGAGGACTTTGGTTCAGTGATGAGCTCAAGCAGGCTTTCTGAGTAATCGGTAGTAATAAAAGGATGAGTAAGTTTTGATCCAAGTTTGGCTGGATGCGGGGTCTGTGCCAAGAAACCATCAGGCTTTACGCGCAGGCCCTCTTTTTCAATACCGCGGAGCATACCCGTTAAGTGTTGGCTATCAAACCAATTAGGGATTTCGAAATTAACAAAGCTACTCGCAAAATTACTCATAATAGTCATCTATTGTTATTTATTATGGCGGATCAAAACACGATAAGCGTTTGTCCATAAAATAGGTAAATGTTAGGTCAATAATTCCGTCAGTTTAGCTCAAAGCTGTCTTGAAAACCACGGACAATTACAAATACGATAAGCTTTAGGCAACGCGATTTGTGAGGATTTTGACCCTGTTTTTAATACAAATTCATCTCGAATACAGCGTTATTCTGGCCAGACATTTTGATAAAAAAAGCATCTACCTGAGAGATAGATGCTTTGTTCATTATGCCTACAAGCCATTTGACATAGTATTGGCATACTACCGCATTATCTTAATAACCATAGCGCGACCGCGTCTATTTGGCTTATATAGAGAATGACGAACCGCAGCCGCACGTGGTCGTGGCATTTGGATTGGTCACCACAAAACGTGCGCCTTCCAGTCCTTCAGTATAGTCAACGGTCGAGCCTTGCAAGTATTGATAGCTTAGCGAATCGACGACTAACGTCACATCACCATTATCAAAATTGGCATCGTCTTCGTTTAGATCGTTGGCAAAGTTAAACCCGTAAGAGAAACCAGAACAACCGCCACCCGTCACATAGACACGTAACATAAGATCGCTATCGCCTTCTTCTTCGCGTAGACGGCGTACTTTTTGCGCCGCACTGTCGGTTAGGCTTAATACGGTTGGGTCTACTGGCTGGCTTGAGCTTGGACTAAATTGGTTGGCTGATTCGTTCATATCTACCTCAGTTGCTAGGATCAAATGCGGTCGTCGTCCTGTTTGAGTTTGCAATAGGGTACTTGCAAATAAAAATACGCACGGCGTTTGATTTAATTGGGTGCTGTCATTATGGCAAAGCTATTAGTGCATTATAAGCTGTTTGTACAATTTCAAAATAGTATTTGTGCCACCACAACATTTTATTGGCTCTATTGATAGAGGGCACTTATCTTTTAGCAGTATATCATAATGGGGGTGCGGATTCGTTTGTCAAGAGTGATGCAACTATTGAATTTTACTAATGAATAGCAGTGTCCCAATTTTGATATTGTATTTTTTAAAATAACTGCGTCAATGGGCTAAACCAATAACCAGACTAAAAAATAATAGCGTGTGACTATATAAAACACTACTTAATAATATTAGACAGTCTTAAAGCTTATTAGTCATATTACGGTATTTTACGGCCATAACCTTTATAATAGTAACAACCATGTATGAGCTCAAGAGTCGCTTGTGCAACTTAAGGTGTTTGGCGTAATAAATACTTAGTTTTGAAATAGTTATTTAATTGTTTGCCTATGGAGCAAGCGTTTGAAATAATAGCCGCCAGTTGGCATACCCTATGTGTGTTTCTTATTGCCCTATATCTATATTATTGTTGAGATGAAGAAATTATATGATCGAATTTAAAGACGTTGGTGTTCGCCGTGATGGTCGTGAATTGTTTGCAGGTGCAAGCTTTCAGCTCCATCCAGGTCACAAAGTTGGACTGACGGGCAACAACGGCACAGGCAAATCTACCTTATTTGCGCTACTACTGACGCAGATGGGTACAGGCGATACAGAGGTCACCCTTGATAAAGGTGAAGTCAGTATTCCTGATAGCTGGCATGTGGCGCACATGGCACAGGAAGTTGGTGCTACGACGCAGTCTGCAATCGATTATGTATTGAGCGGTGATGAGCAGTGGTATGAGATTAATGCTGCGCTAAATGATTTGAGCAGCGTGAGTGATGAGCAAATTGGTGTGCTACACCAGCAGTTTGATGAAATCGACGGATATCGTACGCCAACCAAAGCGGCACAAATTATGGCAGGTCTTGGTTTTAAGACTAGCCAGCATGAGCTGCCGGTAGAAGGGTTTTCTGGTGGTTGGCGTATGCGCTTAAACCTCGCCAAAACCTTAATGAGCCGTGCTGACTTGATGTTACTCGATGAGCCAACCAACCATTTGGATTTGGATGCTATCCTGTGGCTTGAGACATGGATCAATGCTTATATGGGTCTGGTCATTGTCATTTCGCATGATCAAGCGTTTTTGGACGCGACAGTCGGTCATATCCTGCATGTAGAGCAACAAAAAATTACCCTATATACCGGTAACTATCAGCAGTTTATCCGTACCCGTCACGAACGTATGGCGCAGCAGCAGCAAGCGTTTGAAAAGCAAGAAGCGACCAAGGCTCACTTGGATGACTTTATTCGTCGTTTCCGTGCTAAAGCCAGTAAAGCTAAGCAAGCACAGAGCCGTATTAAGCAGTTAGAGCGTATGGCAGAGCTGTCACCAATGATGGCTGATAACCCTTTCTCGTTCCAGTTTTATGAGCCTGCAAACATGAGCTCACCGCTGATTGAGCTGACCAACGCAGATATTGGCTATAGTGAGACACCGCTTCTACACAATGCCAATGTACAAGTGACACCTGATACCCGTCTTGGCTTACTAGGTATGAATGGCGCTGGTAAATCAACGCTGATTAAAGCCTTAGTCGGTGAGCTTGGCGTACTAACAGGGAAGTATCGTGTTTCGGATACCCTAAAGCTAGGCTATTTCAATCAGCATCAAATGGATATCCTAGATGCCAAAGCAACGCCTATAGAGATGTTACGTCGCCTAGCAGGCAAAACCTCTGATGCGATGCTACGCTCGTTTTTGGGTAGCTTTGATTTCCGCGGTGAGCGTATTGATACACCAAGCGAGCTATTTTCAGGTGGTGAGCGTGCGCGTTTGACCTTGGCATTGATTGTTTGGCAGCGTCCAAACGTCCTTGTACTCGATGAGCCTACCAACCATTTAGACTTACAAATGCGTCAAGCATTGACTATCGCCTTACAAGGCTTTAAAGGTGCAGTGGTACTGGTCTCGCATGATCGAGAGTTGATTGCTAATGTCTGTGATGAGCTGTATCTGGTACACGATGGTATTATCGAAGAGTTCGATGGCGACATTGGTGACTATGGTAAATGGCTAGCAGAGAAGCGCAAGCAAGAGAACGCATCAGATAAGAATACAGGTAAGAAAAAAAGCAAAAAAGAGAGTAAGAAGTTTGTTTCACGTGAAACAGATAATAGCCAAGTAAGCAACAAGGCATCTGATAATTCGTCAAACAGTAAAGCTGTGACGCCTGCGCTTAGTAAAGAAGAGCAGCGTAAACTAGCCGCTGAACAGCGTAAAATGACTGCACCTATCCGCCGCGAGATAGAGGAAACAGAAAAGACCCTGGCTAAGATTGATAAGCAGCTTGTAATGCTGGAAGAAAAACTGGCTGATACCGAGCTATACGAAGAGAGCCGTAAGTCTGACCTACTTGTATTACTCAATGAGCAAACAGCGCTACAGCAGCAGCATAGCGACAATGAAGAGAAATTACTACTATCAATGACGACTTTAGAAGAGATGGAAGCTAAGTTCGCATAAAGCGTTCTAGATAGTTAGTTACATAAGCAGACATAAAAAAGGGATGGCATAAGCCATCCCTTTTTTATTACATTATTCCTTACGATATTTGCCATCACCGTACGACAGTATTTCCATCGTGGTCGTACAAAGCTGACAGTTTATTTCACCAGCAGCGGCTTTTGATAAATCAAGGATACGACCTCTAATAAAAGGTCCTCTGTCCGTGATTTTTACAACGACGCTCTGCTTTGTCTTTTGATTGGTTACTTGTACCTTCGTGCCGAACGGTAACGTACGATGTGCAGCGGTTAATGAGTTCATATTGAAGATACTGCCACTAGCTGTGCGCTTACCATGAAACTTACTACCGTAGTAACTAGTATTGGCTGCGAAAACTGTGGTGCTAAGTAGTAGCGATAAAGTGACAACCAAAGACTTGATTAAATAAGACATTTAATACCTTTAAGCAATTAATAAAATAGACAGATGCTTTTGCCTACGTTATCTATACTCCCTATGAGTATGAATAATAGGGGATTCTACAAGAGCTAGCTTGTCATATTATTACTGCCGTGTAAAAAACTCATGAGGTCAAATAGCTGTTTTTTAAGGAAAAATAACTATTTTTTAGCAAAAATAATGATGACGTAGATACTAGGATTAGACTTATAAAGAGTGATTCTCATAAAGAAGCCGACAAAATACTGGAAAGCCAACAACGCAATATAAATAGGTAATATATAAAGACCAAATCTATCGATATAGCATAATTATCGTTATGAAAACTCAAATAGTAATAGATAATATAATGTAAAAAAACCTTGCTATATTCTTACTACCCTGTAAATAGAAAATTTTTGGCATTCTTGTAGTTCCAATATAGAGCTGATAATACTAAATTTTTAAAAAATCTAACTCAAGGTAAAAGCGTTCGCTTACCTGTATTACAGAATATTGTAGATATTGCTTGGCATCATTACTGGTAATATTTATATAACGGTGTTTGTGGTAATTATTGTTATGATGATAAGTAGGCTACAAAAATTGCTATAGCAGAATCTAGTAGCTATCTATACCGTATCGTTTGAAATTGGCAGACTGATACCACTAATATGTTTTTATTTTGGGGAAAATAACATGGCAGAGAAAAACTACTATGACATTTTAGGGGTCAAAAAAGACGCCTCAGACGCTGATATCAAAAAAAAATACCGTAAGCTCGTTCGTCAATACCATCCCGATGTCAGTGATCATCCAGACGCTGATAATAAAATTGCAGAAATAAACAACGCTTACGAAACGATCAGAGATAAAGACAAGCGCGCTGAATATGACGCTATGCTCAATAATCCGTTTGCAGGTCAAAGTAGATCAAGTGGGTTTGGTGGCAGTGGGCAAACTGGTGCGGGTCAAGGTGGTTTTCGCTGGGAAGATATCAAAGATCAGTTTGGTGACGGTGAGGCCTTTGGTGATGGTGGTTTTCGCTTCGATGACATTTTTTCAGCATTTGGTCGCGGTGCACGTGGGTCAGCTGGTGGACAAACCGGCAGTCGCTCTCAAAGCAGTGGCTTCGATCAATTTGGTGGCGGCTTTGGGACGCAAGATAGCAAAGGTCAGGATCAGCATGCCGAGATTACCGTTGATTTATCTTCAGTCTATAGTGGCGACGACTACAGCATTAAGCTAAACGTCCCTGTTCGTCAGCCCAATGGCAATGTCGACTACGACAATAAAACCCTTAAGATAAAAATCCCTAAAGGCATCACTGACGGTAAGCAAATTCGGTTAGCAGGGCAAGGCGCTGCTGGTAGCAGTAATGGCAAAAATGGCGATTTGTTTTTGAAGGTTAAAATTCGTCATGATGCCAATATTCGTATAGAAGGCGCAGACGTTTATCAAACCGTGAATATTGCACCGTGGGAAGCGGCACTGGGCGAAAAAATCAACGTCAGTACGCCAGCGGGTACGCTTGGTGTGACCATTCCTAAGAACAGTAAGTCCGGTAGCAATTTACGTCTTAAAGGCAAGGGTATCCCTGCCAAGCAAGCAGGCGACTTGTATCTAACTCTAAATATTGTTAACCCTGATGTCAGTAGTGATGCGTCGAGACAGGCTTATGAACAGCTAAAACAAGCCTTTGCTGATACCAATATTAGTCGTTAAACAAGATTATGAACAACCATTATTTATTACTGAAGTAATAAATGAATAGCAGAGATGAATACGATACCGATGAAATAAAGAGAAAACGAGGATAATAGCTATGAACCACTCGACTGAATTTACAGACATCATCATGAGCTTAGATGAACTGGTCTCTGCCTGTGGCCAAGAGCGCCAATGGGTCATCGAATTAATCGAAGAAAATATCATTGAGTATGATGTACCAGAGCATGAAAAATTTACTGGTTATCAGCTGACGACAGTGCGCCGTGCATCGCGATTGAGTCGTGATTTTGAAGCCAGCGTACCTGCTATTGGATTGATACTTGAGCTTTTAGATGAAGTTGAGCAGCTGCGCCAACTTAAACGTCAGATAGAGCAGCAAACACCAGTCATCGAAGTCGATATAGACAATTTAAAGTAATCAAAACAGTAAAATACCGCATAAAAAAAGGGCCCTTTAAAGGCCCTTTTTTTATATCTATATAAAACACTTCAGAAAAAATTAACGCGAATACGTCGGATCAGCTGCTGCTGTAAACAATACATCAGTTGAAGAGTTCAAGGCAGTCTCAGCTGAATCCTGAATCACACCGATGATAAAGCCAATCGCAACCACTTGCATCGCGATATCATTTGGAATGCTAAATAAGCTAGCAGCGAGTGGAATCAATAGTAATGAACCACCAGCAACACCAGAAGCACCGCAAGCACTAATCGTAGCAACCAGACTGAGTAGCAGCGCTGATGCAAACGTCACTTCGATACCCAACGTATGAGCAGCAGCAAGCGTTAAGACGTTAATGGTAATCGCAGCACCAGCCATATTGATAGTGGCACCTAGTGGGATAGTCACCGAATAAGTGTCTTCATGCAATCCAAGTTTACGGGCAAGGTTCATGTTGACTGGAATATTGGCCGCTGAACTACGTGTAAAGAAGGCAGTAATTCCTGATTCGCGCAGACATCTGAACACGAGTGGATAAGGGTTCTTGCCAGTTTTAATAAGGACGATAAGCGGATTGGCAACCAAAGCAATGAATAACATACAGCTGATTAATACCATTAAGATACGCGCGTAGCCTGCCAAAGAAGCAAAGCCTGTCTCAGCAACCGTGCTAGCGACTAGGCCTAAGATACCAAATGGGGCTAAAGCAATAATCCATTTAACCACTTGTGAGATGGCATCAGCAAAATCACCGACAACATTGCGAGCAGTATCACTGGCTTGGCGCAAGGCAAAACCGATAATAATTGCCCATGCTAAGATACCAATATAGTTGGCTTCAGCGATTGCATTGATCGGATTGGCGACCAAGTTCATGAGCAAGTTCGTCAAGACTTCTTTTAGGTCAGCAGGTGGTACTTGCGCGATATCGGCGTTGATCAAGACCAGCTCAGTCGGGAATAAAAAGCTGGCACCGACTGCTGTTAGCGCTGCCAAAAAAGTGCCGAACATGTACATGATAAGCACCGGCTTTACGTAGACTTCATTGCCACTGCGATGTTGACTAATGGCTGCCATAACCAAAATAAATACTAGGATGGGAGCGACTGCTTTTAGTGCGCCGACAAAGAGTGTACCAAGCAACCCTATGGCGGTGCCGATACTTGGCGCCAGCCAACCAATCAATACCCCTAACACCAAACCAATAATAATAAGCGGCACCAGCCCTATACGCTGATACATCGCAATCAATGAACGCATCTGTACACCCTCAAGTCCGTTAAAAGTAAGTGAATTGTCACAACAGAAAATTTATCGAAGGATGGTAGCATTTTTTGACATATTCGCATACCGCTCATAGCAGTAGCTGTTGTGTGCAAACATAAGGATGATAGAGTCATATAATTAGTATAAAAAAGAATGCAGCACTTATAGGCAAGGGCTAGCTACTCAGAATACCTCATCAATGAGAGAGTAAAAGTAGTGATATAGGCAGTGATATATAAGGTAGGAAGAGATTTCGCTATGAAAGGTAAGAGGGAAATAAACAGTAGAGCTACACCTTAAAGTGGGTCAGATCGTAACCTAATTGCTGGTAGGCTTTATATTTATTGCGACCTTCTTGTGTACTTGTGGCATCAGGCTGGATTAGCTCAAGGACTCGGGAGGGTTTTGAATTATTAGTAGTAGCCATAAAATCGTTGACGGGACGTGTCGTCGTATTGAGCACGATACCATTAAAATCTGCTGGCATATGATTGCCTAGCAATACAGGCGCTAATACTTCAGAAGTAGCAATGTTGATGTTGCTATCATCAGTATCTCTATCATCGGTACTTTTATTGTCATTATCAGAAAGACATTGATGCGGTATAAAACTCGTAGGCTCTTGTGCCCAAAGTGCCGTATCTAGATTTGCTAGTAATGTCTCATCTTCAATTAAAATCAGCAAAGACTGAGCGCTTTTGTTAAGCGCCGTCTGAGTCAGCTGACAAATAAAGCCCAAGAAATCTTGGGCCTTACTTTCACTTAATACATAAAAACTAATTTTCATAAATGGATTAAGCCATCTCTGCACTGTTTTTTAGGTATTGCATAAACAATGGTACAGGACGACCAGTAGCTGCTTTGTCTTTACCTGAGTTCCATGCAGTACCAGCGATGTCTAAATGCGCCCATGCTTGACCTTCTTCGATGAAACGCGATAAGAAGCAGGCTGCAGTTACCGCACCAGCACCTTTACCACCGATGTTTTGCATATCGGCGATTGGTGAATCAAGCTGAGCTTGATATTCGTCATCTAAAGGCATATGCCAGATAAGATCGCCTGATAGGTTGCTGGCATTTTCTAAATCAAACAGGACGTCTTCATCATTACTAAATACGGCTGAACGAACATGGCCTAGCGCAACCACACAAGCGCCAGTCAAGGTAGCAACATCGATGATGGCTTTTGGCTGATAACGCTGCACATAGCACAAGGTATCTGCTAGTACCAAGCGACCTTCGGCATCAGTATTCAAGATTTCAACTGATTTACCATTCATCGCTTTGACGATATCGCCTGGACGCGTCGCATCACCTGATGGCATGTTTTCAGCACAGGCTAGTGCACCGACTACGTTGATTGGTAGACGTGCTTCACACAAGGCTTTGATTGTGCCAAGTACTGAGGCTGAGCCACCCATATCAAACTTCATCTCATCCATTGCCGCACCGGGCTTGATTGAGATACCGCCTGAATCAAAGGTCACGCCTTTACCGACTAATACGATAGGTGCGTCGTCATTGGTCGCTTGTGTATTGTCATTGCTATTTTTGCTTGCATTTTTAGCTGACTTTTTGGTTGGTAGTTTATCGGCCAATGCCTTTAGACCACTCACTTTTGCGTTGCTAGTGGTTTGCTCGGTAGTGCCTACATTTGAACTAAATTCTGATTTACCACGGTACTCCATGAGTACCAGCTTACCTTCTTTGGTAGAGCCTTGTGCAACGGCCAAGAAGCAATGCATACCTAGCGCTGACATCTCGTCCTCACCTAGTACCTTCACGGTTAATAGATCAGGATAAGTTTTTGCAAGCTCTTGAGCTTGTTCAGCCATATAAGCTGGGAAGCAAATATTGCCAGGCTCATTGGCCACATCACGAGTGAGGCTCTGACCAGCAAATACTGACTGAGCAAAGGCAAGTGCAGGCTGTAGTGACTCATCAGCTAATAGATAAACATCAGTCAATACAGGACTTGCTTGCTCAGACTTATACTTGTCAAAGCGGTAGCTAGCTGCCAACAGATTAAGGGCAAATTGACCAAAGTGATTTTCTTCCAGTGCATCACCCAAGGCGACAGTGATAGAAGACACACGCTTTTGTGTGCTGCTATAGATAGTATTGGCGATTTTTTGCAGCACTGTATTGTTGAACTTATCAGTGTTACCTACACCGACCAATAGCAGTTGTACAGGGTTTTGCTTAGTGGTCTTTTTATCACCTGCTAATGCGTAGTCAGCAACAGTCTCACAGGTAGTGCCCTTGAAATGTGATACTTCAATCAGCTGCTCAATACGAGTGGTATATTCGGCCAGTACAGATTCAGCCAGAATGTTTTTCTTGTCATCGACCAATACAACCAGACAAGCATCGTCTTTACTTTTGGCTTCTTTTTTCAAGATTTTCTGCGTATGAGTCTTTGGTAAATGCTGAGATAATTTGATATTCATATAGTTATCCTTATTAGAGTTATGAAAATTGCAGGATTTGTATGACTGCTTATACCTGTCAGATTATTAGATTATTTGGTCTGTTGAGCAATCACAGTAGTGTAGCATATTGCGATAATCGTGCGCAGTTAGCAAGCCTTAGGTAATACGTTTG
Source organism: Psychrobacter nivimaris (assembly GCF_043419765.1). Classification (NCBI taxonomy): domain Bacteria; kingdom Pseudomonadati; phylum Pseudomonadota; class Gammaproteobacteria; order Moraxellales; family Moraxellaceae; genus Psychrobacter; species Psychrobacter nivimaris. Next base: position 517,935 of record NZ_JBHOFX010000003.1, on the reverse strand, counting down.
AATTATTATGCTGTGCTAACTTACGCTATGGTTTAGCGGTTACATTATCATTTTTCGATGATGCCAACATATTAGCCATTGACCAATTCATCGGTCGTTACCATCGCGGCAAATCTGTCTTGTAGTGCGGCCATGGCAGTATCATGCATGATTTCAGCGCTTATCGGCTTTCTTGTAGCGCTAGGTAGATCGCGCGTGGCACAGGCATCATGGCAGACAAAACTATCGAAACCTAAATCAAATGCAGCGCGGACGCTTGAGCTGACGCACATATGACTCATAAAACCCGCAAAAATAATCTGCTTTTTTTCTGCTGCTGAAATCAGTGATTGTAATTGCGTATCATAAAAGGCATTCGGATGCTTTTTGGCAATCACTGTTTCGCCATCTTGTGGCTGCAACTGTTCGACGATCTCAACGTTAGCTGATAAAGGGTCAAAGACATTGCCATTCTCTGCACCATGATGGGTAATGTGAAAGATAGGTAAATCTTGCTGACGCGTTTTATCGAGTACTAGGCGCGCATTGGCGATGGCTTTTGCCCCAGCGTCCCCTAATGGCATAGCGCCATCGACATATTCATTTTGATAGTCGATAAGAACGAGCGCGCAATTTGACCAGTCAAGCGCATCGAATGTGCCGCCAGCGAGTTCAAGTAGGGTAGAGGGTGTAGAGGTCGTTTTATTCATTAGTATTATTCTCCGTTTGACGATATAAGTATATTTTTCTATCAGTCAGTCTAGCAATTAATAACAGAGATAAATGTTCGATGATACGAATGACAAACAAACCTTTCTAAAATAAATAAAGCAAAAACTTAGCGCTATAAATACTATCAATTCGATGTACTTTGAGGTTTTAGCAATTATTTATCCAATATTTGCTATATTCGTTAATTACTGTCAATAATGAGCTCTTAGCAAGGTGTAGGTAATGTTTTCAAACACATTTCACAGCCATTTTTGGGCAAAACATGCTAGCATTAGCGGTTATATCTGTCGCTTGTGTTTATTGAGTATGACTAACCAGTCACTTAGTAACGTTTACCGTTATTTGAGTATTTAAATGACTCATATCATGCTGGTGATGTGTCGTCGTACGACCTAGATACTTAATAAGCTCATCATCAATTGCGCACATACCAACCGTTTAAGAGTACCCATTGTGATATTACGCCGCTACATGACACAACAAGTTGCCTCGACCACTGCCTTAGTGTTGGGGTTTTTGGTAGTGATGATGCTCGGCGGTCGTTTGATACGCTATTTTGGCATCGCTGCTGAAGGTCGTTTGGACGTCAGCCTACTGTTTACGATCATTGGGTATAACCTACCGTATTTTTTAGAGCTCATTTTACCGTTAGCATTCTTTATCGCTTTGATGCTAGTATTTGGCCGCTTATATGTCGATCAAGAAATGGCAGTGATCAATGCTAGTGGCGTATCTCGAGGTAAGCTTGCTCGATTAATGACACCATTAATATTGGCATTGTTCGTTGGTGAAGCGGCGCTATCTGTCGTTGGTAAACCTTGGGGTGTCCGTTCGTCTGAGGCTGTTTGGCAGCAGCAAGCATTGACCAGTGCATTTGATTTGATTCGTCCGAACGAGTTTATCAGTAGCGGCAATTATCATTTATATGTGGGTAGTCTCAGCGATGATAAGAAAAAACTGCAAGATGTGATCTTGATCCAATCTGAACCTGCGAAAAAAGGTAGTGCTGCTGAAAGTGTCGATGCTAATGCCACTGATATGAATAACAGGATTGATAATGAGACAGCCGAACAAATTGGCATCTCTGACATACCAAAAGATATTATAAATAGCGGTGCGAAGGACATTAGCAAGGATACTATCACGTTGGCTAAGCGTGCTGAGCAAGTTGATACTGGCAATAGCGGCGTGACCCAGTTGGATTTGTTCCAAGGACGTCGTTACGAAGTCGGTGCAGGTAGCCTGAAATATAATCAAGTTGCTTTTGATCGTTATCGCATCACCTTGACTGAGTCTTCACAGGAAGTTATCACCGAAGACAATATTGAAACGCAACAGATTGGACCATTGTGGCAAGCCGCAACGAGTAGTTCACCATCAGGTACGAATAGTGCAATGCGCGCTGCACAAGGTGAGCTTGGCTATCGTTTGGCGCTACCATGGCTGATGATTATCGCGCCTATGTTGGCCGTGCCACTGGCGCAAGTGCGTCCGCGTCAAGGACGCTGGCTGCGCTTGTTTCCTTCTATCCTATTATTCGTCAGTTGTGCATTAGGTATCATTTCGCTAAAAAACGCAGTGAGCAAAGACAGCATCAGCGTATGGGCGTATGCATGGCTCATCTTAGGGTTTATGGCATTGGCGCTTTATATGAATTGGGGTAGCCGCGTGCAACATCGATTGCGCTTTCGCAAACAAGAAAATAGGCTAGCCGCTGCCGCAACTAACTCAGTTAGCGACATCGATAATCAGAACAACAGCTCACAAGGAGGGCAGTCTTAATGCGCTCTTTATTTGCTAAGTCAGACAAGTCTGTTCCATTGGCCAAAAAACCTGCCAATTTAAAAGTCCTTAGTCGTTATGTCAAACTCAACGCTCTATTGGCTATTATCGCTGCCATTATTGGTTTGTGGGCATTACAGCTGATTTTCTCTTACTTATCAGAGCTTGATTCGTTAGATGATAATTACACCATGGGTGAGGCGCTCAAATATATCTTTTATCGCTCGCCTTACTTTTTAGAGCAATTCATTCCAACGGGTGCGCTATTGGGTGCTGTCATAGGGTTAGGTTTGCTGGCCAATAAAAGCGAGCTGGTCGTCATGCGCGCGGCTGGGGTCAGTATTTATCGTATCGTCGGTTGGGTATTGCAGCCCGCTTTGATATTTGTACTACTGGCATTAGCTATCAATCAATTTGTCCTACCATCCTCTAACCAATTAGCGAAACAGATTAATGATGAAGATAGCACTTCACTGGTCACGTCAGTACGCGGCTACTGGACGATACAGCCACGATTCGAAACCGCAGAAGATGGCAGTGCTACACCTGATGGTAGCGACGTTTTATATATTGATTATGCTGATGTAGCAGGTAATATTGGCGAGGTGAAACGCTGGCATTTGGACAACAACGGTAATTTGCAAACTGCTGTCCATGCGGAAGGTGGAAAGTATACTGGCCGTGAACCAATTGATGTAAATAGTGAAAAGCCAAGCGAGCAGTATCGTTACGAGTGGCAGTTAAACGATATGGTCAAGCTTTCTATCAATCAGGGCTTTGAGAGTAGCCAAGCCGTTTCACCATCAGATACGTTAAGCTTACCCTTTGCCCCAGAGTCTGTGTATCTGCTAACGCGTAAGGCAGAGGATTTGTCATTGACGCAGCTGTATGAGCACCGTACGTTTATGCGCCAACAGGGCAATCGCTCTTTAGATCATGAAGTCGCATTTTGGCAAAAGCTACTATCGCCATTATCGATATTGTCGCTGGTGATTGTTGCTTGCTCGTTTGTCTTTGGCTCGCTACGGACGCACAGCTTAGGCTTACGTATCGTCGTGGCATTGCTGTTTGGTCTACTATTTAGCTATATTCAGGACTTAGTCGGATTTGTATCGCTAGCGACAGGCTTTTCACCGATGCTTATGGTGCTATTGCCGATTATCGGCAGCGCGCTATTGGGTGGATATTTGATAAAACGCCAGATGTAAAAAGACAGTTGGTCATACCAAATAAAAAGCACGCTAAATCTAATTTAGCGTGCTTTTTTATGTCGATTTCAATTTGAGCCTCAGTTTAAATGGCCGAAACTCAATCAGGCAAAGCTAAAACTAGTCTTTGGTCGCCATCGTAATCGTATAGGTTTTACCTTGTTTGATTTTATCGCTATTGCCAAATACTTCGGTAAACGAGCGTTTCACAAATTGGCGCAGGCCGTTGATGGTGACGACATAAAAACGGCCACCTTTACGCATACGTGCATAGGCATCGAGGAAGTATAAATAATGCTGCTCTTTACCCACTTTAGCTGGCAAGTTTGACATCACAAGGCTAAAATCTTTGTCTTTTGCCACATGATTGAAGCCATTTGATAAATGCACATCGACATTGTTGAGACCGTTTTTCTCACAGTTACGGCGTGCGTATTCTACCGCCATAAAGTCTTTATCAATCAGCGTATGCTGACCATTTGGACATTCACGTGCTGCCGTCATACCAAGTACGCCATAACCACAGCCCAAATCAATCGAGTCATCATCTTGCTCAAAATCTACATAATCAAGCAGCATCAAGCTACCGTCATCGAGTTTTTGCGGTGAAAAAATGCCCCACGTGGTCGCAAAATCAAACGGCTTACCCAGCACTTCTTGGCGAAAATTGATATCTTCGCGCCAGTGTTCGGCATTTTTTAATAGGTCAGCAGGTGGTCTATGGCTCATGGGGTTCTCGGATAATAGATAGGAAAAAGGTAGTGCGCAGCCCAGTTAGGCAGCATGTATATCATGACGCACTTTAATAAGGGTATTGTAACGAGAAAAGGATGGGTTTGCAGCTATCTATTAATTCAAAGATAAAAAACCTAGTCTACCTGCTAATTTTGTAGTGTAAGATTGGTTTATAAAAATATAGCCTATGAGATCATCATGAATACAACGGAGAAGGGCGATAAGTTTGAGGACAAAGTGCTGACACTTCTTATGAAAGAAATAGAAGATTTCAATACGTTTATAAATCCTAAAAATCATATAAAAGTTTTTAAGAAGAAAAAATACTACTCAAGATTTCGGAAGGGTGATATTGAGTTCGATATCGCTATTGAGGTATATCAAGATGAAAAAATTCCAAACTACTCATCTCTAATACTGATTGAGTGTAAGGATTATAAAGGGCCAGTTGGTGTTGACCAAGTTAGTAAGTTTTTACAAGATGTAAGAGACTTAAGCGAAGATAATTTTAGCTATAGCTTAAAGCCTATAATGGCAGTCAGTTCTACCTTAGCGAAATCAGCATTCAATGTAGCTTTAGAAAGAGGTGTGGGACTGATTAAAATAAATGAAAGTGATGAATTAAAGTGGGTTCTAAATAGAAGTTTTGAAAAACATGGAGTTAACCAATCTTTAAGCTCAGAAAGTATCTTCGTAGAAGGTCATGAACCCAAATATTATGGCTCATATTGGTTATTTTATGCTAATAATAAATGGTTCAGTAGCATCAAAGACTATATAAAACACATTACTGGTCATAAAAGTAAAGGCCTCAAATCGCAAGTAAAATATTTTGCTAAAGATACCTTGGATGATATTGCTGGGAGTATTCTTACAGAAGCAAAGTATTTAGAGGGTGCTGTTTCCCTATCTGATTTACTGTCTCACAAAGTATTAGATAGTGTAAAGCTATATATAGACATTATTCCTTCTGTACATGAGAACAATCTACTTGGTAGAGTGGATTTTGAAAGCAACGAAATTTTTATATATAAGAAAGAAGTTGAAGATATAAAAAGAGACCGATTTACTCTTGCACATGAAATTTCCCATATTATATTAGGACATGGTCAGTATCTCAGTAGAGATTCACTAGAAGAAAGCGATTTAGCTAATCTAGAGGTTTTGGATAATTCTATAATTGCCAAGCTTGAATTTCAAGCAAACTATCTAGCGAGCTGTTTACTGGTTCCAAAAAATCAGCTAGCGAAAGTTTTTTCGAAAATATATTCTGAGTTAGGGTTAAAGCAGAGAGGCGTGTTCTGGATTTATCTAGATAGTCAGCCTGAAAATAAAATTGTAGCTAATAACATGATTAGTAAGCTAGCTCGACATTTTAACGTTTCAAAAAGTGTTATTAGAATTAGGTTGATAGGTTTTGGTTTGCTTCATGAGGAAAAGTTGAAGATACTTTAACCTTTCGATTTCAGATTATGCTCTACAATCTCGTTTTCGTTATCCAAGTATAAATTTGAGTCATCAGGATTTTTAATTTTATTTTCCCAAACTCTTCTTCAATAAATGATCAAATATAAATGGCCCAAATGGCAAAAACGAGCCAAGCACACCAGCAGGTAGCGCCCAAAGCGGCATTTTCATTCTGCTCGCCGTAATGATTAGCACCACGACATAGGCAACGAATAATACCCCATGCACTGGACCAACATAGCTCACCGCTTCTGGAATATCGAGCATATATTTGAGTGGCATCGCGATACCAAGTAACAATAGAAAAGACGTACCTTCTAAATAACCCATGATAGTGAGGTTTCTGAGTGCAGAGTTTTGACGCTTCGTTAAGGCAGACGGTTGAGCTTGCGACACAATATATTCCTTTTACAATCATCAATAATATTAGATTTCAATGCTGCCCATATGGCCATATAGTAAGGCTACCCACGTGGATGATGCTCCGCATGTAATTTCTGCAATCTTGCCGTTGCTACATGAGTATAGATTTGCGTGGTGGACAAATCGCTATGTCCTAGCAATAACTGCACACTACGCAAGTCTGCACCATGATTGAGCAAATGCGTGGCAAAAGCGTGACGTAGCGTATGCGGGGATAATTCTTTATCGATACTGGCAACTTTGGCGTACTTCTTAAGTAGATACCAAAAGTTCTGCCGCGTCATATAGCCACCTTGCGCCGTCAAAAATACCGCTTGGCAATTGCCCGATTTTAAATGAGCAATCAAGTCTCCACGCCCATGAGACAGATAATCTTCCAATGCATCCGCTGCATATTCGCCGAGAGGCACCAGTCGCGTTTTATTGCCTTTACCCGTGATTTGTAGCCAGCCTGAGTTTAAATTCACTTGCTCTAATGAGAGGTTAATTAACTCACTCACCCGCAGACCGCAGGCGTATAAAACTTCTAGCATGGCTTTGTCACGCAGTCCAAGTGCCGTACTGGTATCAGGTGCAGCAAGTAGATTATCGACGTCAGCCTCGGCTAAGTCCTTTGGTAACGGTCGTCCGAGTTTTGGGCTTTTGATACGTTCACAAGGATTGTCCTCACGCAAATTGCTGGCAATCATCCATAGATAAAACTGGCGCAAGCTTGAGAGCATGCGTGCTTGGGTACGTGGGGTTTTGCCCTCTTGAGCAAGGAGTGACAGACAATGCAGTACATCATCAGGCTGCCAGCGTGTCAGGGCGATAGGATTGGTCAGCTCACAAGAGCGTAGGTCACGGACGTACGCATTACGAGTACGCGTCGCTAGACCGCGCGCCAGCATAGCTTGACGAAACTCAGTCATATAAGCTGGCTCATCATCGACCGCCAATGCTTTAGGTTGACGCTGTTGCACAGCACGATCGCGGCTCATAAGACAATACTCAGATAGGGGTTAAGTTAGCGATGACAGACAGTTATTAAAATAACATCAAACTTATCATGCCATTTTTTTCTTAACCAGATAGCGATATAGCGTCACGCTTGCAGGCGTATCATTATCGCTATCAATGGTGATTTCATCAGGATCAGCATCTAAGCTAACGTTTTCAGCCAGTGTTTCTTGACCGATTAGCTCATGACCTAAATGACGACAGAAATTTGGAATATCGCGCGTGGTAGCCGGATCTGTCGCCAATATTTCAATCACTTCACCGCCATCTGCTTTGCGAATGACGCGGTGTAGCATCATGACTGGCTCAGGACAGATCAGCCCTTGAGTATCTAAGTGATGGTGGATAGGCGTGTCTGGTATCGAAGTGGTCATAGTCATTATCGTAAAGCTAAATAAGTGGATTTGAGGATGAGTAGTTTGCTTAAGTGCTTATTGCGGCGTACTTTGTAGGTCTTCTATGCTTCAGTACTTTCAGCCTCTTCATCGGCATCAGGCGTACCAGCTACTTCTAAAAAGTTAAAAAACCGCTTAAAACTTACTTTAAATAAGAATGCCACGCCTAGCCAACAAGATAGTCCTAACCATGCAGTATCGGCAAAAATTAATCCGCCAACCAATATAATGGTCGATACGCCAAGACTCATGGCAATCATCGACGGTTGATTTAAGCGATAACGATAAACGACCAATGCATCATAAATGGTAATAGGTATCGTGAGGGCTACTAGGGCGTAGGGCAAATTATAAAATAACTGATAAAGCAGTTGGTTGTCATGGAAAGCTTTGATACTAGCAATCGTGCCAAAGACCACAAATGCGAAAATAGCCGCATAAATAAGATAGATTGCTATTTGGTTGGCACGCTGTGCGCCTTTAATACGGGCAATAGCAAGTGGAGCAAAACCATGCTGTGACTTATGTTGCGAAGATTGGTCTGAGACAGTGGTCATAGTAATCAGTCATTTATCCGTTGAGAAGTACGATGTATCGAAGTGCCATTATAGCCGCACACGTGTCTTTTACCTATTTGGCTGCTTTATTCTGCTTTGATTGCATCGATAGCGATACTGCTATTAGGATCAGCAAAATAGGTCGACATTAGGATACAAGCGGAGATATCATCAATTGGGTCGCGTTCGTTTTTAATCCAACCATTGTCCCATGCGATTTCTCTTGCTTCGATGGAAGTCAGCCGCTCATCACACAGTGATACGGTCACTGGCAGATGTTGTTCCATCACTCTATGGGCCAGACGACGAGCGAATTTGTGTGCTCGTTTTGAAAGCATGGAGCTAGTGCCATCCATATTAAGCGGTAGACCGACCACGACTTGCGCCACGCCCCAGACTTTGATGATACCAATTAAATTGTCCCAATCCGGCTGCCCGTTATTCATCGCCAATATATCAAAGGCACGCGCCGTCTGTGTAATGGTATTACCGAGTGCCATCCCCATCTTTTTGACACCGTAGTCTAGCGCCAAGATAAGATGCGGCTTTACTTCTGGCTCAATAGTTTCAGCAGTGATATTGCTATCGTTATCGAGAGTATCAAATCCACTTTCAATGTCATTATCTATAGCGTCTGTGCTATTGGCTGTAAAAGTACTATCTACCATAGTAATGGGTATCCTTTATGTCTTTATCTAAATTCGCAGAGCGTATGAGTTCACGCATGACCTATGTCACTACTAAGATAGTCAAAGTTGACACCGATTTTGTCGGCTGCGATTTGCCAGCGTTCTTCAAACGGTGTATCAAATAATAAATTAAGATCCGCAGGGCAGACTAACCAGTCACCATTACTCAGCTCTTGGTCTAGCTGTTTTTTGCCCCAGCTGGCATGACCTAGACACAGCTGATAGTGACCGACGCCTTGACCTGCAGCGATACGTTTAAGAATATCTTGGCTAGTTGTGATGCAAACGTTCTCTGAAATAGCAAAAGAAGAGGCCCATTCTGGCTGACCAGTATGCAGCACAAAGCCGACCTCAGGATACATAGGGCCGCCCTCTAATGCCACATCTTCCATCACCTGCGGATTGGTCACTTCAATATCTAAATCTTCTAGCAGCTTACCTACGCGAGATTGCTCAAGCGGACGATTGACCATCAGACCTAGCGCACCATGCTTGTCATGACGGCAAATATATATAAGTGCCTGCTCAAACCTTGGGTCTGACAGCTCTGGTGCTGCAATCAAAAAATGATGGGTCAAATTGGTTTTAGACATAGAAACAAACGCAACCTAATAATAAGGGTGAAAGACCACTATATGGTGATAATCAATAGAAAAGCAAGATTCACACCAATTGCTGCTGACGATCATATAGATTCAAATAACCATCCGTTTTGATGAAAACGAATGATTATTTAACGTTAGATAGGTCAGATAGAGCGTTATTTAACATCGGATAATAAGCTGCGGGCATGATCGCGTGTGACATCAGTGATAATGACACCGCCAGACATACGTGCCAACTCGTCTACTTGCGCACTGTTGGTCAGTATGAGTAGCTCGCTTTCAGTCTGTTCTTGATGATGCTTTTGTACCAAGATATGTTGATGCGCTTGTGCTGCGACTTGTGCTTGGTGCGTGATGGCTAGCAATTGCTGTGTTTGGCCAAGCGAGCGTAGCAGTTCGCCAACCACTTGCGCAGTACCGCCACTGATACCGACATCGACCTCATCAAATACCAGCATAGGCTTGGCGGCATTGTTATCAGCATTGGTCGCTTGTAATACTTGCATCACGAGCGCCATACGTGACAGTTCACCACCTGAGGCGATTTTGTGTAGAGGCTGCATTGGCATACCGACATTGGCGCTGAACAATAAATCAATATCGAAACAGCCTTGTGCATTGTACTGACTAGGTTCGGCTTTTTTGGTAAAAACAAATTCACAGCGAGCATTGGGTAGTGCAAGTGGTTGTAGCTGTTTGATGAGTTGCTTACTAATTGTCGGAGCAGCTTTTGTGCGCTCTTTATTTAACTGTGTCGCCAGAGCGAGATAGTCTTGCCAAGCCTGCTCAATTTGCGCTGCCATTGCATCACTACTTGGCTCGTTCTCTAGTTGCTCTAATTGCGCTTCCCAGCCCTTTGCTTCATCAATTAAATCACTCGCTGGCAAGCTATGCTTACGTGACAAACGATGTCCTAAGCTGATTAAATTGTCTAGTGTTTGCAGGCGTTCAGGATCAGGTAGCTGCTGTTCGGCATAATCTGATAGCAGGGCAGTCACCTCAGTAATTTGCTGCTGAGCTAGATGGAGCTGTTCAGAAGCTTGTTCAAACGTTTGACTGACGCTTACTTGATTGTCACAGAGTTTGATCGCTTGTCCGAGCAAGGTCATGACGTCTGGCTCATCGGTATCATTGTCGAGCAAATGCAGACCATGACTAGCCTCTTGCATTAGGGCTTCAATGTTGGAGAGCTCTTCGTGTTCAGATTCAACTTCTGCGTAGTCCACAGCCAATAACGGCGCAATATCTGCTAATTGACTCTGCAATAACTGAATACGATCTTGACGCTGGGCTTCGCGGCTCGCGATGTCATCCGCGCGACGTTTTAGCTGCTGATAGGCTTGATAGCTACTGGTAGTTTGGTTGGCTAACGGTGTTATCTGTGCCATCTCATCAAGCCATTGCACCACAAATTGCGGCTTGAGCAATGCTTGCTGAGCATGTTGGCTATGTATATTGACCAGTAAAGTGCCTAAACTCTTTAGCTCCGCTAAGCTAACCGGTGAACCATTTAGCCATGCTTTTGAGCGGCCAGTATTGCTTAATTGTCGACGAATAAGTACTTCAGGCTCTTCTAGCGGTCGATCATTTTTGGCAAACCACTCAGCGACGACACTATTATTTTCTACATCAAATTGAGCGTAGATATCTGCATGCGCAGCGCCATGCCTGACCATCGCACTGTCTGCTCGCTCACCAACACATAGTGATAGTGCATCTAGCAATAACGACTTGCCAGCACCTGTTTCACCAGTGATGACATTAAAACCTTCAGCCACGCTCAGCTCATGCTGAGCAATCAACGCAAACTGATGTAAAGTTAACGATACTAGCATCAACGCCTCTCAGGACAGACAATGGACATCATATAAATCTTAGGAAGCCATCTATAAATAGGATAAATAAGGAATTGAAAATATCTATTTAAACTTGCTAATTAGATAAATATTGTAGGCAAATAGTATGGTGTTAAATGTGCGTAAATACAAACTTTAAGACGAGGTATAACAGAATTTATTATTGGGAGATTACCATAAAACTATTAAAAACTGACAATAAATCATCGACATAATACCTATAATATTAATCATTAGGGCCATTGGGTATCCAAAGATAAGCATAGTATGAGAAGAAGTATTTTGACTGATAATGATAAAAAGATACCTAAAATGACGGTCTAGCATCCGCCTAGAAAAATACCAAATGAATATTAAACGAACGGGTAGATACTTGTCATCGAATAGAATTTTCCTCGTCGCTTTAACAAACTTTATAGATATAATGTGGTAGCATAATCTCACATAATGATAAACTCTTCTTATGAGTTTGATGCGCTATGCAACCTAATAACGAGTCATAATTTTGTAAAATTGTAGGCGTATAGTGGTGAAAAATATGCCACTCGATCATTATTCAAAAGCGTTTTCATAGAACCTGTGGCTACCTTTAGCGCGCAGATATCTACTATAGAGGGATAAAGTATTTAAAGCAGGCATGTTTGCTTACTGGTCGCGTATTTGAAGCCCAGTGCAACTCTGTCAGTACTTTAACCCGTTACTTATTTTTTAGTTTTGCCATAATTATTTGATAAGGAAGCCACTATGACAGCGGCGCAATTTACTAACGTAACAGTTAATGCCCAAGCGACAGTATCTTATGATGGTCGCTGCTCAAGCCATACCATTATGTTTGAGGATGGTCGTCATAAAACGCTAGGCGTTATCTTACCTTGTGACAACTTGGTTGAGCATTATCATTTTAGCACCAACACTTCTGAGCGTATCGAAATCACCAGTGGTGAGTGTGAAGTGAAGATCAATGGTGACGATGAATTCAGCTACTACCGTGCAGGTCAATCATTTGTCGTTGAAGGCAATAGCGGTTTTAACCTACGTACTGAAGAGATTGTTCAATATGTCTGTCATCTAGAAGGCTGATATTATTAATAGGGCGCTTGAGCTTTCATTCTAGCGCCTGTTCTATCACACATTAGTATTTCGAGAAAATAAACAATATCGGATTGGTATTGTTTATTTCTTTTTTGACGTTTGGTTTACTGTTCTCTCATTATCAATGGGTCATGACACGTAAAATCTACGTTATCTTCTTTTATCCCGTCGCCTAGTGCGATATCCACTTTATATTTAGTAGGCCTATTATGGCAAAACCCATTTATTTTTACGGCATTCATGCCATTGATGCGTTACTTGAACATCGTCCTCTTGATGGTCTTAGTTTGTTTGTGCAGCAAGGGCGTGAGAGTGACAGTCATGTACAAGCTATCATGGCCGAAGCGGAAGCAAACGGCATTAGTATTCAACCGACCCAAAAAGACAAGCTGACTCAGTTATGTGGTAGTCCGCAGCATCAAGGCGTGGTGCTCAATGCTCGTCCGTTAGGTTTCGCTGATGAAGGTTTGCTTGATACTATTATTGGCCGTGAACAGTGCTTATTATTGGTACTAGATCAAATTACTGATGCACATAACTTTGGCGCTTGCCTACGTACCGCAGTGGCTATGGGTGTGGATGCAGTGGTTTGTCCAAAGCATCATGCAGCGAGCCTAACGCCAACAGTCGCTAAAGTATCAGTTGGCGCAGCAGAGATGATGCCGATCGTCAGCGTTACGAACTTAGCACGCACGTTGTCGCAAATCAAAAATGCAGGCGTTTTCGTATTTGGTACGGCACTTAGTGAAGAGGCTAAGCCAATACATGCCGCTGACCTAACTGGCAAGACCGCTATCATTATGGGTTCAGAAGGAGAGGGTATGCGTCGCCTGACAATGGAAAGCTGTGATGAGTTGGTTTATATTCCAATGTCAGGAAACGAGCATGGTAATCTACAGAGCCTAAACGTGAGTGTTGCTACTGGCATGGCATTGTATGAGGTTAATCGCCAGCGAACTTTAGCTGCTGGGCAAGCGTAAGATACTCTTGGTGCAAGGGTTCTAGTTGTAGATATAGAGAGGCAAGGTCGCTCTCATTGAGTATGACATTGTCTGCATGACGATTACGCTCTTCACGACTCAGCTGATTGGTCATAATGGCCTTAATTTTTTGTATGCTTTGATCATCACGCTGACTGGCACGTGCAAGCTGCGTGTCTTCGGTCGCATCCATGACCAAAATACGTTGACATAAATTGGCCAGTCCTGCTTCTGCCGCCTCTATAAGTAGGGGCGCAGATAAGATTATATACGGTGAAGTACTAGCATCTAGCTGTGCTTTTGCTGTCTCACGTATTGCTGGGTGAGTGATAGCCTCAAGCTCAATCAGCGCTTCAGGATTTGCAAATACGTGTGTACGTACAGCAGCCCTATCCATAACACCATCATCCGTCAGTATCCAATCACCAAATTTTTTCTGGATTTTCTGCAGAGTGACGCTACCTTTAGCGACAGTCTCATGGGCGATCACGTCTGCATCAATAATATCGATGCCTTGCTCAGCAAACCAAGCACTAGCGGCAGATTTGCCACTACCGATACCACCCGTCAAACCAACCACAAGCTTCTTGCTTTTTGGTTGCGTGGCTTGTGGCTGGTGTGAATAAGAATGCGATGTATTTTTTGACATAATAATGGCTTATCTGACAGATAGAACAATGAATGCGGCTTTAAACTCACAATCGGCCTTTTGAGGCTTTATTTATGAGTCACTGCCGGAAATTTACTACAATAATCTAATGTACGCTGTCAGTTATTAGACATACATACCGAGATACCAGCTGACGATATCTGAGCCATATAATAAGGCAACGATACCTGCAATAGCGATATAAGGCCCGAAAGCAAAAGGTCGGCTTTCACCCTGTTTTTTCATCAAGATCAGCCCAACGATAGAGCCGAGTAAAGATGATAGTAGAATAATCAAAGGTAACATCATAGGTCCGAGCCAAGCACCTAATACTGCTAGTAATTTAAAATCCCCTTGACCCATTCCATGTTTTTTAGTTATTAAGTAAAACACCTTGACTACTATCCATAGCGATAAAAACCCAAGTAGTAATCCCCATATCGACTGTGTTGGTGTGACAAACCAACTTTGTGAGTTTACCGCCAATCCTAAGCCTGCTAAAGGAAAAGTTAGACGATCAGGTAGTAGCTGTGTGTCAAAGTCGATACCTGTTAGAGCAACCAGTGTCCATACTAAAACCAATGCGGACAAGCCTGTAGCATTTACCCCAAACTTATATATTACTAATACGGACAGGAGGGCAGTGACTAGCTCAACAAGAGGATAACGTAGATCGATAGCCGCTTTGCAGCTTGAACAGCGTCCGCGTAGTAATAGCCAACTTATTAAAGGGATATTTTCATACCGCTTAATTTTATGTGCGCAATGAGGGCAGCGAGAGGCAGGTCGACTTAAGGTAATTGGTTGGTCAGTAGCGACAATATTTGCTATGGGCAGTGTATGCTCGCGTGGCATATCGGCCTGTTCAGACATAAACTGGCTACACTCTTGTCTCCAGCCATAGACCATCATCAGCGGTATGCGATGAATCACAACATTTAAAAAACTACCAACGCAAAGACCTAATAGGCCAAATACGAATAAAGCTAGGGTACTGTTCTCTTGTAGTAACTGTATAAGTTGCATCAAATCATTATCCTACTACTGCGCCCATTTGGAAGATTGGCAAGTACATTGCAATGACTAGGCCACCAATTAATACACCTAATACCGACATAATAAGTGGTTCCATCAAGCTAGTTAGACCATCAACAGCGTTATCAACTTCATTCTCGTAGTAGACAGCGACTTTATCTAACATTTCTTCTAAACTACCAGACTCTTCGCCAATGCCAACCATCTGAATAGCTAAACTTGGGAACAAGTTGGTAGATCGTATAGAGAACTGTAATTGCTGACCAGTAGATACATCACTCTTAATTTGCTGAGTTGCATTGTAAAAAACAACATTATTGGTCGCACCAGCAGTAGAATCTAAGGCATCGATAAGCGGCACACCAGCAGCAAAAGTTGTAGATAGCGTACGAGCGAAACGGGCAATAATTGCTTGATAAGCAATGTTTCCAAAAATTGGAGCCTTTAGGGTAGCCCGATCTAAAAAGTCACGGAACTTTTTAGATCGCTTTTTAGCCTCAGTAAAGCTAATAATTGATCCACCAATGACGATGATCAAAATAAACCACCATGCCTGCATCCATTCAGACATCGCTACTACCATCTGAGTAAAAGCAGGTAATTCCGCTCCAAATGATTCAAATAATCCAGAGAATACAGGTACTACCTTTACGAGCAAAATTATAGTGACAATGATAGCAACTACGATAACAGCAATAGGGTACTTCATCGCCTTTTTGATTTTTGCTTTTAGAAGCTCACTCTTTTCTTTGTAAGTAGCTACTCGTTCAAGCATCGTCTCAAGTGCACCTGATTGTTCACCAGATTCGACGAGGGAGCAGAATAAATCATCAAAATAGCGCGGATGTTTGCGCAGTGCAGAAGCAAAAGTACCACCTGCCTCAATATCTGCTTTGATTTGCAGTACTAAGTCTTTCATACTTGGATTATCAAGGGAGTCGGCGACAATTTCGAAAGACTGAGTTAAAGGTACGCCCGCTTTCATCATTGTTGCTAGTTGCCGAGCAAAAATAGCAATATCAATGGCTTTAATGGCTTTTTTGAAGGTATAAAGTGGTTTTGGTTTTTTCTTAATCCCTTTAACCGTGATACCTTGTTTACGTAGGGTCGCTTTTGCCAGTTCTAAACTACGACTAGTAGTTTCGCCCTTAACTTTCTGCCCGCGTCGATTCACACCGTCGTAAACAAAGTCCAACAACATATCGGTCTTAGCTTTTGCCATGTTACTACCCTCAAAATTGTCCAATATAGATATTGTAAACCTACAACAAAATACCAGACTTGAAATATTAGTCAGGCATACTTTATTTTAGCGTAAAAAACCAGTGTTTATCTGTTTTATTTTTAAAGTTATACGATAAAGAACGTTGCTAGTTTATAACTTTTCTAGCAACTGAAAGTCAAGATGTTAAGGCATAGCATATATATTCTATAATTTCATTTATTATTCAGAAGTTACCCGCATCATTTCTTGGATACTCGTGACACCTTGCAATACTTTTAAAATTCCAGAACGTCGCAAGTCGCGAAAACCGTTTTTAATGGCAGCGTCTTTGATATCTATTGCGTTACCATCTTCCATGATAATGCGTGAAATATCAGGGCTGACTTTCATCACCTCATAGATACCTACACGGCCTTTATAACCTTCACGGCATTCATTACAGCCGACTGGTTCATAAATGACATTATCAGTGTTATCTAGATCAGTATCGGTAAAACCAATCTCTAATAAGCTCTGACGCGGTATGCTAATAGGTTTTTTACAGTTCTTACAGAGACGTCGTGCCAATCGTTGGGCAATAACTAGGTTGACTGATGTGGCAATGTTAAAAGAGGCAACACCCATGTTACGTAGACGCGTTAATGTTTCAGGTGCCGAGTTAGTATGCAAAGTAGAAAGAACCATATGACCTGTCTGCGCAGCTTTAATAGCGATCTCAGCAGTCTCAAGGTCACGAATCTCACCGACCATAACAATATCAGGATCTTGACGTAAAAAAGACTTAAGCGCATTGGCAAACGTTAGACCAACTTTGGCATTGACATTGACTTGGTTAATTCCTTCAAGGTTAATTTCGACTGGATCTTCAGCCGTTGAGATATTGGTTGCGCCAGTATTTAAGATATTGATACCAGTGTAAAGTGATACCGTCTTACCAGAACCAGTAGGACCAGTGATAAGCAACATTCCTTGTGGTTTGTGTAATGCCTCTAAAAACATTTCCTGCTGATCTGGTTCATACCCCAATGCATCAATACCTAGCATGGCTGATGATGGGTCAAGGATACGCAAAACAAGCTTTTCACCGAATAACGTCGGTAATGAGTTTACCCGGAAATCAATCGCTTTATTTTTAGAAATTTTTAGTTTAATACGCCCATCTTGTGGTACCCGGCGTTCTGAGATATCCATCTGAGACATGACCTTTAAGCGTGCTGCAATTTTATTCGCAAGTTGAACCGGTGGATTGGCCATTTTTTGCATGACGCCATCGACACGAAATCGTACTCTGAAAGACTTTTCATATGGCTCGAAATGTAAATCAGAAGCACCCATACGAATGGCATCGACTAGCATTTTATTGACGAATTTTACGACAGGCGCTTCATCGACGCCGTCGCTCAGCTGAGTTTCGCCATCCTCTTTATCTTCATCACCATCTTCAAAACCAACGCTTAAATCATTATCAGAAAAGCTATCAAAACTTTGCATCGTATCCGCGTAAATATTTTCAATACGCTTTTTGAGCTTATTTTCTTCGACAACAATGGTTTCTATCGACAGTCGAGAATTAAAGGCAATCGCATCAATAGCATCAACGCGTGTGGGATCACTTAGTGCGACAAATAGACGTTGTCCTCGTTTAAAGAGTGGTAAAGCATTAAACTTACGAACGATTTTTTCATCAACTAAGTCTTTTGGAATAACATCAACGTTTAATGCATCAAGATCAAATAGAGGGTCACCGAAAGCTTGGGATAGCATTTGGGCAAGATGATAAGCATCGGCCAATTTGTTGTCTACTAAATAGGGTACCAGTCCTATTTGCTGCTGTTGCGACTCGATCTGTGCCGTCTTCATATTTGCTTCGCTAACGACACCGTCGCTAATCAGTTGCTGTGCTAGACCGCCGTACTTATTGGTTGCGATAGACATTGTAACCTCTCCTTTGATACAAAGTATTCTGTAGAACTGCTTGGTATTAGACGTTATATACTTGTCGTTGCTAGTCGATAACTCGCTTGAACTATCTTGCTTTGTTTATCTTATCTACCTGTATATCTATATATAGAACCAGCAACAATATTTGATTTTATACATTCTGTAGTATAGAACTTTACTTTAGTTTGAAAAATTTATATATACCATTAGACGACTAGCTCGTAAAAATAACGGTCGATTGATGTATTGTCTGTAGATAAGTTTGCAGAAGTGATTCTGCTCATGGTGGCACGCTACTATAGCACTTACGAATTATTTGTTATACTGACGCGCATATTAGCCGAATTGGCATGAATACATGAGACAAGGTAAATAAGTATGCAAGCTTGGGTAATTGGCAATTGGAAACAGAATCCTGCGACTAACAGTGCTGTCAATGCACTATTGGACGACTTATTGACTAAAGTTAATACTGAAGAACAAGCCAGCTCGCAGACATTAAAAAACCGCTGTAAATTAATGGTAGCACCAAGTTGTGTTCATTTAAGTACAGTGAGTACGCGTCTAGCAGATAGCTCAATACTTTGTGCAGCACAGGACGTTAGTACTTATAGTGCAAGTACAGGAGCCTATACTGGTGACTGCTCAGCACAGCAGGTAGCAGATGCAGGTGCTACTTGGACGCTACTTGGCCACTCTGAGCGTCGTCAATATCACAAAGAGTCTCATGAATGCCTGATAAGCAAATTGTCTCATGCATTTTCTCAGAAATTAGGTGTGGTATTTTGTATCGGCGAAACGCAAGAGCAGTATGATAATGGTCAAACACTCGACGTTATCAATGAGCAACTTTCGGTTATTAAGGATTTACTGACTCAACAGCCAGAGTTAGCATCATCGTTATCTGAAAAGCTGCTCATCGCTTACGAACCTGTATGGGCCATTGGTACAGGTAAAGTGCCTACTGTGGCAGAAGTGAGTAAGACTCATCAGTATATCAAGCAAACGGTTGCAAGCTTTGCTGATATAACAGATACGATTACCGTGCTGTATGGCGGTAGTGTTAATGCTGATAATGCCAATAGCTTTGCTTCTGACGCTATGATTGATGGCGCGTTAGTGGGCGGTGCTTCATTAAAAGCAGAGAGCTTTCTAGCGATTGCCGATGCCTTCAACCAAGCCAATGCTTAAATGAATAAATAATACTCAGATATCAAGATCATAGCTTATAGTCAGTATGGTTTCATCAGTTGGTAAAAGTAGGTTTAACACTGCCCTTGCAATCGTGTACAATGCGCCTTATTTATATAGTCGATTTGGCATTTGATCATGCCGATTGTCATTCTATTAACCTTACGTTTTATTTTCCGTTATCAGTCGTCATTACGCGGCAAAAGAGGCCACCATGTTTACGTTTATATTAGCCCTGCATATTATTGTGGCCATCGCCATGATCGGCTTGATTCTGATACAGCATGGTAAAGGGGCAGACGCTGGAGCTTCTTTTGGTGCTGGTTCATCAGGTACCGTGTTTGGCGCAGCAGGCACTGCTAATTTCTTGACGCGTGCTACGGCAGTACTAACGGTCATATTTTTTATTACAAGTATGACGCTTGCCGTTCATGCTCGTAAGCAAGCAGAAGATCAGTTTCGTCTAGATGCGCCAGTTTCAGCACCGCAAACGCCGCGTCCAATGACTCAACATTCCGAGTAAGCCTCTTTTAAGTAGGCAGCGCTTGCTATTTTGGTAGGTTAGATTTACAATGCTTTCCTGTTTTCGCAACTCCTGTTCTATAGGTGCCTACCTTAAGCATCATTGATTATAGACTGGACGATAGAGACAGAGCAGTACAATGCGATTGTGGTGGAATGGTAGACACGCCATCTTGAGGGGGTGGTGGCGAAAGCTGTGGGGGTTCAAGTCCCCCCAATCGCACCAAGTTTTACAGACGCAGCATAGCGTTAGGTTGGATTTTTAGCAGATAATACTTAATTTATAATTAATTTAAAAAAAGTATTGACACTTCTATTAAACCTCCCTATAATATGCGTTCTAGATTGATGCGGGGTGGAGCAGTCTGGTAGCTCGTCGGGCTCATAACCCGAAGGTCGTTGGTTCAAATCCAGCCCCCGCTACCACTTTTTATACTGATGTTTTGTACACTAAATTTGTCAGTACCGATTAGCCCACCATTATGTTTGTGGGTTTTTTTGTATCTGAAGGTCAGTGTTATCGCGGTATCTATCCTACTTATGCTAAGCTCTAAGTCTATAGAGTACGATATTACTCGTCACTGGTCATCATCGGCCGCTACCGGCACGATGCTTCTTAAGCAACACTATCTTTTATTCCTCATACTTTTATCGATAGTAGTGCTTTATAAATAATAAAAGCATTGTTTGGCCGAGCTTGATGTTTTTTACGCTCGTCCCTATATAAATGCACAATATGTATCATATATTTGTGATTTAAAATTATATACTGACCGTGATTCTTATCATCATAAGATTGTTATATATAGATAAGAGTTCATCTTTAATACGGTTTACTAAGTACGATAGATAAGTGAATAGGAAAATACAAAGAGATTATGAAGCTTTCGACTAAAGTTGCAGAACTGACTAATATTATTGCCCCTGCCGTGGCCGCTTGTGATGTGTCATTATGGGGTATCGAGTTTGCGCCACAAGGTCGTCGCTCTTTACTACGTATCTATATTGAAGCATTGCCAGAAGAGCAAGCCCAAGATAAACAAGTAACGATTGAAGACTGCGCGGCAGTAAACCATCAAGTAAGCGGTATCTTAGAAGTTCATGATCCTATCGCTGGTGAGTACATTTTAGAAGTATCTTCACCTGGTTTTGATCGTGCGTTTTTCTCAGATGAGCAAATGCATGCGTATGTTGGTCAAACTGTTAGCTTGCGTCTGATTCAAGCTATCGGTACAGGCGATCAAAAACGTCGTAAAGCCACAGGTACTTTAGATAGTATTGATGAAAACTCTTTAAAACTGACGTCAAGTGATGGCGAGCAGTTTGAGATTGCACTAAGTAATATTGATAAAGCCAATTTGATTTATGAAGATGCCTAGATTCGTACTAGGGTAACTGTTTATAGGTAGACAGTTTTATCTTCCAATAGCTTATGTGGCTTATAGCAACTATATAATAGCAGCACCCAAATTATAAAATTTAAGTCAATTAAAAAATGATAGGACAGGTATAGCATGAGTCGTGAAATCTTAACGGTAGTAGAAACTGTCAGTAATGAAAAGGGCTTAAATCCTGAAGATATCTTTGAAGCAATTGAAGACGCTTTAGTGGTATCGACTAAGAAAAAAGTATATACCGAGCAGCCAGAAGTGGCTGTACGAGTAGCGATCGACCGTGCAACTGGCGATTACGATACTTATCGTTACTGGACAGTGGTTGCAGATGAAGACCATGAAATGCCAGCTTGTCAGCTTGCTATCACCGATCTTGATCAGGAAGAATGGTCAATTGGTGATATTAAAGAAGAGCAAATTGAGTCAATCGAATTTGGTCGTATTGCTGCTACTCAAGCCAAACAGGTTATCATCCAAAAGATTCGTGAAGCTGAGCGTGCACTAGTTGCAGATGCTTTCGAGCCGCGTGTTGGTGAGATGATGTATGGCGAAGTCAAAAAACAGACTCGTGATGGCTATATCATCGATTTGGGTGACAATGCCGAAGGTTATTTGTCACGTGACCAAATGTTGCCACGCGAACAACTCCGTGCAAAGTCGCGTATCAATGCTATCTTGTACCATGTAAACCGTGAAAACCGCGGTGCACAGTTACTGTTATCTCGCACGCATCCTGAAATGCTATCAGCATTGATGCAAAAAGAAGTGCCTGAGATTGCAGAACAAATTATCGAAATTCGTAACGTCGCTCGCCTGCCAGGTACTCGTGCTAAAATAGCCGTGAAGACCAACGATCACCGTATCGATCCAGTTGGTGCTTGTATTGGTATGCGTGGTACACGTATCCAAGCAGTACAGCAAGAGCTAGACGGTGAGCGTATTGATGTAGTGGTATGGTCAGATGATCCTGCTCAGTTCATCATCAGCTCTCTAGAGCCTGCTGATGTAAGTAGTATCATTTTGGATGAAGATACGCAAACAGCAGACATTATCTTTAGCACAAATGATCAGTTGGCGCGTGCTATTGGCTCACAAGGTCAAAACGTACGTCTAGCGTCTGAATTGACGGGCTATAAGCTTAATATGATGCTCGAAGAAGAGTATCAGCAACGTCAACAAAACGAATCAAAAGCGTTTATTGAATTATTCTATGAGCGCCTAGAAGTAGATAAAGATTTAGCACAGGCATTGGTTGATATTGGTTTTACCAGTATCGAAGAAGTGGCCTATGTACCAGTTGAGACTTTCTATGATATCGAAGGTCTAGACGATGAAGCGATTGATATGATTCAAGAGCGTGCTAAAGAAGTCGTCATCGCTGATGAACTGGTCAAACAACAGAACATGAAAGAGCCAAGTCAAGAGCTTCAAGAGCTTGAAGGTATGACAGTCAGTTGGGCTTATAAAATGGCGCAAAAAGACATCATTACTGTTGATGACTTGGCAGAACAAGCCGTCTTCGATCTAGAAGATATCGAAGGATTAGACTCTGAAACTGCAGGAAAACTCATCATGAAAGCTCGGGAATCTTGGTTCGATGAATAAGCGGTAACTGCATATCGCTGTCTTTTGGTGATATGCTATTGAGAATAAAGCGCTGATATCTATTTATAAGTATCAGCCTTAACCCAATCATTTGTAGCCAACAACTGAATTGAACATATAGCAAATAATAGACAGTAGGTGATAATAAATGGCAGATAAGACCGTCAAAGAACTGGCAGAAATGGTAGGCAAAACTACAGATGCTGTAAAGCAGCAATTAGTAGATGCTGGCCTGCCTGCTCGCGCAGAGGATGACCTAGTCACCGAGCTTGAGCAAGAAAAGCTGGTGACGTATTTAAAGCAAAGTCATGGTCAACAAGAAAAGCGTCGTATTAGTCTTAAATCTAAGACGACCAGTACTGCACGTGTGACCGGCTCTTCTGGTAAATCTAAGAGCGTCAACGTAGAAGTGCGTAAAAAGAAAGTATTTGAAAAGCCTGATCCAGAAAAAATGGCTGAAGAGTTAGCCGCTCGTGAGCAGGCTCTAATTGAGTCTCAAGAACGTGCAGCAAAAGAAGCTGAAGAACGCGCCGCTACTAAGAAAAAAGCGGAAGAGCGTCAAGCAGCAACGCTAGCAGCAATGCGCGCAAGCTTAGGCTCTAGCAAAAAATCAGACGACAAAAACGATGATATTTCTACATCAGTTGTCGTCAAAAAAGGCGGCAAAGCGACTGCTGAAGTTAAGCCTAAAGAGCAGCCGAAAAAGAAAGTTGCTGCAACTAAGCCTAAAGTTGAAACCGCTGCTGAGCGTAAAGCTCGCGAGACTCGTGAGAAAGAAGAAGCGCGTCTGCGTGAAATCGAACTAGAAACCCGCCGCACACAAGCTGAAGAAGCGCAAAAGCGTACACTTGAGCAAATGCGTAAGATGGCTGGTAAATATACAGATCGTGAGCCTGTTACTGAAGTACGTAAAGATGAGCCATTGGCTGAAGGTTTGGTCGGTGATGCACTAGAAGAGTCTTTCGAAAAAGAGCGTCGCGAAATTAAACGCGGTTCGAATAGTACTGGTACTCGTGGTCGTCGTCGTAAGAACCAAGATGAGCGTGAAATCAAAAACCGCAAAAACGGTTTACGTTCAACTCAAGCATCACAGCATAAATTTGAAAAACCTGTTGAAAAAATCGTCTATGATGTCGAGATTAGTGAGCAAATTTCAGTTGCCGATCTTGCTCAGCGTATGGCGGTTAAAGCTCGCGAAGTAACCAAATTACTTATGAAAATGGGTGAAATGGCTCGTGAGTCAGATACGATTGATCAAGCAACCGCAAGCTTGCTTGTTGAAGAAATGGGCCACAACCCAGTACCAGTTAGTGATACTAAAGTCGAAGACGACTTACAGTACGCAGTTGATGAGCGTAGTAGTAACATCCAGACTCGTCCACCAGTAGTGACTATTATGGGTCACGTCGATCATGGTAAGACCTCACTATTAGATAAAATTCGTGAAACGAAAGTTGCGAACGGTGAAGCGGGCGGTATCACACAGCATATTGGTGCTTACCATGTAAAAACTGATCGCGGTGTTATTACTTTCCTTGATACTCCAGGTCACGCAGCGTTTAGCGCAATGCGTTCACGTGGTGCTCAAGCGACTGATATCGTTGTATTGGTTGTTGCAGCTGACGATGGCATGATGCCACAAACAGCAGAAGCCATTGATCATGCACGTGCAGCTGGTACGCCGATTATTGTTGCTATCAACAAAATGGATAAGCCAGGTGCTGATCCTGACCGTGTTCTTAATGAATTAACGACGAAAGAAGTTGTTTCAGAAGAATGGGGTGGCGATACACCAATGGCTCGTATCTCAGCCAAAACAGGCGAAGGTATCGAAGACCTACTAGAGTTCATTAGCTTACAAGCTGAGTTAATGGAACTAGAAGCGCCACTAGACGGTGCTGCTCAGGGTGTGGTTATTGAATCAAGACTTGAAAAAGGTCGTGGTCCTGTCGTTAGTGTGCTAGTGAAGAAAGGTACATTAAAACAAGGCGACTTGGTTCTAGCTGGTGAGCACTATGGTAAAGTTCGTGCATTAACAGACGAGCATGGCCAACGTATCAAATCAGCTGGTCCTTCTATCCCTGTAGAGATTTTAGGTCTGCCTGAAACACCTGCTGCTGGTAGTGAGTTCCTAGTGGTAACGGATGAGAAAAAAGCTCGTGAAGTTGCGGACTTTAGAACCAACCGTGAGCGTGAGCGTCAACTTGAGCGTCAAAATGCCATGCGTTTGGAAAGCATGTTTGATCAGATGGGCCAAGGTGATGTGTCATTCTTGAATATCGTACTGAAAACAGACGTACGTGGTTCACTTGAGGCACTACTAGCTGCTCTAAATGAATTGTCTACTGATGAAGTAAAAGTCAGAGTGATTAGTTCAGGCGTTGGTCCTATCTCTGAGTCTGACGTAACCCTTGCAGAATCTAGTGAAGCAGTACTGTTAGGCTTTAACGTTCGTGCAGATGCTACCGCACGCCGCAAAGCAGACACTGCTAACATGGATATTCGCTACTATAGCGTAATCTATGGTTTGATCGATGATGTTAAGTCAGCAATGAGCGGTATGCTTGCTCCTGAACATCGTGAGAAAATCCTTGGTGTTGCAGATGTTCGTGAAGTATTCCGTTCTAGTAAGTTCGGTGCTGCTGCTGGTTGTATGGTGGTCGAAGGTACAATCTATCGCAACAAACCTATCCGCGTATTGCGTGATGACCAAGTTATCTTTACTGGTCAATTGCAATCATTACGTCGCTATAAAGAAGACGTCAATGAAGTACGTACTGGTATGGAATGTGGTCTGGCCGTTCGTGGCTATGATGTTGAAGCTGGCGATAAGATCGAAGTCTTTGAAATCCAAGAGTTCGCACGTACTATCTAAAGCTGCTGTTCGATAGCAGAGTATGTATCAATGCAATATGCGTAACCCGCTGAGCTGTTTAGATACTTTGCTAATATTCAGCTGTACTTAGGCCTAACAGGTACATCCTGCTAGGCCTTTTTTAGCACATATCAGTGCAACATCTATTAATCAGAAGACTCATACACTAATAAAATAAGTCCATTAAAGTAAGGTAATAACATGAACCAACGTTTACAAAGATTATCGGATCAGATTCAGCGTGAGCTTGCTGTTCTTATTCGCGATGAAGTTAATGACCCTCGTCTAACGGGTTTTGTCACGATCTCTAGTGTCAAGGTTAGCCCAGATTTAGGCTATGCGGACGTCTATGTCACTATCATGGAGCCTGAGCTCAATGATGCTATGAATAAGACTAATCATGAAGAAAGCATCAAAGTATTGAATAAAGCGGCAGGATTTTTGCGTACAGAATTAAGCCATAGCTTAAAGACACGTACTACGCCGCGCCTACGTTTTCATTATGATGAAGTAACGGCTCGTGGTAACTACATGATGGACTTGATTAGTAAAGCCGTGACTAAAACCGAGCAAAACGAGAATGACGAGTAAATTATTATTATGTCTATAGCGTCTAAGCAAATTGATAAACAAGCCAATAAAGTACCTGATAAAGTAAAAGTTTCAGGTGTCATATTGGTGGATAAACCCAAAGGTATGACCTCGCAGCAAGTTGTGTCAAAAGTGAAGTATTTATTTAAATCACCGATACACGATAGTAAAAAGGCAGGGCATACAGGAACGCTTGATCCGATGGCAACTGGCCTGTTGCCTATTTGCTTGGGTGAAGCCACCAAGTTTAGCCATTATCAACTGGATGCTGATAAATCTTATCAAGCGACTATTTTGCTAGGTAGTCAAACCGATACTGGTGATGCTGATGGTCAAATCGTAACGCAGGCTTCTATCCCCGTATTTGACGAAGCCTCATTAGCGACTATTGCCCAGCAGTTTTTGGGTGCTCAGCAGCAGATACCACCGATGTATTCAGCGCTAAAAAAAGACGGCAAAAAACTGTATGAATATGCCCGCGCGGGCATTGAGGTTGATAGACCACCTAGAAATATCACGATTAAAGCAATCAATCTACAGATGATAGATAATACACAGATTAATCTTACGGTTACTTGTACGAAAGGTACTTATGTACGTGTATTAGCGGAAGACATTGCAAAGCAGCTAGGTACGCTAGGACATTTGACGGCATTGCGTCGTACACAAGTAGGGAACTTCAGCATTGATGATGCTATTGCTTTATCATTATTAGAAGAACATAGTTTAGAGGAGCGTCAGTCTTGGCTGCTGCCTATCGATGCTTGTATTGATATCGATGCTGAACTGACGCTGACAGAGGAACAATGCGCCCGCGTACATATGGGGCAGCGCCTAAACGTATTTGATGAGCTAACAGGTAAGCTTAAAGAATATGTTACTAATATGGTTTCTAACCAGCTGTCTAATGATAGTTTTGTCGGTATCGATGATGACGCTAGTACCAATAATAAAGCTGATACTGATCTTGATGTACTTCAGCTCCTAGAGCACGAAATACCAGTTGATATACGTCTACTCAATGAGCAGGGAGAGTTTCTTGGTTTGGGGTCTGTAAGCTTAAACGGACGTCTACAACCTAAGAAATTGATTCAGCGCTAATAGTAACGTTTTCACTAATGTTACTTAAATAGAGAAACTACCACCTAACATTGGCCTGATTTACTAATAGTTTACACTAATCACATACCTTCACATTTTATTGCAGGTTTCACCTATGGTGAAACCTGTTTTTTTTGTACTCTAGATTCATCAGATAGGGAATGCTGAGCTAAAAAATAAAATGGATAAATATTATAAAAATAAAAAATTGCTATAAAGCAAATAATTAAAATAATAGCCAATTAAAAGTAACCAATCAAAAGAAAAAAGTAATGCAGAAAGGACGCATTTGGATAAAAATAAAATAGTTCAAAGGAAAACGTACTACTGAATAATAATGAAATTAGCTTATAAAAATATACTGGCTCACAAAACTAATAGATAAGAAAAAGGAAAGTTATGAAAACGATCGCTTTTTTACTACATAACCACTTCGAACAAGCAGAGTATGAAGACGTCAATAATCAGTTAAAAGACAAAGGCTACAAGACACTTCTTATAACAACAAATGATAAAAAAGAAGTGCAAGCCATGCAGCAAGACGTAGATAAAAGTGATACTTTTACTGCTGATATCTTTGCAGAAGATGCTAACGTCTCTGACTATGATGCGTTAGTTTTACCAGGTGGTACTGTGAACGCTGATACTATTCGTGGTAACGAAAAGGCTCATCAAATTATCAATGCTATCAATGAAGCAGGCAAGCCATTAGCTGTTATTTGCCATGCTCCTTGGGTTCTCATCAATACAGGTATTGCTAAAGGCAAAACCCTTACTGCTTACCCTACGTTGCAACTAGATTTAGAAAATGTTGGAGCAAACTACGTAGATAAGACAGTACAAGTAGATGGTAATCTCATTACTTCGCGTAACCCAGACGATATACCCAATTTTGTTGATGCCATAGATAAAGCATTATCTTAGAATTTTGAATTCTAACTAAACAAGTTTAATTACCTAAGTACTATTAAATTTCAAATTTTTATAATTAATATTTATAACCATAACTAAGGAAGATACTATGTCAAACTCTAACCCAAACGATACTAAACTTGAGCAACAACGTTCTGATTCAGCAGAAGCAGCACTTAAAGGTCAAACTGAAGACAATCACAATGAAAATAGCGAAGCAGCAGCAGAACGTATCGCAGCTAATTTAGAAAACGCGAAAGAAGACAAGTAAGTTTTTAATATGCCACCTGTAGTAGGGTGGCATTAATACGTTTATAGTTTGCACATCTTATGATCGATGAGTGCAAATACAGTTAGTCCACAAAATAATAATTCAGGAGCTAATATGAGTAATTCACCGAACAATATGGACGAGCAAGAAAAAGAGATTGAAAAGCTTGCAGAAGAAATCAATCCAAGTGAGCATACTGCCCCAGACAGTCTAGCGGAAGTGACTACTGCCGCGCCTCTTGAAGATGATGAACTAGGCGGCAATGCGAAAGAATCTGACGTTAATAAGTAGCCTAGGTAGGATTTCAATAGATAGTTATCTGTCATGTACTAGTTACCAGAGACCAAAGGTAGCGTTACAAGTATTATGAAAAACTGCTGCTAGTTCAGCAGTTTTTTGTTATAATTACCCCCACATTTAGATTAGATTTTGAATGATGTACTGTAGTTAACCCATTACTTTGATTAAGTAGTGCTATAGTTAAATACAATGTACGATTCAAAACATACTAAATGGTTGTCAACCGAGCTTGTCGTACACTAGGTCAACTCTAGTAATGCAGGGTTGTCCTGAATGGCGTACAGGTTATTTTATTTATTATTCTATTGCTTTAATACTGACTCAAATTGCAGTCCGTTTTTTAAAGTTTTTAGCATTGCCGGAGATATTTATGCTAACTAATACCGATCGTGAACAAATCATCGCTCAATACCAACGTGGCGAAAATGACACTGGTTCTCCAGAAGTTCAAGTAGCTTTGTTGAGTGCTCGTATCAATGATTTGCAGAACCATTTTAAAGCACACAAAGCTGACCATCATAGCCGTCGCGGTCTTATCCGTATGGTTAACACGCGTCGTAAACTGCTTGATTACTTAAAAGGTAAAGACCTTGGTCGTTACACTACTCTAATCAGCCAGTTGGGTCTACGTCGTTAATCTAACGACAATAGTACGAGCGGATGCTGAATTTTTTGCCAAACCGCTTGGAACTTGTTTGTTATTATCGATAAAATAGATTTTTCTAAAAACGGTGTGGAATAGTTTCACGCCGTTTTTTTATGCTTATTCGTTTTAGATACCGTGCTCAAATAGTAAGAGCTATAATTCCTTCTATAGAATCGTTAAGAGGGATATTGGTATAAACTGTACTAACCAAGCCTCACATGCGGTATTTTCTGACGATAATTGCGCTACTGTGCAATTAATTGGTCAATGGCCATAAATCACTGTAAAATAATGCCTTGTGAGTTTGATAGCGCATCTGCTACAGATATGGCGATTATTGATAAAATACTTATTATTTGGCTTGGTAATCAGCGCAGATAGCTGATATTTGAAAATTCAGAAAATAGCCTGTGGGGTTTTTAGCATCGAAGTCTTTTGACTTAATGTCTTTTTGATAGTATTTATAGTAAAGCCAAAATTGCACGGCCGAATATACATAATAGTACGATGTCTAACTCAGACAAATATATGAGATAACCAAGTAACGTTATTGGCATTAGTTGATTTGATTTCTAATAGAAAGCATGTCAACTGATAGCCATATACACAGAATTTTAATGACAGATATCAGCTTTTTTTGATGCTGATGTCAGTTTTGTCAGTCAACATTAGGAAGATTATATGACAATGTTCAACACCATTAAGCGTGAATTTCAGTATGGCAACCAGCAGGTTGTTATCGAGACAGGCCGTATTGCCCGTCAAGCAAACTCTATTTTAGTACACATGGGCGGCGTAACAGTATTAGTTGCAGCAGTCGTAAAGTCAGAAGCTAAAGAAGGTCAAAATTTCTTTCCGCTAACGGTTAATTATCAAGAAAAAATGTATGCAGCGGGTAAAATCCCAGGTGCTTACGGCAAACGTGAAGGCCGTGCGAGCGAATTTGAAACCTTAACTTCACGCTTGATTGACCGTCCGATTCGTCCGCTATTCCCAGAAGGCTACGTAAACGAAATCCAAATCACCGCAACAGTTGTATCATCAGATAAAACTCAGTCTGCAGATATCGCTGCACTAATCGGTGCTTCAGCAGCACTAGCTATCTCTGATGCACCATTTAATGGTCCTGTTGCTGCCGCTCGTGTTGGTTTCATTAATGGCGAATACGTTCTAAACCCAACGTCTGAGCAACTTGAAACTAGTGATCTAGATTTGGTTGTGGCTGGTACTAAGTCTGCGGTATTGATGGTTGAGTCTGAAGCGGCAGAGCTGTCAGAAGACCAGATGCTAGGTGCAGTATTGTACGGCCATCAGCAACAACAAATTGTTATTGATAACATTGCGTCAATGGCTGAAGAGATCGGTACTGCTAAGCAGCAATACTCTGCTCCTGAGCGTGACCAAGCCCTTAGCAGCAGCATGAAAGAGCAGTTCGGCGAGCAAGTTGCTGACGCTTATACCATTACTGATAAGCAAGCACGTTACACGAAGCTTGATGAAATCAAGCAATCAATTATTGATGCACTTGCTGGTGATGCTGAGTCAGAAACTTATGCTGATACAGTATCTGAGCTTAAAGAAATCTATAACGACCTTAAATATCGTACTGTTCGTGATAACATCTTGTCAGGTAAGCCGCGTATCGATGGTCGTGACCCTGAGACAGTTCGTGCGCTTGACGTACAAGTTGGTGTATTGCCATATACGCATGGTTCAGCACTGTTCACACGTGGTGAGACGCAGGCATTGGTTACTACCACACTTGGTAACAGCCGTGACGTCAATATGATTGACTCACTAGGTGGTACGATTCGTGACCATTTCATGCTGCATTACAACTTCCCGCATTTCTCAGTTGGTGAAACGGGCCGTGAAGGTATTCCAAAACGTCGTGAAATCGGCCATGGTCGTCTAGCACGCCGCGGTGTACAAGCGATGTTGCCAGATAGTGAGCGTTTCCCATATGTGATTCGTGTGGTATCAGAAATCACTGAATCTAACGGTTCATCTTCTATGGCTTCTGTTTGTGGCGCAAGCTTGGCATTGATGGACGCAGGCGTACCATTAAAAGCACCAGTTGCTGGTATCGCGATGGGTCTGGTTAAAGAAGGCGATCGTTTCGCTGTATTGTCAGACATCTTGGGTGATGAAGATCATCTAGGTGATATGGACTTTAAAGTAGCCGGTTCTAAGAACGGTATCACTGCACTTCAGATGGATATCAAAATTGAAGGTATTACCCCTGACATCATGGAGCAAGCGCTTAAACAAGCCCATGCAGGTCGTATCCATATCCTAGAAGCAATGAACCAAGTATTGCCTGAGAGCCGTACTGAAATCAATGCTCATGCACCAAACTATGCGGTTATCGAAATCAACCCAGACAAGATTCGTGACGTTATCGGTAAAGGCGGCGCAACTATCCGTCAGCTAACGGAAGAAACTGGCGCGGTTATCGATATCGATGATGCTGGTACTATCCGTATCTTTGGTGAAAACAAAGCAGCGACCAAAGCAGCTATCGGTAAAATCGAAGCACTAACTGCTGAAGTTGAAGTTGGTAAAACTTATGAAGGTACCGTTGCTCGTATCGTTGACTTCGGTGCGTTTGTAAATGTCTTGCCAAACACTGATGGTCTAGTACATATTTCACAAATCGCGGAAGAGCGCGTAGAGAATGTGTCAGACTATCTAAAAGAAGGCCAAATCGTTAAAGTACTTGTACAAGACGTTGACAACCGTGGTCGTATCAAACTAACTATGAAAGGTGTTGAGCAGAACTAATACTCAATACCTGATGTGGTTTAAGTAATAAAAAACCGCTTTGAAATACTCGTCATGAGTATTCAAGGCGGTTTTTTTATGTGTTCAAAAAGATGATGACTGGCTAGCTAAAAGGCCATTTATAAATCAATACTTTTAGGCAGGTGTATATCGATACGAAGTTTTGGTAGATCTTGTAAGTACTCAGTCAGTAATGGCAAAGTATCAGCATGCCAGTCTAAGGGCAGGGTATCTGCTGTAGTGCTTTCATTGGATACGTTATCACGTAGTTTGCCTGAGATAAGCGGCCGCGCAAGCAATGCAACTCTGCGTATGCCTTGGTAACGTAT
This sequence comes from Psychrobacter nivimaris, assembly GCF_043419765.1. Taxonomy (NCBI): domain Bacteria; kingdom Pseudomonadati; phylum Pseudomonadota; class Gammaproteobacteria; order Moraxellales; family Moraxellaceae; genus Psychrobacter; species Psychrobacter nivimaris. The sequence goes on along the minus strand of NZ_JBHOFX010000003.1, from coordinate 485,065 downwards.
AAGCGGCATTATTTGCTGTTGCAAATCAATCAAGGCAGCAGTCAGCCAACGTGTGCGTGCTGGATGATAAGGATGGTTTGATATCACGAGGTTGGCAATATAGTTTGGCTGGTTACCGTTACTACTGATACCAAGTCCGACTTGCTCACGTGTACGCTTATTGATTAAGCAGCTACCAACATTCAGACTACCATCGCGGCACGCACGATGATAGCGACTATAATTATCAGGAAATAGAGTTTTAGCTCGTGTGAGTACAGGATCTAAAACGACACCAGCATTGTTGACAGGTAAAACAAGCAACTGTGCATTGCTATTTAAAATAGAGGCATGTGTGAGTTGTAAAATCGCCATCGTAAGCCTCTCTATAACCAAATCAAGTATACAGTTATTGAACCGTCGCTTTATTAGAGTCGTTTGCTTCTAACTGAGCAATTTGCTGTTCGAGTAGCGCAATTTGTTCTGCCTTCATATCAGTCAATTGCTTATTCATAGCCACTTGTTCAGCTGCTAACTTTTCTTGTTCGGCTAGTCGCTGACGCTCATCTTCTAAACGATCAATCTCTTCTTTCGCCAAGCTATCATTTTCTGGTAGAGGCGCATCTAATATAGCAGTAGGATTTGGTATCGCGGTCCTGTCATTATTGGCTGCTCCGGAGTTTTCATCCATGAGCACACCATCGTTAATCACAGAGTCATCTGTTATATCAGATATATTGTCTGTTGTTGACTCTGTCGGCGTTTGCTCAGTTACTGGTGCTGAAGTAGCAGTGTTAGGAGGTAAAGTAGATTCTGTGTCAGACTTACCTAAAATTAAATAGCCGATGGCAATAATCAGCAGTACTAAAATAAATACTGTCCAAATTTTCCGGCGTGTTTTAGTCGCTTTTTTCTTGGAAGCGTGAGTGGGTAAAGGACGAATGTTTTCTCGTTTCATATTATGATCGATTCAAGTCAAGAATATAAGTAGCCATACTATAGCAAACTCAAAATAAAAAGCCTATCTATTGATAGATAGGCTTAATAGACCATTAAATAATAAAGTATTTAATCTGTTTTTAAGTATAAAAACTAAATCGCTAAGACTTGAATTTTACAGTGCCGCTGGTGCCAGTTGCCATCGCATCACGAGCTATCTTATCTTCTAAATGGTTCTTGGCGCTAATGGCATCAGGATCGGGGCGGTGCTCTGTATGTCCGCACTGAGTACATTCAATATACTCATCTGGGGCAGGAGTGACGATATTGACTTGCACCACAGCGTCCATCTCCTGACATTTTGGACAACGTACCCCTGCTAAAAATCGGCGCTTAGGACTAGAGGACTGATAACGCATTTAAATGACCTCGCGCGTCGTTTGAGTATTTGCGGCATCAATATCTTCAGCATCAGTGAAACCATTATGACGTAGCAAGGCATCGATACTGGCGCTACGACCACGGAAGTTTTCGAAATTGGTCTTGGCCGGGAAACTGCCGCCAACAGATAAGATGGACTCACGGAACGCTTTGCCTGTCGCTGGGTTGAAAATACCGTCTTCTTCAAACTTGCTAAACGCATCAGCTGATAGCAGTTCCGCCCATTTGTATGAATAATAACCTGCAGCATAACCACCCGCGAAAATGTGACTAAAACCGTTTGCAAAGCGGTTATAGTCAGGTGTCTGCATAATAGCAATGTCATTTCGGACGGTATTGAGCGTCTCTAAAATATCGTCATAGCTAAGCGCTGGGGTGTGAGCATGAATCAGTAAGTCAAACAATGCAAACTCGATTTGGCGCAGCGTTTGCAGTCCACTCTGGAAGTTTTTGACTGCTAATAGGGCATCAAGTTTGTCTTTAGGTAACGGTTCGCCAGTCTCAACGTGACTGCTGATAAGCGCGATGCCTTCAGCGTCCCAAGCCCAGTTTTCCATAAACTGACTTGGAAGCTCTACCGCATCCCACTCAACACCATTGACACCAGCGACATCACCGACCGTCACTTGGGTCAACAAATGATGTAATCCATGACCAAACTCGTGGAACAAGGTCAGTACTTCGTCATGAGTCAATAAGCTTGGCTTACCATCAAGTGCTGGCGTGAAATTACCAACCATAAAGCAAACGGGCAGCTGCTGGTGGTTCTGTTCTTCATAGCTATAGCGAGATTGAAAACCACTCATCCATGCACCGCCACGCTTACCGCTACGCGCAAACAAGTCAAAGTAAAAGCCACCGAGCAAGCGATCATCAGCATCGAATAACTGATAAAAACTTACATCGTCATGCCAGCGCGAGACTGAGTCACTTTCTGCATCTTTATAACTTTGCTCTTGTACTTTGATACCGTATAGACGCTCAACGATAGTGAACAAGCCATTAATCACTTTAGGTAATGGGAAATATGGACGAATTTCCTCTTGCGATAAGCTGAACTCACTTTGTTTTACCTTTTCAGCGATATAGGCGCTATCCCACGGTTGCAACTCGTCAATGCCATAATCGCTAGCGTATTTTTGTAGCTGTGCCAAATCTGCTTTGGCAGCAGGGGTTGCTTGCGTTGCTAAGTCACGTAAGAATGTCTCTACTTCTAAGACACTGTCTGCCATCTTGGTCGATAGGGATACTTCGGCATAATTTGCAAAACCAAGTAGCTTGGCTTTTTGCTCACGTAATGAGAGGATTTGACTCATATTGTCAGCGTTATTTAATGAGTTTCCTTTTGCATTGGTATGCGTATCAAACTCAGAGGCGCGTGTGACATAAGCGTGATACAGCGTTTCCCGTAAGCTGCGATCGTCCGCATGAGTCATAATCGCTAGATATACAGGGATATTCAAACTGGCCACATAGTAAGGAGTAGGAAGTGCATCTATATCGGCTTGGCTAAGAGCACCGCTAGCAAGCTCACGCGCTTTGTATTGCTCGCCTGCATCTGCCAGTAGGGCCAAACCACTCTCTGTTAACCCCTTTAACTGAGAATCTTCTAAAGGCAGGGCAAATGCTTGCGTCGCATCCAAGACATTGTCCGAAAAGGTTGCAGACAAGGTAGATAACTCGCTTTGGATAACGGCAAACTTTTCTTGCTCAGCTTGAGGTAACGCAACGCCTGATAACTCAAAGCTACGTAATGCCAGTTCGATTGCACGTGCACGAGCAGGCTCTAACGTAGCAAAGAAATTTATGTCATTGACGATAGCTTGATAGCGATTAAACAAAGGCTGATGTTGGCCCACTCGCGTACCGTAAGCAGATAATTTTGGTAGCAGTTCATGGTGAACATGGCGAATCTCATCGTTGCTCATCACGCTATTGAGATGCGACAAAATACCCCAGCTACGATCTAATGCCAAATTAATATGATCAAAGCTCATCACATCTGCCAAAGCTTGTTCAGCGCTTATCTTTTCAGCACTTATCTTTTCAGCACTTGTTTTTTCAGCACTTGTTTTTTCAGCACTGTCGCTTTCTATCGAGGTTAAGGTATCTAAAAAAGCATTGGCAGCATCAATGGCGTCAATCACTTGATTTTGTAAGGTATGTGGCGCAGTGTCGGCAAAATCGACAAGGCGTAAATCTAAAGGAGAAGGTGTCATATAGGTATCCGATATCAATGAATTATTATTAATCAAAATGAGAATGAGATAAATCTGGCTACTATGGAGATATACAGTGTGTTCTTGTTTTATATATAGATTATATAAAAGATGGGTTCGTTTGGTAAAAATACAACCTAAGCACTTTTATACGATTCAAGTGAGTAAAACAGTACTAGCAATCTGAAAGTAAACGTTGAGATTCTGGTATTTAGATTCCACTTCTCAAGATAATTATCTGAATATGTAGTTATGCTCGCTAAGAAAGTTCTTTAACAATATAGAGTGCTCTACTTACAAAGCGCTATCATTTGCTTGCAAATTAACCCTACAGGGAGTGGGGTATAGCTGTTAGCATCAAGATAATGGAATTTAAATATTATGCATCAATGAGATGCAAGAAAAACACGGATAGAAACTTCTACGCTTATAACAGTATATGAGTGAAGAGATACATAAAGTTAAAAATGAACGATAATAAAACAAGGAGCAATATATGAAAGCGACTCTTAAAAGTTTACGTGAAACTAAAGCTAACCCTGCAGTAAGTATCTTTGTTAAAACGCATCGTGAACACCCAGCTAATGAGCAAGATCCTATTGCTCTAAAAAATCAATTGAAAGTTGCCGAAGATCGTTTGACAAAAGAGTACGATAAACGTACAGCGACTACCATTCTAGATAATATTCAAAATAAAATCAGTGAGCTCAATCACAATTATAACCTCGATACGTTAGCTATATTTGCTAGTACAGATGATGTGCAAGTCATCCGTATGCCAATTGATACAACAGAACGTGTTGTGATTTCAGATAGGTTTGCTACGCGTGACCTAGTTCGTGATATGGCAAGTGCGGTTCATTATTATACGGTGGTCTTAACCCGTGACAATGCGCGTTTGATTGAAGCATCTAATGACCGTGTTGTGAGAGAGTTCGATAAAGATGACGATGCACAAAACAACATGGAGAACATTCAGTTCCCTGTCGAAAACAACGGACTATATACAACAGGTGACGGTGGCTCAGATCGTTCATCAAATAACGAAAGCAGTCACTTAAAAGAATTCTTTAACCAAGTTGATAAAAGCGTCCAAGAACTATGGGGTGAGCATAAAATGCCTCTAGTCATAGTTGGTGATGCAAAAAATATTGGCTACTACAAAGAAGTCTGTGATCGTCCAGACAATATCATTGCTACAGTGTCAAATGCGACCAATCTAGAAGATGGTAGTGCTCAGCATATCGTAGATAGTGTGCAAGAAGCTGTAGAAGAGTATCGCACCTCACTGCACAAAGCTGCACTGGGTGAAATTGACAAAGCTCGCGGTGCGAACATGTTGCAGACTGATTTGCAGGAAGTATATCGCAGTGCTTTCCAAGGGGCTGGTGAGACACTCTATGTACGCCGTGGTTATATTCAGTCTGCTAAGATTGACGAAAAGGAACAAACGTTAAGCCCTGCCAATGATGCTACTACGGAAGGCATTACAGATGATGCAATCGGTGAAATCATCGAACACGTCATTCATAATGGCGGCGAAGCTGTATTTATGCCACAAGACATCATGGGTGAGGATCAACCAATAGCGCTAGTAACCCGCTACTAATCTGACGATGACACCTATGCGCGATATTCATTTATGAGTCAGCCATTTATGAATTAGCCATTGATAATACATAGGTGTAATATGAGAGCATTGGTTCAATACGAGCCAGTGCTCTTTTTATGTCTGTCATTACCATCACTATGGGTGCTATCGTAGCTGAGCTATTGATCTTTACTCCATAAATAATGAGCGTACAACTAACCAAACTATGACTACCACCTCTTTTGTTTTAACCAGCTACAACATCCACAAAGGCATGTCACCGCTAAATCGCCAAGTGAAGATGCAAGGTATTGCTCAGGCGCTAGAGTCTGTGGGTTCAGACGTCTTGTGCCTGCAAGAAGTACAAGGCCAAAACCTCAAACGTAATATGCAATATAACGAGTACCCAGATCAATCACAGCATGAATGGTTTGGCGAATTTTTAGATCTGCAAAACAGTTATGGCAAAAACTCAGAGTACGAAAACGGTCATCATGGCAATGCCGTATTAAGCCGTTTCCCGCTAGATCCCAAACACAATGTAAATATTACAGTCAATAAGCTTGAGCAGCGCGGTGTCTTGCACTGTGAGGTACAGCCTATCGGTTGGGAAATGCCCGTTATCGTATTGTGTGCACATTTAAACTTATTTGAGCGCGATCGTATTAAGCAGTATCAAGCGATTAGTGACTATGTTCGAAATGAGATTGCGCTGGATCAACCACTTATCTTGGCAGGCGATTTTAACGACTGGAAAAAGATGTCTTGTGACAAACTGGCATCAGATCTCGGTATGATAGAAGCGTTCAAATGTTGTCATGGCAAGCTGTTGCCAACCTTTCCCGCAAAACTGCCAGTACTCAGCTTAGATCGTATCTACGTGCGCAATTTGCTTGTGAAGGATGCTTGGGTACACACTGGAAAACCTTGGTCATCGCTATCAGATCATTTGCCCATTAGTGCAGAGCTGATGCTGCCCTAATACCTAACTATAATAATTCGTCTAAATGTATTATATTGGCAATCTATCGATATATGAACAATTGTCTTTATTGATCATATTATTGATTAACCATGTTTTCGATTGAAAGTGCTATTTGCAGCACAACGTTTCAATAAAATGAAGACCAAGTACAGCCTAATAAACAAAATATAAGGATATTCTACGATGGCAACAGCGTCTACTACTGATAATAATCAACAAGCTAACCACAACATACCTAAGGCTCAGCATGCCGTACTCATACGCGAGTTCGGTGAGCCTGAAGTAATGAAATACCAAGATGGTGCTGATGTTCCTGAGCTACAGGACGATCAAGTACTGGTAAAAATTGCTTATGCTGGGATTAACCCTGTCGATTATAAAACTCGCCAAGGTAAAGGCTGGGGCGCGGAAAACATTCGCAAAGACAAGTTTGAGAATGATCAGCCAGCTATTTTAGGATTTGATGTATCAGGCGAAGTAGTCAGCAGTAATAGCGATGAGTTTGCTATTGGCGATAGAGTAGCGGCCTTGACTTTTAGCGGTGGCGGCTATGCGCAATATGTGGCAGTAGATGCCAAATTGCTTGCAAAAGTACCAGAAAATGTCACTTTAGAGCAGGCAGGTGCTTTGCCTTGTATCGGACAAACGGCGCTACAGTTTGTAGATTTTGCTGATATAAAAACAGGCGAACATGTGGTGATTAATGCACCAGCAGGCGGTGTCGGTCATTTACTAATCCAATTGCTCATGAATAAAGTGGCGCAAGATAACATCAAGGTGACGGTAATTTGCTCACCAGAAAAGTACGCCAAGCTTGATGAATTGATAGACGTATCTAAGCTGGCGGGTTGGATAGATTATACAAAAGATGAAGCGTTCCCTGATCTACAAGCCGATATGCTACTTGATTTAGTCGGCGATGAAGCAGGTGTCCGTGCACTTAGCGTGCTCAAATCAGGCGCCCGCGTGAATGTGTTACCAACTATCTGGGTTGATAAGCTCAAAGAAGCCGGTCAGCAAAAAGACTTAGCAGTAGCAGGTTACAAAGCGCAGCGTAGTGGTCAAGATATGGCGCGTGTTTTACAGGAAGTGGCCGATGGTAATTTAACTTTAAAAATTCAAAAAAACTATCCACTCTCAGAAGTTGTTGCAGCGCACCATGAGCTACAAAAAGGCGATGCTTTTGGCAAGATTGTCTTAGCGGCAGCTGAGTGAGTTTCAAGGTTGTCCAAGTATTAGGTAGTGTTTGGTAGGATTTATTAGTAAAGGGATGTCTGTTGAAACCCAGTAAACTTAACTGATTACTTAACAAATCATACAAAAGTTTTATCTTGGACAACAGAACGTCCCTGTAGTCTTTGCTTATTTATCACAGGATAGAAAGCGAACGATACTAATAAAGGGAATAATATGACTATCAATAATAAGACTATTAATAATAAGACCAGCAATGAAAAAACAGATGACCACATTGCTTATGAAGCAAAAGTCCGTGCAGAGATAGAAGCATGGAAGAACCCTGATAAAGGGATTTTGGATAAAACGCTAACAGTGCTTAATACCCCTGTGGTAGCAGCCGGTGATGCGTTAATGAAGGCTCCACAATTTGGCGATTCTCTAAAAAAAGCAACTGAGGAAACGATTACTGCTTTGAGTGATGCGGCCAACTGGACATTGGACACTCAAAACGTTATCGATAGCTATCAAGAGGCAGCAGATATTAACGATTCCTCTATCAAAACGCTTGTTGACATTAAACGTCTACCCATTGCAGTTGTAGATAAACAAGTTAAGCTTTTCAAAAGCAAATATGTAGCGCTAACCAGTGCGCAAGGGGTGACTACAGGGGTTGTAGGCTGGGCAGGTATCCCTGCAGACGTCGTTGGGCTCATTACGGCTAACCTACGTGCGATTGGAGAATATGCAACTTATTATGGCTTCGATATCAATGATGAAGGCGAGCAGCTATTTGCTATGTCTTTATTGGCTGTAGCAACTTCTGCCTCTGTTGAGGAGCGTAAAGCGGCGTTAGATGACACTCATGCGATGATTAGAGATCCAGAAACTCAGGCATTTAATCAGATTAATGAAGAAGTTATGTCTCGTGTACTGCGTCAGACAGCGACTAAAGTAGCCACTAACATCGTTAAGACAAAAGCGGCGCAAATTATTCCAGCGGTAGGCGCAGTGGTCGCAGGTGGTGTTAATGCTAGCTATACTGCCAATGTTTGTGAAGCTGCTTACCAGTGTTATCGTGAGCGTTTTTTAGATCGTCTCGCGTAAGAATTAGATGACTCGTTAAGTCAGCGATAGTGTCAAGATGTAAGCATATTCCGAAACGTTAGACTGATTCGCCCAGCATCGACCGTCTTTGTCTTAGTAATCGTATGTTTCCAAAAGGTCTGTGTGTCACCATGCATCACAACGAGCTGACCAGACTCAAGATAAAGTTCAACTTTGTCTTGAGTTTTTTTATGCTTAAAAACAAATTTGCGTGTAGCACCAAGCGATAGAGAGGCGATGACTGGTTGCTGACCGAGTTCTTTTTCGTCATCGGCATGATAGCCCATACCATCAGCGCCAGATGGGTAGTAATTAAGCAGGCATGTATTGAAATTAGCAGTGACACCAATCTCTGCTAAAGCTTGTTCGATTTTCTGTTTCACGTGAAACACTTTATCTGACCATGGAACAGTTTGTCGCACATGTCCTGAGTACTGATAGTCTGCATCTGTATCTCCCATCCAGACAATTTTCCGAGTAGTTATATGGGTCTTACCAAATAACGTCACGATGTCTGATTGCCAAGGTAGCTCATTTAGTAGAGTGTTATAAAGGGCAGTGGCATCGTCGATAATCACACCTAGATCGTTCACCTTACCATCATAGGGCAGTAAATTATCCGTGGGTGCAGGAGAAAAGAGGTCAGTCATAATTCAGTCGTTGTAAATCCTTATTTACTGCTTTGATAGTGCTCGTTGATAATTTGAGCGCATAGTTCAGGTGCTTCCATTGGCAATAGATGACCATAATCTGACAGCGAAATAAGACTACTATCTGGGACAAATTTTTCCCATTGCTTTCGTACTTTGTCATTGATGAACAGGGTAGGCTTGCCTGTAATCAACGTGTAGGGACAGCTTAGTTTTTTGAGTGCGGCATCGATATGAGGAGCGCCAAAATAATTAGCCAGCTCTTGTACTGGTGCAAACATAAGCGTATAGCTACCATCTGCATTCTTGCTCAGACTTTGTTCAGCAAACACTTGCAAGTGCTCATCGCTGATACGCTTATAAGCACGCTGCGCACGTAGGCTCTCGTAATAACTATGGGTACTTGGCCAAGTAGATTGCTTGGTTAACGTGCTTTTGAAAGGCTCGCGGCTCAGTAGGACAGAGCGTGGCAAAAGGTTATATAAGGTAGCTTGGTTTTTGGTAAATGTGACAGGCTCGATCAGGTACAACTGCGAAAACAACTCTGGACGTTTGGCAGCTGCCATTGCTGTGGCCGTCGCCCCTTGCGAGTGACCAATACCTACGACAGGGTTGTCTTGCGTCTTTTCTAAAAACTCAATCAGCATATCAGCATCTTGCTCACGCGTCAGACGACGGCTTTGCGGCTTATCATACCAGTAGCCACGTAGGGCAAGTGAGCTGATATCAAACTCAGTGGCTAGCTTACTTAATAGTGGCGTATAAGTACCAACAGTAAAACTATTACCACTATAAAAATGTGCTGGCGCGCGGGGAGTAGAGCTTGAATCTAGCGGCTGATTAAAATGGCTAAGGTCATAATAGCGTGCCTGTTTTCCGCCAAGATTAATGCGGTTTGTGAATGCTTCCATAAAATAAACACTTCCTTGTGACTTATTTTGAGTGATTTTTTTGTAGTTTGTCTTCTTATGATTGAGCTGACTTAATGAATCCTAATTGTCTTCACCTAAGAAGCCACCGCTTTGACGCTGCCACAGTCGAGCGTAGACACCATTCAATGCCAATAGTTCATCATGACTACCTTGCTCAATGATACGGCCTTGATGCATAACGACCAGTCTATCCAGTGCCGCAATAGTAGACAGGCGATGGGCGATAGCAATAACGGTCTTGCCGGTCATGATGTCATTTAAGCTTTCGGTAATGGCATATTCGATCTCAGAATCTAGCGCACTGGTCGCTTCATCTAAAAGTAAAATCGGCGCATTTTTTAGCATAACACGTGAAATAGCGATACGCTGACGTTGACCGCCAGATAGTTTGACTCCGCGTTCACCCACTTGGGTATCAAGTCCTGTATTGCCTTTATCATCGTACAGATCTTTAATGAAGTCCCATGCTTGAGCTTGTTTGGCAGCGATCATAATCTCTTCGTCAGTAGCATCCGGACGACCATAAGCGATATTTTCACGTACAGTACGATGTAGCAGCGACGTATCTTGAGTCACCATACCAATTTGTTGACGCAATGATTCTTGCGTAACCGCATCAATAGCCTGACCATCAATAAGGATTTTACCGCTATCGACATCAAAAAAGCGCAGTAGCAGATTAACCAAAGTTGATTTACCAGCACCTGAACGCCCAACCAAACCAATCTTTTCACCCGGCTTAATATCTAAATGGAAGTTGTCCAACAGTTTGATGTATGAGTTAGGAGCGCGTTTAGCGATGCTAGTCCCATCGACAGGCTCGCCAGCTTTTCCAGTGTCTTCTTCGTCATTTTCATAACTGAAGTCAACATGGTCGAACACAATGCGACCGTCCGTGACGGCTAGAGCTGGCGCGTCAGGTTTATCAATGATTGTCTGCGGTGCTGACAACGTACGCATACCGTCCTGCACTGTACCGATACTCTCAAACAAACTGGCTGTCTGCCACATAATCCAACGCGTTAAACCATTTAGACGCAATGCCATGGCGGTCGCAGCAGCAATGGCACCAACACCAACTGCGCCTTGTTGCCACAAGTACAATCCAATACCTGCCGTACTACTGACCAAGATCACGCTGATAAGATGGGTCGATACTTCTAAATAGCTGACCCAGCGCATCTGTGCATGCACCGTACCTAAAAATTGTCCCATGGCATTTTTGGCATAGCCCAGCTCACGACGAGAATGGCTAAATAGCTTAACGGTCATGATATTGGCATAAGCATCAGTGATTCGTCCTGTCATCAAGGCACGGGCATCCGCTTGCACAATCGCTGTCTCCTTGAGCTTAGGGATAAAGTACCAAATGGTGATAGCAACTAAGACAAGCCAAATAACAAAAGGAATAAGTAGTAAGCTGTCTAAATTAAATAAAATCACCCCTGAGGTAATAAAGTAGACAGAGACATACATAAACATATCGGTGACGGTCATCACGGTATCGCGTACTGCTAGGGCTGTCTGCATTACCTTCGCTGAGACGCGACCCGAAAACTCGTCCTGATAGAACTGCATGGATTGCCCAAGCATGCGCTGATGGAACCGCCAGCGCATCTGCATAGGAAACACGCCCTGCAAGGTCTGAAAGTGGATAAACGATGACAAGGCAATCCACAGTGGGCTTACTATCATGACAGCGAGCATGATGAGTAGCATATCGCCTTTTTCTACCCATAAGTTCTGCGGCGTATAAACGCCCAACCAATCGACGATATTGCCTATCCAAGCAAACAGCATGGCCTCGTAGATACCGATACCGGCGGACAAAATCATAAAGATTAGTAGCCAGCCGCGTAGACCATTGGTACATGCCCACAAAAACTTCAGCATACCATCGCGAGGTGATGGCAATGGCATAGGTGTATCTGGAAAGGCGGGTAGGCGGTTTTCGAAAAAGCGAAATAAAGCATTCATAGGCAGTAATAAAACATCAATAGCAGTACGTCAAGATGAACGAGAGTACTCGTTATCTAGAATCTTTACTTTTGTGATTGGGATTAGGTGCTATTTTAGCAAAATTACTAATCATACCTGCATGCTAATTGTAATTTACTTAAGAATAGCTGTGTCTTTATAGCCTTGGTCACAACTATAATAAATAGATTGCTGTAGAAAACATATTTTGTTACATTCTACATCCAAACTTATTCATGGTTTAAATATTGCTTTTATAAGTATGATTTTATTGCAAATATCAGCTGATTAGCAGGTGTTTTATTTAATAGTTTTTATCAATATACGAACAGTAATAACTCAACATTGAAGTTCAAAAGGTAGCAGTGAATGATGTATTTAATAATAGCGGTGCTATGTAGCGTCGCCGTCTCAGTACTTTTGAAAATATTGCGCCAGAAAAATATAGATATTCGTCAGACCATCGTGGCAGGCTATCCTGTGGCTTTTTTACTGACTTGGGTATTACTAAAGCCTGATGTAGGTGCCATTCATGCGCTTGATAGCGCTTGGGGCATCATCATCGCGCTTGGAGTACTATTACCTGCTGTATTTATCATTCTCGGACGGGCTATTGAAGCAGTGGGGATGGTAGCAACCGACGCGTCTCAGCGCTTATCACTCATTATTCCTATCGTAGCGGCTTTCTTGCTATTCGGTGAGGTGCTGACTGGTACTCGTGTGCTTGGACTGGCGTTGGGCTTTTTGGCATTAGGTGCGCTTGTCTATCGACCACAGCATAATGATATTACTCGGCAAGCAAAGCATACGCCGCTATGGTTATTTGGGGTATGGGCAGGCTACGGCATTATTGATATTTTGTTCAAACAAGTTGCCAAACAAGGGGCAGCTTTTCCATTGACTCTACTGGTAAGTTTTGGCGTAGCAGGTGTATTGCTTTTAATCTATTTACTTGCCACGCGAGTACGTTGGCAAAAACAAGCGCTTATGACAGGTCTACTGCTCGGCACATTAAACATGGGCAATATTTATGCCTATGTGCGGGCACACCAAGTGCTGCACGATTCTCCTAGTATTGTTTTCACTGGTATGAATGTCGGTGTTATTGCCGTAGCGACATTGATTGGCGTAGGTGTATTTAAAGAGCAGCTGAACCGTATCAATATAATAGGATTGTTATTGGCAGTCTGCTGTGTAGGGGTGCTATTTTTGGCGTAAAGCGCACTGTCCAAAAGTATTGGTTTCACAACTTTTTTAGCCGTATTGTCACGTATCCTATATAGGCATACAAATCATCCTATGATAAGGTTATCTACAAATAACACGGCTTGTATGGAATAAAAAAGCTTAGTTTATGATAGTTAACTTAACCAATAAAAATAGGATGCAGGCTCAATGGAATACGATAAGCAATTACAGCGTATAAAAAATAGTTCAGGCTTTATTGCTGCTCTTGATCAAAGTGGCGGCAGTACACCGAAAGCGTTAGAGACTTATGGTGTCAGCAGCGACGACTATGATAACGATGAAGCCATGTTTGATTTGGTTCATGAAATGCGTGCTCGTATCATGACGTGTGACTGTTTTGATAGTGAGCGTGTACTTGGTGCAATTTTATTTGAAGACACCATGGAGCGCGAAGTCAATGGCAAGTCGACGGCCAATTACCTATGGGAAGATAAAAATATCGTACCATTTTTGAAGGTAGACAAAGGTCTGGCTGAGCAAATGAGCGGCGTACAAGTTATGAAGCCGATTCCGAATCTAGATCTATTATTAGATAAAGCAAAAAACTATCCCGTATTTGGTACTAAAATGCGCTCAGTCATCTGTGAGCCAAACGTCGATGGCATCGAGCTTGTGATACAGCAGCAGTTTGATGTGGCTAAGCAAATTATTTCAAAAGGTCTGATGCCTATCGTCGAGCCAGAGGTCAATATTGAAAGCACTCAAAAGCATGAGTGCGAGCTACTGTTGAAGACAGATATACTGCGCAATCTGGAACGCTTGAATGACGAACATCAAGTGATGCTTAAGCTGACCCTACCAGAAGAGGCAGGGTTTTATCAGGAGCTGATTGACCATCCTAAAGTGCTAAAAGTAGTGGCGCTGTCTGGTGGTTATAGTCGTAGCGATGCTTGTGCCAAGCTTAAACAAAACCCAGGTATGATTGCGAGCTTCTCACGAGCCTTTACTGAAGGTTTGAGTAAGCAACAAAGCGATAGCGAGTTTGCTGAAACCATTAATGCCTCAATTGAAGAGATTTATGAAGCGTCAAAAGTGTAAACGTAGTAAATAAAAATTCGCACATAAATCATGAGTAAATAAGCAAAAAAGCCCTACTAGATAAGTATAAAAATACTTGAATAGTAGGGCTTTTATTATTTTAAAAGTATCGGTTATTAACTCTACACCTCTTTATATAACTGACGTCCTTCGTTGTTATATTTCTTAGTCATCTCGGCCATGCCTTGGCGAATTTCCTCAGCAGTGGCCTCCCCAACTTGTCCGACAAGCTCTGTATCTACCTCTTTGATTAGGTGACCAGCATCGGTTAGGTCACCCGTTTGCGGCGTTACTTTTTGGTTAGCAGCATTTTTATCCAGTCCCGCTGCATATTCACGCACGTTTTGAGTGATTTTCATTGAACAAAACTTAGGGCCACACATGGAGCAAAAGTGTGCCGATTTGTGTGCGTCTTTTGGCAACGTCTCGTCATGATATTCACGTGCAGTATCAGGGTCGAGCGCCAGATTGAACTGATCATCCCAGCGGAATTCGAAACGTGCTTTAGATAATGCATTATCACGTGCTTGTGCTCCTGGATGACCTTTAGCCAGGTCAGCAGCGTGTGCGGCGATTTTATAAGTGATAATGCCGTCTTTAACGTCTTTTTTGTTTGGCAGACCTAAGTGTTCTTTTGGCGTGACATAGCACAGCATCGCTGTACCAAACCATCCAATCATCGCAGCACCGATGGCGCTAGTAATATGGTCATAGCCTGGAGCGATGTCTGTCGTTAATGGCCCTAAAGTATAGAAAGGCGCGTCAGCACATAGCTCAAGCTGCAAGTCCATGTTTTCTTTGATCCGGTTCATCGCCACGTGTCCAGGGCCTTCGATCATCACCTGTACATCATGCTCCCATGCGACTTTGGTCAATTCACCAAGCGTACGTAGCTCACCGAACTGCGCTTCATCATTGGCATCTTGTAAGCAACCAGGACGTAGGCCATCACCTAGACTAAATGCTACATCGTACTGTTTCATAATCTCGCAGATATCTTCGAAATGCGTGTATAAAAAGCTTTCCTTATGATGCGCCAGACACCACTGCGCCATGATAGAGCCGCCGCGTGAGACGATACCTGTCAGACGCTTTGCGGTGAGTGGTACATAGCGTAATAGTACGCCAGCGTGGATAGTAAAGTAATCTACGCCTTGCTCTGCTTGCTCAATCAACGTATCACGGAATATCTCCCACGTTAGGTCTTCAGCGACGCCATCGACTTTTTCTAATGCTTGATAAATCGGTACCGTACCAATCGGCACAGGAGAGTTACGGATTAGCCATTCACGGGTTTCATGAATATGATTACCCGTTGATAAATCCATGATGGTATCCGCACCCCAACGTGTTGCCCACGTCATTTTGGACACTTCTTCATCGATAGACGAACCCAGCGCTGAGTTACCGATATTGGCATTGATTTTCACCAAGAAATTGCGCCCGATGATCATCGGCTCAGATTCAGGGTGGTTGATGTTGTTTGGGATAATTGCGCGTCCAGCCGCCACTTCATCGCGAACGAATTCAGGAGTAATGATTTGAGGCGTATTGGCACCGAAGCTTTCGCCATCGTGTTGACGCATATCGGTCAGTTCATGCTGCTTTTGCGTTTCGCGTATGGCGATATATTCCATTTCAGGAGTGATGATGCCACGGCGCGCGTAGTACATTTGCGTAACGTTCTGTCCTGCTTTAGCGCGACGCGGTTTATCAATATGAGCAAATCTAAGATTGGCAGTGCTGATATCGCGAGCACGTGCTTGTCCATATGAGCTAGATAAGCCGCTTAACTGCTCAGTATCATCGCGTTCTGCGATCCAGCTTTCACGCAATTTTGGCAATCCACGTGTGAGGTCGATATCGACATTAGGGTCAGTATATACACCTGAAGTGTCATACACATAAAACGGTGGATTATGCTCACCGTCTTTATCTCCAGTGCCACCAACAGGCGTATCAGCCAAGCTGATTTCACGCATTGGTACTTGGATGTCAGGTCTTGAGCCTTCGATATAGACTTTTCTTGAGGCAGGTAAAATACGGTGCAAGTCGCGCGCATCTTCTTCGAAACGGGCATCACTTGCGGCACGGTGAGCAGGGGTTTTTAACGCATCTGCTTTTTTATCTGCTTTGACGTTGGTCGTGTCAGCAGCATTTGAAGCAAGCGTTGAGTTGTCGGCTGGGTTATGCGTTTGGGCTTTCGGTGCAATTGAGGTAGTGTCTGCAGTAGTCATATGCTGTCCTAGCGTGTTGGTTTTTGAATAAAATCAACACCGCCAGTATCTGCGGGGGTAGGCATCCATCATCTAGACAAGTTTATATCATGAACCCACAACTTCGACCAAAAAGTATCGTCGCGCATGGTGCTCATCAAATATTGGACGCAGCTTTATATCCTCTCTTCTTATCTGGCTATGCATTACGCATATTAAGACAGTAGTGACGATAAAAATGTATTTCTACGCGCCTTTTGTCATAAATAACAAAGTGCTTAAGACTTCCCTGCGTCGGTACTAACCGCATCAGGTTCGGCGGGTGATCTCTCAGCGAATGTATCAAGGCGACTACTTTAATAAAGTAAGTTTAATAAAGTGAGCCAAAAATACACCGCACCCCGAGTCTGTCAGTGTTGTAAATCAGCCTTCATACTAACAAAATTCTGTACCAACGGCTAATAGTATTTGGATACAAATATTCTGTGCCACACATACTATTTAATATTTTCGTGAATAATTTTTTTGAGTGTTGATAGATGAGGATGCTTAGTATTACTAGGTTGTAGACAAATTATTCAAATATTATGTAAAGCGAATGAAGGATTCTAGAAGTTGTCATTAAACTGTCATAAAGATTTGGCAAGATAACACGCATATCACAAGCAATGCTTTTTTATACCGTTGTTAAACTTCAGGAGTCCTACATGCGTTATTCGTTATTAGCAGTGGCCGTCAGTTGTACATTAATGCTTACGGCGTGTAATAAGTCAACAGATACGGCGGAGCCAACTGCTGATACTAGCAGTAGCGCTGTGACAACAGCTGAAACAACCTCTCAGACAGCATCTTCTGCTACGTCAGATTTTAAATCTGCTGAAAATATCGCTATGAATATTACAGGTGCAGGTGCGTCGTTCCCGCAGCCTATCTATGCGAAATGGTCATATGACTACAATGCTGCGACCGGTGGCCAAGTCAATTATCAGTCGATTGGTTCATCTGGTGGTATCAAACAAATTCAGTCAAAAACAGTAGACTTTGGTGCTTCTGATGCCCCAATGACGCCTGAAGAGTTAGACGAAGCAGGTTTGATTCAGTTCCCAACAGTCATCGGTGGTGTTGTACCAATCGTCAACATCGACGGTGTTGAGCCTGGTGCATTGAAGCTAGACGGCACAACGTTGGCTGATATCTATTTGGGTAAGATTAGCAACTGGAATGACCCTGCAATTAAGGCGATGAACCCAGATTTGACCTTGCCAGATGCCGCAATCACAACAGTATTCCGCTCAGATGGTTCAGGTACGACCTTCAACTTCACTGACTATCTTGCTAAGGTTTCACCAGACTGGAAAGACACCGTCGGCGTTGATAAAACCGTCAAATGGCCGACTTCTGCTACTGGTGCAGGCGGTAAAGGTAACGAAGGCGTTTCAAGCTACGTAAACCGTATGAAAAACTCCATCGGTTATGTTGAGTATGCTTACGCTAAGCAAAATAAGATGTCACATACTGCGCTGAAAAACGCAGCTGGTAACATCGTACAGCCATCTGCTGAGACGTTTGCTGCCGCAGGTGATATCGATTGGTCACAACAAGAAGGCTTTTATAAAGTCATCACCAACTCTGAAACTGACCAAGCATGGCCTATCGCTGCTGCGACCTTTATCTTGGTACATAAGCAACCAGAAAATCCTCAGCAAGTCGCTGGCGTGTTGAACTTCTTTGACTGGGCTTATACCCAAGGTGATGACAGCGCCATGGAACTAGACTACGTACCATTCTCTGACACGGCAGTGGCCTTGTTCAAAGAGAAGTGGAACGAAGTAAAAGGTAGTGATGGACAGCCTGTCTACAAGCCAGCTCAGTAATTTGTTTCTGCTAAATACTATTTAGCAACTGACAAGTTATCCTCTCGAATAACTATTCTCCGGTAGTTGTTTGAGAGGTTTTAACACAGCAAATTTGATGAATACATCTCGATAGATATAGTTACTCATACCGTTTAAGTTTGTTGTGTTAAAACCTAAGATACATCTTTTTAATATTTCGATTCATCCCATTCAATGCTGAGACACTTATGACAGACTTAAGGTCCCAACTGGCTAAACAAAAACGTTACGACGCTTTATTTGTCAACTCTACCAAAGCGTTTGCCATACTCGTCCTCCTATCTTTAGGGGGCATTTTGGTGTCTCTAATTGTTGGAGCATGGCCGAGTATTCAAGAGTTTGGTTTGGGATTTTATACCAGCAATAACTGGGATACAGTCGCCAATGAATACGGTGCATTAGCGCCTATTTACGGCACCTTAGTCACGTCATTTATCGCCATTGTTATTGCGGTTCCAGTCAGTTTCGGTATTGCGATATTTTTAACCGAGATGTGCCCTAAGTTCCTCAAAAAACCACTTGGCATCGCCATTGAGTTGTTGGCTGGTATCCCATCTATCATTTATGGCATGTGGGGATTATTCGTATTTGCGCCATTCTTTGGTGATCACATTCAGCCATGGTTTATTGAGCACGTCGGGCCTTTGCCTATTATCGGTAAGCTGTTTGCAGGTGCGCCTATGGGACTGGGTATGTTTACCGCATCCCTAGTACTTGCCATTATGATCATACCGTTCATCGCTGCCACCATGCGCGATGTTTTCTCTGTCGTACCCGATTTACTGAAAGAGTCAGCCTATGGCATGGGAGCGACGACTTGGGAAGTCATGTTCAAAATTATCTTACCTTACACCAAAGCTGGTGTCGTTGGTGGCGTAATTTTGGGTCTTGGTCGTGCATTGGGTGAGACGATGGCAGTTACCTTTTTGATTGGTAATGCGTTTAATATCAGTCCAAGCCTATTCACTTCTGGCGTGACGATTACCTCGGCCTTGGCCAATGAGTTTGCTGAAGCGTCTAGTGAGCTACATCTTGCGTCTCTACTACATCTAGGTTTAATCTTATTTGTCATCACTTTCATTGTGCTGTCTTTAGCAAAACTGATGCTCATGCGTATGGATCACAAAGCAGGTAACCGATAAGTCTGTTACCGATTTATTGAACCTTGATAGATATTGATAAAAGATATGGGAAATAAATATTATGCCTGCTAGTAACAATGCGCTCAATGCACCATTACCTACTAAGCCAAACGGCGCTACCCGCTACAATCAAAGCCTGTATAACAAGCGTCGTTTGACCAACAAGTTAGGTTTAGGTTTTGCCATGTCAGCGATGGTTTTTGGCCTCTTTTGGTTGTCATGGATTTTGGTGACTTTGTTTGTTGAAGGCTTCCAAGGCATGGTACAGCTACCAATCTTTACCGCTGATACGCCGCCACCAATGAGTGCGGGCGGCTTACGTAATGCTATCGTTGGTTCGGTCATGTTGGCGTTTTCAGGATTGTTTATCGGTGCACCTATTGGTCTTATGACAGGTATTTACTTATCTGAGTTTTCTAAAGGTAGTATGCTTGGCAAGGTCACTCGCTTTTTAAATGATATTCTATTGTCAGCGCCATCGATTGTCATCGGTCTGTTTATCTATGCACTGATGGTAAAAGGTCAAAGTTTCTCTGGTTGGGCAGGCGCGTTGGCATTGGCATTGATTGTTATTCCGGTGGTCGTGCGTACGACAGAAAACATGCTGAACTTGGTACCTAATAGTCTACGCGAAGCAGCCTATGCGCTAGGGACTCCTAAATGGAAGTTGGTCACTCAAGTTACTGTAAAAGCTGCGCGCGCGGGACTGACCACAGGTGTGTTATTGGCTTTTGCTCGAATCACTGGTGAGACAGCCCCGTTACTATTTACCGCACTTAACAATCAATACTTCAGTACAGACATGGGTCAGCCCCTTGCTAACTTACCCAATACCATTTACCAGTTTGCGATGAGTCCTTACGACAACTGGCATACATTGGCTTGGGCGGCAGCACTACTTATCACCGCGTCTGTCCTAGTGTTGAATATTTTGGCAAGATTTATCGGTGGTAGAGGTCAGCCCAAATAAGGGCTGAGAGCAGACCAGACCGTAGCACGCTACACGCTAAGCATTTACTTAAACTTATATGAAATTAATTGAGCTAGGTTGAAATATTATGAATGATGTCCTAAGCAATGTCCGTACAAACACGACTGCTGACAACTTTAATACGGCAACAGGCAGCCTATTAAATAGACCCATGTCTACTAGCGCCCAAGCTCAGCAACCAAACACTGCTGATTTTAATAAACAAACGATTCAAGATATTCCTAAGAACATGCCTGCTGCAAAAATGGAAGTTCGAGATCTAAACTTCTATTACGATGATTTTCAGGCATTGAAAAACATCAATATCGATATCGCGGATAAAAAAGTGACCGCTTTTATTGGTCCTTCAGGTTGTGGTAAGTCTACGCTACTGCGTACCTTTAACCGCATGTACGATCTATATCCAGGTATGCGTGCAGAAGGCAGCATCAATCTAGATGGCAAAAACATCTTGGGTAAAGACATCGATGTGAACTTACTGCGTGCACAAGTTGGTATGGTTTTTCAGAAGCCAACGCCGTTCCCGATGTCAATCTATGACAATGTCGCCTTTGGCGTACGACTGTATGAAAAATTAAGCAAAGACGAGCTGGATCATCGCGTAGAGTGGGCACTGAAAAAATCAGCGCTATGGCCAGAAGTGAAAGACAAGCTAAAAGCATCAGGACTGTCGTTATCAGGTGGTCAGCAGCAGCGTTTATGTATCGC
Organism: Psychrobacter nivimaris; assembly: GCF_043419765.1. Taxonomy (NCBI): domain Bacteria; kingdom Pseudomonadati; phylum Pseudomonadota; class Gammaproteobacteria; order Moraxellales; family Moraxellaceae; genus Psychrobacter; species Psychrobacter nivimaris. The sequence continues at coordinate 463,831 of NZ_JBHOFX010000003.1, read as the reverse complement.
ACGTAGTGTCGCGACCAAACCTGAAGTACTGTTGCTTGATGAGCCGACCTCAGCGTTGGATCCTATCTCGACGGGTGCTATCGAGGATTTGATCGAAGATCTGAAAAACGACTACACCATCGCTATCGTCACTCACAATATGCAGCAAGCAGCACGCGTATCTGACTACACGGTCTATATGTATTTGGGTGACATGATTGAGATGGGTGAAACCGATCAAATATTTACCAAACCTACTCAAACCGCGACGGAAGACTATATTACAGGTCGTTATGGCTAACATTGATTGGGACTGAAATCGGTACAAGCAGACAAAGCTGATTAGCATGTTATAAGCCGACTTTCTAACTTCACAAGCACACCGCGCTATTAAAATATAGATTCTAGGGAATACCTCTCATGCAAAGTGATAAGCATATCTCCAAAAGTTTTGACCAAGATCTTGATGAAGCCATCCGTTTATTTTTATACATGGGTGATAGCGCGGCCAACCAAGTGGCCAAAGCCATTCATGCTCTGATCGATAAAGACGAAACACTGGCGCAAGAAGTCATCGATATGGACTTCGATATCAATCGAATGGAGGTCGAACTCGACGAGCACATTTTGTTATTGGTCGCCAAACGCCAGCCAGCAGCCAGTGATTTGCGCTTAGTCATGTCAATCAGTAAAGGTGTGGTCGATTTGGAACGTATCGGCGATGAAGCGGTAAAAATTGCGCGAATGGCCAGTAAAATTGCGGCAGAAGGTAAATCAGCATACGGTTACGCTGAAGTTCAGCATCTGAGCAATCAAGTTCGTCTGATGCTAAACAACTCGCTAGAAGCTTTTAGTCAATCGAATGCGGAGCAAGCGTTTGAAGTGATGCGTAATGATAGCGTGGTCAATACCGAATATCAGTCAGCCATTCGTGCTTTGATGACCTATATTATGGAAGACTCGCGCCACGTATCAAAAGTCATCAATATTATGTGGATATTACGATCGCTTGAGCGTATCGGTGACCATGCACAAAATGTCGCAGAGCTAGTGATTAACTACATCAGTGGACAAGACGTACGCCATTCAGACTATGCCATGGTCGAAAAAGCGGTACAAGAAGCCAATGATCGCTTAGCTGCTCGTCAAGTTAGTACATTGTCAGCCAATGAGCTAGAAACGTCAGATAGTGATGAAGGCTGATAAGAAAGGCTATGGTTTTTACCTTATAAAAAAACGCGCTATAGTAAGCGCGTTTTTTTATAACTACTAAATGTAGCTAGTAGAAAGCCAGTAAATACTAGCTTTCTGGTGTCCAGCCTTGTGCACGCTCATAGTCTTCGTTGTCTAAGAACTTATCACGCTGCTCTGTTAAAAACTTTTTGGCAGCAGGATCCATCATGCTTAGATGGTTTTCATTAATAAGCATCGTTTGATGCTCAAGCCATTCTTTCCACGCCTTTTCAGATACGGTCTCTTGCAGCTCTTGACCTTTTTTATTAGGGAAGGGTGGATGCGGCATCTTTGGTAAATCTTGCTTGTATTTACGGCAAAACACAGTATTTGCTTGAGGGTTAAAAGTCTCAGTCATAAGGCATTCCTTATTCGTTATATTAAGTGGTTAAATCAAATATCATATGAGTCTATGATAACGGTCTTGGTAGATTTAGCAAAGGGTACTAATGTATATCGTCAAGCCTCTATCCATTTGTTATAAAGTCTCTGGTAGTTGATGTATAACAAATATTGTCTACGTTTAATTTTTTTATTTAAGTTCTTAAAACTAGTGATATTTTGAAAATGACATTGGCCAAACCAGTAGAGGTCATAGGACAAATAAAAACACCCGCATAAGTAGCGGGTGTTAAGTTTAAGTTAGCAAGTTGGCTGTTATTTGCAAATTAATGATTAAGCAAAGGCTTTTAAGCGAGCACGGCCATTAACCACCGCTTGCTTGACTTGGTTTGGCGCAGTGCCACCTAAATGGTCACGAGCTGCTAATGAGCCTTCTAGCGTTAGATAGTCGAAGACATCTTCACCGATAGCATCGCTAAATTGCTGTAGCTGTGCCAATGACAAGTCACTTAGATCAACACCCTCTTTGATGCCTAAAGCAACAGCGTTACCAACGACTTCATGAGCGTCACGGAATGCCACGCCTTGACGTACTAAGTAATCTGCCAAGTCAGTCGCAGTCGCATAGCCTTTCATCGTAGCGGCACGCATGCTTTCTTTGTTTGGTGTGATGTTTGGTAGCATATCAGCAAACGCAAGCAGCGAACCTGTCAACGTATCAACGCAATCAAACAAAGGCTCCTTGTCTTCTTGATTGTCTTTGTTGTAGGCGAGTGGCTGGCTCTTCATTAGGCTAAGCAAGGTCATCAACTGACCAAAGACACGTGCCGCTTTACCGCGTACCAACTCAGGTACGTCAGGATTTTTCTTTTGCGGCATGATCGATGAGCCAGTACAGAAGCGATCTGGTATTTGCACAAAATTAAACTGCGCTGACATCCAAAGAATAATCTCTTCGCTCATACGCGACATATGCATCATCAGGATAGATGCTGCTGAAGTAAACTCAATCGCAAAGTCACGGTCTGAAACGGCATCGAGTGAGTTTTGGCAAATACCTTCAAAACCTAGCAATTCAGCAGTGATGGTACGATCGATTGGGAAAGTCGTACCAGCAAGCGCTGCGCTACCAAGTGGCATCTGATTGATACGGCGACGTGCATCGACAAGACGATCAGTATCGCGATACAACATCTCAAACCATGCCATCACGTGATGCCCAAAGCTAACAGGCTGTGCCGTTTGCAAATGAGTAAAGCCTGGCATGATAGTATCAGTATGTTGCTCAGCCAAATCAAGCAAGCCGCTTTGCAAACGTACTAATAACTCAATAATATTATCAGTCTCTTCGCGCAACCATAGGCGAATGTCTGTGGCTACCTGATCGTTACGGCTACGTCCAGTATGTAGCTTTTTACCAACGGCACCTATAATGTCAGTCAAACGAGACTCGACATTCATGTGCACGTCTTCAAGGGCGATCGACCAGTTAAACTCACCTGCTTCAATCTCGCGCAATACTTGCTGCAAGCCGTCAATAATGGTGGCAACTTCATCAGCAGTTAAAATGTCACATTCTTTTAGCATCGTTGCATGCGCAATCGAGCCTTGAATATCGTGACGAGCAAAGCGTTGGTCGAAGCCAACAGAGGCAGTAAAGGCGGCAACGAAGCTATCTGTCGCTTCACTGAAGCGTCCGCCCCACATTTGTTGGCCTTGACTACTAGCAGGCGCAGTCTGCGTTGTGGTACTTGTTATAGAAGCATCTGTGCTAAAATCAGAGTCAGATGAACTTTTACTTGATTCAGGATTACTAGGTTTTGAAGAATTGGCGTTCATATCGGTACAAGACAAGTCAAGAGAATAAGAACTCGAGTATAGCAAATGATGAGGTTGCCTTACTAGCTACACGCTTAGAGTTTTTTATTCCTAAACTCATGGAAATCATGAGGCCTTGGCAGTGGCTGACATATATCTTTTTTTGGTCCTTGTTCCTAACGGTAATGGAGCGCCATAGCTTAGCCACTTGGTCAGATTTCATGATTCAGTTTCTACGTAGTTTCATTCAAAACGCTCTAACAGTTATTCCCTCACTGTATTTAGTTGACTACCTACGCCCTGCATTTAAAAATGCCAGTATTCTTAGCGTAAGTATGCGGATTGTACTGTTACTGATGTTTGCTGCTGCAGTTTCGATGGCGTTAGTAACGTTGTCTATGATTAATTTCGGTTGGCTAGCATATGATAGTCGCACATTTGTAGTAAATATCGTGCTTAATACAGTGTTGTCTGGCGGTTTTACGACTGTATTTTTATTATATTTTTTGCGCAGCTACCGTGAGCTTAATGCACTTAAGCTATCCTTTGAATATAAATTGACTGCGCAAAATGATCTAATAAAAGCCCGTACGGCCCCGCACTTTTTCTTTAATACTATCAATACACTTGTATCTCTGATTGAATCGAACCCGCCTAAAGCCGCTGACTTATTACAGCATGTCTCTGCACTATTCCGTGCTAGTTTTAGTGGTACACGTGAAATTAGCTTTGAAGAAGAGGTTGATCTTTGTGAGCATTATTTGGCAATCGAATCTAGTCGTTTAGCAGACAAGCTCGAAGTCAATTGGAAGCTACCTGAAGAAGATATCATGTATGACATGGTTATCACTGCGCTGACGCTACAGAGCGTGCTAGAGAAAATACTCCTCAATGTGGTAGAGATGACCACAGAAACTATCTGCATTAATATCGAAGTCACGTGGGAACAACACCAAGTCAAAATCATGATTGATGTTGCGCTTCCCAAAAAGACACTAATTATCAACCATGACTTGCGCCAACATATGAATTTCTATATTCAAGCTGATCGTTTGCGCGCCCATTTTGGACAAAGTGCTGATATCCAGAGCTCAGTAGCCAGTACGCAGATTATCACCATCATCGACTATCCTCTACAAGACGTCGGTTTATAACTTACTGTTCTTTATTAGCTTTCTACATTCTTTTAACTCTTAAAAGCCTATGTGGCATACTTATTGCATAACCATGCATAGGTATCACAATTTGTATTTGATAAATAATGATTACGAATCAGTAATATCATAACTACCGTGAAACACAATTACACCATATAAAATCTACCTATAGCAGGAGTATATTGTCCGCTATAAAAACTGGTAGTTTTCGTCAGAATTTTATTAAATAATTTAGATTTTATATTCTAAGTGATTGATAATGAGTGCTAATATAGCCGTAATACTATTGAAAAAAATATTAAGTATGTCCTTGGATGGGAGTTTGCATGCGTATCGTAGTTTGTGATGATGAGCCCCTAGCGCGTGAGCGCTTGGTGAGAATTGTACAGGAGTCAGGCCATGAGGTAGTTGCTCAGGCCACAACAGGTGCAGAAGCTATCGTCGCTGTAAAAACCCAGCAGCCAGATATTATATTATTAGATATCCGAATGCCTGAAATGGACGGAGTACGCTGTGCTCAAGAACTTGCCAAACTTGAGCATCCACCAGCGATTATATTTGTGACGGCATACGACCATTATGCGATCGCAGCATTAAAAGCCAATGCAATTGGCTACTTGTTGAAACCTGCAAACAAAGATGAGCTACTAGAAGCTTTAAACAAAGCAAAGAACCTAAATGCCGCTCAACTAAACGAAATTCGCAAGCTTGAAGATCCGACAGCACGTCCAATACGTGAACATATCGCTGCTCGTACACATCGCGGTGTTGAACTGATTAAGCTAAAAGATATCTACTATTTTGCAGCAGATCAAAAATACGTCAAAGTGCGTCACAAAGATGGCATGGTATTGATTGATGAAACGCTAAAAGAATTAGAGCAAGAGTTTGATGATCGTCTGTTCCGAGTACATCGCAATGCCATTATCAACCTTAGTTATTTGGACTTTCTAGAAACTCTAGACGCAGGCCAGTATCAGATACGTTTTAAAGGTATTAATGAGACGCTAGCGGTCAGTCGTCGTCACTTACCTGCCTTACGTGATAAAATTCAAAGTATGTAATAGGCTGTCCTGATAGCGACCAATCATTCCATATCATCAAACCCTTATTTATGCTTAAATAGGGGTATTTTTTTGCGTCAGCATCTACTATTAATAATTTGAGTCGCCTATTCTTTGGCAAACTTACCCTATCGAGTAATATCGATACTATTCAGTATAAATATGAATGGTACTGACATAGGGACTATAGCCACTATAGTATTAGTATCGAACTTATTGAGGCCCTTTATGAGCAATCCGCAGCAACCTGTTTTGACTACTCTAAATATCGCTACACGTCAAAGTCCTTTAGCCTTATGGCAGGCCGAGCATATTCGTGATCGTTTATTGGCGTTGTATCCTAATCTGACGATTAATTTACTAAAAATTGTTACTAAGGGTGACAAGATTTTGGACACACCTTTGGCCAAAATCGGTGGCAAAGGATTGTTTGTAAAAGAGCTTGAACAAGCGCTGTATGAAAAACAAGCCGATATTGCAGTGCACTCGCTAAAAGATGTTCCGATGCAGCTTCCTGAAGGCCTAACATTAGGTGTCTATTGCAAACGCGCCTCACCAACAGATGCCTTTGTCTCAAACACTTATAATAGTATCGACGAGTTACCACAGGGTGCGGTCGTTGGGACGTCAAGTTTACGTCGTCAATGCCAGATCAAAGCCTATCGACCTGACCTGCAAATCAAAACCTTGCGCGGCAACGTCGGCACTCGTCTAGGTAAGTTAGATGCTGGCGAGTATGATGCCATTATTTTAGCGACCAGCGGATTGCAGCGTATTGAACTGGACGAGAGAATACGCGGTGAGCTTGATATCGCGGCTTGCTTACCTGCCGTTGGACAAGGCGCTTTGGCGATCGAATGCCGTGAAGGCGATGAAGAAGTCCTCAAATTACTTGCACCACTCAATGATGATAAAGCCCGTATTCGACTTATCGCTGAGCGTGCTCTGAACCGTCATCTAGAGGGCGGTTGCCAAGTACCGATCGCCGCTTATGCAGTTTTGCAGACAGCTGAAGAAACCAGTGTTAATAATGATAACAATGGTGATAATGGCAATAACGATAGTGGGAATGTGCTGTGGCTACGCGGTCGAGTAGGTCAAGCCGATGGTAGCGAATTGTTGAAGGCAGACAAACGAGCTACGTTGGTTGGGACACAAGCCGAGCAAGAAGCCCAAGCCAACCAACTAGGTATCGATGTCGCAGAAATGCTACTTGCCGATGGCGCAGGCGCTATTTTGTCAGCGATCTATCAGCCTGAGTAGTACAAGTACAGTCGCTATAGGTTTGATTAACCGTAAGATAGGCTGATCTAAGCATCAGCCATTTTTGTATACTTAAGCCTTTTTCACTCGTTTTTTGTCATGGTATACCTATGTCATCAATGCCAACTCAATCTACATACACAACTTCTCATAAAAATTATTCTAATGAGAAGTCAAAAGTAATGCCGCAAATTGTCATTAATACTCGCCCAGTAGAGCGAGCAGCACCGTTGACGCAGCATTTGCAAGCGGCAGGATTGGTAGTGATTGAGATGCCAATGTTGACGCTACAACCACGTCTAACAACTGATCTAGATATTGCATTAATGCATCAGTGGATGGCGGGGGAGTACAAAGCGCTTGTTATCGTCAGTCCAACTGCAGCGGCTTCGGGGCTAGCCGCTTGGCAGTCACTTGACCATAAAAAGTGTGAATACAAAACGAAAGATAGTAATGGCAACTATGCGCAGAGATTGTCAGAAGGTTTGTCACTACCTAGTCCTCTGGTTGCGGTTGGTGAAGCAACGGCAGCAGAGTTCAGTCAGGTGCGTATAGATACAACAAACTATCAAATACTTCAGCCTGAGACGGCCAATAATGAAGGCATGCTAGCAATGCCTGAAATCGATAGCTTACAAGCAGGCGATAAATTGCTGATATGGCGCGGGCTTGGTGGACGTCGATTATTGGTTGATACATTACAGGCGCGCGGTGTACATATCGATAGTATTGCTTGGTACGAGCGTACAATGCCTATCGATGCAATGGCTCAGTACCAGCAGTGGCAACAAGCGTTTCTTACTCGTAGTACTGCGTCATCACAGCAGTCAAAGCCAATTGTCGTGATCAGCAGTGCGGCAGCTTTTGAGCATTGGTCAAATATCGTCAATGACGAGCAACTGAAGACGTTAGACAAAGAGCAAAATTCTGATGCAGTGGCTAATACAACACAACGTCTATCGTTTACGTTAAAAGATTTTTCCTACGTTGTGTTGGGTGAGCGTCTTGCCAATATGGTTGCAGCACAGCAGTTGAGCTACTGGCGAGTAGAGGATTTATCGCCAGATACGATTCTCTCCGCCATTCATTCTAAAATATAATACCTTAAATTTCTCATTTGCTTTAAACATGTTTATCTATACCAATAACGGTACTGCCTTATGTCAATGAATTCTGAGTCCTTATCTAAGGATCCTTCTACTGTTCAGCAGCGCCGGCAAGCAAATATTTTGCTGCTACGGATGCAATGGCTGGTTATCTTATTACTGATCGCTGCATTATTGTGGCTATATATTAGTCAGCAGCGCTTTCAGCATAGTGTCAACGATCGTTTGCAGAGCAATGAGCAAGTAATCAGTCGATTAAACGAAATGGATGATCGTCTATTTGCCATGAGTCAGCAGACGCTACCGGAGCCTAGGGTAAAGGCCAGTAGCCAAGCTCAGAATCAGTTGGACCTGTTGCGTATCCAAATCAAAGCTGCTGATAGACTGTTGGCGGATAGTAATGACAGTGCGGCGATTGAGTTATTGCGAGGTCTACATTGGCAGTTGTCGCAGAGCAGTAATGAGATTGCGCCTGCGCTCACTATCGTTATCAAGCAAAGTTTGCTCAAAGATATTGAGCGTCTGCAGGCACAAAGCTCACAGCCAAGCCCATGGCAAATACAAAATCTTGCGATTCAAAATATTCAGGAATTTTTGCACAGTCATGAGCGTCTTGGTAGCTACGAAGGTACGGATCTACAGCGTCGAGAGCTGGTAGATGCAGCTATTGAAAATAAACAGCAGCCTAAAGCAATCAATGCTGCTGATAATTCAGCGGCTAGTGATACAAATTTAACGCGTCGTCAGCTCACTATCCATGAAGTCATCATGACGTTGAATCTAGCAAGCCAAGCAAGCAATATGCGTAAGCAAGATCAACTTGTCAGCTATTTGACTCAAGCACGTAAACAGTTAAAAACGTTGGTGCCTAAGGCTTCAACTAGCGATAATAAAAATTCAGCACAAGCTGGCGCGATTGGCATTGTACAAGCTGATAAAAAACCAATCGATGGTCAAAGTAATCTTGAGACAATGAAAGCACCGAGTGACATACCAGAAGTAATTGTATGGCTAAATCAGTTGATTGCTCATGCACCCAAACCAACGCCATTATTGACGACAGAAATTTTGGATAAGCCGCAACGCTAACGGAAGCTAGTCACAATAGTTAATACAGAAAATACAAAACGTAAGGTAAGCAATGACCCATTTTAATGAAAGCTCAACATATATATCTGATGCAGCAAACGAACACCGCCCTGAGTTATTAGCTCATTATCCTGTTATTCATCATCAGCCTATACAGTGGGGTGAGATGGATGCCTTCAATCATTTGAACAATGTGGTTTACTATCGTTACGCTGAGTCAGCACGCATTAGTTATTTGCATGCGCTAGGTATGTTTGATGGCAGTATGGTCACGGTCTTGGCACAATCGAGCTGCCAGTATTTACGCCCAGTCACCTATCCAGACACTTTATTATTAGGCGTCCGCTGCAAGCGTTTAGGCAATACCAGCATGGCGATGGAGTATAGTTACTATAGTACCGCGCAAGAAACAATCGTTGCTACGGCAGAGGCAGTCGTCGTACGTCTTGATAGTGATGGGAAAGGTAAATTGCCATGGACAACAGAGGAGCGTCAGCGACTACTAGCACTGGAAGCAAAATTTGGTCATACGCCTGAGTGTTAAGCTGATTTCTATATGAAGTGATTATCAGGTTTTTTAGAGAAACCCTTGTGTGTTGAAAGTCGATAGTTAAAAACAAAAAAGGCACGCTAATATTACGCTAGCGTGCCTTTTTTATCATTGATTTTTCACTCAATGGTGCAAACAGATATTAGTCTTGCTGCGGTGCATGAACAAAATCAACCACGTTTAGATCAAAACCTGACAATGCAAAAAACTTCATTGGCGATGACAATAAGCGCATATCACGGACACCTAAATGACGTAATATCTGTGCACCAACACCGATACTACGATATGGCTGTTGCGTAATGGTTGATTGAGACTCGTTGTCTGCGGCTTTGTCCAGCGCATCACCCAAATCAACTGGCTGATTGCTACCAATCCATACCAACACACCGCGATCTGAAGCACTGATTTCTTCTAGTGCTGACTGTACGCTCCAGCCACTACGGCCAGTCATATCGTTTTTAGCCGCAAACAAATCACGTAATGGGTGGAAACCGTGTACACGTACAGTGCTGACGCCTTCGCTGACATTACCTTTTACCAAGGCTAAATGTGTTTCTTCAGCGCCAAACTCACGGAAGCGATGTAGCGTAAAAGTACCATGTTCAGTTTCAAATGGATGTGACTCAATCTCTTCTACCGTCTGCTCATTAGCGATACGATAATTGATAAGGTCAGCAATGGTGCCTATCTTGATGTCATGCTCTTTTGCAAATATTTCAAGGTCGTCACGGCGCGCCATCGTACCATCTGCATTGATAATCTCTACAATCACCGCTGCAGGCTCTAGACCCGCTAAACGTGCTAAATCACAACCTGCTTCTGTATGGCCTGCACGGTGAAGAACACCGCCGTTTTGTGCCATAATTGGAAAAATATGTCCAGGCTGAACGATGTCTTCAGGCTTTGCTGACGAAGATACCGCCGCCTGAATAGTACGTGCACGATCACTAGCAGAAATACCGGTGGTGACGCCTTCAGCCGCTTCAATAGATACAGTAAAGTTGGTGCTAAACTTCGCTTCGTTACGATCTGACATCAGTGGCAGTGCTAATTGCTGGCAACGTGCTTGTGATAAGGTCAAACAAACCAAGCCACGCGCGTGAGTAATCATAAAGTTAATATCTTCAGGGCGGACATGCGTCGCTGCCATGATGATGTCACCTTCGTTTTCGCGGTCTTCATCATCCATCAAGATGACCATTTTTCCAGCACGAATGTCTTCGATAATCTCAGGGATTGCATTTAAACTCATAGTAAATCTCAATATTTTATTATTTATAAATAGGTGTCATTTAGAATATAAGGCTCTATCTGCTTATTGTAGCAGTAGATAATACAAAGCGCTGTTACGGTCAAGCAAAGCGCTACTACGGTCAAGTAAGTCGCGCTATAAGCAATATAATTTGATATAAAAGTGACTCGCTTAATTGCTTGTATATATCATTATGAGGTTATTTTAACGCTTTTCAGCGTCACGTGCTGCGCCATCTTCCCACTATATCGTTCAGTATGTCAAAAATAGTCATAAATATTATCAATGAGCATTAAAACTGACTCATAAATCTAGGCGCCATCTTTTTTATTAATCTATATCGCAGTTAATCATTGCTCGCAGCTTGGCTTTTTAGCCAGTCCATAAATTGCTTACTGTGCTGCTCACGCTGATTATCTGCAAACTCGTAGAAACTGGTACCAACCAAATTATCTGGTAAGTAGCTTTGTGGATAGTAATGGTTGGGATAATCATGCGGGTAAGCATAACCTTGACCGTAGCCTTGACTACGCATCAGTTTGGTCACGCCATTGCGCAAATGTAGCGGTACAGGTGAGGCATCTTTTTCAGCCAACGCCATCGCAGCATTGATCGCTTTATAAGTGCTATTGCTTTTGGCACTGGTCGCTAGATACACCACAACTTGCCCTAAAATAATGCGCGCTTCTGGCATACCAATAGATTGCACACTACGCAATGCTGCATCAGCTAGGAGTAGGGCGTTAGGATTGGCATTACCGATATCTTCACTGGCCAAAATCACCAAGCGCCGCGCAATAAAATCTGCAGGCTCACCGCCTACCAGCATACGTGCCATCCAATACAATGCCGCATCCGGATCTGAGCCACGGACTGACTTTATCATCGCTGAGATAATATCGTAATGCTGCTCACCATCTTTGTCATATCTTACCAAAGCAGTCTGTGCCACTCGGCTGACCAATTCATCATCAACAATCACTGGCGACTGCTTGGCATCAGCGGTCTGAATGGCTAACTCTAATAAGTTTAGCGCTTTTCGAGCATCACCGTGAGCCAGCTGACTAATGGTATCTTTTGCTTGTAAATCGACGGTCAACCTTTTGAGTATATTGTCTTCCGAAAGGGCTCGTTGCAGCACGGCACTTATCTGCTCAGGTGTTAACGGCTCTAAACGATATACTTGGCAACGTGATAGTAGAGCGTTATTGACACTAAATGATGGGTTTTCAGTGGTAGCACCAATCAAAGTAATATCACCAGACTCTACTGCGCCCAAAAGTGCATCTTGCTGTGCTTTATTAAAGCGATGAATCTCATCAATGAAGACCACAGGTGATTCAAATACCAATGAATCTTTATTATCTAAGACTTCACGTAATTGTTTGACACCAGTATTTAAAGCAGAAAGCGCATGAAAAGGTCGACTAACGGCATCGGCTAACAACATTGCAATGGTTGTTTTGCCAATACCTGCTTCACCGTGCAGGATAATAGATGGCAGATGCCCTTGATCTACTAAACGTCGTAACGGCGCACCAGCTGCTAGCAAGTGCTCTTGACCAATGATTTCGGTAAGAGAAGTAGGGCGCATACGCTGAGCAAGTGGGGTATCGGCGTGGAAGTTAGGTGGCATAAGACTCTCGATCGGAAAATAAAAAACTATCTACTAGCTGCAAAGGTAGTAACGGCAAAGCCTCCATAGTTAAATCCAAATAACAGCATACTAGGCTACCTTTATCATTTTAATGAGGTTTCAACACTCATATACGTTTGGCATGATTTTCGCAGCAATTTTATAATAGTAATGAGTATTAGACATCAGCAGTAGAAGTAGGCTAGTTTATAAGGATGGTACTTGTTATAAGTCATACGTGCTAGGTTAGCGCAAAAATATGTTAATGAAAGCTAACTAAGCGTATAGCTTGTGTCCCGAGTACTTTAGTTTTCATCATTCATCTATATTAACGGCTCTACTATTAACAGTTCTACCGTATCGATGGGAAAAGTTGGCTAATTGCGACTATTAACTATTAACTATTAACTATTAAAAACTAAAAATGGCTTATCAAATATAAGGTATTGCATTAACGATGTCTGAACTGACTCTTAAACGCTTATTCAATCGCTACTTGCGTAGTGATACAGGCAAGCAGCAATCACGTTATCTGACAGCTGGCGAGATAGCGTTGGCGTATTCAGTATTTGGTGACAGCATCAAACTTGATGAAGTGCAGTTAAAGACAGCGTGGTGGGTACTAAAACATTATGCCGTCAGCCCTAATGGCAATATTTACTTTAATTCAGTTGATTGGATTACGGATTTTAGCGAAGCTCCACTGAGCAAACAAAGCTGGCTTATACATGAGCTAACGCACGTATGGCAGCTACAGCAAGGCTTAAAGGTTGTACGCGGAGCAATCATCAACCGAAAATATGACTACGTGTTAGAAACAGGTAAATCGTTCTTTAAGTATGGTATTGAACAGCAGGCACGCATGGTACAAGACTATTTTGTCCGTCGTCAGCGTGGTCAGAATTGCCAAGAGTGGGAAGCTTGTATTCCATTTTTGACAGAGCAGCCTATTGTTAAGGCAGAAAATACTGATGATCTATCAGTTATTTAGTTTTTAAAAATAACAGTAAGCTTGACTGTGATAAGCATAACCGAGCTATAGAACGATTGAGCTATATAGTAATTGATATACGGGTCAGTCGGATAAATACTGGATGACTATATTGGACGATTTAACAGTTAATTGTATCGCTAAAAATCAAAGAATAATGAACCGTAATTGTAACTTACCCTTTAATAATTTTGCTTTACCAAAGGATATGCACTCTCATGTTTAAATTTTTGTCAGTAAAGCCTAATGTTGATACTCGTTATCCACCGACCTTGCTTGTAGCCGCACTGTCAGGAGTATTGTTTTTGACAGGCTGTCAGCAGTCTGACACATCACCTGTAGCTGATGACAGTCAAACCAGTGAAAAAACAAGCGTAGAAGACAGTCAGCCTATGCCAAAAAGTGACTCAGCTGCTGCGCGTATAAAACAATTTCAGCCGATATATGTTGCACAGGCGCAGAGTTTACAGAGACGATTGCAAGCAGAATATGAGTCATTGCAAGCGGCAGATGCATCAGACAGTGAGGAGCTTTTATTACTGAATACTAATAATAGTGAAAATACAGATAGTAATAACGAAGTACCGACCGATAATACCGCTCCTAACGCAAATACTACCGCTACCAGTTCTGAAGAAGTGGTGTCATCGAATATCGATATCGCCCCGATAAACAGCAATCCAAATGTAGATGCAGAGGTTGATGTCAATACTAGCACTGAAGTTGGTGAGCGTGACTTAACGGTTTTAAAACGTATCAGTCTTGAGCCGCGTAAACCTGTTATGTTGACCGAGGACCAAATTATAGAACGCTATCAGCAAACCATGAATGCCTTATATCAACCAGTGACAACACCGCTGAGCGCAGAGGATTCTGATACATTAATCAATATGGCGACCTTGGTTCCTCAGTTATTTGAGCATGCAGAGATTGCTGGCAGAGTAAGTGCAAAAAGTCCGGCGCTTGCCCGTTTGATTATTCAGCATCAGGTATGGGAACAAATAGAAGCTCAGCAAGTGGTTGATATGCAGCAAATGAAACAGAAGCAGCAACAAGAGTTCGAAGCTTTAATGGCTAAATTTAATGAAACTATTGAAGGATACGATGAGCAGATTGCCAAATATGAGCAAACGTTAAAAGAGTTTCAGTAACTGACTATATCTTTATGAATTGATTTAGTTAGTCATTTCTCATAAAACAATCAATATCAAATAACGAGAGTTAAGACAATAAAAAATCCCGTACGATGGCGGGATTTTTTATTGGATAACGATTATTTTTGCTTACTTGCGATCTTCAACTTTTACAAAATCACGGCGCGTTTCACCAGTGTATAACTGACGTGGACGACCGATTTTGAACGGTGCACTGTGCATTTCTAACCAATGGCTGATCCAACCTGAAGTACGAGCCAATGCAAAGATTACGGTAAACATTGACGTTGGGATACCAATGGCTTTCAAGATGATACCAGAGTAGAAATCAACGTTTGGATATAGGTTACGCTCGATGAAGAACGGGTCTTCTAGCGCAATTTTCTCTAGTGCCATTGCCAATTCAAGCTTAGGATCGTTGATACCAAGTGCTTCTAGTACTTCATCACAAGTCTCTTTCATTACTTGAGCGCGTGGATCGAAGTTTTTGTAAACACGGTGACCAAAGCCCATTAGCTTCACTTCACGGCTCTTCACTTTTTCCATGAATTCAGGCACGTTCTCAACAGTACCGATTTCGTCTAACATCTCAAGAACAGCTTCGTTCGCGCCGCCATGTGATGGTCCCCATAGGGCTGCGATACCAGCAGCGATACACGCATAAGGGTTTGCGCCAGTAGAACCAGCTAAACGTACCGTTGACGTAGAAGCGTTTTGCTCATGGTCAGCGTGCAAGGTAAAGATTTTGTCCATTGCGCGAGTGATAACGTCGTTTTTCTCGTAGTCTACGTCAGCAGGCGTTGCAAACATCATGTATAAGAAGTTTTCTGCGTAATTAAAGTCGTTACGCGGATACATGAACGGTTCGCCTTGTGAGTATTTATAACTCATCGCAGCAAGCGTAGGCATCTTAGCAATCAAGCGAATAGCTGTGATTTCGCGATGTTCTTCATTGCTCACGTCTAGGTCTTCATGATAGAACGCTGATAAAGCACCAACAACACCAACCATGATAGCCATTGGATGCGCGTCACGGCGGAAGCCTTCAAAGAACTTACGCAATTGATCATGAACAGGAGTATGCTCGCGGATTTTTTCAAAAAATTCTGCTTTTTGCTCAGCAGTAGGTAGGTCACCATGTAAAAGTGCATAAGCAACTTCTAGGTATTCAGCATTGTTCGCTAGCTCGTCGATAGGGTAGCCGCGGTGTAATAACTCGCCTTTGCCACCATCAATATAAGTAATCTTTGATTCAACAGGAGCAGTTACTTTAAAACCAGGGTCATAAGACCAAAATCCTGATTCTTGTAAAGCAGCAATATCGATAACTGGGCGCCCTAAAGTACCTTTAATAATAGGAAGTTCGTATTCTTCACCATTCACGGTTAGTTTGGCATTAGTATCAGCCATAAATTGCTCTCCATTGGTTTGACTTGTTAGAATAAATTACTACAGACGCATACCCTCGCGTCATTGTCGGTTGAACGGTAAAAGTGCATTCAACTCATTTAGTACGCAGGGTATATTAGCAGCAATTCTTGATGATTTGAAAAAACTTTTATGGACCATGTGTCCAATTGGCGCGGTGTGGCGGTAGTTATTCGCTGTAATTTTTGTATCAAAATATGTCTGTCAGGTTATTTTGCTTAAAATTCCTCTGTTTTTGAGAAAGTTTATAGCAGCATTATCGAGCCAATATTTTGGGTTTCTAAATATATCTTAGAGACAAAACTCATAAATAATGACACCAAAAACTGGCAGACTATGCCTAGTAAGCGGATTAAAGTTTGTCATAATAATCACTGTTAAAACCAGTATCACTCTTATCCATTCATTTATTGATTAAATATGTATATATTCTTACTGAATGGATAAATTTGTAATTATTGCTCAGGCATTTTATAATTGTAGGAATTAACTGGCACTAGCTTTGCGCGAATTAATAAATGACCATGTTATAGTGTCGTTCAGAGCGTCTTCTATTCATGCTTATTTACGATTGTCTGGTGTTACGATAGACCAAACAGCATTCTATGGTTTGAACTTTCTTCTTAACCAATCTTTTTTATTTGTTTAGCACAAGATTTCAAGTGCCTAATATAAGGTCTGCTCTGATATAGAAGACATAGTAACGTTGTCTTACTATTCATACGACCTCTAAAATAGACTGGTTAGTCGATGTTACTCATGTTTATTTTCTTTGTTGTATAATAGATAGGTTGTTTGATAGGCCTGTCGATTCGACAAGCGACATTGAACAGTCTATCAATACCTTTATATACATGATCCTTTCTTCATATTTAGCGCAAACTAAACGAAGTCAGCTAGCTCTTCCTTACTTTATTCGTCTCGTGTGTTGCTCAATGCTCAATTGGCACTATTTATGTCAGGCGTTGATAGCAGATACAGGAGTATAACCGCAAAAGGATGCCCGCTGTGAAAAGCAACCGACCTATTGATCTGCCTTTAAGCCAAGTGATTAGCGTTAATCGCTCACCGATCGCGATCGCCTCTATCTTGCATCGTATCTCTGGCATTATTTTATTTTTATTGATTCCTGTCATGTTATGGATACTACAGAACTCATTGGCATCGCCTGAGAGTTTTGCGACCGTATTTGACAATGTACTTGTGCGCTTTTTGGCATGGATATTTGTTGCCGCCATTGCATATCATTTTGTAATGGGTATCAAACATTTATTTGCTGATATGGGCATGAACGAAGAGCTAAAATCTGGCCGCACTGCCTCTATGGTCAGTTTTGTGATTGCAGCGATTTTAGTTGTCGCGTCATTTGTATGGGTGATGTTCTAATGATAAAAAATGATTCAGGAATCAAAAGTGCTACTGGTCTGACAGGTTCAGGCTCACGTGATTGGATTATTCAGCGTATTAGTGCTGTTGTTTTAGCCGTTTATAGTGTGGTTTTGCTGGGCTTCTTTTTGACCCGTGGCGATGTCACTTTCGTTGAATGGTCATCATTTATGACCAGCCTACCGATGCGTCTATTCAGCTTGGTTGCAGTACTTGCACTAGCCGGTCATGCTTGGGTTGGGATGTGGACAGTATTTACTGACTATATTACAACAGGCAAACTGGGCTCAAGCGCAGCAGGTTTACGTTTAGTACTACAGTCATTGATGATTATCGCTATTTTAGTATTTCTATTTTGGGGCATCATGATTTTTTGGGGTAACGGTTTCGGTATCGCTGCCGTTTAACCATCTCATAAAAAGCTCTGATATCTATATATAACGACGGATGCATCCAACTGCTACATTGGTTGGCAAAGTATTTTAGAGTCATCCGTTGATAGCCAAGAATAGTCATAGCATTGGACTAGCATTACTGATCAGCTAATCTGATTATAGTTGAGTAGGCTTAGTTCAGTATAACGATAGATATGCAAATTAAGTGGTTAATGATTATTGAGAGTCTTTATTTTATAAGCGTATGAAATGGCCAAATAGTAAGCCTTTATAGCTGTAATAGAGATGTCTTAAACAGTCTTTGATTTACTTTTACGCATTAACAGGCATTAGGAAAACCGTAATGGCAACTAGACAAGACAATACCATTAGTAATATTAAGACCTTAAACTACGATGCAGTTATCGTTGGTGGCGGCGGCTCAGGTATGCGTGCTTCATTGCATTTAGCGGAAGCAGGCATGAAGGTTGCAGTCCTTACCAAAGTATTCCCAACGCGTTCGCACACGGTTGCCGCTCAGGGTGGTATCGGTGCAAGTTTGGGCAACATGAGCAATGACAACTGGCACTTTCACTTTTATGATACCGTTAAAGGATCAGATTGGTTAGGTGACCAGGACGCTATCGAATATATGTGCCGTGAAGCGCCAAAAGTAGTCTATGAGCTTGAGCACATGGGCATGCCGTTTGACCGTAACGAAGATGGTACGATCTATCAGCGTCCGTTCGGTGGTCATACGTCTAACTATGGCGAAAAAGCAGTACAACGTGCTTGTGCCGCTGCTGACCGTACAGGTCACGCACTATTACATACGCTATATCAGAAAAACCTAGAGCAGGGCACTGAGTTCTTTATCGAGTGGATCGCCCTTGACTTGATCAAAGACGAAGCTGGTAACATCAACGGTGTCGTCGCGCTTGAGCAAGAGACGGGTACGATTGCAGTATTCCAGTCACCAATTACTGTCCTAGCGACAGGTGGTGCTGGTCGTATCTTCGCAGCTTCTACCAATGCTTATATCAATACTGGTGACGGTATTGGCATGGCAGTACGTGCTGGTATTCCATTGCAAGACATGGAGTTCTGGCAATTCCACCCAACTGGTGTCCATGGTGCAGGTGTACTATTGACTGAAGGTTGCCGTGGTGAAGGTGCTATCTTGCGTAACAAAGATGGCGAAGCATTCATGGAGCGTTATGCACCAACCGTGAAAGACTTGGCACCACGTGATCTTGTATCGCGCTCAATGGACCAAGAAATCAAAGAAGGCCGTGGTTGTGGTCCTAATGCTGATCATATCGTAATGGATATGACACATCTAGGTGTTGAAACCATCATGAAGCGTCTACCATCAGTATTTGAGATTGGTAAAAACTTCGCCAACGTTGACATCACTAAAGAGCCAATTCCAGTAATCCCAACCATTCACTACATGATGGGCGGTATTCCAACCACTATTCATGGTCAAGTAATTGTACCGGATCTAGAAGCAGGTACTGATGAAGACGGCCTATATGCTAAAGGCAATGTGGTTAAAGGTCTTTATGCAATCGGCGAGTGTGCTTGTGTAAGTGTACATGGTGCTAACCGTCTAGGTACGAACTCTCTACTAGATCTATTGGTATTTGGCCGTGCAGCTGGTAAGCATATCGTTGATGAATTCCATCATGCAGATCATAACTATAAGCCACTTGACCCACGCGTACTTGACTTCACAGTGAAGCGTTTAGACAAGTTGCAACAGTCTACTGAAGGCTACAACGCGCAAGACGTGGCTGATGAGATTCGTGCTACGATGCAAAAACACGCTAGTGTATTCCGTACGCAAGCGATGATGGACGAAGGCGTTGAGAAAATTTTAGCGCTAGGTGAAAAGATCGACAAGATCCATCTTGGCGATAAATCACAAGTGTTCAACACAGCACGTATTGAAGCATTCGAAGTTGCTAACTTGTATGAAGTAGCAAAAGCGACAATGATATCTGCAGCGAAGCGTCATGAAAGCCGCGGCGCGCACAGTGTATCCGATTATGATCGTCCAGAAGATGATGATTACGCACCTAACGGCCGTAATGACCACGATTGGATGAAGCATACTTTATGGTACTCTGAAGGCAATCGCATCATTTATAAGCCAGTACGTAAAGTGCCATTAACCGTTGATTATATCGAACCAAAAGTTCGCGTCTACTAATTCTAGACTGCATACTTTATATATAGTTGATAGATAACAGCAGTGTTAACGTTTTATCCCTTATTAATTTATTAAAAAGGTGACCGCCAGCTACATGCTCATGCCAGCGCTACGACGCTATTAATTGGTATCCGATACTGGTTATCAGTACTGATTAATAGCAAGCGCAAATATGTTGCAATCTTTGTATGCCCGCCATCACCTACGTGTGGAGTTTAGCATTATGAGCCGAGGTACTCGCACCATCGAAATCTATCGCTACGATCCAGATCTGGACGCAGCGCCACGCATGCAAACTTATACGATTGAGCTACTTGATTCAGATCGTATGTTGCTTGACGTATTATTACGCCTAAAGAAAGAAGATGAAACGCTTACTTTCCGTCGCTCTTGCCGTGAAGGTATTTGTGGCTCTGACGGCATGAACATCAACGGTAAGAACGGTTTGGCGTGTTTAATCAACATGAACACGCTACCAGAAAAAGTAACGGTTCGTCCGCTACCTGGTTTACCAGTGGTTCGTGACTTGGTTGTCGATATGAACCAGTTCTATGAGCAGTATGAAAAAGTACATCCATACTTAATTAATGATCAGCCAGCACCGCCAACTGAGCGTTTACAGTCACCTGAACAGCGTGAAAAACTGAACGGTCTATACGAATGTATTCTATGTGCTTGTTGTTCAACCAGTTGCCCATCTTTCTGGTGGAACCCTGATAAGTTCCTAGGTCCATCAGCATTACTGCATGCTTATCGCTTCGTTGCTGATAGCCGTGACGGTGATACTCAGGCACGTTTAGCCCGCTTAGACGATCCGTTTAGCTTGTTTCGTTGCCGCGGTATCATGAACTGTGTATCAGTTTGTCCAAAAGGATTGAATCCAACCAAAGCGATCGGTCATCTACGTAATATGTTGATTGATCAAGCTGGTTAAGCATAAGTAATTGATCTTTATAGTTACTATACGAAAAACACCACCTATTCATTAGGTGGTGTTTTTGTTAGTTAAAAAGCTGATATATAGATTTACTACTTTGTATAGCTAACTTGTCATCTAAAAAAATATAGTGAATTTAGCCTATTGAAAAATAGGTATTAAATGATTCAAGAGTAAAACTATATGGTCAATACGTTGGTTGTATGTAAGAAGAAATAATATATAGACAATCACCCTATATAATCGAATATAGACATAGTCGAATTTTGGTATAATTGTATTTGGTATTTAATGAGATGATCAAAGCGTCTTTTTTAGCGCTTAATACATGTCGTTTGAATACATTATGACATTATCAAGCTAAAATACTATGCGCACAATGATTATGCGTTTATAATTGATGATAGATATTCATTACATAAATACCTAGTATTGAACAAACAAACTATGTCGCAAAAAATGGGCATGATAATCTATACAGCAATGTATGTCTGTCTGAAAAGGCAGGGTTTATCAGCAAATTTAGGGTAATTCAGCATCAATAACCAGTTTATAGGTTAGCTGAAAATATAATTGTCTATTAATAGCTTATCATTAATGGATTGGTTATGACTCAAAGAAGTATATATAAATTAATGTTGTGAAACGAGCTAGATGAGAAAACTGAGCGTTCACAAATAGTTTTATTTTTAGACGGGTATTGCAATAAGACTTGTTACCACTATTTAGCATCACTTGCTCTTGTAGACAATGACAGCAATATTCTATGGTGATGGCAATACTTAGGGATAAAAGTGTTTTATCGAATAGTATTTAACAGGATATGACACATTGTCTAACTACCTGAGCATACAACGACTGACACAATAATAAGCACGATTCCATTCATTTATCTATCAAATAGACGATTATTATGAATAGTATAACCAAAGAAAAATCTGGCCAAGTACATACCGAACTGGCTGCCGATAACGCCAACTATATAGAAGCTCTCTACGAGCAATACCTAACAGACCCTGATAGTGTTGATACTGACTGGCAAACGTACTTTGAACAGTATAAGTCGCAGAACGATGCTCAGCACAATGCTATCAAAGATCAGTTCTTACTACTTGCTCGTAATCAAACGGCAAATAAGAGTAGCAATACTGATACCGACTCTAGCAGCTCTGCCAACTGTGATCCTAAGCAGATGGGCGTACAGCAACTAATCTCAGCATATCGTCGTCGCGGTCATCGCCGTGCCAAACTTGATCCTTTAGATTTGCATCCACGTGCAGAAGTAGAAGATTTGACGCTTGCTTATCATAATTTGTCAGAAGCTGATCTTGATACCGTATTTCCAACCAATGATTTAGTTATTGGTAAAGATGAAGCGACATTGCGCGAAATCATCGAAATCATGGAACGTGTTTACTGTGGTCATATCGGTGTCGAGTACATGCATGTTACCACCAGTACAGAAAAACGCTGGATGGAAGAATACCTAGAGACCAATCTAGGTTATATCAAATTCGATAAAGAAAAACGTTTATCTATTCTTGAGCGCTTAACCGCTGCCGAAGGTCTAGAAAAATACCTTGCTCGTAAATATACAGGTGTTAAGCGTTTTGGTTTGGAAGGTGGCGAGAGCTTCATTCCTGCTATCAATGAAATCATTCAACGTGCTGGTGGATATGGCACAAAAGAAATGGTCATTGGTATGGCTCACCGTGGCCGCCTAAACCTACTAGTCAACATCTTAGGTAAAAACCCTGCAGACTTATTTGATGAGTTTGATGGTAAAGTACAGCCAGAAAAAGGCTCAGGTGATGTTAAATACCACAATGGTTTCTCATCTAATGTGATGACACCAGGTGGCGAAGCGCATTTGGCTTTAGCATTTAACCCATCGCACCTTGAAATTGTCGCGCCAGTACTACAAGGTTCAGTACGTGCCCGTCAAGTACGTCGTAACGATCAGCCACTACTAGATAATACTGGTGGTAATTCAGTATTACCTATCGTGATTCATGGTGATGCTGCTTTCGCTGGTCAAGGTGTGGTTCAAGAAACTTTCCAAATGTCACAGACCCGTGCTTATACCACTGGCGGTACTGTGCATATCGTGATTAATAACCAAGTTGGCTTTACTACTAGTCGTCAAGAAGATGTTCGTTCAACTGAATATTGTACTGACGTTGCCAAGATGGTTCATGCTCCTATCCTACATGTAAACGGTGATGATCCTGAAGCAGTCGTATTTGCCGCTCAGTTAGCATTAGATTATCGTCATAAGTTTGACAAAGACATCATCATCGATTTGTTCTGCTATCGCCGTAATGGCCATAATGAAGCAGATGAGCCATCTGCGACTCAGCCATTAATGTATGCTGTTATTAAGAAGCTTCCGACTACTCGTACTCTCTATGCGCAAAAGCTTATCGCAGAAGGTATCTTGAATGCTGAAGAAGAGAAACAGTACGAAGATGATTATCGTGAGTCGTTAGACCGTGGTGATTATGTTGTCAGCTCATTGGTTCAAGAGCCTAACGAGCAGCTGTTTGTAGATTGGAAACCTTATCTAGGTCATGACTTGGTTGATGACTGGGATACCAGTGTTGATATCGAAAAGCTCAAAGGTTATGGTCGCCGTATGGCCGAAATGCCAGAAGGCTACAAGTTACAACGTCAGGTTCAAAAAGTCGTTGAGCAGCGTCTAGCGATGCAAACGGGCGAAGAGCCTCTTAACTGGGGTGCAGCTGAGACATTGGCTTATGCATCATTGGTTGATAACGATGGCGTACTAGTACGTATTACTGGTGAAGATGTTGGCCGTGGTACTTTCTCACACCGTCACAGCGAAATATACAATGTCAATGATGGCAGTATGTATGTACCATTATCTCATTTAAGTGAGAACCAAGCACGCTTTGCTACTTACAACTCATTGTTGTCAGAAGAAGCGGTACTAGCCTTTGAATATGGTTACGCGACCACCGTACCGAACGCATTGATCGTTTGGGAAGCACAGTTTGGTGATTTCGTTAACGGTGCTCAGGTTGTGATTGACCAGTTCATCTCAAGCGGCGAAACCAAGTGGCAGCGTGTTTGTGGTTTGACAATGTTGTTACCACATGGTTTCGAAGGTCAAGGCCCTGAGCATTCATCTGCACGTCTAGAGCGCTTCTTACAGCTATGTGCTGAAGACAATATGCAGGTCATTACCCCAACGACTCCTGCGCAAATTTATCATGCATTACGTCGTCAGGCTGTACGTCCTATTCGTAAGCCACTGATCGTTATGTCACCAAAGAGCTTATTACGTCATAAGCTAGCGACTTCTAATCTAGAAGAGCTTGCTAATGGTAAGTTTGAGACGGTATTGCCAGAGATGGACGATCACAACGCAGATAAAGTGACTCGTATGGTTCTGTGTGGTGGCAAGGTTTATTATGACTTGTTAGAGCAGCGCCGCGCATTAGGTCTTGATCATGTGGCTATCGTTCGTATTGAACAGTTGTATCCATTGCCAGAGACTCGCTTAATCGCTGAAATCGAAAAGTACAGCAACCTAACTGAAATCGTATGGACGCAAGAAGAACCATTGAACCAAGGCGCTTGGTACTATTTAGCACCGCATATGTTCCGTATTGTCGTACCGCATCCAACTAAAGCAAAAGTCATGGAGCCAGTAGCGCGTCCTCCTAGTGCAGCCCCTGCAACAGGATCACCGAAACTACACGCTCAACAACAGCAAGCACTCATTGCTGGTGGCCTTGGCATAAGTGTTGATGAATTAGCTCAGTAACACCTTGTCTAATCAAAAGATTATAGAAGATAAATGAATCAGGCGATGACAGTTAGTGTTTTTTAATAAAATATAAGCAAAGTTATTAGAAAATTACTGACTGCCTATCACGACTTAATAATAAGTATGAATATCCAAATCTAAGGAGTATATCGATGGCTGACATCAAAGCCCCCGTTTTTCCAGAATCGGTTGCCGATGGCACAATCGTTGAGTGGCATGTCACTGAAGGTCAACAAGTTAATCGTGATGACCTATTGGCTGAAATTGAAACTGATAAAGTTGTATTAGAAGTTGTGGCACCTGATGATGGTGTATTGACCAAAATCGTAAAGCAAGTTGACGATACTGTATTGTCTGATGAGCTTATCGCTCAGTTTGAAGCCGGTGCAAGTGCTGGTGCTAGCGCAGAAGAAGCGCCAGCAGTAGATCCAGACCAACCAGCTGCGCCAGTTCAAGCAAAACAAGCTGCTGATGGTGGCGAGCCTGTTCAAGCAACAGATAAGAAAGGCGAAGCTGATCATAAAGATCAAAGCCCAGCAGTTCGTAAAGCAGCAAAAGAGTCAGGCGTAGATCCTAAAGAAGTTGAAGGTAGTGGCCGCGGTGGTCGTGTAACCAAAACTGATATGGCTAATCCAACATTGAAATCAGACAGCAGCATCAAGTCTGATAGCGGCCGTCCTGTTGCTGAATCAATGGGCGAGCGTACTGAAAAACGTGTTCCAATGACTCGTCTTCGTAAGCGTGTTGCTGAGCGTCTACTATCAGCATCACAAGATACAGCGATGTTGACGACGTTTAACGAAGTGAACATGAAGCCATTGATGGACATGCGCGCTAAGTACAAAGAGAAGTTTGAAAAACGTCATGGCGTGCGTTTAGGCTTTATGTCGTTATTCGTAAAAGCAGCGACAGAAGCACTGAAACGCTTCCCAGCAGTAAACGCTTCACTAGATGGCGATGACATTGTTTATCATGGTTTTTATGATATCGGTGTAGCAGTATCTTCAGATCGTGGTTTGGTTGTTCCAGTACTACGTGATACTGATCGCATGAGCATGGCTGATGTTGAAAGCACAATCCGTGAATTTGGCGGTAAAGCACAGCAAGGTAAGCTTGGTCTAGAAGACATGACTGGCGGTACGTTCACTATCTCTAACGGTGGTGTATTTGGTTCATTAATGTCAACACCTATCTTGAACCCACCACAAACTGCTATCCTAGGTATGCACGCTATCAATGACCGTCCAATGGCTGTCGATGGTAAAGTTGAAATCTTACCAATGATGTACCTAGCGCTATCTTATGACCATCGTATGATCGATGGTAAAGAAGCAGTACAGTTCTTGGTAACTATCAAAGAGTTGGTCGAAGACCCTGCAATGCTACTACTAGACCTGTAAGCTTTTAAGCTTGTATTGGCAACCGCTGATACAAGCTTTTTAACTTTGGTATAGATAATGATTTTTATTACTCAGCGATCGTTTGATGCGCTGATAACTGTATTCAAATGAATTTAACAATGGTGACTTGCTATTGATAAGTGAGTCTATCTCACTGACATAGTGTATTAACTATTAAGTGTAGATAACGCTGATCTATCAGCGAGATAACAACCAGTTTAAATGACACATACAATTAAAAATAGGAACGTACTATGAAAGACAATTATGATTTAGTCGTCATCGGCGGCGGTCCTGGTGGTTACGAAGCAGCTATTCGTGCAGGCCAGCTCGGTATGAGCGTTGCTTGTATCGAAAAGCGCGTTTATAAAGGCGAGCCAGCACTTGGTGGTACTTGCTTAAACGTTGGTTGTATCCCATCAAAAGCCCTACTTGACAGCTCACATCGTTACGAAGCTACTAAGCATGACCTTGACGAGCACGGTATCAGTACTGGTGACGTTGCTATCAATATCGAAAAAATGATAGAGCGTAAAGAAGGTATTGTTAAACAGTTGACTGGTGGTGTTGCCGCGTTGCTAAAAGGCAATGGTGTTGACTGGCTACAAGGCTGGGGTACTTTAGTTGACGGTAAAGGTGCTGACAAAAAAGTTAAATTTACTGCTCTAGAAGACGAAAGCGAAACGACGATCACTGCTAAGAATGTCATTCTTGCGGCAGGTTCTGTGCCTATCGAGATTCCTGTTGCCAAAACTGACGGTGACCGTATTGTTGATTCAACTGGCGCACTTGATTTCACTGAAGTACCTAAGCGTTTAGGCGTTATCGGTGCTGGTGTTATCGGTCTTGAGCTTGGTTCAGTATGGCGTCGTTTAGGTGCAGAAGTAGTCGTATATGAAGCACTTCCTAGTTTCTTAGCTGCTGCTGACAAAGACATCTCAAAAGAAGCTGGCAAAATGCTGAAAAAGCAAGGTCTTGATATCCGTGTCGATACCAAAGTAACCAATGCTGAAGTACAAGGTGACCAAGTTGTTGTCACTAGCGAAAGCAAAGGTGAATCTTCTGAAGAGAGCTTCGACAAGCTGATCGTTTGTGTTGGTCGTCGTGCTTATTCTGAAAAGCTACTTGGCGATGATAGCGGTATCACGTTGACTGAACGTGGTCTTATCGATGTCAATGACCAGTGCAAAACCAATCTTGATGGCGTTTATGCTATCGGTGATTTGGTCCGTGGTCCTATGCTTGCGCATAAAGCTATGGAAGAAGGCATGATGGCT
Organism: Psychrobacter nivimaris; assembly: GCF_043419765.1. Taxonomy (NCBI): domain Bacteria; kingdom Pseudomonadati; phylum Pseudomonadota; class Gammaproteobacteria; order Moraxellales; family Moraxellaceae; genus Psychrobacter; species Psychrobacter nivimaris. The sequence continues at coordinate 436,384 of NZ_JBHOFX010000003.1, read as the reverse complement.
GTTGAGCGTATTCATGGCGAAAAACCTCAAGTTAACTATGACACTATCATCAATGTCATTTATACTCACCCAGAAATCGCATGGGTAGGTTTGACTGAGCAAGAAGCCGAAGAAGCTGGCTATGAAGTTAAAACAGGTTCTTTCAACCTAGCTGCTAACGGTCGTGCATTAGCGCAAAGTGAAGCGCAAGGTTCTGTAAAAGTAGTTGCTGATGCGAAGACAGATCGTCTATTAGGTATGCATGCTATCGCTGCTGGTGCTGGCGATATCGTTCATCAAGGTATGATCGCGATGGAATTTGTTTCTAGTATTGAAGACTTGCAGTTGATGACATTTGCTCATCCAACTATTTCAGAAGCAGTGCATGAAGCTGCTCTATCTGCAGATGGCCGTGCTATCCACGCCATCCAGCGCAAAAAACGTAAGAAATAAGTAGTTGCTCGTTTAGTTATTATCGATTTACAACCTGATTGGGGTATCGCTATTTTGGTGATGCCACAATCATGAGTGCGTCAGACGTATGATTAATATGTACATGTGCGCACTTGATTTCACTTTTTATTAATTGTAAAAAATAAAGGATACAATCAATGAATTTACATGAGTATCAAGCAAAAGAGCTATTAAAAAGCTACGGTTTGCCAATTCAAGAAGGCATCATCGCTCATAACGGCGAAGAAGCTGCTGCAGCTTTTGATAAAACCCCAACTGATATTGCGGTGATTAAAGCGCAAGTACATGCTGGTGGTCGCGGTAAAGCTGGTGGTGTAAAGCTAGTTAAAACTCGTGAAGAAGCTAAGCAAGTTGCTGAAGAACTGATCGGTACTAACCTAGTAACGTTCCAAACTGATGCTGATGGCCAGCCAGTAAACTTTGTATTGGTTGCAGAAGATATGTATCCAGTACAAACTGAGCTATACCTTGGCGCAGTCGTAGATCGTGCAACTCGTCGTGTAACTTTCATGGCATCTACCGAAGGTGGTGTAGATATCGAAGAAGTAGCACACAGCACTCCAGAAAAAATCTTCAAAGTAAATGTTGATCCTTTAGTTGGTTTAATGCCTTTCCAAGCGCGCGACGTTGCGTTCAAACTTGGTCTAGAAGGTAAGCAAATCAACCAGTTCGTTAAATTGATGACTGGCGCTTATAAAGCATTCGTCGAAAACGATTTTGCTCTAATGGAAATCAACCCATTAGCTGTTCGTGAAAATGGCGAAATCGTTTGTGTTGATGGCAAAATCGGTATCGACTCAAACGCACTATATCGTCTGCCAAAAATCGCAGCGCTACAAGACAAGACTCAAGAAAATGAGCGTGAGCTTAAAGCTGCTGAATTTGACCTAAACTATGTTGCTCTAGAAGGTAACATCGGTTGTATGGTTAACGGTGCTGGTCTTGCAATGGCGACCATGGACATCATCAAATTGTATGGCGGCAAGCCTGCTAACTTCTTGGACGTTGGCGGCGGCGCAACTAAAGATCGCGTTGTTGAAGCGTTCAAAATCATCCTAGAAGACAGCAGTGTTGAAGGCGTTCTAATCAACATCTTCGGCGGTATCGTACGTTGTGACATGATTGCAGAAGCTATTATCGCTGCTATCAAAGAAGTTGACGTACAAGTACCAGTTGTTGTTCGTTTAGAAGGTAACAACGCTGAGTTAGGCGCGCAAATCCTAGAAGAGTCTGGTTTGAAATTGATTTCAGCTCAAGGTTTATCTGACGCGGCTCAAAAAATTGTCGATGCTGTTAAAGCGTAAGTCTTTAAATATAAGTGTTTAGAGATAGACGCTTAAGCATAGTAGTCAAATCGTAATAGTGGTTTTCATAATAAAAATTGGTTATCAAAATTTGATAATGATAGTTGTAAAGACTGCTGTTACAAGACAACCGAATACAAGGAAAATATAATGAGTGTATTAATCGATAAAGATACCAAAGTATTGGTACAAGGTTTTACTGGTAAAAATGGTACGTTCCATTCTGAACAAGCCATCGAATATGGTACAAAAGTAGTTGGTGGTGTGACTCCAGGTAAAGGCGGTCAAACGCACCTAGGCCTACCAGTATTTAACACCATGGCGGAAGCCATGGAAGCGACTCAAGCTGACGCTTCTGTTATCTACGTACCAGCACCATTTGTACTAGATTCTATCGTTGAAGCAATCGATGCTGGCGTTAAGTTGATCGTTGTGATCACTGAAGGCGTACCGACTATCGATATGCTAAAAGCAAAACGCTATCTTGAAGAAGCTGGTGACGTACGTTTGGTTGGCCCTAACTGCCCAGGCGTTATCACTCCAGGTCAGTGCAAAATCGGTATCATGCCAGGCCATATCCATCAGCCAGGTAAAGTGGGTATCATCTCACGCTCTGGTACATTGACTTATGAAGCCGTAGCTCAGACTACTAAGCTTGGTTTTGGTCAGTCAACTTGTATCGGTATCGGTGGTGATCCTATTCCTGGTATGAACCAGATTGACGCATTGAAGCTATTTGAAGCTGATCCACAAACTGAAGCTATCATCCTAATCGGTGAGATCGGTGGTACTGCTGAAGAAGAAGCTGCTGCTTATATCAAAGACCATGTAACTAAGCCAGTGGTTGGTTATATCGCTGGTGTTACCGCTCCAGAAGGCAAGCGTATGGGTCATGCTGGCGCTATCATCTCTGGTGGTCAAGGTACTGCTGAAGAGAAATTCAAAGCGTTTGAAGACGCTGGTATCGCGTACACACGTGACCCATCTAAACTTGGCGACAAGCTAAAAGAAGTTACTGGTTGGTAAAAGGCTCAAAAACCTATTAACTACTAAAACTCTATTGAAATATCGAGAAGGCACCCCTACAATGGGGTGTTTTTTATTGGTTTAATAATGGTAATTCAAGGATAAAAATAAATGTTAAGTAATTCAACGATTTTAGTGACAGGTGGTACAGGTTCATTCGGACATAAGTTTATCCCGATGACTCTTGAAAAATATAACCCTAAAAAGATTATTATTTTCTCAAGAGATGAAATGAAGCAGTGGGAAATGGCTAAACTGTTTCAGGATGATCCACGCGTACGCTTTTTTATTGGCGATGTAAGAGATAAAGAAAGGCTATACCGTGCTTTAGATGGAGTTGATTATGTCGTGCATGCTGCTGCTACTAAAATTGTTCCAACAGCAGAATACAATCCTTTTGAATGTGTAAAAACGAATGTACATGGGGCAATGAACCTAATTGATGCATGCATAGATAAAGGTGTTAAGGGTGTAGTGGCGCTATCAACTGATAAAGCAAGTAGTCCTATAAATCTATATGGTGCTACTAAACTTACTTCTGATAAATTATTTGTAGCAGGAAATGCTTACAGCGGTCAGCACGTGTCTAAATTTTCTGTCGTAAGATATGGCAATGTGATGGGATCACGTGGATCAGTGATCCCTTTCTTTTTGTCAATCAAAGAAAGAGGTGAGCTACCTATTACTGATGATCGTATGACACGTTTTATGATTACTTTGGAAGAAGGTGTTGAGCTTGTATGGCATGCTTTTGAAGATATGGAAGGTGGTGAGATTTACGTTAAAAAAATTCCATCAATGAATATTATGGATGTAGCAAAAGCTGTAGCGCCAGAAGCTGCCACTAAGGTGGTTGGTATTAGACCTGGTGAGAAACTACATGAGCAAATGATTGGCGCTGAAGATTCTTATTATACTTATGAATACCCTGAACACTTTAAAATCTTACCTACTATTAACAATTGGGGTCATTCACCTGAGAGAGTAAAAGATGGTAAGTTAGTTCCAGAAGGTTTTGTTTATTCAAGTGATAATAATACTGAATGGATGCCAAGAGAAGAGCTCGAATCTTGGATACAAGAGAACAAAGATAATATTGGTAAAATCTAATGAATTTTATTCCCTACGGTCGCCAAAATATTACAGAGGAGGACATTGAAGCGGTTGTCAATGTCCTCAAGTCTGATTATTTAACGCAAGGTCCTAAAGTACCAGAATTCGAGAATGCAATTAAAGAATATTGTAATGTTGAATATGCTCTGGCAATGAACAGTGCTACTTCAGCCCTCCACGTTGCGTGTTTGGCTTTGAACGTGGGCCAAGGTGACATTGTTTGGACGACACCTATTACGTTTGTAGCATCTGCAAACTGTGCTTTGTATTGCGGTGCTACAGTTGATTTCGTGGATATTGATCCAAGAACCTATAATTTATCTATTCAGTCTCTAGAACATAAGCTCGAAGCTGCTAAAGAGCAAGATAAATTACCAAAGGTAGTGATTCCTGTGCATTTATGTGGTCAGCCTTGCGATATGGAGAGGATATATCAACTTTCTAAAAAGTATGGTTTTTCTATTATCGAGGATGCTTCACATGCTATAGGTGGTAAGTATAAAAACCAGCCAATAGGTAACTGCCAATATTCGGATATCACGATTTTTAGCTTTCATCCAGTCAAAATAATTACGACTGCTGAAGGCGGCGTAGCAACCACGAAAAACGAAGAGCTAGCACAAAAGATGGATTTGTTACGTAGTCATGGTATTACTCGTGATTCTGATCTCATGACTCACGAACCCGACGGGCCTTGGTATTATCAACAAGTTGACTTGGGTTATAACTATCGTATGACAGAAATGCAGGCAGCGCTTGGGGTCTCACAAATAAAAAGACTATCGAGTATTACAAAAAGTCGTCATGAGATTGCAAATAGATATAATGAGAAATTAGCTAGTCTTGCCGTGATTGTGCCTTTTCAAATACAAGAATCTTATTCTGGTCTTCATCTTTATGTAATTAGATTAAAGCTAGATGAAATCAAACCTACGCATTTAGAAGTTTTTAAAGCTTTGCGTGCTGCTAATATTGGTGTCAATCTTCATTATATACCTGTACATCTTCAGCCTTATTACAAAGAGTGTTTTGGCTTTAAACTAGGTGATTTTCCACAAGCAGAACAGTATTACGAAGAAGCTATTAGCTTACCCTTGTATCCTGACTTATCGCAAGAGCAGCAAGATTATGTGGTTGAAACATTAAAGGATATATTAGCGTATGACTAGCATAGCTGTAATACCTGCTAGGGGAGGTAGCAAGCGTATACCACGCAAGAATATAAAAAACTTCCATGGTAATCCTCTTATTTCCTATTCAATAAGAGCAGCAATAAACAGTGGGTGTTTTGACAGAGTTATTGTGTCTACCGATGACGAAGAGATAGCTGAAATAGCTATCAGGTATGGTGCTGAAGTACCTTTTATTCGTAATGAAAAGCTTTCGAATGACTTCTCAGGTACTACGCCAGTAATTCAAGATGTCATTGAAAAGTTAGAAAATCCAAATCTTGAATACATATGCTGTATTTATGCTACAGCTCCTATGATATCTTCAAAAGATATAATTACTGGCTTGAACACTATAAAGGCAAAACTAGACTGCGACTATGCATTTAGTATTACAAGTTATGCTTTTCCTATCCAGCGTTCTCTACTGCTGCAAAAAGAAGGTAGAGTATCAATGCATAATGCAGAGATGTTTGATGTTCGCTCTCAAGATTTAGAAGAATGCTGGCATGACGCTGGTCAGTTTTATTGGGGCACAAAGCAAGCTTGGCAGGAAGGGTTGCCCATTTTCAGTTCAAACTCTATTGGTATCAAGATCCCTCGATATCGTGTTCAAGATATTGATACCTTAGAAGATTGGGATATGGCAGAAATTTTATACCGAGCTTGGAGGCAAGGTTGAGACTGGTGGGTTTTAGAGTTGATGTAGCTAAACACATAGGAACAGGCCATTTGCAACGTTGTCTTACATTAGCTCGTGAACTGAAAAAGATGTCTATTTCAAGTATTTTCTTCGTTAGAGAATATGATAAAGAATTACTGAGTTTAATCGTTATTAGCGGTTTTACTTATTACATTATTGGGTATGCTGCATCCGAAGATATTTCTGAAGACCATTTAAATTGGTTAGGGGTTTCTCAAGAGCAAGATGCTCAAGAGTTCATTAATGCTGTTACTAAGCAACATATAGATATGATAGTCATTGATCATTACTCGATAGATAGCACATGGGAAAATATAGTAAAAAATGCGATATCTTTACCTATAGCAGTAATTGATGATTTGGCAAACCGCAAACATACTTGTGACTTATTGATTGATCAAAATTATTGGCCCAAGCTTAACTCTAGATATGATGATTTAGTGTCTGGTCATTGTTCAAGGTTATTAGGACCAAAATATTCACTGCTTAGAGATGAATTCGTTTCTTTACGAGAATCTAAAGCACAAAAACCTTCAGATGAGTTGAAGACTATATTAGTAAACTTCGGGGGTGTTGGTAATATGGAAGTCTGGAAAATTTTCCTACCAGCATTAGTCAAATATAATAAGTTTAAATTTCATGTTATTACTGGGAAATTACCTTCAGAAGATCTTGCTTATTGTAAGAATATGGTCAAACAGTTCAAACATATATTTTTAGAAGAGCAAACTGATCAAATGTCATCTTTAATGAAAGTCAGTGACTTTGCCCTAGGTGCCTGTGGTTCTACAGTATGGGAAAGATTCTGTTTAGGATTGAATTCAGCTTTAATCGATGTGGCAGACAATCAAAAAGACTTAGTACATTACTTACATGAAAAAGACCTAGTCGACTATTTAGGTAGTTTAAATACTATTACTGTAGGTTCTATATGTGACTATTTAGAGCAACTATCAATAGAGAGCATCAAATGTCAGGCGCGCACAGTAAATATAATGAACCTAGTGGATGGTATGGGTGCAGCCAGAGTTGCAAAAAGTATTATGGTTATCCATTTTAATAAGTATAACAAGATAATTTTAGAAAAAATTTAGAGAGATATGTGTCGGTCATACTGTATATAAACAGATAAGGAACTTAAATATGTTTAAAGGTAATTTTCGAAAGTTAATTGATGAAGATATTGATAGATTATATGAGTGGAGAAATCGAGATGAAATTCGATTGAATATGTACAATCACAATATTATAGACTATGAAACTCATGTATCTTGGTTTGGTAGAATGGCGCAGGATAGTACTAGCGAATACTTTATTTATGAGCAAGAGGGTAATCCTCTAGGATTAGTTTCTTTTACTAATATTGATAATTCAAATAGAACAGCTTCATGGGCTTTTTATTCAGCAAATGTTTCGATCAGAGGTATAGGTTCTGAAATGGAAAGGCTAGCACTTGATTATGCCTTTAACCACCTACAATTAAATAAACTTTATTGTGAAGTTCTCGAATTTAACTTTCCTGTAGTTAAGTTTCACCGTAAGCATGGCTTCAAAATTGAAGGTATCAAAAAGCATCATTACTATAGAGATGGAAAGTATTATGATGTATATCAGTTGTCAATATTTAAAAAAGATTATGATAAAATCTCTAAAGTCGATTTTAAACCTAGTATTAATAAATACTATAAATGGAGTTTTTCAGTAGAATCTTCTAAAATTGACGCTTTTGCTGATTTTTCAGGTGATAAAAACCCAATTCATATTCAAGATGAATCTGCAAAAGAACTGGGTTTTGAGGGTAGAATTGCGCATGGAGCAATTCTAGTTGCTGAAATTTCACGAGTAGCCGCCTCAGACTATCCTGGACCCAACACTATTTATGTAGGCCAAGATTTAAAATATCATTCACCTGTTTATCCAGATGTGGAAATAACTGGTCAAGCAAGTTTACTCACCCAAATAGGTAGGTATTGTCTTATTGAATACAAGCTGTTTGATAAAGATAATAAGCTATTGATGACAAGCCTTTCTGAATTCTTAATAGGTAAATAATATGAAAATTAATGATAGAAGCATTGGTAGCAATTTTTCTCCTTATATCATTGCTGAAATGTCAGCAAATCATAATGGTGATATCGAGAATGCGTTTCGAATAATCGAAATGGCTAAGCGTTGTGGAGCTGATGCAGTGAAAATGCAAAGTTATACGGCTGATACTATTACTCTGAACTCCAATAGAGAAGAGTTTAAAATTAAAAGTGGTCTGTGGGAGGGTCAAACATTATATGAGCTGTATCAATCTGCTTATACTCCATGGGAGTGGCACAAACCTTTGTTTGAGCGAGCCAAAGAGATTGGTATTACTATGTTTAGCTCACCGTTTGATACCACTGCAGTTGACATGCTAGAGGACTTGAATACGCCAGCATACAAAATCGCTAGTTTTGAAGCAATTGATTTACCACTTATTAGGTATGTGGCTCAAACAGGCAAACCTATGATTATATCGACTGGTATGGCAAATAATGAAGAGATAGCAGAAGCCATTGAAGCTGCGAGAAGTGGAGGTTGTGAGCAGCTAGCAATCTTACACTGTGTCAGTGGTTACCCAGCACCATCCAGTGATTATAATCTAAGAACTATAGTAGATATGCAGCAGCGTTTCGGTGTATCGACAGGGCTGTCTGATCATACATTGGATAACACTACTGCAATAGCCAGTGTAGCACTTGGAGCTAATATCATAGAAAAGCACGTAACCCTAGACAGAAGCGGTGGCGGTCCCGATGATAGTTTTTCTTTAGAAGAGCCTGAATTACAGAACTTATGTGATGCTAGTCGTATATGTTGGGAAGCATTAGGTGAAGTAGATTATGGACATAAATCGAGTGAGAAGGCCAATGTACAGTTTAGAAGATCATTATACTTTGTAAAGCCTTTGAAAGCTGGAGATACGATTACATCTGATTCTATTAGAAGTGTTAGACCAGGTTTTGGTTTACCTCCTAAGATGTTAGAAAGTATTATCGGCAAAACAGTATCAATCAATGTTGATTATGCTACGCCTGTGACATCCGAAGCTATTGCAAAGTAATATATTAGAGTATATCAAGTATGATAGATAAACAGTCCAAAGCCCATCAAAAGTCTGAGTTAGCTGAGTATTTTTCAAAACGTACTCAAAATCACTGGAAAAAAAAAGTACCAGCTGGTAAAGAGTATCAGTTCGTAGTTCATGACCCTTATGAGATATTTGGAGAAGAGAGTGGTTTTGAAAAGCTATATTTAGTAGGAAAAAACTGGGTAGAGGGTACAGATAAGCCTATAGCAGTTGCTATAGGTTGTAATGATTGGAAGTTTGGATTTATTGCAGATTATTTAGATGAATTTAGAGTAGCGTTTGCACCACGTAAATTAACGAACTACAAAATGATAGGTGTAATGCAGCGTTTATCTATCAAACCTGAAGTGATAGTAATATGGGGCTACAATGAAAGCACATTTTTAAACAGGTATATAAGCTATAAAAATATAGATATATGGCGTGTAGAAGATGGTTTTATACGTTCTGCAGACTTGGGAGCTAATGGAGCCACTCCATACTCGCTTGTTTTTGATAAATCAGGATTATATTATAACTCGACACAACCTTCGGATATCGAGAAAATTTTAAATAATTATGACTTTAACATTCATAATAATTTAGCAAAAGAAGCTTCTAAGCTTCTAAGCTCAATCATAGATTTGAAAGTATCTAAGTACAATCCTCCTGCTATGTATCACTCTATTAGTCTTAAACTAAGGAAAAGAGTACTTGTTATTGGACAAGTAGATAACGATGCATCAATTCGATATGGAAATCCAGATGGATGGTCTATGGAGGATATGGTTCGATTAGCTAAATATGAGAATCCAGATGCCGAAATATGTTATCGCCCTCACCCAGAAATCTTCAAAGGGTTTCAAGAATCTAATTTTAAGAATACAAATGTAGAGCTTTTCGCTGAAATATTATCGCCTGATGAACATATTATCGATTTAATTGAAAGGGTAGATCATGTTTACACTATTACTTCTTTGACTGGTTTAGAGGCACTACTTAGAGGAAAACAGGTGACTGTATTAGGTCAACCTTTTTATGCAGGTTGGGGATTAACGGATGATAGAAGTGAATTTGACTTAACCAGACGAAATAGAAAGCTGTCTTTGCTTGAGTTATTTATCGGGGCTTATATTGTATATCCGAGATATATAGTAGGGGTCGCAGAAGGTTCTGAAAATAATATCTACCCCTTGATTACTACTATCCATAAGATACGTAGTGAAGTGCTGCAGCTAACATATAAAGCTGATTATCAAGGTGAGTTGGATGAGGGTTTGGAGCCTTCCTTGCAGTTAACGGTTCAACATACATTGAGGAACCTTGCAACTTGCGATAGTAAACTGTATAAAGAAATGTTTATCTATTTCAAGCCTTTTGAAATAGATGCAATTTTACTCAATTATACTTGGGGTAAGGTGTCTTTAGAAAAAAGACAAGACTTCCTAATTAGTATTATGAGTGTCTGCGATCAAGATGTTTTTATTGATTTTTTATTTTCTATTAAGAGCCAGTTAGATAGCTTGTTTTTAAATAAATTGATATCAGCTTTTTTTCCTAAACAGAAAAGTATAAGTTTGATAGAGGCCCAAGAGTTTTTTGCAGAATCTGAACTCATATCTCATGATTTGTATAATGCGAATGAAAATAATGTAAAAGAGACGAATTCTGAAGTTGATTCTGAAGATAGAAAGTTAGAAGAGTGGAATAATCAGAAGCGACAGTTACTTGTAAGCAAATTAGAATTTTTTAGTTCACGAAGTGATTTCTCTCAATTATTAAAAACTATTGAAGAACTGTTACGATTACCAGACAGCACGATAAACAAAATAAACTACCTCAATACTGCTTCGAGGACTTTATATAATACTTTTAACTTCAATCAGTCGTTAGGTGTTAGTCTAATGTCTATGATGATTGATATAGAAAAAAATAATAGAAAGGCATTGAATCAATATATAGATAATAAATATATTCTAAGTAATTATTCTATACCATGTATTATAGATTATGTACTACTTTCTACCAAATTGAATCCTGAACTAATATCTAAGTATAGAGTCATGGTTGGTCGTAGTTCTACTTGGTTTGACTTAATAGGTTCAACTGTATATCTCAGCACAGATAAGTCTATATCTCGTTTAATGGGATTGATCGAACATGGAGATTACATAGCTTCTAAAAAACTGTTTTTGGAATTGTACAATTCTAAAAATACTAGACCTGATAAACTACTAAAGGTATATACCGATTTTTTACATTCTGAGGGAAAAGATTTAGAAGCTATAGATATCCTCGAAAGCTACTCAAGGTTCAATACGAGTGAGTTTATTATAAAACAGTTGATACGCCTGAATATATTTATTGGCGCTTTTGATAAAGCAGAAGAATACATAAATTATTGTATTAACATAGGTATGAAACTAAATTCTACATTTAGTATGCCGATCTTACAACAGAAAGGTAAGATTGGTAGGGCATATGAATGTTATATCAATGAAAACTTTACCAATGATATTGCTTTTTTATTAGGAAGAAAGTTTAGAGAAGCCAATAATATTTCTGATATTAGAGCTGAAGATAATAGTCTGATACTAGCAGTCTATGGTCCTGGTGACGAGATTAGATTTATGTCTATCTATAGCGAACTTGAAAAAGCTTATTCATCTAAGCCGTTTACCATCTCATGTGATTACAGATTATATAACTTACTTAGTAGATCATTCAAAAATATAGATTTTTTGCCTATTCGAAGAACAAGAGGTTTTAGTGAAAGATATCCTGTAGGTGATTATGATCAACTGCCCTCTACGACGCTTACGACCATTTTAGATAATAATGCTTTCAAAGAATTAGATAATTACAGTAAAGTATTTCTAGTAACTGATTTCATGGGAAAGTTTAGAGACACTTATGCAGACTTTACAGGTAATAAATATCTATATGCGGATATTGATTTAATTGATAAATATAAGCAACGTTTACAATCCTATAAAATATCTGGCAAAAAACTAGTAGGATTAAATTGGAGAAGTAGCCTTACTAACTTTACCCGTATGGAGCATTATTTAGATATTGAGCAATTAGCTCCTATTTTTCATAATGATTCAATACAGTTTATTAACTTACAATATGATGATTGTGCAGAAGAGTTAGAGTGGATTGAAGAGCGCTTTCCTGGGAAGATGATTAACTTTACTGATATTGATCAATATAATGATCTAGACGATGTAGCAGCTTTAATGATGTGCCTAGACTTAGTTATTGCGCCTGCTACGACAGTTGCAGAACTAGCTGGTGCCTTAGGAGTGAATACTTGGTTATTTTCCAACTCTTCACAGATTTTGTGGAGAAAAATTGATAATGACTCTACTGATGTATGGCATAGCTCAATGATTATTGTAGATGTCCCAAATAAGGGTGACAAAGAAGCATTAGTTAGCGAGTTGAACACAAGATTACATAGCTTCGGTCTCTCTAATGAATAGTATTATCTATCTCAACTATACAGCAATTGACCCTCATATCGGTTGTATTGGAGTATGCTATGCTCACTTAACATCTTTATTTAGTAGAAATATAAAAGTAAAAACTTATAGCAATTCTGAAATTAAACAGTATTGGAAAGGGGATCGTGTATCTTCTCTTGAGTTTATACAAAGTAGTGAGATAGCAAACGGCGTTCACTTATGTGATGGAGTTATAATAAATGGTGAAGGTACTTTACATCATAATAGAGGATTGTTTTTACTAGCTATAGCGGAATTTGCAATAAGTATCAATAAACCTGTTTTCTTAATTAATGCTACTATACAAGAGATAGACGGTTTTGATGATGTTTTTAAAAGCTTGACTGATTTAGCTGTCAGAGAGCAGCTGTCATATGAGTATCTGCGTAGTAAAGGTATCGACTGTAGGCTAACAGTTGATAGTATAGTAAATGCTGACTTCAGTGATGAGATTAGTATAGATTTTTGTTCAAAGGTAATTGTAAATGACTGGCATCCCCATGTAGAGTCAGTTATCTATCCCATCGTAAGCAAAGTCCGAACTGACTATGATGTTTCATACTATCCATTACAGAATAGTGAAGCTTACAATCAGTGGCAGCATACAGTCGCTAATTTTCAAACAGCAGATTTAATTATAGCACCTAGATATCACTCGATTTACCTTAGTGGATTGGGCGGTAAGCCCTTTGTTGCATTGCCTTCCAACTCTCATAAAGTGGAGGGTATTATCAAATCATCTAACCTTCCTCTACCAATATGTACTCACTCTAAAGATCTTGAAAGCTGTATCAATTATGCTATGAAAAATAGAAATTTATACAAAGAGTTTCAGTCATTTTTGAAAGAAAGTAAAAATAAAGATTTTGAGGTTTTCGATACTTATTTTGGTTTATTATTTAATAACTCTGATGTAAAGGAATCTATAACAGTCAATCAGTGGCAGGAAAGTATAAAAGTACACTGTAATACCTCTAAAACTAACTTTTATAAAAATGTACTAAGAGAAAACTTGCTTCTGAGTGAAAAGAACTTGTTAGCTAAAAGTAATCTTATAAAAAATCGCTCTTATACTATATATTATAAAAAATATAGTACTATTTTTATTAAAGATAGCAGCTTAATATTTAATGCAGCAATAGCAGCTTACGGAGTCAGAGATTTTAATACTGCTGAGAAATTACTTAAGCAGTTGATAGAGTTGGATGCCAAGAGAGCTTATAAGTATCTAAGTTATTTATATATGGATTTGGGTCGTTATACCGAAATATTAGACTTAGAAACTAATGACAAGGCTGGCTGGAACCAAGCTAAATATATTTACCTACTTCACTCACACAGATTGCAAGAAGCATGGGAGCTATTGCACTTTAGACCTTTTAGTTGCAATTTGATCGATAATGGAAGTCATTATTCATTACATCTAGATTCTAAAGAAATTACAGTGATAATGGAAGGCGGGATTGGTGACCAAGTTAAACAATCTTTAATTTTTAAGTATCTTACTGAGAATTTCTTAAAAATAACTATAGTTTGTGATGAGAGGTTGATAGCTCTATTTACAAGAATTAATCCTGATTTTGTCTATATGAATCAAGATGACTTTTTGAATGACCATCACGTTATGGTACCGGCTCAAGATTTATTCTCATATTTTAGACATGACCTAGAGAAAATTTATGTATCGTTAGCGGCTGATGAAAACCTAAAAGCTTATTGGTTTGGGTTATTTAATAGTTTTGATAAAGATAAAATTATAGGTGTTTGTACGGGTACAGAAATAAATACTCCTGAGAGAATAGCTAATATATTTTCTGCCAAAAATTATCATAAAATATTCGAAGTTTATGATAATTTTTTATATGTAAATATTGGTATATTGGGGTTCAACAACATTAATGTATATGAGCCAAGAATAGATAGAAAGAATGATATTGAAAATATTGCAGCAATAATAGAATGCTGTGATCTGATAATTACTCCGCCCAATAGTTTATTAGATATTTGTGGGGGATTGGGTAAAAAGGTAATTGCTTTATCAACTGGTAATAAGTTTAATTGGCGTTTTAATCAAAAACACCAAGATATATATCATAAAAATACAACTTGGGTTGTAACATATACTATAGATAAGAAGACTATAACGGTGCATAAATGTTTAAATGAAATTAAAAATATTTTTTCACCTGTGTTTCAATGAATTGGTATTTTGACAATACTAAGTTTAATTAGAAATAGTACTATCTTATTGTATCTTTAACCATTCCTTGGTATAACATAAAGACACTTCTATCATAAAGGTGTCTTTTTTTGTGCCTGAGAAATTTATGAAAAATACAATATTAGTTACAGGCGGTGCTGGATATATCGGTTCGCATACTTGTATAGCACTACACGAAGCAGGCTATGATATTGTTGTATACGATAACTTATCTAATAGTAGCCGTGAAGCGATTAACCGTGTCTCTACTCTTATTGGACAGACAATTGAGTTTATCGAAGGGGATATACGAGATCCTGAGTTACTCAGAGAGGTCTTTGCTTCGCACGAATTCTTTGGCGTGATTCACTTTTCTGGGTTAAAAGCAGTTGGGGAGTCAGTAGCAAAGCCATTGCTGTATTATAATAATAATGTCAGCGGCACCATAACCTTGTTAGAAATTATGGAAGAGTATAATGTGAAAAACTTCGTTTTTTCATCATCTGCCACTGTCTATGGTGACCCTGAAATTCTGCCTATCGATGAGAAATCAAAGCGTTCTTGTACCAACCCTTATGGTCAGAGTAAGCTGACCGTCGAGCATATATTAGAAGACTTAGCTGTGTCTGATGACAGCTGGAACCTGATTGCTCTTAGATATTTTAATCCAGTAGGCGCACATCCATCAGGACAAATTGGCGAAGACCCCAATGACATTCCTAATAACTTGATGCCTTATATTTCTCAAGTGGCCGTCGGCAAACTTGACAAGCTCAGTATCTTTGGTAGTGACTATCCTACTGTCGATGGAACAGGTGTACGTGACTTTATTCATGTTACTGATTTAGCTCAAGGTCATGTGGCTGCACTAAATTATCTAGATAAACAAACCAGACCAAATGAAGATAATACGGCAAAAAAGAACTCAGTAGGCTTTTTACCTATCAACTTAGGCACTGGCAAAGGTACTTCTGTATTAGAATTGGCATCTGCATTTTCTGATGTATCTGGTCAGAGCATTCCTTATCAGTTTGTAGAACGTCGTGCAGGGGATATCGCCAGTTGCTATGCCAGTGCCGATAAAGCGAAAACACTGTTAGGGTGGCAAGCTGAACTATCAATTGCTGATATGTGTCGAGATACATGGCATTGGCAGAGCATGAACCCGAATGGCTATGATGTCTCTTAAGTCGTATGGCGTTACAGCTGCCTAATAATGCGTTATGATTGACTCATTCCTACCCACCTTCTTAAAATAACTAAAAAACTATGAAAAAAATCACTCACGCTGTTATTCCTGTCGCAGGCTTTGGCACCCGTATGCTGCCATTGTCGAAATCTGTGCCAAAAGAGTTGTTGCCGCTTGGCAATCGCCCTGCTATTCACTACGTGGTCGAAGAGGCTATCGCTGCCGGTATTAAGCATATTGTCTTGGTCGGTCATGCGCAAAAAAGCGCTATAGAAAACTATTTCGATATCAATGCGGAATTGGATAACCAATTGCGTCATAAAGGCAAAGATGAGTTGGCTGATAGCTTAAATTGGTTGCCAGAAGATGTGACTGTGTCGATGATACGTCAAGGTAAGGCGTTAGGTTTGGGACATGCAGTACTGGCAGCGCGACCAATCATTGGTGAGCATGACTTTGCCGTATTGTTACCTGATGTCGTGCTTGATCCTTTTACTACTGATATGTCAGCTGACAATTTGGCGTTTATGTTAGATGCCTTTGCTACCGATGGTCATTCACAGATATTGGTTGAACAAGTAGCGGATGAAGACGTACATAAGTATGGTATCGCTCGACTAGATGAAAAGCTCAGCAATACTAATGACATTGATGAAGAAATAAATACTAATGCCAGCTTTAAAGTGGTTGGTTTTGTAGAAAAGCCTAATTTAGCTGATGCTCCTTCCAATCTGGCTGTGGTAGGGCGCTATGTATTTAGTAACCATATCTTTGATTACTTAGCCAATACTAAAGCTTCAGTTGGCGGTGAGATTCAGCTGACAGATGCGATTGATGCGCTCATTAGTGAATATGGTGTCCATGTCACAACTATGCGTGGTGATAGCTACGATGCAGGCGATATGCGCTCGTATATGCAGGCGTTCATCTACTTTGCCGAGCAGCAATTAGCAGATGATGAGTAGCTGATGAATGAGATAAAAGGCGATAAGGCATATAGTAGTGCTCGACATTCTAAATACTGGCAGCAACTACAAACGCTTGCAAAGCATCCTTGGTCGCTTGCACAGCTATTCGCGCAAGATGATAAGCGTGCTAAGCATTTTAGCGTGCAGGTTGGTGCGCTGTATATGGACTTTAGTAAGCAGCGTATCGATCAGGCAGTATTGTCTAACTTACTGAGTTTGGCTGATAGCTGTGAGCTGGATGCTCGTATTGATGCGTTACTACAAGGGGCGATGGTAAATACTAGCGAGCAGCGTGCTGCATTGCACACAGCATTACGATTGCCAGCGGCAGCGACATTACAAGTCGATGGACAAAATATCGTCGCTGATGTACATCATAGTTTGGCACAAGTAACACGCCTCTCAGAGCGCGTGCGCAATGGCACGTGGCGCGGGTTTTCGGGCAAGGCGATTACAGATGTTGTCAATATTGGGGTTGGTGGCTCTGATCTAGGCCCACTCATGGCGACTACAGCGCTCGACGAGTGGGCAGATACCAGTATTGAGGTGCATTTTGTCTCCAATATGGACGGTACGCAACTTGATAATTTGCTCAAGCATTTAAATCCTGAGACCACACTATTTATTATCTCTTCCAAATCCTTTGGTACGGTTGACACTTTATCAAATGCCAAGACAGCATTATCTTGGCTACTTGCGACGGCAAAACTCCGTGCAGGTACAGAAGATAGTGTATTGCGTCGTCACTTTATCGGCATCTCAGCCAATAGTGAAAAAATGAGTGCTTGGGGAATTCATCCTGAGCATCAGTTGCAGCTTTGGGAGTGGGTCGGCGGTCGCTTCTCTTTATGGTCAGCAATTGGCCTTGCCATTGCTATTCGTATCGGTATGAATGGCTTTAAGGCGCTATTAAGCGGTGCTCATAGTATGGATGAGCATTTTTTACAGGCTGACTTTGCTGATAACTTACCCGTATTGCTAGGCTTACTTGCTGTTTGGAACAGTACTTTTTTACAAGTAAATGCGCACACTGTATTGCCTTATGATGGCAGGCTAGGCTATTTACCAAGTTATCTTACCCAGCTAGAGATGGAGAGTAATGGTAAGTCCGTTACTCGAAATGGGGATCATATTGACTATGATACTTGCCCAATTCTATGGGGTGAAATCGGCTCAAATGCGCAGCATGCATTCTATCAGCTGCTACATCAAGGCACGCAGCAGGTTTCCTGTGACTTTATTGCTTGTGTACGTCGCTACGGTGATGAGGCGCGAAACTCCTCATTGCAGCAACAGCACGAATTGTCTTTAGCAAATTGTTTGGCGCAAAGTCGAGTATTGGCATTTGGCAATGCTGCTGTAACAGATCTGGTCAATCCACAGACAGTATCTCATGCGGACAAATATAAGTACTACCGTGGTAACCAACCGTCAACCACATTACTGATTGATGAGCTGACACCGCATAGCTTAGGCGCATTGATAGCGCTTTACGAGCATAAGGTCTATGTCATGGCCAGCATTTGGGATATCAATCCGTTTGATCAATGGGGCGTCGAGATGGGCAAACAAATGGCAGACTCCGTACACCATGCTATGCAGCACGTGCAGAAAGATTCTCAAGGTCTATTCGATACGTCTACTGACCAATTACTACAGCGTATCAAACAGCTATCCTAGCGATAATGGTGTGTCAATAATATAGGAAAGCACGCTCATGGAGACGGCTCTAGATGGTAGCCATATGAATAAATACAATAATGAATCTGAACCAAACCAATTAACTGATTCTACAGTTTGTGTGCTTATTGGTCACAGCATAGAGGCGATTACCAGTGCAGTGGTGCTGGCAAGTCTCGGTCAGTGTGTACATCTTTATGCAGACAAGATGCTACTGACGCAGCAGATACAACAGTATGGTTTTGAGCATCATCTGCAAGCCTTATGGCAAATGTATGAGCAGCAGCAGGTTATTATTAGTAAAGCCCTACTAGCTAGTGCCGATATGCTAATAAAAGGTTATGAAGCAGTAGGCCATGACAAAACTGATGTTCAAAGTACGGTGACGCTTTATTGGTTGTTTTTAGATAGTGTCAAGCTAGCATGGACAGAAGACAGTTGGATTACCGCGTTTAATCAAAGCCATCAGCAGGCGCTACCTGTGATTATGAGCGGCATTGAGCAATTAGGCCATGTAGCTGATTTGGCTCAGCGTTTACAACGTGCTTGGGTCTATTATGTGCCATTTGTATTCTTACAAGACGGTGATGCTTATAGCTCGATGTTGAACCCTTCGTTATGGCTACTGGGTGAAAAGACAGCAAGTAGCAGTCAGCACTTGAATGTATTGAAGCCTTTGATGCAGCATGCACAAGCTACTCATCATGCTGATATCGCCACGATAGAGTTTGCTCGCAGTAGTATCATGGCGATGCTAGCGACTAGAGTGAGCTTTATGAATGAAATGTCACGTTTGGCTGATAGTCAAAATGTCGATATCAGTCAAGTCAGTCGCATTATGGGATTGGATGAGCGGGTAGGTAGCAGTTATCTAAAAGCAGGGTGGGGCTTCGGTGGTAATACTTTGCCCACTGAGCTGGCTAAATTGCAACAATCAAGCCGCACACACAGTTTGGATATGCCTCTATTACAATCTATTGTGCATATTAATGAAGATCAAAAAGAGCTGATATTCCGTAAATTCTGGCAGTATTTTGATGGGTTCATTGATAATAAAACAGTCATGATTTGGGGCAGTAGTTATAAGTCAGGCTCAGGACGTACTGCTGGTTCAGCTATCCATCCATTGTTAGCATTACTGTGGTCTTATAATATTCGCACACTGGTTTATAGCGATAAGGCACAGCATGAACTTGCCGAGCTCTATCAGCAACAGCCATTGCTTGAGCTGATTACTAGTCCCTATCAACAGCTTTGCGATACCCATGCTATTTTTATTGTTAGTTGGTCACCACGAGATCAATTGGATATTGGCAAAATCAATCAACAAGCCATGCCAGTATTTGATGCGCAAAATGCCCTGACACGCTCGCAAATTAATAGCTTAGTAGGTGACTATATGGGTATTGGTCGAACCAAATAGTTTGATTTAAGGTTTTCTATGAATAGAAAAAGGCTCGCTAATACTCATTAGCGAGCCTTTTTCGACTGACAATCAGGATCATCTTACTGGGGTTAATAACTTTATGCCGGTATGGCACCTTGAGTTGCTAGCCATTGCTGTATCTCTTGAGTTTTAGCAGCCAGTAACGGTTGATCGCCGCGACTTTCGATATTCAATCTGATAAGCGGTTCGGTATTCGATGCACGTAGATTGAAGCGCCAGTCACCAAAATTCAGACTTAAACCATCGAGTGTCGATTTAACTGTGCTTTGCGTACTAAACTTCTCTTCAATAGCGCTGATGATAGCCGGTGCATCATGGGTTGTGAGACGAAAGTTTAATTCGCCTGAGCTAGGATAAGCGGCAATATAGCCTGTGACCAATTCTGATAAGGTTTTACCGGTGATAGACAACAGCTCAATGGTCAGTAACCATGGAATCATGCCACTGTCGCAATAGAAGAAGTCGCGGAAATAGTGATGGGCAGACATTTCACCGCCATATACAGCACCTGAGTCACGCATGATTTGCTTAATAAATGAGTGTCCAGATTTACTGATGACAGCCTTACCATTATGTTCCTCTATCACTGCTTCGGTATTATAAATCACTCGTGGATCATAGACGATTGATTCACGCGGATATTTGTTTAAAAAAGCTTGAGCGAGCATACCTACGATATAGCTACCATCGATAAACTCACCTCGTTCATCGAATAGGAAGCAGCGATCAAAGTCACCATCAAAAGCAATACCAAGGTCCGCGTTGTTTTCCAAGACGGCTTGCTGGGTAGCTACTCTATTGGCTTCAATCATTGGATTGGGGATGCCATTGGGGAAGCTACCATCCGGTGTATGATGCAATTTAATCACTTCAATCGGTGCATCTGCTTGTGCTAATTTATCGATTAATAAATCGACCACAGGACCTGCACTACCATTGCCTGAGTTAACGACCAGTTTAAGTGGTTTTAGTTTATCAGTATCGATAAAAGTCATGACATGATCGATGTACGCGCTTTTATCCGTCAATAACTGTAATTTGCCCGTTTGGTTGTCCGTAGTGAATTGCCCAGATTCTGCCAGTGCTTGAATCTCTGCCAAACCATCATCAGCGCTGATTGGTTTTGAATGTTCTTTAACCAGTTTTAGGCCATTGTAATTGATAGGGTTATGACTGGCAGTCACTTCGATACCACCTAACGCCTGATAGTGACTGGTGGCAAAATATACTTCTTCAGTACCACTCATACCCAAGTCAATCACATCAACGCCTGCATCCATCATACCTGTGATAGCTGCTTGCTTTAACTGCTCACTAGAGTGGCGAATATCACTCCCGATAACGATAGCAGGTTTTAGAGTTGCCATATCATCGACTTGGGTTTGAGCCGCTGCCTGATAACGCTGATATAAAATCTGTGCGAACGCGCGCCCGATACGGTAGGCAATATTTTCATCGAGGTTAACCCCAAGCTCACCCCGAATATCATAAGCTTTAAATGAGCTGATAGTAACAGGGTCGAATTTTGCGGTTGGTTGATAGCTGGTGGTCGCAGAAGTGGACATAATGATAAAGTTCCTCGCGCATGAGCGATGGTAAAATAAAAACGTCAGTAGCACAATTATAAGCCAAGCTGTGTTCAATGATACACTAACTATTAGACGAATCATCAAACAACATATAAAACGATAAGAGCCGCCCTTATGAGTATTTCAGACAATAAAATTACCGTGCCTAAGCCTGTACAAGGAACGCCAGACGCCACTGGCGAGCTTGATGATTTGTTAGCGTTGATGGCACGACTAAGGACAGACTGTCCGTGGGACAAAAAGCAAACCAACCATAGCCTTATTCCGTATGCCATCGAAGAGGCTTATGAGCTAGGCGAAGCGGTACAAAGCGATGATGATGAGGACATCAAAGGTGAGCTTGGCGATGTGCTGCTGCAAGTGGTGTTTCATTGTCAGATGTATGCGGAGCAAGGGCGCTTTGATATGAATGATGTTATCAGTACTTTGCAAGAGAAGCTGGTTCGTCGTCATCCACATGTTTTTGAAGCCGAAACGCTCAAAGACGATGCGGCAGTAAAAGTACGCTGGGACGAAATCAAGCTTGAGGAGCAGCAGGCACGTGAAGCACGTGGTAAATCCAAGCGTCGCTTAGACCAAGTCAAAGCGGGTAGCGCATTGATGCAGGCGCAGGATGTACAAAAGCAAGCGTCAAAGTTGGGTTTTGATTGGGAAGGTATTGCAGGTGCTGTAGACAAGTTAGACGAAGAGGTTGCTGAGCTAAAACATGAGCTAACAGATAAGTCTACAGCTGAGGTCAAAGCTAACATCAGAGAGGTCGAAAAAGAATTAGGCGACTGTATATTTGCACTCGTAAATGTTGCACGTAAACTAAACCTTGATGCAGAAGCGGCTACCTTAACCTGCGTGCACAAGTTTAAGTCACGCTTTGGTTATATTGAGGAGCAGCTAGAACTCGCTGGCAAGCGTATTGAAGACAGCGATATAATAGAAATGGATGCACTGTGGGAAGCGGCGAAACAACATGAACGCTCATCGTAAATTTTCATTTGTCAGCTTACTGACGACCACCGCTTTTAGTCTGCTATTATCTGTGGTCGCACTCAGTAATGCAAATGCAGATCCTTGTTTTGACGACCCTAAACGTGCCTATGAGTATTTAATCGCAAAAGAACAAGCTATCACACAAGCGCGTGAGCAGAAAGTTATCAATATCAATCGAGCCAATGAAGGCGAGCTGGTTTCGTTAGATGGTATCGGCAGTAGTAAAGCGCAGGCGATAATTTTATATCGTGATATGTTTGGCGATTTTAAGACAGTGGATGAGTTAGCAAAAGTGAAAGGTATCGGTGCAAAAACAGTCGAGAAAAACCAAAGACGTTTAAGCGTGCGCGATTAATGAGGGTGTTTTGCATTAATTAACCCCAATATTGACAAAATAGCATGTAAGTAAATGTCATAACACCCCCAGTAGGTCCAAAATTTGTTAAACTAGCGGGTACATCCGCCTGATAAACGCTGTGTTATTCAGGGGTAGTTAAAGAATACCGGCGAGGAGTAGATGCATGGCCGAGCGTGCCGCCAAGCAGTTAGAACTGAACAAATCTGAATTACCCAATTCCATTACTGAAGTGATCGCCACATTGACCCGTGCTGGGTTTGATGCGTATATCGTCGGTGGTGGTGTGCGCGATACTTTACTAGGTCTGCGCCCGAAAGACTTTGATGCCGTCACCGATGCCAAGCCGCATGAGATTAAAGATGTCTTTGGCAAGCGCTGCCGCATTATTGGTCGCCGCTTCCAGTTAGCGCATGTATATTCAGGTCGCGAGTTGATCGAAGTTGCTACTTTCCGTGGTCCACCAACCAGTGATGCTAATACCAATCAAGACGGTATGATTCTGCGCGACAATGTTTGGGGCGATATCCAACAAGATTTCTCCCGTCGCGATTTCTCTATTAATGCGCTTTATTATCAACCGCTCAAAGGCATCGTCCATGATTTCTGCGGCGCGCTTGATGATATTGATAACAGAATCATTCGTCTATTGGGCAATGCGCCAGTACGTATCGAAGAAGATCCTGTGCGCTTGTTACGTGCCTTACGTTTCAAAGCCAAGTTGGGTTTTGAGTTTGATGAAGCGTTGTCTGCTCAATTCAATGACGGGAACTGGGCGCTGCTTGAGCAAATATCACCGCATCGTCTCTATGATGAAACGCAAAAGATGTTTACTGGTGGCTATTTAGTACCCTTATTGCCGCTATTGTTTGAATCAGGTGCGATTGATAGTCTCATTATCTATCCACCATCTGAGCCAAGTGCTTTAGTCAATCAGGTAGCTATCAATACTGATAAGCGTATTGCAGCGGGCAAGAGCATCAACCCTGCGTTCTTCTATGCTGCCTTACTGTGGGAAAATTACCTACATCAATTAGCAAAAGCCAAGAAACGCAATATGCCGTTTGCCGAAGCGCAAATGCATGCTGCTGGTAAAGTCATCGACCGTCAGCGTATCAAAACCGCTATTCCGAAATTTGCTGAGCAATTCATCCGTGATATCTGGATATTGCAGCCGAAACTTGCAGCCCCACGTAGCAAGCAAATCGTTCAGCTATCTGAGCATCCACGTTTCCGTGCTGGCTTTGACTTTTTGTTATTGCGTGAGCAATGTGGCGATGCTGAGCATCCGCTATCAGAGTCAACCAACGATATGGGTGACTGGTGGCAGACGTATCAAACCTTGTCTGAACAAGAGCAACAGCAGGCGATTGATGAATTTGACGAAAATATTCGCCGAGGTGCTTATAAAAAAGGGCAACGTGGGCGCGGACGTAATCGTCAAGAATCAAAAACACAGACTACTGATAACGCAACACCTAATCAGAACAGTACAAAGCAAAATAAAGCCGATGACCGTGCTGAAAAAGGTAGAAATGATCAAACAATGGTAAATGATTCGTCAAATATTCCAGCCCGTCGCCGCCGCGCTGCCAGCCAGTCTAAAGCTGGCCGCAACGACAGTAGCAGACACAACGTGCAGCAAGTAGAGCAAGACAATAATGAGCTTGCTCAGCTACAGCAGTTGTCTCTTGCCAATAACAAGCAATCGGCAAGTCAACAGGCAAAGCCTAAGCCATTATTTGTTATCGAGCACGAGAACGTAGTGCCACCATTGCAGAAGCAACTGTCAGCTGATGATACATCGAAGCGCAGCAAAGCACCTGTACGAAAGCAAGCATCAACCAATCAAGATGCACCAAAGCAAGCGGCTAAAGCTGAGCGCTCAAATAACGTTCAGCCGTCTAATACTGACCAACCAGAAGCTCAAGCGTCAGCTAATCAGGTTAGACCAGTTCGCTCGATCGCAAGATCACCTGCGTTAGTCAGTATGAATAACGAGCCGATCCCGCATAAGCGTCGCCGTCGTCAACCTACTGTAGATAGTGCGAGCAATATCGAAGTACAAGGCAATAGCGATGAGAAGGGTAGTAATAGCAAAGCACAGCCAGCAGCGAAGTATGCGAAAAAAGCGCCTAAACCTGCAGTTGAATCAACTGATAAAAGCGATACTAAAAGTGTAAAGGAAGTAGCTAGCAAGGCAGTAGATAGCAAAGACGCGACAAAAACTGCTGCACCTGCGAGAGCCAAAAAATCGGTGAAAGCAACTACTGCAAAGGCTGCTAAAGCGAAGCAAGATACGAATGATCAGATGCCTGCTGTGAAAGTCACTGATAGTAAAGGCCCTGTACCATCGAAGCGCCGCCGCCGTCAGCCTAGTACTGAAAGCGCATAATATGGATAACAGTACAGATAATAGTAACTGGGTTACCTGTTATGTGGGCTTGGGTAGCAACCTCGCTAATGAGCTGGGTTCGCCTACTGATCATTTACAGCAGGCGCTTGCAGTAATGCGAGCACATGAGCAGGTACGTGAAGTAAGTGTATCTTCTTTTTACGCTTCAGCACCGATGGGTCCGCAAGATCAGCCGGATTTTGTTAATGCAGTAGCTGGTTTTGAGACGACACTTACCCCTTACGAGTTGCTTGCTTTTTGTCAGCAGTTAGAGAGCATGGCCAAGCGGGCACGTTTGCGCCGTTGGGGTGAACGTAGTCTGGATGTTGATATTTTGCTATACGGTGAGATACAGATTACTGATCCAACACTGACAATACCGCACGCTGGCTTAAGTGAGCGCAATTTTGTCTTAATACCACTGCGAGAGTTGGCACCAAATTTAACCATCGCAGGTAAGTCGATAAGTGACTATGCACAAAGTCGCGATTGGACAGGTTTAACATTACTATCAAGCGATTGATTATAAGTAAATGATGCTAAGTGATGGGAGATTGGTTTAAGACATCTCGATCACAGCTAGAATAGTAGCAGTATTGATAATCAAAGGCATTGCAGATTAATTGAGGGTCATATGACGACATTATCTACGTTAAATAAGTTTAAAAAAGACGGTACCAAGTTCACTTGCTTGACCTGCTATGACTCGATGTTTGCACGAATGATGGAAAAAGCCGAAATTGACACGATTCTGATTGGGGATAGCTTGGGCATGGTTGTACAAGGCCATGACTCAACATTACCTGTAACAGTCAATGATATGGCTTATCACACTGCCAATATTGCCCGTAGCAACAAACACGCGCTGATATTGGCTGACCTACCGTTTATGAGTTATGTGACACTACCAGAAGCCGTTGCTAATAGCCGCACGCTGATGCAAGCAGGGGCGCATGTGATAAAAATCGAAGGCGGCAGTGAGCTTTGTGAATTGGTAACGACCTTGGCACAAGCAGGCACACCAACTTGTATACATCTTGGTTTGACCCCGCAGTCTGTGAACGTGTTTGGTGGCTATAAAATTCAAGGCCGCGGTGATGAGGCGGCTAATAAACTGCTTGCTGATGCCAAGGCAGTCGTCGATGCTGGTGCTGCGTTACTAGTATTAGAATGTGTTCCAGCGGCGCTTGCAAAAGCCGTTACTGAAGCTGTTGCTGTGCCAGTCATCGGCATCGGTGCTGGAGCAGACACTGATGGTCAGGTATTGGTTATGCATGACATGCTAGGTATGGCGCATGGCCGAGTGCCACGTTTTATCCATGACTTTTTGACAGATGATCGCAATAGTGCACACAGTATCGAAGGTGCTTTTGCGCTCTATCAGCAGTCAGTACGCGAAGGTAGCTTCCCGACTGAGCAGCACCAATTTAGCTGATTTTGAAGCTATTGAACAACAGAACGTTTGAATAGAAGAAAAATAATCATGTCTCCAATTATTTATCATGATATCTCGTCACTACGTGAAGCGCTGCAGCCTTATCGTGGTCAGCAAAGTGACAAACAAGGCCGTCAGCAGCGCATTGCGTTAGTACCAACGATGGGTAATCTGCATGACGGTCATCTTGAGCTAGTAAAAATTGCCAAGCAGCATGCAGATGTAGTGGTGGTCAGTATCTTCGTTAACCCTACTCAGTTTGGCGTTGGGGAAGATTTTGATAGCTATCCCCGTACGCTAGATGCAGATGTGGCAAAGCTTGCGACAGTGGATGCAGATTACGTGTTTGCACCTAGTATTGATGCAATGTATCCAGTATTACCACCACCTACTGCTGTATTGGCTGGTGCTATTGCCAATCAGTTATGTGGTCAATCACGTCCTGGACACTTTGATGGTGTTGGTATTGTTGTCGCTAAATTATTCAATATCGTACAACCAGATGTGGCAGTATTTGGACAAAAAGACTATCAGCAGCTTGCTATCATTAAGCAGTTGGTACGTGACTTGAGTTATCCTATTAATATCATTGGTGCGCCTATTGTTCGTGCTGATGATGGCTTGGCGCTATCATCGCGCAATCAATACTTAAGTGCAAATGAGCGTCAAGTTGCCCCTGTATTACATCAAGCATTGCAAGAATTAGCGCAGAGTTTGAAAAGTACGGCTCTTAGTCAGCAAGCATTTGATAAGCTATTAGTAGATACGCGGACACGTATTAGTGACGCAGGTTTTATTATTGATTATCTGGAAATAAAGACTGATGAGTTAGGTTCTGTTGTGAGCGACTCTACAACCTTTAATATAGAAAACAAAAATATCGTTATTTTAGTCGCAGCGTGGCTAGGACGAGCGCGTTTATTAGACAATCAGTTGGTAATGGTAAATTAGCTTTTATGACATAGCAGTAGACTAGATATAATAGACTTGGATGAGTAGATCATGGGTGTAAGTCAGGATCAAAATAGTAATGCGGTAGCAACGATAGCGGATCAGACGTCTACGAATAAGCTCAGTATATTGGTGGTCTCAGGGCGTTCAGGCTCTGGTAAAACCTCAGTATTGAATATCTTAGAAGATCTAGGCTATTACTCTATTGATAACCTACCGCTATCTTTATTACCTAATGCTGCTCATAAACTGGTTAATGAAAGCGGTATTCATCGTATTGCGCTTGGTGTCGATATTCGAACGCCACGTGCGGATTTATCTAACTTTGCAGTGACATATGCTTCTCTCAAGGAAACTTATGGGTCGCATGCGGTACAGATTTTATATGTGACTGCACAAGAGAGTACGCTGATAGCTCGTTTCAATGCGACGCGACGCGTACATCCGCTAATGTCACAAGATATTGATAGTGATAACGCTAAGCATATTGCCTTTAATTTACCCGCTGCTATCAAAAAAGAAGTTGAGCTATTAGAGCCAATTGCTGGTCACGCTGATATTAGGATTGATACCAGTAGCCTAAATATCCATCAGTTAAAAGACAGCTTGCGTGAACACATAGGCATGGACAACCAGATTGTCATCAATCTACTGTCTTTTGGTTTTAAATACGGTAGCCCTATCGATGCTGACTTTGTATTCGATGTTAGAATTTTACCGAATCCGCATTGGAACCCTGAGTTACGTGACTCGACAGGTCTGGATACTGAGGTAGGCGCATTCTTCTCAGATTATCCAGAAGTAGCAGAAATGATGGGTGATATTGATAAGTTTTTGACCCGTTGGCTACCAGAGTTTTTGCACAATAATCGTCATACGGTCACAGTTGCCATAGGCTGTACGGGCGGCAAACATCGCTCTGTTTTTATCACTGATCATCTACAGCGCCGCCTTGCTGACGCTATGCCTAAAGGCGTGAAGGTATTGGCAAAACACCGCGAAAAAAGTCGTTGGTAGTGATATCAGACACTCTTTAATTTATTAATTATTATTTTGGAAAGCTTTTATGATCGACTGGAAAGAACAGGATATGCGCGTCTCGCGCACAGAACTCAAAAAAGCCCATGAGCGCTTGCAGCAGTTATCGATACCGCTTGCTAGCTTATCGAAAAAACAGCTAAAAGCCTTACCTGCCAGTGATTATTTTATGGCTGAGCTAATGGCATTGGCTGATATTACTAGTGCCAATGCTCGTAATCGTCAGACCAAACGTGTTGGCAAGCTTATGATTGAAGAGAATCGTCATGAGCTGATAAAGGCACTATTTGATGCCTTTTTTCCTAAAGAGCAAGTCTCAAAAATAGAGAGCTGGTACGAGCGTCTGAATATCAATGATGAAGGTACGCTCAAGCAATTTGTGAAGCAATATAAAGCTTCTGAGCACCACAGTATGTATCAGTTATTATTGTGGATAGAGTATGCCAAACATATGCAAGATGATGAGTTGCTAGCAGAATCTAAAGCAGATTTGGCAAGCTATATACGTGAAGTGGCTATTTTATCGCAGCTGAAGAAATAACATCTATATACCAAGCTAGAAATCTATTAATTAGAATTTTATTAGTTGAAAGATTAGTAGTTAAAAATGAGTAATTAAAAGACGTATAGCTAAAAGGTTAAGATGCAAAAAAGCCAATCAATTTATGATTGGCTTTTTTGTGCACGACATACAGATATGCTGTACGTCATGTGAGTTATTCAAGTATTCATGGCTCGAATTATTTCTTTTCAGCGCGAGTTTTGTCAACTAAATAGTCAACAACTTTAGCGACTTTAGCGTTTTCACCAGTTACCACATATTTGCCTTGTACAACGACAGATGGGACACCAGTGATTTGATAACGCTTGGCGCCTTCTTGAGAACGACCGATTTTTGTGCCAACAGCAAATGAGTTATATAGGCTATTAAATTTCTTTTCATCAACACCTTTTGATGCATACCATTTGCTTAGTGACGCTTGGTCAAACAGTTTTTTACCATCTTTATGGATAGCGTCAAATAATGCGTCATGAGTTTTGCTTTCAAAGCCTAAAAGCTGAGCCGCATAGAAACCGCGAGCATTGGCTTCCCAAACAGGGTTAAGTGCTGCTGGTGTCTTGAAGAAGGCAACATCTTTGTCTTTGGTTTTTGCCCATTTTTCCATGTGCGGGTTAAGCGCATTACAATGTGGGCAGCCATACCAAAAGAATTCACGAACAATGATAGCATCACCGCTGATTTTCTCTGGGTTGTCTAGCACACGGTAATCTTTTCCAGCGACATAGTCTGCAGCTTGTGCGCCCATAGAGGCAAGTCCAATGGCCATGGCTAGACCAGTCAGTGTGATGACACGTTTCATACTTTATCCTTGAGGTGTGGAGACTTAGAATGGGTTTAGAGGTTGGTGTCTATATGGTTTTTAAATATGTGACACTTTAAAATATATAGCTTTTAAAGCGTTTAAACCAGACAGTGTCGAGTATAATCGAACAATAGCAAAGTATCGACTATGATAACGTAAAATGTATGTACTTGTGAATCGCATTCTTAACCGATAGTTGTAAAGCTGTTAGCTATTATTTAAGGTATATTGCTTGTTACTTTCTGAACCTACTGTTTCTCAAACGTCTACTTTATTTCTATGTAAGATTTAAGATAGTCGAAAGTATTAGGATGCGATATTGTCACAAAAGTATTTAGCTCTTCTATATTAAGATATTGCCCAAAAAACAGGGTAAAGTTTAAGCCTATTCACAATCGGTGACGATGTGCTTACGACAAAACTGCTACTCTCATGCTAATATTAAGCACATAATCGTGCACTGTAAACGATAATAACGATAGTGACAATCAAGGAACATACCATGAGCCCAGCTTTAAATTCTTCATCAACTTCGAGTGATCAAAATAACAATAGCGCTTTCAATAGTACAGAGTCTAACATCATCAACGTAGATCCTAGCGAAGTCGAAAAATTTAATAACTTGGCGAGTGAGTGGTGGAGCAACAAAGGTGCATTTGCAACGCTACACGAGATTAATCCATTACGTTTAAACTGGATAGAAGAAAACGTCAAACGTGGCTATCAAAACGCTGCTAATAAAACCGCTGAGCAAGGACTTGCTGGCAAAAAAATACTCGATGTAGGGTGCGGCGGCGGAATATTGTCAGAATCTATGGCACGCCGCGGTGCTGATGTGACAGGAATTGATTTAGGTACAGAGAACCTAAAAGCTGCTGCGTTACATGCAGAGCAAAGTCAGTTAGAGAGCACGCTTCGTTATCAGCATATACCTGTTGAAGAGTTGGCAAAAACGCAGGCTGGTCAGTTTGATGTGGTGACGTGCATGGAGATGCTAGAGCACGTGCCAGATCCTAGCTCGATTGTGCAAGCTTGTTATGAGTTGCTAGCTCCTGGTGGCGTCTGTGTGTTATCAACGATTAATCGCAATCCTAAATCTTATCTGTTTGCCATCGTTGGTGCAGAGTATGTGCTGCGATTGCTTGATCGCGGCACCCACGACTATGCCAAATTTATCACGCCAGCTGAATTAGACAAAATGGCCCTTAATACTGGATTTGTTCGTCAGGATATTATCGGTTTGCATTATAATCCGCTGACCAAACGCTACTGGCTTGCCCAAAATGTCGATGTTAATTATATGATAGCCGTACAAAAGCCACTGGTTTAATGTTGCAAGCGTCCGTTTATTTGCCATACTTTCATTAAACACGTCATCAATCTCAAGAGCATTCACTATGACCCAATTTGTAAAAGCTGTTTTATTTGACCTTGATGGGACATTAATCGATACTGCTGCTGATTTTGTTCGTATCATTGGTAAAATGAGTCTCGAAAATGATTGGCAGGCACCGCCTGAAGCGGAAATCCGCGAGCAAGTCTCTGCGGGTGCCTCGGCCATGGTGCAATTGATGCTAAGACATAACGATCAACTCGAAGTCAGCGAGGAAGCGTTGCTTGAGTTTCGTCAGCAGTTCTTAGATGATTATGAAGCAGATATTTGTGTCGATAGCTGCGTGTTTCAGGCGCTTGAAGCGGTGCTGACTGAGCTTGAAGCAAAAGGTGTGCCTTGGGGTATCGTTACCAACAAGCCACGTTATTTAGCCGAAAAGCTATTAAGTGAGATGCAACTGGATCAACGCTGTGCGGTTTTGGTCTGTCCAGATGATGTATCACGTACCAAACCAGACCCAGAGCCAATGTATATGGCGCTGGAAAAACTGGGTATTCCACGAGGCGCGGCAGGCTGCGTGCTCTATGTCGGTGATCATGTGCGTGATATTGAAGCTGGCAACGCCGCTGGCATGCCAACGATTTTGGCCGCTTATGGATATATTCCACCTGAAGATCAAAAGTCTTTAAAAAAATGGGGCGCCGACTATATTACGGATACGCCTGAGCAGTTAAACAAATTACTGCTATCGTCTGGTAAGTTTGAGTATTTATAGACTGCTACATATCACCAGATTTACAACCATAAGCACATATCCTCAACGATTTAATGATAAGTAGTGAGCAATGCCATGAGTGACAATAATAACCAACCAGTCGATCCACAAGACAATAAACAAACTGTTCAAAGTCCTATTCAGCCTTTGACTCATGATGATATTCGTAACTTTGTACCGTCCAGTAATTGCCTAGATGGTAAGACTATTTTGGTAACAGGAGCGGGGGATGGTATTGGCCGTGTTGCCGCATTGACCTATGCGCGTTATGGAGCCACTGTTTTATTATTAGGACGCACTAGTAGCAAGCTTGAATATGTCTACGATGAGATTGAAAGCCTTGGAGGTAAGCAGCCTGCTATGTTGCCGATGAATCTAGAAGGGGCAACTTACGCTGAAATGCAGCAGCTCGAAGGGCTAATCAATAAAGAAGTCGGCCAGTTAGATGGTATCTTACATAATGCTGGTGTATTAGGACAATTGACGCCGCTTGAGATGTATGACGTCGATACTTTTGCCCAAGTGATGAAAGTTAATTTCACAGCGACTTTTATGCTGACTCAAGCGTTATTGCCGCTATTAAAAGATGCTGACCATGGGTCTGTTGTTTTCACCTCTAGCACTGTAGGTACACATCCTCGCGCATTTTGGGGGGCTTATGCACTCTCGAAACAAGCAGTAGAAGGTATGAGTGATATCTTTACTCAAGAGACTCAGAACACCACTAATCTACGTTTCAATTGTGTCAACCCAGGTGGTACTCGCACTAACATGCGTGCGCATGCGTATCCAGGTGAAAACCCTATGAGCTTAAAAACACCTGAAGATATCATGGCAGGCTATGTCTGTCTGATGAGTGACGAAAG
The DNA here is from genome assembly GCF_043419765.1 of Psychrobacter nivimaris. Classification (NCBI taxonomy): domain Bacteria; kingdom Pseudomonadati; phylum Pseudomonadota; class Gammaproteobacteria; order Moraxellales; family Moraxellaceae; genus Psychrobacter; species Psychrobacter nivimaris. The sequence goes on along the minus strand of NZ_JBHOFX010000003.1, from coordinate 403,438 downwards.
TATTGGCGTACGCGGTCAAGTAATTGAGCTACAACCTAAAGATTAGTAGCAAAGTTTGTAAATCGATTGCGTCATTCTTTATTGACGGTTTTACAAACTATTGCAGGTTGCAATTAACCATAGCTAGCCCCATCTATTTGTTATTAAAGACATTTGTATTGTCTAATTATAATGAATAAAATATAGGATAAGATTATGGCAGGTGGCTGGTCGAGAGATGGTGCTGAGCACGAACAGATGGATGCAACGGTAAATGATGCATTGGAGCGAGCGCGACGTTCGTTACCGACAGGTGTAAGTGCTGAGCTGTGTGACGAATGTGGTAAGCCTATTCCAGAGGCAAGGCGACTGGCAGTGCCCGGTATTCAGCACTGCGTTAGCTGTCAGACGGAGCTTGAACAAGAAGCAAAAGCGGCTGAGCTATTTAACCGTCGTGGTAGTAAAGACAGTCAATTGCGTTAAAAAATAGTTAGGGCGTGTCCTCAATTCAATCGATATTTATCTAAATGGGTTAAAAATGGCTAAATCTTGCCAAACGTCGTCAAATAGCTGACTAATATCTCGATATTATCTGCGCTATTTTCCTTGTTTGACTGCGATTTATCTCATTTTTATCACCATTTTTAAAATGAGGACACGCCCTAGTTGCGTTGAAAAAAAAGGGCGGACATTGCTAGATAGAATAGCAATGTCTACTCTTTTTTTGTCTGTTGCTATATGACCAGCGCCATCAGTTCGCGATCGCACTCTTCCCAATCTATCAAGGCCGATGATGCTTTGGCACCATTCTCAGTTTCTAATTTTTCTGTAGCTTTGTCGACAGCATTTGTATCGACAGTATTGTCTAATTGCAAAATAATTTCCAATCGACTATCAGTCTGTGGGTCGATGGTTCTGGTAGTTAGACTACCAGGGTTAAAATTGATCTGCATCCAGCCATCAGAAGTATGTACCACGCCTTTGATACGTTGCCAGTTTGGCAAGGCTAATAACCAATTCTGTAAATCATCAGCGTTTAGTATGTAGTGTGTAGGTAGTCGCCATCCAGCCAATTGAAAATCCTGCTGCTCTTCATGGTAGCGATAGGGGAGATCACTATCAGCACTAGCCTGAGCTTCGGTCTCATCTATAGATGCACTCAATGATGGCACAGTTGCTAAAGAGCTGGCTTGAGACTGTACACCAATCATCGATTTTTGAAGATGAGCAATACTGACTTTTCGTTGATTCGAAATGATAGAGCTGGGCTGATTCAGTTGGTCGTTTAACGTTGTCGAATATGCATCTGCTACAAGTTTATTTGCTACAAACTTATCTGATGAATGGACATCTGATGAGTCTGTTACCTCAGATGCCGTTAGTCCTGATGCTGCCCAAATGATTTTTACTTGCGAATTTAGCTTGGTTATCCATTCTACCAAGGTTTGTTTTTCGCTAGTATTTAATTGGGTATAACGATTGATTATCAGCACATCGGCGTCACGGACGTGCGCTTGAAAACCGTCATGGTCACGATATTTAATCTGTTGCCACTGCTCGCCACTCAGTACGGTTATCACCGCATTCATCTGTAGGGCAGTTTGCCAGTGCGGCGCGCTGAGTTGTAGTATCAGCTCACGTGGATGTGCCAAACCTGTGGGCTCAATGAGTAATCGCTGCGGATGATGTTCACTGAGCAGGCGACTGATTGCAATCTGTAAGGGCAGCTGACTGGTGCAGCAAATACAGCCACCACTGACCTCACGAATGGCGATATTTTTTTGCTCAAGCTCGTTATCTTGGGAGCTTGCAAGGAGTGCGCCATCAATACCGATACGACCAAACTCATTGATTAATAGAGCCCAACGTTCGTCATCAGGTTTTGTGGCCAGTAACTGATTAATTACGGTGGTTTTGCCAGCACCTAAAAACCCTGTCACTAACGTGCAGGGTATGTTTTGAAAAATAATTGGGTTTTTCACAAATAGGCTCATCATATTGGCACGTGTTTATGAGTAAACAAACACGGCCTATATTAAAAGGAATTAGATCAGTCAAAAGTTATTCACTCTTGATGGTTTCTACCTCAGCTTCATCAGGAACAAACACATAACCAACGCCCCAAACAGTTTGGATATAACGCGCTTGTGAGGGGTTGTCTTCAATCAGACGACGCAGACGTGATACTTGGACGTCGATAGAACGCTCCATCGCACCCCATTCACGACCACGAGCAAGGTTCATCAACTTATCACGGGTCAATGGCTCACGTGGATGCTGTACAAGCGCCTTTAGTACTGAAAACTCACCTGTTGTCAAAGTGACTACGTTGCCATCGCGTTTGAGCGTACGAGTCGATAAATCTAGTGTCCATGGACCAAACTCGACCACTTCCATTTGATGACTTGGCGCACCTGGCAATTCACGGTTTTGACGACGTAATACAGCTTTGATACGAGCCAATAGCTCTTTTGGGTTAAAAGGCTTGGGCAAGTAATCATCTGCACCCGCTTCTAGACCTGCGATACGGTCAGCATCGCCACCTTTGGCAGTCAGCATAATGATAGGAATATCTGCATTGTCTTCACGTAGACGCTTACAGATACTGATACCATCTTCGCCTGGCAGCATCAAATCGAGCACGACCAAAGAGAAAAGCTCACGTTGCATGAGTTTGTCCATCTGACTGCCATCATGAGCAGTACGAACGACAAAGCCGTCGTCTTCTAGGAAGCGTTGCAATAAAGAGCGCAGACGAGCATCGTCATCGACGACTAAAATACGCTGAGTCAACGTGTCAGGGCTGTTGTTATCAGTCATACAGGCATCCTTTTATAAAAATTATTGTTATCAGAAACTACAAGTAAATAGCTATGAGCAAAAACACTGCCACTAATTATCATTATTTAATTATTGGTTACGAATAAGCACTTCATAAAATTAAAAACTATTGTTCAATATGTCAGCACATATCAATATTTGTGTTATTGATACTTTAGTGTATAAGATTGCACCGAGAATTGCATCACCCATGATAATAAATGCTGTATGCGTTTGTTTAACAAGTCCATAGGATGTGCGATATAGAACGATTTGCGTCCTAAAATACGCAATAAATAACGAAAAGATAAAAAGGATTTTTATTCATGCAGCTTTTGCTATAATGCAAAGCTACATTTCTCAACGATTGATACGTATATGAGTAGCACTGATACCTTAACGTCATCTCAAACCTCGACAAATGCACAGGTTTTAGATGCAACCACACACGCGAATATTCACGACAAGCTTGCTCGCGCGCTTGGCATTAAGACTGCTCAAGTCAATGCGTTTGTCAAACTTTATGATGAAGGCGCGACGGTTCCTTTTATTGCGCGTTACCGCAAAGAAAAGACTCAGAATCTTGATGATGCGCAGCTGCGTGCTTTAGAGAAGTCTCTTAATTATGAGCGTGACATGGCAACACGTCGCCTCAAAATTACTGAGCTGTTAAGCACACAGGACAATCTGACTGACGAGCTACAGACGCGTATCGATAATGCGACGTCTAAGCTTGAGCTTGAAGATATCTATCTGCCATATCGTCCGCGTCGTCGTTCACCTGCTGCCAAAGCTCGTGCCGCTGGTCTTGATACTGCTGCACAAGCGGTCTTGACCCAAGAAATTACCCCGACGGATGCCTTGGCTGACTATCAAGTCCAGTCAAGTATCACTGATGACAGTGGTAATGAAATCGAGGTTGATTTTAGCGATATCGAAAAACAACTCGCTGGCGTACAAGCGATTATCGTTGATGAATGGACACAAGCATTGGGCTTGTTGGACAATTTACGCAGTGGTTTTGCCAAAACTGCCAGTATCGTATCGAGCGTTGCGAGCGAAGAAAAGCGCGAAGTTGGCGAAAAATTCAAAGACTACTTTGAGCATAGCGAAAGCCTTGCTCGACTGCCAAATCATCGCCTATTAGCAATGTTGCGCGGTCGTCAAGAAAACGTCTTGGGTCTAAAGATTGAAGGCGAAGACGCACCATTTATCGAAAAAATTATCAATCATTTCGATGTTGATGCCAAAGCGCCAGCAGCCCGCCGTGAGTTTTTGGCAGAGGCAGCCAGTAGCTTGTGGAAAGACAAATGGCGTCCGCATATCGAGCACCGCTTGTTAACTGAAAAGCGCCTAGCCGCAGAAGCGGATGCGATTGATGTGTTCGCTAGCAACTTACAGCATTTGCTAATGTCTGCACCTGCAGGTCCTAAAGTAATCTTGGGTGTCGATCCTGGTATCCGTCATGGCGTAAAAATGGCCATCGTTGATGCGCAAGGTCATGTCATGTCAGATAGCGAAGAGAAGCCTGTTATAGCGACAGTGTATCCGTTCGCACCTGATAATAAGATGGATGAAGCCAAGAAAGTCATCGATGCGCTGTTGAGCACTTATAACGTTGATTTGGTCGCTATCGGTAATGGTACGGCAAGTCGCGAAACAGATGCGATGATCAAAGAGATTTTGGCTGCGAACGATGCACTAAAAGCCAAAGCTGTCATTGTTAATGAGTCGGGCGCGTCTGTTTATTCAGCGAGTGAACTTGCTAGTGATGAGCTTGCCAATCTAGACGTTTCTGTACGCGGTGCAGTTTCTATTGCGCGTCGCTTGCAAGATCCATTGTCAGAGCTTGTCAAAGTTGATCCAAAAGCCATTGGCGTTGGTCAATATCAGCATGACGTCAATCAAAACCAGCTTGCAGACAGTCTGGATAAAGTAACTCAAGATAGCGTAAATGCCGTGGGTGTGGATGTAAACACAGCCAGTCCAGCTATCTTGGCTCACATCGCAGGTCTCAACCGCAATGTGGCACAGCAAATTGTCACCTATCGCAAAGAGCATGGTGCATTTGATAGTCGTGAAGCGCTCAAAAACGTCCCACGTCTAGGCACTAAGACATTTGAGCAGGCAGCTGGTTTCTTGCGTATTCATAATGGTAGCAATCCATTAGATGCCACTGGTGTGCATCCAGAGAGCTATGCATTGGTCGATAGTTTACTTGCACAAGCGGGCAAGCCATTGTCAGAAGTCATCGGTAATGATAGCGTGTTAAATACTATCGATACGACTACACTGGCTGCTAATGACGATAATGTCAGCGTAAAAGCGATTATCGAAGAGCTTGCCAAACCTGCTCGCGATCCTCGTCCTGAATTTAAAACGGCCAATTTCCGTGATGACGTCAATAGCATCAAAGATTTGAGCGAAGGCATGACGTTAGAAGGGGTAGTCACCAACGTAACGGCCTTTGGTTGTTTCGTTGATGTTGGTGTACATCAGGATGGTTTGGTACATATCTCGCAGATGGCCAATGACTTTGTCGCAGATCCTATGAATCGTGTTAAACCTGGCGATATCGTATCGGTACGGGTTATCTCCATCGATGAGAAACGTGGTCGTATCGGCTTTAGCATGAAACCTGAATCTGAAAAACCTGTCCGTACGGCTGCCAAGTCTACGACAGCTAATACAGATGGCGAGAAAACCAGTCGTCCACGCAGTAATAATACAAATAGTGACCGTCCAAATAATAGCCGTCCAGCTGCTGACAAACGTCCGTCTAAGCCACGTGGCAAGCGTCAGGATAAAGACAACGCGAGTAATCGTAGTAAGCCAGTGAAAAATGATAAAGCTGAAGCCCCAAGTAAAGTGGGTACACTCGGCGCTTTATTACAAGAAGCTGGCGTGACTAAAACTAAGAAATAAATGCTGCTAAAAATAGCTAAAATTTATAGTTGGGTATAATAAAAAAGGCAGCCATATGGCTGCCTTTTTATATAAGTAATATACTTACAAACTAATCCACTAAACTAGTTGCCTGCTTAGCGTGATACAGCGATACGACGGTTTTCTTTGAACTGTACGTTTGCTGGCTGAGTAGCTAATAACTCACCACGCTTGTCTTTTTTCTTTTCTTGCAAAGTACTAGCAGCATCTGCAACTTTATTCTCAGTAGCCGCTTCACCAACGATCAAAGGCTGATAGTCTGCATTGCTGTGTTGCATGTTAGGCGCTTGAGCGTTCTGTACAGGAGCCTGAGCAGTTGTAGCAGTAGTCATTGCTGCCGCATTGGTTGTTGCTTGAGCGTTGTTCATCAAAGCTGCGTTATCATCGCGTGCTTCATTATCCATATCGTCAGTTTCGTCGTTCATTTCATCTGCTTCATTACCCATGTCCATATCGATATCATCAGTATTTGACTCTTCGACATCGACAGCGCCAGGTTGAGTCGCTAGCAACTCACCATCAGGACCTTCTATTTCGGCCTGTACAGTGCTCTCGACAGCAGCATTACGCATATCTGCTGGCATTAGATCGCTATTGTTAACGGGTGCCGCCATTGCCATAGTTGGTAGTACAAGGGTAGCGCCGACGATTAGTGATAAAACATTCTTTTTCATTATAGAACTCCATGATACATAATTAGCAATAGTTAAAAACGATAACTCATATTCAATGTTGAGCCGTTTTTATTTAAAGTTGTCTGTAAATACTGTATGCAAATTATCAACGATGTAGTTTATATTTCAGTAGCAAACTCATTAAGGTTCTAACAGTTTAATGTTTTCTTGTGACGTTATGAAACTGCCATACCTAAAGTCTAGCTGATATTTTAACTTCTAGATTCCCCAAAACTCATTAGTAGCAAAGGTTGATTGTGTTATTACAACTGTTAATAAGTGAGTCTGCTAATAATAAATATCTACCGACGTCTCTAGTATTGAGAATATGAATATTTGATTGCTCATAGTTGTTATTTGAACTTAGATAACTGTTATTAATAGTTTTTTGAGTGCTATTTGTCAGTATTACAGAGACTTTCATCAGTAGTTTTTATTTATAATTCAAAACCAGTGTTTAGATAATTATCAGATTTTAGTACATAAGTTTTTCGATGATATACATTTAATTAAACTAATGTTTACATATAATTTTTCTACAATATTTATAAAACGATAGTAGCAATATTAGATTAGTAGTTAGTATCATAAAGTATTAAATAATTGGGAAACAGAAACATTGTTCACCAAAAAAATACGTTGTTCTCAATTTAATCCTAGCTGAAATTTTAAAGTAGGTAATAAAAAACCGTATCTCGAAACCAAGATACGGTCATAAAGACATTGAGCCTTTGTTATCATTCAATAGATTAACTATCAATCACTTCAAAGCTAAGACCAGAATGCGCTTCTAAGCGAGTTATTAGCTTATCTCCCATCGCAGATGCTGGTGTCCAGAACCCACCGCCAACGTCCTCTTTGCTGATATCTTGTGCCAGACATAATGCCGCCTGCGAAATCATGCGAGAAGTACTGCCGTAACCAGGATCTCGATCACCTGTTACTTTAACGGTAATAGTGTCATTTTTGGCCGTTTGTCCAAAGTGACGAATATCAAAGTAGCCGTTTTCTTGTTCGTCTTTAGAAGGGCCTGAGCCAGCTTTTGGTAAGACGTGCTTGGATAGTAACTCGCGACTTGGTTTAATCATCATTGCAGTAGCAAAGCCCAACAAACCTGCACTCATGGCATAGCTAGACAGTTTTCCTTTGACGCCATCTTTCATCCACATTGCTTCGTCATATTTGAAATCGCGACCGTACTCATAGCTGAGCAATTGGTTAGTGCGATGGACGATACGCGTATTGATGGTCGCCATGACGAACGGTGCTAACCAGCGCTTATGGTTACTGTCATATACTGGTTTGCTGACATTATCCTGACGTACGTTTGGTGCATCAGTATCATCGTTTAACAGATATGGATTGGCCACTTGTTTTCGACGTGATTTATCTTCGCCAGCTTCTTCAAATATTGATGCCATCGATGCGATAGTACCGCCTGAGATACCACCTTTCGCTGCTTTGACACGCATATGGATGACATTACAGGTCTCGCCGAACTTCTCTTCTGCCTTAGCTTGGGTAAAGTACGCGCCCAAATCTGACGGGATAGAGTCAAAACCACAAGAGTTAACAATACGGGCACCACTTTGCTTGGCAGTATCTTGGTACTTGTCCATCATATCTTTGATAAAAATGGCCTCACCAGTAAGATCGACATAATCTGTACCGTTTTCAGCACAGGATTTAATCAGTGGCTCACCATATTTCAGATATGGGCCTACAGTAGAGATGATGACTTGAGTTTGCTTTGTCATCTTATCAAGGCTGGCAGCATCATTACTATTGGCGATAATAATGTCTACCTTACTCTCAAGTTTGGCCTGTAGCTTATTGAGCTTGTCTTCATCACGACCTGCGATCGCCCATGATACGTCTGAGCCATCTTCGTTCTTATTATTTGACAAAAAATTGGTTAAATAGTGGGCAGTGATCTGACCGACGAAGCTTGTCGCACCATATAGAACAACTGCATAAGGGCGTGTGTCGCCGCTGGTTTTTTGTGTAGGGTTTTCAGTATCCGTATTGGTATCCATATGTATTGTCCTTAATAGATTTGAGAATAAGTGGATAGTAAACTATAAACCAAGTCGTTTGATTAGGTTAGGGGTTTGTGAGGTCGCTACAGTTTATAGTTTGCAGCCAACCTCCCATACAACATCGCATACAACGTTAGAAATTTAAAATAATTCTGTATACAGTTGGAAGAGTAGCGTTCAGTAAAAGAGTATTCAATAAAAGCACATTCAAGTAAAAAGCACTTAGTTTAAGAACTCTCAGTTAAATAACGCTGTATTCAGAAATATAATTCTATTTTGAAAATAGCATCTATTAAAGAAAAAGAGGTATGAGACATTAACAGTTACTACAAACTTTACATAACCTACCGATATTATTACTAAAATGAACGTTTTTTGGAGACGAACATTGCTAGTCTATAAGCGTAAACAGTAATAACTAGCATTAGATAAAAACAAGTTAAATAGATGCTATATAAATTCTAATATCTGTTTTTTACCATTATTTGAGGAGAAGATTATGTTTCGTTGGGCTATTATTTTTGCAGTGATCGCATTATTAGCGAGTTTCCTAGGTTTCGGTGGTGTCGCAGGATTGTCTGCTAATTTGGCATACATTTTCTTAGCAGTTGCTGTGATTTTGTTTATCGTTGCCTTTGTCAGTCGTAAAATGTAGATACAGCGTATTGTTATAAATACCTACTATAAAAAAGACCCTCAATTGAGGGTCTTTTTTTATCTGCTTCAACTAGGGCAATTGGTACAGAGCAAAGATAATCGGCATCAAGGCATACATTGTAGACTTGCCACTATAACCGTTTTGGCTGAATGATATGCTCCATGCGTTTGGCTAAACGAATATCCAGACTAGATATACCGCCTGTATCGTGGTTGGTTAAACGAACCTCCACGATATTGTAGGTATTACGCCATTCTGGATGGTGCTCAAGCGCTTCAGCATGAAATGCCGCTTGATTCATAAAGCTCATAGCTTCGATAAAATTGCTAAAGTGATAGGTCTTGACGATACTATTGCCGTCACGCTGCCAGCCAGCAAGCTCTTCTAGCTGTAGATTGATTTGTTTGTCAGATAAACTACTCATATTAATAACCTTTATTGTTATGTCGAATTGGTTTATTAAAAGTGGTGTTGGGGTATGTCTCCTATGCTAAATAAATATCTACATATTTTTCTGCTTTGACCGATATCACTTAACTGAACTTAATTGACGAATTAATTGAACCTAACTACGTAGCCAGTTAAATCAAATCTTGATACTCAGGATGTTTGCTAATGTATGACGCGACAAACGAGCATTGTGGTATCACTTTCTTGTTTTGCTCGCGTGCATAATCTAGCGCGTGCTTTACCAGTGCTGAACCAACACCGCGTCCACCCAACTGCTGCGGTACGATAGTATGATCGTAAACCAACTTGTCAGCACTTTCCTGATAGCTAATATAACCTGTCTGACCATTGATAGATGTCTCAAAGCGTTTTGCTGCTTGATTATGAACAATTTCTAGATTTGGTTTAGAGGTTTGATTATTCATTAATATACTCCATTTCTTATTATCGAATTTTTATTATGAATTAAATATTTATTAATTTAATAGTGCCAGTTTAGTATGTAGGTTTGATGCCTAATAATCTAGACGCTTACCGTAATGGTAGATAGGACGATTGTTGACGTCATTTATGTCTTTTGTCCTACCTTATCATGGCAGTATCTAGTTGCAAATCTGAATATGTCACCATGCATAGGATATGGCCTTACGAACGACTGGAGGTAAAAAGCGAGTGAGACCACTAGTGTTTTCTATCGCTAATTTGTCTTCTAAATTGGCCGCTAACCTATCATTTTTATAAGCGGTACTATCTGCATTTTCCGTTGATTGCACATAGGCTTGCCATTCTTTCTCGCTAGGTTTGCTAAAGTGATAAATACGTCCCAGTACTTGCTTGAGTTGCGTACCAAAGCGGCCAGTGTTATAGCTTAAACCATACTTACGGCATATGGCCTGTACCTGCGGTGCAATCTTTGCATAGTGGCCGGCTGGCATATCAGGAAATATATGATGCTCAATCTGATGAGATAAATTACCTGTCAAAAGGTGAAACCATTTGCTGCCTTTGATATTGCTAGAGCCAAGGATTTGGCGTACATACCAGTCGCCTTTACTTTCATTGGCATCGAGATGGGTATAGATATGCGCTTGCTCAGTGAAATGCCCGCAAAAAATCACTGCCCACGTCCATAGATTACGGACAGTGTTGGCAGTCATGTTACCGCTCAGCGTACTGAAGGCGCTACGACGACCTAGCGTCATCGCTACTATAGACGGCAGTGCGATATAGTCTTTGCCTATCTGTCGTCCAATTTTGGCAAATAAGGCGCGAGACTTTTGCTGCATGATTTTGTGCAGATCAGGGGAGTCGGCGTATTCATCTGCACTGATTTGGATGTCATGAAAGGCTACTGCCCATTCAAAGCCAAATGCCAGTACCGCTGTACTAAACATATTGTAGCGATCTTCTGGCGTCCAAGGCTGCTCATCAGTCACTCGAATCAAGTGATAGCCTACGTCATGATCACGGCCAACAATATTGGTAAAAGTGTGATGTAGATAATTATGAGAGTGTTGCCATAATGGAGCAGGGCAGACGATATCCCAGTCGAATTTTTGACTATTAAGGTGCGGGTGTTGCATCCAGTCATATTGACCATGCATGACGTTATGACCCAGCTCCATGTTGTTCAATATTTTGCTAAAGCTAAGTAAAGACGTGCCTAGTAGCCAAGTAGCGACCAGACTGCGTTTCGATGTCATACGCCCAACCGCTGCAAGTAGACCACGGGCGATAATTTCACTATATACCACGGTGGCATATATCCGCTGTATGTAGCGTGCATCTTCACTGCCTAGCGAGTCCATGACGCTTTTATACAGGGCATTGAGCTCTGCAGCTAAAGCATCACTTTGAGGCTTTGATAAAGGAGCGTCAGTTACTGTTGGGTAGCGAGTCCGTATTGACATGTCTGGCTGACCGCTATCATTGATTGCTTTATCATTAAGCTGCGTGTAAGACGTTTGCGGCGTCAAAGGCAAAGGCGCGTTTTTCGCTAGTTGTGCATCGGACAGTGGCGTCAAGATAGGCACAGCAGATTGTGGCGTAGTAACGGGTGGTAATAAGCGCATAAATAAATCCTTAACCGAAACGGCATGAATAAGCAGCACTGCATCCGGTTTGATAAGTTATCTGAGTTGTAGCCTATAAAGTGACGTTTGTCTTTTATTTCTCATAGGTTGTCTAGCACATGCTTTCTTTTGAGCCAGTCGTTCTATCAAGCCAGTCATTAAACATCGAGAACCACATCAGTCATGGCAATATTGATGCAAGTCTGAATAGACTCGTAACCATCACCGCTCACTTTCCCTGTCTGGACGTTTTTGACCACGCCACTGACTTTATTACAGCGGCACAATTGGCAAATGCCTTGCCGGCAACCATGTGCTAGTCGTACATTTGCATTTTCAGCAGCAGCCAGTATGGTCGTGTCACTGCTAAACTGTCGTTGCCGTGATCGCAAATAGACAGTGTGTTCTTCTACAGGTATCGTCTTATCGAATGTTTGATTGCTGCTGATATCAACATCAGCTAGGGCATTACCAAAGTTCTCTACTATGATGTTATCGCGCAGCTGTTTGTCTATAGGTAAAGTTATCTCTGCAGCGGCCGTATATAAGCCAGCTAATAACGCTTGTGAACCGCAAGCAAATATCTGCGTATCTGCTAGAGGTAAGTTTAGCGACAGCAGACCCTCTACACTTAAGTATCGTGTGCCTGCCAAATAGGTAGTCGGCTCTTCAGTATGGATTAGATGATAAATAAAGTCTGGATATATATCGTTCAGCTGTTGCCATTGATGTTTAAGTTTGGATGAAATAGTCCGACTGTAATGCAGTAAAGTCACATGGTAGCCATTACTCAGCGCTTGAGTGATAAGTCCGAGCATAGGCGTGATACCGCTACCACCAGCGATAAATAGCAAAGGAATAAGTTGGTTATCATTTGAGGTGTTCTGCGCTGCTATCGAGGTCTGTTCTAATGTGAAATGACCAAGTGGCAGACTTGTGTCAACGACGCTAGCCAGTGGCATTTGCTTGGTTAAATAGTTAGATACCAACCCTTGCGGTTTAATCGCGATAGTTACCGTATGGCATTGGTATGCCGTATGGCTCTCGGTAATATCGTCGAGCCACCAGAGTGGTTGATGCGCCAAGCCCACTATCGAGTAGCTACGCTGGTGATAGACTCCATCGATACAAACGCGCAGATCAAGATATTGACCACCTTGCCAACCATTCATCATCTTAGAAGTCTGCTGTTTAAAGGCTCTATTGGTCTCAAAACGAAGTGCTATCAAATCATCACTTAACGTATAGCGTGCAATCAGGCGTAACTTAGGAGTCGTCAATGACCAAAACGGATGTAAGCGCGATCCGATAAAATCGACAAACGCACGTTGAACTATTTCAGGGCGATAGCCGTTGGCCATATTATCAGTACCTGTATGATTGCTATAAAAGTGAATGAGGTAACGCATACAAAGTCAGTTTATAAGTCATTCTAATAATCGAAAATGAAATCGAGCCGATAGACCTTGTTAAGCCACACTAACATGCTAACGGCTATTGATTAAATTTGCGAAAGTTTTGATGCTATTTTTTGTGGTCTTTATAAAATGCTAATGAATCAAAATGTTAAGTTAGTTCATTAAGATAAGACTTCTTGCGTTATTTTTTAAAGCGTGTTTTATAGCTAAAGGCCATAGCCTGCTGTCAAAAACGGTAAAACAACTGGTAAAACAACCTGTCAGCTTGCAGGGTATGCGCCACAATGCGATAATGACCTATAATTTGTAACCCTGATTTTGAGGTACGGCACGCTTGGCATCATCGCTGAGTTGCATTTGCTGTTCTCTTCTATGCAGTCTATCGGAGTGTTAATGGCTCAATATATTTACACGATGAACAACGTGTCAAAACTTGTTCCCCCTAAGCGTGAAATCCTAAAAAATATCAACCTATCGTTTTTCCCTGGTGCCAAAATTGGTGTTTTGGGTATCAATGGTTCAGGTAAATCAACCTTGCTACGTATCATGGCAGGCGTGGATACTGAGTTTAGTGGTGAAGCACGCGCGCAAGCAGGTACCAAAGTTGGCTATCTGCCACAGGAACCACAGCTAGATGACAGCAAAGACGTTCGTGGTAATGTCGAAGATGGTATGCGCGAAGCGTTAGATGCGCTAGCACGTCTAGATGCTATCTATGCTGAATACGCAGAGCCTGATGCTGATTTTGATAAACTTGCTGAAGAGCAAGGCAAGATGGAAGATATCATCCAGTCTTGGGATGCGCACAACTTAAACAACCAGCTAGAAAAAGCGGCCGACGCGCTCCGTCTGCCACCATGGGATGCGGACGTTAGCAAACTGTCAGGTGGTGAGAAACGCCGTGTGGCATTATGCCGTTTGCTATTGTCGCGCCCTGACATGCTATTACTTGACGAACCGACCAACCATTTGGACGCCGAGTCTGTTGCATGGCTAGAGCAGTTCTTGCAGAACTACAGCGGTACGATCGTTGCCATTACCCATGATCGCTATTTCTTGGATAATGTTGCTCAGTGGATCTTGGAGCTTGACCGTGGCCATGGCTATCCGTATGAAGGCAACTATACCGAGTGGCTAGAGCAAAAGAACACGCGTCTAGAGCAGCAGAACAAGCAAGAAGAATCATTTGCTAAAGCGCTGAAAAAAGAGCTTGAGTGGATTCGCAAAAACCAAAAAGGCCAACAGGCTAAGTCTAAATCTCGTGTACAGCGTTTTGAAGAATTGAACTCAACTGAGTTCCAAAAACGTAATGAGACTTCTGAGATTTATATTCCACCTGGTCCACGTTTGGGTAACAAGGTTATTGAGATCAATGACATCTCTAAATCATTCGGCGATCGTCTGCTGTATGAAAACCTAAGCTTTAACGTACCAGCTGGTGGTATCGTTGGTATCATCGGTCCAAATGGTGCGGGTAAAACCACGCTATTTAACATGATTACTGAGCGTGATACCCCAGATACAGGTTCAGTCGATTTGGGTGAAAGTGTTAAAGTTGCCTATGTCGGTCAGGTACGTGATCATCTAGATGATAACAAGACCGTGTGGGAAGAAGTCTCTGACGGCCTTGATATCATTACCGTTGGCGACTATACCACGCCAAGCCGTGCCTATATCGGACGTTTTAACTTCAAAGGCTCAGATCAGCAAAAGCACGTTGGTCAATTATCAGGTGGTGAGCGTAACCGTTTGCAGTTAGCGAAGACGCTAAAGCAAGGCGCAAACGTATTGCTCCTTGATGAACCATCAAACGATTTGGATATCGAAACCTTACGTGCGCTAGAGGATGCGATTCAAGTATTCCCAGGTACAGTAATGGTCGTATCGCATGATCGCTGGTTCCTTGATCGTATCGCGACTCATATCTTGGCATTCGAAGAAGAAGGCCCAGTTTGGTTTGACGGTAACTATACTGAGTTTGAAGCGTATCGCAAAAAGACAATGGGTGATGACGCCAGTCCTAAACGTGCCAAGTATAAGAAAATTACTAACTAATACGGCTGTTTAGTGTATTGAAATTCAATAAAAAAGACCTCTAACTATTAGAGGTCTTTTTTTGTTTAGCTTAAAATCTTAAAGAGTATGGACAGCTGTTAAGACTAACGCTTACGCCCAAACTTACGCTGTTTTTTATTACTAATTTCAGTAATGGCGTGAGTGATTTCTTCTTCGTCCAAACTAGCAACTTGCTGCAAGATTTGCATCATGTCAGGCGTTAGCACGTACTTAGCATGATGAGCGATGTCATTAATACGATGATCGAAAGTTAGTATGCCTGTTTCATCGTCTTTTTGTAGATAGTCAAGACGAGTCAGCGCACTAATGAAACTGGTGAACAAGGCGCGGTCAAAGAAATCGGGAATATCATCTGCATAAAGCACAGACAAACGCTGTCCAAGTAGGTGACACAGGTCAACAACTTCGTTTTCAGTTAAATTACCAGAGCCTTGCTGAGCAAGTAGGGCAAGCGTCATAAAGTAACGCTCAAGGCTTTGTCCAACTGGAGTTGCCAGAACTTGCAGCTGCTGATAGTGCTTACTATTAGACTCAGGAACGCTGAGCGTATCATCACCCAAGTCAACGATGAGTCCATGAGATAGTAGATTATCAACTTTCTTATTGAGCGTATCAGCCAAGCCATGTGCTGGATAATACAAGAATAGCTCACTTTGTAAGAACGGATATAGCTGCTCAGCGATACTATCGAGACGGCTGCGTTTGATACGTCCGTTGCGTGCGACTAGTGCAGACAGGAACGACAGCAAAATAAAGACATGCAAAATGTTGTTACGGAAGTAGCTAAGCAACGCTGCTTGTTTACCTGCGACCTGAATGATATCGCCCAAGATATGCGGCGTACGCTCAA
Organism: Psychrobacter nivimaris; assembly: GCF_043419765.1. Lineage (NCBI taxonomy): Bacteria > Pseudomonadati > Pseudomonadota > Gammaproteobacteria > Moraxellales > Moraxellaceae > Psychrobacter > Psychrobacter nivimaris. The sequence goes on along the minus strand of NZ_JBHOFX010000003.1, from coordinate 387,456 downwards.
TAAGTTTTAGCTTAATACCATAATCAATGATTTGCTGCGGCGTCATGTCAGTGATAACCGTATCATCTGAATAGACCAGCTGCTGAGCCAGACCTTGATACAAAGCGATTTGCTCGCGGCAAATGTTTTCATCCAATGCCGCTTTCGGTGCCGAGAGGAGAACCAATGATAATAGGGATACAGGGGTTACTACTGCAGCTTTATTGATATGCTGCATGACTTTCACACCAATGTTATCAACCATAGCACTGGTTTTTTCATCGAGCGGCGAGTCAGTACGATCAGATGGCAAGCTATTGGCTGGCACATCGAATTTTGTCATAAAATCGCTAAGGTGCAACGGTGTACCAAAGCTTAAGTGCACATTACCGAAGATACGTTCGATTTTACGGCCAACTTTGAGCAGCCCGATCAAAGACTCTGACTCTTTTGGCTTACCTTTTAGCTCACCAACATAAGTGCCGCCTTCCATAATACGCTCGTAACCAATATAAGTCGGTATAAATACCACAGGTTTATTGGTTTGGCGTAATTGGCTATGCACGGTCATCGCTAGCATCCCCATCTTCGGCGGTAGCAGGCGACCTGAACGTGAGCGACCCCCTTCGATAAAATATTCAATCGGGGTGTTGCGCGTGATCAGGGTATGCATATATTCGCGCAGTACAGCGGTATATAGCGCGTTACCACGGAAGCTACGACGAATATAAAAAGCGACGGCACCGCGTAATAGTGGGCCTAATACCGGTACATCTAAGTTATCACCTGCTGCGACATAAGGGATACTCAGGCCACGTTTGTAGATAACGTAAGACAGTAATAGATAGTCAACATGGCTGCGATGACAAGGCACATAAATCAGCTCATAATCGGTCGCAAGGTCACGTACGCGCTCGAAGTGATGAACTTCTACACCGTCATATAACTGCGTCCACAACCATGTCAGAAATTTATAAAAACCACGGATAATAGAATGAGAGTAGTCATTGACCATCTCATTAGCATAGCCTCTGGCCTGACTGCGAGCTTCTCGAACGCTAGTCCCTTTTTCTGCCGCTTCCATCTCAATTGCATGTTTGATCGCTGGCGAATACACCAGTTTGTCTACCAAGTTGCGTCTATCTGATAGATCAGGGCCAAGCATACTGGCGCGCTGTTTATCTAAATAAATTGACAGTTGCTGCTGCAACATACGAACCAGTTCACGATTACTATCAGCTGATGCGACTAGCGCATAGTTTGGTGTTTGCTCAGCGTCAGCTGCGGCATCACTGTTAGTGGCCGTTGACTCTGTATCGAGTGAATCCGTCGCTGTTAAATCTGCTTTCAGGGCATCTGTAGCAACTGAGTCAAAGGTAGCAGGTCCTTCCACATCGCCTTTGAGATTATCATTGATAATGGTACGTAAGTCTTGCGGTGGGTGAAACTGTACGAAAGTATCGCGGCCCATTACTCCGATATTAAATAATTGCTTGGTAATGCTAGGGTCTTGCCAGTTGTCAGCAGTCAGTAGCTTAAATAACGAATCTTCTTTTTCAGGTGCGCGTCCCCACAGAATCGATACGGGGACTAGACGTACCTTTAGCTCGGGGTATTGTAATACAGCAGACACTAAGCGAGAAAGGCGAGGAGACAACTGGCTGTCTTTGGCACTTGGGTGGTTCAAAAATATGATGGCCGCATTTTCTTTAATATTATGGGCGGCATCATTTACTCCAACCAGTGCAGGCGGTAAGTTGTGCTCTTGCGTCTGCAAGTCAATCAGAATACTGTTGGAACGAGAGTAGTCCTGTAGTACATAAAACCTTAGCGTCTGATCATCATTATCGAACTCAGGTAACTCGCCTAATAGCTTAGGTTTTACGGCGATATCGAGCATCTGACCTGACAGCTTACGATACAGCTGATTGATCGGTGCATTAGAATAAGGCTTAGTAGCGATTGCATTGCCATCAGTTTCAGCAGTGTCAGTTTCAGACGCACGGTCAGTTGCGACCGGCGCTTTAAAAATCCGTTTTTTTAGGAACTTCGGTATCATAATCAGTATCAAAAATAGTCAAATATGTTGCGCTTATGATGCCATAAAAGCCACCAAAGCGATATATAGTGTCTGTATATACTACCAATATTAATACGGTCTGGTTACGCTGTAGTGAGTGACAAATTATACAAAATGCTCAAACATTTGAAAGTTCATATATTTAGCGTAATAATATATTTTTATCACCGATGACTGATACATATAGCGTCTATTTTTCAATTTCATTTTATTAAGCCTAAAACTTATGACTCCAGCTATCGATCTTGCCAAAAAACGTAACCTTGATTACCAGGTACACGAATATACTCACGACAGCAATGCCGCTTCGTTTGGTTTAGAAGCCGCAGAAAAGCTAGGCGTAGCGGTGACACAGGTGTTCAAAACTTTAGTAGTGATCACCGATACTAGCGTGCTCGCTGTGGCGATATTACCAGTTGATAAAACACTTAATTTTAAAAAAATGGCTAAGGCGTTATCTTCTAACAAATTGCTGTCATGCAAAAAAGTGCAGATGGCCGACCCCAAACAAGTAGAACGAAGCACAGGCTATGTGTTGGGCGGTGTCAGTCCACTGGGTCAAAAGAAGCGACTAAAAACCGTGATAGATAGTACAGCTCAAGATCAGGCCACTGTCTATGTGAGTGGGGGTCGCCGCGGTCTTGAGATTGAATTGCCGCCTGCACAGTTGGCAGCAACGCTTGATGCTTGCTTTGATGCTATTACTGATGAGTAAAATGTTATACGGTGGCTATCATCTGCATATTATAAATTCGCCATGTCGACAATTTCGCTAAGCATATTTATGAGTAATCTATACTGGTTTTGCTTGTATTGAAGATATTTTGGCGCAAGATTGTTGTAGATTGAGCATAGCGATAAGGCGTAGACTTATACGCCAGTTTATCTATTATTTTTATCCACATTTAAGGACATGCTCATGCCACATTTAACCATTCAAGTGACACCCAACGTCAGTATCGCTCACGAAGAATCATTGCTCAAATCGCTAAACAAAGCATTGTGGGATAGTGGTCAGTTTAAGCTGCCTACTGATATAAAAGCCCGCATTGTACCTATTAAGTCATTTCTAGTTGGTGTTGAAGACGATGAACAGGCCAATGGATTTATTTATGCTCACCTAAAGCTGATGAGCGGACGCGATACGGCCACTCGTGATCAGTTGGCTGAACTGTTGGTTGCTACTATCGAAGAAAAAATAGGCGCAGAGCAGTCAGGACGTGCAGCATTGCAGATATGTGTAGAAGTTGAAGAGATAAGTGCGGTGTATCATAAGAAAATGCTTGGTAGTTAATAGCGCCTGCCTTTTTAAAAACTGTTTGGTTAAAGAAGCGACTGCTTAAAAAGGTGACTGCTTATAGGCTAAAGTTACCAACGTTAAATGATTACAATCATTTGCATAAAGGCTGACTGGCATATGTTGGTAGTACCATTACTTCCACTTTATAACCCGCGATTTTGCCTTCGGTAGCCATAAGATTGCGGGCAATACGTAACCGATATGTGCCCGTCGCAGGTAAACAGCTTTGATAGACTATACCGCCTTTGCTCCCATCTTGCATACCATTCGGCATATGTAATACGCCGACATTGGCAGTCTCAGATGTTCCCGTAAGTGGAGTAATATTTATCACGGTATACTGTCCAATGGTAGCGTCAAAACGATACCAGCGTTCATTGTCATTGTGGTTTAATTTACCAGTGACGACGCTACTAATAGCACCTTCTGTAAAATGAAGAGGGATGTCGTTATTTTTAGCAGTCGCACTATTTGCAGCGATACTTGCTAGTACAGTGCTAATTACCAATGTTTGCATACAGCATGTGGCTAACGCGGCAGCTTTGTAATAGGGTATTGGCATAGCTTGCTCCTAAATCTGCTAGTTGCTGTGTATTCTGTATAAGTAGATTTTCAGTTAAGCATAAAAAAGCGCCTAAATGATAGGCGCTTTTTTATTGATTATCGATGCAGTTTTAGTCAATTTTAATCTAAGAAAGCAAAGTGATCGATTTCCATCGATGTCATGCTTTCGCTTGGTGCAACCATCGCTTCTGCGTGACCAGAAGTACGTGGTAGCAACTTATCAAAGTAGAATTCAGCAGTCTGAATTTTTGCTTTGTAGAATTCTGGTGCTTCTGTGCCGCCATTTTCTAGCTTTTCATAAGCGACCGCTGCCATACGAGCCCAATGATAACCCATCATTACGTAGCCTGAGTACATTAGGAAGTCATCTGATGCTGCTGAGATAATTTCACGGTCTTTACGTGCCATCAGCATCAAGCGTACTGTCAAGGTGTTCCACTCAGCACACAGTTTAGTTAGTGCCCAAACAAATTTACGCATTTCTTTATCGAGTGCGTACTCGCCACACCATTTCATGATGCTTGACGTGTAGTCACGGATAATCTTACCTTTAGACTGTAAGATAACCTTACGGCCTAGTAGATCAAGCGCCTGTACGCCAGTGGTGCCTTCGTACATCGTTGCAATACGAGCATCACGAGCGATTTGCTCCATGCCCCATTCTTTGATGTAGCCGTGACCACCATAGACTTGCTGACCATGCTTAGCAGCTTCGATACCTAGCTCAGTTAAGAAGCCTTTTAGAATTGGCGTATAGAAGCCCAATTTGTCGTCCCACTTTTCGAACTCTTCATCATCGCCATTGACAATACCTTGTGCCATTTTATCTGCATAACGTGCTGAATGATAAATCATTGAGCGACCGCCTTCAGCAAAGGCTTTTTGCGTCAGTAGCATACGGCGTACGTCGGCATGATGGATAATAGCATCAGCTACTTTTTCAGGATCTTTAGTACCAGATAGCGTACGCATAGAACGGCGTTCTTTGGCATATGGCAAGGCGTTTTGGAAAGACAATTCAGTATGCGCCAGACCTTGGATACCAGTACCGATACGAGCCGTGTTCATAAAAGTGAACATAGCTTTTAGGCCTTTATGCGGTTCGCCGATTAGGTAGCCGACTGCGCCATCAAAGTTCAATACACACGTCGAAGATGCGCTGATGCCCATTTTGTGCTCAATTGAACCACAAACAACGGCATTGCGCTCGCCAGCTTCACCTTCAGCATTCGGGGTGAATTTTGGTACGATAAATAGTGAGATACCGCGCGTGCCTTCTGGTGCATTTGGTAGGCGTGCTAGGACGATATGGACGATGTTATCTGTTAAGTCATGCTCACCGCTTGAGATAAAGATTTTGGTACCGCTGATTTTGTAGGTACCGTCATCTTGTGGAATGGCTTTTGATTTAACTTGACCCAAATCCGTACCACACTGTGGCTCAGTTAGACACATGGTACCTGCCCATGAGCCTTCGACCAACTTAGGTAAATACAGTGCTTTTTGCTCGTCAGTACCGTACTGAAGCAATGTGTTGATACAACCTGTTGACAGACCAGGATACATCGACCATGACCAGTTAGCAGTACCGATCATCTCAGCTTTAATAAGGTTGATTGACGTTGGCAGATTCATACCACCGAATTCTTCAGGGTATGAGATACCTTGCCAGCCGCCTTCTACAAACTGGTCATAAGCCTCTTTGAAGCCTTTTGGCGTGGTTACTACACCATCTTCAAAATGACAGCCTTCTTCACCACCTGATTGATAGAGCGGGGCAATGACGTTTTCAGCAAAATCAGCCATACCTTGTAGAATCATGTCTACAGTTTCAGGATCAGCATTTTCGCCGTTGTCTAAGCTTTTATAATGCGTCTGATAGTCAAATACATCATTAATCAAAAATTTGATATCACGTAAGGGGGCTTTGTAAGTTAACATAATCGCTCTCTTTGGTTAGTTCGCTATCATAGACTTATGGCGCAATATTTGAGTCACAACTTATGTAAGCGATATTTACTTATTTTAGATGAGCTAGACGTTATATTAGTCATCAAGTGAATTATTAGTGGACAGCTTTCTAGTGTATTAGTTATTAGAACGTCTTTAGTAGCAGACAGCTGTTATAGCGTTGATATGATTATAAATCTTCTACAGCGACAAATATACAACTAATAACTATTATTCATGATTAATTATGTTATTAATTCATTTTAGTTTGTATAGGTAAATTGTATCTTCGCTTGAAATTATTCTATAAAGGGCTATGTAGACTCATCTAAATTCAAAGACAAATGGACTTATCAAATAGGAAAAGCCATTTATGAGCACCTCAGAAAAGCAACAGCGAGCCTCTTGGTTGAGCACATTGTTAACTCGTATTAAGGGGTTAATCGATGGTGAGCTGAATCATTTACTCACAGTCAATCGTAGCCATCGACCATGGCATATGCCAATCATCGCGGCGATTGCGATTAGCTTTCCGGTGTTTGTAGGGGCTTATTTTGGTGACTTGTCTTCAGGTATCAAAGCCTCGCTAGGCTCTATGATTATTTTAAACCTACCATTTGCAGGCGGGCTGCCACACCGGCTAGTGACGGTCATGGCTTGGGGGTTTGCGATGATACTTAGCTTTGCACTGGGTCTGATCGCGCAGCTGTTGCCAGTGCTGCGATTACCTGTGTTTATGCTGATTGGCATTAGCGTAGTGATGCTAGGTCGTTATTATCGGCAACCACCACCAGCAGGATTGTTTGTGTTGATGGCGGGTGCGATTGCGCTATTTATCCCTGTGCCGATTGATCAAGTGCTCTCAGCGATAGGGCTTGTGATATTGGGTAGTGGCTCCTCGATGTTGCTAGCGCTACTCTATAGTTTGTTCTTATTGGCGACGCGTCCAGTTGCTTCTGTACCTGTCTATGACTATCAGCCTGATATGATTAGCGATAGTCTGATCGTGGTAAGTTTCGTTAGTTTGGCGTTGGTCGTTGCTGTTCTGTTAGAGCTGCCTTATCCCTACTGGGCAGCGATGAGCTGCTTCATTATCATCCAAGGTATGCAGCTACGAACCATGTGGATCAAACAGTTGCATCGTTTATTGGGTACGTTGGCTGGCATGGGCGTGGCAGGTTGGATGCTGTCTTGGGGACTATCAGGATGGGGCATCGCTATCGCGATACTGTGTATGATGTTTTTGATTGAGTCATTTGTGGATCGGCATTATGGACTGGCAGTGATATTTATCACGCCGCTGACAATATTTATCGCTGAGTATGGTAGTACGATGTCAGTGCCTCCAGTCGTTGATGAGGTTATTCAAGCGCGTATGATTGATACGGCGCTCGGCTGTGTGATTGGATTGAGTGGTGGTCTAGCGATACACTCTACGCGATTGCGTGTACCGCTGCGCCGTTTTGAAAATTGGCTATTACTGCGTTTTAGTTAGTAGCATAGCTCTGCAAAGATTTTTCTTTGTTTAACTGTCTTTATTTAACGCTGTTGTTGCTTGTGCCACATCGATAGTATGCCCAGTCCAACGCTCGAAGCTTAAAGCGGCTTGACCGATAAGCATACCGTAGCCTTCAGAGGTCTGTGCGCCGCGAGCGGCAAAATGCTGTAAAAATGGTAGCGGACGACCATACATCATGTCGTAAGCGTACTGACAGTTTAGAGTATCATCCAGCGGCAACGTATCACCTGACAAGCCAATCGAGGTGGCATTAATGATAATGTCAAAAGAGCCACTGAGTTCATTGGTCGCGCAAACCTCGATGTTTTGGTTATCGATTATTGAGCTGGCCGCACTGAGCTCATTTACCAAATCGGCTGCCTTAGACACGGTGCGATTGGCAATCGTGAGAGAGCCAATACCCGCTTCAAATAATGGCAATATTACGCCACGAGCGGCACCGCCTGCACCTATTAGCGCCATACGAGCATCGGTCAGTGGCCAGTCCATACTCATAATGTGATTGATAAGTCCTTGTCCATCCGTGTTATCACCATAGAGTGCTTCGGTGATTGGTACGCCGCTTTCTAGTAGTGCTTGGTTTAACATTAATGTATTGACCGCGCCTGCCGTCTTGGCATGTTCTGATAAGCCACCACGCGCCGCACAGCAATCATAAGCAACTTGTTTAAAAGGAACTGTCACGTTGGCACCCACACCGCCACCGCAAAAAAACGCTTCAACGACAGCCGTAAAACTAGCGGCATTATCAGGGCAGTACTGACGCTGATAGCTAATATCAATCCCTGCTTGTACAGCAAACTGCTCATGAATCTCAGGAGATTTACTATGGGCGATTGGATTGCCAATAACGATAAAGTGTTGGGTCATAAATAGTCCGCTGGCTAGAAAATAGAAATACTATAAAAGGAGCGATAAGTGGCGCTCAATCATCATAAGGGATAACGCTATGATTGACAAACCAAGAGGCTATCACCAATCGATTATTAGAAAGTGATAGCGTTAATTAGAGGCTGCCTTATCGCTTTTGAAAATAAATTGTGACATTGAGGCAAATATATGTAAAACACGCTCAGGCAGTTTTCCACTTCCTATTAAAAAGAAGGTCGTTTTGGTACGTTATATATTTAACAAATCTGTACTCTCGGGGAGTGCTCCGCGTAACGTAAAAGGTAGTCAAGTGCTGAGCAGTTGGGTAAACTATAAAATATGGAAACCTATATCAATATGCTGTAATGACTGCTAGATTATAATGTTTGTGAAATATGCTCTTTATTGAAAACTATTCGTTATCAGCGGCGTTCCTGCCAGCTCGTTAATACTATTTCGAGATCAATCTAAAAGTGTGAGTAAATTATCCATGTGGAATCCTAACCTACAGACCCTTCTAGTCGGTACGATAATGGCCGTTGGTGTGACGCTCAGTGGCTGTGACAGCACCAAAGAAGATGCTCCAAATCCAGATGCTGAGACCACTGAGCAGGCAACGACGAATGAGCCAGTACAGGACAGCGCAAACAATCCTGACCTAGACGGTGCCACTGCTCAGCAAGGCACGCCAGTGAGATATGATGTCGCAGCATGGGGTACGGATAAGGTAGAGTCGCTCGCTGTAGATGAGTTAGATAGTATAAAATCTGTGTTTGGCGAAGTGATGAGTACGGATGAAAACAGCCTAGACTATGCCAGTAATCCAGCGGCAAAATATCGCTTTATGAAAACGGACGCACCCTATCTAGATATCATCGACTCTGAAAAATATCTAGAGCTTGGCTGGTACTATGCCAATCCTACTGACACAGACAAAGAAAAAGAGCTGAGCCAAAACCACGCCAAAAAAGCCTATCAGCTATCGCGTCAATTGATGGGTGATGATGGCGGTAAAATGGTGGCTGATATGCTCAATAGTCAAATCATCAAAAATAGAATCGTCGGTGGACAAAAGATAGAGCTAGCAAAATGTGAGTTCTACAGTTGCATGCTAGTTATCAATAAAGCCGCTGCTCAAACAGACAATAGCTAAATCATGACCGATACGACGTCAGTGCCAAGCGGTTGGGTGTGTCTGTACCCACAAGTCAGCAGTGTGACCGAAGACAGCAGTGTGACCGAAGACAGCAGTGTGACCGAAGAGGATAGGGAGACCAGCCAAACGGTAACGATGTCTCTAGATAATCGCGGACTGGCATACGCTGATGGGTTTTTTACCACCATGGGCGTCATTAATGGATTGATACTATGGTCAGATTATCATTATCGGCGGCTTGTCTCTCATGCTGAAGCCTTGCAGCTAAACATAAATAACGAAGAGCTATTAGCAGTACTGCAGCTGTATGCCCAGCAGTTAGAGCAGGGTATGCTCAAGCTAGTAGTCACCCGCGCTGCGCAGAATGTACGCGGTTATGGCTATGCACCTAGTACAAATGGTAGCGACTGTGAGATATGGCTAAAGGCTACTGCAATGCGAGTTTCTACGGCGCTACAACTGTCTTTGCCTGATGGAAACTTGGTACCTATCCAACCTTATGCTTCGGCAATATGCTTGTCTTCTCAGATTGCTTGCTTACCGCCACCGCTGGCAGGTCTCAAAAGCCTTAATCGTTTAGACAACGTCCTCGCTAGTGGTGAGCTACAACAGATAAAAGCTGAGCCATTGGCATCAAAGCTTGCTTCAACACTTGGTGAAGGTCTGCTACGCGATATGAGCGGGCAGTGGGTTGAGGGTACGATGAGTAACGTATTCTATCAATTGGCAGAAGCACCACTATCAGAATCCAAAACTACCTCTAGCATTCATAAAGATGATGAAGATTACCTAATCACTGGCCAGTGGTACACCCCTTCTATGGCTCAATCAGGCGTCGCTGGCGTCATGCGTCAGGTAATTATAGATGCACTATCCACGATGCACTATCCAGTCATAATCAGGTCGCTACAAGATGAGGATTTGCCTAAGTTAACGCAGCTATTCTTTTGCAATGCACTGCGCGGTATCATGCCAATGAGCAGTCTGACGTTGTTGTCAGGTGATGTTGTGGAATTTTAATCTGTTTAGCTGTTACTTTCTTTATTTAATAAACGATAGAAATGCTGTTTGAAAAACTCTTTTCTTCCTTCTTGTTGTAGGTCTTCGTAGCGCGCTTGGCTAAGTTGTAGATATTCAGTTTCTTGCTCAATACCCATAAAGCGCCTTCCTAAGACATTGCTTGCAATACCTGTCGTCGCAGAGCCAGAAAAAGGGTCGAGAACCAAAGCGTCTTTTTTAGTAGATGCTAAAATAATTTGGGCTAGTAACGCTAGCGGCTTTTGCGTTGGGTGCTTGCCACAAGATTTTTCCCACTTGGCAATAGCGGGTAAACGCCACACATCTTTCATTTGTTTATCGTTATTAAGTCGCTTCATTAAATCATAGTCAAAGTAATGAGGTATTTTGGGGTGTTTTCTTACCCAAATAATAAATTCTGTAGAGTGAGTGAAAAACCGACAAGAGAAATTGGGTGGTGGGTTGGTCTTTTCCCAAGTTATAACGTTGAGTATTTTAAAACCAAGCTGCGGCAAAATACGTCCTAAGGTAAAAATATTATGGTGTGTACCACTGACCCATAAGGTCGCATTATCTGCCATTTTTTCTCGTACAGCAGATAGCCATTCGTAGGTGAATACGTAAGCATCATTGTCACTGATGAGCTTGTCCCACTGACCTTTATTGACTGACTGGACTTTACCGTTTTTCACTGTTAGACCATTATTGAATGTACTGGTTAAGAGCCAGCGCTCTACTATTATCTATACGCTTATCCATTAAGGTTCACAAGTACTGAGAGCTACTTTAGGTTTGAGCTAGCTACTCATTCTATTCTACGCCAAAGATAATAAATTCAGTATCAAGCATATCATCAGGTTCTAAAGTAATATTCTCGCTTCTATATTCTTCTCGCGCTTTTAGCAGAGCAGTTTCACCATCTTCTGCAACCACTTCTATAAGTGCACTCATCGTTTCGATTACTTCTATTTGATAAATATTCAAACCGTCTGTCCTTATCATAACTATTCTCAACAATTACAAGTTGTCATATTCAAAATCTATTTTTGTTATCTATACCAACTAGATTAGCAAAAGCGCTCAAAAGAAGTGATCGTCTTTTGTTACCTAGACTTGTGTCTTAGAGCAAATCGATCAATGATCCTTTTTCAGTAGAAACCGTTAAAAGGACAGTATCGTATGCGTTCAATACATGAAGATCAACGAATTCCACTACAAATCAGACGCTTGATGGTGTTTGATGAAATTTGTAGATTGGCCAAAGTTAAGCCTAATGAAATCGTGCATTTGTCGCCTCACACCCAACTGGCTCTTGGTGTCATATATTTAAAAGACCTTAAAAGGTTTGTCGCTTTTGGAGGTATGTTTGAGTATGCGCATACGCGAGAAGAAGTCATCGAGCAGGGTATTGACGTTATTGCTAATGATGAATTGGTGATGTGTGCATTGACGGTTAATCTAATTCCTTTTACCAAACCTGCACGCAACTCGGTACAGCTGTTATGGCAGTGGAATCGCTATGTGCGTAATCGATTGCATGCTTATATCGACTATCGTGGAGTGCATTTTTTCAAAATCAATGATGAAATTGATTGGGAGTATCCAGCGCATAAGTTTCATCAGCGTCTTGTGGCTACTGCGCGATTACCATTATGGGATGATAGAGATGAGCTGATTGCCGATGTATACCGTGACAAAAAAGGACAGCCAAAACCTAAGCACTACAACGAGAAGCGACTAGTATAACTTTCGATAGTGACCACGGCTCACAAATTCAATGATGCCTTTATCTCGTAATACTTGTAACTGTTGGCGGATTTTATCTTTTACGTGGTTATTTTCAGGATGTTTGAGCCGCAGCTCATCAGCAAAAGCATAAACTTGATTGAGAGAAAAACTGTCATCGAGTCGGTCGATACATTGCCAGACATCGAGTGTCCAACCACGTGAAGCCATAGATTGCTTGCGTAGAAATAAAATCTTTTGGAACTGTTGAGTGACATTTTCACGCGGTATAGCTTGTTGGTCTTTGACCAAAAACACTTTGCCTGATTCGGGTACTTGGCGTAAGTCAATATTGCAACCAACCCAACCTGCTCGTTTTGCCGTCACTGATAAGGGTTTACGCTTGACAATAATATCGGGTGTAAAGAAATGCTTGGGAATAATTAGAAAATTATTGACGGTGTATTCTTTTGAGTAGGTCAAAAAGAAGAAGCTGGGATTGTCCTTACTATTGATACGCTCAATCATCGTCTTATAAGTACCATCATTGACAACATTGCTTAACTTGGCTTTTTTACTTTTTAGCTCATATTGCTCATTACAATTTTCGCAATAAAAATCAGCAACAGGTTTGTTATTAGCAAACTCAGCTAGCGATTGGGCGCTACAATTGGTGCAGTAACTATTTTCTTTTACCCATGCTTCACTGAGTACACGAACTTTTTGAGATTCAGAGTGATAGTTTTTAGCAAGACTTTGGTTAAAATGTAGGTTCATAAGATATTTTCATTATTAATAGATAAGCTGAGAATACTGAAAAAAACACTTAAGTATTAAGCCATATAAACTGCTATCAATAGCAAGATAATTCATAAGCTAAGCAAATACCATTGAAAATCGCACGGTTCAGTGCTAAATTCTAGCAAACATCTGCCTCGCGAGTTGCCATGAGCAAGCCTACACCCAATATACCACCTGAACGTCCCAATGAGTCGCCGTCAAACAAGCAAGATGGCACAGTCGAGGAGCGTGTCGATACCACGCTGCCGGACGCGCAACCAGTGGTAGATGAGGTGGAAGACACATCAGCAACGCCAGCAACCAACGTCTCGCTTATCAGTGGTAACAGTAAACCGCGTCAATATAAAGTCAATAACCCATCGTTTTTTATGCAACGTGGCTATCAAGTGCTGCTAGTGTTGGGGCTGATTGCTGCATTTTTCTTAGTCATGGTTTATCAGACGTTGTTTGGTCGTATCGAGCAGCCGCAGCAAATGGTCACGATTGAGCCAGGTCAGACGTATTATGGTCTACTACCGCAGTGGCAGCAGCAGATTCCGCTGTTTTCGGCAGGTGTGGCCAAGCTATATATCAAATCGCAAGTCGATGCGCCGTTGCATGCTGGTACGTATCAATTACCCGAAAACCCGACTATCGCTGAGGCGCTACAAATACTAGGTCAAGGCGCAAAAGCGGCTATGGTCAAGGTACAGATTATCGAAGGCAAGACATCTAAAGACCTTTACCAAGCGCTGCGTGACAATGACAAAATCGAAAAAGAAGTACTGACCGCAGATAGTGACAATACGAGTATTGCCCAAGCATTGGATTTGACGGGTGTATTGCCAGATAGTGTGACTAACAGCAGTGACCCGATTGTTAACTACAATCTTGAAGGTTGGTTCGCGCCTGATACCTATTATTATGGTGAAGGAACCAGCGATAAAAAAGTATTGACTGACTTGTATAAGCGTCAGCAGCAGGTACTGACTGATGCGTGGGAAAATCGTGCGCCGAATCTGCCTTACAAGAGTCCTTATGAAGCGCTAGTCATGGCGTCTATTATCGAAAAAGAGACCAGCGTTGCTGATGAACGTCCTTTAGTTTCTGCCGTATTTAGAAATCGCTTGAATAAAAACATGCGTATGCAGACGGACCCGACTATTATCTATGGTATGGGTAGTCGTTACGATGGCAATATCCGCCGCAAAGACATCAATGAAAAAACGTCTTACAACACCTACCAAATTGATGGTTTACCGCCAACGCCAATTGCGCTACCATCAGCGGCCTCTATCGAAGCGACCTTACATCCTGCCGATAGTGAAGCATTGTATTTTGTGGCAACGGGCAATGGTGGGCACAAATTTACCAATAACTTGGCTGAACACAATCAAGCGGTAAAAGACTACCTCAGTGTCATGCGTGAGAAAAAATCTCAAACGCCGCCGCAGTAAATAACCTCTTAATCTTCTTAAAAAACTTATCGTTTATTGAGTGCTACAAAGTAGAGGTAGCGCTCATCAATGACATAAGGTCATATCATGTCAGTATCTATGCACACCAGCGTAACACCTTCACATAGCAGCATACCATTATCGAATTTACCTGAATCAAGTGCTTCAATTACGGAGACGGCACCTACGTTAGGCCGCTTTATTAGTTTTGAAGGCACTGAAGGCGTGGGTAAAACCACCGCGATTGAACAGTTGTGCTTGCGCTTAGAAGCTAATGGCATCTCGTATCTACGTACTCGTGAGCCGGGTGGTAGCCCATTTGCTGAGCAATTGCGTGACATATTATTGGATCCAGCGACTGATATCGAAGACGATACTGAGCTGCTACTATTGTTTGCGGCGCGCTGTGATCACATGCAGCAAGTCATTTTACCAGCGCTCCAAAATGGTACTTGGGTAATATGTGATAGATTTACCGACTCCACTATTGCGTATCAGGGCTTTGGGCGTGCGTATGGCGACGAGTTGGTACGCGGCAAAATCGATATGCTTATCAAACAATTTGTGACGCAGCTTCCTGAGCTGACGTTGTGGTTGGATTTGCCAGTAGCAGAGGGTATGAAACGTGCAAACAAGCGCAGTGCGGCAGATCGTTTTGAGCAGCAGGCTACCGAGTTTTTTACTTGGGTGCATACTGGTTTTAGCCAGCTTGCGAGCGAGTATCCTGAGCGTATACAGCGTATTGATGCATCGGGTAGTACGGATGATGTGAGTGCGCGTATATGGCAGACAGTTATGGACAGATTCGATATTAAATAATTAAATTTTACCAAGTAGATTTATAAGGCAGTTAGATGTATCGATAGCCAGTTAGCCAGTTAGCCAGTTAGCCAGACAGCTAGTTAGACAGGCAGTTAGCACCAATAAAAAGCCCCAGTATATTGCTGGGGCTTTTTGTTAAGGTAAATATTTTATCTTTAAGTCAATAAAGCAGATAACTATGCACATTATTTGTCATCTATTTTATCTACTTTTACACCCTCAGTAGTAGCGATAGAGGCGTCGCTATCTTGAGCAGAGTCAGGTAGACGATTTGGGTCAAGCGCACCTTTTTTGTTTTTAGGCGCACTACCATTGCCATTACTGTTCGTAGAGGTTTTGGTTTTCGAAGTCGCTGTCGAATTTGCAGACATGACGCCTTTATTATCCACATTAGTAGCAGACGTTTTTGGCTCTTCTACTGGTTCACTTTTCTCTACGGTAGTACTAGAAGGTGACTTAGTCTCGGTGCTACTGCTTTGAGTGGTTGATGACTGATTAGCAATGTTTTGCTCATTATTTTTGTCACTATCTACCGAAGACTCTGGCGCTGCTGTCTGACTGTCATCAGGGCTAGGCTCCTGCTCTTTGCGCTTTTCAGGGGATTTTGAGTTAGACTCAAAGTTAGCATCAGCCGCCATGCGAGCCTGCTCTTGCTTAGGCGTTACATCGACTGGCTTCGGCTGTACTTCATCGTCTACCACTAGCGATATAAGCTTACGGTCACGAGGGACAGTACCGTCAAACTTATCAGTGATGACGTGCAGTTTGCCTTCTTTGTCGACGGTATATAGCGGTACGAATTGCTTATTATCGGCTTTATACTGCTCAAAGCTATAGCTATCCGTGATGTTAGTAATCTTAATTCGAGCTTTTTTGGACAGCATACTGGCAAGCTTGGTATAGGTCACATCTTTGCCAAACAGCCACTGTGAATGGAAGTTCGATTGCTTGTCATCACGCTCGCTTTTGACTTTTTCGTCACTGAATTTAAGACGGTATAGCTTACGCTCACCAAATTCATGACGATAATGAATCTCAGACAACGTGTTCATTTCTTTGTCCATACTCATCGCAAACAAGCGACCAATACCGATCAGATCCAAATGATGATCTGCGTGATCAGAGATAGGGTTACCAAAGTAAGTACGCAGACCGCTCATGCGTGCGCGTGCAATATTGGTGTAGTTATTGTGCGCAACGATGACGTCGAAGCCTTGGTCTTTGAGAGAGGTAGCAATCAATAGCGCAATTGGGTTTGAGCCGACGATGAGAATACCATTGGTCTCAGGCTCACGTACGCCTAGTAAATTACCAACAACCTTTGCACCTAGACCCTGAATCATGACCGTACCGATAATGACCATAAATACGAGAGGTACAAGTAGCTCTACGCCTTGAATATCATACTCTTGCAAACGAATCGCAAACAGTGATGAGATGGCAGCAGCAACGATACCACGTGGGCCAATCCAGCTAATCATCAGCTTTTCATTGGTCTTAAGGTTCGAGCCGATAGCTGATGCCCAGACTGATAGTGGGCGTGCGACAAACATCACGATAGCAAGCAGCACTAGCCCTGCAAAACCAACGCTGAGCAAGCTTGCCAACTCTACACGCGCCGCCAAAATAATGAACAGCACTGAAATCAGCAAAATGGTCAACGATTCATTAAACTCTAAAATCGTCTCACGTGGGAATTTTGGCCAGTTCGCCAATGCCACGCCCAATACTGTGACAGTTAATAAACCAGATTCATGCTCTAAATGATTTGATATCGAAAATAACACCAGTACAAAAGCTAGGGTAAAAACATTACGCAAGAACTCAGGAATCATATGACGACGCATGAGGAATGCAAGTAACCAAGCGCCCGCCATACCCATTGCAGTTGCCAATACAACAATCTTAGCAAATAGTAGAATACTACTGGCTTCACCGCCTGAGATAATGTACTCATAGACCAATACCACAGCGATAGCGCCGATTGGGTCAATGATAATACCTTCCCATTTTAGGATGTTGGAAATGGTTTTGTTGGGGCGTACACTACGCAGCAGCGGCATAATGACTGTTGGACCAGTCACACAGACTAGCGCACCGAAGAGTAGAGCAATCAATGGATCGACATCGAATAGTAAATAAGTCGATAGGGCCACGATAGCAATGGTAATCAGTACACCGACCGATACCAGCATCTGTACCACGGTACCATGTTGCTTAATCTCATCGAACTCTAGCGTTAGCGATCCTTCAAATAGGATAATCGCTACGCCCAAAGAGATGAAAGGGAACATCAGCTCGCCCAACACCAAGTCTGGGTCAAATACACCCAGCACTGGGCCGACGATAATACCAATCAGTAATAAAAATAAAATGGATGGTTGCTTTAAATACCAAGCCAACCATTGGGCGGCAATGCCAATCCCAACCACGCCGGATAGCAAAAGGGCGGTATCCATAAATTAATCCTTTTATAATCTTGTCATATTTTATATCTATCGATAGCTGTTATAAGATAGTCGCTACCGTTTATTTAACATTAAGTTGTTATCCGTTTTTGTTGTAGCTAAGCCATCGCACTGATAGCCCTTATGAATCACGACATAAGCTAGATATGATATAACTACTATAAAGTAGCAAAGACAAAAGCGCTTCTAGATAAATCACAATACGCTAGAAATGCAAAAGATGGAAAACAAGAGTGATGATAGCCAGTTCATAAGCCTGCAATAAACAGCCTCATATACAAGCTAACTTTTGTTTGTTTAGTAAAATATTTGGTTTGACATCATACCATGATTTTATTTCAAGCTGATGTAAGCCGTACCTGCTAAAAAGCTATCTCACGGCCACAAAAGTGTATAAAGCCCATATGAAATAACGCTGCCTTGGGTTATCCTGCACTATGAAAAAGGCATCAGCACAATACTTCAAGTTTTTATTTATCATACAGTAGCTACGTGGGGCATGCACGTCGCGCACAGGATAATAGTGTTAGCGCCATGAAATGTCATATACTGATTGCTGACATGGTTTATTTTTATAAGACACTATTAATCATGTTCTACACTATTAACCATCTTCTAAAGACAAGCGCTCTATAAATATTCAAGTAATGAGTAATGATAAAAATAAGCGTAAAGTAACGGCTAAAAAGCTATGACAATAAGTTCGAATAAGAGTGCTGCGCCGCATAAATAGACAAGATAAATAGATAAAAGAATATAATTTCACCAAATAGTAACGAATAGGGGCATGCCGCTTGGTGTAGTCGCTATCGCTGACAATCATAACGTGGCTGTTAATAACAGCGATTACTCATATGGAGGACACAAAATGCCTATCAATATGTTCAAAGGACGGACCACTGCCAACATGCAGCGCTGGTTACAACGTAGTGCCCTAGCACTCGCTGTTAGTACCGCGATGTTCGCTAGTATTAATGTCACGACGATAAACAGTGCGCAAGCTGCAGTCACTACGGCTGATTTCTCTGGTTTGGTGCAACAAGTTACGCCAGCAGTGGCACGCGTCAATGTCACCAAAACGATTAGTGAAGCCGAGCTTGCTAAGGCTCAGACGGCTGAAGTATTGCGTCAGTTCTTTGGTGATCGTCTACGTATTCCTGATCGAGTCGCGACGCCAGCGATTGAACATGCTTATGGCACGGCCTTTTTTATTACCTCCAATGGCTATATGCTGACCAATCATCATGTCATCGCAGGTGCGGACAAAATCACTGTGACGCTCAATGACAGAACCGAGCTTGATGCAACCTTGGTCGGTAGTGACGAGCGCTCAGATGTGGCCGTGCTAAAAGTTGAGGGCAACCAATTTCCAGCCCTGCCTATCGGCGACTCAAGTGGTCTAAAAGTAGGGGAACCAGTATTGGCAATTGGTTCGCCATTTGGTTTTGACTACTCAGCCTCTGCTGGTATTGTCAGTGCCAAGTCGCGTAGCTTCTCGCGTGAGACGAGCGTACCATTTATCCAAACAGATGTAGCACTAAACCCTGGTAACTCTGGCGGGCCACTATTTAACCAACGCGGCGAAGTGATTGGTATCAATTCGCGTATTTTTAGTGGTACGGGCGGTTATATGGGTCTGTCATTCTCTATTCCTATTGACGCTGCCATGGATATTTATGAGCAGCTAAAAAATGATGGTGAAGTGGCGCGTGCTTATTTAGGAGTCTATCCACAAGATATCGATCGCAATCTGGCCGAGGCTTATAATTTAGAGCGTCCTCAAGGTGCCTTACTGACTCGTGTATCACCAGATTCACCAGCACAAAAATCAGGCCTAAAACCTGGTGACATCATTTTGCAATACAATGACGTACAAATCATGGAGGCATCAGATTTGCTGAACTTGCTCAACCGAGCGCGTCCAAGCGATTCCTTCCGTGCACGGATTCAACGTAATGGTAAGCAGATGGTGATTAACGGCAAGCTCGCTTATGCGCCCAATGATGTAAGAGCACAGAGCGGTAATGAGCAAAATGATGATGTACAGTTGGGCTTGCGTTTACGAGATTTGACGGCAGATGAACAAGCAGAAATTGCTGTCGATAATAAAACCGGCATATTGGTTACTACAGTTGATCCTACTGGATTGGCCGCTCGCTCAGGTATTCTAGCAGGTGATGTCATCACTAACTTTCATCAAAAGCCGATTGAAACAGTGGCAGACTTTTCAGGTGCTATCTCATCTCTTCCTAAAAAAGGCGTAGTCACTATAGAAGTTATACGCCAAGGCATTCCTGCTATTATTGGTCTGCGTATTGAGTAGGTGTCATGATTAAAGCGTGACTGTTAATGTCACTGTTAATATGACTAATAATGTAACTCAGGTTATGGTTCAGGGTATAAAGGCAGCGCGCACGTCAATAATTGTGCTTGTCTATCATGGAGGTCGACCTCTATAATGTTTGGTTTTTTATCAAACAGCTAAGAGTAAGACCTCAACAGCAATCCATTCGTTAAGTGAGTTATTGATCAATCAATAGGCTCTAAGGTGGGCCGAGTCGCTTAGTAGGCTCGTACCATTATGCAACCGCTAGGTAATTATGACTGACCCCGCTCTACATACGCTTATTACAACGACGTCAGCAGCACTGCTAGCGTACATTGCACTGTGGTCAGGGCTACAAACGTTTAATGCCAATCCTACCAAGCGCTTTATGCGTATTTGGGTGAAGCTAGCATTGTATTATGCTGCTTATACGATGCCTGTTTGGGCGATATTGCTTATCATGGTTTGGTCACAGGAGCTGATGCCGATGTTAGCGCAGCTATCACTATCTGCCGTACTGATGGCAATATTGATGATGGGCTTATACTTTTATACTGTCATTGTACAACCTAACCGCTTACGATTAGAGCATCATTCTATTGACTTAGACTTGTCTACACCGCTTAAAGTAGCCGTATTGGCAGATTTGCGTATAGGGATATACGGTGGTAAGCCGCGTCATATTCGCAAGTTGGTCTCTACTATCAACGCCTTGTCAGCAGATGCCGTACTGATTACGGGCGACTGGCTATACTATCCAAGTGCAGATTTAGTAGGTCAGTTAATGCTATTTAAAGGGGTGAATAAACCTGTTTATACGGTCATGAGTACCTCGGACTTGCGTTATCAATCTATGAATACGACCAAACAAGGCCAGCCACTATTAGAAGATACATTGGCCAGTACTTTTGATGTACTCGACATCAACTATATCGGTCAGCAATGTACGTCACTGCCACTCAAATGTGCAAGAACAACAAATGAGCAGTTAGTCGTCAATCAGTCGACTAATCAAACTAATAATCAAGACAGTGTTGAGCAAGAAAACCCGAATACAAATCCATTAGTAGCGGTGCTTTGCGGCTGGCAAGATGTACCCAAGCAATCTACAGATATCGAAACGTCAGAGGCGACTGATAAAGCAATACTTGGAACAGAGATTGCCAATGCCACCAGTCCAGTGATTATCTTGGCATCACGGTTTGATAGTATCAGTGATCTGCCAAAATCTTTACAACCACGCCCTTTGTTGATAACAGGCGCTGCAAAGGCTATTCAAAAAAATATCCTGCTTGCTCAAAAACAGAACGATATTCGACGCAGTAGTGAGCAATCAACATTGCTATATAACAGTCGCATGGGTAAGCAGCGCGGCCTATATCAACATGCAAGTGCACAGATATTTGTCAGTAGTGGCATCGGTACGAGAGGGTTGCCTTTTCGATTCTATCGACCTACTATCGATGTGTTGACGATTCGTTAATATTACATAAGAGACTTATCAGCGCACGTTGATTACGCTAAACTGCTTCTGTAGTAATGTGATTACTTCTTTGCAAGGTTTTAAGCCAAGCTTTATATATTTAAGCAAAAAATAATACACGTTTTTTGGTACTAAAATTATGGGCTGACTGTCAATTGATTGATAGCGGTCAAATCAAAATATGCTACACTAACGAGCACTCTTATTATTATATTTCTGTCGGCTAGTAAGTACGCCTATTACTCTTGGTAGATTGCCATCACGATACTGATATCATAGATATAATAATCTATGGTACAAACGCTATTATAGTAAGTAGAGACGCAGCATTAACATCAAGTAAGTTACGCCATCAGCGTTTATCAACGCATATAAAGCAATGGCCACTTGCAAACGACCTATCATGTGACAGCTTTAATAAAAGCTAGGATAATACAGTAAGGCACGGTTATGAGCACAGCATACGACGAGATCAAAACCCGACTACAAGGCTCAATGGTAGCTTTGGTAACGCCCATGCACCCTGACGGTAAGGTTGATTATAAACGTCTCGCAGATCTCATAGATTGGCAGATCGAGCAGGGCACACACTGCCTTGTGGCTGTTGGTACTACTGGCGAATCAGCGACCCTATCTATGCAAGAGCATAGCGATGTCATTCGCTATTTTGTTCAGCATGTCAAAGGTCGTGTACCGGTCATCGCGGGTACTGGTGCCAACAACACGATGGAAGCCATCAAGCTGACTCAGGATGCTGCCGATGCAGGCGCAGACTGTGCGTTACTCGTCGCTCCTTACTACAATAAGCCGCCACAAGAAGGCTTATTTCAGCATTATCAAGCCATTGCCAAAGCCGTAAATATACCGCAAATGCTGTATAACGTACCTGGACGTACAGTGGTTGATATCGCTCAAGACACGGTCGAGCGTTTGTGTGACATCGATAATATCGTTGCTATCAAAGATGCGACAGGATCTGTCGGTCGCGGTGAGCAATTGATCAAAGCCGTTGGTGACAGAATGGTTGTGTTATCTGGTGATGACGGTACTGCGCTGGATCTAATGAAAGTAGGCGGCAAAGGCAATATCTCAGTCACTGCTAACGTGGCGCCAAAAGCCATGAGCGAGACTTTTTCTGCGGGTTTACGTGGTGATTTTGAAGCGGCTGGTAAAATCCATGACGTGGTCAAGCATCTGCACCGTGACCTATTCATCGAATCAAGCCCTATTCCAGCGAAGTACGCCTTGCATAAAATGGGCATTATCGATAAAGGTATCCGTCTGCCATTGGTTTGGCTTGCGGAGCAGCATCATGCGACTATTGATGAAGCATTGGTTCGAGCAAACATACGATAAATTGATATTTAGCCAATTGATATTCGGCGATTTAAGACTTGCTGCACATTAGATGAGTGCCATTCGAGCTAGCAGCAAGCCAACTTATCACGATAAGTCAATCGCCTACATGAGCAATAACTGCTAACTCAGAGAGACAACATGATGACAGTAACATCAAAAACAGCATCATCAACGACAAAATTATTTCTAGCAATGCTGACCTTGGTTTTGGGTAGCACTTTGGTATTGAGCGGTTGTCAAGCGACAAAAAACTTGCTTGGTAAACGTGACAACGGTAGCTTAGATTATCAACAAAGCAAAAAGCTTGCACCGATAGAGCTACCTGCCGCCCAAGAAACGGCACCTTTTGTACCTTTATATTCAACACCTAATGCTGGGGCAAACACGCTCCAACTACAAAATGAGTCAGGCAATCAGTATCAGCTGCCAAAACCTCAGCGTGCTGTTAGCAACACTTCAAACTAAACTTATTCCCTTATCTATATCGCTGACTGTTGCGTTTTTATCATAGCCGCAAGCCATGTATCTTACATCAGTCAGCGGTAGCTGCGCGTTTTTACCACATAAGCTTGAACGAACAGGAACCCCCATAATGCAAAAGCAACAACTGCTGTATAAAGGTAAAGCCAAATCTGTCTATGAAACAGAGGACAATGATCTTCTGATTTTGCACTTCCGTGATGATACCTCAGCGCTTGATGGTAAGCGTATCGAACAATTAGCACGTAAAGGTGTGGTTAATAACCGCTTTAATGCTTTTATCATGCAAAAATTGTCTGATGCTGGTATCGAAACACATTTCGAGAAGCAATTGTCTGATGACGAAGTGTTGGTTAAACGCTTGGACATGATTCCTGTAGAGTGCGTGGTTCGTAACTTTGCAGCTGGTAGTTTGGTACGTCGTTTAGGTTTAGAAGAAGGTCAGGCATTGACGCCGCCAACGTATGAGCTGTTTTATAAAGATGATGCGCTAGGTGATCCGATGGTTAACGAATCACTTTCTGTATCTCTTGGTTGGGCGACCAAAGAGCAACTGGCTAAAATGGAAGAGCTAACCTATCAAGTCAACGATGTACTGAAGGCATTGTTTGATGCGGGTGATTTGATTCTAGTTGATTTTAAACTAGAGTTTGGCGTATTCCATGACCGTATCGTGTTAGGTGATGAGTTCTCACCAGATGGCTGCCGTATCTGGGATAAGAACACTAAGAAGAAACTTGATAAAGACCGTTTCCGTCAGTCATTAGGTGATGTGATCGAAGCTTATGAAGAAGTCGCTGACCGTATTGGTGTACCATTAAAATAAGTATCTGATACTTAGCATAAAATAAAAAACTGAGCCTTGTGCTCAGTTTTTTTATGTCATTATATTTATAATGGTACTCTAGTGAGGACTCGAACATAAGGCTGTGGGCTAATGGCATCAACGTTGTAACTTGCTTTAGCATATATATTTCATCTATGGCCAGTGTGCTATACAGGTCTTGCACTCAATACGTTTATGCCCGTTATTCACACTGGAATCTGGCAGATTAACGATACATTCAACAAGCCGCTACTTGGAAAAATCAGTAAATGAACTTAAGTTTTCGTGATTTATCTACCCTTGGAAAGCTATACATTGTTTTTCTAACCTTTATGGTTGTAGTAGGTACTATCTACATACTTATTGTGCTAGATGTAGATAGAAAATCTGACAAATACCCGGTTGATAAGTCAAGTATCTATAGCAGTGAAGGCGTTTTAACGCTAAGAGAAACCTATAGCAATGAGTATTGGCTAAACCTAAATAGCAATGGAAGCGATACGACTATCAATTGTTATTTGGGTGCGCGAATGCCAAATGGAAATGGCGGTTGTCGCATACCTTCTGAAAAGATAACTCTTATTCAAGGTAAGGAAGTTACTGTTCATTGGTATAAAATCCCTAAATTATATTGGTATCATAACCCTTATAAGCAACTTATAAGTATTAGCGCTGATGATGAAATTATTTATCAGATACACAAAGGTAAAAATCAACTTCTGGTAAATGTTGGTCATGCCTACTTAATGCTTGTGTTATTTATGGGAAATATCTTAATGTTTCTCGTCATTATATATTTTATTAAGTCCAATTTTGGTGAGTTTAAATAATTTAAATTAGAAAATCTTTATAGGGTATACCTCAGCGAAACCAGTTATTTTACTCGACAAACCTATTAACAGACTACTTAAATAGACCACCATAATGGAACCACTTATAACAGACTGCAATTCCTATCTATTTATCAACCAGTATCACTCTTTAGGTACAGGCGTATAGTTTAGATTGTATAAAAATCAAACATAGCGCCAACACTGTCCTCGATACCTTATCTTACTTTTATGCTAATTTGTTAGTACTTACTAATATCAATTAGACTATAAAAATAAAAAAAGGTTTTGCTAATGTCTACTGCTTCATCAACTATTTTAGAGCCTGACTGGTTCACTCGTCCGACCTGTGTGGTCGCTGCTGACCTGATTGGTAAGGTTTTATGTCGACAGCTGACAGATAGCGATGGACAACAAAAAACGCTACGTATGCGTATCTCTGAGACCGAGGCCTATATTGGTCAAGATGATCCCGCTTGCCATTCACATGCAGGTACTCGAACGTCGCGCACAGAGATTATGTATGAGCAAGGTGGTGTGTTCTATGTCTATTTGACCTATGGTGTGCATCATATGCTAAATTTGATTAGCGGCTCTGTAGAGTCGCCTGAATCGGTATTGATCCGCGCTGGGTTTTTGACCGATGATAGTGACCGTCTGATTGAAGAGCAACAACTCAGCCCAGATAAGCAGTTTACACATTCTAAGCAGTTCGCAGGTCCTGGGAAATTGACCAAACGCTTGCAAATTGATCGCGATTTATATGGCAAGCCTATCTCGTCGACATCAGAAGTTTGGATAGAAGATGATGGCTGCCAGCCACCTGTATCACTACGCCCACGTATTGGTATTGATTATGCAGGTGATGCCAAAGACTGGCTGCTACGTTATATATGGACCGATCACCCTTCTTTATCTAAGAACTAGCAAGTTGAGACTCAAAACCATTCTATAAGGTAAACCTATGTATAAGTTGACCGTTTTTATTCCTGATGCAGCGTTAGAACAAGTGAAGTCTGCTCTGTTTGCTGCTGGCGTTGGGAAAATTGGAAACTATGAGCAATGCTGTTGGCAGGTACAAGGAGCCGGTCAGTTTATGCCATTATCAGGCAGTAATCCGCACATTGGTACACATGATAGTTTAGAGATGGTCAATGAGTGGCGAGTCGAAATGGTGGTGGATGAAGCCTTTATCGATGCTACCATTGCAGCATTAAAAAAGGCACATCCATATGAAACACTAGCTTATGATGTGATAAAAGTCTTGGATTTTTAGTTTTATATAGAAAAGTATCAGATGATTGAGTGTAAGAATTCTCATAAAAAAACCAAATAAGCTATTCGATGACTTATTTGGTTATAAAGCTTTTAATATTTCAACTGAGTATAGATAGTGAATATCAGATCCTAATAACTGATTAATCTTTTTTAAGTTTAATCACGTTGTAGCTTGGATAGCCTAGCTCAATTTTATAATCGTCGCGTCCACGTTCAGCCTTTATCTTAATCTTACGATCACCGTTTTTATATTTGACGTCTTTGACACGGTATCCCATGCTACGGACTTTACTAGCAGCTCGTTGCTCGACAACGGAGACATAGCTGTCTTTGTCGTTCTTTTTGTCTTTGTGTTTTTTGTGCCCTTTATTGTCCTTATGAGTATGCTCGTAAAGGTCGTCATAGCCATTGTAGCCGCTAGGCGCAGTCACACAGCCTGTGGTCACTGCCAGTAAAGCTGCGACTATGCTGCCAGTCGCTACCGTTTTTAATGTTGAAAATGATAGAGTCTTCATAATGATCTCCTAATAATATATCGTTGCTCAATATGGGTAAAAGTTAAATGTACCGAGGTAATTAGCTAAAAATGCTGCAAGTAATCAATCTTTTCTGACTTTGATAACATCTAAATTTGGATAACTTAATAGTATCTCGTACTTCTGTGAACCTCGCTTGGCCTCAATCTCAAAGACACCGCGCTTATTTTTTTCCTCAAGATCGATATCTTCAACACGGTAGCCCATAGCTCTTACTTTATTGATAGCACGACGTTTGATAGCTGGGTAACGTGATTCTCTTTTAATAGTGTCTTCGACATCGCCTTTTTTATAGAGCTGACCATTCTGATAATTATCTTGATGCTTGTTTTCTTTATAGCGGTCATTATTCTTTTGCGACTTATTATTATCCCAGTTATTTGGCCATGCTTTTTTGCTTGAGCTGATGAGTCTTAGGGCAGGGTAAGTATATTTTAGCTCGTAGGCTTGGTTGTTCTTTTTAGCATAAGCCGTAAGAGCTCGATCGCCACGGTAACTATCAGCTCTGATATCTATAACCTGATAGCCTTTGCGGCGCAAGTCTTGTCGAAGCTGCTGACTTACGCGATTAAAATTATTGTTTTGGCTATTATCACCACGATATACGGGCTGATTGTCATATCCTGAGCCTACAACCGCACAACCCACTGTCGTACCTAATAACGCGACGACAAGACCAGTAGATACAGTGGCCTTAATAGAGAAAGGTTTTATTGTTTTCATGAGGCAATATCCTATGATGGTATTAAGTAGGCGATATATGTTAGAAATATCTATAACTATAAGATTTTAAAAGTATTCTGATGAATTAAATTAGATCGTAATTAACAAGTATCTTTAGTAGGTTATTTTTCGAAATATTTCCTTACATTATCTATAATAGAGTACAAAACTTTGCGCTAGGTGTCATTTGCGTTAATAAGTTGTAATAATTGTGGCAAATAAAATAGATTGTTGTAAGCATATGCTTACACGCAATGACGTTTACGCGACTTAACATACGAGTGAGAGTTAGGCATTATAGTCACACGGCATTAGGGAATGTGACTCAAGGATTGAGTTGACCGCATTAAGGATAATGATTCGATAACTAGCGTCAGGATGACAATAGCGATTGAAGTAAGGACACAGTCCCTTTGCTGATAGCAGCAAGTAATACTGAAGCTGTAGTGTAGTAAAAAGGGCAGGATGCCCAGTATCACAATATACTGAATATTTGTGCAAGGATGCATGAAAAGCAGTCGTGATAGGTAACATGGATAGTTAACAATAAAACCGCATAACAATTGATTGCTATGCGGTTTTATCGTGTCTGGAGAATGGTAATTTATTTCTCCAACAGCGTATCTGTACAGTATAAATCTGCCATAAAAAAACCGCATATATTTCTATGCGGTTTTTCGGTTTGTTCAGTACAGTGATTACGTAGCGAATAATTATCCAGCAAACATATTAATATTTATTTTCTACACGCCAGTCATCTACTTCACGCTCTGCGTCTTCTTTGGCATGACCGTAACGCTCTTGTACACGGCCTACTAGCTTGTCACGGCTACCTTCGATATGGGTAAGGTCATCATCTGTTAGCTCAGCCCATTTTTGTTTAACTGAACCTTTCATTTGGTTCCATTCGCCTTTTAGAGTATGTTCGTTCATTGTATTATTCCTTTTATTGAACTTATTGTGTTTGATTTATTTCTTAATCACTATTTTGATGCTTATTTCACGATATCGATTACTGATACTACTATTTAATTTTTATTTTAATTGTATTGCACAAGAATAATTGATTGGTTCCAAATATCTTGTGAGATTAAATATAGGACTTTTCAATTCAGCTGTCTGTATATGCTATGTTTATAGTGTTACTTAATTATAGTGAGCGTTTACTAAGTGTTATATACAGGGCTGCTGTAGTAGTGCCACGTAAATTGCGTCTATTGTACGTGATAATAATTCCCTCTATGAACTTGTTTTTTATATGAATATTAAAAAATATATTATTACTCAAAAATAATTATGCAAATAAAAAAGCAGATACTCAAAAATAGAGTAGCTGCTTTTTTATTGTCTTTGAAATTGCTTGAAAGTTATTTCGTCGAATATTTATTCAAATACTGATGATAGCGTTTGGTGAGTTTTTTTATTCGTATACGATCAGAAATCAAGGAGAAAATTGGCGAGGCAGTTGGTTTGGGCGACTTCCCTTGTCCCATGCGTTGTAATTGTCGCTTGATGAGGGCCATTGTAGCAACTGCACTTAAGGTTTTATCTTTCCAGCGTACCACAGGATTGTGAGCACTAAGCGTACTATCATTTTTCCAGCCATTCGGCAGAGCAGGGTTCATGGCTAATGCGGTTCCCATACCAACCACTTCAATCCCTTGCGCCAGTACATCTTCTGCGACAGCCAATCGCCTAACGCCACCTGTCGTCATGATAGGCATGGTAGCGACTTGAGCAATCTCCTTTGCGAAATCTAAAAAGTAAGCTTCTCGTTGCAACGTGCGACCATCTGCTGTGCTGCCTTGCATGGCTGGGCTTTCGTAGCTGCCACCTGATAGTTCAACCAAATCTACCGCCAATTCATTCATCGCTGAAATAACCACTTTAGCATCATCTGCATCAAATCCTCCGCGCTGGAAATCGGCCGAGTTTATCTTCACAGCGACTGCA
Source organism: Psychrobacter nivimaris (assembly GCF_043419765.1). Lineage (NCBI taxonomy): Bacteria > Pseudomonadati > Pseudomonadota > Gammaproteobacteria > Moraxellales > Moraxellaceae > Psychrobacter > Psychrobacter nivimaris. The sequence goes on along the minus strand of NZ_JBHOFX010000003.1, from coordinate 357,975 downwards.
AAAGTAGGCGCAACTTGAGCACGAACGGCTTTGATTACTTCGATCAATAGTCGAATACGATTCTCAATCGAACCACCATATTTATCTTTACGTTTATTGGTAAGCGGTGATAAAAATTGAGAAATTAGATAGCCGTGGGCGGCATGAATTTGTACACCATCGAAGCCAGCTTGCTCTGCTTTTAGTGCACTATCGGCAAACCGCTGGATCAATTGTTCAATATCTTGCTGCGTCATCGCACGAGGTCTGCCAAATAGATGGGAGTGCTTGCCTAAATCGATAGCCACGTCAGAAGGTGACAACACATCACCGCCCATGGCAGCATATACTTGACGGCCAGGATGATTGAGCTGCATCCAAACCTGTGTGTTGTTGTTGTTGTGTTTGGCAGCATTTGCCCATGCTCTAAAAGGCGCTATCTCACTGTGTTTGTCTAATACGACACCACCAGGCCCTGTCATAGCACGGCCATCGACCATCACGTTTCCCGTGATTAACAGCCCTGTACCGCCTTCTGCCCAGTTTTTATATAGACGGAGCAGAGTAGGGCCAGGGACTTGACCGACATCAGCCATGTTTTCTTCCATGGCAGCTTTTGCTAAGCGGTTGGGTAATGTAGCGCCACAAGGCAGCACTAAAGGGGAGAATACAGGTGATGTCATGATGGTGGCCTAAAAATAGTTGTTTTGTGAAGCATGAGTTCTACTATGGGTTTGGCTATAGACATATGGTTTAAATGACTATAACCTTATAGCTAAGATATTCGCTGTCGGCAATTGACCATTATCATCACATTTTTTTGGCACAATAGCACCTAAGGTAAATTACTGGTGTGTCGATATAATTATCTATTGAATAGGAAAACCTCTGCATTGAATGTATTAGCGCAAGATTTGACAGGCCCAGTAGAATCTAAACGTGAGCTGGCGAAAGCTAAGACTCGGCGTGCGTTATTAAAAAGTGCCTTGCGGTTGTATAGTTTGGAAGGTGCTCAGGGCATGAGCATGAATAAAGTTGCCAAAGGTGCAGGTATTGCCCAACCCAGTTTTTACAATCATTTTGAGAGCCTAGAGACGTTACAAAATGAGCTGAGCGCCCAACTAAAAGACAATTATCTATCACCGATGCGACTGGCATGGGTCAATATGCTCAAAGATTATGATGTGTTGAGTAAAGATCAATTTAATCAGCAATGTCGACAATGCCTGATTATGATCTTTGATTCTGCATTTGAGAATATCGCGCTGTTTCAGCATTTGCTCGAAGATCGGCCTAGGTTTAGTGACACTATAGAAAATCAGTCTTCATTAAACAATGGACTGGGCAATCTGATTACCGAAATACAAGAAGAGTGGACAGAGATATTTATTCAAGGATTGCAGTTATCCAATCGTTCTTGCGAGCGTAGTGCTGTCAATCTATGCGTCGATATGGCGGCGGCACAAGTACATGAGTTGATATTGGGCTGTCATCAGCAGCGTTACTCAAGGCAACAAGCGATTGCCACGTTGAGTCTCAGCTTTGATGCACTGTTCGCCAATTTTTTGCACGGAAGCAAGACTAGTCAGTAGTGATAATAAGCAAAAATTATTGTCATGAAATCTAGAACAAAAAATACAACAGGGAGAGTGACTATGGCCACAACCACGGCTGCACCAACGTTAGGCGAAACGCAAACGCATTTTAGAACTTGTACATTGTGCGAAGCAATGTGCGGCGTCGAGATAAAACATGATGGCGAAAAAGTCTTGTCGATTAAAGGGGATAAAAACGATCCCTTTTCACAAGGCTATATTTGTCCGAAAGCCACTGCTTTGCAAGATTTGCATGAAGATCCTGACCGTTTGCGTCAGCCAGTAGAGAGAACGGCTGACGGTTGGAAATCTATTAGTTGGCCAGAAGCGTTAGATAAAGTCGCCGCAGGTATTCAATCCATACAGCAAAAGTATGGTCAAAATGCGTTGGGTGTTTATTTGGGTAATCCTAACGTACATAACATGGGTGGTATGTTGACCATCAAACAACTGCTTACCAGCTTAAAGACGCGCAGTCGTTTTTCTGCCACTTCTATCGACCAGCTGCCACATCATATTATTAGCATGCATCTGTTTGGTCACATGCTGCGTATACCTGTTCCTGATGTCAATCACACCCAATACATGCTCATCATCGGTGGCAATCCGCTAGCTTCCAACGGCAGTATCATGACTGCGCCCAATATGCGTCAAAAGCTAAAAGATATTAAAGCGCGCGATGGCAAGGTGGTAGTAGTTGATCCAAGACGTACCGAAACTGCTGACATCGCTAGTGAGCACCACTTTATTCGTCCAGCGACGGACGTATTGCTGCTATTGGCCATGCTCAATGAAATCTATACGCAAGGCTATGCAAAGCTCGATACTAGAGTGGCGGCCTTGGCACCAGAAATAGATCGACTTGCTTTATTTGCTGAACAATACACGCCTGAGTCAGTGGCAGACATCACGGGTATTACCGCAGCCGAAATCAAACGTATCGTCAAAGACTTTTGTGAAGCAGAAAGCTCGGTTTGTTACGGCCGTATGGGCATCTCGGTGCAAGAGTTTGGTTTGCTAAGCCAATATCTATCTATGGTCATCAATATCGTCACGGGTCGTTTAGATGAAGTGGGTGGACTCATGTTCCCAAATCCTGCTGTCGATGTTGTGAACAGCTCAGGACCAGGCTATTTGGGTAAACGCCATAGCCGCGTCAGTAACTTGCCAGATTTTAATGGTGAGTATCCAGTGGTTGCGATGGCAGATGAGATGCTAGTCGAAGGGGAAGGCCAGTTAAAGGGATTCGTCACGGTCGCTGGTAATCCGGTTCTGAGTACCCCAAATGGTGAAAAGTTAGACGAAGCATTATCACAACTAGAGTTTATGGTTTCGCTTGATTACTTTGTGACTGAGACCAGTCGCCATGCCAATATTATTTTGCCACCTGTATCGCCATTAGAGCGCGACCATTATGACATTACTTTTAACGGCTTTGCCGTGCACAATGTCGCCAAATATTCGTCTGCTTTGTTTGAGAAAACTGACGATACCAAGCATGACTGGGAGATTTATTTAGGATTGGCAGAGCGCTTAGACAAAGATGCGCCAGAAGCAACGCAAAAGGAACGTGCCGCGACAAAAGCATTTGGTCCTAAGTTCTTGTTAGAGCAAGGCCTAAAGTATGGACCTCATAAAGACGTGACATTTGAAGCACTGATCGAAAATCCACATGGTATCGATTTAGGGCCTCTACATCGTATGTTGCCAGAGGCCATCAAACACGCTGATAAACAAATTCATCTTCATGTTGATTTTTATCAGTCAGATTTAGCCCGTGTTAAAGAGATGGTACAGCAGTACAACAGTAATGAGATTTTGCTAATCGGTCGTCGTCACGTACGTAGTAACAACTCATGGTTGCACAATAGCCATCGATTGGTAAAAGGTAAGTCTCGCTGTACATTGATGTTGCATCCGCAAACGGCAGCGCAACATGGCATTGCAGACGGTCAAGATGTCAGAGTAACTTCTCGAGTGAGTAGTGTGGTCATTGCAGCAGAAGTGACGGATGAGCTGATGCCAGGAGTGGTCAGTATTCCGCATGGTTTTGGTCACGGACGCAAAGGGGTGAAGCAAAAGATTGCGCAAGCGCATGCAGGTGTCAGCGTTAATGATTTGACCGATGAGACGTTGATTGATCAGTTGAGTGGTAATGCCGCCGTTAATGGTGTGCCTGTGCAATTAGAAGCATTGGATATGGGTGTAGATGGCTTATCTACCGCTACAGAGACTGTAGCGGAAGGCGCACTAGCATAAAGTTAATCGCAAGTTCATAGAAATACAAAAAAGGCGTTCACGTAAAGTGAGCGCCTTTTTCTGTTTGCAATCTGAATACGTCACTGAGCCGATCAAACGCTCATGCCGATAAAATCAAAATCGACGTTGGGCGTTTCACCTTGGATTAGCAAACTAAGGGCTTTTGCAGAGCCGCAAGAGTGTGTCCATCCCAAGGTACCATGCCCTGTATTGAGCCATAAATTATCAAAAGTCGCTGAAGTATTATGACTACCATGTTTGACTTGGCCGCAGTGTGCGCGACCAATCAAAGGTACGTTCGATGGGGTCATCGGGCGCAGTCCTGTCCAATATTGCACCGAGTTTGCGATGATACCTTTTGGAAATAATTGCTGTACACGCCGAGTGATGGCTTCACAGCGCGTGGCATTTAAATCTAGGTTGTAGCCGTTGAATTCTGCTGTGCCAGCAACTCGCAACTTATCACCCAGTCGTGAGGTGACCAGTTTGAATTCATCATCAATTAGACTGACAAAAGGCGCTAAATGCGGTGCACGTGGATTCACCGTATAAGTAGCCGAATAACCTTTTGCTGGAAATATTGGCACGTGTATGCCCAAAGGTTTTAGCAGAGGTACGCTATAGCTGCCAAGCGCGACCACATAAGTATCAGCCGTGAAAGTCTGCGCATTTTCGCCTTTTGGACGGATAGTAATACTGTGCACATACGGACGGGCAGAGTCAGCATCAGCATTGAGTGCCAAAATCTCGGTATCATATAAAAACTGTACGCCAGCATCAATGCAGCACTGTGCTAACCGTTGAGTAAATAAGTGTGCATTACCAGATTCATCACGACTGGTATAGGTTGCCCCAGTGAGCTTATGCGCAATTGGGTAGAGCGCTGGCTCTAAATTGACGGCATTATTAATATCAATCACATGGCGCTCACAACCAAGCGCTTGCATGCGTTCAGTTGGTTCGATAGCCGCATCAAACTCTGCCTGATTGGTATAAAAGTGCATGATACCGCGGGTTTGCTGTTCGTAGTCAATACCGATATCCGCGCGCAGCTGTTGTAAGGTATCTCTAGAATATAATCCTAAGCGCACCATTTGCACCAGATTGGCATCGGCTCTATCGGCGCGGCATTCTTGCAGAAACTGCATGGCCCATTTGAGCTGAGCTTTATCAGCGCGCAAACGATACAGTAGCGGAGCATCTTCTTTAAACAGCCACTTGAGCGCTTTCATCGGGGTCGCAGGATTGGCCCAAGGCGTGGCATGTGAGACAGATATTTGGCCGCCATTGGCAAATGATGTCTGCATACCTGCCGCCGGTTCGCGCTCAATCACGGTCACATCATAGCCAGCTTGACGTAGATACCATGCGGTGGTCACGCCCACCACGCCTGCTCCGAGTACCGCAATATGTGTCATAGGATTCTCTATGCTCATGTTAGTCATGACGGCCGCTCTTTATTAAACTACCATCACCTTTGCTGCGTCGCTTGCCTGATTCGAGGTGCTTTTATTTTGGGCGTGCGACATCTACTTGTAGTGCAGCTGGCAAGTCCAATATGCTCAAATTACTCTCTGCCAATTGTTCAGGACGTGCCACGACCAAAGCAGTAAAGCCATCGTCATTTTTCATCGCATTGACCACTTGGATTTTATCGAGCTTGTCACCTGCGTTTGGTGTCCCACCGGTACCTTGTACATAGTGTAAAAATGCTTTGGGTGCAGATTTAAAGTAGATGCGAGCGATGACTTCCTGACCTAAGTAGCAGCCTTTATCATAGTCCATGCCGCCGCGCTGATGTAGACGCAGCTCTTGCGGTTGAAACTCACCTTGAGTGGCGGCCACAACCCAATAATTGCCAGTAGCTAGGCTGCATGCCATCCAAGCCTGCGTATCGTCAGCAGTATTATGGTCGTCTTTATGGCTAAAAGTTGGCTCATCTGCTAGTACGCAAGGATAAATCGCTGCTGGTGCGCTGGTCTCAAATTTAGAAAACGCCCCGTACTTATTAAGGTGTGCCTGAAAAGACTCAGCACAGTCGCTACTTATGACCACATCATAATGTTTTTCTGCTTGTTTTTTGATCCAGATGCCAAACTCAATACGACCTTTTAAGTTACCGATGGCGGCTGCCTGATAGCTAAGCCCGAGCTTGGTAACGTCACAAGTTAATTGCCCTTGCAAGAATTTTTCGGCGTCTTCGCCTTGGATAGTTAATTGCGAAAACTGCGGTACGGCTGATAAATTTGAAGACTGAGTCATTGTTATTATCCTTCTGATGAGAGCTTACTTATTAGGGCATGTCCCTAATTCAAATGTTTATGACTAAATGGGCTAAAAATGGATATATCTTTAGCAAACGGCGTCAAATAGCTGGCCAATAGCTCGATATTACCTGCGCTATTTTCCTTGTTTACCTGCAATTTATCGCCATTTTTAAAATAGGGACACGCCCTAATATGGAGGGTAAATCGAAGTGATAAAAAACTATATGGGTGCTTTTATCATTGACAGTATATGTGCACATAAATCTAAATAAGGTTAAGAAGAGTACCACAAAAAACCCTGTCATAAAAAACGTCATCAATAAGCGATGAGTTAAGTGTTAAATTGGGCATAGCGTTTGATTTTCAAGCGTACAAATTGGTTAAAGATGGTGAGTTACGGTACAATATCAGCTCTACAATTAACCTAATGTACGATGGCTGCCGAGGAAATAATGAGCTTACCAAATTGCCCTAAATGTGATGCTGAATATACGTACGAAGATGGTGCGTTACTGGTATGTCCTATGTGTGCTCATGAATGGACGGCGGCTGAGACTGATGCAGCGCAAGCTGAAGACCAAGACGCAGTTATTCGTGATGCTGTTGGCAATGAGCTACAGGACGGCGATGCGGTGACAGTTATTAAAGACCTAAAAGTCAAAGGCTCTTCAATTGTGATTAAAGTAGGAACGAAAGCGAAAAGTATTCGTCTGTTGCCAGATGCTACTGACGGTCATGATATCGACTGTAAACTTGATGGCTATGGCCCAATGAAGCTTAAATCTTCTGTGGTCAAAAAAGCTTAAATTGTAAAAACTTCTTGAAAGATTCGATAATAAACAAATATAAAGCAGACGTTTAATCACAAAACATTGTCGTTATAAATGTCGCTATAAGTAGAGAATAATTATGGGTACTAAAAACGAACAGCTCTTTGCACAAGCACGTAAACATATTCCAGGTGGTGTTAACTCGCCAGTTCGCGCCTTTGCAGGGGTTGGTGGTACGCCAATCTTTATGCACCGTGCCAATGGTAGCAAAATTTACGATACCGAAGACAACGCCTATATCGATTATGTTGGCTCGTGGGGCCCAATGATTTTGGGTCATGCGCACCCAAAAGTCATCGATGCGGTAAAAAAAGCGGCCGATGATGGTTTGAGCTTTGGCACTCCAACGCCGTTCGAGACAACAGTTGCTGACAAGATTTGTGATATCGTGCCTAGCGTTGAGATGATTCGTATGACCAGCTCTGGTACAGAAGCGACCATGAGTGCGATTCGCTTGGCACGTGGTTATACTCAGCGTGACAAAATCGTTAAGTTCGAAGGTTGCTACCATGGGCATTCAGACAGCTTGTTGGTAAAAGCTGGCTCTGGCATGCTTGATATTGGTGAGCCAACGTCGAAAGGCGTGCCAGCAGACTTTGCTAAGCATACCATTACGATTCCTTATAATGATCCGCAAGCGATTAAGGACTGCTTTGAGAAATGGGGTGAAGAAATTGCCTGCGTTATCTTAGAGCCTATCGCTGGTAACATGAACATGGTTATCCCAACACAAGAGTTTCATGATACGTTGCGCGCAGAATGTACGGCTAATGGCGCAGTATTGATTTTTGATGAAGTCATGACGGGCTTCCGCGTTGGTCTTGGCGGCGCGCAAGCCCATTTCGGTATCGACCCTGATTTAACTTGCTTTGGTAAAATCATCGGTGCTGGCTTACCCGTCGGTGCTTTCGGTGGTAAAAAAGAAGTCATGTCTTGCATCGCGCCACTTGGCGGCGTCTATCAAGCTGGCACGTTATCAGGTAATCCACTAGCGATGCGCGCTGGTATCGCCATGTTTGAAGACTTAACGGCAGACGGTTTTTATGACGAATTAGCAGCGAAAGTTGATCACCTAGTAGACGGTTTCCAAGCAGCAGCTGACAAACATGGTATTCATCTACGTACCAATAAGCTTGGCGGCATGTTTGGCATGTTCTTTGTCAAAGACAGCGCAACCGAAACACCAAAGAATTTCGATGACGTGACAGAGTGCGATATGGACGTATTCAATACTTTCTTCCACGGTATGCTAGATCGCGGTATTTACTTGGCACCGTCAGCTTATGAAGCAGGCTTTATGTCTATCAAACATAGCGACGAAGATATTGATGCATCAATCAAAGCGGCTGATGAGATATTTGCAGAAATGGCAAAGGCATAGTTTAGCCATTTAAGCTCTTAGCTAACTAAAAAGTTGCAGTTTAAAAAACCAGCAAGGTCATCCCGTGATCTTTGCTGGTTTTTTTGTTTATCGATATCTTATTTATAATCGTATTGGGAAGAATACAAAGTATTTTTGAAGATTGTTTGTATAGCCGTTAGCGTGACTGATGCTTATACAGTTCTTGCCTGCGCATCCGAAAAACAGACAATAAGTTATGATATTCTGAGGTAAACCCAGCCAATTAAGCAAGGATGCAAACGAATGAGTACCAGTACTTCTAGCAATACCGCGCCATTATGGCAAGCCACTTACGACCAATACGGCCTAGACAATCATTTGAATGTATTGGAAGGTAAGCAAAATCTAATTGACTTACTGCAACCAAAGATTGAACAGAATAGTGAATTTCCAGCTTTTAGTATGGGTGCGGCATCGCTCACTTTTAGGCAGCTAGATATTGCCAGTCGACGTTTTGCTACTTTTTTACAAGCGCAAGGTGTTGAGAAGGGCGATCGCATAGCGGTACAACTGCCAAATATACTGCAGTATGCCGTGGTACTGTTGGGTTGCCTACGTGCAGGTGTGGTATTGGTCAATGTTAATCCCATGTATACCCAATATGAATTGGCACATCAGCTCACTGACGCTCAAGCCTGTGGTCTAATTGTGCTAGATGGTATGAGCACTGCTTATGAGCAATTAGATGACACAGTCAAAGCGCAGTTGAAATGGGTGGTCAGATGTTCCATTGATCCTAGCATTGCTGATAACGACATTGCCTTGCTCAGTCAAATTGGCACAGCACAATCTGCGAACACAGATGAGCAAACACATTCCTCGACCGAATTATCAAATGAATCATCACAGCACAACATAATGTTTGCACATATTATGCAGGCCTATGGTGCAGAAGCGTTCAAAACAGTTACGATTGAACGTGAAGATTTGGCGCTACTGCAATATACAGGCGGTACGACTGGCAAGCCAAAAGGCGCCATGCTAACTCATTATAATGTCATGGCCAATGTCTGCCAGTGCTACGCGATGTTTGGTAAAACGATTGAAGCCAATCGTAGCGAGCAGATTAAAATACTTAATCCCTTACCGCTTTATCATATTTTTTCGTTTACGGTCTGCGGCTTGCTAGGTCTTTATGGCGGCTGGGAAGATATATTGGTCACCAATCCACGTGATATCGATGGTTTAGTGAATACCATTGAACAGCACCGACCTCATGTTATCCCTTCAGTGAATACATTATTCATTGGCATGCTGCATCATCCAAAATTCGCTAGTCTAGATTTTAGTCGTTTAGCCTTATCTATCGGTGGCGGCACAGCGATTATTAAAGCGGTCTCTGATCAATGGCAGCAAGTGACAGGTATGATTATTAGCGAAGGCTATGGAATGTCTGAGACGGCGCCTGTTATTTCTTTCAATCCGTCTGGCATTACAGAGTTCAATGGTAGCGTCGGACTGCCGCTTGCTTTGACAGATATCCATATCATTGATGAGAATGGGAATACTTGCCCAGTAGGTACAAGGGGTGAGGTCTGTATCAAAGGGCCTCAGGTCATGCGCGGTTATTGGCAGCGAGACAATGCTGATACTTTTACCCCAAATGGCTACTTTAGATCAGGTGATATCGGCGTCATGAATGATGAGGGGTTTTTGACACTCGTCGACCGTAAAAAGGACATGATACTGGTATCAGGATTTAACGTATATCCCAATGAAGTAGAGGCTGCGCTGACTGAACATCCTAAAGTGCTCGAAGTCGCTGTAGTCGGGGTGGCAGATGACCATAGCGGGGAAGTGCCAAAAGCGTTTGTGGTCAAAAAAGACGCGGATCTCACCGTAGAGGAGCTAAAAGACTTTGCAAGCAAGCGTTTAACTGGTTATAAGCGCCCACAGTCCTATGAGTTTATCGATGAGCTCCCTAAGACTGCTGTTGGCAAAATATTACGCAAATCCTTACGGTAAAAAATGTATCACTTTGCTTATAGAAATGAGCTGATATCAACGAAGCTATCAACATAATTAAAAACTGGGCTACTAAAATAGTAGCCCAGTTTTTTTGTCATTTAATTTATATGACGATTAAACGTTATCGTGCTTTATCAAACTTGCGATCTCTCAAGCTTAGATTGCCTCGTAGCACATCGCTATACATACGAAAATCGCTGACAAAGCTTTTCAATGGAAACTTAAAAGAAGCGGGTTTGTTCTTTTCAAAGAAAAAGTGTCCAACCCATGCACAGGCATATCCAGCAGCAATGCCCTTTACCAAAGGCTTAGCTGAGCCAGTTTTGACAGACTTTGCGAGTCCTAATAAGCCAAAGCTACTACCTGCGAAATGTAAGCGGCGACAAGCTATGTTTTGATGCTCATCTAAGTAAAAATCATAAAATGCCTGTTTGGGCGAATTTTCAGTTTTTACCATGTCTTTTTTAGCGCTACTGATAGGGGGCTCAGTATTTTGGGTAGCGTCTTTTGTCGTGGTCTGATTCATGTGACTAGCTTCCTTGCTGGTGGGGTTGATAACTATTAATTGCGGATGATTTTCAACCGATTAGTTGGTGACTTTTGAAGTGAGTGATACGAATAAAAACTCTCTAAATAACGGTTTTTTATCATGATATTGATAGCTTTCAATGTAGCAAACCGATATGAGTAACACAAGCGCTAGATGCTGAGTCTATACCTGTCAGCTTATAGGGTGGTCTTCGATGTCCCCACTACAGTTTTGCATCGCTTGCGAGTGTTTGGTATAAATGCTTTAATGATAAAATTGCCCTGATTTTTGTGGTTATGACTTTTTTCTATACATGTGATTTTATAACTATATAGCACGTGATTTTGGTAAACTATCCACTCTCTCTAACACGGTGACGACTTGTCCTATGCCTATTGACTACCTTACGAATCCGCCAATTGGCGATGATGAAATGATGGCAGCCATCGATATTGGTTCCAACAGTTTCCATTTAGCTATTGCTCGTCTTGACCATGGGGAAGTGCGAAAAGTAGTCTCGATGTCTGAAAAGGTACAGCTCGCCGCCGGTTTGGACGAAAATAATATTCTAAGCGCAGCTGCTGAACAGCGTGGTCTTGATTGTTTAAGCCGCTTTGTGGCGCGCTTGGATTCAGTACCACCAGAGCGTATTCGTGTAGTCGCGACCAATGCGTTGCGTCAAGCCAAAAACGCCAACGACTTTATTTCTCGTGCCAATAAAATCTTGCCGAAACCTATCGAAATTATCGCGGGCCGAGAAGAGGCGCGATTGATTTATTTGGGCGTCTCGCATACCAACGAGAGTAGTGATAAACGCTTGGTTATGGATATTGGCGGCGGTTCGACAGAGTTTATTATTGGTCAAAAGTTTGACCCATTATTGACTGAAAGTTTACAGATGGGCTGTGTTTCTTTTACCCAAAAATTTTTCGCGGACGGCCTGATTACTAAAGAAGCCTTCAATAGTGCCATTTCAGGTGCGCGCAAAGAAGTCTTAGCGATTAATGGTCGCTATCAAAAGACGGGCTGGAGCAGTGTGGTTGGCTCAAGCGGTACGATTAAAGCGGTGCGCAATGTCCTAGTGTCAAAGGGTTGGGCCGATGAGCAAGAACGCATTACTTACAAAGGTGTCAAAAAATTAGAGAAGTTGCTGATTAAGATTGGCAATATCGATGATATCGAGTTAGAAGGCGTCAAAGAACATCGTAAAGCCGTATTTCCTGCTGGCGTGGCAGTATTGCGCGCGGTGATGAAAGTGCTGGGCGTTGAGACCATTACCTACTCAGACGGTGCATTACGCGAAGGTGTTATGTACGATATGCTTGGTCGTTTTGCCAGTGAAGATGTGCGTGACCGCAGTGTCTTGGCGTTAATCAAGCGTTATTCAGGAGACAAAAAGCAAGCCAAGCAAGTGGTGAAAACCAGCCGTCATTTATTTGAACAAGTAAAAGACAAACTTGCGCTGTCCAATGATGATTGCGACTTGCTCAGACGTGCTGCATTCTTGCATGAGATAGGGTTGGCAATCAGTCACAGTAGCTATCACAAGCACAGCGCGTATTTGCTTGAATACTCTGATATTCCAGGGTTTTCGCAAGTCGATCAAAAACGCATGGCGCAGCTGATGCTTAACCATCGTCGCAAGCTCAAAGCCGATATGCTAGAGCAGACTTGTCAGATTGGTGGTGACCAGTTGGTATATCTCTGCTTACTGTTGCGCCTCGCCGTACTGGCACATCATAGCCGCAGTGATTACGCGCTACCAGAGCTAGAACTGAAGGTAGTCGCTGAAAACAGTTGGCAAATCACCTTGGCGGATAGCAGTGAGCATTATGCGTTCCTGCTCGCAGATTTGCGTACTGAGATTGACCAGTTTGCCAAATGGGGCGTACAGCTTAGTGTGATTGAAGCCCAAGAGGCCGAGACTCCAGAGGTTGAGCAGTTACCATTGTAAGTATTGAGTTAAAGATTAACGTAACAAAAGCGGCGTTGTCAATAATGTCATGCTATTTAAGATGTGCTACTATAGCTCCTATTGAGTTTACAACTGTACTTTCATTATCTGAATACGGATAACGATATTATTCTTAAACATAAATACATTAAGTATAATTATTAAAGGGAAGCGTCTATGAGTACTGTCTGGGATAGTGTGCAGCTTGCACGACACGCCAAGCGTCCATTATTTATGGACTATGTTAATCAGCTTTTTACCGAATTTGACGAGTTGCATGGCGACCGTGCTTTTGCCGATGACAAAGCCATTTTGGGTGGTCTTGCGCGTTTCGATGGTCAGCCTGTGATGGTAATTGGTCAGCATCGTGGTCGTAGCACTCGTGAGCGTATTGCTCATAACTTTGGTATGGCCAACCCTGAAGGCTATCGTAAAGTGATTCGTTTGGTCAAAATGGCAGAGCGCTTTAACATTCCGGTGATGACCTTTGTAGATACTCAAGGTGCTTATCCTGGTATTGGTGCAGAAGAGCGCGGACAGGCGCAAGCGATTGCAGAAAGCATTGCTGTATTTTCTAGCCTTAAAGTGCCTGTAATTGTGACTATCATTGGTGAAGGCGGCTCAGGAGGCGCATTGGCAATTGGTGTTGGCGATAAAGTAAATATGCTACAAAACAGCATTTACTCAGTGATCTCGCCAGAAGGCTGTGCTTCTATCCTCTGGAAAACCGCTGAAAAAGCACAAGACGCTAGTGAAGCGCTAAAACTAAACGCCATTAACCTTTACCAAATGGGTTTGATTGACGCTGTCATCGAAGAAGGCGAGGGCGCACATGTGCAGCCACAACCTGTAATGAATGCACTAAAAGCACTGATTACTGAGCAGCTTGATGAAATCAAAGATTTAGATCCTCAAGAACGTTGCGAACTACGCTATGAAAAGCTAAAGTCTTTCAATTCAGAAGTGATGCTGCCTGCTTAATTGGTTGTTATGGTGCTATTATTGTGAAGTCTCTATTATTTAATAATAGGCTTTTCATATTAGAGTCTAAGTCTTAATGCTAAAATAAAAACGTGTCATTTAATGGCGCGTTTTTTTGTGGCTGTTAGTATACAAAGCCCTTAATACAAAGCACCTAACGCAATGTGGTAATTAGCATAGGTGCTCACACATCGGTACAGTAATAAATATATAACTACCTAATGACTAAGGCTGAATATGACCAGCAGTGCAATCATCTCACATCCTATTAAATCAATTGCTGATTTGCCAGTTGATGAGACACTAGCAATCGCATTATTGAGCAGTATGTCTGTGTATAGTGATCAGTTGCATGGTCGCCGTCTTTGGTTGGCATGTAGTGGTGGACGTGATTCATTGGCACTTGCAGCGCTGTGTGTGCAGCTCTACCGACAAGGTAAATTGCCATGTCTGCCACAGCTGTTACATGTCGATCATGGGTTACAGTCGGATAGTTGGCATTGGGCTAAGCATGTTGCCAACTGGGCGCAAGCGCAGCAGATACCTTGTCGCATTTTACAGGCACAAGTGAACGGACATGATGAGCAGGCCGCTCGGCAAGCACGCTATAATGTTATGCGTGCTTATATTAACCAAGACGATGTATTGCTATTAGCGCATCACGCTGATGACCAAGCTGAAACGGTATTAATGCGATTGATTCAAGGCGCTGGAGTCAATGGTCTCTCTGGTATGCAGCCATGGCGAGTGCAAACGCAGGGCGCACAGCGCAATATCCTGTGGCGACCTTGGCTCACGATACGACGAGCCACTATTAGCGCCTATGCTAAGCGTTTAGAGTTGCCTTATATAGATGATCCTACCAATGACAGCGGCGACAACGTACGTAGTGGGCTACGCCGCGACATTATGCCAATACTGGCTATATACAATCCTAATGTCATTGATAATATCGCTCGAAGTGCGCAGCTGTTAAGTGATGCGCAAGAAACAGTCAATGCTCAAGCTATGCAGGATATGCAGCAGACAGAAAATACAGACCTGCAACTTTCACCTGCACAGCGTGTATTAAATATTGATGCGTTGCAAAAGCTACCCATGTATCGTCAGCGGCAATTATTGCACTATTGGCTCGGTCAAGATGAGCCATTACCACCTGCTAAGCAACTCGTCGATGACGTACTAACTCTCAGCCTACGTGATGACCAAGACCATCAGACAGAACTGTTTTGGCAAGGTCGTAAGGCGTCTTATACCATTCGCCGCTATCGTCAGCAGATCTATCGTATGAGCAGCGAGTGGCTGTCTTGGCTAAACGTACCATTGACCGAGCAGGTACTACCATTATCCAGACTGACCTTATCTAGTAACTTATCTAGTCATTCAGCTAATAATTTAACATCACTCACCATGCGTAGCAGTGGTCGTTATACTTGGCAGTTGCAAGTAAAAGCAGATGCACTGTTACGATTACTAGAAAATAGTACGGACGGTATAGCACAGCTGGCAGTGTTGAAAATAGCGCCATCAGACCGTAAACAGCGGTTGAAAACTGAGATGGCTGCGCGCCCACAAGCAGGCAAAAAACTGTATCAAACGCTTGGGATTCCATTATGGCTACGAGAAAGCTTAATAGTAGTCAGCATTACCCTTACAAAAAAATCTGAAGATGGAAGCGACATACAAACTGATATTCCTCTGTTACTAGCATCACCATTTGAGAGTTGGCTTTTGAGTTCTGAGCAGACGGATAGCGATGCTAAAAGCAATCAATTGGCTGAGTACATTGCAAGTGAGCTTAGTCTAAAATAGAAAGCGTCAAAAGTTTAATATCCGTTGGCTGACTCGTTGATTTTTATCAGGTTGATGTCAGGCGTGACATTTTGAATTTATCAAACGGCGATAGTGGCAGTATGATAAACTGAGTGTCGTTTTACATATCAGTATGTTAAGTTGAATACCTTTGAATTTTGTGACTAGGAGACAAGTATGTCGGTATTAGATAATAAAAAAATCAGTTTTATTGGTGGCGGAAACATGGCACAAGCGCTCATTAGCGGGCTTGTGGGTTGCGGCATCAAACCAAATCTAATCACGGTCGCCGATCCTAGCAGCGATGCACGTGAGCAATTAGCCGCCAAAGGTCTAAATACTGTTGATCCAATGGCTGATCCAAAGTCTGCTGTGATCGGTGCAGATATAGTGGTACTCGCAGTCAAACCACAAATGATGAAAGTAGTGGTAAGTGCTTTTGCTGATGTACTAGACAATCAATTGGTCATTTCAGTCGCGGCAGGTTTGTCGACTGATCTTTTATCAAACATGTTGGGCGGCTATAGCAATATCGTCCGTGCAATGCCAAACACGCCTTCTATGATTCAGATGGGTGCGACAGGCCTTTATGGTACAGATAACATCTCAGCAGAACAGAAACAGCTAGCAACGGCCGTTATGGAAGCCTCAGGTTTGGTCATGTGGGTCGATGACGAAGAGCATATGCATGCGGTTACAGCTGTATCAGGTTCAGCGCCAGCGTATATGTTTTACTTCATCGAATCGATGGTCGATGGGGCAGTTGCATTAGGGCTGGATAAAGAACAAGCCTCAGCGCTTGCTATGCAGACCATGTTAGGTGCTGCAAAAATGGCGATGAACAGTGATGATGCACCAGCTGAGCTACGCCGTAAAGTTACTTCACCGAACGGTACTACTCAGGCAGCGGTCGAGTCAATGCAAGCCAATGAGATTGGTCGTCAAATCAGCGAAGCCATGCAAGCTTGCTATGATCGTAGCCAAGCGTTAAGTGAAGAGATGAGTAAGTAAACACTGACAAGGTGTGCTGTGAGTGATAACTGACGACACACCTTATGTAATCATCAGCATCTGATAATGACATTTGTCATCCTAGAATCTGTTAATAATGTCACATTGAGTAGCACTTCATGAACAACATGTTATTTCAAATTTTTGATTTGGTCACCACATTCGCTATGATGCTGGTGTTTATTCGTTTTATGTTGCAGTTTGCAGGAATGGATGCGAGCAATCCGATGATTGCACCTGCTTATAAAGCGACGCATATCGTCGATGTGTTCGGGCGTATTTTTCCGACTGTTGCACAGGGTCGTATTAGCATTGCCGCTATCGTGCTGATGTTTTTGATTCGTCTAATCGATATTTCTGGAAAGGCCGCATTGACACATAAAGGTATTGCCCCTGTACCGCTATTCTTTACGGGTACCACTAGCTTATTGTTAGACTTTTTACGCATGTGTCGCTATCTAGTGATTGGTTCTATTATCGTTAGCTGGATTGTGGTGTTTACCAGATCTGAGCATCCGATTATTGGCATTATCATTAATTTGGCTGAGCCTATTTTAGCCCCGTTTCGTCGTATCACGCCGAATTTAGGTATGCTCGACTTATCACCAATGGTCGCTTTCTTAGCATTTTATTTGCTGGAGATATTCATCGGTGGTTTGGCTGCGAGTGTGTTGCCAACCTTAGGTTAAGTCTAATAGAGTTAAATTTAAAAACTGTCATAAAAAAGGCGTTCTATAAAAGTATAGAGCGCCTTTTTTGCGTCTGCTATTTGGGTAAGCTATGGCTTGTTAGATATGCTAAAAACGAACAAAGCGATTTGGTATTAGTTGAGCTTGAGTATCATCAGGATGCGGTGCATCAGCTGCCCGCAATGTTTGAATAATCCAACTGTCTGCTGCTTTTACCGCATCGATAAGATCATCGCCCATTGCCAAGCGTCCAGCGATGAAGCTGGCGAGTGAACATCCTGAGCCATGGAACTCACCATCTAAGCGCGGCAAGGTACTTTTAAGGACCATTTCACCCTGTATATATAAGTACTGCTCGATGTCACCGCTATCAAAATCATGTGAAGTTTTTACGAGTACAGCATGAGCGCCTTGAGCACATAGCTTTTGTGCACCGACATGCAAATCTTGCTCACCGCTAAGCGCACGTAGCTCATGAGTATTTGGGGTGATTAAAGTAGCATAGGGCAGTAATTGTCTAAAGGCGCTAACCAGTGTTTTCTCATCGCCCAAACTGCCACCGCTATTCGCGACTAGTACAGGGTCTAAGACAAATGGCGTGTTGTTATCGATAACTTGATCAGCAAATACTTTGGTCAACATTGCGATGTTATCAGTGGTACCGAGCATACCTGACTTGATAGCACTAACAGGTAAGTCATTAAGCACCGCAGTAGCTTGAGCTTTTACCAACGATGCTGCACAAGCCTCAAAGCCAAACACCTGCTGCGAGCTTTGAATAGTGACCGCCGTACAAGCGATGGCTGCATGTGCCCCTGACTGTCCAATGGCCTCGATATCCGCTTGTAATCCAGCACCGCCTGAAGGGTCCAATCCTGAAAAACACAGTACGACAGGTCGCATAACAGCTCCTTTTGAGATATTTTAAAGTAAGTGACAAATACTATAGCCACCTACTACTAAAAAATCTATCATAGTCTTATGCTTATGCTTATGCTTATGCTTATGCTTATGCTTATGCTTGTGCTTGTGGATGAGGTATAAGACGGTAGAGTGAGTAGGCCTAATATTAGTGAGCAGTTTGGTCGTTATATTTAGCGATGATATGTCGCAATTTTCCTTATAAAAATGCAATATAAGTACTTATATCTATAATTTTGATAAAAGCCGCATTAAATCTGTAGACAACGCTTGCAATTCGTTTTGGCTTTGTTATAATACTCGCCCACGACATGAGACGTATTGTTAGCATCAATACTATGTTTATAGATTTTTTATAAATGTCTTGAATCGTTAGGTGAAGTGGGTGAGTGGCTGAAACCAGTTCCCTGCTAAGGAACCATACGTGTAAGCGTATCGAGGGTTCGAATCCCTCCTTCACCGCCATTTATTCAGTTGTTATTAGAGTAATAACGCAATATACTGCGTTAAACATTTTAATAATTAATTCAAGAAATAATTTGTTTTAATTAAAAAAGATGTTGACACAAGCGATATTATCTATATAATGACCAACCTAATTTACTGCAAAAGATATTATCTGCGCAGTGGATAAAGTGCAAAATACGCGCCTGTAGCTCAGTTGGATAGAGCACTTGGCTACGAACTAAGGGGTCGGGAGTTCGAATCTCTCCAGGCGCACCATTTGCATAATAGCTTAATATAAGCTGAAAATTATTAAAATAATCGCCTGTCTTACGACAATTGGCGGTTTTTTTATGTCTGTAGCTTTTACCCTTCTACTTATTTATTCTACGATCATCTTCTGTGTATAACATGATTGGATAGCCAACTAATAATATTAAAGAGCAATCTACGATATTGGATAGTCATCTAGGATAATGTACGATAGCCCCACCATTTACGGTACAATAGCGTTACTATTCACTGCTTGCTATGAGCTTGTACCATGTCAAAAAGTCCATCTAAACGTCCGTCAAAAACGACTCGCAAATCAAAGCCTCAATCGAGTGCGCCTGTACAGCGAGATCCTAACGAAGAGCCAACCATCGCTAAGCCTATGATTCGTGTCGTGGCGATTCTCTATGATGGTATGCTGATTTTAGCGTTATTGTTTTTGGTTGGTACTATATTGACTGTGGTCGGCACGCTATTGACTATGGAGACGGGTACTGAATCCTCACAAGCTCAGTCACTGCCGCTTTGGTATCAGAACGCCATTATGACGCCATCATTTGTACTGACGCTCGTGGCATTCTACGGAATATTTTGGCGCCGTGGTGGTCAGACATTAGGTATGCAGACGTGGCGGTTAAAAACGATCAATGATTCAGGTCAATGGCTAACATGGGGTCAATCATTTAAGCGTATCTTGGCCGCTTGTTTGATGCCGCTGATTTTCGGCATTATTGGCAGTCTTATTGATGGATCACGCGCCGCCTTATTGGCCAGCGCGTTTCTTGGTTTGGTATTCAACTATGTGTTCTGTCTGTTCAACCCTCGCGGTCTGGCGGTACAAGATATGCTGTCCAACACCATCACCCTAAAGATGCCAAAAGTGGCACATGAAGGGCTATGGCGCGGTTTTAAAAATCGTAAGAAAAAATCGTAGTCTGATTTGATTAACGTAATAACTTTTATTGACGTAAAATTTAGTTGTACCACTGCTCAGCTGGTTTAGCCTAAAAAGTTAAATACTAACGCTTTGAATCAGCCATGCAGTGTAGCCCATAAAAAACAGTACCAATGTGGCACCTGACGTACGACCGAACTGGCGTTTTGTTTTAAAGGCAAATACGCACAGGGTAACTAGCAATATCGTCAATAGTCCCATTGCCATTACATCACGTGATAGAATCACTGGATCAGCAGCGATAGGAGCAATGACGGTTGCTAAGCCGACAACTGCCAAAGTATTGAAAATATTAGAGCCAATGATATTGCCAAGTGCCATATCATGCTCGCCTTTACGGGCTGCTGACAGGCTCGATACCAGTTCAGGCAATGATGTCCCAACTGCGACAATCGTTAGACCAATGATAAGCTCACTAAGCCCCCATAGCGTTGCTAGCTCAACAGCACCCCAAACGATAGCGCGTGAGCTGGCTACGAGCATCAGCATACCGATGATTAAACTCGCAAGACCACGCGTTACGCTTGGTTCTAGCTTTTCTAAGCTCTCTGAGTTATTTAAGTGCTCTGAGTCAGCATTAGCCACGACTATATCGTCTTCGTGCTCATGATAGCCTTCGCGTATACTCATTATGATCTGTAGTCCTAAAACGGCGACCAACAAAATCAACAATACGATACCATCAACTTGGCTCAATGTCCCATCACGTAGCTGCCAAGCGGCGATGACAGTAATTAGCAGCAGTAAGGGCAAGTCGCGCTTTACGATGCCTCTACGGATGATAATAGGGCTAATCAATACAGTTGCACCAAGTACCAATGCGATGTTGATGATATTTGAGCCATAAGCGTTACCTAGAGCCAGCTCAGGGCTGCCTTCTATCGCTGCTAGTACTGATACCACCATCTCAGGCGCTGACGTGCCTATACCCAATATTAAGACACCAATTAAGAAGCTAGGCACACTAAATTTCTTTGCTAGTGCTGTCGCTCCATCAATGAAGACATCGGCACTCCAAACTAAAATTGCTAACCCAATCAGTATTGCAAGCGCGGCCAACCACATCAGTATGTTTCCTTGTATATGATGAAAAATGTGAATTTTATAAATAAAAGTGGCATAAAAAAAGCCGAATCTTGATTTAGATTCAGCTTTCCCTTTAGCATCGAGATTTTTAGTAATAATAGCAGCTAATTCAAAGATATAACTTTGTGTTTATCTTAAATTTACCAAAACCTCACCATCCTGTCATATTAAGCAACTTGTACAGGAATGATATTTGCTGTGTCTTTAACGGTGTTGTCTTCGTTGCAATAGACCAGTTTTGGCTGATACGTTGACGCTTCAACTTCATCAAAATGCGCGTAAGCACAAATGATAACGATATCGCCCAAATCTGCCATATGAGCCGCAGCACCATTTAACGAGATAATACCAGAGCCTGCTTCAGCACGGATAGCATAGGTGCGAAAGCGCTTACCGTTGGTCACGTTATAGATATCGATAGATTCATTTTCACGTAGACCAGCAAGATCTAATAGATCGCCGTCGATACCGCAAGAGCCTTCATAATGAAGCTCGGCATGGGTAACACGGGCACGGTGCAATTTGCATTTAAGCATATTAAGTAGCATAGGTTGGTTCCTTGGCGTAACTGATATTAATTAACTAAATCAAAAGGTTAATGGGGATAAAACTGCCAAAATAAAAGGTCATTATCATTGAATGACTATATTATTCTGGTAATTTAAAGCCATTAATTTGTGAACGTGCTTTTTCGACATCACCATCTAACAACAATGGTAGCGCCTCAAAAGCAGCTGTCAGCGCGCTATCAATCGCAATCTGCTCATCGGGAGATGCTTTAGAGAGAACGTGTCCACTAACTTTAGACTTGTGACCAGGATGGCCGATACCCACACGCAGGCGATGAAAATCATTGCCGATATGCGGTGTGATATCACGTAGACCGTTATGACCACCATGTCCACCGTCTGTTTTGAGTTTGATACTACCAGCTGGAATATCGAGCTCATCATGAGCAATCAACAATTCATCATTTTTGATGCCATAGAAATTTACCATAGGCACCACTGACTGACCAGATTTATTCATAAACGTCAGCGGCATAAGTAAACGCACATCAGACCCATGAATCTGCCCACGCCCTGTCACTCCATGAAATTTCTTATCAGGGGAGAGCGTGATATTAAACTGCTGAGCCAAATGATGGACAAACCAAAATCCTGCATTATGACGCGTAAACATATACTGCTGACCAGGATTACCAAGACCGACAATAAGCTTTATGGCCATAAAAACACCCTGCTTGAATTTGATAAATAGGGGTAAGGTTTGAAGTACTGATAGACAGTTTATTTTCAAACCTTACTTACAAAAACAGCAGGAGATTTTAATCACCTGCTGTTTTATTGACTAAACGAATGTATCACTAACCAGCACAAAATAATGCACTAGTTAGAAACAGTTATTACTCGCTGTCTTTGTTTTCTTCAGTACCGTCGTTTTGCTCAGTTGCTGGTACTTCATCAGCATCAACGTCAGCATCAGCATCAACTTCTTCTACTGTTGGTGGCTGCATGTTAACGATAGTACGGTCATGGCCGTCTTCTAGCTCAAGCTCATGAATTACAACGCCTTCAGGAAGTTTGATGTCTGATAGACGGAACAAATCACCGATTTCCATGCCAGACACATCTACTTCTAGGTATTCAGGAAGTTGTGATGGTAAGCAGATAACTTCGATATCAGATACTAGCGTAGATAGTACACCAGCAGCAGCAGTACCAGGCGCATCTTCACGACCAGTGAAATGAACAGGAACGTTCATGTGGATTTTCTGACCTTTTACAATGCGCTGAAAATCAGCATGCATTGGGAAGCCTTTAGCTGGATGGCGCTGCAAGTCTTTGATAACTGCTTGATGCTCTTCACCGTCAACGTTGATAGTCAAGATGTGTGAGAAAAATGCTTCGAATTCTAGTGATTTTACTAGTTCGTTAAGCTTGATAGAGATAGCTGTTGGCTCTTCGTTACCACCATAGATGATAGCAGGAACTAGGTTCTGCTTACGTAGGCGGCGGCTCGCACCTTTACCTTGTAGTTCAGCAGCACGATCAACGGCGTTTAGTTCAAAATGATTAATGCTCATGGATATAATCCTATAAAAAAAATGATGAAGTGTCTGGTCATAAAAAAGTGGATTTGCGACCAATCCACTAATACGTGATGATAGCTAATATTATCGTTACGAATAAACCTCGTAATGTCTAAGCTTAGCCATTTGCTTATAGCAGCGCTCGCTACGATAATTACCATAACGATGGTTGCTGTTAAGCATGATCAGCACTTTTGATAGTGCTAGCCTAATAAAAACCACGAAAAGGTCAGCACAGGCGCGCATTATACGTGATTCTGTAGCAATAATAAAGACCTACGCAAAATGCCTACACAAAACAAAGCGCCAAGTAAGAATACTTGACGCTCTGTTTTTTGACTATTTAAGATGTCTTACTACAGTCATTGCTACTAAGAATTACCGCAATAGCTGTTTTAAAAATAACTGTATCAAATTAAGCGTCAAACATCGCGCTAATAGACTCTTCGTTATTGATACGGCGTAAGCTTTCAGCTAGCATCGGTGCAATACTTACCTGACGGATTTTGCTACAAGCTTTGGCTTCAGCAGATAGTGGAATCGTATCGGTCACAACCACTTCATCCAATGCAGATTCGCTGATGTTTTTCAGTGCGTTACCTGATAGGACAGGGTGCGTGATATAAGCTAAAACGCGACGTGCACCATTTTCTTTCAATGCTTCAGCGGCTTTACACAATGTACCTGCAGTATCGACCATATCATCAACGATAACGCAATCACGGTCACGAACATCACCGATGATATGCATTACTTGTGACTCATTGGCACGAGCACGGCGCTTATCAATAATTGCCATGTCGGTATCGCCTAACTGCTTGGCCATCGCACGTGCACGAACCACGCCGCCTACATCAGGTGAAACAACCATGATATTGTCATAGTCTTGCTTTTGTAGGTCGTTTAGCAATACAGGTGTGCCGTAGATGTTGTCTACAGGGATATCAAAGAAACCCTGAATCTGATCTGAGTGCAAATCAACAGTCATTACGCGATCGATACTAACGATGTTTAGCATGTCAGCGACCACTTTAGCCGAGATAGGTACACGAGCTGAGCGTGGACGGCGATCCTGACGAGCATAACCAAAATACGGCATGACAGCTGTGATACGGCCAGCACTAGAGCGACGCAAAGCGTCAGCCATCATCATGATTTCCATCAAGTTGTCGTTGGTCGGTGCACAAGTAGGCTGCATGATAAACACATCTTTACCACGTACGTGTTCTTTGATTTCCACGGCAATTTCGCCATCAGAAAAACGCGTGATGTCAGCTTTACCAAGAGGTATGTGAAGATGATCGGCTACGGTTTTTGCTAATTCTGGGTGGGCATTACCCGTAAAAATCGCCAAATAAGGCATGACAGAAGTCCTATTGATTGACTCAAGCAGCGACCGCTAAGCAGTGTCAAACTGCTCAAATTAAGAAAAGAGTGGTGAAGGTATTGAAGTATACTATTACAGTAAAAAATGGCAGGGGTAGCTGGACTCGAACCAACGGATGTCAGGATCAAAACCTGATGCCTTACCAACTTGGCTATACCCCTGTAATGTCTAGGCTATGAACAACTGATATATAATAGCGACTAAGTAGTCGTTCTCAATATAGTGTCATGACCTGTCAGTTATCTAAAAAACGGATAAACCGTTTAAAACATAACTTTTCCCTAGCGGTGTCCATTGCGAACTATACCGAAACTGGGATAACGTTGTCAATGACAATAGCATAAGAGGTCACTTATAAACCGCTTATACTTGATGTATCTCTAACGCTTCGTACTAAAAAATGGCAGGGGTAGCTGGACTCGAACCAACGGATGTCAGGATCAAAACCTGATGCCTTACCAACTTGGCTATACCCCTATTGTGGCGACCTATTATAAGTAAATTTTCAGATTTTGCAAGTTATTTGCGGCTTTTTATGACTTTTATTCGTAATGAGGTGGTTTTGGTAGGTAAGTTCCGAAAATTAGTGTGTTAATCAAAGTTATTATTGGGTTGTGTGAGTGGGTTCTAGCAGGGTGAGTCTAGTGCGAAATTCTGGCGTGATGGAAACATTCTAGGAATGTCTTATATAATATGATTTAAGGAAATCATCTAAACTCAAGTTCTATAATTTCCAAGATATCTTACAATAGAGAGTAACTAAATATAGTTATATAAATAGCCAGTAAGGAATGTTTTTTTGGGTATAAAATAGTGGTTCATTAAACCAACACCGAAGCAGTTTGTTTATACAAGCTTTATCTATGCAATAGTATTTCCAGTGATAGGGCTTTTTATTGCTTCTCCCATAATGGCATCATTCATGTTGCTGTTTTTTATATTCTTTGCTTTTGGCACGATGAAGTATTTAAAACCTATTGTTCCAAGGCAATACTACACTAACCTCATTGGTGCTGTACCATTTCTTATTATTTTAATTTTTTTCTTACACTCAACGATTTCTTTCACCGAGATTGTCGAAAGTAAGAGCGGTCTTGAGCAAGTACACGGAATTGTTCCAAACGAGCCACTTAACCGCCGAGTAGGTAAAAATAGCTCGTCGTCATTGTTCATTAATGAGATCCGTCTGCACTGTGAATATAATGAGAGAAATAGCTGTAGTAAAGCCTATGATTATTCTGGACAGATCGCTGATATTCTCTATCAACCAGATACATGGATTGGCAATGTTGTATATGAAATCAGCGTTGATGACAAAAAGGTATACAGATATGAAGATCAGCTTGCTTATTTTAAGTTAGAACAGCGTATAGAACGTCGTCAATGGTTTTTAACGTTTATGCTATTTGGTATTCCTAGCTTTTGGTTCTACAGGCAAGATAAGCGGCTTCGTAAAAACACGCCCAAAATGACAGTCGAACAAGAGTTAAGTAAAGCTAAAGACTTAGCCTCTAACAAGGTAGGTTGTGTTGGAATAATTGTAAATTATTACTATCGCTATCTGTGCTGTGCTAGGAGGCCTCATATATCTTGCAGTTCATGAATTTGGCCTAGCAGCACTGTGTATTGGTATAGCTGTAATATGCTGGGCATTGGTAATTATATTATATAAGCCAAGCTCAGAATTGTAAAAAATGGCCAGCTATAAACTTCCCACCACATATCCTTTACAGGGTGCTTCCGCAATCCACTTCACCACAAGCTTTTTATTAGTAGCCACGCTTGCATCCAATGGCAAAAACACTGCGCTACCAGACCCAGTCATGCGTGCTGTAGCCAGTGCTTGCTGCTCTAACCCTTGCAAGTAACATAAAGCCTCTTCAACAGCAGGAGCGAGGCTAGTCACTACTGACGTAAAAACATTGTGATAGGGTGCATTGAGCGTTTGTACATAATCAGCGTATTGGCTTTGAATGGTTTCAATCGATAGGGGCGTGATGTCTCGCTCTAGTTTTGGATGAGCGAAAAGTGTGGCAGTGTTGACGTGTGCATCAGGTGTGAGGAGCAAATATTGCTGGTCAGGTAGGTCAATGGCAGTTAACTCTTCACCAATACCCATCGCAATAGCGTCTTGACCAAATATAAATATTGGTACATCCGCACCCACAGTTGCGCTAATCTTTATGAGCTCATCACAGGTAAAATTAAGCTGCCAAATCTCATTGAGCACTAGCATAGTCGTTGCTGCATTAGATGAGCCACCGCCTAGACCCGCGCCCATTGGCAAGTGCTTATCTAAAGCGATATGCATTTTTGCCAACTGCTCAGGCAAAGTGTTTGACTGTATGGCAAATGCTAGCAGTGCGCGCGCTGCTTTGAAAATTAAATTATCTTCTATACTAGTAGTGATAGCCTCTGCACCGTCCAATACTAGTAGCTGATGACAGAGTTGATTAGCACTTAATTCACTATCTGTAATAGAAATCACGGTATTATCGCTGACCGAAAAATGCAAGTAATCGCCCCAGTCAAGCAGACGAAATACCGTTTGCAAATTATGATAGCCATCGGCACGTTTACCCGTGATGTGCAAAAACAGATTGAGTTTTGCAGGTGATAAGCGGGTAACCGTAGAAGCAGATGGTTCGGCTATATTTTCAGTCATATTTTTTTATCATAAGGTGCAGTTATAAACAGCTATCTTAATTAGCAATGATGGTTTTTAGCAGGCTTTCTGTTGTTAATAAAAGATGGATTAATGATTGATCGTCATTACAACTTTGTTGCCTTGTGGCTGTACTGCACTAATTTTACTAGGTAGCTTATCCGTACCTTTATAAGTAAAGCTGGCTGTCCACTCACCATTGACTGAGCTAACTAAACGGTTCTGATCATCCAGTTGCGGCGCACTATCTGAAGGTGCTGGGCGACCAGAAATCCAATAAGGCATTTGTGAAATTGGTGCTTGCCAACCAGTGGCTTTCTTTAGCAAGGTTTCGGGATCATCAGCGGTCAATGTACCTGTCTTTTCGCTAACTAGAGTAGCGGTCTGACCATTGTATTCGATGTTGGTTTTACCAATACCAAGTGCGCCAATCAGCTCAATGGCAAATCGGTCGTTTTGCTGACCCCATGCATAAAATGCACTACCACCTTGAGTACCTGTTGAATCATTCGCAGGTGTCGTTACCCCAATTTTACCGGTGATATTGAAGCTCTCTAGCTTTTTTGGTTGATCAGCGTTTTGGCCTTGTACTGTGGTCGTCGGTTGGTTAGTCGCATTGGCCGTTTTTAATGACTGACAACCAGAGGTTATGACTATCGCTGCAGTTATAGCAGTAAACAGAGCCAATTTATTTGGTTTATAAGAAGTGATTGATGCTGACATAATAGTTTCTCAAAATGGAAAGATGAACAAAGAGATTAGCTTAAGCGTTATTTGTTGCTCGGTTATGCACGGCTGTTAGCTTCTTATAACGACCTTGTAATTTATAAATGCTTCGTTATTTATAAAAACCTTATCAACTATCGTATCTCTGTGACTACAAAGCTCAAATAGCACATCCACAATCAGCGATATTAATACAGCTGTATGCGGTCATTGATATTATGCTGTCCAAATGAGAAGCGCTGCTGCAAATCTGCGAGTAATACTTCAACTTTGTCATTGTTACCTAAGCCTTGATAGGCGCGCAATAACAGCGTGCCTGAGCGCAGAGTTGGCAGCACATCATAAGGTGTCTGTAGGTAGTCGATGACCTGCTGATAGTTCTCTTTGGCCAATGCATTGCCCGCCAAGACATTTAAGGCTTGCAGATGTAGGTCGTTATCGTAACGTGGGTCATCATAGCGAATCTGAATAATTGCGGTAGCTAGCGCTAGACCTTGCTCTGAGCTGCGCTCATTTGCGAGTAGCAACTGTGCATAGCTTAACTGATAGGATAAGTTGCTAGGATCTAAAGCCTGCAAATGGTTGAGCAGGGTGCGCTTAACGACATAGTCTTCTTTATCATCTAAAAGCTGAGCCCGCGCGAAAAGTAGCATTTCATTATCAGGATATTTACGAGCGGCACGGGTCAATAAGCGCAGTGCTTCATCCGACTCGTTTTGTTGCCACAAGATATCGGCTTGCATGACAAAAGTGTCAGGCGCGAATACTGTGAAGTCTTTGCGCAGCTTCTCTAAAGTCGCGATTGCCCCATCGATGTCATTATCGAGTAATTCAAACGCCACTACTTTTCTACGAGCTTCTAATACCAAATCCTCTTGCATGACACCATTGAGATAGTATTTGGCTTGATCGAACAACTGCTGACGCTCAGCACTGATACCCAGATAGTAATAGGCTTGATCAAGATAAGCTGGACTCTTAGCAAGCATATTGAGTAGCTCATCGGCGCTAGCGTACTCTTCAATATCTAGGCTTACTAAAGCTGCGAGCAGAGTAATTTCAGAATCATCACTGAAGCGGCTATGCGCCTCAAGCAGTAACTTCCACGCTTGTTCGCTTTGCTTTAAATCTAATAGATAGCGAATCTCATATAGATATAAGCTTTTGCTATCAGGATTACGTAGACGAGCTTGACTGACATAATTGATGACGGTTTCTGCGGTCACAATTTTGCGCAATATATCGGCTTTTAAAGTAATAAAGGGCACGTAGTCTGGCTGACGCTCTAGCGCTCGATCGATATGAACGATAGCCACTTCAGGTTCGTTAAACTGATAGAGTAAACCTGCTTTTAATACTGACAATGAGGCGTTTTGCTCGCTATCTAATGGCTGCAACGCGGCAAGCAGCTCACGCTTATCGTCATCGTTATTTGGGTAAATACCTATGAGGATTTCGCTTAAGTCTGCGCGTGGGTCATAGCGCAAGATGCGGTTTAAAGTTTCACCCGCTAATATGTAGTCGTGGGCACGTAAGGCCAAATGCGCGACATAAAACCACGCAGGCACATGGTCAGGGTTTTGGTCCTGCCATGTCTTGGCAAACTGTAATGAGTCTTCAACCCTTTCGTTACGCAAAGACAGGCTAAGCGCTCTCTCAAACACGGCTGTCGCATCTTCTTTAAAAGACTGTTGCTTATAAATAGAGACCGCACGTCGTTTGTCATCGCGATCAGCAGCAAACTCGGCATCCAGTAGAGCGTACAAGCTTGGTTCACTAAGCTCAGGTTGCCATAGACTGGTTGGCGCTAAGCCATTAATGTTTTTTACGTTTTCTATGGTAAGCGTGTCTTCATTATAAGGTGTATCAATCGCAGCACTACTATCATTTACTTTATTGCCATTTAGCGTACTGTTAGCTGCTTTATTATCGGTAGCAACGGATACTTTAGGAATTTTTGCTTCTAGCAATACATCGGGATGGCTAGCATGAACAGGGGCTGACAAACACAGGCATACAGCTAGAGACAACGCTAGCTTATATCGTTGACACAGGCGCTCAATAGCAACATGCAATAAAGCACGGAAGCTAGAGTATTCGCTATAGGGATGTGGTGACCGAAGTAATGACCCAAAAAAAATCATAGATAGCCGTATTCGCCCATGGTTTACCTACACAGATAAGGCAAGTTTGTTTTAATCATTTTAAGTTATATATTGGCAATATGTACCCATGACAAACATTATAAGAGTAGACCGATGAGATAAACAATAGCATCCGTGTTACTCAAATATCGGCATGTCTAACTGTATGAATGTGCTACTAGTAGCGAGTACGTTGCCAAAGAACGATACTGAAGATGATTAAATATAGATAGGTCTGTCGAACTGAATATTATAGAAATATAGCAAGTTAAGATAGAGTAAGCGAATGATTTAACATTATATTATTGACCATAAGTCAAAACCCAGCTATTGATTTTATAAATCGTATGAGTAGTTGATTTGTTACATTTGCGACCAGATACAGAGATATGGTTATCATAGATGGGTGAGTGTTAATTAAAGCCCGCAATAATGATATAATAGGCGGTTTTTAGGGTCTTCCTTTTTAGCGCTGTCGTCAAAAACTGTCTTTTAAAAATAATAAGATAGCGTAAGGGGCAACTGAGCGTCATGTTTATGGTCTATCGATAATGAGATTAGTGGTCATTGGGGTCAATCACAAAACTGCACCAGTCGCTCTGCGAGAGCGCTTGGCGCTTGTGGGTGACGATGTAAATGTCGCGCTCAAACAAATAGAAGCCTTTACTGATGGTAGCGTGATCGTCTCTACTTGTAACCGCACCGAAATCTATGCGCTAGTGCCACAATCGCCAACGTCGCAGCACGCTAATAGCCAATTATCTGACTCACAATTACCCAATTTGCAAGATGTCAAAGCTGCTGGCCAATCATCATCCAATAATACTTTTAGTAGTAGCATGAATATCTCATCTGCTGCGATTAGTGCGCATATTACCAAGATCAAAACGTGGCTGGCTGACTTCAAGCAATTACCACTCATTGATATTGATCCTTATCTCTATGTACATCGTGATACTCATGCATTGACTCATTGGTTAAGAGTAGCGGCTGGTCTGGACTCTATGATACTGGGTGAGCCGCAGATTCTCGGTCAAATCAAAAACTCTGTGCATCTGGCTCAAGACCAAAAAGTACTCAGTAATCAGCTAGGCTGGATCATCGATCAAGTATTCGCTGCCGCCAAACGAGTGCGTAATGAGACACAGGTTGGCGCACAGGCTGTATCGCTTAGTTTTGCTGCAGCTAAACTGGTCACACAGATATTTGATGATTTACCCAGTCGTACGCTTTTGGTCGTTGCGGCAGGCGAGATGAATCGCTTGGTGGCCACCCATATCGCAGGGCTAGGGGTTGGACGAGTCATTATCTGTAACCGTAATCCCGTACGTGCCGAAGCCTTGGCGGCTGAGCTACGTGGCCCTAATCGCCGCGTAGACGTTAAACCTTTACAGGAACTACCGCAAGTATTGGCAGAAGCCGATATCGTTAGCAGTTGTAGTGGTAGTATGGATTTGTTGATTGATAAGACAATGACCATACAAGCGCTAAAGCGTCGCCGTTATCAGCCAATGCTTATGATAGATTTGGCCGTACCGCGCGATATCGATTCGACCATTAGCCGCATTGATGATGTTTATCTGTACTCTGTCGATGATTTGCAGCATGTGATTGCAGGTAATATCGAGCAGCGTCGCCAAGCCGCAGTAGATGCTGAACTGCTAGTGAGCCAATTGGTGGTTGAGATAGACCGTCGCTTTCAGGTTCGCCAAGTTGGCAAAGACATTCAGCAGTATCGTGCGTGTACTCAAGGTCAAGTCGATAAGCTGCTGCATGAGTCTATTGCTAAGCTGCAACAAGACGATGTCAGTCCAGAAGATATCATCACTGAGCTGTCACGACGTTTGACCCAAACATTGACCCATGCACCATCGAAACTGATGCGCAAAGCCGCACGCGAAGGCGATAGTGAGTTGCTAGACTTCGTGGTGTCAGGACTACAAGATGCTCATCGAGGGCATTGATGTTTTTATTGTGGCTTTATAAATCAAAACTTATCAATCAATACCTACCAACACCTACCAACAAATGCTCGATAGCGCAAGTCATATCGTTGCCTGAGCGTATCGTTGTCAACCTTCAGTATCAGTGCTAATATCAGGCTCTCATGGATGGCTTAGGTCAAGATATGTGCTGGTGTTTGCTCGTAATATGACTACGAATATATTAACTTAATGTTAGTAGACCTCATCAGTGTCCGTTGTTTTTTATTCGCTTAAAGACAACGCATCTCTAGACAGCGCAAGACCTCACCATCAAAAATAATAGTACTTGATTATAGTGCTATCTAATCCATGTCGCATATTATCTAACCATACACTAGGAGTGTTCAATGCCTGCATTACGTCAAGATATCGATCCAAACGGCTTATTAGAGTATTCAGTGGTTTACACCGATCGTGCGCTGAACCATATGTCAAAAGCCTTTCAGCAAGTAATGAATGATCTATCTAGTGACCTAAAATCTGTGTATAACGCTGACGCAGTGGTGATCGTTCCTGGTTCTGGTACTTATGGTATGGAAGCAGTCGCTCGCCAGTTGGCAAATGATGAAGACTGCCTAATCATTCGTAATGGCTGGTTCAGCTATCGTTGGACACAAATCTTAGAAAAAGGCAAAATCGCCAAATCATCTACAGTCCTTACGGCCAATCGTGCCGATGATAGTGAGTCGCCAAAACCGTTTGCTCCAGTCGATATTGACGTTGCCGCAGCCAAAATCAAAGAAGAAAAGCCAGCAGTTGTATTTGCGCCGCATGTCGAAACCTCTTCAGGCATCATCTTGTCAGATGACTATATCAAAGCGTTGAGCGAGGCTGTGCATAGCGTTGGCGGATTGTTAGTCATTGATTGCATCGCCTCAGGCTGCGTATGGTTAGATATGAAAGCATTGGGTATCGATGTACTGATTAGCGCACCGCAAAAAGGTTGGAGCAGTACGCCGGGCGCTGGCTTGGTCATGCTAAGCGATGCTGCTGTCAAAAAAGTAGACAGTACTGAGGCTGATAGCTTTAGTATCGACTTAAAGCAATGGTTGAATATCATGCGTGCTTACGAAAATGGCGGTCATGCTTACCATGCGACTATGCCGACAGACAGCTTACGTCAGTTCCGTGATGCCGTGAATGAAGCCAAAGCAATCGGTTTTGATAAATTGTGTGGCGCGCAGTGGACACTTGGCAAACGTATCCGTGAAGTACTCGAAGCCAAAGGCGTTGAGAGCGTCGCTGCTGAAGGATTTAAAGCACCCGGTGTGGTCGTCTCTTATACTGATCGTGATGACATGCATAAAGGTAGTGCCTTCGCTGAAATCGGGGTACAAATCGCGGCTGGCGTACCATTAAAAGTGGGCGAGCCTGATAACTTTAAGACTTTCCGGTTAGGTCTATTTGGCTTGGACAAATTGACTGATATCGATGGCACAGTAGCGCGTTTTGAAACGGCACTTGATAAAGTGCTGAGCCAGTAAAGATACCAATTAAGAGGGCTGATAAAAATATTAATAGATAGCTTATTAAGTTTTTTCACTGCCCTTTTTAAAGCCTTTACAGTACAGTCTTTACAGTTATAAAAAATACTGAACTATTAGCATTATGCTAGGTTCAGTATTTTTTTACCTTTTTATTATATTTTATAATATAATGTATTTTTATAAATTAATACTTGATCGTGTATTTAATAAACTTAATTAGGTAGTCCGTTATGAGCATACAGATAGACTGGCAAGCATTTACGCCGATCTCCTTGGTAGGAGGTCTAATGCTAGGCGTAGCGACGGTTATCTTACTGCTAGGTATTGGCCGTATAGCAGGTATCAGTGGTATTTTTTCAAGCCTACTAAAACCCAAGCGTGTAGAGATGTGGCAGGTGCTATTTATACTGGGTTTGGTCATCTCACCACTGCTATATCAGTTGGCAAGACCACTACCTGAGGTAGCTATCAGTACTTCCGTGCCATTATTGGTTGGTGCAGGGTTACTGGTCGGCTTTGGCACGCGTTTAGGTTCAGGATGCACGAGTGGACATGGTATTTGTGGTAATGCGCGTCTGTCTCCACGGTCATTGGCAGCGACCGTCACCTTTATGCTGTTTGGAATTGTGACCGTTTATATCGGTCGTCACGTATTAGGCCTGCTATAGCGAACTCATGGCAGATTGCCAGATGAAGACTGATAGTCGGGCTCACGCGCTAACGACATATGATGGTTAATAAAAGATAATAATAGCGAGATACGACGATGCTAAAAAATATAATCGGATTGCTAGTAGGACTGCTGTTTGGACTGGGACTATTGGTGTCAGGTATGACCGATCCTGTAAAAGTACAAGGGTTTTTGGACGTATTTGGCGCATGGGATATCTCCCTTGCTCTTGTGATGGGCGGTGGCCTGATAGTGGCATTTTTCGGTGTGCGATTAGCAAAGCGTCAACAGAGCAGTTGGATTGGCACACCGATTGATATGCCAAGCAAAACCGTTATCAATAAAAAATTGCTTATCGGTGCGATGTTTTTCGGTATCGGTTGGGGGTTAGTTGGTATCTGCCCAGGACCAGGAATTGTATTGCTCGGTACTGGTCAATGGCAAGCCTATGTCTTTATTCCTGCCATGATTATAGGAATGCTAGTTTATCAATGGCTTGAGCCTAAGCTTGATTAACATAATTAGTTCTCTATAAATATAGTCAGAGAACTACTAAGCGGCTACGGCGTTATCCTCCCTAGACATACTATTTGTACAATCTGCAGTCGGCTGCCTTGTACCCGCTTTAGACTTCTTTGACTATAGGCTAGCACTCGAAAAAAGGTCAGCTATATATATGTATCTGACCTTTTTAGTGGATGTTAATTGATGACTTAATAATTCGCCGTTTTATTTAGCACTAGCGGTTACTTTTGGCGTTTCGTGTGCCAATGATTTTGCGGCTTGGCGTAGCTCAAACTTTTGAACTTTACCGGTACTGGTCTTGGGTATTTCTGCAAAGACAATATGTTTCGGCACTTTAAAACCTGCTAGGTGCTGACTACAATGCTCCATCACCGTATCACGTTGCAGAGTACTACCGGCGTGAATCTCGATAAAGGCAACGGGCACTTCGCCCCATTTATCATGTGGCGCGGCAACGACAGCGCAGCTTTCAATCGCAGGTAGTTTATACAAGACGTTTTCTACCTCGATACTAGAGATATTCTCACCGCCTGAGATGATGATATCTTTTAGTCTGTCCATAATTTTGATATAGCCATCAGGGTATTTGACGCCCAAATCACCCGTGCGAAACCAGCCATCAGCGAATGCCTCTTCGGTAGCCTTGCGGCTTTTTAGATAGCCTTTCATTACCATATTGCCACGTAGCGCCAGCTCGCCCATCTCTTCCCCGTCAGCGGCGACTGGTTCAGTCGTACCTTGCTTAAATACCTCAAACCCTGCCATCAAGTGAGAAGTCATGCCTTGACGTGATTTCTTTTGGGCACGGGTAGCCACATCAAGCTCATTCCATTCTTCCTGCTCAGCGCAGACCGTCACTGGCCCATATACTTCAGTAAGTCCATAAACGTGCGAGATATGAAAACCCATTGCTTCCATTGCGGCCAGCATGGTTTCAGATGGCGGTGCACCCGCGACCCAACCTTTGACGGTATGGGTGATAGCATCTTTATATTCTGGTTTGCCGCTAGCAATCATATTATGTACGACCGGTGCAGAGCAATAATGGCTAACTTGATGCTTGGCAATCAGCTGCAATATCAAATCAGCATCAATTTTTCGCAAGCATACATTGACCCCAGCACGTTCAGCGATGGTCCACGGAAAGCACCAACCGTTACAGTGGAAAAGCGGCAGCGTCCATAGATACATCGGGTGCTTGGGCATGTCCCAATCTAAAATATTAGAGATAGCATTGAGAGTTGCGCCGCGATGGTGATAGACCACACCTTTGGGTTTGCCTGTCGTCCCAGAGGTATAGTTCAGCGCAATAGCATCCCACTCATCTGTCGGCATCTCCCAGTTATCCAAACTGTCTGAACTGGCTACCAATGCTTCATAACTCATGAGCCCAAAACGCTCGACATCGACAGCTTTGTCCGTTGAATGAATGACGATTAAGTCTGGAAAAGTCTCATCAATAATCTCAGCATGCTCAGCAAACTCGCTGTCTAAGATTAAGACCTTGGCTTCGGAATGCTGCAAACAAAAGGTAAGTGCATTGATGTCGAGACGAGTGTTCAAAGTACAGAGTACGCCGCCTGACATAGGTACACCAAAGGCGCATTCGACCATCGCTGACGTGTTCGGTAGCATCACGGCTACTGTGTCGTTCTTATCAATGCCCAATTTGCGCAGACCATCAGCCAGTTGGCGACAGCGGGTATAGGTCTGTTGCCATGTCTGAGTGAGGTTATTGTGTTCTAGGTCGTCATAAATGATGGCAGTCTTATTAGGATAAACTTGCGCGCTGCGAATGATAAAATCAATAGGGGTAAGTGGTTGATGGTTGGCAGTATTTTTGCCGAGACCTGTATGGAAATCTGTCATGATGATAGTCCTTTATCTTATTTCTATAATGCGTCAGTACATTAACGTCAGTATATTATTTAGTACAGTAATCTAGCATAGAAATTATAGGTATAAGTCGATATTTATCGATTTATATCTTAGTCTAATCTCTAAGTGATATTAAGCTAACGGTATATAATCTACCTCAAAAGTTGGCTGGGTTTTGTGGTGTTTGCTTAACCATATGCCACAGTACAGCCTGATACACCGTCCCGCTCGTTATAGCAATTAATATAGTGCTCACTCATCAGTCGCTTGTCTGCATAGCTGACAATAATCGCGGTGTGTTACGATATCGATGATGCTAAACCCCTTAGGCCCACTAATTCTAAAAAGCCGTTTTTAAGAAGTAGCCTCATAAACTATTCATAAGGAAAATGATATGTCTGCCAGCCATAGTGCCAATACGATCCAAACCGCTAGCACCAATGAACACTATCCGCATTTATTTGAGCCACTAGATTTGGGCTTTACTACGCTAAAAAACCGTATGGTGATGGGCTCGATGCATACTGGGCTTGAAGACCGTTTTTATAATTATGGCAAGCTGGCGGCGTATTTTGCAGAACGTGCCAAGGGAGGCGTAGCAATGATGATCACTGGCGGTATCTCGCCCAATCGCGAAGGTTGGTTGTTGCCTGCTGGCGGAACGATGAATACTAAAGCTGACGTGATTAATCACCAGCGCGTCACCCGTGCTGTGCATAAGCACGACAGCAAAATCATCATGCAGATATTGCACAGTGGTCGCTATGGCTATCATCCATTTGCCGTATCCTCTAGCCCGATTAAGTCACCAATCTCACCGTTTAAACCACGCAAGATGAGCATCAAAAACATCGAGCAAACGGTAAAAGACTATGCTCGCTCAGCCAAACTTGCCAAGCAAGCAGGCTATGATGGTGTCGAAATCATGGGCTCTGAAGGTTATTTGCTCAACCAGTTTTTATCAAGCCATGTGAATAAGCGTAAAGACATTTATGGTGGTGATATTCATGGACGTATGAAGTTCGCTGTTGACGTGGTCAAAGCGGTACGCGCGGCGACTGGCGAAGACTTTATTATTCTATTCCGTTTATCAGTGATTGATTTAGTCAAAGACGGTAACGTCATGGATGAAGTCATCACCGTGGCCAAAGCGTTAGAAGAAGCGGGCGTGACCATCATGAACACTGGCATCGGCTGGCATGAAGCGCGTGTGCCGACTATCGTGACGAGCGTGCCACGAGCCGCTTTCGTTGATTTTACCGCGGAAATCAAAAAGCATATTAGTATCCCGATGATGGCAGCTAACCGTATCAACATGCCAGAAACAGCAGAAGAAATCGTTGCTACTGGTCAAGCTGACATGATTCAAATGGCACGTCCATTCTTGGCTGATGCGCATTGGGTCAATAAAGCCAAAAATGGACAGACAGATCGCATTAACACTTGTATCGCCTGTAACCAAGCCTGCCTCGACCACACATTTGAAAACAAACGCTCGACTTGTTTGGTCAATCCGCAAGCCTGTTATGAGACTGAACTGGTCTATAAGAAAACCAAAAAACCGAAGAAAGTCGCCGTCATCGGTGGCGGTGTTGCTGGTATGTCAGCCGCTCATGTGGCCGCTTTACGTGGTCATGACGTAACTCTGTTTGAAGCAAAAGACGTGCTTGGCGGGCAGTTTAACTACGCCAAAGTCATCCCTGGTAAAGAAGAGTTCTTTGAGACTATTCGCTACTATATCAATGAGCTTGAGCATCTAGGTGTTGAGATTAAACTGAACACCAAAGTCGATAAAGACATGCTTGAAAAGGCTAAGTTCCATCATGTCATCGTGGCAACGGGTGTCGTACCGAGAAGTCTAGAAGGTAAGCTCGAAGGTGCTGAGCTGCCACAAGTCATGAGCTATGCTGAGCTGCTATCTGGCGAAAAAGCAGTGGGTAATACCGTAGCGGTCATCGGTGCTGGTGGTATTGGCTTTGATGTCAGTGAATATCTGACAGCCAATCATGGTCAGTCACTGGATGAAATCGGCCCTGAGGGACTAAAAGATCCAAGCTATCGCCCTGAGCCGCAATCAATCAGCGAGTGGCGCGAAGAGTGGGGTGTGACCAACGATACCGACTATCAAAGTGATGGTGGTCTGGTCAGACCAGCAGCGATCAAACCGATTCGCCAAGTATATTTGATGCAGCGTAGCAAAGGCCGTTTGGGTAGTGGTCTGAACAAAACCTCAGGCTGGGTACATCGTGCGCATATCAAATCGCATGGTGTCATCCAAGTCGCTGGCGTGCAATATGACAAAATCACCAACGAAGGTATCTGGGTGACTAACCCACAAGGTCAAAGCCAGTTATTACGTGTCGATAGCGTCGTCGTCTGTGCGGGTCAAGAGTCAGTCGTTGAGCTGATGCCAAATGTTGGTGATGCACCAGACGCACAATATCACCTAATTGGCGGTGCTAAGCTAGCAGCTGAACTAGATGCTAAACGTGCGATTCGTGATGGTGCTGAGGTTGCTGCTCAGATCTAAACTCTTTAGCATGAGTGTTAAATAATGGACGGCGAGGGGATATCTCTTGCCGTCCTTTTTTATTTAGAATGAAAATTTGACTTATTAAATTAGATCTTCAGTTCAACTTATATTTATTCTGAGAGAATATAGAGTTTTTGCTCACTTACTCACGCTCTAATACAATACCGTCAAAATACCCTCGCATACCACAATGCAGTCTTCTATATTGATCATCCATATCTCTTAATAATAATTGAGTCTGGCCTTTATAAGTTGCTGGATATAAACGCAGCTCAATGATTTTATTTGGCTGATCATCGTTGATGACCCAGTGATTCTGTGACCATATGGCTTTACTCTCTCCTAAATCACAGGTATGAGCATTGGTAAAAATCAAAACGCCCTCGATAATAGAAAGATAAGGTTTATTAGCGACACTATGAATCGATACCGTGTTTTTTGCCTCTCCCGTATCTTCCCAGCGCTGAGTACCTGAATTGTATATTGAGATTTGAGAGGTTTGAGAAAACTTACCAAAGGCACTTTTACTCGGTAAATCAGAAGGACTTAACTCATCTGAAAAATTCCAAGCCACACCGTAACTGCTTTGCTCTTCGATATACTCTTTATACTCGCGTATCAGACATTCTTCACTTTTACAGGTATTACGCTGAAACGTAAGCCATGTGCGTTGATTCGCAATGGACCTATTTTTAAAGGCTTTGCTGTCTTCATAGTCAGAAGAGGTGGCAAGATTGCTTTTATATTTCTTCGCCATTGCGTCATCAAGCTTAGAAAGCTCAGGGCTGTCACAGACGGTTTTTTCTACCCAACTAGCCGCTTTGTTGCAATCAAAACTTGCTGAATTGGCATAAGTGGAGAGTAGGCAAGTGCCTAAAATACCGATTGTAGTGATGCATAACTTTTTCATATTACCCTCATTTTTTAGAGCTTGATTGTATTTTAAGAACGCTATAACTGTGATATACGTGTCATCATCACTATCTGCAAAAAACGAATCAGTCCATCCATCCTAGCCCAACTAACCAGCCTCACTCATTTACCAACTGCCAATATTTTCCATCGAAATC
Source organism: Psychrobacter nivimaris (assembly GCF_043419765.1). Taxonomy (NCBI): domain Bacteria; kingdom Pseudomonadati; phylum Pseudomonadota; class Gammaproteobacteria; order Moraxellales; family Moraxellaceae; genus Psychrobacter; species Psychrobacter nivimaris. Next base: position 317,858 of record NZ_JBHOFX010000003.1, on the reverse strand, counting down.
CAAGGCTCAATAGGTTCTAAGTCTTCGCCATTTTGTAGCAGCTCAATTGAGATGTTATTAGGGTCTTTAACAAAAGCCATATGGCCATCTCTAGGCGGTCTTAATATCTCGATCCCTGCCTGTATAAAGGTGTCGCACTGTGCGTATATGTTATCGACTCTAAAGGCAAAGTGCCCAAAATTATCGCCATTGGTATATTCTCTTTCATCCCAGTTGTGTGTCACCTCAATCTCTGGCGCACCCTCATGCGTTGCTAAAAAATATAAGCTGAATCTGCCTGATTCAGAGTCTTTCTTTCTTAGCAGTTGTAAGCCCATAAGGTCACAATAGAAAAATAACGTTTCTTCTAGTTTGTTGGTTCTAATCATTGCATGTAAGTACTTCATGAAAATACCTTAATATTGATTATTCATAAAAAATGGAGTAATGGTAGGGTGCTTGTTATGCATCATTAATATACAAAATCTCAGATGGCGTATGTATGGTATCAATACCGTTAATTACATAAAGCGCCTTTGTGTCAGTAAATTTTTATCAAGCAGTGCAAGCAGCACACTCTATAATACTTGCTAGATTAAATCTGACGTCGCAAAATCTAACCTTCCATCTCACTAACTAACCATTTTTCAAAATCACTCACTTGCGCTGCCAGTTCAGGTTGCGCTTTTGCTAACTCATCGAGTTTAGCTTGAATCTCTTTCTTGTTATATCTAATACCAGTTAATGTCTCTTTAAGTAAGTCAATAAGCTCAACGTTGAGCGCATCAGAGAAGATGACAACTTCGGTAATCATCGCCTGCTTCACATCCATATGCACATCCATCATGCCCCAATCAAAGCGCGTCTCGATATGATGAGTAAACTCAGGCGTTTTACCAAAACGCCAATCCCAGTCTGCCATCTGCTGATAGTAAGCGTTTAGCGTTGGTTGCTTAGCAAGGCTAGCCTCATCTAATTGCTCGACCTGTGCAGTCTCTCCATAATATTCACAAAACGCTTCGATAATCGCATCAGACAAGGTATCGTGATTGATAGTCTCATTAAAATCTACCAAGTTTGCCACGCGAGCACGCACAGATTTGATGCCTTTTGCTTTAAGCTTTAATGGATGCGGGTTTAGATAGTCGCCAAGCTTTTGCATATTGGCATTGACCAACAATGTGCCATGATGAAAGCTACGATCGGCTGCATGTCTAAATGCGCTGCCCGATATTTTGCGGTCGCCGACCTGCATATCGTTACGACCAGACAGCGTGGCGTCTATGCCGAGTTTCTTAAGCGCATTGATGATGACGGTGAAGTTTGCTTCTTGATCGTAAGCATCACTGGGCGATAAAAAAGTAAAATTGGTATTACCCAAGTCATGGAACACAGCGCCGCCGCCGCTCTGACGCCGTGCTAAAAAGACATCGTCTGCTTCCATCTTATCGGTTTTGCACTCTACCCATGGATTTTGTGAGCGTCCAATAACCACGGTCTCAGAGTTTCGCCATAAAAATAGAGTATGCGAGTCGGGGTTGAGCGTATTAAATATCCAATCCTCGGTGGCAAGATTAAACCAAGGATTGGTCACAGCAGATTTTAGGATGCGCAGTTTCATGTATTTGACTCTTTAATAAACTGGGTTGGTGAGTAGGTTTTATAAATAGGTAGCATCATTCTTACCGATGCAAGCTTGTAATTCAATGGCTGTCTAACAGAGAGGTTGATTTTATCAGTGGCTTTGACAGTGGTGAAGACGTTGAGCATATAGAGAAAACGGTGAAAAAATTTCATAGAGGATGGTGCTAAGGTTGATGCTTCAGTTTTTAGCGGGCGGCAATAAAAGCCAAGCAAAACGCTCAGCTTTATTGCACTATGAATTGCCAGAGTACTTTGTTCTATTTAGCACAAATCTCCCACTGCGATTTTGTACTAAGATAACATTGCATAACTGCTTTACCAGACTGCGCATAGGCATCACTGACGATACGCTGATTGGTTGGCAGACGATATCTGATGATCGCTGGCTCGTCATTGACGGTGGTCGTCCATCCAGTCACTTCATTACGGTCATTATAGTTTGCACTGGTAGAGGTTGCCATTTTGCCAAATCCTGGCAGGTTATAGGAGACCTGTCTAAAACTATAACTCATCGCTGCACCCTCAGCGCCCTCATACTGACAGTTTAGCTTTTTTTGCAGTTTATCTTGTTTATAAACATAGCAAGTGGTCTCATCTGAGAACTGACCAACCCCGCAAAAACCTGCCGTTGCAACTGACATCATACCGACAAATAACGCTATCCTTTTCATAATCATTCCTCAATAATTTATAAATCCTACTAATGATGTTTGCCATCTATTTTTTGTATGGCCAAATACTAACCAATACCTTTTAGATAGTAGAAAATTAGTAAACAAATATCAACTAATATACTTAAGTAAAACCTGAACTGATGTATTAAAGCTACTTCTATCATTAGCATTATTAAGAGTAGCTGTTATAAGGTAGTGATATAAGCAGGATTTACTATGACCGTGAATCTATTTTTGTAGATATTGAATGGATGACTTACTTAAGGATGACTTTCGAGTTCTTTAGTATGTGAATAGAAAGGCGCTGGAATAGGCTAAAGTATAAGAAATATAGGATCAGCGCTGCTTGCTATATGCTGCTTAATAAAAAGGATTTGTCCAGATTTATAAATTATCAAAAGGTGAAAACCTTAAAACTGTGCTAGGAAAATTAATAAGTGGATAAAAACTCACTATAAACTTTATAAAAAATTACCCATCAAACAATTAAAAAGTTATCATCATGAGTTTTTAATCACATGATAGTTTTTACAACGCATCAGACGCTTATGACCGACACGAGTTGGCAAACGCAGTCTAAGCGCTTAATAGGATTACCCAATGACCAACCGTGACCTCATCATCTTTGTGACGCTCTCTTTTATGTGGTCACTCTCTTTCGTTTTTTATCGCATTGGCGTGCCTGAGTTTGGCTCATTGGCATTCGCCAGTTTGCGTGTGATATTCGCCGGATTGGTCATGTTGGTCTTTGTATTGCTCAATAAGAAAAACAGAGTCGGCATCAAGGAGCATTGGAAAATGCTAGCGCTCGTTGGCTTGTTTTCAGCAGCGCTGCCCTTTGTGTTGTTCTCGTTTTCCGCGCAATCAGTGAACGCAGGCGTGTTAGCCGTGCTAAATGCTTCTGTACCGATGATGAGTGGTTTTATCGCTAGAGTCTTCTTCAAAGATAGGCTATCAAAAAAACAAGCACTCGGTTTGGTCATCGGAGTGATTGGGGTAATCATACTGATGAGCGAAAGCTTATTTGGTGGCGGTGAGCCAGGCAAAGGGTTGGTCGAAGGTCTACTACCGATGGGCTACGCGCTACTGGCCTGTGTGGGTTATGCGCTTGGGGCCAACATCACCAAAAACTATCTGTATGAGGTATCGCCAGTCGCTATCACCGCAGGATCGCTCATTATCGGTAGTATCATTATGCTGCCTGTAGCCTTTAATGAGTTCCCATATGGTAAAGATATCAGCATAAAGGCGTGGGTATCAGTGATCTGTATCGGTGTATTTTCGACTGCCATTGCCCTTATTTTTATGAATCAGCTGATTAAAAATATTGGCCCGACGCGCGCCACCAGTATCACCTTGGTAATTCCCATTTTTGCCATTATTTTAGGGTATCTACTACTTGGTGAAGCCCTTAATATCCAAGCCATCATCGGCTCAGTAGTGATATTGTTTGGCACATATTTGTCACTTGAGCTATCTATCAAAAAAATGCTACAACCAAAGAATCCCACGCGGGCGACGTGAGTTTAAGCTACGGTAAACTGTCTTCGTAGCCTTTAATTATAAAGATTCGAATATCTAAATATTGGTGTTTCCGTTTGTAAATATTGCTTGGAATAATCGCATCTGCCCCCTATAAAGAACTCGGCTTATGAGTAGTGTACTTCGCAAACTATAGAACGACAGCTAAGTGCTACCTACTAATATAAGTGCTATTTATTACCAATAATAGTAAACCTGATAGTAAGGTTTAAAACAATAAACAGGGCTTTTTATGGCACACGATAATCTATTTGAAACCGTCAAGATGGGTACCCAAACCCTAAAAAACCGCATCATTATGGCACCGTTGACGCGTCTGCGTTCGGTTGAGCCAAGCGATGTACCAACAGCACTTGCAAGCGAATATTATTCACAGCGTGCAGGTTCTGGCTTGGTAATCACTGAGGCGACGCAAGTATCTTTCCAAGCGAAAGGCTATGCTGGCGCGCCAGGCGTTCATACCAAAGACCAAATCACTGCATGGAAAACCATCGTAGATAACGTCCATGCTAAAGGTGGCAAAATCGTCGTACAGCTATGGCACACGGGCTTAGTTTCTCACGAGAGTGTACAGCCAGACGGCAAAGCGCCTATCTCTGCTTCTAACGTTGATGTTGGTGTACGTACCTCACTACGTGACAGCGATAACCAAGCCATTCGTGTAGATGCAACGCCGCCTCGTCCAGCCACACTTGAAGAAATTAAACAAGTTATCGCTGACTTTGGTCAAGCAACTAAGAACGCCAAAGAAGCGGGTTTTGATGGGGTAGAGATTCATGGTGCTCACGGTTACCTATTGCATCAGTTCTGGGTTGAGCAAACCAACCAACGTGATGATGAATACGGCGGTAGCCGCGAAAACCGTGCGCGCTTGACGCTTGATGTTATCGATGCGTGTGTAGACGCTTGGGATGCAGATCATGTTGGTATTCGTATTTCACCACTTGGTACGTTCAACAACGTAGAAGCTGGATATAACGAAGACGAAAATATCTGGATGATTGAGCAGATCAACAAACGCGGCATCATGTATCTGCATCTGTCAGAGCCAGATTGGGCAGGTGGTACGCCGTATAGCGAAGACTTCCGTAAGCGTGTGCGTGCTGCTTTTGATCAAATGATTATCGCAGCTGGTGGCTACACTGCCGAAAAAGCAGAGCAAAATGTGAAAGCAGGTTATATCGATGCAGTCGCCTTTGGCCGTGACTATATCGCGAACCCTGATTTGGCTGAGCGCATTCAAAAAGGCGCGCCACTCAATGAGCAGCATCCAGAGTCTTTCTATGGTGGCGGTGCTGAAGGTTATACCGACTATCCATTTTTAGACCAAGCGTAATAGTTAGATTTTTAGCTAAATAACGCAACATGAAAAGGCCGCTTAACTAGCAATAGTTGAGCGGCTTTTTTTTATGCTTAGACTTTCATTATTTGCCGAAAATGCCTATTTGATAATCACGGAAGGTTTGTCTTAGTTCTTCTTGAGTATTCATGACAAAGGGACCGTGACCTGCGACCGGTTCACCGATTGGCTCACCGCTTAGCAATAGCAATTTGATAGGTATGTCTTCATCGGTAGTTGCAGGGTAGGTTAATTCGATAGTATCAGTAGCAGGTAATGATGAATGTTCAGATTGAGTGCCTACATGATTTCGAATAGGCGCTGAAAATTCTATCAAACTCCCTGCGCTGACGGCTGTACCGTTGACCAATACTTGACCTTCTTGTACCAGCAGTAGGGTGTTGTGCGTTTTCGGCACTTGTAGCGTGGTTGTACCTGCTGTATGTAGCTCAATATCCCACATATTGACTGGCGTAAAGGTCGTTGCTGCTCCCGTTATCCCATGCCAGTCACCGGCAATAATGGCAGCTTGGCCGATGACAGTTTGCTCATCGCTATTGTCTATCAGATTGACGATAGGCATATCAGCACGTTTGATAGATTGGTATTTGGGGTCGGTCAGTTTGTGGGCGCTTGGCAAGTTGACCCATAACTGCACCATACTAAATATACCACCACGTTGCCCAAAGGCTTCAGAGTGGAACTCTTCGTGCAGAATACCGCGACCAGCAGTCATCCACTGTACATCACCTTCTAAAATATCGCCGCGCCCACCTGTTGAGTCTGCATGGCTAATCTCACCTGAATAAGCGATGGTTACGGTTTCAAAACCTTTGTGTGGATGCAGTCCAACACCATGCGGTTGCAGTTTATAATCAGGATTGGGTAAAAAGGTCGTAGGCTTACCGTAGTCAAATAATAAAAAGGGATCGGTATGGCTGTAGTTAAAATCAGGATTATTATCGAGATGGTTGATTAGGGTTTTTACGAAAAACCCATCACCTACCCAATGCGGCTTTTTATCACCATGAATATGCTTGATTGGACGCATGGATTACCTCATAAGTCTAAGTGGCATTGCTATCAATAGGATGAATGCCTTACGTTAATTCTACTATAAAAATAGACTTATGTTGTGTTTATTCTCATTGATCTCTAAGATTACTGTCTAAAACCATTTAACTATCATCAAACATACTGTCAGCCATTATCTGAGTACTGATCAATTATTCAAATGCTGACAGACACTAAAGCAACTATTATCGCTATAAATAGGGAGGCCATGGATGTTATTAAACGACTTCACCACTGACAAAACCGCTCGCCCAAGCCCATTGGAAATTATAGCCGCCAAGCCAGCCAGTCACATCAAGCACCTCACCGATAAAGTACAAGCCATCTTGCAAGTTGCTTTGCATCGTTTTTGAAGATACCTCGTCGGTGGTGACGCCGCCGCGTGTGACCTCAGCCGTGCGATAGCCTTCTGTACCAGAGGGCTTGAGCTGCCAGCCATTGAGCGTAGCCCCAAGTTCTGTGAGTCGCTCGTCTTTGATATTGGCCAGTTCTGTATCTTTGATGTCTTCCCACAGATGCGTCTGTAACGCTGCCAATAGCTTCTTGGGTAATGCGTTCTCTGTATTTTCTGCCAATACGGTACGAATCAGTTGGCGTGGGTGTGATTTTTTACGAGCAAGTAAAAGCTCAGTGACATCTATTTCAGGCAACAGATTGATACTGATGGTTTCGCCAGTCTGCCAATAGTTGGAGAGCTGTAGCATGGCAGGGCCAGAGAGACCGCGATGGGTAAATAGGACAGGTAATTTAAAAGAGATATGCTCGTTACTGGCAATAACTGGCAGACTGATACCAGCCAAAGCGCGGATAAGCTCGCCTGTTTTGTCAGTGAAGGTAAACGGTACGAGACTGGCATCAGTAGGCACGAGCGTATGTCCGAACTGCTGTGCCAACTCATAGCCGATACCACTTGCTCCCATGGTCGGGATAGACAGGCCACCAGTAGCGACAACTAAAGACTCACAGCTATAGCGTGTCTGCGCGGACTGAGTGCCGCTCGCGATTTCTTTTTTACCAAGCTTTTTGCTCGTCGTTAGATAAAAGCGTTCGCCGTTATCATGAGCAGCAGTTTTAACATGATCAATTTGAGCATTAAGCTTTACTTGTACGCCTACGGCCGCGCACTCATCTAGCAGCATAGACAAGATGTCTTGTGCCGAGTCGTCACAGAATAGCTGACCATGTTCGCGCTCATGGTAGGCAATCTTATGCGACTCTACCATACCGATAAACTCCCAACTCGGGTAACGACTTAGCGCTGATTTGCAGAAGTGGGGGTTGGCACCAATAAAATGCTCAGGCTCCACAAAGTAATTGGTAAAGTTGCAGCGACCACCACCCGACATCAAAATCTTTTTGCCAGCTTTATTGGCATGATCTAACACCAATACGCGGCGACCACGGCGACCAGCAGTCAGTGCGCAATACAATCCTGAAGCACCAGCACCGATGATAATGACGTCATAGTGGTTATCAATGGATTTTTTGGCTGATGATGGATTACCCACTGATGAATTGCTTGGCTTAACTGGCTTTGCTTGTTTTGGCATTTGACTCATGATGATGACTTATAGAATAGGTTTGAATAGACGATATAAAGTAGCTAATTATACCATGGCAATAATGGCGGTGTTTTTAGGTGAGTAATATAAATAGCTTTTGCCGCTTGCTATAAATCATTGAATAACTTTGATTTTTCTATAGACAATAATTCGTAGTTGGTATAATGTGAATATATGAATATTATTCGCTACTAATGCTGCCATGTTGATTACTTCCTAAAACGCTAGTCGTTTTGATATGAAGAAAATGAATTTCTTTACAAGTAGTTGATGAAAAAGTCAGTCGATTGAACCGCTTATTCAAACATTGTCACGGATGATAATGTTAAGACAAAAGGGACTTTATGGATATCCTACAACTGCTCATTAGCGGGATTGCTAATGGTTGTATATATGGGCTGTTAGCGCTGGGTTTTGTACTCATTTACAAAGCTTCAGAAGCGGTAAACTTCGCCCAAGGCGACATGCTTATGCTCGGTGCCTTTTTAGGCATATCTTTCATCAATGCCGATCAGGCAAACCTTCCCTTCTTATTAGGCATCACCTTTGCTGCTGTCATCATGGGTGCATTTGGCTACTTACTCGATCGTTTTATCCTACGTGGTATTTTTGGTCAACCGCAATTTGCGATGGTCATTCTTACCATCTCGCTTGGATTTTTAATGCGCTTCGTCGCTGGTGTCATCTGGGGACATAGCCCAGTCTCATTACAGACACCATTTTCAGGCAAGATGTTGGCATTAGGCTCGCTGAGTATCGCTTATGTTGACATCATTATCATCATATCTACTATCGCATTAACCTCCATTCTGTACTTCTTTTTTGCCCACACGCGGCTTGGTATTGCGATGCAAGCCAGTAGTCAAAACCAGATGGCAGCCTACTATATGGGTATTCCCGTCAAGCGGGTCAATGGTATCGTTTGGGCATTGTCAGGGGTGGTTGCTGCACTTGCTGGAATACTCTTTGCGGCCAAAGGCGCCATCGAACCCTCTGTCGGATTACTATTCGGTATCAAGGCCTTTGCCGCTGCGGTAATCGGTGGCTTAGGCTCCTTGCCTGGTGCGTTGGCAGGCGGGTTGCTAGTAGGGGTGATAGAGCCCTTTGCTGGTCGTTATCTACCGCTAGGTCTTAGTCAAATTGCGCCTTATGTGGTTATGTTGATCGTACTAATCGTACGTCCGGGCGGTATTTTTTCTCAGGTCAAACAGAAAAAAGTATAGAAGCTTTGATCCAAGGCAGCTTTGATTCAAGGATGACAAAGCGGCCTCCAAATCTTTTCAAGGATGAGTACTGCCCATGAAAGCTCAGTTTAAACACAGCTATGATCAAGATATCAATATCTTCGATGACAAAAGCCAACTCATAAAGTATGGCGTGCTTCTCTTACTATTACTAATGGCGCCTTGGTTGTTGAGCAACTATTACATCAGTGAGCTTAGCGCCATATTGATTTGGTCTATCTCTGGACTGGGTCTGATGCTCTTGACGGGGCACACCGGACAGGTCAGCTTAGGGCATGCCGCCTTTATGGCGATAGGGGCATTTAGCCATATGGCACTGATGGCTCGAGGGTGGAATTTCTTCCCTGCTTTGATTGCCTGTGCACTCATCACTGGGGTTATCGGTGCGATCATCGCCAGACCAATCTTACGAACCAGCGGTATCTATTTAGCCATCGCGACTTTGGCGCTTAGTATTATCGTTGAGGACATCGCTATCGTGGCGGAGCCTATTACGGGCGGCATCTCTGGTACCTTTGCTTCTCCTATCAATCTGTTTGGCTACACCATCGATCGCTACATCACGCCAAAGGCCTTTTATTACTTATGCCTCGCGCTCGTGGTGCTAGTTACCTTAGGTTATATCAACTTACTCAGAAGCGGCACCGGACGATCGTTCTTAGCCATCAGAGACAGCGAAGTATCCGCCCGCGCGCTTGGCGTCAATGTACCGCAAGCCAAAACACTAGCGTTCAGCATATCTTGCGCGATTACCGCTGTTGGCGGCGCTATGTACGGACATTTTGTGCAAGCGGTCAATTATGAGAGCTTCACCGTTATCATCTCCATCACTATCCTCCTGCAGATTGTCATTGGCGGTTTGGGCTCCATACATGGTGCGTTTTTTGGTGCTGTCGTCGTTGTCTTATTGCCACAAGTGATTGCTATCTTAGGCGATATGGTTGGTCAAGGTGCGGGCTCTAGTATCACCAGTATTCCTGGTATTGATACGGCGCTGTTTGCCTTAGTCATTGTCATCATGATCATCTATGAGCCACGCGGTATATACGGTATTTGGATAAAGATACGGACTTGGTTTCAGATGTTTCCGTTATATCGAAAAGGACTGTTTCGCCGTTCTAAAACTTATCTTAAAACGGAGCGTATGCGATGAGCTTATTAAAAGTTGACTCTTTATCTATCGCATTTGGCGGTGTAAAAGCCGTTGATGATATTAGTTTTGAGGTAAACGAGGGCGAGGTATTTACTATCGTAGGACCTAATGGGGCTGGTAAATCAACGATTTTTAACTTAATCAGTCGCTTGTACGAGCCGCTTAGTGGTCGTATTACCTTTGATGGTACTGATATTACCAAGCTACCTGCTCACGATATCGCAAAATTGGGTATTGCCCGTACGTTTCAAAACATCGAGTTGTTTGATCATTCAAGCGTATTACAAAACCTGCTTATCGGTCGCCATTCGCAGCGTAATACGTCGTGGGTACAGGACTTGCTGTTTTTACCAAAAGTGCGCCGTAGCGAGCGCGAGCATCGTTTGCAAGTTGAAAAGATTATAGATTTTTTAGAGTTAGCGCCTTATCGAGATAAGTTGATTGCAGGTTTGCCTTATGGTATTAGAAAAGTGGTCGAAATTGCGCGTGCATTAGCTGCTAACCCCAAGCTTATTTTGCTCGATGAGCCAGCCTCTGGTCTCAGCGTAGAGGAGACGTCCGAGATGGCATGGTGGATCGAAGATATGCAAAAGGATCTTGGCTTGACTATCTTGATGGTAGAGCATGACATGAGTCTTGTGAATCGCGTATCAGATCGCGTATTGGCCGTCACTGAAGGTAAGTTTTTGGCTCAGGGCACAGCAGCTGAGGTGCAAGCCAATCCACAGGTCATTGAAGCCTATCTTGGACAGGAGAGTGTGTAATGTCAGCTATTAAAAAATCACTATCTTCTGCCGCGCCGGCTACTGAAATGAATTTAGTCGACTCTGAAGTAAAGAACAACGTGCTTGAGGTACGAAATCTAGAATCTGCTTATGGTCCAGTGATGGCATTGAGAGGCGTGAGTCTAGAGGTACCCGAAGGCAAAGTGGTCACGATTTTGGGTGCGAATGGGGCGGGCAAGACGACGCTAATGAAAACCATCTCGGGTGTCATCAATCCCCGCAAGGGCGCAGTGTGGTTCCATGGTGAACGTATCGATGGTACTGAGCCTGATCGCTTGGTCAAAAAAGGACTGTCGCACGTACCCGAAGGGCGCGAGGTATTTCCTTTTTTGAATGTCGCCGAAAACTTAGCGATGGGCGCTTATACTCGGCGTGACAAGTCTGAGATACAGCGTGATGTAGAAATGATATATGAGTATTTTCCTATTCTAAAAGATCGCCGTACACAAGCAGCTGGCACGATGTCTGGCGGTCAGCAGCAGATGCTCGCTATCGGTCGAGGACTAATGTCACGACCCTCTCTCATGCTGCTCGATGAGCCGTCTCTTGGGCTGTCTCCATTATTGGTACAGGAGATATTTGCCATTATTCGACGATTAAATAAAGAACAAGGCGTGACGATTCTACTTGTTGAACAAAACGCAAGAGTTGCCTTGGCAGCAGCGGATTACGGTTATGTGTTAGAAACAGGGCGTATTGTCATGGCAGGCTCAGCGGACAAACTGATGCACTCTGATGATATTAAAGAGTTCTATTTGGGACAAACCAAAGATAACACTGCGGAAGCCACTCGGTGGAAACGCAAAAAGACTTGGCGATAATAATCATGACGACCTCTATTGATATTGATGTTAATACTAAAAACAATACTTCACTTTCTCCTACGGATACGGCAGATATGAAAGTAACATCTGCCGCACCAGTATCGTCTCACGATCGCTCTGAAAGTTATGATTACGAGACAGATCGAAAGATACACAACGCGCCTTTCGATCATGCACCTCAAATTCTAGAAGGGTGCGATACGTTGAGCAAACTTTGGCGACAGGTTTGCTTGAGCCGAGGTGACAGGATTGCTCATCGAGAAAAGAGCTTTGGTATTTGGCAGAGTTATAGTTGGCTAGACTATTATCATCATAGCTGCGATATCTGCATGGCACTCGTCGAGCTTGGTCTGAGCAAAGGCGATACTGTGTCTATCTTAAGTGAAGATAATAAGGAATGGCTTTATTTCGATATGGGTGTCTGCGGCGTAGGCGGAATACCTAACGGTGTCTATACGACAGACAGTCCCGAGCAGCTTGCTTATATCCTAAATGACAGCCACTCAAAGTTTCTGATTGTAGAAAACGATGAGCAATTGCATAAATTTTTAGAGATTCGTGAACAGACGCCTAATGTCAAAAAAGTCATTGTCCTTGACCGTAAAGGCTTGCGGAGTCTAGAGGATAATCAGGTTATTTTCCTCGATGAGCTATATACGATTGGTCGAAGTGTTGATAACGCAAGAGAGCGTTTTAGCGATTATATAGATCAAGGTACGCCTAATGACATACGCACCTTAATCTATACCTCTGGCACAACAGGCAATCCAAAAGGCGCTATTTTAACGCACGCCAATGTTCTCTTTGAGCTAAAAACAAGCATAGATATCCTTCCTATTTTACCTACTGATGAGCAGCTCTGCTTTCTGCCCCTATGTCATGTACTCGAACGTTTAACGTCAGTGGATTTGCCTATCCATCGAGGTTGTATCGTCAATTTTGCTGAGAGTACAGAGACGGTATTTGAGAATATGAAAGAAGTATCGCCTGATACTTTTACCGCTGTGCCTAGACTGTGGGAAAAAATGTACGCCTCTATCAGTAATATGCGTAGCGACGCCAGTGCACTCAATGGCTGGGCTTTTGATCAGGCTATAAAAGCAGGTCATGATTACGCTGATATCGTGATGGCAGGCAATACTCCTACGACAGGTCAACGACTGCGTTACGAGTTTTGGAACCGACTGGTGCTATATAAAATTCGTGACCTGATAGGTATGAGTAATATTCGCCGTGCTACTACTGGTGCTGCGCCTATATCGCTAGATATTATTCGCTGGTTTCATGCGATAGGGGTGCCTATCTATGAAGGCTATGGCATGACCGAAAGTGCGGGCGTAATATCGGTCAATACCCCTGAAGCACAGATGGCCGGCAGCGTAGGCAAGGCACTACCAGACTCTGAAGTCCGTATCGCCGACAATGGGGAGATACTCGTAAAAGGGGCTAACGTGTTTGCAGGCTACTGGAATAAGCCAGAAAAAACCGCTGAGGACTTACGTGATGGCTGGCTACATACGGGTGATGTTGGTGAGATTAGAGACGGTTATATATTTATCACAGGTCGTATCAAGGACATTATTATCACTGCAGGCGGCAAGAACGTCACACCAGCTGCGATTGAAAGCAAACTTAAATTTTCACCTTATATTTCAGATGCAGTTGTCATTGGCGATAAGCGGAAGTATTTGACTTGTCTGATCATGATAGATCAAGAAAACGTTGAAAAATATGCGCAAGACAATCAAGTGATGTTTTCAGATTTTCGTTCGTTGTGTCACGCGCCAGAAGTTATCGCCTTGATAGATGAAGTCGTACAGTCTGCTAACGAGACCCTAGCTCAGGTAGAAACCATAAAGCAATTCAGGCTTATAGATGTGTTGCTCAGTCCTGAAGATGACGAATTGACCGCGACGATGAAATTGAAAAGAAATTTGGTTGAGAAAAAGCATCATGCTCTCATCGACTCTATGTACTGATCTAGCTCTCTAATACAGTTTAGTTTAGCACCGTTCAGCTTTTTTGAAGTCGTCTCAACCTCGAAAGTATTAATCTCAAGAGCATCAAACTAACAGCGACTGAGTCGCAAGGAGAAAGGCAATGAAATGGACATTCAAGACGACGCTACTAGCACTCACAGTCGGTACGATGGGTCTAGTAGGGTGTAGTGATCCAGAAACGACCGCAGCGACGGGTACTGATACTGAGGCTGCTACATCTACTTCTACAAGCGATATGCCAGTACAAGGCGTGACCGATACTGAGATTATCTTAGGCGGTGCAAACGATCTATCCGGTCCGTTTGCTGGATTTGGTAATCCTGCAGTCGCCGCAGCCAATATGTATTTTGATGAGGTGAATGCGGCAGGCGGCGTCAATGGACGAAAGATTCGCTATATCGTTGAGGACCATTCTTATCAAGTACCAAAGGCCGTACAGTCTGCGAACAAACTGGTCAGCCGTGATAAAGTGTTTGCTATGCTGATGTCGCTTGGCACACCGCACAACTTAGCAAGTTTCCCTATTATGGATCGTGCCAATGTTCCTAGCATCATGCCGCTCACTTTTGCTCGGGCTATGCAAGAAGAAGGAGATTTCAATCGTCGTTATACCGCTGGTAGTACTTATTATGATTCAATAAAGCTAGGTATGGAGTATCTTATTGCCGAGAACAAAGTTAGCAATTTATGTGTCATGTATATCCCATCAGACTATGGTGAAGAGACCAATGAGGCGGCTAAAGATATCAGCGATAGCAATCCTAACGTCACCCTAGTTCAGTCCAGCTCACATCGTCCTGATGAAACAGACTTTGCTGGCGCAATGGCCAAGTTAAAAGACGCTAAATGTGAGCTTATTGCCTTATCTCTAACCATCCGAGGCGCTATCACAGCGGTCGGTACGGCAAATGCTATGGGCTGGAGTGACGTGAAATTTATCGCTCCTGTAACGGGTTTCCATCCTGCAGTTGCAGCGGCGCCAGGTGGCGCAAGTGAAGGCCTATACTCTGTGTCTTACTATAATGATTTGGCACTAAGAGCGAATGAACCTGAGACTAAAGCTTGGGTTGAGAAGTTTGAAAAAGCCACAGGAGAGGAAGTATCAGCAGGTGCTATTCTTGGTTATCTAGCCGCTAAAGTAACCGTTGATGGTCTAAGCGCAGCAGGTCCTGACTTAAATGCCGACACTTTCAATAAGGGTCTAGAGACCGTCAGCTTTGTCGATGGGGTTACAGGATCTACAGTTGCCATCACGCCTGAGAGCCATGTCGCGATCAATGACATCTACTTGTCGCAAGTACAAAATGGTCAATGGAAAACGGTGACGCAGCTTAAATAATACGTCCTAGGTGTTTAGTGAATTTTCGATAGCAGCAAGCCATACATAAGTATGGCTTGTGTCGTTTATACGCTTTGGGTTTGGCAATAATTTCATTTTATATGTTAACTGTTTTACGATTATTTATAAGTCCAAAACCCTTCTCAATAAAAATAAGCCATAAGTCATAGACAATAAAAATTGACTGGAATAATGAGTCAATTTCCTTATAGCGACTAGATTATTTGTGCCTAAACATACAGATGTACAGTGAAATTGTTATGTTTGGCTTTTGATGTCTTGCAACCGTCACGCTTATTTGTCAAACTAACGATGAGTGTCACACATTATGGAAGATGACTCTTATCGCTTACATGGGGCGCGTCATAGACGTTTATCCGTGTAGGTCATAATAATTAAAAGGGACCCAATACTATGACTCAGAAATCATTTCCTATCTCAGCCGAGTTTATGGCTGCTGCCAATACCACACCTGATAAGTACCTTACAGACTACCAGCAATCTATCGAATCAGCCGAAGCCATTGATGCTTTTTGGGCGAAGCGTGCTGAGCTAATCGACTGGATAAAAAAACCAACCAAGGTCAGTAACGTCAATTATGACTTAGATGATTTTCGCATCAAATGGTTTGAAGATGGTGAGCTGAACATTTCAGTCAACTGTCTTGATCGTCACCTTGAAGAAAACCCATACAAGCCGGCTATCATCTGGGAAGGTGATCACCCTTCATTGCACAAAATCATTTCTTTTAAAGAGTTACATGAAGCTGTCTGCCGCTTAGGTAATTCATTGCGCAAGCTTGGCGTTGTAAAAGGTGACCGCGTAACGTTATATATGCCGATGATACCGGAAGCCATGGTAGCGATGCTGGCATGTGCGCGTATCGGTGCGGTGCATTCAGTGGTGTTTGGTGGTTTTTCTGCCGAGAGTCTGGGCAATCGCTTGATAGACAGCCGCTCAAAAGTTGTTATTACCGCTGATGAAGGTTTACGCGGCGGCAAGCACACACCGCTAAAAGCCAACGTCGATCACGCACTCGATATGGATGGTACTGAGAGTGTCGAAAAAGTCATCGTCGTTCATCGTACGGGTAACTCTATACCGATGAGTGGCCGCCGTGATGTGTGGTATCACAATTTGGTCGATGGTCAATCAGAGATCTGCGAGCCTGAAGTCATGAACGCCGAAGACCCGCTATTCTTATTATATACGTCTGGCTCTACTGGTAAGCCAAAAGGTGTAGTGCACACTACAGGCGGCTATATTACCTATGCTATCTCAACGTTCCGTGATGTTTTTGATATCAAAGAAGATGACGTCTACTGGTGTACGGCAGATGTGGGCTGGATTACCGGTCACACGTACTCGACCTATGCACCACTGGCCAATGGTACGACGACCGTAATGTTCGAAGGTGTGCCAGAGCATCCAACATGGGCGCGTATTGGTCATATTATCGATAAGCATGATGTGACTATTTTATACACTGCACCGACAGCCATTCGCGCAATGATGAAAGAGGGCGACGCCTTCGTTCGAGAATCGGATCGTTCTAGTTTGCGTCTGCTAGGTTCGGTCGGTGAGCCGATCAACCCAGAAGCGTGGGACTGGTATTACAATGTCGTCGGTGATGGTAAATGTCCTATCGTCGATACATGGTGGCAGACCGAGACAGGCGGCATCTTAATGGCGCCAATACCAGGTACGGTCGATCTCAAACCGGGCGCGGCAATGACGCCGCTATACGGGGTAAAACCAGAAGTCGTCGATAGTGATGGTGCGATTTTAGAAGGCCCTGCAGAAGGCAACTTGGTGATCAGTAGCGGCTGGCCAGGGCAGATGCGTACTATCTATAATGATCATCCACGCTTTTTGAAGACTTACTTTAGCGATTATCCGGGTCATTATTTCACGGGTGATGGCGCACAGCGTGATGAAGATGGGCATTACTGGATTACTGGTCGTGTCGACGATGTACTCAACGTTGCAGGGCATCGCTTGGGCACAGCAGAGATTGAGAGCGCCGTGGTTGCGCATCCTGCAACTGCTGAAGCTGCGATTGTCGGTATGCCGCATGAGATACGCGGTACAGGCATCTGTGCATTTATTATTCTAAAATCGGGTGAAGAAAAAACTGACGATCTAAAAGCAGAATTAAAACGCCATGTGCGTGCTGAGATTGGACCAATTGCGACTTTAGATGCCATTTATATGGTTGATGCACTACCAAAAACGCGCTCAGGAAAAATCATGCGCCGTATCTTGCGTAACCTTGCAGCAGGGCAATATGTGGGACTGGGCGACCTATCTACGCTTGCCGATAGCTCGGTGATTAATGACTTGGTCGAAGAAGTCAAAGCGGGCCGCGGAGAGTAAGTCAGTCTGATAACGAATTTATAGTGTTATGGATAGTGACTCAATACTAGCCATTAATATTTGCATATCAAAGTTAAATAAAAGCCATGTTATCGAGAATAGCATGGCTTTTTTACGTAGACGATATTGATATTGGCGCATTTTGAAGGTTCAATAATGCTAACAAGACAACATCGCTACCATTTTAATTGACGAGTCACTCGGTACTTACTAGGCTAACTAATTAATATAGTAGCGACTCATAAATACTTTATAAGGTCTACTGTCATCATGACTGATCATGCTTTGTGCTCAACTGTTCTATCTGCCCCAAAAATCGCCATCATCGGTGGAGGCTTAACTGGATTGCTTACCGCAACACTATTAGAGCGCGCGTCAAACCAGACAGGCTCGTCATCTAACACCCCGCAAATCACTATCTTTGAAAAATCACGTAGTGTAGGCCGTTTAGCGACCCGCTATCGCAGCGATAGTAAAACTGATAAAAACTGGCAATGGTCATTCGGTGCGCAGTTTTTTACTGCGAAAACTACTGACTTTCAACAATTTATCGCGGCTTGGTTAGATACAGGGTTGCTGAAGCCATGGTGTGCTGAAATGATTGAGTTAACGCCAGCAAGTGACAATGGGCAATCGCCTAATATCCAAAGTAAAGAACAATGGGACGCGGTGCATGCACGCTATATTAGCACACCAAAAATGACCAGTTGGGGCCGTGAATTGGCCGCCGCGCTCAAGCACACGACTATAGTATTTAAGACCCGTGTCGCACCGCTCACTCAGTATTTGCACCATCAAAGCCCGCAGCAGTCTCAGCGCCAGATCCAGCACCAAACTCATAATCAAACTCATAATCAAACTTTTAATCAAACTTTTAATCAAACTTTTAATCAAAACAGCAAGCAAACTGAGCTATTTGACGAAACTGGAGCCAGTCTGGGTTGGTTTGATTGGGTGATATTTACAGCGCCAAACGGTCAGGCGGTAGAGCTGATGGCAGATAGCGGGTTTAATCAGCAAGACAAAATTACTAAACCACAAATGCAAGCCTGCTATACGTTGATGCTTGGTTGGGATGATGTGCAAAAACTACCTGAGACATTAAATGGCCAGCTAACACCGCAATGGGATGTCGCTTATTTAAATAGCGCTATTCTCGATAGGATATTTATTGAGCATCAAAAACCTGCTCATGGTGAACTACTACCAAGTGTCACCATTCATGCACGTAACGACTGGTCAGAAGCCCACGTCGATGAGGATATAGAGTTAGTCGAAGAACAATTATTACAGGCGGCAAAACAAGCATTAAATTGGAATGAAGCTAGCGCACCTAGCCAAACAGACTGTCATCGTTGGCGCTATGCAGCTACCATTGTAAATAAGGATACTGAAGAGTTGGGTATTTTAATCGATGCAACCAAGCAGTGGGTCGTCAGTGGTGACTGGTGTGCAAAAGGTAATATAGAAAGCTGCTATCGAATGGCGCAGCAAACCGTTAAGGCAATCATGCAAACGCAGTAAGCGTGATATCCATGCTCATTATTTTACATTGTTTAGAACTAAGGCTTATTTCAAAGCTAACGTTTAAGTGATATTTGGGCAGTATAAAAACTCGATATTTAGCAAAACGTAAGAAAAAAAAGGCCCACAGAGGAGGTACTGTGGGCTGAGGAAAACGGGTCATGTATTAGCTACACAGGCCGTGGTCAAGAGTTGTTGTAATTATTGGTGCTCTCTACTGTTATTTATAAGGGTAATAATCATCAATACAATAGGTGGAGATATTTACTTAGCTATTTATATTTACTGATTTAAGTGTACAAGTGTTCTGGTACAGTCGCTATGATAGCGCAATTGAGTGCTGTCTGGCGGCTTTGGTTACAGTATATTACGTTGTAAAAATCCAAAAGACGCCAAGACTGGTATGAAGTACTGATATTTAGAGTAAGTAGCGGAGCTTTATGATGCAATTATCAATAAAGGCTGCCAATAATTTCAATAGCTTATGTCGATAGAAGGCCATCTAGACAATCTTGATACCTTTCTTGATACCTTTGATAACTCAATCGCTGCAGAGATGGCATGACGCCTTGTCCGAAAAATGCTAAGCTATCTGCCATTATTATGTTCATATTAAACTGGGTTTGCCATGACTGACAGCACGCATTTGCATACGCAGGAAGAACCGCCAAGTTCGCAAAATACCAAGAGTATTTTTAACTTGCCTAACAACCTTACGATTGCGCGTATCTTGATGATTCCGCTATTTGTCGCGATTGCTTATTGGCCGCCAGCCATGGGTATTGGTATGCCTGCGATTTCAGACAATGTCATTGCACGCGTTGGGATGAGCGAGTTTAGCGATAGTTTGTTGCGCCATTTATTATTGACTGGCGTTTTTATTATTGCCGCGATTACCGATTGGCTTGATGGATATTTTGCTCGTAAACTTAATGTCATGTCAGCCTTTGGTCGCTTTTTGGACCCTGTTGCTGATAAATTGATGGTGGCGGTTGCGCTCATCGTTCTGGTACAGTGGCATCCCAATATCATTATGGCAATAGCGGCTATCGTCATTATTTCGCGCGAGATCGCAGTATCAGCATTACGCGAATGGATGGCAGAGTTGGGCAAAAGCACTAGCGTCGCCGTATCTTATGTTGGCAAATTAAAGACCACGTTTCAGATGGTGGCAATTACCGTACTACTACTTAACTGGCAGTCGCTTGAAACCATCGGTTATGTATTAATGGTCGCCGCTGTGATACTTACCCTATGGTCGATGATGATTTATCTAAAAGCTGCTTGGCCTTATTTAAAGCAAAGCGGTTAACTCCATAAGACAAAAGTAATCAGCATAAAACTTAAACAATAAAAAACGCCAGTCGCATTAGCCACTGGCGTTTTTGTTTTTGCTACTTATAAATCAGACAACTTATAGTGTCACTGAGTTGTTCTCACCTAAGTTGGTCGCTTTTTTGCCATCCATTACCGCAGCAGTAGTCATCTTAAACATATTGACTACTGAGCTACCGCTTAGCCAGTATTCTGCACCATGTGGGACGACTTTGATTAATTGGACATTTGGATCTTCTTTACCTTGCTCATAAAACGCATTGTAAATTGGCGACCATAGCTCGTCTAACTTCTCTTGGTCTTCGACCAATTCTGCTTTACCGTTAATCGAGACATAATCTTTTGAATCTTGACTGACATAGGCCAAATTCACTTGCGGGTCTTTTTCAATATCTTTGATGGTTTCAGTAGTTTTATCACCAATGAACCAAATCTCTTTTGCACCAATGCTCGTCTCGCTAGTGGTCATTGGGCAGGCATGTAAATGGCCTTCGTGAGTACGAGTGGTCATCATGGCAAATTTCACTTCTTTTACCAGTTCTTGTACTTTATCGATATGGTCTTGTCTACTCATAATAAATTTCCTTTTTTATAGTGTTTTAATTGGGCTTATATAGCGTTGTTTTAATTAGCCGAATTGAACAGTTGATTATTTATAGTAATTTTTCTTTAGGCTAGATATGTTTAACCATCGAATAAAACTAAAAATTAAACGTCATCGTCGCCTTAACAACTGAGACTAGAATACCGAGTTGTCACCCTACATTTATATAGGTTCCCAGTAATGCGATGTGAGTGTTTGTAAGGAATATGAAGGTTAGGTAAAAATTGTGACAGCGTAGATTTGGGCGTTCCATTTTTCGATGGATAATTCAAAAAAGACTTAAAAAGATACTTTTTTGAATTATCGATTTGCAAATAGTAAGTCGCGATAGAACGCAACTTATCAGCAATTTATCTCGGTTTAGACCTGCTTATTACAGGTCTTCTTGTTATAATACCCAGACCATTTACTTAGCATGGCAGAGATGCCTTGATCTTACGGATTATGCCTTTATGATGACCATCGCCGGACAACCGTTTCTTACCGATTTTCAGACGCAGCAACTCATCAGTCAGTTTCAGCAAAAAACCGAGCTAAATGTCAGTCAAATAAGTACACAGCAAGTGTATGTGCTATCACGAGAGCTATCTGGTGATGAACATAAAAAAGCGCTAGATTTACTGGCGGTTGACCAGTCAGCAACGCTAAATGCGCCGCAAGACAACCAACTACAAGTCATCGTTGGGCCACGTTTTGGTACGATATCGCCATGGGCAAGTAAAGCGACAGATATCTTTAATAACTGTGAAATCGAGATCAATCGTGTTGAGCGTGTTGTCGTTTATACGTTAACCCTCGATGAAAAAATAGACGGTGACGCAGGCGAAAAACTACCAGTAGACGCCGAGCAGTTATTGTTTGACCGTATGACTCAGAGCTTGGTTTATGACTTGAGCGATGTCAGCAAATTGTTTGACGATCAAGCGCCAGCCTCATTGAACCATGTTGATGTGATAGGACAAGGCCAGTCAGCACTAGAATCTGCCAATACCGAGTTCGGCTTTGCGTTATCGAGTGAAGATATCGACTATCTGATGAATGCCTATGTCAATGAATTGAAACGCAACCCAACTGACGTTGAACTGATGATGTTTGCACAGGCAAACTCAGAGCATTGCCGTCATAAGATCTTTAATGCCCAGTGGACAGTCGATGGTGAAGTGCAGCCAAAATCACTGTTTCAAATGATTAAAAACACGTACCAGTCGAACCCACAAGGTATCTTGTCAGCGTACAAAGACAATGCTGCGGTGATGGCAGGGTCTGATGGCATGCGTTTTTATCCTATCCCAACCGACGCGATGGATGCCAACTCAATCCATCCTTACGACTTTCATCAAGAAAACATCGATATCTTAATGAAGGTTGAGACGCACAATCACCCAACAGCGATTGCCCCTTATTCTGGTGCGGCAACAGGTGCTGGCGGTGAGATTCGTGACGAAGGCGCGACTGGTCGCGGCGGTAAGCCAAAAGCAGGTCTAACAGGATTCCACGTGTCACATCTGCATATCCCAGAGCTTAGCGAAAAGTGGGAGCAGTCAGGTCAATTGAGCACGCAGGATTATGGTACGCCAGATCGTATGGCAACCAGCCTTGAGATTATGACCGAGGCACCATTAGGCTCAGCCAATTTCTCAAACGAGTTTGGTCGTCCAAATCTATGTGGTTATTTCCGTAGTTTTCAGCTAGATACCTCTACTGCAAAAGACGGTAGCGAGATGCGCGGCTATCATAAGCCAATCATGCTGGCAGGTGGTTACGGCAATATCAAACGCAACCTGATTGAAAAAAATGCAATCAAAAAAGGTGATTTGCTCATCGTCCTTGGTGGCCCTGCGATGCAAATCGGTCTGGGTGGCGGTGCAGCATCGTCGGTCGATAGTGGTGACCTTGATGAAGGCTTAGACTTTGCTTCAGTTCAGCGCGATAACGCTGAGATGGAGCGTCGTTGCCAAGAAGTCCTTGATCGCTGTTGGGCACTAGCGGGCGATGATGTCGATGTAAGCAATAACAGTAAAGACGGCAACCCAATCGTTTCACTACATGACGTAGGGGCAGGTGGTCTGTCTAATGCAATGCCAGAACTGGTCAATGACCATGAAATGGGCGCTCATCTGAATTTGCGCAAGATTCCATCGTTAGAAGCTGGCATGTCGCCAATGGCCATCTGGTCAAACGAAGCGCAAGAGCGTTATGTGCTAGCGATTCGTCCAGAGAGCAAAGATCAGTTTGATGCCATCTGTGCCCGTGAGCGCTGCCCATATGCCATCTTGGGCGAGGCGACGGATATCCGTCAGTTAATCGTTGATGATGAGCTATTGGCTGAGCAACCAGTCGATATGCCGATGCAAGTACTGCTCGGCGGTACACCGAAAATGCAACGCAGCTTTGAGCGTACTGATAGCACGTTACCAGCATTAGAGCTTGGTGATGTGAATCTCGCCGAGTCAATCACCGATGTATTGCGTCACCCAACGGTGGCGAGCAAATCATTTTTGATTAGCATTGGTGACCGTTCTATCACTGGTATGGTCGTGCGTGATCAGTATGTGGGTCGCTATCAAGTGCCTGTCTCGGATTGTGCGGTGACGGCGTCAGGCTTAGTGGCGCTAGATGGTCAGCCAATGACTGGCGAAGCCATGAGTGTCGGCGAGCGTACGCCTGTTGCGCTTATCAGTCCAAAAGCCTCGGCGCGTTTAGCGGTCGGTGAAGCGATTACTAATATCGCTGGTGCGCGTATCGCTCAGTTGTCTGATATCACGATGTCAGCGAACTGGATGGCCGCGTGTGGTGATGACGTAGAAGATGCTGCATTGTTCGACGCTGTACATGCCGTTGGCGAAGAGCTATGCCCAGCACTCGGTATCGCTATCCCAGTCGGTAAAGACTCGCTATCGATGCGTGCCAACTGGAGTGATGAAAGTGGTAAGGACAAATCAGTCGTGTCGCCAATGAGCTTGGTCGTGACTGCGTTTGCCCCTGTCGTTGACGTCGCAAAAACGCTAACCCCTGAGCTAATCAATGGTGACAGCGCGTTTTACCGTATTGACTTGTCTAAAGGCAAGCTACGTCTAGGCGGTTCGATCCTTGCGCAAACGCTTAGCCAATTGGGTAACGATTGCCCAGATTTAGCGCAACCAAGCGACTTGATCGACTTCTTTAACTTTATCCAAGCGGGTAATGAGCAAGGCGTCATCAGCGCTTATCACGATATCGGTGATGGCGGTTTACTAGCGACCATTGCAGAGATGCAGTTCACCAGCCGTCAGGGTATCAAGCTGTCATTAAATGAGGATAACTTACTTGGTCAGCTGTTCAGTGAAGAGCTAGGTGCAGTCATCCAAGTATTACCAGAAAACGTTGCTACTTTGATTGAGCTAGCAGATCAGCATAACGTGAGCGACATGCTAAGCCTCGTTGGTCAAAGCTCTGAAGAAGATAGCCTACTAATTCAAACGCCAATGCTCATGGGTGACGATACTCTACGCTTTAGCCGTACTGAATTGCAGCAAGCATGGACGCAGGTCAGCTATCAAATTGCGCGTCGCCGTGATAACCCAGCGTGCGTACAGCAAGAGTATGACTTAATCGCTGATGCGAGCCATAAAGGCCTAATCGCTGCGCCAAACTTTGATCTGAATCAAAAAGTTGAAGAGCCGTATGTAAACAGTCGCGCTGATTCTGATAACAGCAGACCAAGAGTCGCTATCTTGCGCGAGCAAGGCGTCAACGGTCAGACAGAAATGGCAGCAGGCTTTACCCAAGCTGGCTTTGAAGCGGTCGATGTACACATGAGTGATCTACTCAGTGGTCGCATCAATCTACGTGACTTCGATGGTCTGGTCGCTTGTGGTGGCTTTAGTTATGGTGATGTACTCGGCGCAGGCTCTGGCTGGGCGAACTCTATCTTGTTCCATGACGAGTTGCGCATGCAGTTTGTCCGCTTCTTTGCCCGTCCTGATACCTTTAGCTTGGGTGTCTGTAACGGTTGTCAGATGATGGCTCAGTTAAAAGACCTCATCCCAGGTGCAGAAAACTTCCCACGTTTCGTCGCGAACAAATCAGCTCGTTTTGAAGCGCGTACGGTCAACGTAAAAGTCGAGCGTACCAAGTCGATCCTGTTCAAAGGCATGCAAGACAGCATCTTGCCAATCGCTGTGGCACATGGTGAAGGCTATGCCACACTAGACAACAACGAAATCGACGGTATGGCAAAACACGGTCAGCTTGCGATGCGTTATGTCGATAGCCAAGGTCATCCAACTGAGACGTATCCGCTCAATCCAAACGGTTCGCTCGGTGGTGTCACGGGTCTGTGTAGCACTGATGGTCGCGTCACTATCATGATGCCGCATCCTGAGCGTAATCTAAAAGCCTATAACCACAGCTGGAAACCAGAAGAGTGGGACGAAGACGGTGCGTGGATGCGTATGTTCCGCAATGCTCGTGCTTGGTTGCGCTAGGAAAACTTGAATTAATCTTAGATAATAAAAAAGGTGGGCTTCGGCTCATCTTTTTTGTGTTTAAGATTTGAGTGTTTGGAAATAAAGGCTAGCGTTTATACCGTGTTTTCACGAGTATAGGCGATTACACTCATGCTAAAATCGCGGTGAACAAAGACTAGCATTAAGCAAAATAAGGAAGAACAACATGTCAGGAATTACAGATATTAATGAGCTATTGAGTTCGATGCAGCCAGCACTGGTTGATGAGTTATTCGTGTTTTGTACTGTGAAAGGGCAACTAGCGGAATATGTAAACCTAGCGCCAATAGCGACGTTTATGGAGTCAGAAGGGCTGACTCTGGTGCTAACAAAAGAAAACGCTGATGAGGCAGGTTTGCATTACGAAGGCGTGTTTCGCCAACTCACTCTAACGGTGCATTCCAGTTTAGAAGCGGTAGGTCTAACCGCAGCCGTGTCAAACAAACTGACCTCAAAAGGTATCAGTGCCAATGTGATCGCTGCCTATTATCATGACCATATATTTGTGTCGGATGATAAGGCGGAGCAGGCGCTATCTGCGTTAAAAGAGCTGAGTAATATAGTGGATTCAGTTTAAAAGAGATACAAGGCAACCGAGTGCAGATGTATATGTGATACTTCAAGCGAGGTTAACGTTGTAGCTCTTTTATAAAGGATTGACTATATATAAAATATTTTGACATTTAAATTTGCATCGTTAAGATCAACTGAGTTAGTTTGGAAGACCGTTTTAAATAGCTGTTTTTCAAAATAAAAAGGTGAGCGTGAAGCTCACCTTTTTTGTATTTTAAGTTCTGAAGTAGGGGGGATAGTTTTATCTTATGCTGTAATCAAAATTTGCTACATTACTAAACTTAGTATGTCTATTTATAACTAAATTCTAGAAAAATAAAAAGGGAACTGTATGAGTAATCCAAATGAGCATATTGAAGAGTTTTTAAGATATTATTTCAAGTTACCCAGCCCACCACAATATGCTGTCTTGTTAAAGGGTAAGTGGGGTGTTGGTAAAACCTGGTTTTTGAAAAAAATAATGAGTCAGTTAGATAGTTCTGATAATCAAAAAAAGAGACATCTATATGTGAGTCTATACGGTATCGCTAGTTTTGAAGAGATAGAGAACGAGTTTTTTAGACAGCTTCATCCTGTTTTATCTTCTAAAGGTATGGCTCTAGCAGGGAAAATCGGGAAAGGACTTCTTAAAACTGCATTGAAGATTGATCTGAACGATGATGGTAAAAGTGATGCTAGCGTATCGTCTCAAGTACCAGACATCAATTTGCCAGATTATTTATCTAATACAGAAGGCTTAATATTAGTATTCGATGATTTGGAGAGAGCTTCAATGGATCTAGAGAACCTATTAGGCTATATAAACTATTTTGTTGAGCATCAAGGTTATAAGGTGGTGATTATAGCCAATGAAGATGAGCTAGTTAACAAAGAAAAAACATCTGATGTTAGTTATAAACGTATCAAAGAAAAACTAATTGGTAAAACTTTTGAAATTCAGCCTCGTCTTGAGTCAGCTATTAGTAATTTTATTCATGAAATAGAAAGTGATTCTACCCAAGAATTGTTCAACAACAATATAGGGTTAATTAAAGATTATTATCGACGTTCTGCTTATTGGAACTTAAGACACCTAAGACAAGCATTGATGGATTTTTCAAGATTATTAGAATCATTATCTGATGAAATTAAAGATAAGGAAGGTATTGTAGAACAATTATTATCTACATATTTAGTGCTTTCTTTTGAAATAAAAAGTGGGGAGATGTTACCTGCTGATATTAACAACTTCAATGAGTCATATCTAGCTGAGTTAATGGACAGAAGTAATAATAAAGGAATGACAGAAGAAGTAATTGATAGCCCTTACAGAAAGGTTAAAGAAAAATATCCTGCTTTCGATCTTTTTGATATGTTGTTGGAAAAATCTATATGGATTGATATATTTGATAAAGGGTTAATTGATAAAGCCAAGATAGAAGAATCCTTAAAAAGCTCACGTTATTTTCATAGTGATAATCAGCCAGAGTGGATGCAACTATGGCACTTCATGTATCTAAAAGATGATGATTTTGACAATCTCTTAAAAAGTGTCACTCAGAAGTTTCAAGATAAAGAGTATAAAGAAATTGAAATTATCATGCATATAGCTGGTTTGTTTTTAGAACTTTCAAGTGCAAGTGTTCTAGATATAACAAAAGCTAAAATTCTTGAGTTAGCCAAATCACATATTGACAAGTTAGTTGAAGAAAAAATTAGTGTATCTCATAGAAGCGATCCTTTTCATGATACATCATCAAAGGGGTTACAGTATTACTCTAAAGACAGCAATGAATTTAGGGAGCTATTCGAATATATATCTTCAATGTCTGAAAAACAAATAAACGACAGTCTACCGCAGCTAGGCATCGATTTGTTGGATGATATAAAAAATCGCACAGATAGCTTTTATAAGAAAATATCTTATACTGGGTCAATGAACGAGTATCATAGATATCCTGTTCTAAAATACATTAGACCTAAGGATTTTGTAAAAGCAATAATTGAAAATGAACCTTATAAAAGAAGAGATATTATATTAGCAATTTCATCAAGATACAAAAGCTCAGGAAATATTGAAATACTCTCGCCAGAAATAGGTTGGTTACAAGAAACTGTATATTTATTATTAAAGCAAGCTGAGAGAAAAGAAGGTAAAATTAGTAACCTCCAAATTAAATACTTTACAAATGCTTACTTAGTATCTTCTATCAATATTTTACATGAAGCTAGTTTAAATCCTAAGCAGGCTGCTAACTATTGTTGGATCTATAGTCAGAATTCTGTGGGTATACCCCAAACTGCTATATACATGAAAAAACTAGGAATGATATTTAATCTGAAGTGTTAAATACGTGATAATAAACTAAGATACAAGAATAAGTTTTATAGTTGTTTTTAAAAGTTTATTTATCCTTTAATTAGCACTCGTCAATTTTTTTCCGAGCCTCAGCAATCAACTCATGAATTTTAACACTTTCCTTTAGCACACAAGCATCATAAGCAGAGAGCGGCTCAGACTCTTGTTCTTTTTCGTGATCTTGCTTGGCTTTTTCTGCTAAATAATTTTCAAGTTTATCGGCTTCAGAATCGCCCATAGTTTATCCCCCGTATAATTTTTACCATATAAAAAACGGCACTGAAATCAGTACCGTTTTATAGGTCATGATAATGTAAAAGCTAACCATGACTTCTCAAACACTAAATCGCCAAAATCAATCCCAGCTTAAAATTACCTTACCGCATTGCCCACTTTCCATGATATCAAAGCCTTCTTGGAAGTCATCAATATGCATGCGATGGGTAATGATGGGCGACAGATCAATACCGCTAATCAGCATTTGCTCCATCTGATACCACGTCTCCCACATCTCACGGCCATAAATACCTTTTAGGGTTAACGCCTTAAAAATAATCTTGCTCCAATCCACCGTGGTGGTGTTAGGCAAAATACCCAAGAGCGCGATTTTAGAGCCGTTATACATATTACTAATCATCGAATCAAAGGCCTGAGGCGAGCCTGACATCTCAAGCCCAATATCAAAGCCATGCATTTTTAACTCAGCAATAGCGCCTTCGATGGTTTCACCTTTGGCTGGGTTGATGGTCATCGTCGCGCCCATTTTTTTGGCAAGCTCTAAGCGATAATCACTGATATCACTGACCACAATATTACGCGCCCCTGCGAAGCGGCAAATCGCCGTTGCCATTGAACCAATCAGCCCCGCACCCGTAACCAGTACATCTTCACCAAGGACAGGGAAAGATAACGCGGTATGCGTGGCATTACCAAAGGGGTCCATAATGGCGGCCATCTCATCGCTGATACGCTCATCGAGTTTGATGGCATTATCGGCAGGTATCACCAAATATTCGGCAAACGAGCCATCGCGGTCAACGCCCACGCCTATGGTGTTTTCGCACACATGTAGCTTGCCACGGCGGCAGTTACGGCAATGCCCGCACGCGATATGGCCTTCGCCTGTGACGCGGTCACCCACTTCAAAATGCTTCACACCATCGCCCACTTCACTAATGATACCGACGTATTCATGTCCGATAATCATTGGCGTCTTTATGGCTTTTTGTGACCATTCGTCCCACTTATAAATGTGCAAGTCTGTCCCACAAATGGCGGTTTTTTTAATTTTGATTTTAACGTCATTGATGCCGACCATAGGTTCAGGCATATCTTGCATCCAGATGCCTTTTTTGGCATGAGCTTTAACCAGTGCTTTCATATTTTTCTCTTATTTAGCTGTATTGTACTTAATTATTGAATTCAGCGAGTAAATCCGAACGACGCTTAATCAATCACTTTCATTTGCTTGGCGACTTTGATAAAGGCGGCGATACACTGATCGAGCTGCTCGCGAGTATGGGCGGCAGAGAGCTGGACACGAATGCGAGCCTCGTTTTTGGGTACGACAGGATAGAAGAAACCAATCACATAAATGCCTTCTTCAAGCAGTGCATCTGCCATTTGCTGTGAGACATTGGCGTCATAGAGCATCACCGCACAAATGGCCGATTCGGTAGGCTTGATATCGAAGCCCGCGTCTTGCATTTGCTTCACAAAATAGGCGGTATTTTCATGCAATTGGTCTTGTAGGGTATTGTCTTGCGATAGCATCTCAAACGCTTTTACCCCAGCGGCAGCCACCATAGGAGGAATAGAGTTTGAAAATAGATACGGGCGTGAGCGTTGACGCAGCATCTCAATCATTTCTTTTTTGCCCGTGGTAAAGCCGCCAATAGCACCGCCAAACGCCTTGCCCAAAGTACCAGTGATCAGCTCAATATCGCCACGCAGATCAAACAATTCAGTCACGCCGCCACCAGTGCGACCGACCACGCCAGCTGAATGCGATTCGTCAATCATGACCATAGCATCATATTTTTGTGCCAACGCATAAATCTCATCCATTGGCGCTACGTTACCATCCATCGAAAACACACCATCGGTGACAATCAAACGAAAACGCTGTGCTTGCGCCGCTTGCAATTGCGTTTCTAAATCTTGCATATCCGCATTGGCGTAGCGATAACGTGCAGCTTTACACAGGCGCACACCGTCGATGATTGAGGCATGATTTAACGAATCAGAAATAATGGCATCCTCAGCAGTTAGCAGTGGCTCAAAGGCACCACCATTGGCATCGAAACAGGCCGCATAAAGAATCGTATCTTCAGTATTAAAAAACTGAGAAATCGCCGCTTCTAATTGTTTATGTAAATCTTGCGTACCACAAATAAAACGCACCGATGACATGCCGTAACCTGAGTCTTCGATGGCTTTGATCGCCGCCTTTTTAATCTCAGGGTGATCAGACAGTCCAAGATAATTATTGGCACAGAAGTTAAGCATCTCACGACCATCGGCAATCTTGATGAGCGCATCTTGCGGAGAAGTGATAACGCGCTCGTTTTTATACAGTCCTGCTTCGCGTATATCACTGATTTCTTGTTGTAAGTGTTTTTGAAAGGCTTGATACATAAATATTCCTTTTTTAGTATTATTGGTGTTCGTTTGATAATAGAGATATTGGGACTGGTCATAGAATTAGGCTATCAAAGCCAAGCTATCAAAGCCAAGCTATCAAAGCCAAGCTATCAAAGCCGTGCAGCATCCTAGCCATCATTAAAATCAACGATAAAACCAAAGATGCAGGAAGACAACGAGATGGTGCGAGCAGTGATACTATCTATAACCCTGTGAGCGGTGATTTTATCATTAGCCTATCGCAATAAATAGCCTAAATAGTCGGTAGATAGTCCTTCTTTTATAAAGTGATATAGCGTTGTTTAGTTGTAGTGTTGGTTTTATAGTGGCTTAGCTATGTCTCAAAACATAAGACATCAACTTGCGCATTCTTATAATCTTGATTGGTAAGTATTGATAAGTACTGTCTATCCAGTTAGTCATCTTTGGGACGCTTCTGAGCCTCAGCGATCAACTCATGAATCTTGGCGCTTTCCTTTAGCACACAAGCATCATAGGCAGAAAGTGGCTCAGGTTCTTGTTCCTCTTTCTTTTTCTGCTCCTGCTCTTGTCTGGCTTTTTCTTCTAGATACTTTTGTAGTTCGTTTTGCTCATCTTGTTGAGAGTTATTCATAGTTTATGTCTCCTAATATTTTGATCACTTAATAAAAGTCATCCCGACCAGCATACTTCTTATTTAGTGCCTGCAATATCGCATAGGTTTCGCTATCCATATTCCCCGTTGGCTGCTGCGCTCTGAAGTGTAGCTGAAACGCATAGACGACGTCGCGACTGGCCTTGTCCCACGTATCAGTGTCGTTGATTTGATAGCCATATTTGCGAAACGCTTGCTTAATTTCAGGTATCGTGGCCGACGCAAATCCATCTTGATTCATAAAGAACTGCTTATCAAACTCATCATACCAAGCGCCAATACCGTAATCGAAATATAGCCGTTCCCACGGGAACTTTGCACCGGGGTCTATCTTGCGCGAGGGTGCCATATCGGAGTGACCGATGATATTCTTCGGTGAAATGTCATAGCGTCTAGCGATATCTTGCACCAGTTGTGCGACTTTTTTAATCTGCAACTCATCAAATGCCACATAGTGCTCATAAGGATGATAATCGAGCGTGCCAGTTTTTAGCGCGTCTCGATATTCAAGCTTGATGCCACTATTGACGATTTCGATGCCGATAGAGGTATCGTTTAATATCGTCCGTCCTGCAAAGCCGCCGTCACCTGCATGCCATGCGCGCTCACTCTCTGGTACTAGGTTGTAGATTTTATTATCATTATTGTCTAATACTAGATAGTGCGCGCTCACATTGCCCGTGGTCAATGTCTTTATCGAGCGCTCATTATCTGAAACCGTATAGTGTAGGACGATAGTTTTGATGCGCTCGCTTTTGCCAGTAGCTTGGTAGCTATCGCTGTCGATTACATACTGCGGCGCTGTCGTTGTTACGCAGCCTACAAGCGATAGCATAGCGCATGATACTAGTACTGAAGCCAATGCAATCGAGGAAATATTTTTTGCCATGAAATGCTCTGTATGGGAATAGTTGCGGTTAATTAACGTTAGGATTGACTGCGATTTTTTTATAACCAATCGCCCCGAGCAGAATAAAGAATCCTAGCAAGACATAAGCATTGAATGACAGCGCCGCTGGTGAAAATGGTAGCAGCAGCAGCGATATAAAGACCATACTGATTAATACAGAGAGATAATTTAGCAGACTTGCCTGTTTCTTTTTCCGCTCATTGATGAGGTCAGCGGTCGTGACATAAGCAAAGCCAACGGTTATACCCAAGGACGCCATTGTCACAATATCGAGTAGGTAGTTTCTACCCAACCAAGGAGAGAGTAGGCACACCAAACATATCAATATAACGGTTTTTTGCTTACTAAATTGGTTGTGTTTATCGGTAAATACGCTAGGCAATAATGACGTGTCGCCCATAGACTCTAAGAGCTTGACCGATGACAATATAAAGCCATTGATACCGCTCATTATCGAGCCAATCATAGCGATCGAGAGTAGCCAAATGCCGATGCTACCAATCCGATTGTCTATGCCTTCACCTGTCGCCCAGTGGCTGTCTTTGATCGCTTGATAGTCAAAGCTCATGTTTAGCGCGGTAAAGTAGTTGATTAAAAAGTAAAACAATACACCGGCGATGAGTGAAATTAGGATAATACTTTTGGTCTTGGTTTTTGAATCGCTGATGGCTTTTGAAATCTGCGGTGTGGTCTCAAAACCGACATACGCCCACGGCATAACGGCCAAGATAGGTAACCATGCCAGACTGGTGATAGAACTGCTAGACATATCAGTTGGCAAAAACGTTTGGGTCGTTGGTGTCATCCAAAGCGATGCAAAAAACAGCGCGGTGACTGATAGAATCATAAAGAGGGCGATATAGAGTTGGATTTTTGCGCCGACTCGTACGCCTTTTAGGTTGATATAACTGAACAAAACAATAGCCGCGCTGCATAGGAAAACTTCACTGGCGTAGACTTCCCAACCAGCAATCGTATACAGATAGCCTAATTGTAAGCCGCTAGGTAACAGATAGCGCAGTAGCAAAGCAACGGCTGATATATTGAGCGCGATAATAGAAATATAGCCTATCGTGACGCCCCAACCATAAATATAGGCATGTTTGCGATTGATGTATTTTTCAATCCAATAGATGCCGCCTGACTCGTTCTCTGGCGTTTGGGTCAGCAAATTAATATAGGCACGTGCAACCATATAGATGGCTAAAGTACCGATAATAATAGCGACAGAAGAGCCTAATAGCTGTGATTGCGGTAAAAACAAATCGCCTGGCATGACATAAGCACCCCAGCCGATAATCGCACCGACGCTAATCGCTATAGCTTGTAGGTAGCTGATACTTTCTGTCTTTTCACTCATGGAGTGCTCCTTCACGATCAAAGATGGAGAAGAAGAGAGTGTTTATTACGGAACTGACATAGAACATGAAAAACCTTGTGACGCCATTACGCAGGGTAGTGGCTATCTTTTATAAATAGAAAAGTCATATTAAAGGTTTTTGTTGAGTGTTACCTTTTCAATCCTGTTGGATTTTTTTAGCCAGAACCTTTTTCCAACTGTCCTCTAAACAGTCAATCGCGAGCCAAGGTTCAATCACATTAGCATCAAACTTTTCTTTTGAGTTGGACAGTTGCCACAGTGTCTCAAGTGTTGCAAACGGATAAGGGCGCTTAACCAAATATACGGGTAAGTCAGCGTCTATAATAACGGTAGATTCAGTCTATTCATTAGCTATTAACTTTTTCGTATTTCTACCAATGACAATTAGCTTCGTTCAATAGCATTAAGGATTTCATTACCTAAACTACGAGTATTTTTTTGGTTGCCACTACCACTATCAAGCTCAATATTGAGTTTATTACAAAGCTTTCTTAGTACTGGTTTAGCATTCACTGTTGTACCATTTTCATTGACAAGGACTGTCAAATCTTCGAGTTGAATGATGTCATAACCTTCAATTGAGACCTTCCTTTTCACTGGACAGTCTGGGGTTAAAATCTTTTCAATTTCATAACCAAGTGTATCAGTAGCCAATTCAATCAATTCTTTGATATTTGCTTTACCCCATTGACTTGATACAACATACTGAGAACCATTACCCGCTCTCAAAATTTCATCATCATTCAAGAAATATCTAGCTCTACCTTTATCTCTAGCATGTTTTTGAGCTACCTCTAAATTTTCTATAATCGGTTGAGAATGAGTAATATCATTAAATTCACTCATCACCATATCAATAGATTGATTTCTATTTTGGTCGAAATAATATTTAAAAACTTCTAAGGCAAGTCTACCTTTACCTAATTCCATATCATTAAATCGGTACTTTGAATAATCTCGTGAGCTGTCTTTACGAATATCTCTTTTTTCCTCTAACTTACGTCTTACCTTGATTTGATAGTCTTCTGCTTCAGGTAAAGGAATGATTTGTTGAACATCAATTAGTATTTTTCCGTTATCGTTATAGGGCTGTATCTTCATACAAGTAATATCTAAATTACGCTCATTCAGCCAAATGACGGAAGTTGTTAACTCGGCAGAAAAATCTTGTGAGACTAAAATTGTTTTAACATCTTCTGCAAAACCTGTTTCAACAATATCATTTTCAATGAAAGCTCTAATTTCAAGCTCTGCATCATTTGAAGAGTAGTTAGGATAACCATTTCGTTGTTTATATTTTTGCAATATCTCTATAGCATCATCAAACGTCATAGTCGATATCATAGATGCATACCGTAGAGCTTGTAGCTCCATATGGTCGCCTGTTTCAGTCCTTTTTAGTTCTATAACGACTAAATTAGCTTGTTTATCAATAGCTAATAAATCAATTCTTTTTCTTGATCCTTGCCAGTCAGAAAACTCTTCTGCTATCACCATACAATCAGGAGCAATAATATCAATATTGTTTTTAAAGGCCTCTTGCAAGTCATCTCGTTCAAAAATAGATTCAATCACAAAGCTAGTAGGCTTAATTGCTAGTAGCTGCTTACCTTCCAATGCATAAATACTCATATTGCTATTCTCATTTTCTAATATATATTAATGACATAGAGTTATTGGAACTTATAGTACTCAATCCTGTTGGATTTTTTTGGCCAATACCTTTTTCCAACTGTCCTCTAAACAGTCAATCGCGAGCCACGGTTCAATCACATTAGTATCAAACTTTTCTTTTGAGTTTGCCAGTTGCCATAGCGTCTCTAATGTTGCAAACGGATAAGGGCGCTCGACCAAATATACAGGTAAATCAGCGTCTATAATGCCATCACGAACGACTTGGAAGTACCAACCAGAGATACCTTGCTTGCTGACCCATGCCGCGATATTTGGTACTTTGGTAAATTGGCCAATTTGATCATTGATTTTGTAGCAAGGACGGCGTGGTTGGACGATACGTAGTTGAACGCTAGTATCATCATTACTAGTGTCTTGACCGTTTTCAAAATGTCCACCATATTGAAAAACATCGCCAATACAAACCGTAGATTCGGTCATTTCAGGCAAACCATCGACAGTTTCAGTCGTCAGGTTTTCACCCAATGTACCGACACGAACCTTTAAACTGAATTCTGCATTGATTTTTCCATATGTCGCAGGCGCTAGCTGATGCACGGCTTTTAATGGGCCACCATGATGTTTGCGGTCAGCCTGTTCATCAGAGGTTAATCCCATAAAGTTGACGGCGACAGGAGATTTGATAGGTGCTTTATCAATGGCGCTCATTTCTTCACGAGCAAATGGCATAGACTTACCAGCGCGAACACAAGTGAGGGTAGCGATATGTAGGGGCAAGTCTTGGTTAAAGTCTGTTAAGGTTTGCTCAGGTGATGACGTGTTCGATTCTGCGCTCATATGGTTTCCTAATAAGTAGAATGAATAGGCGAAGGCGGCTTAACTTTGGCGGTTTAATTTTAGCGGCTAATAAATACTAATATGAAATGAGCTTATCTGTACTCAATGATATGTATCTGATTATACTGGTTCATCACCATAAAATTTACATAAAAAAAGACCAGAATAAGTATTCTGGTCTTTTTGGTGGAGCGTTTCTTAATTTTGAACGAATATCGTCACTGACAAGCTTATTTGTTTTTGTTACGACGGCCCGCAGTTTTCTTTTCGCGAGGCGTAGCAACCAGCTCAGCCAACTGCTCAGGTGATGACCATAGGCCTTCTAGGTCATAAAACTCACGTGCTTGCGGCGTCATCATGTGGACGACAACTGCGCCCAAATCGATCAACGTCCAATCAGAGTCGATGCCACCTTCACGGCCAAGTGGCATAAAACCAGCTTGCTTAGCTTCAGCGCCGACGCTATCAGCCATCGCACGTACATGACGCTTTGAGGTACCATCAGCGATGATGATGCGCTCTGTTACGTCAGTCAACTCTTCTACATTCATTACAGTGATGTTCTTTGCTTTCATATCATCTAGAGCGCTTTGTACTAGGGTCAAGCATTCTGTTAGGCGTTCTGCAGTCATGGTGTTGGTCATAAATTTTAATCTCTTGAATCGTAAATATGTAAAATAAAGGGGTAAAACGTCAATTTGTCTTATCCGACTGATCATATGTTGTCAGTCACGCATAGAGGCAGGATAGGAAAAATGACATAGATAAGGCGATTTTAACGGAATTGAGCAGCAGAATATAGCTGATGGACGATAATATATTGATAAACAGCAGGATTTAGCCATTTAGCTAATGGATTAGATTCAGTATTGCTAATGATATCATTTATTGATGCTATAGATGCGATTTGCCGTTGAGCGACTGGCATTTTATTTGTTTGATCGTCTAGTTTCTGTAGTTGTTCACGTATTTGTGTGCTTGATACTGCAGTAATGGGCCGAGGATCTATATAAATGCGTCCTTGAATGGCGTTTTTCAAGTCAGTGTTATTTGGGTCAGGGCTAGTCGGATCAGTGTTATTTGAGTTTAAGCTATTTGTCGAGTGATGAATAGGTGGAGTTAATAGCTCTATAGGTGAGTCTGTTATATAGGGCTGCAATGACAACGGCAATTGCGTTTTTAAGAAATTAACATCTTGGGTAATCGCTGTATTATTTTTAGAAGAGATAGTGCGGTCAGTAAATTTTTCGCTAATACCATCACTCACATCGGTACTGCTCTGACGATTAAATACCCATAGATTGACATGGTCAGTGAGATGTAAACCATCTTTCCATTTATCTAAACTATGTGCGCTGTCCATACCCATAATAAATATCAAACTGTCATTAGGATATTGCTGTCTTAATGTGCGTACACTATCGATCGTATAGACAGGCGGCGCTTGCCACAGTTCCAACTCATTGATCTGTATCGGCGTATTCTCCGTCGCCAGCTTTAGCATCGCTAAACGATGGTTAGGGTCTGTACTTTGCGTCTTAAATGGCGAGCGTGCATTGGGTAATAAAGACACATGCAGTGTGCGCTGTAGCTGCGTTGCAATTGGTAGTAGGTGCTGATAGACAGACATTGCTACTTCTAAATGACCATTATGTACTGGATCGAACGAGCCGCCAAGATAGGCACGAATGGCAGGTACAGGTGTTTTCTCTTGAGGGTTGTTGCTCGTATTTGGCATAAATAAATGTATAAAAGTAGATAGGGCGCATGTGGTCGTTGATGCACCTTGCTCTTTTACCAGTTAACCTTTTTTAGGGTAAATAATTTGATGATAGCGCTATTGTAGAGGGCAGACGAGCATCTGTCACCACTGTCTGTCACAGAGCACCAATAAAAAACCGACCATCGTAATGATAGTCGGCTTTGTATAGGACTTTAACGGGTAAGTCTTATAGCGATTAAATCAAATCGCTATACGCTTGGATGGCAGTTAACGCGATGGTATAGACGATATCATCGACCAAGGCACCACGTGATAAATCATTAACGGGTTTATTCAAGCCTTGTAGCATAGGGCCGACACTGACGACGTTGGCACTACGCTGTACCGCTTTATACGTCGTGTTACCAGTATTAAGGTCAGGGAAGATAAAGACGTTGGCTTGTCCAGCGACAGGTGAGTCAGGTGCTTTTTGCTTACCGACGCTCATGACAGACGCCGCATCATACTGTAGTGGGCCGTCGACCTTGAGGTCTGGTGCGCGCTCGCGAACGATTTGTGTGGCACGGGCGACTTTTTCGACATCCGCGCCTGCGCCTGATGAGCCAGTAGAGTAGCTGATCATCGCAACTTTTGGATCGATACCAAAGGCAGCAGCAGACTGTGCGGATTGAATGGCAATCTCTGCCAGCTCTTCAGCGTTAGGATCTGGGTTGATCGCACAGTCACCATAGACGACCACTTGCTCAGGCAACAGCATAAAGAACACTGATGACACGAGTGAGTATTGCGGCGCGGTCTTAATCAGCTGGAATGCCGGACGTACTGTGTTGGCAGTGGTATGAATCGCACCTGAGACCAGACCATCGACTTCATCTAGTTGGAGCATGATAGTACCTAGATAGACCGTGTCTT
Organism: Psychrobacter nivimaris; assembly: GCF_043419765.1. NCBI lineage: Bacteria > Pseudomonadati > Pseudomonadota > Gammaproteobacteria > Moraxellales > Moraxellaceae > Psychrobacter > Psychrobacter nivimaris. Next base: position 278,787 of record NZ_JBHOFX010000003.1, on the reverse strand, counting down.
TTAGATATTCAGCAGCAACTTCTGCAGTGGTTTTGCCTTTACGACGATCTACGACAGCAGCGATATATTTGCTCATATCGAGGTTGTCAGGGTCAATGATCTCTAACCCTTCAGGCAACGTCAAATCACGGTTTTTGGCCACTTGCTCAACGTCACTACGCTTAGCAAGTAACACGCAGTTGGCGATACCGCGACTCTGACAGATACAGGCTGCTTCGACCGTACGTGGTTCCGCGCCTTCTGGCAGCACAATACGTTTTTTGGCGTGCTGTGATTTTTTGACCAACTGATGGCGAAACGCTGATGGTGACAGACGCGGCTCATGATTACGGCTGAAGTATTCTTTAATCCAGCTCAGATCCAAATGCGCCGCCACATAACGAGCCACCTCATCAGCACGTTCTGTATCATCACTTGGAATCTCAGAACTCATATGCATCAGGCTCTGTACTGTCTCGTAGCTGTCGCTTTCGACACTCATGACAGGGATGCCAGTTTTGAGCGCTGATTGCCAAAGCTCAGCAACTGTCTCACTTGGAGTGATACCACCTGTCAACACTAGACCTGCCAATGGAATTCCATTGATACAGGCCAATCCAGCAGCTAACAGCAAGTCATCACGGTCGCCGGGCACGACCATTAACGTACCACGCTTAAAGACTTCGTTGACACGTGCCACTGAACGAGCGGTTAGGCTGATACGATTGATACGACGTGTCTTTGCTTCGCCAACATTTAGCCAAGTCGCATCAAGCTCTGTTGCGATATCCCATGTGCGAGGCACAGATAGAGAGTCACTAAAAGGCACCACTCCAATAAGGCGGAATACTTCGGTATTGAACGAAGGCGATAGACGTTGAACCTCTTGCAGGAAGTTCGGATCTAAGCTGACAACGGCCTCACCCGGCGCGACAGGTTGATTATCAAAGGTGTTCGGCACGTCTTGTACCCGCATCAATATCACACCGAGCGTACGTGAATCGATGACACCGCCAAACTCACGAGCATGGACATCCAGTTTGTCTGCTAAATAAGCAGGTTTACTGATGTCAGCGGTACTGACAAATATAATCTTGGCATCGAGCGCGTGGGCAAGTGCACGGTTGATTTGTGAAGCATAAGAGGTCTCAGTGGTTGGCACCAGACCTTCACAGATAATCACGTCATGACCATCATCGATCGTATGAAAATTGGCAATTACTTCTTCCATCAAGTCATCAAGATTGTCATCGCCTAGCATACGCTCAACGTGTTGACGGCTGATAGAGTCAGGCGGATTTAGGCCAAATGCGTGCATGGTCAATGCGCTTGAGCTGTCTAAGCTGTGCTGTTTGTCTAGCGTATCATCTTGCAAAAACGGCTTCATAAAGCCCGCTTTGATACCGTTGTAATCAAAGGCACGGATTAGCCCTAGCGCGGCCGATGTCACACCGATACCGCGACTAATGGGAACAAGTAAAATGGTTTGCATAATGTGTCCTACAATTTATTTTATTTTAGACGTCGAGTCGTTTTGAGCAGCATAAGCAGTGCAGTATAAAAACACGAAGCGCTTTATTTTATTTGTTCTCGGCTTTTTATAAGCCTCTAGAACGATAAGCGCTAGGCATTATAATCAATAGGCTTATACTAAGTTCAATGCTTGACGAGTCTCTTGAGCGATGCGGTATTCTTCATCTGTAGGAATAACCCACAGCTCGACACTGCTACCTTCTGCTTGGAAGCTGCCTTCTTGGCCACCGTACAATCCAGCGTTCTTTTCAGCGTCCATCTTGATACCGAAATGACGCATGACGGCTAAAATACTTGCGCGCGTGGTGACAGAGTTTTCGCCGATACCACCAGTGAATACAATACCGGTAAATTCAGGCAGTGCGCAGCTTAAGCTGGCGAGGTATTTACCAGCGCGGTAGCAGAACATCTCGATGGCGAGCTGCGCATCTTTATGGCCTTCGCTCGCGGCTTGCTCAATAGTACGCAAATCATTTGATAGACCAGAGATACCAAGCAGACCGCTTTCGCTATTTAGCATCTTATCCGTTTCTTCCAAACTAATACCGAGCTGACGTTTCAGATGCATATGTAAGCTTGGGTCGACATCGCCGCTACGTGTGCCCATCATCAGTCCTTCGAGTGGAGTCAGACCCATGCTGGTATCGAGACTTTTGCCATCATATACGGCAGTTGCTGAGCAACCATTACCTAGATGAGCGGTTATCCAGCCATGAGGACCTTTTGCTTCAGTAACCTGACTAGCACGTTCTGAGACGTAGGCATGAGACGTACCATGGAAGCCATAACGACGGATTTTGTGCTCTTCGTATAGATATTTTGGTAACGCATAGCGAAAGGCGACGGGTGGCATAGTTTGGTGAAAGGCGGTATCAAATACCACAACTTGTGGGATATCAGGATAAATAGCTTGAACCGCTTCAATACCCAAAGCATTTGCAGGGTTATGTAGTGGAGCTAGTATCTTTAAGCGTTTTACTTCTTCTAGCGCATGCTGATCAACGCGAACCGCTTCAGAGTACTCACGGCCGCCATGTACCACGCGGTGCCCGACTGCGATGAAATGATATTGCTCTAGTAGCTCTAGAATTTTTTGTAAGGCGAGTTTGTGACTACCACCAGGGATAGAAATCTCTAACTTATCGCCATTTAGCGTGGTGTGTTTGATACGGGCTGTATCGAGACCTAAGTTTTCAGCAAGACCGGTGATACGAGTAGAGTTGTCATCGCTGATCAACGCGTATTTGATAGAAGACGAACCGCAGTTGAGGACTAAAGTGGGGCTGGTTAGGGTTGATGTTTCACTGTTCTTATCATCAAAAGTGGTACTTAGGTTGGCGCTCATACTCTATCCTTAGATTGGTTTTTATAAAGGGCAAATCAATTATATCGTTGGTTCGATACAAAAAAGACGTCTATTGCCACGTCCTGTTTTATTATCATCAAATACTACATCGCTGATATCTCAACGGCTGTAGTAAAGGTCACTGAGACATGATGTCATTATTATATGGAATTGATGAAGTTGATAACCGTCGAGTAAATAAAAATCAGCCATATCTATGCTGGTCATATCAAGCAAGTATATTGGCGATTTTGTTTATACTTGGGCTACTATTTCTGACAGTGATATGCATCCATGCTTATGAGATAATGCGTCTGCATCTCAGGCTAGCATCCTATTGCCGCCGCAAACTGGGAATATAATGTAACACATTTTTGTTTCTACACCACGACAGGGGCAAGGTTTAAAATGTGTGATTAATAAATGGCTAAATATGAAATAAATCAATTATATTCAGTGAGTTATAGAACTATAAATGGATAACCTGTATGAACGGTAGGGCAGTGCTATTGCCCACGAAATTGTAAGAAATATTGTCGAGACACTCATATGTCATACATTCATATCTAAGCTCGCAGACGATATTACTATAAAAATTCGACTAATGTTCTAGAAAATATCCAACATCACGCAAATTTATTCACCAATCATATTCAGTATCCGTACAGCTTTATGTAATAATGCTATGATGAAAATGGTCATAACGGCAGTGCTTTCGCTGCTAGTTTGGCTGTCCATTTATTTTTTATTTATCACGATTTACTATCGCCATTATGCCGTCGTAAGCTCACAGGTTATCTATTATATGTCTACTATACACAGCCCTTCAGCAGCCAAGCATGCTAGCTCGTTCGCTCGTACCAGTCGTCAGGCTGTCGCCACTTTATTTATTGGCAGTGTGGTTATGCTAGGATTGTCAGGTTGCGGGCAAAAAGGCGATCTATATCTGGCAGACTCTAGTAGTCAAACGATAGAGGGCAGTGCGTCTGTACTGGATAGTACTAGCCATCCACAAGATGCAGCCTTTGCGGGTATCGACGATGATAACTATCAAAAAAACCGCTACCTAGAAGAGCAAATGGTGCTACCTGAGCCTAGTACTGACCCCAACGACTATTAATTGCTTAAGCTAACAATTACTAGGCTAATAGTTGCGAGGCTAATAACCGCTAAGCTGAGCCAATGGATAGCGGTTAGGTGCTTTTTAATTAACAGTTTAACTAACTGTCGATTCTTTACTACCTGATTGGCTAAATAGCTTTGCTACCTAAATTTAATTTTCACCCTTGATAATCTGATTATATTAGAGATGTTTATATGAGTCATTCTGAACTACCTGCTGACTTGACCTATTCTGCTACTGGCGAATCCGTTACTATCCAAACTGAGCAAGGGTTGTATGTTGACCCGAAAGCGTTGAGTGCTCACTTGCCAGCGCTAAGCTATCGCGGCGATGCATTGTATATGGAGCAGGTCAGTATCGATGAGTTGGCAAAACAATATGGCACACCATGCTACGTGTATTCAAAGCAAGCAATATTGGACGTTTATCAAGCTTATACTGATAGCTTCGCCAGTCTGAATCATCAAGTATGCTACGCCGTAAAAGCAAACTCTAACCTTGCCGTGCTTGGTGTCTTGGCACAGGCGGGCGCTGGGTTTGATATTGTCTCTCACGGTGAGCTAATGCGTGTGTTAGCGGCAGGTGGCGCAGCATCACGTGTGGTATTCTCAGGCGTTGGCAAAACGTACAGTGATATCGAATATGCGCTGACTCAAGGTATTGGCTGTTTTAACGTTGAATCTATCAGCGAGCTGACTTTAATCAATGAAGTAGCAAAGTCACTTGATAAGCCTGCGCCAATCTCGTTACGCGTCAATCCTAACGTCGATGCCAAAACCCATCCATATATCTCAACAGGTCTTAAAGACAACAAGTTCGGTATCACTCACGAAGACGCACTAGCGGTCTATCAGCAAGCGGCCGATTTATCACATATCGACATCGTTGGTATTGACTGTCATATCGGCTCGCAGTTGACTGAGGTAGAGCCGTTTGTTGCAGCGTTAGATAAAGTTATTGAACTGATACATAGCCTGCGTGATGCTGGTATTGAGTTGCAGCATATCGATTTGGGCGGCGGTTTGGGTGTGCGCTATATCGATGAGACGCCTGTGTCTATAGATGAGTTTGCCCAAGCATTATTGCCAAAACTTAGCGAGCTTGGTTTGACCGTGTTCTTTGAGCCAGGTCGTAGTATCGTTGCCAATGCTGGCGTGCTTTTGACCCAAGTTGACGTACTCAAGCCGACTGAGCATAAAAACTTTGCTATCGTTGATGCCGCTATGAATGACTTGATTCGTCCTGCTTTATATCAAGCTGAAATGGCGGTGATTCCAAGTGTGTTACCTAGTGCTGGTATCGATACGGATGGTACGCAGCCGTGGGATATCGTTGGCGCGATTTGTGAGACGGGTGATTTCTTGGCAAAAGACCGCCTACTATCATTGGCCACAGGCGATGTACTGACCATTACGGGCGCAGGTGCTTACGGCTTTACCATGAGTAGTAACTATAACTCACGCCCGCGTGCTAGCGAAGTGATGGTGTCTGGCGATAATCATCAGCTTATTCGCAAGCGCGAAACAATTGAAGCGTTATATGCAGATGAAGCGTTGTGGCAGGCGCAGTAAGGCGATTAAAGACAAGCCAAAACTATCGCCGTATTTGATAGTTGAAGAGAACCCATTGTGATAATGACAATGGGTTTTTTTATGACTGGATTTTGAGGAAAGTGTTTTTTAATTAAAGCTGATTCTTAATTGAAGGCATGACTTTAGTTGAAGGCAACACCATTCACAAAAATTGGAGTAGCAAGGAAAACGAGTGCAAGTACTACTCACTGTAGACTAAACAAGTTTGACACCGCTAATCGTATTTTTTGGGATTGGTATTATTATGATTGTATCTGACAGCGTGCTAAGATAAGGCATACATAAAAATAGGATAGGACATCAAAGATATGCTAATAGAGTTTACTAAAATGCATGGGTTGGGTAATGATTTCATGGTCATTGATTTAGTGACCCAGCGCTTAGAATTGACCAAGGATTTGGTGCAGTTATTGGGCGATCGTCACCTAGGCATTGGTTTTGATCAATTGCTCGTAGTCGAGCCACCCATGCGCCCTGATGTCGATTTCAGTTATCGTATCTTTAATACTGATGGTACCGAAGTCGAACAGTGCGGCAATGGCGCGCGTTGTTTTGCGCGTTTTGTGCAGGCACGTAAACTGTCATTTAAGCAGCGTCTACGCGTTGAGACGGCTAGCGGTATTATTTCCCTGACTACTGATCGTTATGGGTGGGTAGATGTCGATATGGGCAAGCCTAAATTTGAGCCAGATGAGATTCCGTTTAGCCCAAGAGCGACGACCAAAATCCAAAACACCTATCATCTTGATGTAAATGGTACGCCTGTGCAGCTGTACGTTGCCAATATGGGCAATCCGCACGCTGTGATAAAAGTCGATGACGTACTCGATGCTGAGGTTGAGACTTTGGGTAAGGCAATTGAGTCGCACCCTGCGTTCCCAGATCGCGTCAATGTGGGCTTTATGCAAGTGATGAATCAGCGCCACATTCGTTTGCGTGTGTACGAGCGCGGAGTGGGTGAGACCCAAGCTTGTGGAACGGGCGCGTGTGCAGCAGTAGCCGTTGGTATACGTGAAGGCTGGCTCGATGAAGGTGAGGAAGTCCGCGCGCAGCTATATGGTGGCAGCATGATTATCAAGTGGCAGCCAGGTTATTCGGTTACGATGACGGGTCCGACCGCTTTCGTCTATGAAGGCGTATTTAGTCCAGATGGCCTGATGGCACAAGCGGGTCTTAAACCTAATGCTGAAGGCTGATAACTGTTGTTAGGCCAATCGTATAAATACCAAGGATGGTTCTAATATGGTTATGTCTACCAATAAAGACATTCAGGCGGCGAGCTCAGCACCTTGGCTATCTACTGAGCTGGCCGCTACTATAGAGTCCGATGCTGCGTTACGAGAGCTACTCACACCTGTACATCGTTGGCTCAATACGTTGTCTGTGCGCAACCATTCGCCGCATACTCTGACCGCTTATTTCGCTAGTTTGAATCAACTGGCGTTGTTTTTGCGTGGTAAGCGTCTAACGTGGACACGCTGTGATAAACGGCAACTGGCCCAGCACATCAGTCAACGTCTTGATGAAGATAAGTTGGCGCTTGCCAGTGTTCAGCAAGAGTTGTCTGCGATTCGGCATTTTTATGGTTGGATGATTGAAGAAGAGCTAGCACGTATCAACCCAACCACTGGCTATCAGCTGAAGCGTAGTCCTAGACCGCTGCCTTCTATCGCTGATGTCGATTTACTGACTCAGCTACTCGATCAAGAGATGCCTGATACACCAGAGCAAGCGCGCTTATGGTTGCGTGACAAGGCTATGTTTGAATTGCTCTATAGTAGTGGCTTGCGTGTTGGCGAATTGGTTGCACTCGATATGGCAGATGTAGACTTGTCTGACTTACGGGTACGAGTCACAGGTAAAGGAAATAAAACACGGCTAGTACCATTAGGGATAAAGGCTGCAGAAGCGATTAGTCGCTACCTGCCGCATCGTAACCTGTGGGTAGAGCAGATGGATAGCGCATTGTTCATCAGTGAAAAGCTCGGTACCAGATTATCAACACGGGCAGTGCAGCAGCGTTTAAAAGTTGCTGCCACCCGCGCAGGTATCGCACAGAATATGTATCCACATCTACTGCGTCATTGTTTTGCATCACATATGCTGTCAGGCAGTGGCGACTTGCGCGCCGTACAAGAGATGCTCGGGCATAGTGATATTAGCACCACGCAAATTTATACTCACGTTGATTTTGCAAAATTAACGCAGGTTTATGATCGCGCGCATCCACGAGCAACTCATGCTCAAAATGAAGAATTGCCTTAGCAATTAGGCACGAAATCCACTGTAATTAATCATCTACGCCAAACGATGGCAATCAAAGATAGGTAGTTTTTGGCGGCCTTGCTCTTGCGATTGCTTGTCTAATGACGCCATGACGATGGCATATTGTTTATCCAGTTCGCTATCGTCATAGCTTGCGATAATACTACTATCAAACGCTGTAATAGCTGCATGTCCCCATGTCTGGCGGGTACTACCATCTTTGTAGAGATGATCACCACCTTGCGCTGCGCCAATGACCATACATTGACTATCTAGAGCACGCGCTCGTAACAGCAGCGACCAGTGTGCTTGCCCAGTCAAGTACGTAAAGGCAGAAGGGGCACTCAATAGTTCAGCACCTGCTTGTCGCAGACGCTTCGCCAATGCTGGGAAGCGTAAATCAAAACATACCATCATGCCGAGTTGATAGACTGTATTGCCTACTGCTAGTGGCGCAATTACGGTCTGGGTACCTGGCTCAAAGGTCGCCGCTTCGTTATAGCAGCCATGCTTATCGGCCACAGTTGCGGTAAACAGGTGAATCTTGTCGTAGCGTGCGACGCGGGTGCCATCTGGTGCAAACAGCTGGCTCACTTGGCGCAATCTACCATCAGGAACGACAGTGCCATTAGGACGATAATGGCAGGGTAACGAGCCTGCTAGTACATGGATACCAGCAGTGCGGGCGTAGTCTGCTATCGTCGCTGATAAGTCATCAAAACGCTCGGCAGTAGCAGATTGCTGCCCCATACTACAGCAGTTCTCAGGCAATACAACGAGCTCAGCCCCTTGGCCTTGTGCATCGATGATGGCAGCTTTGATATCTGCTAGATTATCCTCAACATTCTGCTGACTGTTCATTTGAATAGCAGCGACGTTAAGTTGATGGTTACTTAAATTCATGACAATATTCCTATTTGGTGTGAGCTGTATTGGTCATTTACCGTAATTTATTTATTATAATATTTTCGCGGTAATGAGCAGACTGCTCGTATTTATGGATTGCTCATCCTTGCCAAGATGGTAGTCTGCTATTGATAGCAAACCAAACGTATCCAGACAAAACATAAATTATCATAGCAAAATTGTGGCAAAAAATGCTATCGTCATGTCCTGATAAGATTTATGTCGTTACCTTTACTGACAGAATAAACACAATATCACTAAGATCGGAGTGCAATAAGCCGCCCATGAGTATGTCGTTCGGATTGGCGACCACGCTGAGCAACTCACAAAAGCTAACCCCGCAAATGCAGCAAGCCATAAAATTGCTGCAGCTCTCTAGTCTTGAGCTCGCACAAGAGGTTCAGGCAAAACTAGATAGTAATCCATTACTTGAACGTATCGAAAACGATGACGAATACGACAGTGGTGACGATGAAATAGAGGAGTGGAGCGAGCCGTTGACGCTTGATAGCTGGAATCAAAGTAGCAGTGACTCATTTGACTCAGTACCTACTACCAGTACAGAGTACGGCGGCGATAGTAGCGATAGCTTCAGTGATAGTTTGGACAAATTACAACAACCTAATATCGATGATAGTGCAATAGATGTAGATAGCTACAGCAGTTCTGATGCCGATAGCTTTGATATAGGTAGCTTTGACACTGGTAACTATGCCTCTACCGCAGCGGGCTCTGGCAATAGTAGGGGTGATGAAGATTTTGATAGTTACCAAGGCGGTACATCGTCTACCATTCAAGATCATGTGCGCTGGCAGCTGAACTTTAAGCGTCTATCAGAGGCCGATACGCTGATTGCAGAATATTTAATAGACTCCATGGATGATATGGGCTTTATTCGAATTGATATAGATGAGCTACTGCAGAGCTTTGATACGATGGCAAGTTTCTATCAATGGGACGAGCGCGTTGAAAAAGAAGAAGTCTTGACGGTATTACGTATTATCCAGTCCTGTGATCCCGTTGGCGTAGGGGCGCGTCATTTAAGTGAATGCTTATCGATTCAGCTATCCAAGCTAGATGCCCACACCGAATATCTACAAGAAGCCCAAGCGCTACTATCAGCGAGCGAGCATTTAGTCAGCAATAATATTAAAGCACTGACTGAATGTGCAGGGCTTGCACCAGAATATATTACACCTGCGCTTACGCTACTACGTACCTTAAACGCTTCGCCAGGGCTGCTATTTCAATCTAGCCAGCCTGACTATGCCCAGCCGCCTGAGAGCTATGATATTCCAGATGTGTTGGTCACACCTGTTAGAAACAATAAGGCGACAAGTAACTCTGAAGTAGAAGAGGATGGCTGGTATGTACGCCTCAATCCAGACACCCTACCAAAACTACGCGTAAACCAAGAATATGCCAACTTAGTCAAGCGTGGCGATGACAGTCCTGACAATCAATATCTGCGCGAAAACCTCACTGATGCTCGATTGTTTATTCGTAGTATCGAAGAGCGCAATCAAAACCTACTCAAAGTAGCGACCAGCATTGTACGCTATCAACAAGAATTCCTGCAGCATGGTGCAACCGCCATGCAACCTCTGATATTAAAGGCCATTGCTGAAGAAGTTGACTTGCACGAGTCTACGGTCTCACGCCTTACCACCAGTAAAACCATCTTGACGCCGCAAGGGTTGTTTTCTTTGAAATACTTCTTCTCCTCTCACGTAAGTAGCGCTGATGGAGATATCTCATCGACCGCTATCAGTGCCATGATTAAAAAGCTCATCGCTGACGAAGATCCTAAAAAGCCCTTATCAGACAGTCGTATCAAAGATGAGCTGTTAGCAGATGGTATCGATATAGCCAGAAGAACCGTCGCCAAATATCGTGAAGCAATGAATATTGGCTCGTCTACTCAGCGCAAACAGAAATACTAATTGTCTAAGTTCATCTTTCTATTAAGCTCAGCTTTCCATAAGGTCAATGGCTACCTGTCTGCATAGTGTAATACAGATATAAAAAATAAAATTTTTTGATTATATAGAAACCAAGTAGAAATAATAGGTATTGTTACACTTAATTACAATTTAACGGCTTGCTACTGGACGATTTTCATGACAAATTAGAGTCATACCAACAACGAAAACCAAGTGCCGATTTATAGTATTTATTTACAACTAATAAAGGAGACGATAAAAGGATACGTCGACACATTACTAGAGGCATTGGTGTAGTTAGTGGTAAGGCAGGATGATAAGAGCAAGAATGCTACCTCATCTGTTGATTGTAAGTTACAAATAAAAGGACAACAATATGAATGTTTCTATCAGTGGTCATCATATCAGCGTTACAGAAGCTATGGACACAGCAGTACGCGAGAAGCTTGAAAAAGTAGAGCGTCACTTCGATCAGATACAAAGTATTCAAGTGATTTTATCTTTAGACAATAGCGGTGCTAGCGACGGCGGTAAAAAGAGCCATAAAGCTGAAGCAATTATGCGTGTCTCGGGTCAAGAAATGTTTGTCCAAGCGTATGAAGATGATATGTATAAAGCCATTAACGAGATGGCAGACAAGCTAGATAGACAAGTACGTAAGTATAAAACCCGTCAAGAGCGCAAAAAGACTCAGGGTGCAGGACGCGATAGTCGCTATCAGGATCTAACCCCTGCAGAAGCAGTACCAGCAGCATAGTTCGAGTCTAAAAACTTGAACATTATCGTTACAAGCTAGTGAAAGCAGACTAAGAGAATAAAAAATTTATAAGTAGCTGCTGCATTATTTTGTAATTGACATAAAAAAAGACCTCTAACATGTAATACGTTGAGGTCTTTTTTAGTACTCGTAAATTTAGAACGAAAATGAACTAGCTGTCAGCTCAAGCTTATCTATCTAAACATTATTAACCACCACCGACGGCCTGTACTACTTCTATATTCATACCTTCTACGATACGCAGTTGAGCAAGCTCGCTCTTTGGCATCAACTCGCCGTCGACTTCTACAGCGTAACGACCTTGGCTAAGACCAAGCTCATTGATAACCAGTTGCACAGTCTGATGAGTGGTTTGCAAGCTTTTACCATTGACACTAATGGTGCTCATATTAAATACTCCCTAATATTTTAAAATTCCTGTTTATCCGCTATTCACTACGTATCTTTTGTTTTGTTACTGATAGTTTGTCGCAGCTAATGCAAAGAGCTAAAAATTACAATAAATATTAAATAGCTCAGCTAACTGAGTCTTTTAGTCGAAAGGCGGAAACGACCAACCATAGCCAACCTGCAATCATAAGAACGCCGCCAATAGGCGTAATCGCACCGAACCAGCGCGGTGCACCAAGCGTCATTGCATATAAGCTACCAGCAAAGATTATAATGCCAATTTGTAGTAACCAAGCGGTTGTCTGAGTAATATATTTCAAACGAATCAGTAAGCCAACAAGCAGTAGTCCAAGCGCATGTACGAACAAATACAGCGTTGCCGTATGCCACCATTCAAGCTGTTGAATGCTGACACGACCTTCTAGGCCATGCGCACCAAATGCACCTAAGGCCACGGCGATAGCCATATTAATTGCGGCAATACCGATCCAATTTAACATTGAACAACTCGTATCATCTTAAGGCTACTGAATATCATCTGGCAAAATCACACTATCAATGGTCATCGCATCACGAATCTTGTCCATGGCATTTTTCTCAATCTGACGGACTCGCTCAGCTGAGATAGAGTAAACCGCAGCTAACTCATGCAAAGTAGATTTTTGCTCAGATAACCAACGCTGCTCGACGATATCACGCGAACGATCATCTAAAGTGCCCATAGCAGCGATGAGTGCTGATGAATTATTCTCTTCCCAATCCGCCTCTTCTAACTGCTCAGCTGGATCGATACCATCTTCCAAAAATAGCTGAGGTGCGTAGCGACCATCATCATCGTCGCCTGACTGCGCCTCAAACGAAGCATCATAAGAGGTTAGACGTGATTCCATCTCTAACACTTGCTTGCGCGTGACATTCAAGTCATTAGCGATAGCATCCGCTTCTTCTAGTGTCAGCTGATTGTTGGTTTTCTTAAGGCTGCGCAAGTTAAAGAATAATTTACGATGAGCCTTGGTGGTCGCAACTTTGACGATACGCCAGTTGCGAATCACGAACTCATGAATTTCAGCTTTAATCCAATGTACGGCAAACGACACCAGACGTACGCCTTTATTCGGGTCAAAACGTTTGACTGCTTTCATCAATCCTAAGTTACCTTCTTGGATTAAATCTGCTTGCGGCAATCCATAGCCCGAGTAGCTACGTGCGATATGAATCACAAAACGTAAATGCGACATTACCAGCAGACGAGCAGCTTCAACATCACCTTCATCATAATAGCGATGTGCCAGCTCTTGCTCTTGCACTGGCGTCAAAATAGGAATTTGATGGACAGTATTGATATACGCACCCAAGTTGACCCCTGGCGCTGACAAGTGAGTTGGCATAGCTGGTACCAAGTCGCGCGTACTGGTATTGCCCAATGTACTCGCGTCATAAGGTGGTCGCTGAGCCGCGGCCTTTAATGCAGCATCGCGTGCATCATTTTTTATAGGAGCTGAGCCATCTTTTTTATTTGTATTTACAGCATCAGTAGAAGTATTAGCCATATTCTTGACCTTGGTTAAATAGTTAAGCAAATAGTCAGATAAAAATCTTTATGATTTAATTGTAAAGGATAGCAGCGCTTAGTTGCTATCAGTTTTGGTAATGATGAAGTGATATATTGTAGCGAAACGCTGTAATGATGTGCCATCAACTGACGAATGGTCAGTAACTTCATTGACCACTAGCTTCAAATAATCCGCCGTCTGTGATTGCTGACTTTGTCGACAAAACGCTGTGATATCAGCTTGCGAGTTAGGGTCGGTTGCAACCACATACAGTGATTCGCCAACTGTTACGTCACGTAATGCGACCTTAGTTTTTAACAATGGCATCGGGCATGCAAGACCGCGTCCATCAACAAAACCTTTTATATTTAGTTCAGATTGCGCTGTAGCTACATTATCTGAGTTATGACTTTCAATCGGTAGCAGCTCTAGTAAACTCGCAATATCGTTCTGCTGTGCATCAGTCAAATTCGCTGATAACTGTATAGAATGCGATACACGTTCGATAACTAATTCACTAGCAGCGGGCATAACTTAAACCTTGTAGATATCTATATTTTAATTTGTTTTATTAGCAATAGGCTTTGATATCGAGTACGAACATAATCCAGCAATCATAAATTATGAGGTCGCCATCACAGTCATCTAAACTTACTATCATTGTTGCTTATTATACCAAATAGACAATGTATAGTTGCAGTTGAATATAATCAACGCTGTGTTCGGTTCACTAGAACCATATAAGCAAGAGTTGCACGATTAGCAATTACCCGATTAAGAGTCATACGATTGAGACTTACTGCATAAATAATGACCCAATGAATAATTACACAGCTATGTTGCGCAATCGTGACGGGTGGCTAAGTTATTGGTAGTTAAGTTCATTGTAGAATTGACCTTGGATAAACAAGCTCGTATAGTCGAAAAGACGTCGTCAATTATCTTATAGGATATGCACTTGTACCAGGCTAATAGAACGAAGCGACCTGACAGCAACAACTCTTTAGTAGCCAAAAGCTCCGTAGGCTTACCAATTATATTCTCTAAGCAAAAAGGTAGACGTCATTTTATGAGTTTAACTTTGCCAAATAGTATCAAGGTAGGGCTGTCAATGATGCTACTAGTCATGGCTAGCGGTGCGCATAGTCGTGAGAGTCAAACGCTGCCATTTGCTGATAGCTCGTGGCAAGACACAGATTCGCAAACGCTAGATCTACCAAATCTGCGCGGGCAAGGCTTAAGCTTTGCTGAGCAATATCAGAATAAAATGCTTGGCGAGTGGTCATTACAGAATATCAATGGCCGCGTCAGAATGGAACATGATCCTTGGGTACAAGAAACGATAAAAGACATGACGTGGCGTCTCAATGCCCAAGCCCGTCAGCAAGCACCACTTGGTGTTGTTATCATTGATAACCCCAGTATCAATGCCTTTGCAGCGCCTGGCGGCGTAATCGGTATCAACACTGGAACGATACTGTCAGCTAGTAGCATGGATGAGCTGGCAAGCGTCGTCGCGCATGAAGTTGCGCATATCAGTCAACGGCACTACGAAAGCGGCGCTGACGAACGTAAAAAAGCCTTGCTGATGCAGCTAGGTGGTATGCTAGCTGCGATTGCTGCCTCAGCTGTCGATGGTGATGCCGCTGCGGCTGTGATGATGGGCAGTCAGACAGCCTCTATGAATAGCAGTATGGCCTTTAGCCGTAGTAACGAGCGTGAGGCTGACCGAGTAGGGATGCAGATTATGACCCAAGCGGGTTATGATCCTCGGGCGATGCCACGGTTTTTTGCCACGATGAATCAACAGAGTCAGTTAAATCAAGTTGAGAATCAATTTTTACCGAGCTTTGTACGCTCACATCCTCTGAGTAATGAGCGGTTGAGCGAGTCACAAAGTCGCGCTCAGCAGTATCCAGCGCTCTCATTGAGCCAGCAGCAGCGCCATCAAGCATTGTTTGATTTGTTGTATTGGCGTGTGCAAGTGACTGGTAAACATGCATCCGAAGTCACACTGACAACGGCCGCTAAAAACAGTCTCGGGGCCAAACTTGCGCTAATGCATTGGTATGGAGAGCAGCAACGCTTTACAGATGCTAATAAGGTATTGGCTGAGATAAATGCGTTATCAAGCACGCAGCGTCAGAATTTAGAGCCTCTATTGTCGATTACCCACAGTCAGCTATTAAGTGAACAAGGTAAATGGCAACAAACCGTAGATGTCTTAGAGAGCCAGCAGCGTATATATCCGGAGCGCCGTGATTTACGCCTTTATCTAGCCGAAGCGCTGACTAATAGTAGTCAGCCGATAAAAGCCCAAGCGCTGTTGAAACCACTAACAGAACAGCAGCCAAGCGATCGTTATGCATGGCAAAGCTTGCAACTCGCCAATGAAAAACTTGCTAAGACCACCACCTCACCACAGTTAGCCAATATTGCGACGATTAATGCATTGCGCTATCGCAGTTATGATCAGCTGTGGAATGGGCGTTATGAGAGTGCGCTGACCTCTTTGACACAAGCCAAACAATTGACGAAAAATCTGCAAACCACAGATCAGGCTACTAGTGCGCGTCCGTTATTGGCCAATATTAATGCAGAACTCAAAGCAATAAAAACCGCCCAAGACTTTAAGCCTTAGACGGTTATTTGTACAGATTAGCCTGCCAATCAATAGCAAGTGCTAGCCTTGTAGCGCTTCTTTGACCATTTTAGAAATCAAAGCAGGATCAGCACGGCCAGCTGTTTTATTCTTTAAAACACCCATGACGCTACCCATATCACGCATAGACGTAGCACCTTGCTCAGCGATTTCAGCATTTACCAATGCCATGATCTCGTCTTGATTCATTTGCTGTGGCATAAACTCGTTGATGATGTCAATCTCAAACTGCTCTTTGGTGGCCAAGTCATCACGGCCATTTTCTGTAAAGATAGTTAATGATTCTTGACGCTGCTTTAGCTGCTTTTGCAAAACTTCTAATACTTGCGCATCATCAAGTTCTGTTTGACGATCAATCTCGATTTGTTTCACTACTGACTGTACATTGCGCAGTACTTTGACGCGCTCAAGCTCACGAGCTTTCATTGAAACTTTGATATTGTCTGATAACGTCTGTTTAAGTTGGCTCACTGCTATTATCCTTATCGATCTGTTAAATGCTATTCGTTAGATGTCGTTTGTTAAATTTTTAGAACCAAACCTGCTGATAGTGGTTTTAATAAAAAATTATGTCAGCAGCAATAACAAAAATTGTAGCATAAAAAACGCCACTGATATCGATTGATAACAGTGGCGTTAGTGTAGCGCTTGTACTTAGCTAATCAGATTACTGATTAGTACATACGAGTGGTACGAATAGTTTCGCGTTGTAACTTCTTCTTATAACGCTTTACGGCAGCAGCTTTTTTACGCTTACGTACTTGCGTTGGTTTTTCATAAAACTCACGCTTACGTACGTCTGATAATACACCAGCTTTTTCACAAGCACGTTTGAAACGACGGATAGCGATATCAACTGGTTCGTTTTCTTTAACCTTAACTGCAGGCATGAAGACTCCTCGATTAGGATGAGATATAAGGGCATTAGTTTGGCTGTGTATTAGTATTTAGCCGTAATATCTCAAGATTACAGGCATCAGCTCAAACTAGGACAATTCTCACGCGTTAGCGTAAGGGCAGGTATTTTAATAAAAAATACCAACAAAGTCAATGATTTTAAGCATTTATTGCCGATAGGTTATTCAATTAGATAGCTATTTGAATTTGGCTCTCAAGCTATGAGTTCGACATATATACAACGCTTTATCAATAAAAAACCCCTACCGTCTATAACGGTTTGATTGGAGTTTATGCTATGATAATTCCCATATTATAGTAAGCCTATAAACCGTTTTGTGTGTATTTTATTGAGGATGTTGGAATGAAAAAAACAGTATTTAACACGGCATTAAGCACCGCACTTATCGTAGCTTTAGGTGTGAGCGTGAGCGCTTGTAGTGGCGGCGAAGAGCATGAAGAAGTAATGGCAATCGATCGCGTTGATGAAGCTGCTGAACTTGCCATCAAAAATGCGCCACCAGCTGAAGAAATGGAATTCCCAGAGACAGCACCAATGCCAGCAGCTGATGCAGCGGGTACAGAAGCTGACGGTACAGCTACTGCTGAAGCAGGAACGGCTGACGCTGATACTACAGAAGCAGCAGCTACCGATAGTACGGATACAGCCGCTGCTCCTACTGACAGCGCTGATATGGCGGCTACTGACGATACAGCTGCAGCCACTGCTGAGTAATTTAGTGCTGAATTGACCATTAGCTCAATTGACTATTAAACAGTCGTTGGTCGTATACGTAAGTACTTTAAGCTGATATAACGCATCACTAATTGATTGCAGACTGACTAAGTAAGGGTAAAACCATGATTGATATACAACTGTATATGAACAAGCTGAAGTTGTCTGTGATCGGCATGAGCGTGGTATTTACTGTGAGTGCTTGTAGCGGTGATAACACAGCCACTGAAGAGTCTACAGCAGCCAATGAGCCTGTTACCGCTATAGAAGAGACAGCTGTAGCAGAAACCGAAGGCACGACGCCTGAGTCTGTGGTTGATCCAGAATCAGAATCAGAAGCAGCAACAGAGTCTGCCGACATAGTAGATGACGCAGTAGCAACACCTGAAACTGATTCTGAAGTGTTGGCCGCAGATGCAGGTGCTAAACTGTATGAATCAAACTGTCAGGTTTGTCATGCTGCAGGTTTACTCGATGCGCCAAAGTATGGTGATACAGCGGCTTGGACAGCTCGTCTAACTAAAGACAAAGAAACGCTGTATATGCACTCGGCTAAAGGCTTTAATAAAATGCCAGCGCAAGCGGTAAATGGTGTGACCGAAGCACAAGTTAAAGCGGCTGTTGATTATATGCTAGCGTCGGTAAGCTGATACGGTATATATAGAGTATGTCAGCTATTGAAATTTGCTAAACTGGCCGTCATTGTGACTGACAATGACGGTTTTTTTATGCACATTTTTTGTCATGCCAGTCTGAGAATATACAGCTGTATTAAGCGAGTTTAAGATAGTGTGTGGCTGATTGTATTATAGTCGGTGAACTCTAAACCGCTACGGCGTTACCCTCCTTAGATGTACTACTTGTACAATCTGCAGTCGGCTGCCTTGTACTCATTTTAGAGTTCTTTGACTATAGTTATCCAATTTTTCAAAATGATGTAAGATAAAAGTGCGACAAAAATAGCACGAAAACGAAAGTATAAAGGCAAAAGTATGAAAGTATTGGGCTTAGAGACCTCTTGTGATGAGACGGGGCTGGCGATTTTTGATAGTGAGCAAATAAATAGCGACAACCAAGGTTTGGTCGGGCAAGTACTGTACTCACAAATTGAGCTGCACGCACTTTATGGTGGCGTTGTGCCTGAGCTTGCTAGCCGCGATCATATTCGTAAGCTCGTGCCGTTATTGAATGAGCTGCTAGAGCAATGTGATATGAAAAAAAGCGACATCGATGCGATTGCCTATACTAAAGGACCTGGTCTTATTGGTGCATTGATGACAGGCGCACTGTTTGGTCGTAGCTTGGCATATGGTTTGGATATTCCAGCGATTGGTATTCATCATATGGAGGGGCATCTTTTGGCGCCGCTTATGGGCGCGAACCCTCCGGCATTTCCTTTTGTCTCGCTACTAGTATCTGGTGGGCATACGTTACTAATTGCTGCTCACGGCGTAGGGCAGTATGAGATATTGGGTGAGTCGATAGATGATGCGGCGGGTGAGTGCTTTGATAAAGCGGCTAAGATGCTAGGTTTACCTTATCCTGGCGGCCCTAATATTGCCAAACTGGCAGAAACTGGTAATCCTGATGCTTATGCACTACCAAGACCAATGCTACATCGCGGTCTAGACTTTTCGTTTAGTGGTATGAAAACAGCCGTACATAATCTGATTAAAGATACGCCACATTCAGGAGGGTCGGGTAATGGCGCTGATAGTGATCCACAGATTCGTGCTGATATTGCCGCGAGTTTTCAGCATGCAGTGGTCGACACGCTAGTGAAAAAATGTGTCAAAGCACTTAAGCAAGCAGATATGAGCCGCTTAGTAATTGCAGGCGGGGTCAGTGCCAATACTCATCTGCGCGAGACGTTAGAAGCGGAACTGGCTAAGATCAATGCGACGGTTCATTATGCACCGCCTGCGCTATGTACGGACAATGGTGCGATGATTGCTTACGCAGGTTTTGAGCGCTTGCAAGCAGGACAATCTGATGATTTGGCTGTTAGCTGTATTCCGCGTTGGCCGATGACAGAATTGCCAGCCGTATAAATGAGCATTTGGTCCAACACGTCTATATGAATTAAGGACAGTCTATGCAGTGGCTTGCTATCGGTTTGGGCGCAGCATTCGGTGCTTGTCTGCGAGCTTGGTTATCGCGTTTCAATGCCTTGCACGGTTGGGTGCCACTCGGTACCCTGAGCGCCAATATTCTAGGTGGGCTATTGATAGGGCTTGCGCTAGTATGGTTTGAGCGCATGGGAAGCAACTTATCTGATCATGTACGCGTGTTTGTGATTACTGGCTTTTTGGGCGGGTTAACTACCTTTAGTACGTTTAGTGCAGAGGTATTTGGCTTTATTCATGACGGGCGGTTGCTAGCAGGTTTAGCGCTCATCGGTTTGCATGTTGGGCTAACGTTACTGGCAACCGCGCTGGGCTTTTATTTCTTTAAGCTAGTTTTGTAGGCGTTGATAGATATTAATCGTTTAAAAGTCTGTTATAAGTGGTTCCATGATAGCAGTCTGTTTTGAGTGGTCTATTAATAGGTTTGTCGAGTGAGTTAGCTGGTTTCGTTAGGGTATACCCTAAAAGCGTTCCTCTTGAAATTCATGATATTTAGAAGACAATTTATGCAAATTACTTTTGGACTCTTCGTTTAAAGAATCATACAGGTCATTATTCAAGACATCATAAGCGCATATAAAAGCACTTTTGTTTTTTTGAGTATAGTCTTGCATCATGTCTATACAAGAAAATGAATTGAGTACGTTGAATAGAATACTAGTATTACAAGGGGCGTATTCCAAAGCTTTTTGGAAAAAAATCAGTCCAGAGTAGTTTTCTTTATCTTCCGAAAGATATGGAGCAAGATCTACAGTTATTCCTTTTAGGTTTAAAGCCTCCGCTATTTCACTATCTGTTGAATTACTATCAGAAATTACTTCATTTAAGATATCAAGAGCTAGCTCTGGTTCATAGTTTTGGTAAAAAATTTCTGCTTGGTTCAGCTTTTTTTCTATAGTAGACATTAGTTTTTTTATCCATTCATCTTTGGTTATACGGTAAGCAGTTCGATGCCTGTATAGCGCACCGATCACGTATAGAATACGCAGATAAACCCTAAAAAAACGTACTCATTCTTAAGCCGGAGGGAGTACTTTCAATTACATTATTGTTTTTTGGGATGAATATCCATGTATCAAAACTTACAGCTGTAACGTCGTCAAAAGCATTTACTATCCTTTCAACAGTAGTCTCTAGAATCGGGTGTGCTGCATCATTCCAGATAATAAAACAGTTATCTGCTAGTGTGAGATTTATTTGATTTTTAATTTCTTCTATACAGTTTAGTAGCACTTTTTTATCAACCTTGTTCCAGTCAATTCCTCCGTTACCACTAGTTCGTATCGGAAATGAGCTAACAAACTGACTCATTACTTTCCTAGACTCTTCATCTGCTAACACTCTAACTTCTTTAAGAGCAGCTGAAGCTTCATCGAATAAAACGTTCATACAAATGGCCTGTTAAATTGTTTAAGATAATTAAGAACAATTCGATTGAATCTTGAAAAACTCACTTTGTGTACATTACCAAGTACATCGTGACTACCTAAATAGCTCAAGATACTAATACCATTAGCCTACAGCCAAACATTCAAGTCCTCACTAGGGAACCATTATTGGGTTTATGTTTACCATAATATTCATTACGATATGAAAAGGTGAATAATATTTCATCACTATAAAAAAGTGATTAGTAATGAAACTACAACGGCTTCACTATCCCTTCCAATAAGCTCGCAAATCCCTGCATATACGCCGTATCTTTACTTGAGGTACGCGTTGCGGCGTACAGCTGACAATGCACACCTTCTCCTAGTGGCCGCGAGACGACCCACCCTTTTTTCTCGTATTCAGCAACCACCCAATCAGGCAATGCTGCGACACCGCGTTCACTAGCGACCAACTGAATCAGCATCGCGGTCAGCTCTGTCGTACGAACACTCTCAAAGCTTACTTGTGCTGGCGTCATAAAATTAGCAATGATATCGAGGCGTTTGGCTTCTACGGGATAGGCAATCAATGTCTCATTAATCAAATCATTGGGGTCAATAAATTTTTGAGTAGCTAAATCATGTGTTGGTGAAAGTACCAAACGACTCTCATATTCAAACAATGGCTGATAGCTGATACCATCGAGCGGTAAATCACTGGTAGTGATAAGCAGATCAATATCACCTTCCATGAGTAGATGATGCGGCTCAGGCTCAAACCCTGTGGCAAAGTCTAGCTCTACATCCGACCATTCACGGCGATAGTGGTTCAGTATCGGCATGAGCCAATCAAAGCAGCTGTGGCACTCTGATGCTAGGCGTAATCTACCTGCTTGACCGTGCGCTAAGCGTTTAAGGTTAGATTTGGTGCGAGTAACTTGCGGTAGGATATTGTCTGCCAATGCCAGTACTGCTTTACCTGCGGGCGTAAAACTAAGCGGTCGCGTCCGACGATTGACTAAACTGATGTCGTAATAGTTCTCAAGCTCTTTTAATTGATGCGAAACGGCCGAGGCAGTAACGTGTAGCTCATCCGCCGCTGCTGCAAGTGAACCATGCGCCCGTAGCGCGGTTAATGTATTAAGATGACGAAGCTCAAGCATAATATAACCTAACCGCTAAGGTGAGAAAAATTCATTATAGTACATATGTTGCTGATTTTCATTCATAGCGTATGATTAAAGCATGTTTGATATTCACAAATAGTCTCTGTCAGTGCCATGGTCGAATATCAAACATGCCCTAATGAGCCCTCCACAGCTAGCGTTTGCGTAACAGTAACTGTGAGATAACGACCAATACTAGTGAAGCAACTAGCAATAACGTACCAATGGCGTTGACTTCGGGCTTGAGTCCTACGCGTACCATAGAATAAATACGCAGCGGTAAAATCTCATAGCTAGGTCCCGTGACAAAGGTCGACACCACTACATCATCTAGCGATAAAGTGAAAGCTAGCAACCAACCTGCCATGACCGCAGGCAAGATAACGGGAATCAATACGGTGCGCACCATGGTTGATTCGTTAGCACCCAAGTCGCGTGCCGCTTCCATCAATCGCTCATCTAAACTGCTTAATCGTGCAAAGACGGTAATCACAACAAAGGGCAAGCAAAAAGTAATGTGAGCCAATAGCAATGAGACAAAGCCCAGTTGCAAACCAATCAGTAAGAACAGTGCTAGTAATGAGATAGCGAGTACAATCTCAGGCGACATCATCAGTACAAACAGCAGCCCATTTAGTAAGCCTTTACCGCGAAAATTATAACGATGTAAGGCTAGGGCAGTGAGTGTGCCTATCAAAGTCGAGACAGTGGCCGCCACCAATCCCAAGACAATAGAATGCCAAAATGCATCGAGCATCGCTTGGTTATTGAATAGTGATTCGTACCACTTTAAGCTAAAACCGCCCCAGTTATAGCCAATTTTTGATTTGTTAAAGGACATCACCACCAAGACAATGATTGGCAGGTATAACAGGGTATAAATCAGTCCGAGATAGCCTTTGGCAGCGATACTGCCAATCTTAAGCGAACGAGTTTTGTTATTCGGTGAGCTGTAAGACATTAGGCCACCTCGTTAAAGTCGGTTTTGCCAATGCGGCGGCTACTGGCACGGTAGGCAAGTAATAATACCGCCATCGCCAGTGTCAATAACACACTGGCCGCAGCGCCAAAGGGCCAATCACGCGCATCTAGAAATTGGTTTTTGATGATATTACCGACCAATAAATTACGAGAGCCACCCAAGATATCTGCCACATAAAACATGCCCATTGCAGGCAATAGCACGAGCAGTACACCAGAGATAATTCCCGGTGTCGTTAATGGCAGCACCACATGCCAAAAGGTCTGTGCTCTAGTTGCGCCCAAATCCTGAGAAGCCAGTAGCATGTCATTGCGTAAGTCAGTAAATACGGCATATAGCGGCAGTACCATAAATGGAAATAACAAGTAGGTTAAACCTGCAATCACCGCACCTTGGGTATATAAAATATCGATAGGGGTGTCGATTACGCCAATTGCCAATAGCAATTTGTTAATCAAACCATTGTTAGCAAACAGTAGTTTTAACGCATACGTCCGTACCAAAGAGTTGGTCCAAAATGGCAGTATCAGTAACATCATTAGCAGCGGTTGCCAACGCACTTTCGCCTTAGAAACTAACCATGCAAAAGGGTAGCCAAGCAATAGGCAGATTACCGTTGTAATACCTGCCATCCATAATGAGTGGACAAATACCTCAAAATACAAAGGGTCAATCATCCGCACATAGCTGTCGATGCTAACAGGTAAGCTAATAAACGCACTGCTGTCACGGGTCAAAAAACTGACAGCGATGACTAGGATATTTGGTAATAGTGCAAATATCAGTAGCCAACCCCAGATTAGCCAAAGCGTGGCGGTACGAAATGGACTCTTACTGCCTAAGTGGTTGCGTGCCATCAGCTACCATCCGTTTGTACAGTCGTATCTGGCACAGCTTCAGAGTCTTCTGGCAATACCCATTCCCAGCCATCTACCCATGAGACTTTAACGCCCTCGTTTAGTTTGTAATCAAAGCTTGGATCATCTTCATCAAAGAACTCAGACGCCTTAATGATATGACCATTTGCCAGTTCGATAATCGAATCTAAGGTACTGCCTTTATAGTTACTTTCGATGACACGGCCTAACAGTCCGCTATGCTCGTTATCTTTTGGATCATATATTCGTAAATCTTCGGGGCGAAGTAGTAAATTGACGATATCGCCCACTTGCACGTCATTGGCAAAATTGGGACGACGTAAGTTGCGTAAAGTGGTCGGCCCTTCTTGCGCCTGTGCTTCACAGACTTCGACCTCGATACGTCCGTTGGTCACTTTGCCATCGCGATCTGGCTGGTCTGGATGGACACCTTTGACTTCAGCTCTGAACAGATTGGTCTCGCCGATGAATTTGGCAGTAAATAAGTTGGCAGGGGTTTCATAGATCTCGATAGGCGTACCGATTTGCTGGAACGTGCCGTCTTTCATTACGGCAATACGGTCTGACATCGACAGCGCCTCTTCTTGGTCATGGGTCACGAAAACGAAGGTAATACCTAGCTCACGTTGCAGACGTTTTAGCTCAGACTGCATTTGCAGGCGCAGTTTATGATCGAGCGCGGATAATGGCTCATCGAGCAATAGCAGTTTAGGGCGGTTAATCACCGCGCGGGCAATGGCAACTCGCTGCTGCTGACCACCAGACAAATCTTGCGGCTTGCGGTTGGCTAAATGCTCTAGCTGTACCATCGCTAGCATCTCGCTAACACGTCTTTGGATTTCATCTTTTGGGACTTTCTTTAGCTTTAGGCCATAAGCCACATTTTGGGCGACGCTCATATGAGGAAACAACGCATATTGCTGAAATACGGTATTTATTGGACGTTTATCAGCGGACAAGCCTGCCATCTGTACGCCATCTAAATATATCGCTCCAGCGTTCGGCTGCTCAAAGCCTGCAATCAAGCGTAGTAATGTCGTCTTACCACAGCCTGATGGGCCAAGTAACGTCAGAAACTCACCATGTTTGATATCAAGGTTGATGTCTTTTAGGACTTCAGTTTGATCGTAGGTTTTTTTTAGGCCAGTCAGTTGCAGCAGCACCTGATCATCATGAGGTGACGCAGAGGTGTTATGCGTATTTTGAGATAAATCGGTCATAATATCTGTTCCTAAGCGTCCAATAGCTATATGCAGCTGGCTGTCATTATAGGGATTGGCATGAGCGTAAGCATGTTCGGATTGCTGCCTGAATGCTGCGTATTATAACAAACCCTTGATATAATTCAGTGCAAGTTCGTTATAAGTTACGCGAGTCATACTGTCGTAGCAGCGATATATACAGCTGTATTTTTAGATGTGACTACATTCACCTAGCGATATTTAGACAAATTTTTTTACCGTTTTTTGGTTTTTATTGCTATACAATCACGTTATGGCTGACAAACATGATTAGCCTGATAGTTTGGCGATAATTAGCCAATCTGTGCTTGAATACATGTATGCAAAACAGCTTATAACCCTAATATTATTGATGATAAAGGATCTCTCATGCCTACCGATATACGTCCAACCACAGGTCAAGAAGCGCTTGAGCTTTTAAAAGCAGGTAATGCACGCTACGTTGATAGCCTCACCAGTACCGATGAGTATATGCAGCGCCGTCCAGAGTTGGTCAAGGATCAAAATCCATTGGCTATTATTTTGGGTTGCTCAGATGCACGAGTACCAGTTGAGATTGTTTTTGATCAAGGTTTGGGAGATTTGTTTGTTATACGAGTCGCGGGTAACGTGGTTGCACCATCACAGATTGGTTCAATCGAGTTTGCAGCCGAAGCCTTTGGTACGCAATTGGTAGTGGTACTTGGACATTCAAAATGCGGCGCTGTCACGGCTTGCGTTGAGACATTGATTAACCCTGAGCAGAACTATTCACCTAACTTGCAATCTATCGTTGATCGTATTCGCCCAAGCGTTTATAACTTGCACGAATTGGCAACCGCCAATGGTCAAGACGTCGATGCAGACGAGTTGGTCGATCGCTCTATCCGCGCGAACGTACGTATGTCAGTCAGTCAGCTAAAGCATGGCTCACGTGCATTAGAGGACTTAACAAATAGTGGCCAGCTGCTGGTAGTCGGTGCTGAGTATGACCTTGAGACAGGAAAAGTGCGCTTTTTAGATAGCTAATCAGTCTTAGATAGCTTTAGACAACTAGCTAGTTAGGGCATACAGACGAACACACCTTGTTCATATTCTTACAAAACCCTATCAGTTATTTTGCCATTTTTTATTATGATAAGAGAACGACGCAAATCACGACAATCGTGATTTGCGTGTTTATGTATTTATTTTTGAATTATATTAGGATAATTATGTCTACTTCATCTAACAACAATAACGACGCAATAGACCAGCCTGCTAGCAGCGTTAGCACTGATGGCGTTCAGCCAATTTCATCACAGACGACCGGTTTTACTTTTAACCACACCATGCTGCGTGTCAAAGATCCTGTTAAATCACTAGAGTTTTACACTGGTGTCTTGGGTATGACCTTGCTTGCTGTTAAGAAGTTCCCTGACATGGGATTTGATTTATATTTCTTGGCTAAGTTGACCGAGAGCGAGCGCGAAAACCTGCCAACTGGCGATGATCTAGAAATCTTTGCCTTCCGTCAGCGTGGTATTTTAGAGTTGACGCATAACTACGGCACCGAGACAAAAGCTGACTTTAGCTATCATGACGGAAATCAAGATCCACAGGGTTTTGGTCATATTTGTTTTAGCGTTCCAAGCTTGGAGGAAGCGGTTGCTTGGTTCGATAAAAATAACGTCGAATTCAAAAAACGTCCAGAAGATGGCAGCATGAAAAATATTGCCTTTATCAAAGATGTAGATGGCTACTGGATCGAAATTGTACAGGCCGATTTGATGGGCTAATTGTCAGAAAGACAGCACCTATTAAGATAAGTGCGCTAATAGAAATAAATAGAATAAAGGAGTATCACCCAGATGCCTACCTCTGAGGCAGACACGACACTGAGTGCTGAGACAGCTGCGCAGTCTACGACGACAGATGGATTGACCTATCAAAGCATTCTTGGTTCGGCAAATGAGATATGGGTTGGTTTTGTTGAGCGCATCCCATATTTTGTCGCATCAATTATCGTTATCCTAATTTTTTGGTTTTTATCGATTGTCTTCAAAAAAATCGTTCACAAATTATTAGGCAGTCGTAGTCGGCATCAGAACTTGGTCAAAGTGTTTCAGCGGGTAGGCGGGGCGCTTATTTTCTTTATTGGTTTTATGATAGCGATGGTTATTGCAGTACCAGGGTTCACTCCTGCTAAGTTGATAGGCGCGCTCGGTATTGGTTCCGTGGCTATCGGTTTTGCTTTTAAAGATATCTTCCAAAATTTGCTCTCTGGTATCTTGCTCCTGATTTCAGAGCCGTTTCGTATCGGTGATCAAATTGTCTCAGGCGACTATGAAGGAACAGTCGAAGATATCAAAATCCGTGCAACCACCATCAGAACTTATGATGGCAGACAAGTAGTGATTCCAAACTCAGATCTCTATACTTCGGCATTGACCGTCAATACCGCTTATAAGCAGCGCCGTCTGCAAGTCGCAGTTGGTATCGGTTATGAAGATGACATCGAAGCGGCTAAAGCTGAGATTATAAAAGCACTAGATAAGATAGAGAGCGTCTCAAAGAAAGCAACGCCAAGCGTTATTGCTACTGGTTTTGGTGGTTCGTCCATTGATCTCATGGTACGCTGGTTTATCGAAGATGGTACGCAAGCCAACAAAGTTGCCTCGATTCATCAAGTAATTGTAGGTATCAAAAACTCGTTGGATGCAGCGGGCGTAAACATTCCATTCCCAATACGTACGATCGATTTGAGTGATCCTTCAGTAAGTGCAATCGTTAATAAAATGAACGAGCAGCAAGACGTTATGGACGTGAATAAAACAGTGGCAGAGTAGCGCGCTCGGTGACATATTTGATTAGTTTCGAAACTTTGATTTCCACATTATTCAGAAAACTAAAAAACCGCCACATCAATTGATATGGCGGTTTTTTTTACGTGTCTACTGGCTATAAATACAAAGCTTTATTCGTCTTTTGCTCTAAAGTCGGTATGGCATGATTTACAGCTTGCACCAACTTGTCCAAAGGCAGGTTTAACATCGTCCATGCTAGTGGCGTTTTGAGTAGCAGCATTTAGCTCAGCAGTAACCTTTTGGAAGTTTTCCGCTTCAGCACTGAAGCCATCAGCATTAGACCAAACCGCTTCAGTAGCATTACCTACCGCTTCTGGATCTTCAAAATGACTCCAAGGCTTGGCGGCATCTTCTGCCAAGAACGCCGCTTGCTCTTTAAATACATCGGCATCAAATGTATCAGGTGCTTTTGCCATGTCACCCATGACGCCCATTGCGTCGCCCCAGTTTTTCATAGTGTCTTGACGCGCTTGTACGTCAGGGTTAGATCCTGTTGAAGTGCTACAGGCCGTTAGACCCAGTGCAGCCGCCATCAAGGTAACGCTAAAAAGAGATTTGAAAGATTTGTTGGTATGAACCTGTGCCATATGACTTACTCCTTTAAACTTGGCTAATAGTAAGCGCGATTACAAACGCTCGCTTTGTCGTAAAATATAGTTATACAAAATACTGCCTAAAATTCTTTTGAGCACAGTTGCTAATAAAGAACGCCTTCTATTGTAACGGTTATCTGCGCGTTGGGAATTATATAGTTGTTATATCCTCGTAATATTTTAAATAAGCATACCTTAACTTGGTTATGGCTACTTATAGTTGGTTGCGGTGATTACATGGTAGTTAAACAACATATTTCTGTACGATAACGACGTGAGAGTAGCTCGTTTGGATAGTACTGACAATAAAAAAGGCCAGCGAATAGTAGCTGACCTTTTTAAGGTTTTCCAAAAATATGAGTATTGCAATATTTACGAAAACTACAGTGCTAACCAATCACGTGGCTTTAGATAGTAATCGGTCAACTCAAATTCAGGTGTTCCTTCAGCAGGCTCAAAGCGATAATGCCAGCTGGCAAGCGGTGGCATACTGACTAGGATGGATTCGATACGTCCATTACTCTGTAGCCCAAATAGCGTTCCACGATCGTAGACCAGATTGTATTCGACGTAGCGGCCACGGCGATAGAGCTGAAACTCGCGCTGCGCTTCAGTATAAGGCGTATTTTTACGCTGTTCAAAAATCGGCATGATACCGTCAAGATAACCGTTGCCCACGGCTTTCATAAAATTAAAGCAAGTCTCAAAGTCCCAGCCGCGACTCTCGGTACTGACATCATCATAAAACAGACCACCAATACCGCGCTGTTCATCACGATGGCGTAGATGGAAATACTCATCACACCACTGTTTAAAATCAGCGTAGATATTGTCCCCAAAAGGCGCACACAAGTCATGACAAACTTGATGCCAGTGTACACAATCAGCGAGTACTGGATAGAATGGCGTTAAGTCAAAGCCACCGCCAAACCACCAGATAGGAGCTTCGCCTTCCGCTTCTGCTACGAATAAACGCACATTGGCATGGCTCGTAGGCACGTTTGGATTTCTGGGATGGACAACCAGTGATACGCCCATTGCTTGAGCTTTACGTCCAGCAATATTGGGGTGACGCGCCGTAGCAGAGGCAGGTAGGTTATGTACATGAATATGGCTAAACATGACTCCCGCTTTTTCGATGACCTCGCCATCTGCCAATACGCACGACCGTCCGCCGCCGCCTTCAGGACGTTCCCAGTCATCAGGAACAAAGGTCGCATACTCGTTGTTATTAGTACTGCCGTCACGCTCTTGTGCTTCTAGCGATTCACAGATGCGCGCCTGTAAATCAACCAAAAACTCACGCACTCGCATGATGTCGTTATTGGTTGGCGTCGTCACTGATGCTACCGTTGATAAGTCTGTTTCGTTATTTGTATTTGTAATACTCATAAGATATCTATTTATTCAGGTGTATGGCGGTATTAAGGTCTGTATCGAGAGAAGCGTCTATATCAAGATTGATATTTTTATCAAACAAATGGCCCATGCGATCACGTTTGGTTGCTAGATATTCAGCATTCATATCATTGACACCGACCAACAATGGCACCCGTTCGACAACATCAATACCATGCTCAGTCAGATAAGCGACTTTATTTGGATTGTTGGTGATGAGCCTGACAGCGTCGACCCCGATATGGGCAAGCATAGGACCACACATATCATAGATACGCGCATCAGCAGGCAAGCCTAACATTAGGTTTGCATCCAACGTATCATGTCCTTGATCTTGAAGGGCGTACGCACGAATCTTATTGGTCAAACCAATACCGCGCCCTTCTTGACGCAAATACAAAATCGCACCGCAACCCGACTCTTGGATGGCTTGCATGGCAGTATTGAGCTGTGGACCACAGTCACATTTCAATGAGCTAAATGCGTCGCCTGTCAGACATTCAGAATGAATGCGAATGAGCGGCACTTGCTTCGCTATAGATTCATCTTTTTGGTTCAATACCATGTCGTCTAAGGGTTGGCTAGCCATGACATCTGTCTGTTGATCGACCACAGTTAGACCAACGGTCAGCATGACATGCTCTTGACCTTCGCTATTTTCAAAGATATGAATATCAAACTCGCCGTGACGAGTGGGTAATTTGGCACTAGTGATAAATTGATATGACATTGCTGTCCTACATAAGCCTAAAGTCGTGGCGGTGAAAAGTATGTTGTTGCTGTTTGATATGAGCGCTGTTAGAGCCGGTTACTGTTCGAGATAACTACTGTTTTCGAAATAACTATTAGTTGAGATGAGCATGTCATCTAAACTTTACTGCTAAGATTAAGATGATACCAGTATAACCTGTTCATAAAGACAGCGTGCTCATTGTATTTTTTATAAAAACACACAAAGTTCACAGACGACGCACGATGATTAAAGCGACAATTAAAAAAAAATGCTATTATGCCATACTATTTTGACGGATACAGTGACAAGTCTTTACCCTTACATTACTATGTCGTCACTAACATCCGCTATTGATGCAAAATAATAGGGCATAATGTCACCCCTCAGTTGTCAATAGTATAAAAGCATCAATATTTTGATATCAAAACGTTGGTATTGGCGCGCAGTCTATTGTGCTAGCGTGTGTACTGTCGTAAGTAGCGCAGCTATACAAATACGAAAGTTGCATGAATAATTATATGGTCGATTACATCAATAATGATGTAGGTATTATTGACGTCTTTTGATTATAGTCACCGCTATATTTTAAAGACACGTCTTGTCAGCAGATTGGTAGGTATCGTACGGTTTATGCAGCAGTCACCTCATTCTCCAAAGTCTCAGTCCCTATCTACATCAGTGCTGGATTCTGCTGCTCAGCTATCGAGCTTACAGCAGACCTATACTGTGATTCCACGTGTGCGTCCTCATACGCCATTGCTTGATGCAATTGGTACACCCACTGACCTCAGCACGCTTTCGGCTGCCAAGCTTATTACGCTGGCTGATGAATTACGCCTTTTTCTATTGTATTCAGCTGGTCAAAGCGGTGGGCATTTTGGTGCCAATTTGGGCGTGGTTGAGCTGACCATCGTATTGCACTATTTGTTAGATACACCGAAAGACCAAATCGTCTGGGACGTGGGTCATCAAGCCTATGCCCATAAAGTGCTGACAGGTCGCCGTGAGCAGCTAAGTACTATCAGGTCTAAAAACGGTCTGACGGCATTTCCTGAGCGTGCAGAATCTGTCTACGATACATTTGGCGTTGGGCATTCATCGACTTCTATTTCAGCTGGTCTGGGCATGAGCCTCGCCCTGCGTTATCAAGGCCGCGAGCAAACGGTTGCTTGCATCATCGGTGATGGTGCGATGACAGGTGGTATGGCATTTGAGGCCATGAATGACGCAGTACAGCAAGATGCTGATTTGCTAGTCATCCTAAACGACAATGATATGTCGATATCTTGCTCTATTGGCGGATTTTCACGACATCTAGCGATGCTTTGGGAATCAGGTTATCAAGTTGATATCTCTGAGTCAGGTGAGCCAGTACTCTGTCACCGTCCTGATATGCAAGCGTTCGATCGCCGCAAACGTCATAAAGAGATGCGTGATGTTCCGCAGCTAGAAGACAACTTATTCAAAGCCATTGGTTTTACCTATTTTGGTCCATTTGATGGGCATAATATTCCTGAGCTATTGCGTGTATTGTCATTGGCAAAGCAAGTATCAGGTCCCGTATTGGTGCATATTTATACCACTAAGGGTAAAGGGTTTGCACCCGCAGAATTGGATCCAGTGGGTTATCACGCAATTAGTAAGTTGCCTGTCGAAGATAACGAAGCAAAAACCAACGCAGCTAATACTTCAATAGCAAAGGCTTCAAAAGATAAGCCAGCGTTAAAGTACTCGCAAGTGTTTGGCCAGTTTTTGTGTGACAAAGCAGCCGCAGACGATAAGCTGTTAGCTGTCACCCCTGCCATGGAAGAAGGTTCAGGGATGACGGACTTTGCTCGTCATTTTCCAGAGCGTTTCTTTGATGTGGCCATTGCTGAGCAACATGCTGTCACGCTAGCAGCTGGGATGGCAACTCAAGGCGTCAAACCTATTGTTGCGATTTACTCAACGTTCTTACAGCGTGGATATGATCAGCTGATTCATGACGTGGCTCTACAGAATCTCGATGTAATGTTTGCCATAGATCGAGCGGGCCTAGTCGGTGAGGACGGTGCCACGCATGCTGGCGTGTTTGATTTCGGATTCTTGCGTTGTGTGCCTAATATGGTGATTGCAGCGCCAAAAGATGAGAACGAATGCTACCATTTGCTCAATACTTGCTATGAGTATCCAGGCTGCACGGCGGTACGTTATCCACGTGGTACAGGCACAGGTGCTGATATTGAGCAGCCAGCTCAAACTTATAAAGTTGGTGAAGCGGTTGTCGAGTCAGTATTAGGTAAAACTGATGCACCTTATAAACTAGCCTTATTGGCCTTTGGTACGATGGTAGCCACTGCTCAGCAAGCCGCAGAAACCCTAATAAATAACGATGCAGCATTAGATTACCAGATACAGGTGGTCAATATGCGCTGGGTAAAACCGCTAGACACAGCAATGCTTGAGACGTTATTAGCACGAGGGGTCACTCATATAGCAACCCTAGAAGAGCACATGATTATGGGCGGCGCAGGTAATGCAGTGAATGAATATTTACTCAATGAGTCGGCAACCTTTAAGCAAAGTCGTCCAGCTATTGCTAATATCGGTATTCCTGATCGTTTTATTGCTCATGGTTCTCAAGCAGAACAATTGGCTGACTGTGGTCTAGATGTCGAGGGCGTGATCAAACAGCTTAAAATACTTTTATCGTAAGCGTTACAATATTATTTTAAAAAATTAATGCACTAAAAATGTGTTAATTAAAGTTGATATAAGCTCCTTAAACAGAGCAAACGCCTGCTAGCCGTAGGTGCTAACTTTTTTACAACTTGCGCAGTTTAGATGATCGCCAAAGTACTGGCTTGGTCAGCGTGACGGTTTTTTCGTTTTTATTGAACAATTTTAGTATAATGCGGGTGTCTTTTATAAGTTTTCGTTTATAAGAGACACGTTTTTAATCGCATAGATGTGGTGTGATGCGGCGGCTGTTTGGCATGTTGTGGGCACAGAGTTAGTCTTATTTTTTATATTCATTCATCAAGCAAATAGGTTATTTATGGAACCCATGGTCGTCATCGCAGCGCGTACTGCTGAAAAAGTTGGTAAAGAGATTTTATATGCGCATCAAAACCGCCACAAAATCGAATTAGATATTGAGTCTAAAGGACTTGATGGTTTGGTTACCCGCATTGATCGCTTTAGCGAAGAGCTCACTATTGAGACGCTAAAAGCCAGCTATCCTAATCATTCATTTTTGGGTGAAGAGTTCGGTATGCAAGAAGGCCGCGGCGAAGATGCTGACTGGTGCTGGATTATCGATCCACTAGACGGCACTAAGAACTTTGTCCACGGTGTACCGCAGTTCTGCGTATCTATCGCTGTACAGCATAAAGGTGTTACCCAACACGGTGTGGTCTATGATCCTGTTCGTGATGAGATGTTCTCAGCTAGCCGTGGTAAAGGCGCGCGTTTGAACAATCGCCGTATGCAAGTGAGCGAACGCAAAACCATTGATGGCGGTTTCTTTACGACTGGTCATCCGCTTGAGCGTAAGCGCAATGGCGAAGTTATCTCTTATGCTAAACAGCACTTTGAGAGCTTACAGAAGATATCTGAGGCAGGTGGTCAGGTACGTCGTATGGGTTCAGCTGCGCTTGACTTGTGCTATGTTGCCGCTGGTCGTTTTGACGGTTATTTTGAGATGTCTATCAAGCCTTGGGACATCGCTGCGGGTGAGCTTATCGTAACTGAAGCACGCGGTGTGGTGGTTGATCATACTGGCGCGCACAACTCTATGACATCAGGCTCTATCTTCGCTTGTAATGTGAAATTGCTCAAGCCATTGATGCAAACAGTTGTACCAATCTGGGGTGACGCAATCTAAACGTTAACCTTAATGGTATTAACGTTTAGTGCTTGCAAGATTTAAATTCAAGTAATATCTAGATTGAGTATGAATGAAAAAAGCTGGTTCCGTTATGGAGCCAGCTTTTTTGTTTTATCATCACCCTTATTGCCTGCTTTATCTTCAACAGTGATGCCTTTGAATGCTAACTCCTTACTGGTAGTTTCTAGCAGCTGCAACTCTTCTTCTATCAGCATTAGCATATCTTGTACGCGAGGCAGCGCCTTGCTACAAGCGGTGATACCAAACTCAATCTTATCTAAATAACTGGCTAAGGTGATATTCATCGCTTGACCATTGAAGACGATAGAAGCAGGGTACAGCGATTGTAGACGTGCACCATTCCAGTACAGCGGTTTTTCAGAACCGGGTACGTTAGAGATAATTAGGTTAAATGCCTGCTTTCTAGGGAATAATCCTGTCGCCAAATTAATGCCTTGCCACGCGTATGAGACGATACTGTAGTTAATGACCTGCGCTTGGTTCATGCGGCGAAAGCGACGTTTGCCGTTATTCATACTACGATGGATAAGCTCTATCCTGCGCAGTGGATTGTCCAAATGCGTACCCAAGTTTGCCAATACAAATGACAGCTGATTGCCAGAGATACTGTTGTCTGTACGCAGGGACATCGGTACAAACGCAATCAACGGTTTGCTTGGTAACGCATCCATTGATATTAGATAACGACGAATAGCACCTGCACAGACCGCCAGTACCACATCGTTCCTGCTAATTTTGAGCGTTTCAGCAATATCGTTAAACCGTTTTATATCATAAGACTGTGCGGCTATACGCCGTGAGGCCGATATACGTTTATTCAGGATACTCATCGGGGCGTCAAAAGTACCAACGTACCCCTCATCACCGTAGTTTTTTACATTATCTAGCAGTTCTGTGAATACAGGTTTGATGGTAGATATCTGCTCTTTTATTATGCCTCTGATAGATCGTTCGGCAGGCAAGATAGCGTTTACTTGGTTGCGATGGCGTGCCATCAACGACCAGACAGGAAGTGTCACTGGTTCGGTTGGCGATTGAGATAAGGATTTTTGAACCAAACGCATCGCCGCAATGCCATCAACCAAAGAGTGATGAATCTTAAAATACCATGCAAAACGTTCAGGTCCACCTTCGACTTCTGGCTGGATACCTTCGATAACATGACATTCCCACAAAGGCATGGCTCGATCTAATAAACGCCCATGTTCTCTTGAGACGTACATTAATAATTCACGTACGCGTCCAGGACTTGGTAGCGCGACATGATGCAAATGATGCTCGACATCAAAGTCTTTGTCTTTTTTCCAAAAGGCTAAATGTTCAAGTACCTGATTAAAAGGAAAGCTAGGCGGTACATCAGATTCTTGCATTTGTTTTACCAATTGATAGACAAAATCGCTATCCGCATTGTCTGGTAATTCAAATACAAACAGTCCACCAACGTGCATGGGCTGTTTACGCGACTCAAGAAGTAGAAACAACTGGTCGACTGCTGTGAGAAGTCGCATAATAAATCCTTTTATGACGATAAGTGTTATGTGAAAATTATAATAAGTAGATATTCAATCAAATAACATTTTTTATTATTTTATAGAGCGTGTTAAGCAATCAACCATAGCACTGACAGCACTATACGTAAATACTCAACACGCTCTATTATGATATGTCATTTATACTTCAATTTATTGAAAGAAATACCCAGTCTGTGGTGAGCTGGCAGTAGCCATCTTACGCATAGGCATACGACCTGCCAAAAACGCAGCGCGGCCTGCCCACATAGCATGTTTCATTGCGTGTGCCATCATTACCGGGTTTTGTGCATTGGCAATGGCTGAGTTCATCAGTACGCCATCACAGCCAAGCTCCATCGCAAGTGCAGCATCAGACGCAGTACCGACACCAGCGTCAACCAATACGGGTACTTTGGCGTTTTCGATGATGAGACTTAGCGTATGGCGATTAAGTAGACCAAGTCCTGAACCAATCAAACTGCCAAGCGGCATAATAGCGACACAGCCCATGCTTTCTAATTCTTGTGCGACGATAGGATCATCTGACGTATAAACCATCACTTCAAAACCATCATCGATCAATACTTTGGCGGCTTTTAAGGTTTCCATAACATTTGGATATAAGGTTTTTTCATCCCCCAATACCTCAAGCTTAACCAAATTATGTCCACCCAATAACTCGCGAGCAAGCTTACAAGTGCGAATGGCTGTTTCGGCGTCAAAGCAGCCAGCAGTATTCGGTAATATCGTATATTTATCAGGTGAAATCACATCTAATAAGTTAGGCTCATCACTGTTTTGTCCAATATTGACACGGCGAATGGCGACGGTCACGATTTCGGCTGCTGAAGCGGCAATGGCTTCTCCAGTCTCTGTCATGTCTTTATACTTACCGGTACCAACCAGCAGACGTGAAGAAAAGGTACGGCTACCGACAGTAAAGGTATCTTGTAAAAGTGGCGTTGGATGAGTAGTGCTAACGTTCTCTGACATAACGGAAAATCCTAATATCGAGCGGGAGAAGGGACAGACAAAATATGATTGGTAATCTAAGCAATCTAAAAGGTGTAATAGACAATGGCAAGCGGTCTGCAAAAAATCGCATGATATGCCAACTTTGATAGTAATAATAGGTGCTAGGCGATAGGTATAAAGCGCCAGTCACATAAAATAATACCCGTCTAAAACAAAATGCTATTATAACAAACTCATGCAACCTTACTGGCAGTCTTTTTTGATTCGAACTGTTAAGGACAAGGCATCCATCATGTCTTGGCGTGCGTACTTCTTATCTTCTCCTCACTTATTGGGCCGTCTTTATGATGCAGTTGCCATACAGCTTTGCGAAACGCCATCAGATTTTGGCCATACTTGCGATAGATCCAGAATTGCCGCCAACATTGGTACTTACCAAAGCTACCCCGTTGTCAGCGATCAATGAAGCGGTACGGTTTTTACAGCAGCAAGGCATTCGCGGTGTACCGACTTACGAAAGTGTTAGCGCGGATGATTTTGAAAAACGTATGAACGCAGCTTATGCTGGCAATACAGGAGAGTCGCAGCACATTGCTGCTGGACTTGAAGACCATCCTGATCTCGATAGCTTGGCAGATAGCGTCCCTGAAACTGAAGACTTGATGGATCAACAAGACGATGCGCCTATCATTCGTCTGATCAACGCTTTGTTGTCCGAAGCCATTCGTTTAAGTGCCTCAGATATTCATATTGAGACCTTTGAAAAGCGATTAGTCGTCCGTTTCCGAGTTGATGGTGAGCTAAAAGAAATCATCACACCAAAACGCCAACTAGCTCCATTGTTGGTTTCGCGTATTAAGGTAATGGCTAAGTTAGATATCGCCGAAAAGCGAGTGCCGCAAGATGGTCGTATCAGTTTAAGACTGGCAGGACGAGAGGTCGATGTGCGTGTATCGACTTTGCCATCGAGCTTTGGTGAGCGTGTGGTTATGCGTCTATTAGACAAGCAGGCTGGTCGTTTGAATATGACGTACTTAGGGCTGTCTGATAATGACTATACTGAGCTAAAGCGCTTAATCCATCGTCCGCATGGCATTATTTTGGTGACAGGGCCGACTGGCTCGGGTAAAACTACGACGCTATATTCTGCATTGACCGATTTAAATGATCAAACTCGCAATATTTTGACCGCTGAAGATCCGATTGAGTTTCAGCTTGATGGTATCGGGCAGACGCAGGTCAACAATAAAGTAGACATGACATTTGCTAAAAGTTTGCGTGCAATGCTTCGTCAAGATCCCGATGTGGTGATGGTTGGTGAAATTCGTGATTTAGAGACAGCTGAGATTGCCGTACAGGCCTCTTTGACAGGGCATTTGGTATTATCGACGCTGCATACCAACACTGCTATTGGCGCGGTTACTCGCTTACAGGACATGGGTGTTGAGCCGTTTCTGTTGTCGTCGTCGCTTATTGGCGTAGTAGCGCAGCGTTTGGTGCGTACCTTATGTTCACATTGCCAAAGCTGGCAGGCTGCTGATACTGAGCAAGCCAAGCTGTTTACCGAAATTGGCATTGGGGCAACGCTGAAAAGTGATGCCAAAGATATAGCAAGTGAGTCGATTAGTTTGCCCAAGCCAGTTGGCTGCGATAAATGTAATCAGTCAGGGTTTAAAGGACGTACTGCTATATATGAAGTCGTGCCAATCGACGATACATTGCGCCGTATGATTCATAGCAATACGGCTGAGTATGAGCTAGAAGAATATGCGCGGCAGCAGACTCCATCGATTCGTGCGGATGGTTTGCGTAAGGTCATAGAAGGGCGCACAACATTGGAAGAAGTGCTACGTGTAACGAAAGAGAGCGCATTAACGGACGAGACAATACTGGTATAAGTTTGCAGACTCGATATTGGTGTATCAGACAAAAAACAACTGGCGTAAATAGCCAGTTGTTTTAATATTTTTCTAATTTTGGAGCTTTAGAGTTTTTAGTCGCTATTATTTTGCAGCCATACACTCAACCTCAACGCTTGCTCCAGCAGCCAGTTCTGATACGCCAAAGGCTGAGCGTACAGGATAAGGCTTTATCATCTCAGCCTTGTAGACCTTATTAAAGTCATCAAAGTCATCCATATCAGTCAGCATGACCATACATTTAACAATATCAGACTTTCGGTAGCCATACTTTAATAGCGTGCTATGGATATTATCGAGCACTTGCTTGGTTTCAGCCTTGATACCGCCTTTGACCAGTTTGCCATCTTTAAAGCCGATTTGTCCCGACATATACAATGTATTGCCCACGCGTACAGCTTCTGAAAAAGGATAAGTACCGCCATCGCCCAAGAAAGTAGGCCCAGACTTAGCAATGCTGACAGCCGTCGTCGTATTAGCATTAGCGCTATGAACAAAACCCAATGAGCACATAGCGGCTAGCGCTAGCGTAGATAGGCAAGTACTAAGTTTGGACATACTGTTTCCTCATTGGGTTTGTTATCAATTTTTACTAGCTACTTATCAGTACTATTATTTTGAGTAGGTGAGGCATCGCTTTCTTCGATTGGTGCTTCAGTTTCATCTTCTGCGACTTTTTCAGACGCTTTACCTTGGCGGCGTGCCTCTAGCTCCGCTTTTGGTATCCATGCCCACGTCATCTCAACCACAATTGGATCGCGGTCACTATCAGACTCACGATCTTTGATGACACAAGGGATAATCATCTCACCTTTTGGCGTGTTTAGGATATCCAAACGCTGTTCGTCAGACAAGCTTGCAATAGCAGCAATTTGACCTTTTTTGATTGGACGATGGAAATTTACCGAGTAAGACTTAATCAGCAGAATGCGATCAGAGGGCAAGTTTAAACCCAAAATAAACCCCGTAGCCGTCTCAGCTAGTAATGTGATGGCGACTGCATGGATAGAGCCGATATGGTTTTGGACGGCTTTATTGTTGTTTAAACTAACGACGACTTGGTTTGGTTCTACCGTCTCATAATAAATGCCGGTCGTGCCGACATAGGGAACGACCTTGCCAAAGGCTTTAGATAGAATACTTGAGCGTGCTCCAGCAGGCAGATATTTGGTGACGGATAACAGTTTGGTAAATTGATTACTAATTGGTTTTAGCGTGCTACTGGGTTTTTCAACTGAAGGTTTTGTGCTGTCAGATACTTTGGCTGGCAGTTTATTGGTCAACTTGGCGGGTAGTTTTTTTAATAATCCTGACATACAAAATTCCTTAACGTAAATGAGTTGAATGACATTCTTAGCATGGCTTTTTATGATAGCGACAAAAATATAGGTTATAAAAGTCACTACAAATACTATGGTACATCAACCATTGCCTTCCTACTATTATTAGCATGAACTGCTGCGCTTACAAAACTATAGTAGCGTGGCTATGTTGCTAGGTTATGTCATCAATTTAGATCGCCACTTAAAGCCGCCTAGTCATCTTATATGTCAGCAACATTTGGGCATTAATATTATTAAGTGATTGATATAGTCAGTTCAATATAATTTGGATACAAGGAAGCCGAGGAACAGTACTACAAATAGTAGATTAAGTGAGACTGACACTGCATCTAATTTATAGAGGGTTGACTATAGTTACCATGCCAATAGACAGCCACGTTATAATGACAAAATGTTAGCATGTCTATTTCAAACCTGTTTTCAATGCCGCTGGATAACGTTATGCCTGATATGTCTGATCATGAACCGACCAATATTATTTATACGGGCGTTGCTGGTACAGGTAAAACCTATAGATTGCTGCAAATCGCGAAGCAATATACCGACTATCTACCCAAGACTGAAAATGAGGACTTATTAGAACAGCTGCTGCAAGGTCTAAGCTGGCGCGAAGTATTGTGTCTGGTGTTTTTAGATCTACGTGCTGAGCAGCAGGATTTGTTAAAGGTACGAGAAATTATTGATCATCCTTTTTTTATGACCAAAGCTGCTCAGAACTCACGTGAGAAAAATCTGGATAGTACAGCTTGGTTAGAGCTACGCAGACATAGTCCTACGAACTCTCAAACAGTCAGTTTTGATAACCGCGCTAGCCAAGCTTATTTTGATAAAGACAATAGTGGGGCATGGTATTTATTACCTGAAAGTATAGTGTTACTAGAAGATTTATCGCAGCAATTAGCTGAGTTTCAGCAGGCACAGCGTGACAACCAAGCCCATCAACATCAAAACATCGGTCAGCAACGTTTTAGTATGGTGAGCTTCCATCAAGCCTACGGTTATGAAGAGTTTGTAGAAGGTATACGGCCTGTCATGAGTGGCGCTGTACAAGCAAATAACAGCCCTTCTAATCAAACTCAAATGAGTTACGCGGTGCAAGATGGAGCGTTTTTAAAGCTATGCCAACGTGCCGCCCGCGACCCTCAGCAGCGTTATGCAATGCTGATTGATGAGATTAACCGTGCTAACGTGTCACGGGTGTTTGGCGAGCTTCTCAGTTTGATAGAGCCTGACAAACGAGCGGACAAGCCGAATGCGATGACAGTGAGTTTGGCGTATTCTGGGCGTGCTTTTAGTGTGCCTGCCAATGTCGATATTTATGCCACTATGAATACCCAAGACCATTCTTTAGCGCCACTTGATATGGCGTTACGTCGACGTTTTCGCTTTATTGATTGTCCACCGCAGCCTGATTTACTATCGACAATTCGTGATAGTAATGACACTGATGCTAGCGTGTCTGAAAACTTAGAAGCAGCTACGATAGATTTGAGTAAATTACTAACAGGCTTGAATAGACGTATCGTGCAGACACTGGGAGTAGAAGCGCAGTTGGGTCATGCGTTTTTATTCGCAGTCACTCAGTTAAAGCAATTACAAACGGCTCTCGTTGAACAAATTATTCCTCAATTGGCTCAAGCAGCTGGTGGCCAAATTACGGTGCTGCAGTATATCTTTAGAGATGAGCAGCAACCGACAAGTAAGCAGTTCGTACAGGACAGTCAAGCATTGATGAATGACGACTTGTATAATCCGATGGGCAACCAAAACAATGCTTCCGCTGAACACCAAATGTTTGCAGGGCAGGGTTCTTTTCTTGGTCAGTCTATGAGTATTAATAGTTATACTATCAATGCCGATTTGATTGCTAGGGATGGTGAGTTTAATAATGCTGCTACCTATCAGCGTTTGTACTAGCAGGGTGACCGTTCAGTGATAACGAATAATCTATATGACACCAAGCAACACGCTATTAGGGCAAACAGTCGTCAGACTCGTATCCCTAACAGTAGTGTCGCTACCATGAATGTTATTACCGTGTTTGAGCATCAACGTCTGACCGTGCATGATTTTTTGCACGCGTCTGACTTCGATTGGCTCATGGCTCAAGAATTTGCAGTATTTACTATCAAGCGTAAGCAAGGACAATGGCAGCTTAAGGTTGGGCACTATATTGGGATTATTCTATTACCCAGTGGCATGAC
Source organism: Psychrobacter nivimaris (assembly GCF_043419765.1). Taxonomy (NCBI): domain Bacteria; kingdom Pseudomonadati; phylum Pseudomonadota; class Gammaproteobacteria; order Moraxellales; family Moraxellaceae; genus Psychrobacter; species Psychrobacter nivimaris. The sequence continues at coordinate 235,932 of NZ_JBHOFX010000003.1, read as the reverse complement.
GCTTGAGATATTGCCAAAGCTCAATCAGTTTACTCAGTCTAGCGATATCGTCCAGACTCGTTATTGGGTACAGGGTATGCTATCGGACTTAATTCATCTTGATGCGCATAACAATCGTAAGCTACCCAATACGAAAAACTTCGGTCAGTTTAGTTCTCAATCCACTCCTTTACCGTTAAAAGTATTGCCTATATCAGACTGGCTGATTGAGCAGTTTTTGCAGCGTTTAATGGATTATCAACCCACCAAGCATTATCAGGCTCAGATTGACAATCAGGCATCCCTGCAAGGTCGACTGCTCATCAAAGAGCAACTGCGTCACAATAGTATGCAACCGCATAAGTTCATCTGTGAAAGTAGCGTATTAAGTCACGACATGTTGGCCAATCGATTGATTAAGAGTGCATTGGTTTACTTGATGCCTTTATTGCCCCAGTTTATTTCTTCAAAACTGTTGCAGCCATGGCAGCAGGTGTCTACGCTCAACAACCGCGAAATGCAGCAGATAGCGGTAATATATGCTCAAGCAAAGCGTCAGCTAGACGTTCAACCACTCCAAAAGCAAAAATTGCACGCCGCGCAGCAGTTAGTAGACTTGGCATACTGGCTACTGAAGCAAAATACGGCTGCGACAGGTAACGGTATTGATCCAAGTAGACAAAATAGCTCTCAACTAAGATTGTGTCTATTGATTGATATGAATCAAGCTTTTGAGCAATGGGCAAGTCGGCGTATTGCATCGATGTTTCAGCAGCTTAATAGTAGTTACCGTCCTTTTTATCAGACCCAAAGTGTCTGGCTAAACGATGCTGAGGGACTAGCGTGCTTATCTATACGACCTGACCTACTGATATTTAAAACTGCCTCTGATGATTGTCAAAATCAGAACGATATAGCAGCTAGTCAAACTAAAGCCAAAAACAAAACCAGAGGTCGCTACAGTCATGTCATCGATATTAAGTGGAAATACTTACCACATGCCGCTGCAATTAGTGCGAGCGACGCCTATCAATTGACCAGCTATGCAAAAGCTTACTTGGCCGGGCAGGTCTGGTTGGTTTATCCGGTGCTAGGTAGTGATAGGCAGCCAGTAGCGCTCAAGCAGCAAACTCATTATGGCAGTAATGATAGCGATAGTAGCGATGATATTAAAAACAATGAATCAATTGATGCCCATTTATGGTTAATGCCGTTTAATGTTTTGACAGGCACACTCAACGGTGAAGTACTGCCACATTTGGGCAAAGCTTGATAAGGTTATCAATGACAACGCGAATGACTGATGGATAAAGGGTCTTACTGTCATTATTTTGGTAAAATTGACGTAATTTTAAAAAAAACTAGCGATTATTTGAAATTAATCGAAAATAGGTGTTGACACAATCGCCTTTACCCCTTAATATGTGCACCTCGATAGCGAGGAACATTAACAAGTTAGCGGCATTGCCAACAACGAGTTGATTAACAAACTATCGTGATAATAGAGAATTTCGGAGTGTGGCGCAGTTTGGTAGCGCATCTGGTTTGGGACCAGAGGGTCGTAGGTTCGAATCCTATCACTCCGACCATCTATTTTAAGAGCCTTACAGGCTTTTTTTTATGTATAACGGTTTAGTTTCTGATATAGTAAAATATATCGTAAAGTAAGCTTAGTATATAAAAGTCCTCTAAGAGCGCCTGTAGCTCAGCTGGATAGAGCATCTCCCTTCTAAGGAGGTGGCCGCAGGTTCGAATCCTGCCAGGCGCACCATTTAGCCTGCAAATCTTGCCTATTCTTTGGCAATAGTTATGGCGGTTGTAGCTCAGTTGGTAGAGCCCCGGGTTGTGATCTCGGTTGTCGTGGGTTCGAGTCCCATCAGTCGCCCCATATTTTATTCTGTATGTATCTACATACAAATCATATCTCAATCTAAAAATATATAAGTAATAGCACTCGCCCTTGATGGCGATTTTTTTATGCCTATTCGATTTTATCTCTATATTATCTTTATAATATTAAACAGATTGAGTTTGATAGCACCTTCAATACTAGTTAATCCTCCAAATTCTTATCAACATTTCCTGTAGGTTTTCCTTGAGGCCTAGCGTGACTGTGTCTATTCTATTATTGTTTAGTAATTCTAATAAGTAAATAGACATGACGTTTTAAATGATGCATTATGCTTAAGTGTTATCACATCCATTGTATTTAATAAAAATTATTTATTGGAGCAAGTATTCGCATAGAGCAAACCGACAGAACTTGTTATTAAGAGTATTATTTTTTTAAGATGAATCGTTATTAATCTGCATTATTGAGGACTTGATTGATGGACGCACTGAGTGTATTGCTGCAAAACGTGCATTTATTTGAGACTAAGTATTACCGTCTGAATGGCACTGGCAATTGGTCTTATTCTATTACTAGAAAAGACACCATTTTATTTTACTTAGTAATGTCTGGCGGTTTTTGCATCGATGTCGGTAATGGTCTACGAGAAGCTCGCGCTGGCGACATGATTATGATTCCGAATGCGCACAAGCATGTGAGTTACGCACTTAATCACCATGGCGATGTTGCTGAGTCGCTTGATGAACTATTGAGCAATTGCACTGAGCGTACACTTGATATCGATGGCGATGGAGACCCCAATTCTTCTTTGATACTGATCGAATGCAAATACGACAAAGAGATGATTAATCCTCTGTTGTCAGTACTACCACCAATATTACCGGAGCTCAATGATGCTGCTGACGGTCGGTTTGAAGTGATCGATGTAGAGATAAAGCTGCTAACACTAGAAGCTGAGCGCGAGCGTATGGGCAAAACGGCTGTAATCAATCATTGGGCAAGCATCATGATGATTGAGTGTTTGCGCGTCTATATCGAAAGCTTGCCTGAAGCCACAGAAAACTGGCTCAAAGCCATGAAGGATCCATTTTTGACCAAGGCACTAGCCGCGATGCATGGGGCACCGAATGAAAGCTGGACCATTCATCAGCTTGCTGAAGTGGCAGGGATGTCGCGTTCTAGCTTTGCACAGCGTTTCAAAGACACCGTTGGCATGCCGCCACTGACGTATCTGATCGATTATCGCTTACGATTGGCGGCTCGCTATTTACGCTTACAGCAAAACAGTATTAGCCGTATCAGCGAGATGGTAGGTTATGCCTCAGACTCGACTTTTAGTCAGGCATTTAAACGTGTGTATGGCGTCTCGCCAAAAGCATACCGTCAGCAGTATCGACAAAACAATCTTGCATAGCTCTAGTTGCTGTTTATTTAAGTTATTCAAGTAGAATCTCGATTAGAAGCGCTAAGGTCATTTATATGTCTTTGGCGCTTTTTTAGTTTGTGAATACATATCATTTTTAGATGTTGAACCACTCATATCTATAAAACCTTTGTTAACTTGCTATGGCTATTTTAGTTAAGGGCAGCTGACAATGAGTCTGTGTTCAGGTACTATGGGTTGATGAGTCGTCGAGACAAAAGCGTTGATGTTGTAGCGCGTTATATGTCCTTATACGATAAGCATATAAAAGGATCGAGACGATGTTTATTTTCGCTGCTGATGGTATGTTATGACTGAACCGACCGCAAAGCTAAATGCAGAAAGTAATGGCCAACAAGAGGCTGCTGCAACTGCTAAAACAGAAAGTAATGTTGATAAAAACACTGCTATAGAGAACCCGCATATCAGCAAAGATGCGCCGAAAAATGAGTCGGTAGAGACACCTGATAAGGCGGCATTATTGACGATGTTTACCTTGTCAGATATCGAGGCGGTAGCAACTGAAGCAGTAATATCTGAGTCACCCGATAGTCTTACAGTAGCTGCAAAACCTGTGGCTCAAGAAACCAATATCGCTACGCAGCGTGTTGCGCTTTATCGTGCTCAGCATGAGCGTACTCGACTGTTATATATGGCATCTGCCAATACGCGTCCTACTTACTTAGTACAAACCCTGAAGCCGCAATTCGCAGAATATCAGCAATATTTACTTGCGCAGCAGCTTGATAAACGTGGGTTGATGGATACGGATACGCTCGAAAGACTCTGGCAGCAGCTGCATGTGGTCGATGACATTATTGCAGATATCGTGCGTCACATGCCTGCGCAGCAGCCCGCCGGTTGGCAGCTGACGACTCAAGATGGTCGCAATCCATTGTGCTTTGCTACAGTTGGTAAGTTAAAGCACGGCAAGCCAATTCGCGACCAAGGTAGCCTCAACAGTTATGTACTTGGTCACTTTGGCGTGAGTAGTTTTACTTACGATCGAGGCTATTATATCGGTCATGTGGTTGGTTATTTATTCAGCTGTTATTATTGTGCCCATCTGTCGATTACTTATGGCGTCACAGCTCTTGGCCAGCAAGTCGTGGCTGACTATGATTACGCCAGTCTTGAAACCCCGCATATGGTTAGATTATTACAAGGTCTTGATGGTTATTGCAAAAAACGCATTTATCAGTTGGCCGTTATTTGTGCGCGCTTGAGTGTTTTCGCGAGTGATAAACGTATTGAAAGAATGCTAATCGCTGAGGTCAATGACTTCGATAAAAAGCTACAGCAGCAGCATTTGGATGTCTTGTTATTACAAGGTTTGATGCCTGATAGTAATGACTCAACGCCACTTTTTTAAGCGTCACATGTCAAATTAATAAATTTCTATTAAGTCATTAATTATAACTGTCTACTTGTAAGCTTCTTAGGATATCTGTTGCCATGCCTGCCTATCATTTCAAAGCGCTTGACGACCATGGCGTTGTCCAAAAAGGCTTGCTAGAGGGGGATTCTGCGCGGCAAATTCGCCAGCAGCTGCGTGATAAGCAATGGACACCCGTTGAAGTCAATCCGGTCAATGACAGACAGAGTCAGAGCAAAAATCGCTACAAAAAACCGTCTGCATACGAGTTGGCATTGCTGACACGTCAGCTATCTGTATTATTGGCAGCGGGTATCCCACTTGAGGAAACCTTGGCAGCGGTTGCTAAGCAATCACCAAAGACTCATATCAAATCCCTGATGCTTGCAGTGCGCTCACATGTCTTAGAAGGGCTCAGCTTAGCACGTGCCCTGCAACAAGCTGCTAGCTTTCCGCCGTTATATATCGCTACGATTGCCGCAGGCGAAAAATCTGGTCATCTTGATCTTATCCTCAATCAGCTAGCAGACTATACCGAAAACCGTTTTGCTCTCCAAAAGAAAATCCAAGGGGCCATGGTCTATCCGATTGTCTTAATGGTAATGGCAATTGCAGTAATTATGGGGCTGATGAGTTTTGTTGTACCCAAAATTGTCAAAGTGTTTGAGCAGTCTGAGCAAGCGCTGCCTCTAATTACTCAAATCGTTCTAACGCTATCAAATATCATTACTCAGTGGTGGTGGCTAATACTACTGGTATTGGTAAGTACCGCATTTTTATTCTACCGTTTCGCCCAAACGCAAGCAGGTAAATTAACGATTGATAGCGTGGTGCTTAAACTACCGATACTCGCTAGATTGTCGAAAGGATTAAATGCCGCGCGATTTGCCAGTACCCTTGCGATACTAGTACGATCAGGAGTGCCTTTAATTGAGGCGTTACATATCGGTGCTGCGGTCACGACCAATTTGCATATCCAAAAAACGATTATTACTGCGGCTGATAGGGTCACAGAAGGCTCTAGTTTGTCTAGCCAGCTAGAGAAATCTACTTACTTTCCACCGATGATGGTACAGATGATAAAAAGTGGGGAGAACTCAGGCGAGCTTGAAAATATGCTCAGCCGTGCCGCCAATATGCAGGAGGCAGAAGCAACCAATTTTATTAGCACTTTATTATCACTACTCGAACCTCTAATGCTGGTGCTAATGGGCATAGTAGTCATGATTATTGTGATGGCGGTTATGCTACCTATTGTCAATATGAACGATTTAGCAGGCTAGGTTCAGTCGCTAGCCGATGATTCATTATGCTATTCATATACAGGCAGCTTTCCTATTTCAAAATTTCTATTTTAACTCTCTTTTACTCTACTCATATCACCTCACTTGCTTGCTAAACCTTGGACTAGCTTTCTTAAGGTTTGCTTACTGTTGTATATTGTTGAACGAACGCTATTTTTGCTATGGCAAACACCAGCGCCGCGCTATATTAAGCATGGTTTAATAGTCATACAGTTGGTGTCATTCAATATTTAGCTTTGGCTAAAATAGTAAACCCAAATTCAAACTAGGCGCAGTGCTGGATAAAAATAAAACCATGGTTTATAGTGACAATAGTTTCAGAGCTCATTGATATATCATTGATGAGAGCTATGATAGAACGCCACTTTTACTATTTACATAACTGTGATGACCAAAGCGATGACTATGACTGACAAATTCCAAGTAAATATGACGCCAAAAAGTGCTATTCAGAATACGCAATCCCATTCAAATATTTTAAGTGACCATAAGACTGCTTCTTCAGCTATACAGCGTAGTGTGGCAAAAAAGTCTGGTCAAGCAGGATTCACTCTTATCGAGATTATGGTCGTCATTGTGATCCTAGCCATTCTTGCTGGATTAGTGGTACCAAAAGTAGTCGGTCAAAGTGATAAGGCCCGTGTGAAAACTACTGAAACGGCGCTTGCCACTGTCTCAAATGCGCTAGATATGTATAAGGTTGATAATTCACGCTATCCAACGACCGCTCAAGGGCTAGAGGCGCTTACGACACCGCCTGCTGATGCAAAAAACTATCCTGAAGGTGGGTATATTAAAGGTGGCTATCCAACCGATGGTTGGGAAAATGAGATGCAGTATGTTGCACCAGGTAGTGAAGGGCGACCTTACGATTTATTTTCATTAGGTGCTGATGGTCAACAAGGTGGTGAAGGTCAAGATGCGGATCTTTATGCTCAGCTATAAAGCTTAATAACAGACGTATAGTGAATAAGTTCTGATACTGATATAGCTTTGTAGAATGGAACATTCGTTCATCCATGCACTTTCAACAATTTATAAATATCAACCAATATTCCCTTATTGGTTGATATTTTTTATCAGTAGATAAACTGCCTACTGTTCAATAAAAGTTTGATATTCAGTGCTATAAATATATCTAGGCGCTCAGCAAAACAGTCATCGCAAACTGCAATTAAAGGTAATCATCTATGTTGATCCAACAGTCTAATAAATACTTTTCTAAAAACCTTTATAAATTGGTTCTAACCGTCGCAAGCACTTCATTAGTAACGGTTCTGTCAATGACATCGATCAGTGCACAAGCAGCAGGACTAAACGACTTATTTAAAAATAGCTCCTCGTTAAAATCAAAGTTCTTACCAGTGGATGAAGCCTTTCAGGTGGTCAGTAATACCAAAGCGACTTCCAAAGGCACGCGGTTGTCGATCAGTTTTGAAATTACGCCAGGGCATTATGTCTACAAGGATAAGCTTACGTTGAGCTTCCCTAAAGGAATAAGCGCCACGCCGTTCAATTTTAATCAAGCACCAGTATCAATCAATGATCCGACCTTTGGTCAGGTTCCTGTATTTACGCAAAGAAGCGTCATTGCAACCACGACGCTGACGACCAGTAATGGTAAGGGCGCCAAAAACGCGCCTATCATTATTGGTTGGCAAGGGTGTGCAACAGCAGGTCTATGCTATCCACCAGAAAAAGTCAAAACCAAGATAGACATTGCTGCGACCCGCAGATAAATATTGAGCAGATTGATTAAAATATCGGTAATAATAGGTAGCCATTCATGTCCATCAAGACATCACCAAAGTCCTCATCATCTAGCGTATCTACCCATTCGAAAAAATCCCATATCTTAGCGCTTGCCATCGCTAGTGGCTCATTGTTGACAGGTTTATCAGTGACATCGACGGTACAAGCGGCAGGGCTAGGTGATCTTTTCGGTAGTAGTGAAAGCTCATCGAAGTCAAAGTTTTTGCCAGTAGATCAAGCTTTTCAGGTAAGTACAAATAGCACCCCTGTCAAAGCAGGTACGCGGTTATCTGTTAATTTTGATATCACTCCTGAACATTACGTCTATAAAAAGCAAATTAAGCTTACGCTACCCGCTGGCGTGACGGCTGCACCTTTTACCTTTAGCCAGACACCATATTCGATAGATGATCCGACATTTGGCAAAGTACTGGTATTTGACCAAGCAAATATGGTCGCTACTACCACATTGACGAACAATAGTGGCAAGAATATAGATAGTGCCGCTATCGTCGTCGGCTGGCAAGGCTGTGCAAAAGCAGGACTGTGCTATCCACCTGAAAAGATTAATACGACTGTCGATATTGCAGCTGCATCGACGCAGGTAACTGTAGATAGCGAGATTACTGCGAGCTCGACCGACTCAGAGAATAGTGCTAAGGCGACACCAGAGGAAGCAAGCTCAACAGCTCTTGATAATGCTTTGCCTGATGAGGCGCAAACACTGACAGACGATGGGGCTATTGATTATGATCTCATTGATGACAGCGCTGTAGAGTATGATTCTTTAGATAGTAATGCAGCGACGAATACGATTCCTGCAGCAAATAGCAGCGTAACAGGCGAGACGGCCAATAGCGAAAACGCATCAAACAATAGTTTTGTTGATAGCGATCCCTTTGGTTTGGCTTCTCACCCTTGGCTGGCATTAGTACTATTATTTTTAGCAGGCTTAGGCTTGGCTTTGACGCCATGTGTGTTACCGATGTTACCTATCGTGGCCAATATTGTAGCCCGCGAACAAAACCCAACGGTCAAACGCGGTGTCATCTTGACCACCAGTTACGCGATTGGGGTAGCGACTGCTTATGGTATTTTGGGCGCTGTCATTGCAGTATTCGGTGAGTCTTTAGGTATTATTGGTTGGCTGCAGAATCCAATTATTCTCATTAGTTTTGCTATTGTTTTTATACTGCTGGCACTATATATGCTGGGCCTTTTCAGTATACGTTTGCCAAAAGCGATCAGTCGTAAGATGCAAGGCTTAAGCCAAGCAGGTGACAGTAAGCTTGGTAGTACAGGCGGCAGTTTAATCGCTGGGTTTTTATCAGCGCTAGTCGTGTCACCTTGTGTTTCTGCACCATTATTTGGGGCATTATTGGCGGTTTCTACCATTGGTAGTCCGTTGCTCGGCTTTGCCGCTTTATTTATGCTAGGTTTTGGTTTGTCCGCGCCGCTTATTCTAATCGGTGCTACCCAAGGCAAGATTATGCCAAAGGCAGGCGAGTGGATGAATTGGGTTAAGCAAGGCTTTGCTTTATTGCTATTTGCCGTGGCACTGCTATTGATTGAGCGCGTGTTTATATCGCCAATCATGCTGATGGTATGGGCGTTATGGTTTATGGTTGTGGCCACATGGGCATGGAGTTGGCTAGGTAAAGGTCGTATGCTGACCCAAGCATTAAGCCTTATCGCTGGTATTTGGGCAACATGTTTAATAGTTGGCGCTGCATTGGGTAATGATGATAGCTTACATCCACTAGCGTCATTGGGTGCAGCACCGATGATGGTACAGTCAATGCCTGGTCAACCAGTGAATAGTGATAGTACCACTGATAAGACGATCACGACGCTTGCAGAGCTAGATGCTATTGTCGCAGCCAATCCGAATGTTATTGTCGATCTGACAGCAGAGTGGTGTATTGAGTGCCGCATTATGGACAAGAACCTGTTTCATAATCGTCCAGCACAGATGCAAGATTGGCAACTAGTAAAGCTCGATATCACTGAGACGACAGCAGACTCAAAAGCCGTGTTGTCTCGTTACCAACTCTTTGGTCCACCAGCGTTACTGTATTATATTGATGGTCAACTAGTAAATCAGCAAGTGGGTGAGATCGGTCGCTCAGAATTTGAGCAAACATTATCGGCGTTGAACAACTAACATTTAACAATGAACACTTAAGAAACCAGTGTAATATTTCGAAAATTCTTAAGAATATTAAGAAGGCCAGTATACTAAGAAAGTATGCTGGTTTTTTTGATGCCATTAAATTCATACTATAGAATGTTTATTAAGTATTTGTTATATAAGTAATTATATTGATAGGTACTTATTTTAACTATCGATAAAGCTAGTATCGTGCTTATATTTTCATTACAATAAAGAAACAATGCAGCAGGGGCACTAATTGTCATTTTTTCCGCTCCTATTATCTGCGATTAGCTGATAGTCTCAGTCAATTCTATTTTAGCGATAACGCTAATGGCCATATTAATTACCTCATATACTCTGCTAGCGCTAATGCTAGTTAGATAAAGGACACTTATGTTTGCCCATACCATTACTCAGCGTCACCAACAGCCGTCTTACCAGAATGCACATATGCCTCTTCGTATTGCAGTTGCGCTTGCGTTGAGTTGTACCACGATACAAGTACAAGCTGCTGATGACTCTCAAACCTATAATGAACTGCTAGCACCCGAAGCTGCGTTTGAATACGAGGGTCTTGACCTATCACAGAGTCTCGATAACAGTGCGATATCTTCTGATGTGGGTACACAAAATGGCAAAATAATTAGCAAAGAATTTATTGCTCAGCAAGCCAAGCTGTTTTCTGAATGTACGCAAGTCCAGTCTAGTGCTGCTCGCCTCGCTTGTTTTGATAAGGTAGCTGAACAAGGTAAGACACCAAGCTATACCTCAACCAAACAACCAATTGATTTGGCAAAAACCTTTCAAAGTACGGTCTCAGGTAATCCAAAAGTGATATTGGCTGAGTCTCAAACGGCGATGAGTGGGACGACAGTTGAAGATGCAGATACCATTTTAATGACCAATCAGCAAACAGCTGCTAGCAAATTGAAGGCAAATGGCAACGTAGAAATAGATGCTGAAACGAATAGTGAGGCGCAAATTTTAGAAAATGTCGGTGTCACTCAAACAGATATCGAAAAATTCTCGCCACTCAGTCTATCTTATGATCTAGACAAAAATAGTGAGCGTGGTACTTGGACGGTCAGACCATATCGACCGACATATCTGTTGCCATTATTTTATACTTTCGATCCTAATTTGAATCCAAGCACACCATCACAAGAAACAGATCCTTTTGATTCTAATGACATACGTGAGACTGAGCTAAAGTTCCAATTATCCCTAAAAACAAAAGTCGCAGAAGATTTGTTTGATACCAGTGCTGACCTATGGTTTGGCTATACCCAAGAATCACATTGGCAAGTTTATAACGAAGACAACTCACGTCCATTTCGTGCTACCGATTATCAACCTGAAATATTCTTAACCCAACCTGTGACAGCAGATCTACCTTTTGGTGGACGTCTGCGTATGTTGGGCGCAGGTGCTGTCCATCACTCGAATGGACAAGATGATCCATTATCACGTTCATGGAATCGTGCTTACCTCATGGCGGGTGCAGAGTGGGGCAGACTCTCAGTCATACCGCGCCTATGGGCTCGAGTAAATAATGAAAGTAGTAGTGATGACGATAATCCAGATATCGAAGACTACATGGGCTATGGTGATATCAAATTCTTGTACGATTTGCCGGCTGATCAGAGCATTAGCGGTACCTTGCGCTACAATCCAGGTACCAATAAAGGCGCTGCGCAAATCGACTATATCTATCCTATCTCAGAGAACGTTAATGGTATGGTTCAGCTATTCCAAGGTTATGGTGAGTCGATCATTGATTATAATCATGAAAATACCTCTATCGGCTTCGGTATCGTACTGAATGATTGGAAAGGGCTTTAATTTAGAAAGGACATCAATTTGAGAAAGGCTCTAACATAGGTGTAATTTATGATAAGTTATGACAAGTTATAGTTTATGCGCCGTTTAGCGCCTTATCAAACTGGACTGTGGTTGGCAGAGTATATGGATATGCGCTGCCAACTATGCCGTATTTATCGTAGTACACCACAATCTCAACTACTGCACCATCAAGCGCCATCTAGTCTACATAATATAGTGGATGCGCCGCCTACACGAACAACCTTAAAGAAACACTCTTTTCTTACTAATATCCGTCATCAAGCAAACAGCCATTTGAGCAGTGGTTTACTTTGTGCTCACTGTCACAACGATATCACTTGGTTGCCAAGACCTTTTGAAGTGGATATCGCTCCTAGCGTATCTCTATCTATCCAAGCCTCTACTTACTACGAGTATCCAATACGTCAAGCTATCCGAGCATTTAAGCATCAAGAGGATATGACGAAATTGCCGTTACTATTACATGCCATACGTCAGTTACCGCGACCACACGGTTGTCATCGCAATAACAGCGTGATTGTCGCTATGCCAACGACAAGTCAACGATTGGTCAAACGTGGGTTCGATCCTGTCAGTATTCTATCTGCCCAATTGTCTAAACATTGGCAAATTCCTTTATGGCAAGGCGTTAAGCGCATTGACGATACAATTAGTCAGCAAGGACTGACTCGTGCCGAACGTCTTAGTAACTTAGATAATGCCTTTGCGCTAATCGAAAAGCCCCCTACAAAACGCTTACTACTATTCGATGATGTATCTACCACAGGTGCAAGCTTACAAGCATTAGCGCGAGCGTTCATTCCACCTGCAGCAATAAAATCAGCAAAGGATAGCAGCCATAATAGTTATCAAATTTCTGCCTACGTATTAGCACATGGCAGCAAATCCTAAACTCAATATATCTTTGTCGGTAATATCTAATTATTGCTAATATATTTCCTTAACGCTATATTATTATAACTATGTATACTAATTTGTTGTTTTACGGCTGTATACGTCGATAATGATTTTACATATTTATGGATAAGTTACATATATCAAGTGACAAATATCGACTTTTTTAAACATTATTAGTTATATGTCGTGGAACGAAAATTGCATGTTATTAGGGTAGTCAGTATAAAAATAGTAGTAAGCTAAAAATATAAGATACTTACAATAAATTTTAGTGAGATATAGACGAAAGATAGTTAATTGCCGTTTTAAATAGGAATATGATGTGAACGCATCTTTGAACGAATTATTACCTAAGCTAAAAAATACTAGTTCAGGTTTTACCTTGATTGAACTAATGGTAACCATTACTGTACTCGCCATTATTGCAGGTATTGCGGCGCCTAATATTAGTACTCAGCTTGCAGACCAACGGGTTAAGTCGACGGCGGCGACGATTGCTAATGCGTTAAAAGAGGCTAAAGTAGAAAGCATTCTTCGTCGGCAGAATATTACTGTTTTATATGATACGTCTACTACTCCTAGTAAAATTGTATTGCAAGCTAATGGAACTAGTATCTCTAGCTATAATCTCAATAGACAGAGCGCGGTAACACAACAAATTAGTCCTGCTACTGTTACTAATATTGTTTTTCGACCTAGTAAGTCAATAGATGGGGGTGCAACAGTAGTTTATACAGTATGCGATAGCGGCTCTACTAGTGAATCTCCTAAGCAGGTTAGTCTTACGAGTATTGCTAATGTTGATATTACAAACGCTGGGAGTTGTTAATGAAAAACGTCAGCCAGCAACAAGGTGTAGGATTGGTAGAAGTGTTAGTAGCGCTATTACTGTTAGCAGTCGCTGTATTGGGCTTTACGGCTATGCAAATGTCAGCAGTAAAAGCCACAGATGAAAGTCTTATGCGCACTCGGGCACTAACTATAATGAGAGGTGGTGCTGAGATAATGCGCACCAATCCTGATGGTATCAGTGCTTTTAAAACAGCTATAAACGGTACAGCTGACTCAGTTACTATCGATGGTACTAGTATTACAAAAGACAGTTGTATAAAAAACACCAATACCGTACCAGTAGCTGCTGATAGTTGTACGCTTGCGCAGCTTGCGACTCGTGATGGCCTATTAGTCAGATCGTATGCAAGTGCGAATGATATTACGATTGGTTTAGTACCAAATGGCTGTCCTGGTACATCGGGTAACCAAGAGCGTCAGTGTTTTGTTGCTAGTTGGGGAGATACAACGATTACGTTAGATAATAGTTTATCGACTGCTTGTGCTAATGCAGATGGTACTTATAAGAATGGTGCAGAGTGCTTTATTATGGAGGCTTACTGATGATATCAAGCTATAGTCGCAGATATGAACATCAACAAGGCTTTACGTTAATAGAGCTTATGATTTCTCTGATTTTAGGTTTACTAGTATCAGCTGCCGTGATGCAAGTATATTTAATCAATGTTAAAACCAGTAGTATTCAATCTAGTGGTAGCGAACTACAAGATGCAAGTATATTTGGACTACAACAGTTAGAGAAAAAAGTACGAATCGCAAATTTAGGTAATCCAACTACTCAAATTACCAGTACAACGGTAAATGGGGGAATTGTATTAACTGCTGCTAATCTAGGTATAACAACACCTTATACTAATACCGCCTATCTAACAAGACGTGATGGTGATAGTGCTATTGGCACCAATGGATGGACAGGTATCTCTAATACTAATGTTAATAGCGATCAGTTGACCATTCAATACACCAATACAACGGGCAATGTCATGAGTGATTGTGAAGGTGCGGATGCTGCTGTTAATGATATTGTAGTGGAGCGCTACTTTTTACGCAGAGCAACAGGTGATACGAGTACCGGTAATATAAGAAATTTAGTACTAGCCTGTGATGCAGGAAGGGTTAGTCCAACTGGTGGCATACTCACTGTTGGTGCGTCAACAGACTCTCGTAATTTTGGCACAGCTGGTCAAGAGTTTATTATCAATGTTGACCAATTTAAAATTTTACTAGGTACAAAATCGTCAGCAGCAGCCAGTGCAGGCCAAATGATGTATCTACCAAGCAGCTCATATTTATTGATGGCGACGAAGCCGTCAATAACAGCTGTGAAGATAGGTCTTATTGTTCATGGTACGACACCTATTATAGGTAGTAATGACCAATCTTCATTTACCTTACTGGGCCAAAGTAATAGTTTGAAGACAGACACTACTCGCCAACAGCAAGTGCGTACAAGTTATGAATCTACAACGCTATTGCGTAATGCACGAGTGATTGATGTTGATACTAGCTTAACTCCTTAAGACCTATTAGGATAATTTGAAATGAGCAACCACTATCGTTTATCACATTCTTTAGACCAAGGAAAGAAAAGTGGTCAGATATATTCTAATGGAGAGCGTGGGGCAACACTGATCGTGGTGCTATTGTTCTTAGTTCTCATTATGTTAGCAGGCGCGATAGCCGTTAGACAAAGTAATACCGATTTAAAAATTGCAACGAGTGATCAAATAAATACGGTTTTATTACAATCATCTGATAGCGCCAATCAAAAGCTAGAAATGATGGTTAATGGTAGTCCGAGTTCTGAAGAGTACCGCGACGTAACAAGTGCAGCAGGGGTGTTTGGTCATTTTTTATTGAATCCAGACAATGCAACCAACGAATTTATTTACTGTTTCAATCCTCGCACTAAAAAATACTTGGCCGCAAATGCCTCTGTCAAAAAATCGACTGGTGGCTATTGGAGTAGTTTAAGCGGTGGATTCTGTGATTATACCAACGCCAATGACTATACCAGTGCTAGACAGACAGTCATGACACAAATGAGTGTTACAGTTACGCCTACCAACCCCAATACACCTGTGTTTGATCATATGGTTATCGGTAAAGAGGTACTAGACAGGACAAGTAAACGTTACCAGTTTGACGTTCGAGCCTCTTCCGCTCTACCAGCTTACAACGAACCAAAAGTAGGCAGTGATAAGTGTTTTGAGCAAACCAGTATAAATGCCAATGTAGCTACTGGCAAAAAATCTCTAAGCGATTGTATGTTGTCTGCATCTACGCCAAGCAAAATGCTATATGAGCAAGTAGATGTAGAAAATGCTTCTTCGTCTACCTTATGTATACCATATGGTAAAGGCACACTGTCATCAAAATGCATACTCTCAGTTACCCCCTAATCTGCTTATTAATTACGCTAATTTCATAAAGGATAGATGTCATGAAACGACTTGACAACGTATCAAAAAACACGGAAAAACGTACGTTACCACTGAAATATTTAGTCGTTGTAATGGCATCAATGGTTGCGATGCCAATATCACAAGCGGATGTCGCAAATAAACAAATTGGCGACTTAGAGATTTATAAAGCGGCTGAAGGTGGTAAAACTACTATTACCATGATGTTGGATACCTCAGGTAGTATGAGTATCAACCAAGTGAGTTATGCTTGTGATTTACCTTCAGGAGTTTCTTATACTAAGGGTTCTGAGGTATCTACGACTGTACCTACATATCCTAAAAACTATTGTGAGACTAGAAAGTACTTTTATCGTTATTCTCCAGTGGGTCAATGGTACCGATGTGGTGCTAGCGATGGGTCTGGATCTGTTGGTTACGGTTTTGCAGATTGCGGTACAGCGATTTCTCCCCCAACAGGAAGTGGGTTTAGTTCTATAACCTCTGGTAGTGGTAATATTTATTTTTACAAATTTGATAAAGTTTATGATCGCTTAACACGTCTTAAAGATGCCATATTTACCTTGATGGACAGTACTCAGTTAGATTCTACAAAGGTTGCTATCGGTATTGGTCAGTTTTCTACACAGAGTAATAGTAACAACCAGTATAAAGGTGGCGATGGTAGGAGTGGAAAAATCCTTGTGCCAGCAGCATTAATTACCCCAGCACAGCGTACTGCCATTAAAGTAGCAGTAGCAGGCTTGAATGGTGAAAATGGTACGCCAACAGCCAATGCTTATGCTGAGGCTGGCGCTTATATGTTGGGTACCAATACCTCTAACTCTTCCTATAGTGGTTTTAGTGACTCTGTGTCATCTTCTAAGAGTGGTAATAATTATATTAGCCCATTATCGTCTACTACTAGTGCTAGCTGTGATGGAAGAGGAATATACTTCTTAACAGATGGTAATCCAAATAGTGCACCTTCTCCTACTACCCTCATGAGGTCAGCACTGAACGTTACAGGAAATACTTTTAGTGTGCCATCTTCAGGAGCGTTACCAAGCGGTAGTGAAAATAACAATGGTATGCCTGAAGTAGGAGCATTTGCTAAAGCGTTGCGTAATCCAGCTCTCAATCCATTAGGGGCAAATGGTGAAATTTTAACAGCTGTGGTTGGGTTTGGTTCAAGTTTCGACGTTGACCGAGTAGCTGATGCAGCCTTGCCTGAAACAGAAAGGGTAATTCGTAGGCTTTCGTACGTAGATTCCAAAGGCACGCAGAAAACAAGTGATTTTTACAACTGTGAAAAAATTACAGGCGTTGATGCAAAAAATGCTTGCAACTGGGGAGCAAAGTCACACCCATCGTTACCCAATGTAGGTGGGTTTGGTGAAGGTGGTTTCTATTCAGCACAATCCACAGAGGATATTGTTAATAGTATTACAACCTTTGTTAGCGACCTTAATCAAACATTACCTTCTACACCTTCAGGTACTATCATCGTTCCTAACGATCCTTATCGTGCTGATAGCCAACTTGCTATTGCTTATTACCCAACCCTACAGCCTAAAGTTGCTGAGAACTCAGTGATTTGGGAAGGTAATATGAAAAAATACAATTTGAATGAAGGAACACTATACGGTAAAAATAGTGCAAAGCTGTTCAAAAATACAGCAGGGGAGTTGAACAAAACGACACAAGATTTATGGTCTGACAAAGACTATACCAATGCAAACGATAAAGTGGAATCTGGTGGATTCTATGCGCAACTAAAAACACCAGATACAGGTGTATCTTCAGTCAGGACGTTGTATGTAGAGGACTGGAAGAGTGCTACAAACCAAACCACTATGTTGAGGAAATTCGGTGTAAACAGTGCTGGAAAAGTAACACTAGATAATGCTCCACTTTCTAGTACTAATAAGTTCAATGATACAGGCACTTACTCTGAGACTTCTTTGAGAAAGCTATTGAACTTTTTAGGCTTTGATGTTCTTCCAAGTACAGCTACAGCAGTTAAGGACATGACACTGAGTACTGCAAATGCTTCGAAAGCAATCAAAGTTGTTGGTGCGACATTGCACTCTACACCAGCATCTGTGTCTTATTCTGCAACACTAGATGCTGATGGTAAAGTTACCGACCAACGTGACGATTATATATTATTTGGATCTACTGAAGGCGGATTGCACCTTGTCAATGCCGACAACTATAGTAATGCTGGTGATGGCGGAAAGGAAAGATTCGTCATTATTCCGAGAGAGATGCTGAGAAGTACTAGCCAGTCAGATGCGCTCATAAAGGATAGTACCAAAACTGAGATTGGAACGCCAAATTTTGGTATTGATGCACCATGGTTAGTCAATACAGATTATCAGTATGATTTTCCAAATAAACGAGTATCTATCGATACTAGTGGTAACAAAGGTGTATTTGCTTATGGCGGATTAAGAATGGGGGGTGAGGCTTTTTACGGCATCGATCTTGGCAATATAGACAGTCCAAAGATGTTGTTCTCTATTACGCCTTCGACTGCAGGTTTTAGCCGCATGGGGCAAATATGGGCAAAACCGACCAAAGCAAAAATTAAAACCAGTAGCTCAGATACAGGGACTGATGTTCTGGTATTTGGTGGTGGTTATGATACATGTTATGAGAATGAAAGCTTTCAGGTTGGTATCGTAGATTCGTTGTTAGGTGGCTGTTCTGCAAAAACCTCAGCTAAAGGTAATGCGGTCTACATTATCAACGCAAAAGATGGTGCATTAATATGGTCAGCATCTAGTGATAGTGGGGCTACTAAAACAGTTACGGACATGAAGAACAGTATTGTTGGTGGTGTTACGACTTTGGATCGTGATAATGACGGTTTTATGGACCATATCTACTTTGCAGATTTGGGTGGTCAGGTGTTTCGTGCGGACTTTACCAATGCTGGTTTTGTCAAGCCAGTAACATCAGGCACAGCATCTCCTGAATCAAAATTTAGTAATACTCGAGTAACACGCGTGCTTAAAAGTACTCATGCGACAACGGTAAGTCAAAAGTATGCTTATCGTTTTTATGAACGTCCAGTAGTTAGCTTCTACCGTAATTCAACCACAAATACATTATTTGCACTGGTCAACGTGATTTCAGGCGATCGCAGCTCACCATTATCTAAAATACGTAATACCACTGCATATGCGGATCGACTTTATGGAATTATAGATAGCGATGTTACCAAAGCCAATGAAGTATTTTATGCTAGCAACTTTACGACAGCTAGTAACATTAATGGTCAAAAAGTCGTTGATCTAGCGGACAGCAATTTGGTTCAATTACCGACAGCGATAGGAACCGGGTCAACAGCTGGCTATAGTTTAGCCCAAAAGAATAATGTCATTAGTACAATGCAGTCAGGTGTTCAGCGAGGCTGGTACTATCCATTAACACGCTTCGATGGCTACGACAATGTCAGATATACAAAAGGTATTGGTAAGTCTGAAGTTATCGACAACTTCTTGTACACCACAGTCTATAACCCAGATATGAGTTACGGTCCTACAGATTCATGCACTGCTAAAATTGTAGGTGGATCAGAGCGACAGTTGTATTGTCTACCTTATGGTATCTGTTTAGATGATACTTCTAAGAACGGTACTGGTGGATTCGTTAGAGCAGGACAGGGAATTCAGGAGCTAACTCTAGGCCCACGTAGTTCAACGCTTACAAACCAACGTCTACTTATCGGTACACAGACATTAGCAGAGCGCCAGACTGACAGAGTAAGTTTTGGTTCTGATAGCAATAAGAGTGGTAATAGCTTAATAGATGAGGCACAAGGTCTGACAAATGCTGATCAGATATTGGGTAACGGTACAGCGCCCGAATTGATATTTCATGAGCGTTTCATTCTACAACCAAAAACGTGGTATGAAGTAGACTAATAGGGCGAACTTATGAATAGACAAATGCTCAAAAATCAGACAGGATTTACACTTATTGAGCTTATGGTTGTCGTTTTTATCGTTGCTATTTTGGCAGCGATTGCGATACCTTCTTATAGACAGTACGCTGTGAGAAACGCTGAGTCACAAGCCCAAGCAACTATGCAGCAATTGGCAATAGAGCTTAATCGTTGGCGAGCTAGCGCTTTAACTTATAAAGGCTTTGTACCTAGAAATCTCGCAAGTAATGGTGATATAAGTTATGGCTATGACGCAACTGATAACAAGACTATCTATGTCCCGAGAGGTAGTAATAATACAAACTACAGCTACTTGATTACTCTAGTGGATGGCAACACAGGTAATACGCTAGCACCCGCAGCGACTGGATATTCTACTGCAGGTAGTTCATGGCGTATGGTAGCTACACCCAAGAGTACGGGTATTACTGAACATGCTAGCGTTATTATGACTAGTAGCACTGGCACACAATGCAAGAGCAAAGATAGAACTATTACGGCAGCATCTACTAATTGTGGTACTGGTCAAGAAAGTTGGTAGTCCTATCAAAAAACTAACTAATAGTTTCATGCATCATGACTGCAATAAGAAAGCGAATACTATGATCACAAATATAAGCAACGTTAAATTGAGCAATAAACGCAATAATATTAAAGGCTTTACTCTCGTTGAAATAATGATAGTAGTAGCTATCATCGGTGTGCTTGCAACTATTGCGTATCCTAATTATCAAAGATATGTTATTAAAACCAAACGTACTGATATGATGAGTGAGATGTACAATATTGCTTCTGAAATTCAAAGTCGCAAATTGGCGCAGGGTGCTTATAGTAATGCCCTTCTTACAGGGTTAGGTGGTGATTATCCTAAGCAAGGCACAGCCCTTTATGCTGTTGCCATCACGCCGAATCCACTAACTTCTAAATGGGTAATTACTGCAGTGCCTAAAGCTAATACTCAGATGAGTAGCGATGGTACCCTAACTTTTAATTATCAGGGTATTAAGTGCAAGGGTAGCGTCTGTAGTACTGGAGATGACTGGAATAAATAAATGGTCACTGAGGAAATAAAGGCTGACAAAAATCGTCAGCCATTCTTACTTTTTATTACTCATAGTGTCAAACTGACAATTTTTAGCAGCTTAAGCGTAACATTTTTGGACATTTTAAGTACATAAAACAGCGATTGTCATTTTCTTATAGCAAATTTTATTGTTTCTCAATCAAAAATCTATACTAATAGCCTTATCCGTTAGTTTGGCACACAACATGCAACAATATTAGTAAGAAACAATTTTGCTATATCATCGACAGATAAATTTTGATGACTATCAGGAATCTGTCTTCGTACTACTCCAATAAGGAATGTTTATGAACACTGCTCAAAAAGGTTTTACCTTAATCGAACTAATGATCGTTATTGCTATTATCGGTATTCTAGCTGCGATCGCTATTCCTCAGTACCAGAACTACATCGCTAAGTCGCAAGTAAGCCGTGTGATGGGTGAGACTGGCAATTTAAAAACTGCTGTTGAAGATTGTATGAATAATGGTCGTACTTCTGCTGTTATCAACAATGGCACACCTGCTAATGCTACTACTTGTGAATTGGGTGCAACTGCCTCTAACCTATTGGGTGCAGCGACTACAAAAACTGCAGGATTCCCTATTACGACTATCGATGCTAACGGAACTGCAAGTATCGTAGCGACCTTCGGTAATAATGCTGCTAGTACGCTTGCAACAAAAACTTTAACTTGGAGTCGCGCTAATACGGGTACTTGGACATGTGGTACTAATGTCGATCAAAAATATGCTCCAGCTGGATGTACTGTTTCTGCTGGTACTCCTTAATAAGATATAGATTAATAGCGGTATTCTAAACTACAAATCTATAGAAAAAAGAGACTTCGATAGTCTCTTTTTTTATGAGTAAAATTTTCTTAATTAAGTAATTATTATAATTTATATTATACCAATAGTAAGAACATAAGCTATGTTTCAAAATATTGAAAAGCGCGATATCTTAACAGTAGTTATCTTGATAGCTGTTGTTTCAGTTTTTGGATATTATTATGCCAATCCTTCAGCACGTAACGTAATTTGGTTGAAAACTTATCCAATACGTGCTGAGTTATCTGTTCGCCAGATAAGTTGTAGTGATGATAGTCCAACATGGCTCTCTAATATAATAAAATATCGTTCCCAACACCATAACTCTCTAGCGAATCAAATAGCATATGTTGATAAGATGGGTAAGGTATATCATTGCGAAAATGGTTATGTAGGACAGTATCCAATACTTTCTAACCCTATTAGCGAAAAAACTCGATTTCGCTATGCTAGTGTTACTAAACTATGGACGGCGGATGCTATATTAGATCTCATAAAAGATAAAAAACTGTCTTTAGATACTAAGTTATCTAATATTATTACTGACATTAATAATCCAAGGGATGCTCGTATTAATCATATAACTATTCGCCAGTTGTTATTACATCGTGCTGGATTTGACCGCTATAGTGTATTTGGTAATGATATGTTTGGTATTGGCAAAAATATTTGTCCTGATAATTTGACGGGTCTTAATGACATTATGCTAGGATTTGATCCTGATAGTAAGACCAGTTACTCTAATTTAGGGTACTGTTTATTAGGAGAAGTAATTAGTCGATTGAATGAGGAGCAATCCTACAAAGATATCATTGTTCAACAATATAGTTTTATAGATACTAGTTTGCGTTTTGTATCTAGCTCAGCGATGAAAGATGAAGTGTCATATAATTATGTAGAGACAGGTTTAACCGGTGTTGGTGATATCTATACTGCTTTTAACTATGATGGACTTGCTTCTGCTGCTGGTTTGTCAGGCAACGCTATTGACCTTGCACAGCAAGTTAGAGCGATGGTAGCTAAGCCTACACCTAATATATTGTCAATGGATGAAAAAGTTACATGTGATATAAGTCAAATAGCCGAATGTTATGGCTATGCGATGACTGCTTATCAGCAAAAACCAAAATCTCCAGTTGTATATTATAGAGATGGTAGTTTACCAGGGTTGTCATCATTGGCTGCTATAGATGAAGAAGGTGGAGTAGTGGCGCTATTAAGTAACGGGACACCAGATAATGGTGTAGTAGGTAATAATAAAGTTAAAATGATGATATATGATCAGCTAACAAAAGATTAACGAGCTTATGATAGCTTAGTTTAACTGTGCCATTATGGCACAAATTATGCTTAGTAAAGATACAATGTTTTAGAGTGAGCTAAATATGACTGTATATCGTTCTCAAACTGGCTTTACTCTTATTGAAATAATGATAGTGATCGCTATTATTGGAGTTTTAGCAGCAATTGCTGTTCCTCAGTATCAAGTTCATATGGGTAAAACCCAAGCAACAAGATTAGTGAGTGAGTTAGCACAACTGCGATTAACCGTAGAAGAGTGTTTACAGACAGGTAAAGCTGTTATTGGTTTAGCCACTCATGAGTGTGACCCACGAGCATCGGCTTCTAATCTGATAGTAGGTAGTTCACAAGTGGGAGTAACATTATCCGACAATATGGGTATGGCTCAGATAAGTAATCCACTATTATTGACGACCAGTATCACGGCGATTGTTTCAACAAAAGTCAATCCAAAATTGGCAGGTAGAAAAATAAAATGGCTGCGTACCAGCACAGGTTCTTGGAGTTGTAGTAGTAACATAGAAACAATATATCTACCTAATTCCTGTAGTCACAATGCTAATCTATAGCGTGTTTGGCTAGTATAATATTTATCTTCTAAGCAAAGAAAACCACCTAACAGCATATCGCTATTAGGTGGTTTTTTATTAGCTCAATATATTGAGTTATCTTAGAGTAACAGTTATCTTTCTAAATACTGAATCTTACCTTCAACACCATCCCACTTTTCAGCTTCTGGCATTTGCCCTTTCATCTCAGTAATGTTCGGCCATTTTTGTGCCAGCTCTTCATTTAGCTGGGTAAATATTTCTTGGTCTTTCGGTACTTCATCTTCTGAGAAGATCGCATTGGCGGGACATTCAGGCTCGCATAGCGCGCAGTCGATGCACTCATCAGGATCGATGACTAGGAAGTTTGGGCCTTCATAAAAGCAGTCCACAGGACAGACTTCTACACAGTCGGTGTATTTGCAAAGAATGCAGTTATCTGTAACGACAAAGGTCATAGTGAGGTCTACCTGTTATTGGATTGGCTGATATAGTCAATCTCTTTCAAAAGAATTACTGTGTCAACCTTGCTTGAGGTATTATTTATACCTCTGCGCTTAGCTGCATTGTAATTCTTCTAAATTAAATCAACTATAAGGGCTACATAGAATAGTTGGAAAATAAAGCGTATTTTAGCGCCTTTACTACACTTTGACAATTCCCTTTAATGACTAATGATTTTCTTTAAGTGATAAAGTAAATCATGCGCTTGTTTAGGTGTCAGACTGTCAGGATCAATCATACTCAGCTCATCTTTTAGGCTAAATAACTGATTTTGTTTTGAATTGTCCGTTATGTCTGTCGCTTGAGAAGTATGAGTTATTTCTTTATCTAGAGTAGCATCATTATAACTCTCTTGCCGTTTATCCTTTACTGACTTAGCTAATTCATTTTTATCATCAATAGTTTGTGCTTTATCTACGGTTAAATGGTCTGACTGTAAGTTGTCTGCTAAATAGCGCTTAGCATCATTTAGCACTTGAGTAGGGATGCCCGCCATTTTTGCGACATGTAATCCAAAGCTAGAACTCGCTGCACCATCTTTAATTTGGTGCAATAGCAATAATTGACCATCAACCTCACTGACTGCTACATGGACATTACGGATGTCAGCATGATGCTTGCCAATGTCACTCGTTAATTGGGTAAGTTCAAAATAGTGAGTGGCAAATAATGTCAGGCAGCCAATCTCGACTAGGCGATTGACACAGGCATGGGCAATGGCCAAACCGTCAGTGGTGGCAGTACCACGACCGACTTCGTCCATTAATACCAGTGATTTATTGGTAGCTTGATTTAAGATATTGGCCGTCTCAATCATTTCCACCATAAAGGTCGATTTGCCACCAGCCAAGTCATCAGCTGAACCAATACGAGTAAAAATACGATCAATGTCACCAATATTCGCATGCTCAGCTGGCACAAAGCTACCGCAATGCGCGAGCAGTACAATCAGGGCGGTCTGGCGCATATAGGTAGATTTACCACCCATATTAGGGCCGGTAATCAGAAGTAATCTTTCTGGGTGTCCTTCATCAGCATTGGCGCTACCTAGTGCGCAGTCATTGGCGACAAAGTGGTTTGTACTTAACGAATTACCGTTCCTACTATTCGCATTCGTTTGATTCAATGCCGCTTCAACCACAACATGACGTCCTCGACGAATATCAATGTTGGTTTGACTTTTGGCCACTGTTTCGCTTTGGTCTTTTGTATGTAGACCCATGATTGGGCGCTGCCAGTTATACGTCATGGCAAGCTGGGCCCAATTGCTTAGCACATCTAATTGGGCAATAGCCGCGCTAAGCTGTTGTAATTCAGCCAAGTGTTGGTTTAATTGATTTAAGAGTTCTTGATACAGCTGCTTTTCACGCGCCAACGCTAAGGACTGGGCACTTAGATATTCTGTCTCGACTTCCTTTAGCTCATCAGTGATAAAGCGTTCACTGCTTTTAAGTGTTTGCCGACGGATAAAGTGGGCAGGGGCGTTCTTTGCCTGCATTTTGGGCAACTCAAAATAGAAGCCGCTGACTTTATTGAAGCCGACTTTTAGACTCGGTAATTGATTGTCTTGACGGGTACGCTCTAACATCTCGTCTAGCGTCGATTGAATATTGTCATGCAAGTGGGTAAGACGATCAAACTCTTCATCGTAGCCCGCCGCTAGCATTCCTCCATCGCGGATATGCGCAGGTGGTTCAATGACAATAGCGCGCTCGATTAATTCGGCGACGGATTGAACAGCAGGTAGTTGATCTGGCAATTGCTGCATTAGCATTGGTAGCAGGCCAGCGTCTTCATGACTGATACCCGATGTTGTCAATAGAGTAGTCAGCTGTGCGCTACTAGCGATACCCTCGGCAAGTTTACGCAAGTCGCGGGGCTTAGCGCTCATCAGACCGATGCGACTACTAATGCGCTCAACATCACCGATGGCATGTAGCGTCTCGCGTATGCTCGTGACCAGTGTATTCTTGGTTACGCTATTTGCTAATGTTTGCTCAAGATTGTTTGGTGCATGTTCTGTATTCAATAGAGATGCTATCGCGTCCAAACGCATATTGATACGTGAATGTTGACGAAGTGGGCGCTTCATTTGCTGCACGAGTAAACGCTTGCCCATCGGAGTCTGACAGTGATTTAGCACAGATATCAAAGAAGTACCATTGCTACTAACAGGGGTAAATAGCTCAAGGTTTTGCTGGCTATTGGCATCGATAATTAGGTAGTCATCACTATACTCGACGATGAGTTGGTTGACTTGAGGCACGTGGCGCTGCTGGGTTTGGCGCGCATAGTGGATAAGCGCAGCGCAGCTGGTTTGCGCAAGTGGAGCCTCATGAATGCCCAACCCATCGAGACGCTGGACTTCG
The DNA here is from genome assembly GCF_043419765.1 of Psychrobacter nivimaris. Lineage (NCBI taxonomy): Bacteria > Pseudomonadati > Pseudomonadota > Gammaproteobacteria > Moraxellales > Moraxellaceae > Psychrobacter > Psychrobacter nivimaris. Next base: position 209,507 of record NZ_JBHOFX010000003.1, on the reverse strand, counting down.
AACTGTTGACAAAGCGTGTCACTGGCATGCTCACGATGAAAGTCATTGGCAGCGACTTCTATAATAGGGCAGTCCAGATTTTGTCGTAACCACAGTAGCCACTCTGTATCAGTGCCACCAATACTGCCGCCAACGCTATCAATAAGTGCTTCACTAATGATGCATTCACTGGGCGCAAAACGCACCAATACAGTAAGCATTTGAGTTTGCAAGCCATCTATATCGCTTTTATCTGCTATCAATATCTGGGTAGTCAGTGTACCTGCAGCCAAATCCATCTGGCTAACGGCTGCTTGTAACGTCTGGCTGTTGTCTTGCGTTTTCATAGTCGCAATATCGATGGCGACCACAGTCGGCGTATGATTAGGTGCAATCAATGCGTCATCAGTAATAGTACCTGCGGTAAGTGTTTTAACCACTTCACGGCGCATGATGCTACCAGCAGCAGATTTACTTTTGTCTTTCTTTTGCTTGTCGCCCATCGCAGGGACATTGGACTTATTATCAGCGTTGCCAGTTGTCGATTCGTCAATTTGTTCGCATACAACTACTGTCTGACCAGCAGCGATCAAGCGTGCCATATAGCTATCGGCTGCATGAAACGGTACACCCGCCATGGCTATCGTGTTGCCTGCTTTATCCGTACCGCGGCGCGTCAATGTGATATCTAATATTTGCGCTGCTCGCTTGGCATCGTCAAAGAACAGCTCATAGAAGTCACCCATCCGGTACAAGAGCAATGCTTGTGGATAGTTGGCTTTCATGGTTAGATATTGCACCATCATCGGCGTATGGTCTGCTAGGTTATAGACGGCATCGCCTATACTTAAGCAGTCAGAACTTTCTTGTTTTGATAAGAGTTTTTCTGATGGATTAGGATTTGACGACTGATTTTGTTCAGATGGCTTTACGGTCATGCAGAGTCTCTTATAGTGCTTTAATGAGTGGTAATGAGTATTTTGTGATAGAAATACTAAAGGGTCATTTGTCTTATATATGAGTTTGATAGATAGCTTTGGCTTTATCGATATGCCAATTACTTATAGAGAAATGGCTTAACAGCAAATTTTAAGCCAAGACGCAGTGGTAGCAAGCGTATAAAAATCGAACTATGACAAACAAAAAAAGTCGCTGAAAAAGCTAAGAAATTTAACAAGGTATTCGTTATTTTAACACGTCCTACTAGGTTTTTACTGTGGCAAATATCTACTCGCTGCCCTTGTATCCATCAGCGTCATAACCATATATAATGACGGCACACTTAATTGGGCGATACTAAATTAGGTAGTACTTAGTCGGGTGATGACAAGGCAGAGAGCTAAGCTTTGGCTAATGCGCACTAATTATCGAATATTCCATAGGTCAAAAAATTATGTTATCAAAGATTATAGGCAGTGTGGTTGGCACCAAAAATGACCGCGAATTAAAACGCATGCGTAAAGTGGTCAGCAAGATCAACGCACGAGAGGCTGAAATACAAGCCCTGTCTGATGAGCAACTACAACAAAAAACTGAAGAATTTAAAGCCAGACATCAAAAAGGCGAAAGCTTAGATGCATTATTGCCAGAAGCATTTGCCGTCTGCCGCGAAGCATCATTACGTGTCAACGGCATGCGTCACTATGACGTGCAGCTGATCGGTGGTATCACCTTGCACGAAGGTAAAATCGCTGAGATGAAAACTGGTGAAGGTAAAACCCTAATGGGAACCTTGGCCATGTACCTAAATGCGATCAGCGGTAAAGGGGTTCATCTAGTCACGGTCAATGATTATTTGGCTGCACGTGATGCTGAGCTGAACCGTCCGTTGTTTGGGTTTTTGGGTATGACTGTTGGTGTGATTTACTCACAGCAGCCGCCACAAGAAAAAATCGAAGCTTATCAAGCCGACATTACCTATGGTACCAATAACGAATACGGTTTCGATTATCTACGCGATAACATGGTCTTTAGTCTTGCTGAGAAAAAACAGCGCCCGCTAAACTTTTGTATTATCGATGAAATTGACTCAATCTTGATTGATGAAGCTCGTACGCCGCTGATTATTTCGGGTCAAGCTGAAGATTCATCACGCATGTACGCGTTGATTAATACGATTATTCCTGTGCTAATCCGTTCAAAAGACGAAGAAGCGAACAAGAACAACGAAGAAGAAGACTTCTGGATTGATGAAAAAAATCGCCAGATTGAGATCAGTGAAAAAGGCTATGAAAAAATCGAGCGCTTCTTAATCGAAGTCGGTGAGCTGGGTGAGAACGAAAGCTTGTATAGCCCAAGTCGTTTGCCACTTTTGGCTCACGTTCAAGCGGCCATTCGTGCGCATCACGTATTTGTCAAAAACGTTCACTATATCGTGGATGAAGGCGAAGTGGTCATCGTTGATGAAAACACTGGCCGTACAATGCCTGGTCGTCGCTGGTCAGAAGGCTTGCATCAAGCAGTAGAAGCGAAAGAAAACGTTGAGATCCAAGCAGAAAACCAAACGCTTGCAACCACGACATTCCAGAACTATTTCCGTTTATATGACAAATTGTCTGGTATGACAGGCACCGCTGATACCGAAGCTGCCGAGTTCAAATCGACTTACGATTTAGATGTCATCGTGATTCCAACGCATGAGCCAATTGCTCGTATCGATATGGATGACCAAATTTTCTTAACCAAGTTAGGCAAATACAAAGGCATCATTCGCGAAATTAAAGAAATTCAAGCCAAGGGCGCGCCAGTACTGGTTGGTACCGCGACGATTGAGGCCAGTGAAGAATTGTCTTACTTGCTAGACCAAGAAGGTGTCAAACATAACGTCTTAAACGCCAAGCAGCATGAGCGTGAAGCAGAAATTATCGCACAGGCAGGTAGTCCAAAGTCAGTCACGATCGCCACCAACATGGCAGGCCGTGGTACGGATATTATCCTTGGTGGTAACTGGCAGTCGTTTATCGAAGATATCGATGCGGTGAGTCCAGAAGAGATGCAGCGTCTAAAATCTCAATGGCAAGTCAAACATGACCAAGTCGTAGCAGCTGGTGGTTTACATATCATCGGCTCTGAGCGCCATGAGTCACGTCGTATCGATAACCAGCTACGTGGTCGAGCTGGTCGTCAGGGTGACCCTGGTATGTCACGCTTTTTCTTATCGCTTGAAGATGATCTGATGCGTATCTTTGCAGGCGATCGCGTGGTCAATATGATGCGTGCGATGGGCCTCAAAGAAGATGAAGCCATCGAACATAAAATGGTCTCTAAATCGATCGAAAACGCCCAAGGCAAAGTTGAGAGTCGCGATTTTGATGCTCGTAAAAACCTACTGAAATACGATGATGTTGCCAATGAGCAGCGTAAAGTTATCTATGGTCAGCGTGATGATTTATTAGCAGAGATGGACTTATTAGAAGCCATCGAAGTGATGCATCATGAAGTATATAACGCGATGATCAATCAGTTTATTCCACCTGGCTCTATTGATGATCAGTGGAATATTGACGGCTTAGAAGATGAGTTAGAAGACGAGTTCAAAATTTCAATGCCGATTAACGATTGGTTGGATGAAGATCGTCGTCTGGATGAAGAAGGGCTGCGTGAGAAAATCGTTCAAACGGCGATAGATCGTTATCACAGTCGCCGTGAGCAGATGGGTGAAAAAGACGCCGCTCAGCTTGAGCGTCATTTCATGCTACAGAGTCTAGATAAGCATTGGAAAGAGCACTTAACGCAAATGGATCAGCTACGCAAAGGGATTCATTTACGTGGTTATGCACAGAAAAACCCTGAGCAAGAATACAAGCGTGAGTCGTTTGAATTGTTCCAAATGATGCTTGGTGCGATTAAGTCTGAGACCGTACAAGACTTGTCACGTGTACATATCCCAACCAAAGAAGAACTAGAAGCATTAGAAATTCAGCAACGTGAGAACGCTGCCCATATGCAAATGCAGTTTGAGCATGACGATGTAGATAACTTGGATAGCAATGCGAGTGGTTCAGCTGCTCAGCCGCAACCACAAAGCCGCACTCTAAACAGTGGAGCTGCCGCAGCTGGCGTTGGTGCTACTGCTATAGCAGGTAACGGTAGTAATGCTAATGAACCAAACCCATATGCAGGTATGAATATCAGCCGTAATGCAGCGTGTCCTTGTGGCTCAGGTCTTAAGTACAAGCAGTGTCATGGTAAAATCTAGTCGTTAATCATAGCAAGTTATTAGCTATTTACTGAACTGCTATTAGAGACAGCCTTTACCTGAAAAAGCCCTTATCTTAAGTAGATAGGGGCTTTTTCATATCTGTTAGATAACTTATGCAAACTTAAAACTTGCTAGACTAAGACCAACAAACACTTTGTATTGATTACTTACAAATTCAGCATAGGCGTGAATTTATGGACACGCTATAGTGTTTAACATATTTATTTGGGAGAGTGTCATGAGTGTAGAATTCTTAAAAAAAGTACGCAGCTCAGTAGTTTTAACAAGTTTGTTGGCTGGCGCCTTGACGGTCAGTGCTTGTCAGCAACAGGCAGAGCCAGAGTCGGGCATGGAAGAGGGTGCTAATACAGAAGAGTCCGTTCCAATGTCAGCGGAGCCTGCTGAACCCAGCGATGTCGTTGTCGATACTGAAGATGCTTCACTTAACGAAGTAGAAGGTGATACCACCGCTTCAGTAAACAGCGGCGTGATGCAGATGTCGTATCTATGTACACCTGAACTAAAAGTTGAGGCGACTTATAAAGAAGATGCCAATCAAGTTGTTGTCGCAACTGACATGGGTACAGTAACGTTGAACCAAACCAATGAAGGTAGTAATCCTGAAGTGTTTGAAGTGGCGACCGCAATTGATGGTGGTCAAGGCTTCACACAGTGGCGCGTAGGGCATGAAGCTCGTAAAACTGGCGTCATGCGTACTGCTGGTGCAGATGAGTCAAATGTTAATACATTCGAGTGTAATGAAGCCTCATAGTTGGTCTGCAATACCTAGTAAGTGATAGGCATTAGAAAAAGCAACGCTAGGATAGCGTTGCTTTTTCATGCTGTGAAATAATCTTTATCAATCATACAAGTTCGTAGTGGCTAAACTATAAGCGCTTATTTTAACGGAGTTGTATCAGAACCATGAGCCAATAGACCTTCTTCAGTCACATCTAACTCTTCATGCTTGAGCTCTACTTTAATGCTGTCAGTATGTACATGGGTGCTTTTGTTGATTTCGATGTCTTGAATAGCATAGGTGTCTTTGGTAATAGTAGCCACTTGGCGAGATAGCACAATATCAATCGGTTCATCGCCAATCTCTATTTGTTTACCATTAATGGTCACTACAGCTTTGCTATCCAAAGAAGGCTCGACGTGGCGCAATATGTCTTTGTTATCATAGTTACCAGAGAGTAAATCTTGGCTCTCTGCGTCATGGTACTCAGTACGAATGGTGATATATTCTTCTACCAACTCAATTGGCACTTCAACAGTTTTAGTACGTGAATGCTTGGTGACGGTCACTTTACCCACATCCAAGCGTTCTTTGTTAATCACAGGACGTTCTTCTAATAGCTCTAAGTGTCCAATATTGACAGTATTGTTCGTCTGCTTCGTTGAGATATTTTGTTCTTTATCCAAGTTATCTTGGTAAAGGCTGTTTCCATTTTCAGTAGTCATTGTTATTCCTTTATAATTATAAAATGATGAATTTCTAATAATTTCAAACGTTATATGTTAAACGACCATATATATAACTAGCTACATTGAATACTATAAACCATTCGCTCATGTTATGAATACAAAAAAGACCAGAGACATGCTCTGATCTTAATGGCTAAACATATGAGCTTAGCTACTTACTATCATCATATTTAACTGACGGTATAGGAAGCTTACGTCGTTAAACTATGACTTATTAGCATATTACATGCCACGAGCACGGCGCACGTCTTCTGCTGTGATACCATCACGGTCTACCAAGTTACCTTCACGGTCAACCACATTGCCATCGCCATCAACATCTAGCTCTTCACGTTGAATGGTCTCAATTAGGGTTTCGGTATGGTGATCGGTCGTTTTACCGACATTTACTTCTTCAGAAACATAGGTTTCTTTGCTGACGCGAGCACGTTCAGCTTGTAGTTCAACTTCAACTGTTTCAGTAGCATCAAGGTCGCCAATACGACGATCTGTTGGACGATCTACGCTAGTACGTTGGATATTGGCATGTTCTTCTTCTAAATCTATATCGACATTACGTTCTTCAGTGACGACGTGCTTACCTACTTTTACTAAACCAGCGACAATACGGTCTTTGTTGACTGTCAGACGCTCTTCCAATAGCTCTAACGTATTTGGTGCATCATAAGAATGATCTGCAATATCAACGCGATCTTCTACAGGGAGTGTGTCAGCAGTAAATGCTTGACGATCTCTTTCGTACTGCTCTTTATAGCTGTATTGATAGTCGTGATCGTATACTTCCATGGCTTCTACTTGCGTTTTGGTCAAGCTATCAAAGAAGACATCGTCACCAACGATACGTGCTAAACCTGCTGGTACCAGTACTTCTTTTGAGCTAAACCAGCCGCCTGCATCTACGATTAAGTAACGAATACGCCCAGTGGTATCTTCTACTAGAGCACCTTCGATTTTACCGATTTTCTCTTCATTGATACCGTAAGCAGTTTTGTGCGTTGGATCATAATAGTCATCACCAATTAAGTCTTGATGAGTAGCTTGAATATCTTTTAAACGAATTAGTTGACTCATTGTTATATTCCTTTTTTGCGAGTTTGTTTTTATAATGTAATGGTTGATGTTGTTATTAATTTTTAGTAAAACCATATTTATTACAGTTAACGGTAGGCCAGATGAATAGCTTCCCTATCAACTTGTAGCTATCCTAACACCGTGATTTTTGATGAGATATATGAGCAAGGTAGCAAAGTGTGCGCTTGCAGTAATTGCGTGTAATAGGCTGTAAGTGGCATAACATAGGAGGGGGTAGAAGTTAACGAGTCTTTACACAGAGTAATATTCGACATTCATCGAAAGAAAGCAAACACAAAAAAACCGCATTACCATTAGCAATGCGGTTTCTTAATAAACAATAATTATCTAAGTATTATTTAGCTAACTTACTTTAAGTCAGTTAGACATGCTTTATTTAAGCAAGTTCAATAGCTACGGCTACCGCTTCACCACCACCAATACATAGTGTTGCGATGCCTTTTTTACCGCCAGTACGTTTTAGAGAGTTGATAAGCGTAATTAGAATACGAGCACCTGAACAGCCTACTGGATGACCAAGGGCACATGCACCGCCTTCGATATTTACTTTGGCATGGTCAAGTTTCAGCTCGTCCATCGCAGCCATAGTAACCATTGCAAAGGCTTCATTGATTTCCCATAGATCCACATCATCTACTGACCAACCAGCACTTGATAGTACTTTTTCAATGGCACCGATTGGCGCAATAGTAAATTCGCTTGGGTGACGTGAGTTTGAGGCAGTAGCAACAATGCGAGCTTGATAGTCTAGGCCTTCAGCTTTCGCTTGTGACTCTTTCATTACTACGACTGCAGCAGCACCGTCTGAGATTGAGCTGGCGTTTGCGGCAGTGATTGTACCGTCTTTAGCAAATGCTGGACGCAAAGTAGGAATACGATCAGCGTTAGCAAGGGCAGGTTGCTCATCGGTATCAACAGTTTGCTCGCCTTTGCGCGTTGCAAACGTAACAGGCTCGATCTCATCTTTAAAGTGATTGTTTTTAATAGCAGTCAGCGCACGGTTCAATGACTCAATAGCAAACTCATCCATTTGCTCACGTGTATAGCCTTTTTCATCAGCCATTTCTTGAGCAAACATACCCATTAGCTTACCAGTATCAGCATCTTCTAGGCCATCTAAGAACATATGGTCTTTGACTTCTTTATGGCCCATACGATAGCCGCCACGTGAACCTGGCATGATATACGGTGCATTGGTCATTGACTCCATGCCACCTGCAACAGCGACGTTGAAGCTGCCTGCTTTAATACCATCATGCGCTTGCATGACTGCTTTTAGGCCTGAACCACAAAGTTTATTGATTGTGACAGCACCAGTTGCATCTGGTAGACCTGCTTTACGCATGGCTTGACGAGCAGGGCCTTGACCCAGACCTGCAGTCAAGATACAACCCATAATGACTTCATCAACACTGTCAGCGCTAACACCTGAACGTTCGACAGCAGCTTTGATAGCGGCGGCGCCCAGCTCGGTAGCACTCATGTCTTTTAGTGCGCCTTGAAAGCCACCCATTGGTGTACGTGCGCCGTTTAGGATTACAATTGCATCATTTGACATCGTTATTATTCCTTGTTGTGCGTTTTGATTAAGTATCTACCAAGAAATCAGATGCCGATTGGCTAGCTTTGCTTATATTATAAGCATCTGTCTTCTTCAGTATTTGGTTTATGCTAGCTCATCTAATCGTATGCGTACCACTTTATCAGTAATTGTCTCTAACTTTTCAATTTTTTCGATAGCAAGATTCATCTGACTCTCGACCACAGGTAGCGTCAGAATAATCACTGGCACTTGACCTACTTTATGCGCAGGCTTTTGCAAGATTGCATCGATATTGATACCGGCATCACTTAGGATGCGCGTGATATCTGCCAGTACGCCTGGGCTATCATAAGCATGCACCCGCAAATAATAGCCAGTTACCATCTGATCAGCACGCAATATAGGTGTGTCTGATAGCTGGTCAGGGATAAATGCTAAATGCGGGACATGATGTCCAGTGTTGCTCTGATCGTCGCGGTCTTTGCTACCTAATACACGAACCAAATCCATGACATCGGCCATCACTGCAGAAGCAGTTGCACCAGCCCCAGCGCCATCGCCGCAATAGAGCGTCTGGCCAAGTGGATGTGAGTTGACTAATACTGCGTTTTTTACACCATTGACGTTCGCCAATAGCGCGTCTTGTGGAATAAGTGTCGGGTGTACTCGTAGTTCAACCCCTGCATCACCATCGTTTTCGCTATCGCGGCGAACGGCAAACCCTAAATGCTTGATACGGTAGCCAAGCTCTTCGGCATAGTTCACGTCTTGCAGGGTAATACCAGTAATACCTTCACAGTAAACTTTATCGAACTGTAGCGGGATACCAAATGCGATTGAGGCAAGTAGCGCCAATTTATGAGCAGCATCAATACCTTCAACATCAAAAGTAGGATCTGCTTCTGCGTAACCTAACTCTTGTGCTTCGCTCAATACGTCAGCAAAAGGACGACCCTTATCACGCATTTCGGTCATGATAAAGTTACCAGTACCGTTGATGATACCAGCGAGCCAGTCGATTTTGTTGGCGGCAAGTGCTTCACGCATTACCTTGATAATTGGAATACCGCCTGCTACCGCTGCTTCATAAGCAACATGCACATTGTTTTCTTCAGCGAAAGCAAAAATCTCATTACCGTGTTCAGCGAGTAGAGCCTTGTTTGCCGTAACCACATGCTTGCCGTTTTTAATGGCTTGCATAATGACGTCTTTGGCTAAGGTAGTCCCACCAATCACTTCGATAACAATATCGACATTGTCGCTTGCGGCAATTGCCATCAGATCGCTGTTTTGCATGATATTGGTATCAATATCATCACGCTGACGACGCGTACCAACTTCGGTAATAATAATGTCGCGTCCGCTACGGCGTTTTAGCTCATTTAAATTGTCATTGATCAGATTGATCACGCCCGTTCCGACGGTGCCCAGACCAAGTATCGCTAGTTTGATGGAATTACTCACAGTATCCTCAAGAGGTTAAATACAATGAAGTCAGTATAAGCGGTGACAGTGTCAAATAAGTCTGCGACATCAAACAGAATGTCTGTGCGCATTGTCTAGTGCTGCCTGCCTATCTACTTCATCATAGTTGAATAAAAAAAGCTCAAATAAAAAGGGTGTTGCTCATTTTGCATCGCGCTTTATCGTATCATACCGACAAGGCATTGTGACGTCTATACAATCTCATAAAGAGCAATGTTCTAAAGGCTAATACCATAAAAGCCAATGTTATAAAGACAACGTCATCAAGGTTATATCAGCTGACGATTATAAAAAAGCAGTAGCTTCAATCTTGTTTGGCATATGTATATGTCATTTATGCTTGGTTACCAGTATTAGTCACTCTAATATGAGTGATTAATACTGGTAATTCATATGATTAGTTAGCGCCTACTGCTTGTGCCAATTCTGCTGCAGGCAAGTAGCCACCTACTTGTTGTCCTGTCTCGGTAAACACCGCAGGCGTACCGCGCACCCCAAGTCTTGAGCCTAGAGCCATATGTTCTTGTACAGGGTTGGCGCAGCTAGGGGCTTGTACGTTGGCACCGATTTTTGCTTGATCCATCGCAGCTTTGCGATCCTGACTACACCAGATCGCTTCCATCTTTGGTACAGACTCTTGACTGCGTGGCCATGCCAGATAACGAACCTCGATACCGCGCGCATTGATATCATCCATTTCTGAATGTAGTTTGCGACAGTAGCCACAATCCGCATCGGTAAAGGCATAGATGACGGCTTTGGTTTCGCCTTTTGCTGGATAAATCACCATGTCTTTTTTATCGACGGCTTTTAGCGCTTCTTGTGCTGTCGTAGCAACTAGGGCAGCACTGATATCGACCGGAGCGGCATCACCCACAGCGATGATCTGTCCTTGAATAATATGCTTGCCAGCTTTATCAGTAAAGAAAGAAGGTAAACCTTCAGCGGTCACCCAATAAATACCATCCATATCTGTTGGTACGGCTGAGACAATAGTTTCCTCGATACCAGAGCTTTTTAGGTTCGCCTGTAATGCTTGCACCACGGTTGCATCATTACCAGCTGACGGCTTAGTAGCAGTGGCTTTTGTCTGTGCAGCGTTTACAACACTGGTATTGCTGGTTGCATCAGCGGCATTGTTTGAGCAGCCAGCAGCAATACCAACTAACAGCGCACTCATCATAAAACGAGATAGAACGGTACGAGAAAGAGGATTACGCAAGGTGGTATTTTTGATAGTGGGGAACGGCATACGGGTTTCCTATAGGCGTCGCGCCTAATCATGAGTTCGTTATAAAAAGCGCTATAAACTTTTCTATATAGTAATGTGTCTTGGCAGTGTTTTAAAGGTCTAACATTGAAGAAGTTTTTATAACTTATTGATAATAAAAGATAGGTAATAACAGCCTTCATATTACCATATTTACGCCAAATAATAGCGAACGGAAGACTGCCAAGAAGTATCAATAAAGCCAACTTTAAAGAATAGCTATCAACATAAATTCAAAAAACAAGATACATTTGTGCTATTTAACATAGTTGCTTGAACTTGTAGTCTAAGGCTAATCGCATTGTTTTTATAAAAATCTATATAAAATGCGTTGTATAAACCATTTGAGAACAACTTACTTTAACAAATTTGCTTTAAGGAGCACACATGGCAGGTGCCAGTTTATTAACCTTACTCGATGACATCAGCGTCTTAATGGATGATGTGAGCGTCATGACCAAAGTTGCCGCTAAAAAAACCGCGGGCTTAGTTGGTGATGATTTAGCACTCAATGCCGAGCAGGTCACAGGGGTTAAGCCAAATCGTGAGCTCCCCGTCATTTGGGCAGTAGCCAAAGGCTCTGCCGTGAACAAAGTGATTTTAGTACCAGCGGCGCTATTGATCAGTTATTTTATACCGTGGTTGATTACTCCGCTATTGATGATCGGAGGGCTATACCTGAGTTATGAAGGGGCTGAAAAGGTCATTCACAAATTTTGGCCGAAGTTATTGCCTCATGATGAAGAGCAGAATGCCCGCTTAAAGGCTAACGCAGATGAGTCGGTAGATTTGGTCGCGTTTGAAAAAGACAAAATCAAAGGTGCCATACGTACAGACTTTATCTTATCAGCTGAGATTATTGTTATCTCTTTAGGCGCAATTACAGCAGCTGGTGGCGATATTGTCCAAAAAGGCATCGTACTTTCGATAGTGGCTGCTGTCGTGACCGTCGGTATTTACGGCTTAGTTGCAGGCATCGTAAAGATTGATGATGCGGGTCTGCATTTGATTGAAAACTCACAAGCAGGTGATAGTAAGCGCAAGTTTGGCGAGTTTATGCTTGCAGCTGCGCCAAAGCTTATGAAGTTTTTATCCATAGCGGGCACGATTGCGATGTTCTTGGTGGGCGGCGGTATTATCGTTCACGGTATCGGCTTTTTGCATCATAGTGTAGAAGACATTGCCCATCTTACTGGGGTATTTGAAGGGTTAACCGCGTCATTGTTAAATGGATTGGTCGGACTGATTGTTGGCGTTATTGTGGTTGCTATTGTTACTACTATTGGCAAAATGCGTGGTAAAGATGACACAGCGTCTTCTGCACACTAAGCTTATCTGCTTTTTATTGTCTCTCGTTTGAATTAGAAAGTAAGTTTGACTGTATTAAAATAAAAAGCCCCAAAGCTACGAATAGCTTTGGGGCTTTTACGTTTGAGCTTATGTAACTAGCTATCGCTATCTGTATCATCAGATGCGAGCTTTTCAGCCTGCGTCGGCTTCTTATGCTCCGTCTTAGGCTTACGACTGCGCGCCTTTGGTACTTTTGGCGTAGTCAGATTAAACATACCGGTCTGTGGTAGCAATTGCTCAGCCACATTTTCGATCATGTTTTTATAGCTAGCTATAGTCGTCTTAGATTTAGCTGCCTGACTGTCGTCTTTGCTAGCCTCTTTAGTAGGTTCTTCTACTGCCGATTCAGTCGTCTGCTCAGTCTCTGCAGCATCTTCTACCTCATTGACAGTTTGCTCTGCAGGGGTTTCGATTTCTACATCCTTAGCTTCTGACTGAGCGCGCTCGACTTCTAGCAAGTGCTCACTATCAGCACTGACGTTTTCTGTCTGTGTCTGATTGGCGAGGGCAGTTGCTTCAACGTCATGCGCATCGACTTCGCTATCGGTTTCGGTTTGCTCGACGATAGCTTGTTCAGCAGGTACGCTCAATACAGCTGGTTCCTGATAATCAGGATGCTGACCACGTGGATCATTGCTAGCACGCTTAGTGATAGCACGTGGCTCAACGTCTGTCTTACCTTGCGCGGCTGCGAATTGACTGACCGCTTGGGTCATCGATTCAAAGCGTGCAAGGTAGTCGGCAGCCAATGGTTGATAGCCATAGTTGCTAAAGTCAAAGCTCTGGCTAGCAGCATCAGAGCTATTAGCAGTACTCTGAGATTGCTCATTATACAAAGCAATAGTCGCGATAAAGCAGTTGATAATGCCTTCTTCCGCTAAGCGCGTTTGCGCGTTTGGTAGCGTGGCACGAATAAACTCACCAACCGTACCACGTATTGCTGACACATTAGTAGCAGCTGGCTTGTCCGCTTGAGTGGCTTGCTGAGCGAGTACTACACGTGGATCGTTACTTGCTTGCCCAAATTTCTCAGCAGTCACATAACGTGCGCCAAATAGTGCTTCATGGGTTAGCTCAAGTGCTGAGTTACTCACATTACTTGTGCTTGCACTATTACTATCAGCTTGAGTATTTTGAGCTTCATCACTCTTACTCACATTTTCAGCAGTCCTGGTTTCCTGCTGTTTTGGAGTCTGAGTTTCTTTAGCTTCTTCTACGTCAGTAGTTACCGACGTTGGAGCTTCCGCTTTACTTTCGGTGTTACTCGTAGAGGTCGATTGAGCTTCTACAACTACAGGTACTTTTTTCTCTTCAGCAGCCTGCTCATGCTTAGGAGTATCGTTTTGCACCTTAGCTTGTTCGGTAGATGCACGCTTATCATCATTTACCTGATTAGCATTTGCTTCCACCGTACTTTTTGCATTATCACTTTTCTTATCAGTGTTCGGAGCACTGGTGTTTTGCTTACCAGTGTTTTGCTCATTGCTACTATGCTTATCAGTAGGTTTTTGAGCAGCGGTTTCGTTTGAACGCTCATCTTTTGCTACGTTATTCGTCGCGCTTTGCTTCTCACTAGGCTGAGTTTTGGCCTGTGTGGATTTACTATCATCTAAAGATAGATGAACCACTTCAGGGGCTTTTAGCTCAGTTGGCGCTTCATTAACCTGTAGCACGACTTCGTTAGGGTCCTGATTACGGCGCGCACTATGCTGATTTTTGCTATTGGCAGCATCGTTGTTTCTAGCGTTCTGCTGTTTGCTCTGTTTAACGCTGTTAGCCGTTAATGTCTCACCGCGCTCTAGCTTACCGCGTGAACCGCGTTGGCTATGCGATTTACGCTTAGTACGAGTTTGCTCATCTGCTTTAGAGCTGTTTTCGTTATCAGCATCACTGCGCTCGCTTGCGTTACGATTGCTGCTCTGTTGATTGCTATCTTGGCGGTTATTACGATTGCGATCGTTCGTGCGTCTGTTATCGTTCTGACGCTTGTCTTGCTGTCTTTGGTCTTGAGTATCAGACGATTTGTCATCAGCATTGTTTGAGCCAGTATTTTCTGAGCTACTGTTTACGTTGCCAGTATTCTCGTCAGTTGTCTCTTTTCTTTGACGCGGTTTAGAAGATCTAGACTTACGCGGCTTACGTCTTCTTCTGTCTTCATTGCTGCTGTCGTCAGTATCGCTGTCATTACGACGCGCCTGTTGACGATTAACGTTGTTATCTGAATGTTGACTGTCGTTTTTCTGACTGTTGCTTTGTTGAGTTGGCTGCTCGCCAGTTGAAGCGGCATTATTCAATGCATTGCTATCCACTTGTCCAAACGAGCCTAAGCTTTGCGCGCCAGTGTTTACTAGCGCTTCGATTGCTTCAGCGGCATCTCGGCTACTTACACTAGGCGTCGTAGTAGCTTGCGGTGCTTGAGCAAATAGGTTTGATAACCACGCAACGGCTTTTGGTTGAGCAGTAGCTTCGACACTCTGTGTCTGCGGTACTACTGGAGCGGCAACACTAGCAGTTTTATTAGCTTGCGGTGCATGTGCAAGCGACATGTCGTTGGTGTTTTTATGATTACGACGATCATTGCTATGATTTACCGTATCGTTCTGCGTTTGCGTGGCTGCATTCTGCTGTGTGTTTGAGCGGCTCTGCTTATCATCTGCAGTTTTACGAGGCTGGCGAGTAGGCTGCTGTTCAGGACGTTCTTTTTCAGCAGTCTGCCAGTCAACGTTGTAGCCAAGGTCACTGTGCTCTTGTTGCTGAGTATCAGTGATACGCTCATAGCTCGATGGTGCAAAGCCATCACGGTTGAAATGGAGCTTGAAGTTTGGTGATTCTAAATGCGCGTGTGGCAAAATAGTGATACGCGTGCCACTGTCTTGCTCAAGGTAAACCAAGCTATCGCGCTTTTCATTTAATAAGAATGCAGCGATGTCTGTCGGGACTTCTGCTTGTACTTCACCTTGACGTTCTTTAAGGGCAATTTGCTCAATTTGACGCATGATAGATAGCGACAATGAGCGCAAGTCACGAATCATACCGTTGCCATGACAACGTGGGCAGATATAGCCTGTTGACTCTTCTAATGAAGGACGTAGACGCTGACGGCTCATTTCCATTAGGCCAAACTTAGAGATATCACCAAACTGAACGCGTGCACGGTCATATTTGGTCGCGTCAATTAGACGTTTTTCTACTTCTTTTTGGTGCTTATTGTCATTCATGTCAATGAAATCAATAACGATCAAACCACCCATATCACGCAAACGAAGCTGACGAGCAATCTCATCGGCTGCTTCTAAATTGGTATGGTAAGCGGTCTCAGCAACGTCTGAACCTTTGGTTGACTTAGCTGAGTTAATGTCGATAGAGACTAGTGCTTCTGTTTGGTCAATAACGATTGAACCACCTGAGGGCAGACGAACTTCACGCTGATAAGCGGTTTCGATTTGCTTTTCGATATTGAAGCGCGAAAACATCGGCTCATAATCGGTATATTTGCGTAACTTTTCGGCTTGTTTTGGCATTACCGCATCGATAAACCCAGCCGCTTCAATATAAGCGTTTTCGTTATCAATCCAAATCTCAGCAATATCATCACGCAAATAATCACGAACAGCACGTGTGACAACGCCCGCTTCTTGGTGAACCAAGCGCGGTGAAGGGTATTTTTGGTTTTGTTCTTGAATGGCTTGCCAAATATTGAGCAAGTGGTTTAGATCGTGCTGCAAGTCTTCTTGAGTTTTACCAATACCAGCAGTACGAATAATGACACTCATGCCTTTTGGTAAATCAAGGTTGCTTAGCATGCGTTTCATGTCTTCGCGCAGTTTGCCCGAGATTTGACGTGAGATACCACCACCGCGAGGGTTGTTTGGCATTAATACTAGGTATCGACCGGCTAATGACACATACGTCGATAGGGCAGCGCCTTTATTGCCGCGCTCTTCTTTTTCGACTTGAACGATTAGCTCGTCGCCTTCTTTAATCAGTTTTTTGATGTTTTCGTCACGTGGGTTGCCGCTTAGGTATTCAGCAGAGATTTCACGAATTGGCAAAAAACCTTGGCGCTGAGAACCATATTCGACAAATACTGCTTCGAGCGATGGCTCAACACGGGTCACATGACCTTTATAGATGTTAGATTTTTTTTGCTCGCGAGTACGGTTTTCTAGGTCGAAATCGTACAGATGATTGCCTTTACATAAGGCGACACGAATCTCTTCGTTTTGAGTAGCGTTGATCAAAATGCGTTTCATATTTGTATCCTATGAGTACGCATAACAACGATAAGACAGTCTTTAGGACATAGTGGCAAGTGTGGCTAATATTGTGATTAGCGTGTGTAGATGTTCATTAACGATAGAACGTAAATCGTGGGTTTCATAAAGCACATGGGCTTTTTCAACGGCTTCTTTTTACCTGAAGTAATGAGCGGCGCTCACGTTAATATCAGTAATATAGGGTGTAAGGCTACGGTACTTATATTTTATCATTAGTAAACTTGGTACATATATGATTGGGTCAGCGAGTCGAAGCGCTTTTGTTCTCAGTACGTTCTATTGGTAGTGATTTCAGCGCACGTTGTAAGCGTGGGCGAGGGTCAGTTACAGTTCTAAAAAATACTGATATTAAAAAGGCATGGTGCTGTTGCCATTCATCCATCAAAGTCTAACAATAATATCGCGGTCATGATTGCTACTATATAGTGGCGTCATTCAGCGGTTGTTTATTCAGGCGAAGCAATTGGTTACTCTTTGTTTATCGTTCTTTGTATAACGTCAATAATATCTTGGGTGTTTCAAGGTTAGGTGTCGCAGCTTTTGTTATCAGCGGGGCGTACTTGGCAAACAGAGTAATGGACCAGCTTGTCAGCGTGGTATCTTATTTACATTGTTATCGTCATCTGTTTGACCACCAATACTTAGGCAGCTATCGATATACTTTTCGATCCTAACGCTAAACTACCCATACTTGCTCAACTATGCTGGCATAAAGAACCATCAGATAAATAGTCATTAAATAATGATTGGTTATCGAGTACGGTCGTTGTCATGCAATTAGTGAGTCAGTGTTGTGTTGTAACCGGTTAATAAGCTGATTTATTATCAGGGTTATTAACGCGATGGTATTTAGTGTCACTATTTATTTTATGGTACCGAATAACATTCAGTACAGTATTTTTAATTTGTAGGGCTATATTTGGTAAGTAATACCTCTAAATAAATAACGCGCCCTAAAATCAGATGAAACGTGTCAGGTCAGCAGGATAAGTAGTGTCAACCGCTTTACTGGCAAGTAGTAGAAAACTAACAGGCAATAAAATGGTGGTCAACTATTTGTAACAACAATGATTATTGCTGTCGCCTCTGCTTAATTGTCGCTCAACATGCTAAACTATAGCAAATCTTTGTGTAAATACCTAACTAAAAATGACAAACTCAAAAATGACTGACGACGCTACTACCCATGAAGCCCCTGCTATTTTTAATAGCAAAACACGCCCACAAAGCGCTGACGATGAGATTAGCAACTTCGGTAAGGTGAACTACCTCGAAGTAACGCGCCATCAACACGATCAGCGTTTGGATAACTTTTTGTTAAACCGTTTAAAAGGTTTGCCAAAATCACATATCTATAAAATGATTCGCTCAGATGAGATACGTGTCAATAATAAACGCTGTAAAGCACACGATAGAGTGCAGCGTGAAGATGTGGTACGTATTGCCCCTGTAGAGCTAGCAACGCGCGAAAAACCAATTATTAGTACCGAGTTCGCCAAAAGCTTACTGGCTCGTGTGGTCTATGAAGATGACGGTTTGCTAGTGCTGAATAAGCCTTCTGGTATCGCTGTGCATGGCGGTAGCGGCTTGGACTTTGGGGTTATCGAAGCGATGCGTGAAGTGACGGGTAAAAAATACTTAGAGCTGATCCATCGCATCGACAAAGACACATCAGGGCTACTGATGATTTCCAAAAAACGCTCAACGCTCAAAGTGTTGCAGCAGCATTTGGTAGACAAGACCATTCAGAAGCACTATCTGTGTCTTGCCAAAGGACAGCCTGCGCTTAATGAGCAGCGTATCAATGCGCCATTGTTAAGATATACGCTTGCCAGTGGTGAGCGCCGAGTAAAAGTAGATAGCCAAGACCCACAAGCGAAAGAAAGCCAGACGGATATTATTATCCATGATCGCTTTACGATTAATAGTCAGCCAGTAAGCTTAATTGAAGCTAAGCCATTGACGGGACGCACTCATCAGATCCGTGTGCATTTGGCACATATTGGTCATGCCATCTTGGGTGATGACAAATACAACGTTCATGACAAATCAGGTGTCCATCGTCTATGTCTACATGCATGGCGCTTAGACATTCCAGGCTACAAGACCATTACTGCGCCATTGCCAGACGATATGGCAGATTGGCTACCAGAAACAACGAAATTGCCTGAATAGTTTTTTAAAACAAATTATTAAGCCAAACTATTTTTGTATTTTATAAAACGTCACGATATCTTATTTTTACGAATAAGCCACCGTGACGTTTTAGTATCTGCTATTTATTATTGTTATTCATTAAGGTAAATCCATGACCAAACCAGCTACAATTTCAGAACGCATCATAAATGCTCAACTATCGGTAGAACACAATCTGTCTGACAAAACGTTGATTATTTTTGATTGGGACGGCACCCTAATGGATTCAATCGGCCTGATTGTTGATTCTATGCATGTGGCTGGCGAAGCCCACGGGTTTAAGACGACTGATAAAGCCGTAAAAGATATCATTGGTCTGAGCTTGATGAATGGGATTAAGATTTTATATCCGCAGGCAAACGATGCGCAGTTGCTTGAGATTCAGCAAACCTATGCAGAGTACTATATTGCTAACAGTCATAGTACGCCGCTCTTTGAACCGATAGAGCATATGTTGCAAACTTTGCAACAGCAAAGCAAAACGCTCGCCGTAGCAACGGGCAAAAAAAGAAAAGGGCTAGATCGTGTATTAGATGCCTCCGATAGCCATGATTACTTTGCGATTACGCGTTGTGCTGATGAGTCAGGCTCAAAACCTGATCCGCAGATGTTGACCGATATCTTGGATTATACGCAGCAGCAGGTTTCTGATGCTGTGTTTATCGGTGACAGTATCTATGACATTCAAATGGCAACAGCATTGGGCATGACCAGTATAGCGGTGAACTATGGTACGGCAATGAGTGCAGAGCTTGCGGAGCAAAATCCAACCTACCAAGTTGATACTCCACAAGCGCTAGTGGATTTACTATGCGGGTAGAGCTAATTTTATCATTCTCGTTATTTTTATAGCATACCGATGATAATAATGAGTGAATAAACAGGCAATAAAAAAGGGTTTATCGTAATAGCGATAAACCCTTTTTTGTTAAAGATGATGATATCTATTTGTTTTCTTGATCAACGCTCTCTTTTTCACTGCTTTCTTTTTCAATAGCGTCTTCTAATTCAGCGCCTTCTAGCAATGCAAAAGAAGACTCAATGATTTTGTCTGCATCAAGCTGATACTCATACCAGTTGCCCATTATTCCAGCCAGCTCATCGAGACCTTCTTTTCTGAGGGCTGAAAATAACTGAATGGTACAGTTTAGGCCCAATTTTTTCAGGCGTTTACGAGTCTCAAGGAGGGCGTTTTTAGAAGCACCGTACTTTAATTTATCTGCTTTGGTTAGCAGAATATGTACTGGTAGCTCACCATCGTTTGCCCAGTGCAGCATTTGCTCATCAAAAAACTTAAGCGGATGACGAATGTCTGTCATCAGTACCAGACCTGCAAGGCTTGAGCGTGATACCAAATATTCTTCTAGCTCAACCTGCCATTCTTTTTTCATCTCTAGCGGAACAGCTGCATAGCCGTAACCAGGCAAATCGACCAAACGTCTGTCAGTATCACCGATACTAAAAAAGTTAATCATCTGCGTGCGTCCAGGTGTCTTAGACGAGCGAGCCAATTGACGCTGATTGGTTAAGGCGTTGATGGCTGATGATTTGCCAGCGTTTGAGCGACCTGCAAAAGCGACTTCCAATCCCATGTCAGGCGGACAGAGACGAAAGGTAGGTGCTGACATCATAAATTCAGTTTGCTGAATTTTCTGACGAGATTTGGTATTGAACAAGGCATGTTCAGCGGCGACATCGTTAAACGGGGTACTCATAAATGGCTCATTAATCTTAAAAAATTGGATGCGATTATAAAATTTTAGTCAGCTGATGATTCAAGTCATCGATACAGTCAGGTAATTGGTCAAGCAATAAGTAAATCAAGTTAAAAGGCTATTTTCTATCAATACAATTATATGCAAGTCATAAAAGTAGCTATTTAATATTACTGGCTATTCTATACTATTCCGTGTCTTACTTATTGAAATAACTGCGATTAGCATCATATAAATAGTAGGATAACATTAAAGTTGGTTAGTCATTAAGACAAGTTCTCAGCTTTAACAAAGCCATATCCAAATTCTCTATGTTTATATGACATATATTGTTACAATGTTTAACCAGAGACGTTTAACAGAAAGATTGATGAGACACGTGAAATATCACGAGGAGGTGCTCTATGTTTTCAATCAGTAAACTTCTTAGCACGAGTTATCGCGCTATAACGGCTAGCAGTGCTGCACTATTATTAAGTGGCATTATGATTAGCAGCGCAGGTGCGGCAGATATCGCCACTACCTATAATAACTCATGTGCAGCCTGTCACGATAGTGGCGCGTTAAATGCCATCAAAAAAGGTGATAGTGCCAAATGGCAACAGCTGATTAAACAAAAAAGTATGCCGATGCTTATCAAGTCTGTCAAAGGTGGTATGCCGCAAATGCCAGCAGGTGGTCTTTGCGACAAATGTAGTGATGACGATTATCGTAAACTTATCGAATATATGAGCAAATAATCGACTTATAAATATAATTTGAACATATAAAATAAAGCCCTAGGCTAACAACCTATTTGCGCTTTTTGTTTTTGCGTCATATTGTATATTGTGTTGCCAGAAAACTGATGGATACTATGATTAAGTAGGCAAATGATACAAAGTCTTGCTATAATAATCGAAAATAAACCCTGATGTTAGTAAGTACTTTCAGACTGCTTGTGTCCAAGACCTTAGAATATACGCTATTCTCATAATTAAAGAGACGGCTATATCAGGTATCTTACCAGTGCAATCACTCTAAATAATGCTTACGCCGAGCTAGTAGGATTTGTATCAATGAAAAAGTTAATCGCTGCTGCCAGCTTATGCGTTGCAAGTTTCAGCGTACAAGCTGCTATTATTGTTCCTGAATATGACGTCAATGCAGGTCAAAAAGTTGCAGAAACCGTTTGTGCCGCTTGTCATGGTCTTAATGGCGTCAGCATTGTTCCTGCACAGCCAAACCTTGGCGGCCAAAACGTAAAGTACCTATATAAACAGCTAGTCAACTTTAAAGCAGGTTATCGCAAAAACGGTATCATGCAGTCACAAGTTGCTAACCTGTCTCAACAAGACCTAGCAAACGTAGCAGGTTATTATGCCAGTCAAGCGCCTTGGGGCGTCGGCTACGGCAATCCTGCAACCAACCAAGAAGCGACTAAGCTATTCTTGGGCGGTGATAAGTCGCGCGGTGTTATTGGCTGTGCAGGCTGTCATGGTCCAGATGCTGCAGGTAACACTTGGGCTGCATTTCCAAAGCTAGGCGGACAGCACGCTCAGTATATTGCTACTCAGCTAAAACTATTCCGTGCCGCTGGACGTGTTGATGATATCGATAGCGATGATCAAAAACGAGTCAATGATGCAGCCAAAGAAGGCGAGATGGGTATGATGCAAACAGTTGCATCGAAACTATCAGATCGTGATATTCGTATCCTGTCAGACTATGTAAGTGCTATTCACTAATTGAGTCGCACTGATTCAATATCTGATACATGTTTTGCTTTACATAAAAGGCCACTGAGCACTGAATCGTATATTGATTATATCTGAATGACTAAACCCCGATTTCGGGGTTTTTTTATAACTGTTTGTCCCTTATATTAAGACAGTATTTAGCTGAATTCATTTACAGAAGCCAGTCGTTGCTCTGTATAATTATAAATTATCGTTATTCACTTTATACCAATTTTCAAAATACGATTGGCTTTTTCAAACATGTTCGGTCTGCTATGCGTGGTACTTGTCTTGTTTGCTACTCCAGTTTTTGTGAATGGTATTAGATCGTTTGGATTGAAATTATGATGATCCGTTATGCTTCTTATTTTATCGCGGCGCTACTACCGTTATTGCTATTTCGTTGGTTTGCACCTGCGTCAATTGGTGAGATTGACTTTTGGTTACTATGGCTATTAGCCATGGTATTGGTTGCGCTGCCAGTTGTTTATGCTGAGATAGCTTTGGCCTATCGCAGTGTCGAAGGACCTCTAGCGGGTATGCAAAAGCTCACTCGTGAAGCAGATGTCAGTCCGATATGGCGCAGCTTTGGTTGGTTAGCGGCGCTAGTTTCTATAGTGATTGCAGCGTTGGTCATATCTGGTGCAAGTACAGGTATATTGTCTGCATTAACTGAGCTAAATAGCGTACCCGATGTACCTAGCTTCGCAGTGGCTGCAGGCCTGATGTTCATTGCGTTACTCTTAAGCTTGCTGGGTGTTACGCCTTTACCTATTGGTTTAGGATTGATGGTAATAGGGTTGCTGCTAGGGTTCGCAAACGGTGTACCAAATGTTGGTTTTGCCATGACTGATGTCAGTTTGACAGAATGGGCACGCGCAGTCGCACTAGCATTGGTCAGTGTCGGTGCGGGTACAGGCTTATACTGGTTCGGTCAGAACTTGGTGAGTAAGCAGACCATCACGGCTGTAGAAGCAAACAATCAGCAAGTGAAAAACAGAGCGGCTACTCGTGAGTACCGTGCAACCAAGCTAGTGTTACCGATTTGGATATTGCAACTGCTGATAGGAGTAGTGGCTTTATTTACTAGTGGTATGTCGCTACCGCCAATTGGACAACTTTTATATTGGGGCGGGGTGTTATTTGTGGCGAGTTACTTGCTACATTACAGCACTCAACAGTTAACGCATAAGTTTGGATTATTGGTTAGTTTGATAATCACTTTTGCTGTAGCGTTATTATTAGTGGTTGCGATACCAACAGCATGGTTAGTTGGCATCTTGGTCATTATTAGTAGCATTGCTGTATTATTATTATCAGTATTTGCGGGTTGGCAGATGAAAATCAGTCATTTGCGTAAGTCGTTAAATTTCAGTAATGAAGCAGTTTATAACTTGTGGCGAGTAGCGATACGTTTAGTCGTACCATTAGCATTACTGCTAGCGTTGGTAGGTTGGGTGATGCAGTGGTTGAGCTAACGGTCAGAGGTCGTGACAGCAGTGTGCCACAGTCTACACAAGCTAACTTAATGACCGTATATCTGGCGTATGCTGAAGATGAGCAGCGCCAGCATTATCTAGCTTTGCAGGTTGGACAAGGTACTAGTTTGTATGCAGCATTGGCGCAAGCAGGGTGGCTTGAGAAATTTGCAGAACTGGCAGAGTGGTGTGAGCAAGTAATAGATATCACCACGCCAACTGCAAAACGTTGGCATGTAGGGATTTATGCACAGAAACAGCCATTAAGCTATTTGCTACAGCCTTTTGACCGTATCGAGGTATATCGCAGTTTAAGCGCTGATCCTATGTCTCAGCGCAAAAATAAATCTCGTAGCTAACCGTTAATTATCTAAGCTAATAGGTTTCGCTGACTATGATGCTGGCAGACTCTCAATACCTTCGATACGCGTGACCAAACCATTATCATCAAAGTAAACAACTAAATGCTGGCTGGCGTTTTTGACATCTGCGATGCCTTTACGGCTACCTTCAGTGCCTGCTTTGTAGTCATAGATATAATCCCAGCGTTTAGGTTCAAGCGTATCTCTAATCGCAGGGCTACCAAGAGTATAAAGAACTTGGTTTTGATTCATACCCACTTTTAGCTTTTGAGCTTGGGTTTGCGTAATCGCTGTGCCTTGTGGCAAATCAATCTTATAAACACTCAATAATGAGCAGCCAGACATAGCAACAGTAGCGCTAAGCATACTGGTGATAACGATCTTACGTAATGCGCTTGTGTGGCTTAACGGACGGAAATTTAATGTCTTTATCATGGTAAGATGACTCATAAGAAATGAATTAGGTGTGGCCAGCGTTAGGTCGTACCAGTCTGACCGACAATCTTGGACAAATGATACGTCATTTACTTGCAATTGCCTACCACTTACGACATTATTTACCAAACACAATCTGAATAGTTAGATTAATTATATTTTAAATTCATAGGCTTGCATCTCGATATTTAGAAAATAATAAGAGAGATGTCTGCGTAAGTTTCATCAGTTTATTATTAATCATTCACTTTATATTAAATAAAAATAATCTTTGTTGATTATTTATCTCATATTTTCTATTTGTTAAGGCTGTCACAGTCAAAAGGGATATTATGGCTTCTTTTACCAATCAAGATTTACGTAGAGCAGGACTCAAGGTCACGTTACCTCGTATCAAAATTTTAGAGCTATTAGAAAGCGCAGAGCTGCATCACATGAGTGCAGAAGAAGTGTACAAGGCGCTTATCGAGCAAGGTGAAGACGTAGGTCTTGCCACTGTCTATCGTGTCCTAACACAGTTTGAACAAGCAGGTATTGTTGAGCGTCATAACTTTGAAAACAATCTATCTGTATTTGAGATTACCCAAGAAGAGCATCACGATCACCTAGTTTGTGATGTGTGTGGCAAGATTATAGAGTTTCATAATGAAGTCATCGAAGAAGAGCAATTGAAAGTAGCAGAAAAACATGGCTTTAAACTGTCTGGGCATTCTCTCGTGCTATATGGTATCTGCGCGGATCAAGCCTGTAGAGACAGCGCGAAGTAATTGTCTAGCGTATAAGTAGAAACGCTTATTTCTATCAGCACTACGATATCGAACAATAAAAGAAGCCCTCGTTATAAATAACGAGGGCTTCTTTTTATATGTCTATTATGCGTAGAAAGCGCAATAATTTAGCTTACATCTAACGATAAACTATCAGCACCTTCATCTAAATTAGCTTTACCGTTTTTGCTACTGAGCTTAATTTTGAGGCGTAGATCGTTAGGAGAGTCGGCATGTAGAATCGCTTCTTTATACGTTATCTCTCCTTGTTCGTACAAATCAAAAAGCGCCTGATCAAAGGTTTGCATACCACTGTCTCGTGAGCGTGTCATCACATCTTTGATTTCATGGACTTCCCCTTTACGGATATAGTCACTGATCAGCTGCGAATTTAGCAAAATCTCAATAGCAGCGCGTCGTCCTTTACCATCAGGTGTGGGAATAAGTTGCTGCGCGATAATAGCTTGCAGGTTCAACGACAAATCCATAAACAACTGATTATGGCGACTGGTTTCAAAGAAGTGAATGATACGATCGATTGCTTGGTTAGCGTTGTTTGCGTGCAACGTTGCAAACACTAGATGGCCAGTTTCTGCGTACTGAATAGCATAGCTCATGACTTCACGGTTACGAATCTCACCGATTAAGATGACATCGGGTGCTTGGCGTAGCGTGTTTTTTAGGCCCGCTTCAAATGAATGGGTATCGATACCAACCTCACGTTGGGTGATAATACAGCCGCGATGTTTATGGACAAATTCGATAGGGTCTTCTATCGTAATAATATGACCATGAGAGTTTTGATTGCGATGTCCTATCATTGCAGCAAGGGTAGTGGATTTACCCGTACCCGTTGCGCCAACTAATAGAATAATACCGCGTTTTTTCATGGCCAATTCTTTTAACGCTGGCGGTAAACGTAACTCTTCGACCGTTGGAATGTTGTTTTCAATTTTCCGTAAAATCATTCCTGCCATATCACGCTGTATAAATGCACTGACTCGAAAACGTGCTTGCTGCGCCTCATCAGCAATAGCAAACTGACACTCATTGGTATCTTCAAACTCTTTTCGTTGGCTTGGCGTCATCACACCCTTGACCAACCTCATGGTTTGCTCAGCACTCAAGGGCGTTTTACCAACAGGCAATATCTTTCCATTGACTTTCATGGAAGGCGCTACATCAGCAGTAATAAAAAGGTCAGAGCCATTTTTATTAATCATTAACTGCAATAGTTTATCAATGTCCATATCGTACCTGCACTAGATGTAAATCGATTAAGAAAATATTTAAAATCATGCTGTAAAGTTCGTAAGTAGAAGGCTATTAAATAATAGTGGATATCACCAATTATTCACTTCTAATGGTCTCTCTATATATACTATAGAAACGCTTCAGGCTGTTTTGCATAAGGACGCGCCACATCTTTGCTAATAGTACCTTTGCCTACCAAGTTCTTTAATGTTTGATCGAGCGTAATCATGCCTTCGCCTGCACCAGTTTGAATAGCAGAATACATCTGAGCAATTTTATTCTCACGTATCAAGTTACGGATAGCGGGGGTACCTAACATGATTTCATGGGCTGCCACACGTCCACCTGCTTGACGACGTAACAGGGTCTGTGAAATAACGGCTTGCAATGATTCTGACAGCATCGCGCGAATCATGTCTTTTTCAGCAGCAGGGAACACGTCGATGACACGGTCAATTGTCTTAGCGGCTGAGCTAGTATGCAAGGTACCGAATACTAAGTGACCAGTTTCTGCTGCGGTCAATGCTAAACGAATGGTCTCAAGGTCACGTAGCTCACCGACCAAGATAACATCAGGATCCTCACGTAGAGCAGAGCGTAATGCTGGTTCGAAACCCAAAGTATCACGATGAACTTCACGTTGGTTAATCAAGCTTTTCTTTGATTCATGAACAAATTCAATCGGATCTTCGATAGTTAGAATATGCTCCTTACGGCTTTCGTTAATATAATCAATCATCGCCGCAAGCGTTGTCGATTTACCTGAACCTGTTGGGCCCGTTACCAGTACCACACCACGCTTAAAGTCAGAAACGCGTCTAAAGACATCGCCCATACCTAAGTCTTCCATCGTTAATACTTTGGAAGGAATGGTACGAAATACAGCGCCTGCCCCGCGATTTTGATTGAAAGCATTGACACGAAAACGTGCTAGATTAGGGATCTCAAAAGAAAAATCCGTCTCAAAAAATTCTTCAAAGTCAGCACGTTGTTTATCATTCATGATGTCATAAATAAGCTGATGCACAACCTGATGGGTCATCTCTGGCATATTGATACGTGTCATTTCACCGTCAACACGAATCATTGCCGGCATGCCTGCTGAAATATGTAAATCTGATGCCTTATGTTTAACAGTAAAACGCAGCAAATCTTCGATACTTAGATTATTTTTTTCAGCCATAATTTGATATTCCTATCACTTAGTTCGGGTAAAACAGAACACTACAAAAACACGTGGTAAACTATCTATCAGCAATTTCAACTGAACAAGAAACGTTGAAGAGATAACCAATTTTTTTACTATCGCTAGCACATTCAGTAGCATATGTTAAAGCATGTAACAATATCATAACAAGACTGTGAGTATTTAACCATCTACTAAGTTAATAAAACTCAAAATTAGTTTTAATAAAGATATTTTTACATGAATAATCTTTTATCAATCTTTATTAAACGATTCTGCATAAAATAGTCATAAATATCGAGTAATTATTTTTTGAAGAAGTTTTGGAAACCTAATAAGTATTAAAGGCCGAATATGAAAGAAAAAGATCAAAATATTGATGAAGTGACACTTATCGATAACTGGCAGCAAGTTCATAAGCAGATGAAGCAAGCGTGTGATCATGCTGACAGAAAGGCTAATAATGTTATGTTGTTGGCTGTTTCGAAAACGAAACCTACCGATATGATTGCAACTTTAGCAGAACAAGGACAGCGTGATTTTGGTGAAAACTATCTACAAGAAGCCATCGAGAAAATTACTGAACTTAAAGCTCAACCTGTAGGCAAGAGTATCGTTTGGCATTATATCGGTAGTATTCAACGTAATAAGACACGTGACATTGCAGAGCACTTTGATTGGGTGCAAACGGTTGAGCGCGATATCATCGCCAAACGATTGAATGACCAACGACCAGTTGACCTGCCACCATTGAATGTTTTGATTCAGTTAAATATCGATAACGAAGATAGCAAGTCAGGATGCCTGCCAGCCCAATTGCCAGAGCTGATAACAGCGATAAAAGGGTACGAGCGCTTACAACTGCGAGGTTTGATGATTATTCCTGCTAAAGCAAATACGGATGCCTTTGCTCGAACTAAGCAGTTGTTTGAAAAGGTCAAAGCCGACTATCCAGAGTTAAGTAGCTGGGATACGCTTAGCATGGGTATGAGTGGTGATATGGCAGAAGCGATAACAAACGGCACAACGATGGTACGTGTCGGTACTGCTATCTTTGGTCAACGTGCTTAAAACGATATAAATAGGCTAGTTAGGCATCCTTTAACTAGCCAGTAAATTAAATGACATCTTCTAATTTAGTGACTAGCATCTGCGTGATTTTAAGATTATCAGTCGCAATAATCTCAAATCGATAATTGGCATACTCAATCGTATCGGTCTTCTTAGGGATTTTTCGAAGCATATACATCATGAATCCACTGATAGTCTCGTAATTTTGACTGCGTGGTAGGTCGACGATATCTAATGCACGAATCACATCTTCGATAGGGGTCATGCCATCGATTAGCCACGAGTTGTCAGTGCGCTGGACAATAGGCTGTTCTTCTAGCGTTACCAACTCACCCATCACAATGCTCATCACGTCCTTTAAGGTGATAACACCAACGACTAATGCATATTCATTCACGATGACCGCAAAATCAGCGCCAGTAGATTTAAACATTTCTAATACTTCAAATAGAGATAAAGTATCAGGCACGAAAAGTGCTGGCTTCAATAGAGCTTTGTTCGTTAAGCTAACTTCTTGTTGGTTCAAAACTAAAGCCAAAAAGCTACGAGATTCCACATAACCAACGATATGTTCTAAATCGTCATCATGGCAGACCAAAAACTTATTGTGTGGCTGCTCAATCATGATATTCACGACTTCTTCGGTACTTGTCTTGGTATCAAAGTAAACGATATTTTCTCGAGGATTCATCACTGAGGTGACGGTACGCTCTTGCATATCAAAGATATTTTCGATCAAGTGATGCTCTTGCTTCTTGAGTACACCCGCTTCGGCACCTGCATCCATCACTGCATAAATATCTTCTGGTGTCATATCATCTTGACGTATGGTTGAGATGCCAAAAAGCTTAAACAGAATATTTGCGGCCCCATCGAACACCCATATAATGGGCTTTAGTATAAATATCAACAACATCATCGGGCGTACGAGCCGTACCGCTATCGTCTCAGCATTTGACATGGCCAA
Organism: Psychrobacter nivimaris; assembly: GCF_043419765.1. Taxonomy (NCBI): domain Bacteria; kingdom Pseudomonadati; phylum Pseudomonadota; class Gammaproteobacteria; order Moraxellales; family Moraxellaceae; genus Psychrobacter; species Psychrobacter nivimaris. The sequence goes on along the minus strand of NZ_JBHOFX010000003.1, from coordinate 179,673 downwards.
ACGCCTAGGCATTAGATCAGCAAGTAATGAAAACAAACTCGTGATAAGTACAAATGATATAACTGATGCTATCGTTTCACTATTCAATAATTGCTCGAGATATGGACTGATGGCCGATTCACCCACGGCACCAGCTGAAATAGCGACCGCATTTAGCACTATTTGTACGACGGTGATAAAGCTACCAGGATGTTCTTGCATATTAAGTACATCAAGTGCGCGAACATCGCCTTCTTTTGCCATAATTTGGAGCTTGATTTTGCGGCCTGCGGCAATGGCAATCTCAGCAGCAGAGACAAAGGTACTTAAGGCAAGCAGTAAAAGAAGAAAAACACTAGCGGTTAGCAAACTCATGACGTACTCGAAAAAGAAATAAAGATAATTAAGGCAAAATAGTTAGTGAAACTGTGTAGAAAAGAATATAGCTAGGTGTAAAAATTTTTGGTAGATAAAAACCAAAAAAGCTGGGCAAGCACCCAGCTAATAGTAAAAAATTCGATATCTTGTAAAACTGGCTAACTAGTACCTCTTAACTTATAGATAGTAAAAATTGAGAGGTGTGTAGTAATTAACCTTTGATTGACCACTTATTAACCAATGGATAACGGCGCTCACGTCCGAAAGCTTTATGGCTAATCTTAGTACCGATGGGAGATTGCAAGCGTTTGTATTCGCTGTTGTCTACCATTTTGATGACTTTGGCGACCATCTCAGCATCGAAGCCTTTATCGATAATCTCTTGATAGCCCATGTCTTCATCGATGTATGACGTCAAGATACCATCTAACACATCGTAGTCAGGTAGGCTGTCTTGATCTTTTTGATCTGGACGTAATTCAGCCGATGGTGGACGAGTAATAACGCGCTCAGGAATAACCGGCGTATCTTCTAAACGGTTACGATAGCTCGCCAATTTATAAACTTGAGACTTGTATACGTCTTTTAGTACGTCAAAGCCGCCAGCCATGTCGCCATATAGCGTTGAATAACCAACTGCCAATTCTGACTTGTTACCAGTCGTAATAACTAAATGACCGAATTTATTGGACAAGGCCATCAAAATAACACCGCGCGCGCGCGCTTGGATGTTTTCTTCAGTAGTGTCCGCTGGCGACTTATTGAATAACGGTGCTAGCGTATGACGAATGCCTTCGACAGCATCAAAGATAGGACAGACGGTGTAAGAAACATTTAAGCGGCGCGCCTGTGCTTGAGCATCTTCTAGACTGATTTGAGAGGTATACTCGTATGGCATCATGACCGCATATACCTTATCAGCGCCTAACGCGTCAACAGCGATACAGAGCGTCAATGCTGAGTCAATACCACCTGATAACCCGACAATAATGCCAGAGAATCCTGAATGGTTGACATAGTCGCGTAGACCGACGACTAATGCTTGATACATTTCAGATTCACGGCTCAAGGTTAGAGGCGCTTTGGTCTGCTCGTTAAACTTAGCAGTTTTTACATCTAACGTAGCCAGTAGCAACTGGTTCATAAAGCGTGGTGCTTCATGAGCAATGCTACCGTCAGCTTGTACAGCCATAGAGCCACCATCAAACACTAGATCGTCTTGCCCACCCACTGCGTTGACATAGACGATAGGTAGCTTGTTTTCACGGCTACGCTTGGCCAGCATGGTTTTGCGATTGTCTTGTTTTTCAATCTCAAAAGGTGAGGCATTTAAGCTTACGATTAAATCAGCACCTTGTTTTTTAAGCTCAGAGATAGGACCTTTTTCCCACAAGTCTTCACAGATAAGCAGACCAATGGTAATGCCTTTATAGTCAAATAAAACTTGATTGCGACCTTTATCAAAATAGCGACGCTCATCAAACACGCCATAATTTGGCAAAATTTGCTTATGGTAAAAGCCTTTTTGATGACCATTATGTAGGATGGCAGCAGAGTTAAAAGTTCCGTGATGATCGACATGCGGATAGCCGACAATCATGACGATATCATCAATATCACTCAAAGTAGATAAAGCGCTTTTGACGCGACCTGACAAGCTTGGACGTAGCAATAAATCTTGTGGAGGGTAGCCTAACAGCGCTAACTCTGGGAATACGATTACGTCAGCACCTTGTTCGCGTGCTTGTAATGCTAGAGTACGCATTTTTTCGACGTTGGTTGAGATATCGCCGACCAAAAAATGTGATTGAGCTAAAGCAAAAGTGACAGTATCTTGTGGTTTATTGGGCTTACTGGCTTCGTTTGAGGTGTTAGAGTTGGGGTTATCAGTGTCTTTTGACATTGTTATTGTTCCTATCGATATATTATTAAAATTTGGTGTGTCTGTATTGATTTCAAATAAAATCAAAGTAAATCCGAAATTAACTCAAAACTGCGCTCTGGCATATCAAGCTCAAATATTGAGCTGATATGCTGAGTCTAAAGCTCGTATAAGCCTTTATAAAAGACTTATGATTTTGTTCAAGTAACTCACTCTAAGTGATAGCGACACCCTAAAATTAGAACTTATAATAGTCTAAAAGAAGACGGTATAAGCGGGTGTTGAAATCTTGCTCAGAGGATTCGATGTCTGTACAACGATGTAAATAAATATGTGCAAATAAACTTAACTACACTGAAAAGCTTAAAATAATTGCTTTAGTATAACATCAATTGTCGCGACAAATAGAACGCACCAGTGGATTCCCTTATAAGATAACAGTTTAAAAGCTGAACATAAAAGCAGTTTTCAACACATCATTTTTACACACTAAATTCATGCATTATGCGCTAGTCATTATCGTCGTCATCTAGTAAGCTTGCATAGACAAAGTTGTAAGTAAAGATTACAACAACGCGTTATATAATTCACACGCTTTATTGCATAATAAAGTGTGCTAGCTGCATTTTTATTATTTTATCTATGATAATAAATGGCTATAAATTTGTAGTATAGAACTGAACACAGTCATACTATTTAATTGTCATGTTACTTAATCGTCATGTGAATTTATAAGTCCGACGCAATGCTTTTTTGTACGACTCGCAACTCTCGCTAATGGATATGGCTTATAGACAGTGTTTAAGAGCTGATATTCATCACACATTTATAAACTCGCCAGCAAAATTATCGTTTGCTGTCCGCTTTTGGTTTATACGCTATGATTGAAAACTGGACAAAAGAATTTATTATTCAGCGCTTATTAGCAATTACGTTGCTAGTGGTGCTATTCGTATTGTGTTTTCAAGTGGTGCAATTTTTTATTGTACCAGCGCTGTGGGCAGCGATTTTGGCCTATGTGACTTTTCCTATTTATAATTTCTTCCATGAAAAGGTAAAGCTAAGCCCAGATTTTAGTGCCGCTATTATGACGGTGAGCATCTCACTAATAATAGGCGTGCCACTGGTCATCGGTGTGTTTATCTTGCAGCAAGAAGCTTTAAGTTTGATCAGTAACTTGATTTACCGTATCAAGGTAGGTTACTTAGATGTGCCTGACTCCCTCAAAGATTTACCTATCATCGGTCAGCAAGTCAAAGACGTACTATGGCGTATCAATAAAAACCCAGAAGGGACGCTAGAAGCTTTTCGCATTTGGGTTCAGTCGCATTTATATTACGGCAAAATAGCATTTGATGTGGTGTTCAGTAGTTTGGCCAAACTCGGTATGGCGTTAATGACGCTTTTCTTCTTTTACCGAGATGGGACCAGTCTGGTTCGCCAGATTCGTCAAGCGCTGCGTAACATCATCGGCAATCGCATCGACGGTTACATCGATTCTGTAGGTACAACTACGCGCGCTGTGGTATACGGCATCGGGCTGACGGCATTGGCTCAGGCATTATTGGCTGGTATCGGCTATTACTTCGCTGGTGCACCAAGTCCTATTTTATTGACCATTGTTACTTTTATTATTGCCTTGATTCCGTTTGGCACGCCATTCGTTTGGGGCGGTGTATCGATTTGGCTGTTGAGCCAAGGACATACTGCAGAGGGTATTGGATTGGCACTATGGGGTGTACTGGTAATTAGCTGGGTGGATAATTTGATTCGTCCTATCGTCATTAGCGGCGCGACCAAAATTCCTTTTATCATTATTTTTATCGGTGTACTGGGTGGTCTAACAGCGTTTGGTTTTGTTGGTTTGTTTATCGGGCCTGTCGTATTGGCTATCGGGCTTGCGGTATGGCGCGAGTGGATATCGCAGCATAAGAATGAGATATTTGCTCAGCAAGAGGTGATGCTTTCTGACTCTCGTGCGATAGATCCTGTGCACGAACCAGAATAACGAGTCATTAGGGCGTGTCTTCAATTCACCCGATGGCCATCTAAATGGGCTAAAAATGGCTAAATTTTGCCAAACATCGTCAAATAGCTATTTAATATCCTGATATTATCTACGCTATTTTTCTTGTTTGACGGCAATTTATCTCATTTTTATCTCCATTTTTGAAATGAAGACACGCCCTAGAAAATACGATGTAAAAAATTATCGATAGAGATGATGGCAAATGATAAATAAGAATATGACAGAATCGACGAATAATAAGACTGATAAATTAAGTACAATTAAAAATATCACTATTTTAGCGGACAGCAACATCGCCAGTCTGAATGATTTTTTTAATGATTCTATGCTAGGTCAGCTGACTGAGCATAAGGTTGAGATTATTACTGTCGCTGGTCGAGATATCGATGCAGCGCTACTTGCCGAAGTGCAGCCAGATGTGCTGCTGATACGCTCGGTGACAAAAGTAGGTAATACTTTACTGGTTGATAATAACAGTGTGCAGTTTGTTGGGTCTGCGACTATTGGGACCGACCATGTAGATCAAGATTATCTAGCGTCTCGCAATATCACTTTCGCCAATGCGGCTGGTTGTAGCAAGCATTCTGTGGCTCAATATGTATTGACGGCTGTTTTCACTTTGCGTCCGCAGTATTGGCAGCAATCGGCGTCGTTAACATTAGGTATCATTGGTCTTGGTAATATCGGTAGTACGCTTGCTCAATATGCCTATGATTTGGGTTGGCAGGTGCTAGGTTATGATCCCTTGTTGCCAGCCTCTAAAACTAATAATGCTAGCTTGGAGCAGGTACTTAGCCAAAGTGACGTGGTTAGTCTGCATGTGCCTTTAACCAATGAAAAGAATGCGACGAATCCTAAAGGTAGTGATTACCCAACACGTCATCTTATCAACGTAGCTGCATTAGCAATAATGCCTGCTGATACAATGCTGATTAATAGTGCGCGAGGACCTGTAATTGAGGAAAGTGCGCTTGAAACAGACATTGAGCGTACTGGACGTCAAGTGGTGCTAGATGTGTTTGAGCATGAGCCAGAGATAGCAGTAAGCTTACTATCCAAACTTGCTATTGCCACACCACACATCGCTGGCTATACACTAGAAGGTAAGCTACGTGGCACACAAATCATTTATGACGCCTTGTGTGAAAAATTAGCGATACCTCCAGCTCAATCTATGTCTAATCTGCTACCGCTAAATATGTTCTTATGGTCTGAACTAAAATCACATTCAGACAGACTGCCAAAGTTTTATGACATTATGCAGGATGATACCTCGTTGCGAAATAAAGCAGTGGATGGGCAAGTAAATGGTGCTGACTTTGACGGTCTGAGACGTGATTACCACTTGCGCCGTGAGTGGCAGTTTTAATTAAACAAGATACTTAGCAACCAATTATTCATCAGTCGCAGTAGAGCCCAATGACTCAAGCAAACAACATTTCTTCGCAGCTTATTAATTCTAAGCCTAGCTATGCACCAACCATGACACTTGCGATGGCACAACAACGCGCGCAATTTATCAGTAGTATTCGGCAGTTTTTTACCAGTCGACAAGTGCTGGAAGTGCAGACACCGCTATTATCCCAAGCAGGCAATACAGACACTTTTTTGCAGTCTGTAGCAGCTCATGTGACCTATCAGGACCGTCCGCGCACTTATTATTTGCATACCTCGCCTGAGTTTGCGATGAAGCGTTTATTAGCCAGCTGGCAAGTACCTATTTATCAGATTTGTCCTGTCTTTCGCGATAACGAAATAGGCACGCGTCATAATATTGAATTTACGATGCTCGAATGGTATCAACCGAATTATAGTCTGGACGAGATGGCAACTGAACTTAATGAGTTGTTAGAGACTCTCTATGGTCATTCTGTTGTGATGAGTCATTATCGCTATGTCGATGCCTTTATGGACTTCGTGGGTATACATCCGTTGACAGCGAGTTTAACTGCATTGCAAGCTGTAGCAGAAGATATGGGTTTGACAGGATTTGATTTTAATAATGCTGATGATAGCGAAGAAAATCGTCGCCAGAGCTGGTTGGATTTGTTATTCAGTCATGCCGTAGAGCCAAACCTAGGCCATGATTTGCCGACATTAATTATAGAGTATCCACCTGCGACCGCTGCACTAGCGAAGACCGCTGTGGACAAAGACGGTAATAAAATTGCGAAACGTTTTGAGCTATACATTAACGGCATTGAGATTGCCAATGCTTACGATGAGCTAGCAGATGGTCAAGCATTGCGTGACCGTTTTGAACAAGACAATCAATTACGCGCGTGTCATAATCTACCTCAAATGCCAATCGATGAGCATCTATTAACCGCATCTAATGATTTGATGCCATGTAGCGGTATTGCAGTCGGTATGGATAGGTTGCTAATGGTTTTAACAGGTGCAAGCAGCTTGGAAGAAGTTATTTCTTTCCCCAGTGGGCAAGCATGATTGAAAGAGCTTTTTTCGATTAGTTGTAATCTAAATATATAATAAAAAGGTCGTTGCCGATTTACCAATTAGATATTGGCGAACCGACAACGACCTTTTATATTGGCTGCTTCTAAAATTTAGCAGATACAACCACTTCTACTAATACTAAATTTATTTATACCGTAGCAACTGCTTCATTGATATCAATGTCGCCATTGTGTAGATTGAAGACTTTGCCTATCGTGTTATCTGCGGTGAGCACCGCGGCTAGCGTTGTCGCTACATCTTCGATCGCATTCTCACCAGAACTTGTATCATTAATAGTAATTTTACCAGTACCTGCGCGCTCTTTTAGTGCGCCTGGCTGTACGATAGTGTAGTCAAGCGAGCTGTTATTCACTAACCAGTGATCGGCGTAGTGTTTAGAGATATAGTATTCTTTTAAGTCTGCAATACTAGGGTTTTCATCCCATTTGTTAGTTTCTAATGAAAAGACCGAACTCAGCATAATATAACGTTTAATGCCTTTATCTTGTGCAGCCTGCATCGTTTTTACAGCACCATGCAAATCAACTTCTAAGATGTTTTTACCACCAGATCCTGCTACAAAGTAAACAGCCTCGATATCCTGAGCCAGTTGTTTTTCAATAGACTCTCTACTGGCTGTAATGTCTAAATCTAGCTGGGTATAGTTGTCATTATCAAATAGTTTTTCTTTCTGACGAGTCGTGCCAATAACTTGGTGATCATCAGCCAATAACTGCTTAACCAAATCACCGCCCACTCGACCACTTGCACCAACGACTAAAATTTTCATAATCATTCCTATTCTTATTTAAATGCTATTGTTTGAATTATTCAGTAAGTTTATTTATCTTAAAAACCGAATATAGAGTAACAAAGATAGGTAGCACGCTTCGTTATAAAGCGTGCTGATTGAATAGTGTTTGGTTATAGAGTGTATACAGTTTGCAAGGAAGCAAACGTTGATCAGATGACATCATATAATAGATGACAGAACAGGTAGGCGTCAGATAGAACCATAGAAGGCACTAACGAACCAAGCGATTGAGACCATCGGCAAAGGCTTTTTTATCTCGATCACCGTAGGGTTTTTGCCCGCTCATTTCTTGCAATTCTAGGACACCAGTACCGCGCATAGTATCCATAAAGTCGCGCATATTGAGCTTTTGCTTGATGTTGTTCTTATCGTAGACCACACCGCGCGTCGTCAATACCATACCACCTTTATCCAAAATATCATTGGCCAAAGGAATGTCGCTAGTGATAGCCAAGTCACCAGCCTGTATCTGCTCGACGATATAATCATCAGCTTTGTCGAACCCTGATGGTACGACTGTCATAACAAGTAGGGGCGACTTGCGTAACTTGATCGGCTGATTGGCCACAAATATAGCCATGGTCTTGGTACGTTCAGCCGTCTTAATAATCAAGTCTTTGGCAATCAATGGTACCGAATCTGCGTCCACCCAAATTTGCATTATTTTTTAGCCTTCTCAGGTTTTGATGGAGTAGTAGTCAGGCTGTCTTTATTGTCTAGGTCATCAGCTGTGGCGTCATTTTGAACACTATTCTGAGCACTGTTTTTAGCATTACTCTTAGCATCGACATCTGCTTTACTAGGCTGAGTATCTACACTTGCATACTCTTTATCTAGACCAACCTTGTTTGGCAAGATAGCAACCAGTTTTGCCATAGCGGGCTCTAAATCAGTCACGTCATTAGGCATCAAGGTGATATGAGCAATCTTGCGATCGTCACGCTCAGCCTTATGATAGCTATGGTAATGAGCGCCATCGATGTTTAGCACTGCACTGATATCGGGATATTGACCCAGCACATTTACCATAATCGCAGGATGCACGTTATCTGTATCCCCTAATGGCAAGTTAACCACGGCACGGATATGATTCTCAAACTGACTGGTAATAGCGCCTTCGATACTCCAATGTCCGGAATTGTGTACCCGTGGTGCGATCTCATTCGCCAATATCGCATTATGACCGCGAGCATCTTTGGTGACGAATAATTCAAGCGCCATAACGCCAACATAATCTAAATGATTCATGACTCTGGTGATGGCGTCTGTTGCTTGTTGAAACAGGTGACTCGTGCCAACAGCAGGTGCTTGAGTTTTGGCCAAAATACCGTTGTGATGGTGATTTTCGACCAGATCGTAACAGCGTACCTGACCATTTTGCGCTCTTGCTGCAATGATAGACACTTCACGGCTAAAGTTAATAAAGCCTTCAGCAATTAACGGCGCAGGTGTTGGCGTAAGTGAGCCTTTACCACTGACCGCGTCTTTTAGATTTAGCCAAGCAGTTTTAATATCACTGTCCTGCTTTATAACGAACTGCCCCTTACCGTCGTAACCACCGCGGCTGGTCTTCAGAACGATAGGCAGGCCCAATTCTTTACAAGCGTGCTTGAGCTCAGCTTCAGAATTGACTTCCATAAATGGCACGGTTGCAATATCAAGCGTGTTGAACATCTGCTTTTCTTTGAGACGATCTTGAGCGATATCAAGCGCAATCAATGGCGGGAACATGCCTTGCTTGCTGCCAGATTTTGACAAGCTAACCAGCTGTTCGACCGTAGACGTTGGCGTGTTTTCAAACTCTAACGTAAAGACATCCGCTGCTGCGATAAAGTCTTCTAATTGATCGCTATGAAAGACACGACCGTATAAGCTGGCAGGGCATTCTGGATTGTCTTCTAAGAATACACATTGGTAACCCAATGGCATAGCGGCTTCGGCAAGCATCATACCAAGCTGACCACCGCCTAAAATACCGATGGTACGAATGGTTTGGGTAACAGGATAAGCGTTTGCTGTAGTCATGGCAGGCTCTTTGAATAAAAGTGAATAAGATGTTTGGTATATGAAAAACTAAAACTCAATGGGTGAAAATAGGAAAAGGTGCACTGTATGCACCTTATCTCTAATCAGAATTGCTTAAAAGTATACAGTGATAGCTTCAATTGTTAAGCGGTCAATCTAGAAGACTCTGCTATAAAAGCTGATCGATTTATATTTACTTAAGGATTAATAGTACCTGGTGTTGGGCTAGCGAGAATGGTCTCAGTCTGAGACTGGCGCATCTGATCGAGCTTAGTAGCAATCGTATCATCATGCAATGCCAATACTTGAATTGCAAGTAGGGCGGCGTTATAAGCACCAGCAGCACCAATCGCCAAAGTACCAACAGCGACGCCTTTTGGCATTTGTACAATAGACAGTAGACTATCCCAACCACTCAGCATAGATGACTTTACAGGGACACCAAAGACAGGTAGCGGCGTTTGGCTGGCACACATACCCGGCAGATGAGCGGCACCACCTGCACCAGCAATGATCACTTGTAGACCATTATCTTTTGCGCTTTTGGCATAATCAAATAGTCTGTCAGGTGTACGGTGTGCGGAGACCACTTCACAATCAAAAGCAATGTCAAAGTCTGCAAGCAATTGCGCAGCAGCACTCATAGTCGCCCAGTCAGACTGTGAACCCATGATAATGCCGACTTTTGGCTGACCAGCAGGGGAGGTGATTGGACCGTTCTGGTTAGCAGCAGTATTCGTGGTGCTCATGATTGGATATCCTCAAAAAGACCATCATACAAAAATTTTGCTACACTCGTAAAGTCAAGTTTGACTTTTAATACTGGTATGGCGCTAATTGCAGTGATATCACGATTTTATATATGTTTTTCATCATGACAATGCTGAACGAAGTGATTGACCGTCAATGGTAATGGATGTTCGGTATCCAGTTGATAGCATGTTAGATAGCCGCTATCCACTGCAGCAGAGTAGTCAGTACAGGCAACTTGTGGACTGAGTGGCTCAGGTGTGCCAGTGAGCCAATAGTGCCCGACGAACACAGGTTTATGAGTTTTTAGCGCAAACTCAATATTTTCAGCCAACACCTCAGGTGGTATCTGCGCCAATGCGGACGATGGAGCACGAGACACTTCACGAAGTGTGCGTGTATTTAGCTCATCTAGCCACCAACGTACTCGCACTCGTGTACGCTCGGTACCTTCTTTATCTACCATCACAATACCATCAGGTAAGCCTGTTTCAACCCCTTTTAACACTCGCTCTAAAGCGTCAAAGGCGATGGTATCTTCTTTAGCCGTCGCGATTAAACCTGCTGGAGTCAGACAGTTATCGTCAGTCAGAAAGGGTTTTAGTATTGCCATGCTGTCTGTATCCCAACAAGCATGTACAAAGCAGGCGTAGTCGGTCTCAATCCACAATGGGATTTCATATAAACGCTGCAACCAGTACTCATGTTGCTCTGAGCCAAATGGTATCTCTGCTAAAAATGCCTCGTGTTGGCGTCTATGGATATCATTGTGCGAGCGTAAATACTGGCTGGTATTATCGGGATCGCGCGTGGCATATGCCAATGCATTATATTCATGGTTGCCCATCACTGCATCGGCTACATCGGCATCTAGCATTGCAAAGACAATCTCCAGTGTAGCTAGTTGCTGCGAACCACGATCGATCAAATCGCCGATAAACAAGGCCCTGTGACCTTTTGGTGGCACGAAGTACTGGCCATTATGCTTATAGCCTAACTGATGCAGCAGACCGATCAGTTTGTCTGCATAACCATGTATATCACCGATAATATCTATAATCATAATGTATTACTAAATCTCAAATGTAGAAGTATACCCTGTGCAAAATAGTATTTATAAAGTATAGCTGTCTTTAAAGTGCTAGCTTTACTATACGTAAAAATGTCTAAAATCCTGGTGATAGTAACGCATTGATAAAATGAGGTAGTACTTTTGGTTCCAAAACAATCGTAGCGATAACGCCAAATGCGCCGCCCCACATATGAGCCATGTGATTGATGTTTGAACCACCGCGTCGATCCGCATAGATACTATAAAATATATAGGCCACGGCAAATAGTATCGCAGGAATAGGAATCACGGCAAAGAGATAGATTCTCTCCCATGGTGCTAACAGAATAAAAGCAAACAGCACAGCTGATACGCCGCCTGATGCGCCTAGACTCAAATAACTGGCGTTGTTCTTATTTTTCACGTAACTTGGAATCATGGCAACGATAATTGCCAACACATAAAAAACCACAAAACCGTAGCCGAATAAAAACGGCTGATATAGTCCTTCAATAGCACGCCCAAAGAAATACAAAGTAAACATATTAAAGAGCAAATGCATACTATCAGCATGAATAAAGCCGTGGGTCACAAAGCGATCCCATTGCCCATTGTTGACTGCTGGCGGGTAAAAGATCAGTCGATTAAATAGCGTCTTGTTTTGCCAAGCCAATAAGCTGACAATAACGGTAATTATGATAATAAGCGTCGTATGGTTTAACAAAGAAAAATCCTTAGGCCGTGCCTGATATGTGACAATGTTACAAATGACAAGCTACAAATGACAATATTCAAAGCCTAAGCGTTACGGCTGAGTAAAAAATAAGTTTGACGTCTGATCCGTATTGAGTACTAACCATTAGCAATAGACTAATACTAACAGCAGTTGCAATAACGCGAATACCTATTGTGTGACAAAACGATGCTTTTTTATGCGGTTATAGTGAATAATGTAGCAGTGTACCATGCAACATAAGTGAAATTTTTAAAGCAAGGTTAAAGACGAGAGTAGTGCTCATTCATCCGCGCTGCAATGAATCTTTTAGACAAAGAAGCAAAATACACAAGTGACATGGACAAAAATAAAATAAGTGCTTAATTTTGCACATTCAAATAAGGCTGATAGAGGCAGTGGAATATGAACATTATTGACCAGCTAGAACAAACGGTAACCCCAGCTGTAATGGGTAATGATGACAGCAATAATGTCGCCTATGTCAGTCTACTTGAGCAATTTTATGCTGTTTTGGCTGCGCGTTTAGCTGTGCCAAAGGTTTACTCACAGCTGCTGCGTACTGATCAAATAATTACTAGTAGCAATAATGAAAGCCCTTTATTTGAACAAATATGGCAAGATAAAAGCCTGCAAAAAACGATCATCCAAGAATTGTCAGCCACCCATCACATTGATGAACAGACAACTGAGCAACTACTAATTAGTGCTACCCCATTGGCATATCGTGAGCTAAAAGTATTGGCTAATGGACAGTTTTTGCCAGCATTTTTACAAGAAAAACAGGCTGCTTTACGTCCATATTTACCTATCTGGGCAGCAGCTGTGATTACGGCTACTCAAGGTGTTAGTCAGCAAATACAAACAAGCTTTAATTCAGATGATGACCATGTGCCAGTACATGTGCCAGTAAGTGACGACATATCGAATAGACTTGACGACGCTACTTTAGATACTGGCATAGCTGGCATAGACACACCAATAACGAATAATGATGTAGAAGATATAGAGCAAATATCAACTGCTGAGCGCGCGAGCACTGAAGCGTTAGATGACAACACGATTGCCAATAGTGATGCTATTCATGCCAATCCAGCAGCTTATCATCTGGCAGAAAACAGTAATTTGAAGCGTGCACAGGTGCGCACTCGTAATCAACGAAACGATCTACTAATACGCGTATTTTTATTAATAGTAGCTCTAGCTGCGCTTGCCCTAGCAGCATGGGCATTATTAGTGAAACCCAATAATGAAATACCAGTAGAACCTGTGGCTACAGTACCTGTTGAACCACCGCCAGCACCCGTGCCTCCTGTACCAACAACGACTCCTGTTGAGCTTATTGTCGGTGTAGATAACAGCGGTAATTTGTACACTTGTAGTGCGACCGTTGGCGATGCTGCATTGCAAAGCACGTTGCAACAGGCACTCAACACAAGCTTTGGTGAGCAGGCAAGTATTTGTGAATTAAACATACAGGATGGGGTAGCAACCACAATCACTAATATGCCTGCGGAGACACTGCCCAATGTCTTGACGATGCTTAGATCAACACCATTTGCACGTTTGCATGTGCAAAATGACCGTCTCACACTGGAGGCGCCAGACAATATGCTGCTGCAAAAACTGGTCACAGAAATACGAAGCTTAGTACCAGCGATGGTGGTCGAAAATACAGTACCACTACCGTTGCCTGATACTAGTAATATTGGTGATGTTACGAACAATATGGCAAACGACAATAATCAGTTTGTAGATGATGGGGCAGGGACTAATAGTCAATACAATAATAATGGGGTAAGTAGTAACTCTGGCGAATACCAAGCATCAGATGATGATACTGGAGATCGTGTGATACCAACTCCTTTGCCTAACAATAGTAGCTTTAATAATGCGCCTAACAATCTGCCTACTAATGGCGCGAGTAATATTCCCAACAACTTTTCTTCGAATAATCAAACGACCAGACCGCCGGGACCTTTTTCACCTTCAGAAGTGGATGAGATGGCAAACACGGTCATCGTTGCTGAACCAGCTCAAGTTAGGTAGTTTTTTATAAGGCACGCTGTTTCATAGGGCGTGTCTTTTTATATGAATTATCTTTTCATTTAGCTTAGCTATAGTTACGTGTGCCAACCGAAACATTACTTACTGTATCATTTGCACAACAACGTACAGACTGTGAATAGCAGCTTAAGAATTTTATAATAATCAAAACCAAATAAAGTAGTTTGATGGATTTATCGCTATTATGATTACCTAATACTATAACGATTGAATACAAAAGAATTATATAGCTGCTGTTTGAGCAAATGAATGATATAAATAAAAAATTAAGGGGAGAGCCATATTATGGATATTATTAGCCATTTGACACGCACCGTCAGCCCAGCCGTATTGGAAGATGACCGTAGCCTAGCTAAGAAAAATCTATTAGAGCAGTTTTATGCCATTTTTGCTGCTCGCCTTGCAGACAATGATACTTTTAGCCGCTTTGCCAACGAAAACATTGCCCGTGATGACAACGCTTTTTATGATCGTGTATGGACAGAAGGAGCACACCGCGACCAAATTTCTCTTGAACTGGCAGGCAAACACAATGTCGATGCAACTGCCTCGCGTGGTTTAATTGCGATGGCAGCGCCACTGGCTTTTCATGAGATCAAAAGCTTAGCTGGTACCACGCCCGTTCCACAATTTTTGAATGACAACCTGAACAGTTACCAGCATCATATCCCTGCATGGGCGGGTACTGTTTTGCCTGCTAGTGCAGTCGCTGCCACTTCTACTGCAGCTGGCACACCAATTTCTGATACCACCAGCACAGCGCCATTGCAAAAAGAAGAAGAGCCAAAAGAGAGCTTCATGAAAGCGCTGCTACCTATTATTGGTTTGATTATCTTGGGTGCATTGGCTTGGGCACTACTCAGAGGCTGTCAAGAAAACCCTGAGCCTGTAGCAACGCCAGCGGCTACAGTACAGCAAGGGGCGCAAGGTAATGAGGTAGTAGCGGTTGCAGGTGCGATTGAGCCTGCGTCACTGAGTATCGCAACTGGTGAAAATAGCGAGCTGTATGCTTGTCGTATGAGTGTAGGTGATGAGACATTACAAACCAATGTTATGAATGCTTTGACTGGTGCATTTGGTGACGAAGCTAATAAATGCCGTGCTGACGTTGATGATAATTTTGCAGTAGATATGCCAGCATCTGCTCAGTTGGCAACGATATTACCAATTATCAAAAATGTACCGAACGCGAGTATGATTATCAAAGGCGATAACATTACTGTTAATGCTCCTGATGAAGCCGCATTGGACAAGTTGGTTGCTGACTTACAAGCAGCTGCTCCTGCCATGACGGTTCAAGCTGAAGGCCCATTAGATTTACAAGGCGAGATTGATGACAGTCTGGCTGCTGCAGATGTGGCGATGACCAATCTAGGTGAAAACCCAGATCCACGTGATGTTGCTCGTGCTTTGAGTATTCAGGTGATTAACTTTCAAGTAGATGAAGCGGTTATACCTGAAGTCAATAAGGCGCTGCTAGACCGTGCTGCAGAAATCATCAATAATGTACCTGATATGAAGCTGATGATTGTCGGTCATACGGACAGTCAAGCCTCTGATACCTATAATATGGAGCTGTCTCAGGAGCGTGCTGAGTCAGTGAAATCGTATCTAGTGTCTAAAGGGGTTGATGCTAGTAAATTAACGACCAAAGGCATGGGCGAATCAGAACCAATCGCGGACAATTCAACTGAACAAGGTCGCTTCCGCAATCGCCGTATTGAATTTATGGTCAATGACGAGGTTGTTAGTGCAAACGATGGCATGATGATAAACAGTGATTCGCTAGATCCAGATATGAACCCATTAGATAGTAACAATGACGATTTGTTACCAGATGGCGATGACGCTACCCAAGGTACTGCGGTAGATCCAACCAACTAATCTATTTGTTCTTATTTTGATTATAGTAGCCAAATGACAAAAACCGCATCTTATAAAGGTGCGGTTTTCTGTATGCTACTCGATGATAGTTAAGTAAGCTATTATTTATATAGAGTAGGATCTGTTGATTCTTTAGCAGTCTGAGCATCAGCTTGCGCATCAAAAAAAGTCTGAGTAACATTTTGCTTGGCTTGCTGCCAGTATTCAAATTGCTGGCAAGTAGATTCAAGGTCGCCTTGCCATGTTGGGATGTTGCCGCGCATAGTTTTGATACGTTGCTGGTTAGGGTAAGGCAGATCTTGCGCAGCTTTAGCCGCCTCATGAGCAGCCACACGGTCATTGCATACGAGGGCAATATCACAACCAGCATCAATGGCCACTTTTACGCGAGCACTGACATCACCAGCCGCCTTTGCACCTGCCATCGATAAATCATCAGAGAAAAGTACCCCGTCAAATTTAAGCTCATCTCGAATGATATCTTGTAGCCAAATTTTGGAGAATCCTGCTGGCTTGTCGTCTACTTGCGAAAATATCACGTGTGCTGGCATAAGAGCGTCCAGACTATGTAGTGTTTGAGCAAAAGGTTGCATATCGCTATTGACGATTTCATCTAAGCTACGTGTGTCAATGGCTTCTGATACGTGCGAGTCAGGAGCGATGGCTCCATGACCGGGGAAGTGTTTACCAGTGGTTGCCATACCAGCCGCTTTCATTCCGCGCATAAACTGTGTTGCAAGCGCAGTGATGGCTTGCGGCTCATGATGAAAGCTGCGATCACCGATGACTTGGCTAATACCATCTCTGTCCAGTACGGGTGCAAAGCTCAAATCGATTCCTACAGCCAACACTTCAGCTGCCATTAGATAACCGCAATCGTAGGCACAGCTAAGTGCTTGATTTGGGTCTTGATTGAATAGCTCACCCAGTCGACCCATAGCAGGTAAGGGCGTGAAACCTTCACGTAGCCTCGCGACTCGTCCACCTTCTTGGTCCACACCGATAAGTATGTCTTGATTGTGATAACGTATATCATCGCATAGTGCTCTGACTTGGGCCGCATCTGTGACGTTACGACCAAACAATATTACTCCGCCGACCTGTGCTTGTTTAATCAAGCTGACATCTTCAGCGGTCAAAGCGGTACTATCGATATCTATCATTAAAACGCCGTACATCGCTTGTTCCTTATTATTTTATATATGGTTATATTATGAGGGTGACTGACTATACCTGTCTTATCGCTTAGCAGTCATTGTTCAGATATCTTATTATGACAGTTATTATTAACTGAGCATAATGTGGCAGATTATCGGGGTCAAATCAATTTGCTAATAGCTATTAAGTTTAGTCATTAAATCGATGTTCATAGCTTCCAATTGCTATGCATGATAAAAGTGATAGAAAGTTTGGTATGTACAAACGTAGCGTGTAAGATTGCTTATACAGTTTGAGACAGTTCAGTATTTATGCGCGTGATAATATTGATTGATTTTTGACTATATATCAGTATTTAATGATGCATAAAGTATAAGAATAAAACACACAGCATTTATAGGTCATAACAGATTCGAGCATTACTAATCCTGATGAATTACCCAATACTATTAACTTCAAATAACTAGGTACATATGATGAAAAAACAACCAGCACAGTGGTTACTCAGTGCAGCGTCAGTGGGCATCGCCGGTATTATCTTGACCCAAAGCTACGGTACTGCAGTCGCCGAGACCAACACGGGAAGTTTCGTTCAGACCCCTGAGCAAAAGGTCACCACCCGTCAAGTAGCCGCCTTGCTGGATCGCAGTCATTATCTTAATCAGCCTTTAGATAGCAAGACCGGTAGCGAAATCCTATCAATGTATATTGATAGCCTTGACCCAAACCATACATTATTTCTGCAATCTGATGTCGATGAGCTGAAGAAAAAACACGCTGAAGACTTTGGTGCTCGTTTAAAGCAAGGTGATCTATCTGCAGGGGTAGAGGTGTTTGATCGTTATCGTAAACGCTCAAACGAGTACTTTGCGATGGCCACCAAGATGCTCAAAAAAGATATTGATTTGACAGGTAATGACACAATCATTCTTGATCGTGAAAAACTCGGCCATTTTAAAACCAAAAAAGAGCAGCGCGATTACTGGGAACGTCAGTTAAAGTTTCAGTTGATGAGCATTACGCTCGGTCAGGAAGACGAAAAAGCCAAAGAGAAAGTATTTTTAAGCAATCCAGATATCACTCGTGGGCAAGACTTGGTACGTAACGATGAGCGTACGCCAAATGAGATTTTGCAAAATCGTTTGTCGCGTCAACAAGAGCAGTTTAAGCGTCTCAAAGATGATGAAATCATGGAAACCATCTTAAATACGGCGATGCTGACCTATGATCCGCACAGTAATTACTATGCACCGATTCAAGCGACGGAATTGCAAATCCAGTCTAGTCTTCAGTTGGAAGGTATTGGTGTCTCTATTCGTCCAGATCGCAAAAATCCGGATTATACCCGTATTGTGACTTTGGTCGATGGTGGTCCAGCCGCTAAGTCAGGTCAGATTAAGCCCAATGATTTGATCGTTGGTATCGCAAAAGATGGCGAAACCATGATGGACGTGGTTGGCTGGTCAACGCGTGAAATTGTCAGCTTGATTCGTGGTAAACGCGGTACATCGGTCACACTGAAACTACGTCAACCCAACACGCCAGATGCTAGCGCCCGTACGGTCACGGTAGTACGAGACATTATTCAGCAAGAAGAATCTGGCGTCACTCAGCGAGTGGTAGAAGTGCAGCGTCCTAATATTGATAAGACACCAAAGCGTATTGGCGTACTTGAGATACCGAGCTTTTATCTAAACTATCGTGCACGTCGTAATGGTGAAGACTACCGTAGCGTCAGTATCGATACTGAAAAAGCACTAAAAGAGTTGAATAAACAAAATATCGATGGTCTAGTGGTTGATTTGCGCAATAACCCTGGTGGCTCATTAGATGAAGTTGCCAAGATGTTAGGTTTCTTTATTAAGAGTGGACCACTAGTACAGATTCGTGATAATCGCGGTAACATTCAAGTGTATCGCGACAACGATGGCGGCGAGCAGTTGTATGATGGCAAAATGTCGGTTATTACCAATTTAGCATCAGCCTCAGCCAGTGAAATCTTTGCCGCAGCTATTCAAGACTATGGTCGCGGATTAGTAGTTGGTAGTACGACGACTGGTAAAGGCTCGGCGCAAATTCAGCTCGATAGCTTAGCTTTAGGCTCTGCCACCTTAACTCAGCGTAAGTTTTATCGTGTGACTGGCGGTAGTACACAGAATAAAGGTGTCGTACCAGACGTTGAGCTAGTCAATATCTATGACGATGCGACCTTTGGCGAGCGCGCTCAGAAAAAAGCATTGCCTTGGGACACTATCAGAACAGCACCATATAAGCCTGAAGGGAAGTTTACCAGTGATACATTGGCGACGCTCAATCAACAGTCTAAGATTCGCCAACAAAAAGACCCGCAGTTTACTTATCTGTCGACGCTAAATGATATTCGTAACATGGATGATGAAAAGAAACCTGTTCGATTAGATATCAATAGTCGCCGAGCTAAAATGCAACTAATTGAAAAACGTTCATTAGAAGCAGAAAACAAGCGCCTTATCGCAACTGGTGAGCGTCCGTACTCTAACTGGAATACTTATCAAGCAGCGATGGACGCAAAATTTGAAGAACGTAGCCGTATGAAAGCAGCTGAACGTCCAGAATTACCAGAGGATGAAGCGTTTATCAATGAGGCAGCTTACCTGATGCTCAGCGCTGAACCTAAGACAATGCTTAGCCCTGAAGAAAAGCTATAATGTGAAGTTATTATAGCGTTACGTAATCTATGTAAGCATATGCTTACATAGATTGACGTTTAGACCTCTTACCAACGAAGGGTCAATCTGCGACTATAACTGTACGGCACGATTGAACGAAACGGTTCATTGATACTAGGGATTGGTATCTTAAAGGTCGCACTAGGGATAAGTAGTTTGCTGATTAAGGATGATAAGGCTGGATGCCTGTCAGTTATGAGATGCCCCGGGATTAGGTATCACGTAACGCTAACATGGATGGTTGGTAATAAAAGCCGCATGACGCTTGTCGTTATGCGGCTTTGTTACGTCTGGATATTAATAATTTTTATGGCGGATTCTTTAAATAGATAGTATTCAAGTTAATCATATTTATATTAATTCGAAACTTGCCATGAGATAAGCATAAAAAAAGGCCAGTAACCTTATCGGCTACTGGCCTTTTAGATTAGAGAATAAATTTAATAATTTATCATCTAACTATTGTCACTATACTCTAGAAGAGATTAGTGCTCAACGCCACCTGCACCATGTACATGGCCATGGTTTAGTTCGTCTTCAGTTGCTGCACGTACTTCTTGGATTTCAACATCAAATGTCAAACGCTTGCCAGCCAATGGATGGTTTGCATCAACAGTCACTTCTTGATCGTTTACAGCAGTTACGGTAACCAACATTACTTGGCCGCCAGCTTCTGACTGGAACTGCATACCAGGCTGAATGTCATCAACGCCTTGGAAGTTGTCACGTGGTACATGCTGTACTGCTTGCTCTTGGTATTCGCCGTAGCCATCAGCAGGTTCAACGACTGCATTAACTTTTTCGCCAGCAGACTTACCTTCTAATTGTGCTTCTAGGCCTGGGATAATGTTGCTGTGACCATGTAGATAAGCAAGTGGCTGACCTTCTGGTGACTGGTCAAGGATATTGCCTTCGTCGTCTTTTAGTGTGTAATTGAATTTGACGGCAGTGTCTTTTGCGATAGTAGTCATAAAATATCCTAAATATATCTATGTAAAAAATTAAATACGGTTGCAATAAACCTAAAAAAGCCAATCTGCAAGCCAAAAGGCCACGTCATTAGTCAATTATCATCAGTTTATTAAAGTAACTTTAGCAGTTAGCATCTTTAATTGAGATGGCCCACATAACTTTCAAGGCAAAAAACATAAAAAATGCCAATTAATGCCACAATTTACAATAATAACTGCTATTTTCTATAGTTAATGCATAGCTATTGGCTATTCATGGTTTAGGAGTTGCTTTTTTAGAGCAGGACTTCTAGCATAATTATAAAAATAAGGATGAGAGATACGATGACTGCATTTGCCAATACCACTACTAAACAACCAGCGAGCAATGTTTCAACCAATCATGATGATACTAAGGCTAAAACGATAGTTGATATAAGCTATCAATTTGATTTTGCCCGTTTCTACGAGCATTTGGTCGATGTATCCCTAAGCTTTACAGCAGTAACCGATGCGCCGCAGCTTTGGTTACCAGCGTGGATACCAGGCAGTTATCTAATGCGCGAGTTTGCTCGAAACATCACTGCGGTACATTATCAAATAGTAGAGGCTCAAACAGCGGATAGTAACAAGCAACCAGAAACTTATCGCGCGCAAAAAATTGACAAAAATACATGGCAGCTGCCAACTGTGCAAGCAGGGCAGACGGTCATCGTCGAGTACGAAGTCTATTGCTATGACTTGTCTGTACGTACAGCCTATGTCGATCAGCAACGACTTTATGGCAATTTCACTTCACTTGCGCTCGCCATCGAAGGGCAAGAGCAATCACCTGCCCAAGTTAGCTTAATCGTTCCTGAGACATTTTTTGTAGACAAAGAAAGTAGCAGAGTACTGTTAGCCTGTGGTTTGGACGCTACTCACCTGCATTTTGATCAGCAGCAAAAAGGCAGTCAGCAAGCGAATAGTCAGCACATTTATAAGTTACAGGCAGCTAATTATCACGAGCTGATTGATTATCCATTCGAAATCGCGGAGCAAGAAAAGTTTGATTTTATTATTCATGATAATGAGCATCAGACGCTACATCATAGCTTTTACCTGTCAGGTAAGCAGAATGCTAACCTAGGTCGATTGCAGCAAGATATTACTCAGATTTGTCAGACCTACGTAGATTGGTTAGGCGATGCGCCGTTTGACGATTATACGTTTATGACCTTTGCCAGTGGTCAAGACTATGGTGGGCTTGAGCATATTAACTCTACTAGCCTTATCACCCCGCGAAATGACTTACCCAACACTAATGAGCCAAAGTTACCGAGTACAGATTATCAGCGGTTTTTAGGCTTGTGTAGCCATGAGTATTTTCACTCATGGTGGGTGAAGACGGTGCGTCCTGATGTCATGATCGATGTCGATTTACGGCGTGAGGCATTTACACCATTACTTTGGGTGTTTGAAGGGTTTACGTCTTATATCGATGACTTTATGTTGCAAGCGTCAGGTGTGATTGATAAAGCCAATTATCTGCGACTGCTAGCCGAGCAAGTCAATCGCTATTATCAGACCCCAGGGCGCGGTAATCAAAGCGTGGCAGAGTCGAGCTTTGATGCTTGGATTAAACTGTATCGTACCGATGAAAATACAGGCAATGCGGGTATCAGTTACTATAATAAGGGCGCGTTGGTAGCTCTATGTCTGGATCTAATCTTACTCAAAAATAGCGACGGTCGTTATCGTTTGTTTGATGTAGTCAAAGCTTTTTATACTCAAGCCAAGCAGAACGACAGTAAGCGAATTGGTATCAGTAGTGCTGATATGGGCTCCGTCATTGAGCAGTTTATGCCGCTAGCAGAATGGGAAGATTTTGAACGCCGTTACGTCAATGGGGTAGAAGAGCTGCCAATTGAAGCTTTACTAGTGGCAAACGGTGTCAAAATACAGGCGAATACTAAAGAAACGGCTGACAAGCATGTGCCTTGGGGTATGCGATGTAACGAAACGCCAGCTGGGCTCAAGGTAAATCGTGTGATGCGAGATAGTATTGCCGCTAAAGCTGGTATTTCAGCACATGACGTTATTATCGCGATTGACGGCATCAAAGCGGATACGAAACAACTTACCGGCTTGGTTAATACGGCGCATCCTGTTGAATGCTATTTATTCCGCCGTGATGAGCTGATGTGTGTTCAGGTTCAACCCGAAACGACAACTAAAGTGAAGCCGCGAGGTGTGACAACTGGCATGACTGGAGCAGTACCTACTCATAAAGTAAGCCTACGCTTAGCAAAAGGAGATAAGACTCTAGAGAATGATAATGAGCAATTAAAAGGTGAGGCAGGTTGGGAGACATGGCTTAATGTTATGAAACGATAGCCTCAATGCTATATCAAATACCTTTCCATACGAAAAACCCTTCCATATAAAAAACCCTCTTCCGAGCAATCATGCTTAGAAGAGGGTTTTTTAATCAATTTTAATATTGTAGATATATCCAAGCAACTTAAATGCTCGATAGGTCAGAGGTTGGCGAGAAGATATACGTTTACTGCTCTTTGGCTCTGTTATCTAGGTTATCTAGGTTCTGATTATCGGTAGTTTCAGGCTCAATATTTTCATCTACAGAGCTATCGTCTTCGTCGCTACTTGCAGCCTCAAGCGCAGCAATCCAGTTTTTCATCACATCAATTTCAGTTTGCTGGGTATCAATGACGTCTTGCGCCAACTGACGCATCTCTTCATCTGTCCCATATTCGAGCTGAACTTTTGCCATATCAACAGCGGCAATATGATGCGGTAGCATGCCGCGTGCAAATGCCATATCAGGTACAGGATCAGCCACACCCAAAGTCATTTCGCCATGCATATTTTCCATGCTCTTAGCATATGCTTGCTGCATCGCCACAGTATTTGGCTTAGGTTTGGCAGCATCAGGGTGGCTAGCCAGCCACTTGTTTAAGACGTCGATTTCAGCTTGCTGTGCCGTAATGACATCTTGAGCAAGTTGGCGCATCGCTTCGTCAGTACCATACTTGAGCTCTATTTTTGCCATATCTACCGCGCCGCGATGATGTCCCAACATGCCTTTAGCGAAAGCGGTGTCAGGATCGTTATACCCCATCCCAATCATCATCTCGTCATGCATTCTAGTCATTGATCTCGTATAGTCTCTGAGCATATCGCTCATTTGAGACTCATCATTGACACTGTTATCGCTGTCATTTGTTAGAGTGTCGTCTGCCATACCGTCATGCTCAGCATGTGGCATATCAGTCACTGGCGGTGAGGTTTCTTCTGCAGGATTTGATTGGTTGTCCTCAGTCGTTGGCTGACAGGCGCTCAATACAAGCGCTGCAGAAATGCTAGTGACCAACGAAAGAAAACGACGAGAAGCAATCATGACATATCCCTATTGTGAAAAAACCAAACGATAAATGGATAATACCTATTATACATAATCAATTACGTGCTGAATGTTAGCAGATAAACCTTACTCATTCGAGACACTATGTTTAACAGGTCGTAATATATTAATATTGAAGCTTTCTATTAGGGGCTAAATAGCCAAACAGTGTGAATTAATCAACAGTATCTGAACTTAAAACCATCTAAGCTAACTAGAAATACCTAGCTGACGACAGTGTTCGCTAGTTAGATGAACGCGTACAAATTCTCCAACAGCTAACTCACCTAGCTCAAACCCTGCCACTGACCAACGTATCAAACGCAGACAAGGCAGACCGACATGAGCGGTCATGCGTCTAACTTGGCGATTTTTCCCTTCATATATTGTCAGCATTAGCCATGAGTCCGGTACGCTTTTACGCTCACGTATTGGTGGATTACGTTGCCAGAGTACCATTGGTAGCTCATCTTCACTGACGTGTTTGACCTCAGCAGGTAGCGTTTTACCATCTTTTAAAACCACGCCACGTTTAAGCTTATTGATTTGCTCAGCAGTAGGGATTCCTTCTACTTGCACTAAATAAGTTTTACCTTGTTTGCGCCCTGCATTGGCTTTTGGCGGATGAGTAATTGCTTTATTAACGCGACCATCATCGGTCAAAATCAGCAAGCCCTCCGAAGTGGCATCTAGCCTACCAGCAACTCGCAAAGCCTTATCGGTAAAGTATTGCGATAGGGTGGTGTGATCGTTATTACTGTCATCTCTAAACTGACTTTGCACGCCGTAAGGCTTATTGAATAAGATGAGACTAGAAGTAGACATAAAACGGTGTTTCCTAGTTTTTGATGGACAATGAATCATTGTAGCGTATGTTTTGTGATGTAGAGCTAGTATTAAGCGACAAGACTAAAGGCGATATATTTAATGTGCTGTATGCCACATGACCTGCTACAAAAGTAGGACAGCGCTCGTATAAATTTGCTGTTATCCTAAATCCGCATTCTGATAGTGGTATTTATATTTTTAATAGAGAAAAATCTACTATCTGCAAGCGATAATTATTGTTTGGGTATTTATTTTAATTTTTTTAGCTTCGAGTTATTTTTAACATTGTTCAAATCAATGACGCAAGTGTCGTGCTCATTAAAGCTTTGCTTAGCCGATAAGAGCCCAAAGCGTTACAACTATAATAAAACGGTTAGCATAACAAAGTGTTAAGTTCGCTTGCGACGTCCAACATACAACCAAGGAGTATCATCTATGTCATATGATAAGGTTATCGTGCCAAGAGACGGCGAAAAAGTGACCGTAAACGCAGATCTAACATTAAACGTCCCTAACCATCCGATTATCCCGTTTGTGGAAGGTGATGGAATCGGTGTAGATATCACGCCTGTCATGATAAAAGTAGTCAATGCTGCGGTTGATAAAGCGTATCACGGCAAGAAGTCTATCATTTGGATGGAGACGTATCTTGGTGAAAAAGCAGCGAAAGTATATGACGGCGATTATTTACCAAGCGAGACGCTAGAGATTCTAAAAGACTACGTCATTAGTATCAAGGGTCCATTGACCACACCAGTGGGTGGCGGCTTTAGTTCATTAAACGTCGCAGTGCGCCAAAACCTTGACCTGTATGTCTGCCAACGCCCCGTACGTTGGTTTGAGGGCGTGCCAAGTCCAGTGCAGCATCCAGAGCTGACCAATATGGTTATCTTCCGTGAAAACACAGAAGACATCTACACGGGTATCGAGTGGAAAGCGGGTAGTGATGATGCCAAAAAAGTTATCAATTTCTTAAGAGATGAGATGGGTGTGACCAGTATTCGCTTCCCTGAAGACTGTGGCATCGGTATCAAGCCTGTCTCAAAAGAAGGCTCTCAGCGTTTAGTACGCAAAGCGATTCAGCATGCCATCGATAATGATCTGCCAAATGTGACCCTAGTGCATAAAGGTAATATTATGAAGTTTACAGAGGGTGCGTTTAAGGACTGGGGCTATGAGCTGGCAGCAGAACGTTTTGGTGCAGAGTTATTAGATGGCGGTCCATGGATGACCATGAAAAATCCAAAAACGGGTAACGATATTATTATCAAAGACGTCATCGCTGATGCGTTTTTGCAGCAGATTTTGATGCGTCCTGCAGATTATTCTGTAGTAGCAACGCTTAACCTAAACGGTGACTATATCTCTGATGCATTAGCGGCTGAAGTCGGCGGTATTGGTATCGCACCTGGTGCAAATAAAGGCGGCGCGATTGCTGTTTATGAAGCGACGCACGGTACTGCGCCCAAGTACGCTGGTCAGAATAAAGTAAACCCAGGCTCATTGATATTGTCTGCTGAGATGATGCTTCGTGATATGGGTTGGACGGAAGCAGCTGATCTTGTTATCAGTGGTATCCAAGGGGCGATTGCCAATAAAACAGTCACGTATGATTTTGAGCGTCTGATGCCAGATGCTACCTTACTGAGTACTTCTGAGTTTGGTAAGGCGATTATTAAGCATATGGAAGCATAAGACTACTTAAACGCTAAGCATTCTATTTTATTATTATGTATTAAAAGCTGCCTGATTATATAGGTGGCTTTTTTTATTTCACTCTTTATAAAACTTTTAGAAAACACAAAAAAACACCCCAACGTTCTAAGACGGTTGAGGTGTTTTTTACTAAGACTTAAACTCGCTTAATCGCTTCTGGGTATAAAAACCAAAAGCGATTAGGCTTAATGGTTTAAGAGCAATCGCTTAAAATTATAGCGATGCCAACGTCTCGTTAAACAAAGCGCTTGGACGCATTGCTTTCTTAGCCAATTCTTCGTCAGCATAGTAGTAGCCTTTGATATCTACTGGCTTGCCTTGAGCTTGGTTAAGTTCTTTAACGATGGCTTCTTCGTTCTCTTTTAGCTTTTGCGCGAATGGTGTAAATTGCGCTTTTAGCTCGCTATCTTTATCTTGCGCTGCAAGCTCTTCTGCCCAGTACATCGCTAGATAGAAATGGCTACCACGGTTGTCCAACTCGCCCGTTTTGCGTGATGGTGACTTGTCGTTTAGTAGCAGTTTTTCTGTTGCTGTATCTAGCGTGTCTGCCAAGATTTGAGCTTTAGCATTGTTGTCGTTGTTTGCTAGATGCTCCAAAGATACCGTCAATGCCAAGAACTCACCAAGCGAATCCCAACGTAGATGGTTTTCTTCAGTCAGCTGCTCAACGTGCTTCGGTGCAGAACCACCAGCACCAGTTTCAAACAAACCGCCGCCTTTCATTAGTGGTACAACTGATAGCATCTTGGCACTGGTTCCTAGCTCTAGGATAGGGAACAAGTCAGTTAGATAATCGCGTAGGATGTTACCGGTCGCAGAGATAGTATCTAGACCACGAGCAACGCGCTCTAGGGTATAACGCATCGCACGAACCTGAGACATAATCTCGATATGTAAGCCAGTGGTATCATGATCTTTTAGATACGTTCTGACTTTTTTGATTAGCTCGTTCTCATGTGGGCGGTATGGGTCTAACCAAAAGATAACAGGCGTATCTGATTCACGAGCACGGCGTACAGCAAGTTTTACCCAGTCTTGGATAGGCTCATCTTTAACCTGACACATGCGCCAGATATCACCTTTCTCAACACGTTTTTCGAGTAATACTTCATCAGTATCAATATCGACGATACGTGCAATACCAGCATCGCTAGACTCAAAAGTCTTGTCGTGCGAGCCATATTCTTCAGCTTTTTGAGCCATTAGGCCAACGTTAGGAACGGTGCCCATTGTTTTTGGATCAAAGTTACCATGCCATTTGCAGAAGTTGATCATTTCTTGGTAAATACGCGCAAAGGTAGACTCTGGCATGACGGCTTTACAGTCATACATTTTGCCATCAGCGCCCCACATTTTACCGCCTGAACGAATCATCGCTGGCATAGAAGCATCGACGATTACATCACTTGGAGAATGGAAGTTGGTGATACCTTTTGAAGAGTCAACCATGGCCAGACGTGGGCGATGCTCTTGACATGCATGTAGATCACGCTCAATCTCTTCACGCTTTGAAGCTGGTAGCGTTGAGATCTTGTCGTACAAATCTGCCATACCGTTGTTGACGTTGATACCTAGCTCATCAAAGAAAGCACCATGTTTCTCAAAGGCTTCTTTGTAGTAGATTCTAACTGCATGACCAAAGACGATAGGATGTGAGACTTTCATCATGGTTGCTTTTACATGTAATGAGAACAAGATACCAGCTTCGCGGCAATCTTCCATTTCACGCTCATAAAACTCTAACAATGCTTTTTTGCTCATGACCATTAGGTCGATGACTTCTTTATCAAGCAAAGCAATTTTAGGCTTTAATACTTTTTGAGTACCGTCATCAAGTAACAACTCCATACGTACCGTACGAGCTTTATCTAATGTCATAGATTGCTCGCCATCGTAGAAGTCGCCGCCATGCATGTGTGATACATGCGTGCTTGACCATTGCTTCCATTCACCCATAGAGTGTGGATGCTTGCGTGCGTAGTTTTTAACTGCTTTAGGCGCGCGGCGATCTGAGTTACCTTCACGCAGTACTGGGTTCACTGAACTGCCTAAGCTTTTGCCATAACGCTTGCGTAGCTCTTTTTCTTCGTCAGTTTGTGGATCTTCTGGGAAGTTAGGGATAGCATAGCCTTTGCTCTGTAGCTCTTTGATAGCGGCTTTTAACTGCTGTACAGAAGCACTGATGTTTGGCAGTTTGATGATATTGGTGTTTGGATCTTGAGTCAGACGACCTAGCTCAGCTAAGTTGTCCGGAACACGTTGCTCTTCGGTCAAGTATTCAGGGAATTCAGCCAATATACGCGCTGCAACAGAGATATCGCTGGTTTCAACTTCAACGCCTGCTGTTTTTGTGAATGCTTCGACAATAGGTAAGAACGACAGAGTCGCCAGCGCTGGGGCTTCGTCAGTTTTTGTATAAATAATTTTTGACATTTTAGTTAGATCTTCCTTTAGGCTGTAGTTAATAATAAAGCTCAAATATAGTGTTGAATATGCGTCAATGATACTATGCAATAATCCATGATATGGTTAGAACAAGTACTTCATATGTAGCTTCTTAGAAATTTTTAAGACAGGTCAGACATTTTCTTTTAATAATATTCATGAAAAAAGCATTTAAAGGCAACACGTTAACAGTCGGCGCAAAATTGCCTAAAAGTGTGTCACTGACGCTACATTATAATCAATCCACTATAAATCCGATAGGATGTCAATCGTATACCATGAACTAAGTATACTGTTTTAGCTCGTATCCTATGGTTTCGAATTATACTAAGCTAATAACAACCTTATTCTACCAGTCATCGGCTTCGATATCATCTTTTCCATACAACTACTGTTTTTTCATGATGTTTTATATTGATCTTACTGCCCATGAGCACAGTCGTACAAACCACCCGCGTTATCGTTGGTGGTTTTTTATTGGATGCAGATAAGTTTTTGCAAATTGTGACAGCAATGACGTAAAAATTTGCTAGTCTAGATCATCAATAGATTGGTTATCGATAAATATATCGCGATTATAATAGTGACGGTGAATATGAGTTTAGAGTATGCGCTGATTAATGATACCAGCTGGCAGAGCCAAACAGAGTGGCAGACGCCAGATACCCCTTTTATGTCATTTGCTTTTTGGCAAGCGTTGACTGACACCGGAGCAATTGGTGAGCAGGCAGGGTGGCTACCGATATTTATTTTAGTAAATCGTGTCACAGACTATGCCGATAGTGAAGATAGCACCGATACCTTAGTAGATAGCGCGGCAGAAAATACATTGCAACCTGTGGCTGTCATGCCAGTATTTATAAAAGGTCATCATCGTGGTGAGTTTGTATTTGATCATGCATGGGCTGAAGCTTATGCGCGCTATGGCGTTGATTATTATCCGCGATTGGTCACTAGCGCACCATATACACCGATTACTGGCCAAAGGATTTGGTTGGCAAAAGGTGAAACTTTGAATGAGGATATCCTCAAAATAGCCATCGCAGGTATCGATGATATCGCTCAACAAGTGGGTGCTTCCAGCTGGCATGGACTATTTGTGACACCAGAGCTTGCCTCTATCGCCACCGCATCTATACCAACTGAAATTGATGTAGAGCTTGCCATAGCGGCTCAAGAAAGCGGCGTAGAGTCAGCTACTATTGAGCTACCGATATTTGAGCGTCAAGGTTGCCAGTTCTTATGGCAAAATAAAGACTTACTTAATGACAGTAAGCCATTTGCAGATTTTGATGCTTTTTTGACGACCTTGAAGGCCAAAAAGCGTAAAACCATTCGGGCTGAGCGCCGTAAAGTTGCCGAGCAAGGCATTAGTTGCCAGCGCAAGTGCGGTGATGCTATTAGCGATGCTGATTGGAAGGCTTTTTATCACTGTTATGTGATGACCTATGCAGTACGCGGACAGCAGCCTTATTTGACGATAGATTTTTTTATGGCGTTGGCAGCGAGCATGCCTGAGCATATAATGCTTGCGCAAGCACTCGACGCCAGTGGTGAGATTATCGCGAGTAGTTTGTTCTTATATTATCAACCTGATAGCGACAATGTTGATAGTGACAAGGCTGATGGCGATAATAATGCCACCTTATATGGTCGTTACTGGGGCGCGCTAGGTGAATATGACAGCTTGCATTTTGAGCTATGCTATTACCAAGGTATCGAGTTTGCTATTGAGCAAGGGTTGATGTCTTTCGATCCAGGTACTCAAGGAGAGCATAAGCTGGTACGTGGCTTTATTCCAACGACGACATATTCTATCCACCGTATCTATGATCCGCGTTTTGTACCAGCGATTGGCGATTTTTGTGTCAGAGATCGGATGCATATGGCGCAGTATCGTCAGCAGGCCTTTGAAGCTTTGCCTTTTAATGCTGACAATATGCCTGAATTTGATGGTAGTGCCTCATAGCAGTAATTTATAACGGCAATCAGCTGTGACTCACTCTGCTTCTATTTGCAAACACTTTCTAACTGTTAAACATCCTATAAAAAATACTAGCCATAAACTATGACCAGCAATTCTTTTAGTTCTACCAATGACCTACCTCCTACTGAACTCTTACCTTGGCTAAATGCTGAAGGTTCTCTCACTGCTATATTAGAAGAGAAGGCAGGGCAGCCGCTGCGCGTAAAACGCAGCTTTGAAGGCTATCGTTCGCTGACTTTAGGTCAAAAAAAGCAGCTGGGTATACGAGGCATGATGCTAAATCGTCCAGTACTCGCATGGGTACGGGAAG
Organism: Psychrobacter nivimaris; assembly: GCF_043419765.1. Taxonomy (NCBI): domain Bacteria; kingdom Pseudomonadati; phylum Pseudomonadota; class Gammaproteobacteria; order Moraxellales; family Moraxellaceae; genus Psychrobacter; species Psychrobacter nivimaris. The sequence continues at coordinate 148,119 of NZ_JBHOFX010000003.1, read as the reverse complement.
TGCAGCTATATGGCAATGATGACATGCCATGGGTGCAAGCACAGAGCATCTTTCCTTTAAACAGTTTAAAAGGTCAGTCTCGTCGTCTTCAGCATCTGAAAAACACACCTATCGGCTACGTGTTATTTAAGCGTCGCCGTGCCTTGCCAAATGAGCGTTTTATCAGTCATACGAGTGACGGTTGGCAACGACAAACGCGTTATGATTGGTATGGTCGCACGCTTATGATTAGTGAAACGTTCCTGCCAGCGTTCTTATGATCACTTCACTATAATAGTCACTCCACTATAAAAGTATTACTAGGTTAACCTCGCTTGAGGTATTTGATATACATCTACACTCGGCTGCCTTGTATTACCTTTAAATTGAATCGACTATATCTGGCCACGCTCAAAAATATTTTATGCTTGAATTAACATAAGAAGGCATATTGGCGAAAATATTCAGCGGGTAAACCCTTTATTTTATTGGCTATTTATCTGTGTTATATAGTCATTTAATTCGCTCATCTTAAGGTGAGGTTTTTTTGCGCTCACAGCACAAATTTTCATGTTACACTTAATCTTTCGCGATGATATTGATGCAAATGTACATCGATTTTATTGACGAATCAGTCAAGTTAACAACAGGTCAGTCGCCTGTATTTATTCTTATTTCAATCTTTGCTAATAGACTCCATTCACAATAATGGTCATACCATAAAATAGACTGCAGAAAAACAGCGTGCAGAGGTATTAATAGTACTTCAGCAACGTTGACGCAGTAGTTGTTTTATTGTGGGCAGGCTATAAGCTTCTTTTCAATGACGTTTTTTAATGACAGTCACTACTTAGGACATCACTATGTTTAAAGATATTTCTATCAAAGATTTTGATCCAGTACTTGCTGAAGCGATGGCCGCAGAAAGCGTTCGTCAAGAAAACCACATCGAGCTTATCGCCTCTGAAAACTACTGCTCACAAGCAGTGATGGAAGCACAAGGTACTGACCTTACCAACAAATACGCAGAAGGCTATCCTGGCAAGCGTTACTATGGTGGTTGTGAGCATGTGGACGTAGTTGAGCAATTGGCTATTGACCGTGCTAAAGAGTTGTTCGGTGCAGAGTATGTGAACGTTCAGCCGCATTCTGGTAGCCAAGCAAACTCAGCCGTGTTTTTAGCATTGCTAGAAGCAAATGACACTGTATTAGGCATGAGCTTAGATGCTGGTGGTCACTTGACCCATGGTGCACACATCAACTTCTCAGGTTTGAACTACAATGCCGTACAATACGGATTGGTAGATGGCACTGGCCTTATTGATTATGATCAAGTAGAGAGCTTGGCGCGTGAGCACAAGCCAAAAATGATCATTGCTGGTTTTTCAGCATACTCTCAAGTAGTTGATTGGCAGCGTTTCCGTGACATCGCGGACGAAGTAGGCGCGTATCTATTGGTCGATATGGCTCACGTTGCAGGCTTAGTTGCTGGCGGTGTTTATCCAAACCCAGTACCTTTCGCTGATGTGGTTACAACGACGACGCACAAAACTCTACGTGGCCCACGCTCAGGTATGATTTTGGCACGTGATGAAGTACTGGCTAAAAAGCTAAACTCAGCTGTATTCCCAGGCAACCAAGGTGGCCCGTTGATGCATGTTATCGCTGCAAAAGCGGTTTGCTTTAAAGAAGCGTTAGAAGATAACTTCAAAACGTATCAGCAGCAAGTAGTGAAAAATGCGCAAGCCATGGCAAAAGTGGTTCAAGAGCGCGGCTATGAAGTTATCTCTGGTGGTACTGAAAACCATCTAATGCTGATCAGCCTCGTTAAGCAAGAAATGACGGGTAAAGAAGCAGACAAATGGCTTGGTGAAGCGCACATTACTGTCAACAAAAATGCTGTACCAAACGATCCAAAATCACCATTCGTGACTTCTGGTATCCGTATCGGTACGCCAGCTATTACTACTCGTGGCTTCAATGAAGCACAAGCAGGTGAGTTGGCAGGTTGGATCTGTGACGTACTAGACAGCCGCGGTGATGAAGCGGTTGCTACTGAAGTACGCGCTAAAGTAGAAGCGATTTGTGCAGAATTACCAGTCTATGCTAAAAATCAGTAAACTTTAGAATGGTAATAAAAAAAACCGCTAAGCTTTTGCTTAGCGGTTTTTTTGTTATTGCTCTTTATAAATATTAGAGCATTTAACGCAAACCTATATTGGTATTGCTATTTAGCTCTTTTAATTATATTTAAGTCTGTTATTTAAACTGAAGATTATTACCGACATTTTTCGATAGATGTAGTGAGCTTGACTAAGTTTTGGTGTTAGTTTTAAGGAGCTAAGTTGATGTTTAATTAAGAAAAATGTGTAAATCTCTTTGTTTATACAAAAATATTAGTATATAGTCAGTATTGAACATTTAGTAATAATACTAATACAAATTATAATAAATAGTTACAATTTGTATTAGTATCGCTGTAATTGATTGAATAATTATATAAATATTATTTTCAATAGAGGGATTTACATGAAAAAACAATCTTTAGTCGCAACGATGCTATTACTCAGCACGACTCTTGCGCAAGCAGCAGAACAATCAGGTTTAGCAGCATTTGGAGCAGGTCTCGATGGCTTTATGGCCAATATATTTGGCTGGTTCGTCGACCTTATTTTCTTTTCAGTACCTCTTGGAGACGTCAGCTTCCCGCTTATTGTGGGTTGGTTATTAGTTGCCGCACTCGTATTCACTTTTTACTTTGGATTTATTCAGTTTCGACAAATAGGCTTGTCTCTAGATATTGTCAGAGGCAAATATACCGATCCCAATCCCGCTAATAAAGAAGAAGGCGAGGTAAGCCATTTTCAAGCCTTAGCTACTGCGTTATCAGGTACTGTTGGTCTTGGTAATATCGCAGGCGTTGGTGCAGCACTTGCTATTGGTGGACCTGGCGCTACCTTTTGGATGATTATGGTCGGCCTATTCGGTATGGCGACTAAGTTTGTAGAATGTACGCTAGGTGTCAAATACCGTACGGTACTACCATCTGGCGTCGTATCAGGTGGCCCTATGTACTACCTAAGCCGCGGTATGGCTGAACGTGGTATGGGCGGATTAGGTAAGTTTCTGGCTGTTGGTTTCGCACTCATGTGTATATTGGCAACCTTTGGTGCTGGTAACATGTTTCAGGGTAACCAAGCCTTTGCAGTGATGAGCTCTACTTTCAGCATTCCAACGGATTACAGTGTATTCTTTGGTATTGGCTTAGCATTCTTAGTCGGTATGGTTATCATTGGTGGTATGCCGCGCATCGCAACCGTTACCGAAAAAGTCGTACCTTTTATGGCCTTGTTATACATTACTATGGCGGTAATCGTACTGATTGCTAACTTTAATCATATCGGTGCTGCATTTGGCGAGATTTTCTCGGGTGCCTTCACTGGTGCTGGCGTAGCTGGTGGTTTTATCGGCGCGTTGATTCAAGGTTTAAAACGTGCAACTTTCTCTAACGAAGCGGGTGTTGGTTCAGCCGCTATTGCTCATTCAGCAGTAAAAACCAAAGAGCCTGCTACTGAAGGTTTAGTAGCGCTATTAGAGCCTTTCATTGATACGGTTGTTATCTGTACGATGACGGCACTTGTTATTACTATCTCTGGGGTGAATACTGCCGCAAACTTACAAACCCAAGCGCTTACTGGTGTGGATCTAACCCGAGCAGCCTTCATGGAAACGGCGCCTATCTTCCAGTATTTCCTAGCTGTCGCGGTATTGTTGTTTGCTTTCTCAACGATGATTTCATGGTCATATTATGGTCTAAAAGCTTGGACTTACCTCTTCGGTGAAGGTAAAGGCGGCGAGATGATATACAAACTTATCTTCTTAATCTTCGTTGTTATCGGTACCATCGTACAGTTCAGCTTCGTTATCGACTTCTCAGATGCGGCTCTATTCGCGATGGCGATCTTCAACATCATCGGTCTGTACTTCTTGATGCCAATTGTGAAAAGAGAAGTTAATTCTTTCATAGCTCGTGTGAAAAGTGGTGAAATTAAGAAGTATAAATAATGGGTTTGATTGAACATTCTATTATAACTTGATGATTAAAAAAGCCCGCCAAGATGAGTCTTGGCGGGCTTTTCGATGGCTAGTATTTGTTAGATAGCTATTAAGATTTGATCTGTACCAGCATCAGCCTACATAAACGGCAACTTCGTAAAAATCTGCAATATCGTGGCATTGACGATATCAACAAAGAAGGCACCTACCATTGGTACGATTAGGAATGCTTTAGGTGAAGGTAGGTAGCGATCAGTGACTGCCTGCATGTTCGCAATCGCTGTCGGTGTCGCACCCATACCAAAACCACAATGACCCGCTGATAATACAGCTGCGTCGTAGTCTTTACCCATAATTTTAAAGGTAATGAGGTAAACGTAGATAATCATAATGATGGTCTGTACGACCAATATGACGAGTACAGGACCCGCCAAATCGGTCAATTGCCATAGTTTTAAAGACAACAATGCCATCGCCAAAAATAGACTTAAAGACGCATTACCAAGTACATCAATTGAGCGGTCAAACATATCAAAATTGAAGACCATCGTCAGCACATTGCGAATGATAACACCACCTGCCAATGCCCATACGAAAGTAGGCAGCTCAAACCATGTACCTTCAGCAACGATGGCCATCACATCGGCAAAAGCCAAAGCACCTGCGAATAGTGCCAAGGTTTCGATAGTAGAAGAAGCGGTGATAAAGCGCATGCTATCAGGCCTTTCAAAAATATCTTTATTACTGCCTGCAGACTCTTCATCGTGTTTGGTGCTATATAACGACTGTGCACCAGCAACTTTTTCGATATCGCTAGGATCAGGGTTAGCTGGCGTTGGTTTTAGGCCAAGTCGATTAATCAAGCGACGGGCAACAGGACCGCCAACAATACCACCCGCGACCAAACCATAAGTAGCAACCGCAATACCAAGCGTCGTCGCACCGACCACGCCGTAGTCTTGTTCTAACGTAATGCCCCAAGCGCCTGCTGTACCATGACCACCAGTTAGAGCGATAGACCCTGTCACCAGACCGAGCAGAGGATCAAGTCCTAACGCACTTGCCATGGCCACACCAACGACATCCTGCAATACAATGAATACTGAAACAACGATAGTAAAAATCAATAATGGTGTGCCGCCTGCTTTTAATCGACTGAAATCAGCACTCAGACCGATGGACGCAAAGAACATCAACATGGTGGCGGTCTGTAATCCTTGATGAAAGTTAAAACTATATCCCCAAACCATATTGAGAGCATAGACAACAATTGCCGCGACCAAACCACCAGCAACAGGTTCTGGAATATTAAAGTCTTCTAAAAACTTGACCCTTCGCACCAAAAACCGCCCAAGCAGCAGCACTAAGGTGGCCAATATCAGGGTGTAATAACCGTTTAAGGTAATCTCCATAGGTTAATCCTTTCTATAAAATAAATTAACCTGAATTCGGGATAAATATGGCTTTATCTCGAATTCAGGTTTCTATGATGACGAATAATTATCGGTGACTATCGGCGGTCAAGCTTGCAACATATAGGCTTTCAACGACTAAGTTTCTAACGCATAAGCTTCATCCTCAGATGGCACGATGATCCACAATTGTGGTTTGCCAAATTCTCTAAAGGCATCCTCAATGATGCTTTTAAAGACATTGAAGTCCTCAGTGTTTATCTTCTTAACGTCTGTCAAATCAAGCCTTAAATGAATTTCATCACTGTCTGTTAGACAATCCCATGCACTGTCCCAGTTGTGCGAAAAATAACTAGGAAAGTCACAGGCCTTGGCCAAACTCGTCAATAGCTCAGTTTTTTCGAGCGTGTCACCGACGGCTATAGTAACAGCCTGCGCAGGAATGCTAGTACCCAGTGCTGTACCGTTTTGGTTAATGTGGTCTTGATTCACGTGGCTTTGATTAACGTAGTGGATGGCTTGGTTCATACTTTCTTTTTTCATATTAAGGCACCTGTAGTCTTTGGAAGCTATCATAGTGATCGACAGTTAAGTAATAGACAGTAGGCGGGTTACCACCTGTGACGATACGCCGTGCACCGCGATGAGAGACACCAGGGGTGGGCACGGTATATTCACGGTAGTAGCCTTGTGACTGGGCGGGTAGTCTGCCTTCACGGTTATAAAACGTCGTGCCATCTTTATTTGGATAAGGAAACGGACCACCTTGCTGAATAAGCGCAATCGTATTATCGACCTGTGCATCACCCGTTATGCCAGCAGTGGCGACTTGGTTCGTATTATTAGTGACGTCTTGCGATACCGTTGTCGGCTCGACGCTATCAGCAAACAATGTCGAATTTAAATCGCCAAAGAAATAGAAAGCGACGGCGATTATGGCGATAAGGCTAAATAGCGTAGAGCCTAAGCTTCTTTTATTGGGTCTGCTGTTTTGACTGCTACGATTTGAGTTATGAGTGCGTTGATTGCTATTTCTATTAGCATTAGTAGATGTATAGCTTGGAACATCTGATGCAGTATCTTGGTCAAGGCTCAACGAAGAAGAGGTCACTTCAGTGGCTCTCAATTGATTTTTATCGTTACGGGCACTGTTAAAGTAAACACTTTGTCCAACCGTTATAGGCTCCGCTAATCGTGCTTTGCTAATATGAAAGAACACATCTTCACTTTGATTATCTACATCGATAAAGCCGTAGCCTTTATCTTCGTTCCAGTGCTTAATCTTGCCACTTTGCATGGTCGTACCGCTCCCTATAATTTAAATGCCTTAATTAAAATACTTATGATTTAAACGAAGAAACGCCAGCATAATTGCTGACGTTTCTGATTATTCGTTTCGATAGTCGATGCTAGTATGATTAAGCACGGGTTTCGCCATGCCCATAAACGATCCATTTTTGTGAAGTCAGACCTTCAAGACCGACAGGGCCACGCGCATGGATTTTGTCCGTTGAGATGCCAATTTCAGCACCGAGACCGTATTCGAAACCATCAGCAAAACGGCTAGAGGCGTTAATCATCACGCTCGCTGAGTCCACTTCACGGATGAAGCGCTGCGACTTGGTATAGTTATCAGTGATAATGACATCAGTATGATGGCTGCCGTGCGTATTGATATGCTCAATTGCCTCATCAATACCTGAGACCACTTTTACCGCTAGGATAGGAGCTAAATATTCAGTATCCCAATCCTCAGAAGTGGCCGCTGATAGATGACCTTCAAGCTTAGCACTCTCATTTAGGATAGCTTGTGATTTGTCATCAAGACGTAGTTGCATTGCGTCATCAGCAGCGACGATGGCCTCTGCTATTTTAGGCAATAGCTCATCTGCGACTGTTTCATCGACCAGTAGCGTCTCCATCGTATTACAAGTACCGTAACGATGCGTTTTGGCATTGACACTGACCTTAATCGCAATCTCAGGATCCGCATCACTATCGATAAAGGTATGGCAGTTACCGTCTAAATGCTTAATTACAGGTACTTTGGCATCGTTGCTAATACGCGCAATCAGACCTTTACCACCACGTGGCACGATGACATCGACATATTCAGTCATGGTAATCAGCTCACCAACGGCTGCACGATCGGTCGTCTGTAGCACTTGCACGCTATGTTCCGATAGATCAGTATGGCTAAGACCTTTAATGATGCATTTAGCAATGGCTTGGTTAGATTCAAATGCTTCAGAACCACCGCGCAAGATAATGGCGTTGCCTGACTTGAGTGCCAGTGAGGCAGCTTCTAATGTTACGTTAGGACGTGACTCATAAATCATACCGACCACACCAAGTGGCACCCGCATTTTGCCCAAATGAATACCCGATGGCTGATAAGTCATGTCAGTGACTTCACCAATTGGATCAGGAAGGCCAGCGACGTCTTTAAGACCTTGTAGCATACCGTTAAAACGTGCTTCGTTTAGCTCCAAGCGGTCGAGGAGTGCACTATCAAGATTGTTTTTTTGACCGTTGTCCATATCGATTTTATTGGCAGCCAAGATGTCTTGTTTGGCATTGACCAGTTCATCATGAATGGCCAAGAGTGCTGAGTTTTTATCGCCAGTGTTGGCAGCAGCCAGCGCGCGAGAAGCGGCTCTTGCTTGCTTGCCGACAGACTGCATATAGGTCGTAATATCCGTAGTATTCGATTGACTCATAAATTATTTTCCTTATGTGATACAGGTTTTTTATAACTAAAAGCGCCCAATTTTATATAGGTAAAAATACCTAAAAAGGCGAAAAATGTCGCAAAAAAAGAAGTTTTGAATGCCTACTTAGGTGGCGGTAGGTCATTATGCTATTTAACATAGAGCAGATTGAGACGATAGTAAAGATGATTTTGTGAACAGAATCCGCTTTGCAGCGCTCTTGTAAGGGCTTATTCAAAGTAATATTGCTCATGCTAAGCGGTATTTATTTAAGATAATCGCGTTATCAGTACTACACTATATCTTTACGTGTTTTTAACAGAATTGCGCTGTAAATACTAAGGTAGCCGCGAGATATCCTCAGTATAGTAAGCATTAAAACAGCAAGGCTATCAGTAGATAGTACTTAATCTTATTATGATGAGTGATGGAGAACGAACATGGCTACGAAAAATACAACTTATAAAAATTGGTTAACGGTTGGCTTGGTAGCAAGTGCTTTAGCATTAGGCGCTTGTAGCAAAAAAGATGACACACCGATGGAAACTGAAGCTGATACCACTGTAGACGCTCAAACCTCTGTAGAAGAAAGTGCAACAGCGAGCGACAATGATGATGTGGCCGTTGCTAGTGCCGATGATGAAGGTATGGACGTTACCAATAACGATGATGTGGCAGTGGCGACAGCAGAAGATGCGGATATGATGGACGGGACTGAAGATTCAGAACATGTATCGACGTACTAATCGCATACTATAGAATGCACTAGCGCCATATTAGATGTACTAAGCACATACTATAAATAGGCAGTTATCAGATAACACAACGTCTCGTATTCTAAAGTGATAAAATAAAGCCCAGAGCGATAAATGCAGTCTGGGCTTTTTTGTATTCGCGGTTTGTTAGAAGCTGATTAACCCGTTGGTTAAATACAATATTTGCCTTTTTACTGCGTAATAAGAGACAATATGGCATTTTTCTCTTTGCCTCATCAGGCATATTACGATAATGCATCTAGATGCTTGTACTATATATAGATATAGCTCTTATTTTATTCGTGTTTTCACTCATATTTATTGGAAGTCTGCTGAACCATGCTTGATACTGCAAAAAACCCGACTCGGCCTATCGCCCTAGACTTACAAGACATCCATAAAAGCTACGGCTCATTAGAGGTACTAAAAGGGGTATCCCTGACTGCCTATGATGGCGATGTTATCTCTATTTTGGGCTCATCTGGCTCAGGTAAGTCGACGTTGCTGCGTTGTATTAATCTTCTAGAAAACCCAAATCATGGTCGTATCTTGATCGGTAATGAAGAGCTGATGCTAAAACCTGCCAAATCAGGTGAGCTACAAGCAGCAGACGTAAAGCAGCTAGAAAGCTTGCGCGCTCGTGTAGGATTTGTCTTTCAGAACTTTAACCTATGGCCGCATAAGACAATTCTACAAAACATCATCGAAGGGCCAACGCAGGTCTTAAAGATTAAAAAAGACCAAGCGATTAGCGATGCAGAAAAGCTGCTCGATAAAGTAGGCCTGCTCGACAAAAAAGATGCTTATCCAGCGAACTTATCTGGTGGTCAGCGTCAGCGTGTCGCAATTGCCCGTGCGCTTGCTATGCAGCCACAAGTTCTATTATTTGACGAACCAACCTCTGCGCTAGATCCTGAACTGGTCAACGAAGTGCTTGCAGTAATGCGCGAGCTAGCAGAAGAGGGGCGTACGATGCTTATCGTTACTCACGAAATGCGCTTTGCCCGTGAAGTATCAAGCAAAGTCGTCTTTTTACATCAAGGTGTGGTTGAAGAAATTGGCACACCTGAGCAAGTCTTTGATAACCCTACCTCTGAGCGTGTTAAAGACTTTATGGCATCACACCGTCCTACTTAATTATTAGTTTTTTGCTTAATATCATGTCTAATACAAATGGTGGCAACACTCTTGCCGTCATTTGCCCTGCCATACTTAAAATCACTGTAACGTAACCATTGTTGACTGTTTATTGCCCAATGATAACTCTGAGTATGCAAAACGTTTGTTTTTGATATTTTACTCAGGTATTATCAAAAGGTTTATAGGCCGTCACGTCTCGTGGCTGTCTGTTATTCTGCTATCTATATTGCTTGTCTGGCAGGGACGTCAGAGAACAAAATATCAGAACCCTAAGTCAGAAAATCCTGTCAAAAACTTATGTAAAACCCATCAGAATTTAAGGAACGTATGATGTCGAATTCTCGCCTATTGTGGTCATCAATGACCGTTACTGCTGCATTGATGTTGAGCGCTTGTAGCCAACCTGCCGATGAAACTACCGATACCAACGCTGACGCCCCTGCAGCAGAAACCACTGGTAAAACCATTCGTATCGCCACCGAAGGTGCTTACCCTCCATTCAACTACACCAACGCCGACGGCAGCTTGGCAGGTTTTGATATCGATGTTGCCAATGCATTATGTGATCAAATGCAAGCCAAGTGCGAAATCGTTGCACAGGATTGGGACGGTATTATTCCTGGTTTATTGGCACAGAAATATGATGCGGTGATTGCAGGTATGTCTATCACCGCTGAGCGTCAAGAAAAAGTTGATTTCAGCGAGCCGTACTTTGCCAATACGATGGTATGGTTGACCAATACGGATGGGGGTTTTGATCCTATGACGATTAAAGATGCAACGCTTGGTGGTCAACGTTCTACTACGCCAGGTGCTTATCTACAGGATAACTACGAAGGCAAAGAAGGCAACACAGTTCAGTTGTATGACAACTATGACAATGCCTATCTAGATCTAAAATCTGGTCGTAGCGATGCCGTATTGGCCGAAAAAGTTTCTGCCAAATCATGGTTAGCAGAAAATGCAGCGGGCTTCGGTATCGTTGGTGATGAAATTGATAACGATGACAATATTGCCATTGCTGTACGTAAAGGTGACTCACTCAAAGCTGACTTTGACAAAGCATTGAGCGAAATCCGTAGTAACGGTGAGCTTGCACGTCTTGAGCAGATGAACTTTGGTCAATAATGACTCACTGAAGATTTATGCTTAGAACACATAACGTTTGATGCGAGTAATGCTTAAAACTGGGCATATTTTAAATAAACGGTGTTTATAAGCATAAATCAGCAAGCAGTGATTGACGATACAGCTGGTAAATATATTAAGGAATAAAACTTATGACAATTTCAATGACATCATCAATGAGCAAAAAAGCATTGTGGCTAGCACCACTTAGCGCAGCAATGCTAATGTTGGCCGGTTGTAACAATAGCTCAGCACCAGCAGAAAATGCTGAAGCTGATACCGCTACTGAAGCGCCTTTAAATATCAAAATTGCGACAGAATCAAGCTATAAGCCTTTTAGTTATACCGATGCAGATGGCAAACTGATTGGTTACGAGATTGAGCTGGTTGACGCACTATGTGCGCAAATGAAAGCTGAGTGTGAAGTTATCTCTCAAGATTGGGATGGTTTGATTCCAGGGCTTAACGCACAGAAATTTGATGCAGCTATCGCAGGTATGTCTATCACGCCTGAGCGTAAAGAAGTGGTTGATTTCAGTGACCCTTACTTCCATAGCGGTATCATCTTGATCGGCAAAAAAGGTGATGACTTAAGCGTTGAGTCGCTAACAGGTCTACCAATTGCCTCACAGCGCTCAACTGTTGCCTCGCAATACCTACAAGACGAGCATGCAGATGCTGATATCAAACTATACGATACGCAAGACAATGCTTATCTAGATCTGACCTCAGGCCGTGTGCGCGGTATGATGTCTGATAAAGTAACGGGTATTGACTGGTTAAAAACAGACGCAGGCAAAGGCTACGAAGTCAAAGGTGAAGAAATCAGCACCAATGATGATGCAATGGGTATTGCTTTCCGTAAAGGCGATCCGTTAGTTGCTAAGTTCAATGCAGCATTGGCTGAGCTAAAAGACAACGGTACCTATGATCAAATCACGGGTAGCTATTTTGGTACTAGCTCAACGGCTGCAGCACAAAAAGCGGTGGCAACAACTGATAGTGTCGAAGAAGTAATGGTCGCTGAAGAAGAAGCGCCAGCTAACTAATACGATATCTAGCAGTTTGACTGCTGTTGTTTGAAGACGTGTTGTTTACTCAAGAAAAAACCAAGGATGATCATGAGCAACCATTGTGCCCCAATCTGTACCACGACTGGCAAATCTAATATTAATATAGCCAGTCGTTTGTCTATGTCACTGCTTGCGCTAGCGACGGCCTTTACCGTTGCTGGCTGTAGCAATAGCCAGGAGAGTACAGCTGATACCAATCCAGAGGCTACCGAAGCAACGGCAGCCTCTACAGGTGATGTATTACGCATCGGTACAGAAGGGGCCTATGCACCTTTTAACTATACCAATGCCGATGGGACACTGGGTGGTTTTGATGTTGAGATAGCAAATGCACTCTGTGTGGATATGCAGGTTACTTGTGAAATTGTGGCGCAGGACTGGGACGGTATTATCCCTGGTCTAAAAGCGGGTAAATACGATGCAATCGTAGCCGCGATGTCCGTTACTCCAGAGCGTTCGCAGCAAGTGAGCTTTACCGATCCGTACTTTAGCAATGCCTTGGTTTTTTTGGCCAAAAAAGACAGCAGCTTTGACCCTAGTAACAAAAGCGATATTGACTCGCATTCTATTGCTGCACAGCGTTCAACCATTTCATCTCAGTGGCTAGAAGACACGTATCCAAAAGCCGATATGAAGCTTTATGATACGTTGAGCAATGCGTTTTTGGATCTCGGTTCAAACCGTGTCGATGCGATGATTTCTGATAAGCTGCCTGCTATAGAATGGCTGAGCTCAAATGCTGGTAGCAAATATGCGCTAAAAGGTGATGAGATCGATATTAATGATAACTTTGCAATAGCAGTACGCCCAGGCGATCCGCTACAAGCAAAGATCAATCAGTCTCTTGCTAATATAAAAGCTAATGGTACTTACGATAAAATCAATCAAAAGTATTTTGCGGTGCCAGCATCTGTAACGAGCACAGTTGATGAAGACGCAAATACAGGCATAGGTGCAGACATTAGCGAGCAACCAACGACAGAAAGCACTAGTTAATAGCTAACAGTAGTCAAAGATAGCAGTCAAAAAATATTGTTTTGATCAATAAAAGGATATCGCCATCATGGTGATGTCCTTTTTTGTTTGTCGTTATAGCAACGAATATACATAATAGCCGCCTATCAATTTTACTCAAATTTAGTCGGCTGATTTTATGTCTCTAGAGGCAAGTGTCTGTTTAAGTACGGTTTAGGCACAGCTTTTACGCGTCAGTATTAACATCACGGCGAGTGAATATGATAAAATCAGCGCTCATTTCTACTGTGTCAATTATCGCAGCGTTAATCGTATTCTTCTGACGTCATTTTTTGACGCCGACCATCCCTATTGATTTGGTATAAAATACGGTGTTTCGCCGCGTTCAGCTATTGATGCTGATTCTTTTAACTCATATTTTGCAAATTGCTAATATAAAGAGACTGAGTGGATAATCGTGTTTGACTTACAAGGATTTGGCGCGCTTTTATTGAGCGGCGCTACCGTCACCATACAGCTAGCTGTGACCAGTTTAATCATTGGTCTGGCTCTAGGCTTGCTCGGCGCAACCGCAAAGATGTCCAATATCTGGTTGCTGCGTAAACTTGCGACTGTCTATACTGCGACAATGCGCGGTATTCCTGAGCTGCTATTGGTGCTCTTTATTTATTATGGCGGCTCTATCTTATTGATGAGCATCCTCAAAAAGTTCGGCTATAACGACTATGTCGAGATTAGCGCTTTTTGGGGTGGTGTCATGGCACTGTCTATTGCCTTTGGTGCGTATGCGACTGAGATTTTTCGCATGTCCATTCAAGAGATTCCAGTAGGGCAGCGAGAGGCTGCGCAAGCGATTGGTATGCGTCCTTTTCAGACTTTTTATCGCATCACTTTGCCGCAAGTGTGGCAGATTGCTTTACCAGGTCTGGGTAATTTGTTTCTGGTACTGCTCAAAGATACCGCATTGGTATCGGTTGTGGGTCTCAAGGACATCATGTATCAGTCATCGCGTGCGGCACAGTCTACACAGCAGCCGTTTACCTTTTATATGGCAGCAGCGATTATTTATTTGGGTCTGACCATGTTGATTACTGGCTTTATGATGTGGCTTGAGTGGCGCGCCAATCCTGCGGCACGCTATGCCAAAAAGATAAGCCGTCAATCCACTCACAGTCAATCGACCATAGGGTAGAGGAGAGATACTATGGATTGGAATTGGCAGGTCATTTTTGACCATATCCCTGATTTACTAGGCGGCGCGGTATTGACCGTACAGCTGGTCTTGTTTTCAGGTGTGATTGGATTGCTGTTTGGTTTGGTTTTGGCGTTGTTACGACTGTCTAAGAATTGGGTGGTACAGATACTACCATTCCTGTACATCTTCTTTTTCCGTGGTACGCCGCTGCTGGTACAGATATTCCTGATTTATTACGGTTTGGGTCAGTTCGAGGCCGTACGCGAGTCGTTCTTATGGGAACCAGTACTTAGCCAAGCATATTGGTGTGCCATCATCGCCTTTACCCTTAATACTAGTGCTTATCTAGCAGAGATTATACGCGGTGCGATTCAGACGATTCCGATTGGAGAGCTTGAAGCTGCTGATGCGCTTGGCATGTCAAAATGGCAAAAGCTAACACGGGTTACGTTGCCGCGCGCATTTGGTATTGTGATTCCAGCGTACAGTAACGAAGTTATCTTTATGCTAAAAGGTAGTGCGCTCGCTTCGACTATTGCATTGATGGATATCACAGGTGTTGCTCGTACGATTAGTGCGCGTACCTATACCTTGATGGAGCTATTCTTTGCCGCTGGTATCGTCTATCTATTGCTGTCGTGGGTCATCTTGTTTAGCTTTAGAATGTTTGAAAAACGTATGAACCGCCACGCCAGTTATGTACCACCAGATGTGGTGACCAATACGATTCCATAGTTAGCAGTTAGCAGTTAGCAGTTAGCAGTTAGCAATTAGCAGTTAGCAATTAGCAACTAAAAGTCGTCAAAGTCACTGTAGACAATAGAGTATGGACTGCTGATAAAATAGCCATCATTTACAGGGAGAGTTTAGTATGAGCCAATCGCCACACGAGTCATTAGCGAACGCCATTGCAGCTGGTGTCAATGCCGAGCAGGGCGCTATCAATCATAATGAAAGATTGCGTACCTCTATTGGTAAAGTCGTCTGTGTTGGTCGCAACTATGCGGCCCATGCTGCAGAGTTGGGCAATGAAGTACCAACCACGCCAATACTGTTTATGAAACCTGCGTCTTCAGTGGTCTCTATCCGTGGTGATGTGGTTCGCCCAAGTTCAGAGCTGTTTGGCGAGACTCACTACGAGGCTGAGCTATGTATTCAGCTATCAGCTGATTTAGCTATGGCGACGATTGAGCAAGCTCAGCAAGCGATTGGTGGCGTGACACTAGGACTGGATCTGACCTTGCGTGATTTGCAAAGCAAGCTAAAAGAAAAAGGTCATCCGTGGGAGCGTGCTAAGTGTTTTGACGGAGCTTGCGTCCTTGCTGATTGGGTCGACCCGCAAGCGTTTGGCAATCTACAGAATGTACAGTATCAGCTGTCTATCAATGATAAATTAATGCAAGATGGCGATAGTGCCTTGATGCTATTTCCTGTCTATGAATTGCTGGTCAATATCAGTCACGCCTTTAGCTTGCAAGCAGGTGATGTGATTATGACTGGTACGCCAAGCGGCGTTGGTGTGTTGCAAGCAGGCGATCAGCTTAAGCTAAAACTGGGTGCTCATGAGTGGGTATCACAAGTACAGTGAGCTTGATTGCAATAACAGACGCATATTAAAAGCCCCGAGCAATTGCTTGGGGTTTTTGCTTTTAAGACTTTATATTTATTTTTTAATTTGCTAACTGCAAAACAATTCTAACTATCTAATCATTCTATTTTTCAATAACCATCAGCACAGTCGATTGTCATCAGTTTGTCACCTATTGTTCAGCGTGCTGTCATAAAGGTTGAGTAGACTTAAGCGGAATTCGTATTTTTGTGGTCGTAATTACAAAGCCGCGACCAACTCTCTGCCAATCTAGCCTAATAGCAAGGTGACTGATAATGACATTATTGAACAATGAGCGAACGCTTGCCCACGAAGTGGTTGAAGACTCAAATCCTACTAATAATACTGACTTTCAGACGATTATCAATCGTCGATTGAACCGCCGTAGTATCCTAAAAGGTGGCACAGGGTTGACGGCGGCTGCGTTTTTTGGCGCATTACCTTTGGTCGGTTGTAGTGAAGACGACGATAACAGTATTGTTGGTAATGACGATAATGCCGCTATCCCTGCACAAGGTGATTTGAAGCGTCCTGATACCTTAAAGTTTGAGGCAGTCGCGCATTCAACAGCGGATACGATGACCGTAGCAGCAGGCTACAAGGCAGAGATGATATTACCGCTTGGTACACCGCTGAACTCTGGTATCGAGGATTGGAAGGACAATCGCGAGCAATCAGCAGAGTCGTTTGAATGGCGTATGGGTGACAACCATGATGGGATGTGGTTCTTTGGCAAAAACGGTAATGCTTACGATGCCAAAGCGTCAGAAAACAGCTTGCTAGTCATGAACCATGAATACGTTAATAGCAGTGAGCTTAGCCCATTTGGTTATTATGTCACTCAGGATAACGATGCTGCGCCTATCTTTCAAAACCGTCGTCTCGCGAGCGACGTCCGCCGTGAAGTCAACTGTCATGGCGTCTCGGTGGTTGAGTTAACTCGCCGTGCAGGTGGTATGGGTTATGAGATGGTACCTGATTCTAAATACAATCGCCGTATTACCAGTAGTACAACAGCACAATTGGCTGGCCCTGTGGCAGGCTCTGCTCTGGTCAAGACTAAGTTTGATCCAACAGGCTATCAGACTCGCGGTATCAATAACAACTGCGGCGCAGGTCTGTCACCGTGGGGTACTTATCTGACTACCGAAGAGAACTTCTTAGGTGTGTTTGCCCGTGGACAAGATGCCAGTCAATTGAGCGCTGGTGATAACTATGCGCGCGAGCGCTACGGTGCGGTGGAGGACTTCCCAGGTTGGGAGTATCTATGGCATACCCCAGAGGCAAAGGATGCCAAAATAGCAGACGAGTTCTCACGCTGGGATATGACCGCAGTCGGTGCCAGTGCTGCTGAAGATTATCGATACGGTTTTAACACTTTCGGCTATATTACTGAGATTGACCCATTTGATCAAAACTCTATACCGCAGAAACGTACCGCACTGGGCCGATTCGCTCATGAAAACTGCGCGTATGCTCCTGTCGAGCAAGGCAAACCAGTGGTGTTCTATATGGGTGATGACGCCCGAGGTGAGTACATTTATAAGTTTGTCTCTAAAGCGATGTGGTCAAACTCGGACATCGGCGGCGGACTAAAAGCAGGTGACAAATATCTGAATGACGGCACGCTATACGTGGCGGTATTTAACGAAGATGGTAGCGGCGAGTGGAAAGCACTCGTCCATGGTCAAAACGGACTGGATGCTTTTAATAGTGTACTGCCATTCAATGGACAAGATGAAGTATTGGTCTTTGCTCGTGCAGCTGCTGATGCTGCTGGTGCTACCAAAATGGATCGACCTGAATGGGTATCGGTCAGTCCTATGACGGGTGATGTCTATGTGACATTGACTAATAACAAATATCGCGGCGTACGTGATGACCAGCCTGTCTCAGCTTCCAATCCGCGTAGCTATCAATCAAGCGGAAAAGCGCTTGGTAATGACAATGGTCACATTATTCGCTGGGCAGAAGCGGGCGGCGACCATGCCGCAACGAGCTTTGAATGGGATATCTATCTGTTTGGTGCGCCAAGTGATTTATCAGCAGAAAACCTCTCTCAATTAAATGACAATAATGACTTTTCTTCACCTGATGGGCTATATTTTGACCCGCGCGGTGTCTTATGGATTCAGACAGACGACGGCGCTTATACCGATACCAGTAGCTGCATGTTGCTCGCGGCTCTACCGGGCAAGGTCAGTGATGGATCGATGACGACCACATCGGCAGGGCAGTCAACCCGAGTCGGTACATCTGCTAGCAATGACAATATCAAACGATTCTTTGTCGGTCCTGAAGGATGCGAAGTAACAGGTATCACCATGGCACCAGATTTTAAGACGCTGTTTATCAACATTCAGCATCCCGGTAATACATGGGGCGCTGTCGCTGGTGGTAGTATTCCTCGCTCAGCGACTGTGATGATTACTCGCGAGGATGGTGATGTCATATTGGCAGAGTCATTTGATACGGCTGATAGCACGACATAGATAGATAAGCTGTAAGCGGATAATAGAAACAACTAAAATGCTCACAACCATAAAAATCCCAAGTTAAGGCTTGGGATTTTTTATTTTAATAATGATTTAATGGCTAACGAGACCGTCTATCACCTATCTGGCTCTGCTAATCGTCATCCTGTTCTAAAGTCAAACCATTCACTTCTCTTTGCTGCAGTTACAGGATAATATAGACCATTACTTTTCTCGCTGAATGTGCAAATATTATGAGCAGTTCAAAGGTGTTTTATAACGACAGTGTTAGTGACAGCGACGCTCAAAACGATAGTAGCTATACTCGTACTCATCATGAGCTCGATGCGCATTTTGTCCCAGATGCGAGTGTACCGCTACACAGTCATCTATATGAGCAAATCGACCAACTCGAAGCCATCGATATGGATGAACTGGTTAAGCTACTAGCAGATTCAGATGACAGTGATGAAATCAACAAAACACCTGTATCTTTGGCTGATTTTTTTGAAGGATTGGCTCAGCTTGCCACCATGGGTGTGGTTGAGATTACAGAAATCGTAGAAGCCATTCACCGTGAAGTTATCTTGCGTCCGCTAGGCCGCTTTAATGACAAACATTTAAATAAATGGTCGCGCGGATTTACTGGACGTATCTATGGCACGATACGTCATGTCATGCAAATGGTCGGTAATAATCTGGCGTCTGTACTACGCATATATAAAAACCTGATTCTCCAAAAGTCAGTGCAGCCACTACCAGACTCACTAAAAAAACTGGTCAATGTACTCAATGGTGTCATGGGTGACCATCTTGTCAACAATCAAAATGCGCTCGCTATTCCGATGATGCTATACACTCAAGACGGCAAACCACAGAATGAAGTGCTGTCAGGCCGTATCGCTATTTTGTGCCATGGTCTATGCATGAGTCATTTGAGCTGGCAAGCCCAAGCGGATGATGATTTAGGCGAGGCCATTCATGTCAGCCAGCCTGATACCACGGTGCTGTATTTGGATTACAACACAGGTCGCCGTATCTCTCGTAGCGGCCGTAAGTTCTCTCAATTGCTACAAGCGCTGGTCGATGACAACCCAGATATCAGTCAGATAGATCTGGTCGGACATAGTATGGGCGGCTTGGTTTCTCGCAGTGCACTGTTCTATGGTGAGCAAGACCGCCTAGATTGGATCAAGCGCGTGGGCAATCTCATCACGCTAGGTTCGCCGCATCATGGGGCAGTGCTTGAGCGTATCGGTAATTATGTACAAGACATCATTGCCAAGCTGCCGTTTGCAGGCTCACTAGCCAAGCTCGGTGATATGCGCAGTGCCGGTATTATCGATCTGCGTCATGGCAGTATTCGTGATGCGGATTGGAAAGCATTAGAAGGACGTAGCGTACTACCACAAGATTTCCGTCATCCTGCACGGTTGCCAAGTGGTATCAAAACCTATTTTGTTGCCAGTGCGTTGCTTGAGACGCATTATGATTCTAAGGTGACGGATCTGCTAGGAGACAGCTTGGTATCGGTGGCTTCAGCGTTAGGCGAGGATGATGCTGAGCATGCTTTGTTTGTGCCAGATGGTCATAAAGCCGTGTTTTATGGTGTTAATCATATGAACTTGATTCATAGTAGGCGAGTGCGCGAACAGGTTGTTGAATGGCTACTTGATAATGGTCGAAGTGACTATGCTGGACGTCCGCGCATACACTCTTATCCTAGAAGCTTAGATGTGGCGGTGTAGAGAGTGGTGGGTATCATTTTGAGTTACCTACGCTATGTGTACTGCGCAATGACGTTTTTATCGTTTCAGAAAGTGCTACTGAGAAATGTGTCCTTGCTATTAGGTGGCGCACTCATAGTCATTAGTTGTGCAAAGCCAAATATACACGACCCTAATGCGCAAATTGAAGTAGATGTAGATGGTGACAATTATCTCATTCCCTTAAACCATATTGTCAGACCAGATACGGGTAGTTATACCAGTTTTGAGACGGATATGGGTCATGGTTATTTCTTTTGGCCTAGCGGTCGTGGCCTTAATAATAGTGATAAAAATCCAAATGTCTTTGATTATGACAATAATATTATAGAGTTTTACTGGGCAGCTAAAAACTCGAAAATTGAAGGTGCTGATATACCGACTAGAATAGATAGTATCAAGCAGGAAGAGAATAGAGATTTGGATAAAGACAATTATGAACTAGAAGCATATATTGGGTCAGGCGATAATCCCTTTATATACTATATAGGAAATATTGATCTAAACTCACCTTTTATGATTCGCTGTATGCCTACAGTTGATGAAGACCAAGATAGAATGTGCCAAATGGATTACATGTATCCTGAGTACAACAACTATGTAAGACTTCAGTTTTCAAAAAAACATTTAGCTGACTGGCAGGCAATCAACACCATGGCGATCGATTACATGGAAAAATGGCATCAAAATTAAAGGCATATCAACGTAAAAGCATTTATATATTTTTAAAATTGCAAATAAAAACCCTCAAGCATCATACTTGAGGGTTTTTTTATAAACACTGATTTATAGCAAGTAAGAAAACTTACTCAGCAAATATCGCTGCTACATCATCTTTATTGAACTTATAGACTTCACCGCAGAATCCACAATCCATCTCAAATGTACCACCTTGCTCTTCGACGATATCTAACGCTTCTGCTTCGCCGATTTGCTCGATTGCCATTTCACACTTCTCGCGTGAGCAAGTGCAACCAAATGATAGAGGCGCAGGCTCAGGGGCAACGATGTTTTCTTCGTGATACAAGCGATAGAGTATTTCGTTAGCATCCAGTGTTGTTAGCTCTTCTGCTTTTACCGTGCGCGTCAATACAGACAAGCGTGTCCATAAATCATCGTCGATACCCGCATCTTGGTTTTGCTCAACTTCAGACGTTTCTTCAGCCGTACGCGGTAGCATCTGGACTAATATACCACCCGCTTGTAGGCCATCAGATGCCAAATTAATCAATGTCGGAATCTGGGCCGATTGCTTTTGGTAATGTGCTAAGCAGTCCGCTAGATTGTCATGGCTACGCTCAACGATACCTTGGTACGGCTCACCGCCATCAGGCTGAATATTGATAAACAATACGCCTTGTCCCATCGCGCCAAGTTCAGCAAACGCTTCTTTGGCATGGGTCATATTGTCCCACGCTTGTACTTGCTGATCCGTCTCGCCTTTCCAGCTAGCAAGCGCACGAATGATACCGTCTTGATCGCATTCTGCCATCGCCCAGTTTAGTAAGCTGTCACTGTCTGATGATTGCAACTGAATAGACAGGCGACCGTTAATTTTGACCGTACTGATTAGCAAACTCGCTGCGGTCAGCATCTCACCCAATAAGCGTTTAATGGCTTCAGGGTAGGGCTTTTGTGCAATTGTGCTCGCATAGCTGCGTGATAGGCGTACCACATCACCGCGCACGGGTGAGTCTTCAACGAAGAAACGTTGGCGAATGTCGTTGCTGCCATGGTTGCCAGTAGTTTGGCTGTCCGTATTTGGGACTTGGATATCTTGAGTCATAAGTCATTTGTAGTATAGAGAAGTTGTTTGCTTTATGGGGATTACTACCGATTTATCAATCTCACTTAGTAGACTGTTTTGACGATTATGAGAAGCAAAGGTTAATAACGAGCTTAAAAAACAGAGCAGCTATTTTTACAAAGCTCTGAGTAGATAGCCGCTATAAGCCAACATTTTATAGCCAGAATATAAATATATTCATAAATATGTACTCTCTCAAAAAAAATTCACCCTCTACTGCAAATTTGTTGTACAGTAACATTAAGTTGCATTGTGATAAACAACAGCAACAACCGTACGGATGCGGGGCAGTCTGGTCAATCAGACCTATGTCGTCCAAGCACTCACTCAATCTTGCGATAAAAGGATGTATTTCATGACATACTCATTTTCCAAACCGTTGACTTTAGCTGCTGTTATGGCATTAGGCTTAGCGGGATGTAATAACAGCAGCCAGACCAGTACTGATGCGCCAGCAGATGATGCAGCGACGACAGAAACCACCACCAACGGTACGCTACAGAAAATCAAAGACTCTGGCACTATTGTCGTCGGTCACCGTGATTCCTCTATTCCTTTCTCTTATATCGCTGATGATCCTAACCAACCAATTGGCTATGCGCACGATTTGGAAATGAAAGTGGTTGAAGCCGTTAAGCAAAAGCTAAACATGCCAGACCTTAACGTTCGCTATAACCTAATCACTTCGCAAACTCGTATCCCATTGGTACAAAACGGCACGGTAGATTTTGAGTGTGGCTCAACCACCAATAACGAAGAACGTCAAAAGCAAGTTGCTTTCTCTAATGGCTTCTTTGAAATTGGTACGCGTCTGTTGACCAAAAAAGACTCTGGTATTCAAGATTTTGAAGACCTAAAAGGCAAAACTCTGGTAACGACAGCAGGCACGACTTCGGAGCGTTATATCCGTCAGTACAACGATGATAATAAAATGGATACCAATATCATCTCAGCAAAAGATCATGGCGAAGGCTTCCTAATGCTAGAAAACGGTCGTGCTGATGCCTTTATGATGGATGATGTGCTGCTTGCTGGCGAAAAAGCCAAGGCAAAAAATCCTGATGAATGGGTAATCGTCGGTACGCCGCAATCGTTTGAAATCTATGGTTGTATGATGCGCAAAGATGATCCTGAATTCAAAGCTGTGGTCGATGAAGCACTTGCTAATGTGTTTAGTTCAGGCGAAATCAATAGCATTTATGACAAGTGGTTCCTGAACCCAATCCCACCAAAGAACGTCAATCTAAACTTTGAGATGTCAGATAACTTAAAGGCATTGATTGCCAATCCGCATGACAGCGCTCAGCCTAAAGAAGCAGCAGCGCAGTAACGCTCATTGTCCCTCAACATAGCTTGCCTATACGTTCAGATAACCAGTAATTTTATTTGACGTATAGGCTTATCAATCGTTGCTCGGAGAGACAACCATGAATTATAGCTGGAACTGGGGTGTGCTCTTTGAGCAGACTGGTATTGGCAACGAGCTCTATATCCATTGGATGATCACTGGTCTTGGCTGGCTGCTATTAATTGGCAGTATCGCTTGGGCCATCGCGATGGTCGTTGGTACCATCTTCGGTATCATGCGCACCTTGCCCAACAAGACCGCTCGTGCAATCGGTACGGCTTATGTGACATTTTTTCGTAATATTCCACTGCTTGTTCAACTGTTCTTTTGGTTTTATATCGCCCCTGGCTGGCTCACGCCGACGATACAAGAATGGTGGTATAAGGACTTGTCTCCGAATACCTCAGCCATGTTATCAGCCAGTATCGGTCTTGGCCTATTTACCGCTGCTCGTATCGTTGAACAGGTACGGACGGGTATTGAGTCATTACCAGATGGACAGATTAACGCAGCCTACGCGTTAGGGTTTAGTATTCCACAAGTCTATAAAGAAGTACTGCTACCGCAGGCATTTCGTATTATCTTGCCACCGCTCAGCTCTGAGCTAACGAACTGCTTTAAAAACGCCTCTGTGGCCTCGCTAGTGGGGGTAATGGAGCTGATTAGCCAAACCAAAACCATCAGCGAATATACTCAAAATAGTATCGAGATATATACTTACGCGACGATTATTTACTTGGTTTTCAATCTATCCTTAATTGCTATCATGGGATTGATTGAACGTAAATTGCGTGTGCCTGGGCTTATTGCGGGAGGTCAGAAATGAATATGACCGAATTGGCAACAGCCTATCCTGGTTTGATGGGTGGCATGCTTACCACTTTAAAAGTGCTATTTTTGGCTATTTTGGGCGGTATCAGTTTAGGAACTGTACTGGCGTTGATGCGCTTGTCAGGTATCAAAGCGCTTGAGATTCCAGCCAAACTATACGTCAATTACTTTCGCTCCGTGCCGTTGCTATTGGTACTGCTATGGTTTTATTTTGCCGTACCGATGATTTATCTTTGGGTAGCGGGTAAGTACCTGCAGCTCGATGCTGCGTTTGCCTCTTGTGTGGTCGCATTTATGATGTTTGAGGCGGCTTACTTCTCAGAAGTAGTACGTGCTGGTATTCAATCGATTGGTAGCGGGCAGGTCAATGCGGCAAAAGCGCTCGGTATGACTTATGGGCAGACCATGCGTCTGGTCATCTTGCCACAAGCCTTTCGTAAGATGCTGCCACTGATTTTGCAGCAATGTATTATTTTATTCCAAGATACAACACTGGTATTTGCCATTGGTTTGACCGACTTTTTCCGCGCAGCCTACGTTCGCGGTGAGCTAATGGGCTTACTCACGCCTTATATCTTAGGTGCTGGTGCTGTCTATTTTGTGATTAGCTTAAGTGCTTCTATTGGTGTGCAACAATTACAAAAGCGTTTGCGGTTTTAGTATAGCTATTTTAATACATCTATCGCTTGCGCTGTTGAGTGTTGAGAGCTTAAGTGTTTGATTTACCTTTTTTAAATAATGATTATCGAAAATAATGTGGTTAGGAGCCAGTGATGAGCAATGCTGATACGTACTTAAATGCCTTTGGCGGGCTGGTTACCAATAGTGGTCATGCTAGTGATGAGATGGTCATTGAAATATCTAATGTCAGTAAGTGGTATGGAGACTTTCAAGTACTGACTGACTGTACGGCGCATGTACATAAAGGTGATGTCGTTGTTGTTTGTGGTCCATCGGGCAGTGGTAAATCAACTTTGATTAAGACAGTTAATGGACTTGAGCCTTTTCAAAAAGGTGACATCATGGTCAATGGCATCTCTGTCGGTGATCCAAAGACTAATCTACCTAAGTTACGCAGCCGTGTCGGCATGGTGTTTCAGCATTTTGAATTGTTTCCACATTTGACTATTATTGATAATTTGACCGTGGCACAAATCAAAGTGTTGGGTCGTAAAGAGTCTGAGGCCAAACAAAAAGCGATGGCCTATCTGGACCGTGTTGGTCTGACGGTACAAGCGGCGAAATATCCAGCAGAACTCTCTGGTGGTCAGCAGCAGCGCGTTGCAATTGCACGAGCGTTGGCCATGGATCCCGTCGCAATGCTGTTTGATGAGCCAACCTCTGCGCTTGATCCTGAGATGATTCAAGAAGTGCTAGACGTAATGGTCGAGCTGACTCGCGATGGTATGACCATGATGTGCGTGACGCATGAGATGGGCTTTGCCAGTCAGGTAGCCAATCGTATTATCTTTATGGATGAAGGACATATCGTAGAAAACTGTAGTAAAGATGAGTTTTTTGAAGGCGCGAAAAGTGACCGTGCGCAGATGTTTTTATCGAAGATTTTAAATCATTAAAATTATCGCCCTCGTTTAAAGAAATCTTTAGAATAACGATTTCTTTTCATAATGAAGTGTCTCATTAGTAGGCGCTTTTTTTATGGGAGTCGATTTATAGATTGAGTTTAAGCGCTTATGTAAGATTGGATACTGACGTGCATGATTACATTGTTAGACAGGTGAGTGAATGGCTGTTTACTGATACAATAGCGGTCAATATTTTTGATAATTAAAATAATTCATAAACCATATTGGAGTTTGTATGAGCGTAGAAAACCTATCTGTAGTATCGAATACAGTAGCAAAAAAAGGTGTCGTTATTATTGGTGCAGGACTGGCAGGCTGGCATGTCATTGATGCCATTCGTGCCAAAGACACAGAGATTCCAATCACATTAATCACGGCTGATAGTGGCGACCGTTATCATAAGCCGATGTTGACGATGGCAATCAGCCAAAACAAACGAGCATCAGATTTGGTACGGGCATCTGGTAGCGAAGCGGCGAACACAGCAGAAGTGACGTTGTTAGCCAATACACAAGTGACAGATATTGATCCAGTGAGCCAAACTGTACAGGTGTCCTCTACTGCACAGTCAGATGATGCGCTGACTACTATTGGCTATGAGAAAATGGTGCTAGCGATGGGCGCGCATCCTATCTTCCCTAAAAGTCTGCCGCAAGATTTGGTCTGGCATGTCAATCACATTGAGCGTTTTAGTCAGCTACAAGAAAAGCTAGCAACAGGTAGCCAGCATGTTGCGATCGTCGGTGCTGGTATGGTGGGTACAGAAATCGCAGAAGACCTACTTAAAGCTGGTCATAAAGTAACGCTTATTGATTTAAACGATGCACCGCTTTCACAGATGCTACCAGCCAAAGCGACCGCACGTATCGCCAAAGCGATCGAGTCGCAGGGCATTCAATTCTTAGGTGGTTATCAAGTATCTAATGTTACTCGTGTTGGCGATAAAAGTGATAACGATAAGCTGCGAGTAGACTATGCACCGTTATCATCGGATACAGACAATACTGATACTCAGTCGCTCGAACCACTGATTGTAGATCATGTGATTGCCAGTACAGGTCTGACGGTCGATGAGCACTTACCTGCGGCGGCTGGTGTGGAATTCGATCGCCGTACAGGTATCGTGGTGGATGCAGCGACGTTGCGTACCAATGCAGCGAATATCTATGCCATCGGCGACTGTATGTCTATCAATGGGGTTGCTTGTCGTTACGTTGCGCCATTACGCGCGCAGGCTGCGACCATCGCTGATGATATCTTAGGACACGAGCATAGTGGCTATGATCATAAGCCGCCAATGATTCGCCTGAAGAACAAAGCCATCTCTGTGATGGTGACGGGCGTACCGCAAGCAGCGGGCAACTGGCAAGTAAAGACTGAAAGCGATGATGAGCTAATCATGGATTTGCTCAATGATAATGAAGTTGTTAGCGCAACGGTAACGATTAAAGCGCCTGCAGTTCCTAAAGCATAACGATTGCAATACCGTTTTTTGAAAAACTAATAAAAGTACATCATTTATAAGTGATTTCCTTTATTAGATGTTTTCCAGACAATTCTGTGAAAAGACAGTACCGATGATTGAGCCAGCCCATTATTTATAATGTGGCTGGCTTTTTTGTGTCAAATATTTGCCATGATTCTATGCTACCTTTTAATAAATAGAAAAGCAGGTTGTCTAATTAAATGATACATACTGTATTGATATTGTTGACAGGCTTTCATTGATGGCGTTATAGTAGCTGAATGCTATGTAAGACCTGCCCAAGGAAGAAGGTTTGCACGCAGGCTATTAATAAGTGCTATTTATAAATAATATAAAAAGTAAAACGAAAGGACTCGTTATGACTCAAACTCCTGATTTCGATTCGACTCGCGTTGACTTCGACACTATTTTAAACAATATTCCTAGTATCAATATGGGCGCACGCTCAGCCAATGCACCACTTACTCAAAGCTATGATAAAGGTCCTGATGTACCGCTGATTGAAGCGACAATCGGTGACTTTTTTGATGCTATTGTTTCTAAATATCCTGAGCGCGAAGCACTGGTCGTTCGCCATCAAAATATCCGCTGGACATATCGTGAGCTACAGCAGCAAGTCAACCAGCTAGCCAGTAGTATGATCGAAATGGGACTAGAGATTGGCGATCGTATCGGTATCTGGTCACACAACAATGCTGAATGGTTGCTCATGCAATTGGCCACGGCAAAAGTCGGCGTTATCCTCGTTAATATCAATCCTGCCTACCGTACTTTTGAGTTGCAATATGCCTTAAATAAACTGGGCTGCTCAGCGCTCGTGCTTATGCGTCATTTCAAAACCAGTGATTACGCAAGTTTAATCCGTGAGCTATGTCCTGAGATTTACCACAAAGACTACACTCAGCTTGATTTGGTCGAGATTCCGACGATTGAACGTATCATCTGGATTGATGAGCCAGAGTCGGACGAGACATTCGGCTTTATGCAAAAGTTCTCTGCGTGGATGAGCGAGGGCGATGCCAACGATCCGCGTGTTGCCGAACGTCAAGCCCAGCTTAAAAACACTGATGCTATCAATGTACAGTTCACCAGTGGTACGACAGGTACACCAAAAGGTGCAACCTTAAGCCATCGTAATATCTTAAATAATGGCTACTTTATCGGTGAAGCCATGAACCTCACTGAAGAGGACAGACTGTGTATTCCAGTACCTCTGTACCATTGCTTTGGTATGGTGCTTGGTAATCTAGCGATTCTCACGCATGGCGGTTGTATCATATATCCAAACGACGGCTTTGAGCCGTTAACCGTATTACAAGCAGTCGAAGAAGAAAAGTGTACAGGTCTGCACGGCGTGCCAACGATGTTTATCGCAGAGCTTGACCATCCTGAATTTGAAAACTTTGATTTGTCTACCTTACGTACTGGCATCATGGCTGGCTCTAGCTGTCCGATTGAGGTCATGCGCCGTGTCATCGATAAGATGCATATGAGCGAAGTCACTATTGCTTATGGTATGACAGAGACCAGTCCAGTATCTTGCCAGACCAATGAGCACACGCCACTTGATAAACAGGTCTCGACGGTAGGACTGGTACAGCCTGCACTTGAGGTCAAAGTCGTCGATACAGAAACAGGTGGAATTGTCCCGCTGGGTGAGACAGGTGAGTTGCTTACACGAGGCTATTCAGTGATGAAAGGCTATTGGGGTAGCCGCTTTAAAACGCGTGAGGCGATCCAAGATGGTTGGATGCATACGGGTGACTTGGCCACAATGGATGAAGACGGCTACGTAAAAATCGTCGGCCGTAGTAAAGATATGGTGATTCGCGGCGGCGAAAATATCTATCCAGTAGAAATTGAAAATTACCTCTATCGTCATCCAAAGATTCGTGATGTACAAATCGTGGGTATACCAGATGAGCGTTATGGTGAAGTGCTCGCAGCGTGGATTATTCCGAAAGAGCCTGGCTGCTTAACTGAACAGGAAGTACGCGAGTTCTGTAGCGAGCATATCGCTCATTATAAAGTGCCGACTTACTATCGCTTCGTGACTGAATATCCAATGACCATCACTGGAAAAATTCAAAAATATAAAATCATTGAGCAAATGAAAGAAGAGTTGGGTTTGTAGTAAGCTTACTTATCTGCTCTAAAAAATAAGAGACTAACCATATTCATTTCACTATAAAAGTATTACAGCGTTAACCTCGCTTGAAGTATCACACATACCTCTGCACTCGGTTGCCTTGTACTACTTTTAAATTGAATCGACTATATGTGAGCAACGCTTAAAAATAGCAGTTAGTATGATTTATATAAAAAGCTACTCACATCTACGTATCTATCTATGTATAAGAAAAAAGGGATATCATGAGCGCTATCATAACCAGTAAACTGAGTCCAAACTCAAGCGATTTTCAGCAAAACAGTGCCGCGATGCAAGAGATAGTCGATGACCTGTATGTACACTTGCGTAAAGTTGCCCAAGGTGGCTCAGCGCGCGCACGAGCCAAGCATCTAGCGCGTGGTAAGCTGTTACCACGTGAGCGCGTCGAGCGTTTATTGGATGTAGGCACGCCGTTCCTAGAAGTGGCACCGATGGCTGCACATGATATGTATGGCGAAGAGATTCCGGCGGCTGGCGTGATTGCTGGTATTGGCCGTATCAATGGCATCGAGTGTATGATTGTCTGTAATGATGCCACGGTAAAAGGCGGCACGTACTACCCAATGACGGTCAAAAAGCATCTACGTGCCCAAGAAATCGCGCAAGAAAACCATTTGCCGTGCGTTTATCTGGTTGATTCAGGTGGCGCAAACTTACCGAACCAAGATGATGTATTCCCTGATAAAGAGCATTTCGGTCGTATCTTTTTTAATCAAGCAAATCTGAGTGCGGCAGGCATTCCACAGATTGCTGTGGTTATGGGCAGCTGTACGGCTGGCGGTGCCTATGTGCCTGCCATGAGCGATGAATCTATTATCGTCAAAGAGCAAGGCACTATCTTTTTGGGTGGTCCACCACTAGTCAAAGCAGCAACGGGTGAAGAGGTTACCGCAGAAGACTTGGGCGGCGGTGATGTACATACCCGACTTTCGGGCGTGGTCGATCATCTAGCGCAGAATGATACGCACGCACTATCGATTGCCCGTAATATCGTTAGCCATCTAAATCGCCCTGTAAAAAATATTCCTAATCAAATCACACCGCGTCCGCCACGTTACGATGCCAAAGAACTCTATGGTGTGATTCCAACGGACAAGCGCAAGCCGTTTGATATCAGAGAAATCATCGCGCGTATCGTTGATGACAGTGCCTTTGATGAGTTTAAAGCACGCTTTGGTACGACGCTGGTCTGTGGATTTGCTCATATCGAAGGGATGCCTGTTGGTATTATTGCCAATAACGGTATCTTGTTCAGTGAGTCAGCGCAAAAAGGTACGCACTTCATCGAGCTATGCTGTAAGCGCAAAATCCCATTAGTATTCCTACAGAACATTACTGGCTTTATGGTTGGCCGCAAATACGAGAACGAAGGTATCGCTCGTCATGGCGCCAAAATGGTAATGGCAGTGGCCAATGCAAAAGTGCCAAAGTTCACCGTTATCGTCGGTGGCTCGTTCGGCGCTGGTAATTACGGTATGTGTGGCCGCGCTTATAGCCCGCGTTTCTTATGGATGTGGCCAAATGCGCGTATCTCTGTCATGGGCGGCGAGCAAGCCGCCTCGGTACTGGCAACGGTCAAGCGTGATAACTTTGATCGCAAAGGTGAAGCGTGGAGCGACGAAGACGAAGCCGCATTTAAAGCACCGATTCGTGAAATGTATGAAGAGCAAGGACATCCGTATTATGCCACTGCACGTATGTGGGATGACGGCGTAATTGATCCTGCTGATACGCGCAATGTATTGGCGTTAGGACTAAGCGCTGCATATAACGCGCCGATTGAAGAGACGACATTTGGTGTCTTTAGAATGTAACCAGTTTTTAATATTTAACGATACTCAATAAATATCATTAGTAAAGATAGTAGATAGTGACTAAAAAAAGAGAAGACAATGCAACAAAATATAAATAATTATAAAAGCCTACTGGTTAACGTTGAGCAGCACGTGGCAACAGTGACGTTAAATCGTCCTGAAATACGTAATGCCTTTAACGATGAAATGATTGCTGAGCTAACCGATGCATTCAGTACGCTTGGTGCTGATGATGAGGTACGTGTTATTGTGCTAGCGGCTGCTGGCAAGGCATTCTGTGCAGGCGCTGACCTTAATTGGATGCGTGCCATGGCGGATTATAGCTATGAAGAGAATCTAGCGGATGCTGATAAATTGGCGCAAATGCTTAAGACTATTTATGAATGTCCTAAGCCAACAATTGCGGCTATTCAAGGCGATGTATATGCAGGTGGTATGGGTCTGGTCGCTGCTTGCGATGTGGCTATCGCGGTCAAAATTGCTAATTTCTGCCTCAGCGAAGTGCGTTTGGGCTTAGCCCCTGCCACTATCAGTCCTTATGTTATCCGAGCGCTAGGCGCTAGAGCGTCGCAGCGTTATTTCTTAAGTGCTGAAGTGTTTGATGCCAAAAAGGCACGTCAGCTTGGTTTTATCCATGAGCGTGTTAGCGAAGAAGGGCTAAGCGATGAAGTGGCTGCGTTCTGTAATAAGGTCGTCAAAAATAGCCCTGACGCGGTAAAAACCTGCAAACAGCTATTACACGATGTCGCTGGTGCACCTATTACAGATGAGCTTATTGCTGACACGGTCAAAGGTATCGCTGATATCCGCTCATCAACACAAGGTAAAGAGGGTGTACAAGCGTTTTTGCAAAAGCGTAAACCTGATTGGCTAATGGCAGACTAACTAGTAGTAGAACAATGATAGGCAAATGAGCAAATAGACAAGACGTCAAATAATAACGACAAGACACAGGGATAGTTATGTTTTCTAAAATTCTAATCGCCAACCGTGGTGAAATTGCTTGCCGAGTGGCCGCGACTGCTAAGCGTCTTGGCGTCAGTACCGTTGCTGTTTATTCTGATGCGGATCGTGAGGCCAAACATGTGGCTGTCTGTGATGAAGCTATCTATTTAGGCGGCTCGGCACCAAAAGACAGTTATCTAAAAGGCGATGCTATTATTGCGATAGCGCTTGATACTGGCGCCCAAGCAATCCATCCAGGGTATGGGTTTTTAAGCGAAAATGCAGACTTTGCGCAAGCTTGCCAAAATGCTGGCTTGGTATTTATTGGCCCATCGGCAGATGCTATCCGTGCTATGGGCGGCAAGTCTGAGTCCAAGCGCTTGATGGAGTCAGCTGGTGTGCCGCTGATACCGGGCTATCATGGTGACAATCAAGACGCACAGTTTTTGCAGCAGCAGGCCGATAGTATTGGCTATCCTGTCTTGATTAAAGCGAGTGCAGGTGGCGGCGGTAAAGGCATGCGTATCGTTGAAAAAAGCAGCGATTTTATTGACCTGTTAGACTCATGTCGCCGTGAAGCGATTACCAGTTTTGGCAATGATCAAGTATTGGTCGAAAAGTATGCGCTAAAACCACGTCATATCGAAATCCAAGTATTCGGTGATACGCATGGCAATTATGTGCATCTGTTTGAGCGTGATTGCTCTGTACAGCGTCGCCATCAAAAAGTACTAGAAGAAGCGCCAGCGCCCGGTGTCGATACTGCCATGCGTGAAGCGATGGGCACAGCGGCAATTGAAGCAGCACGTGCGGTCGATTACGTGGGTGCAGGTACGGTTGAATTCATCGTTGAGCAGCGTGAAAACTCTATGAATTTTTATTTCATGGAAATGAACACGCGCTTGCAAGTCGAGCATCCAGTCAGTGAAGCGATTACTGGTGTCGATTTGGTCGAGTGGCAACTGTTGGTGGCGGCAGGTCAGCCATTGCCAAAAACGCAAGACGATCTGGCTATCAACGGTCATGCAATTGAAGCGCGTATCTGTGCTGAAAACCCTGACAATAATTTTTTGCCAGCGACAGGAACTTTATTCACTTATCAAAAGCCTGAGCATAGTACCTTTAACATTACCAATGTGCGTATCGATGATGGCGTACGTGAGGGTGATGTGATCAGTCCTTTTTACGACTCTATGATTGCCAAACTTATCGTCCATGCTCCTACGCGCGAGCAAGCGTTGGCGAGACTAGACCGTGCATTGGCACAGACTCGTATCGTTGGTCTGCCAAACAACGTGGCATTTTTGCGTTATATTTTAAATACCGATTCATTTAGCAAAGCCAATCTTGATACGGCATTGATAGAGCGTGAGCAGGATAAGCTTTTTGATCAGCATCCGCTTGGATTATCGACGCTTGTGGTGACTGCTATTGCCCAGCAGCTTGCGAGCGAAGCGACCACGCAGGGCTCAGATCCATTTAGCAAGCCAACGGGTTTCCGTGCTTATAGCGATTATACTCGTTCATTTAGCTTGGTTTATAATGAGCAGGCTTATAGCGCTCGCATCAGTAATTGGCATAATGCGAGTTGTGCTGATAGCAAAAAAGGCAGCGATAATCTCAGTAGTTTTACGCTTGTCATTGGTCAAGAAATCGCGAATACGCAGGACGATAGCAATATCAATGTAGCGGCTCAGACCGAAACGGTTTATGAAGGTCAGGTCAGCTATGATAGCAGTGACGCGCACAATCATACCTTATGGTTAGAAGGTGCACGTATCAGTGCCCAAAGCTGGGTAAATAACGAGACAGTCTACGTATTCACAGATAGTGGACGTGATGAAATTACGCTTATTGATATGATGGCACATGTGGGTGAAGACACAGCAGCGGTTGGTAGCTTGAAGTCGCCAATGCCAGGGCAAGTGGTTGCATT
The DNA here is from genome assembly GCF_043419765.1 of Psychrobacter nivimaris. Lineage (NCBI taxonomy): Bacteria > Pseudomonadati > Pseudomonadota > Gammaproteobacteria > Moraxellales > Moraxellaceae > Psychrobacter > Psychrobacter nivimaris. The sequence goes on along the minus strand of NZ_JBHOFX010000003.1, from coordinate 113,923 downwards.
CAAAGTAGCTGTTGGCGATACTGTGAAAAAAGGCGAGCCGTTAGCAGTCATTGAAGCCATGAAAATTGAGCATACCATTACTGCACCGACGGATGGTGTGGTAGCAGAGCTATTATTTGCAGCAGGTGATTTGGTCGCTGATGGTGATGAGCTATTGCGCATTGATGCTGAAGGTTAATAAAGGCTGATAATTAACAGCCAAATAACAAAAAGGATGACAAGTATGAGCCATTCGTATCCAAGCCATGTCACCATCGTCGATGTCAGCCCGCGTGATGGACTACAAAATGAGTCCATGACTGTGCCGACTGAGGTTAAGCAAACGCTCATTAATGATTTAATCGCGGCGGGTGTCAAAAAGCTGGAAGCGACCAGTTTTGTCTCGCCAAAGTGGGTGCCACAGATGGGCGATAACAGCGCGTTGCTCGATGCATTAGCACCTACGCGTCAGACAGACATTTGCTACTCAGTATTAGTACCTAATATGCGCGGCTTTGAGAATGCCATCGCATATCGTCCTGATGAGATCGTTATCTTTGGCTCAGCGAGTGAAACCTTTAGTCAAAAGAACATCAACTGTAGTATCGATGAAAGTATTGAACGTTTTGCACCAGTGGCTGCGGCAGCAAAAGCACAAGGCATAAAGGTACGTGGTGTGATTTCTTGTACGGTTGGCTGTCCTTATGAAGGTGAGATTGACCCCAGTCAAGTAGCGTATGTCACCAAGCGATTGATTGAGATCGGTTCAGAGCAGATTGGCATTGCCGATACGATCGGTGTAGGTACGCCGCTCAAAGTACAACGAGCGTTGCAAGCTGCATTGGAGTATGCTGATATTTCTATGTTATCAGGGCACTTTCATGATACTTATGGTCAAGCACTGAGCAATACGCTAGCCGCACTACAAATGGGTGTCAGTGAATTTGATACTTCCGTCGCTGGTCTTGGCGGTTGTCCTTATGCCAAAGGCGCAACGGGCAATGTCGCGACCGAAGATGTAGTATATATGCTGCATGGTATGGGTATCAGCACGGGTATCGATTTGGATAAATTAGTCGTGGCGGGCGAACGTATCAGCGAGTTCTTAAAGCGTCCGAATGGCTCAAATGTGGCACGTGCTCTAATCAATAAACGTCAGTCTTAAATAGTATAGTCAATTCACTATGAAGGTATGACAGCGTTAACCTCGTTTGAAGTATTTGATATACATCTACACTCGGTTACCTTGTCATACTTTCACATTGAATGGACTATGACATCAAAGATGACATCGAAAATAATATGGCTTTAAAAAACAGATCAAAATTCGAAAACTAAATATTAAAATACAAGGAATGGTTATGAGTTTACCTGGATTGAATTTTCAACTTGGCGAAGATATTGACGCCCTACGTGATGTCGTACAGCAATTTGCAGCAAACGAGATCGCTCCACGTGCTGCTGAGATTGATAGCAGTGATGAATTCCCAATGGATCTATGGCAAAAAATGGGTGACCTCGGTCTACATGGCATTACCGTTCCTGAAGAGTACGGCGGCTCTAACATGGGCTACGTCGCACATATGGTTGCGATGGAAGAGATTAGCCGTGCTTCGGCATCGGTAGCACTGAGCTATGGCGCACATTCTAATCTATGTATTAACCAAATCAAACGTAACGGCTCTGAGGCACAAAAGCAGAAATATCTGCCAAAGCTCATCAACGGTGAATTCATCGGTGCATTGGCAATGAGTGAGACAGGCGCTGGCTCAGACGTCGTAAGTATGAAGCTAAAAGCAGAAGAAAAAGACGGTAGCTATATTTTAAATGGTAGCAAGATGTGGATTACCAATGGCCCTGATGCTGACGTAATGGTGGTCTATGCCAAGACCAATCCTGAGATGGGTGCAAAAGGCATGACGGCCTTTATCGTTGAAAAAGGTATGGAAGGTTTTGGTACAGCGCAAAAGCTAGACAAGCTCGGCATGCGCGGTAGCCATACTGGCGAGATGACTTTTAATAATGTAAAAGTACCAAGTGAAAATATCTTGGGTGGTCTTAATGAAGGCGTTAAGGTATTGATGAGTGGCCTAGATTATGAGCGCGCTGTATTGGCTGCAGGTCCTATTGGTATCATGCAAGCAGTGATGGACAATGTTGTGCCTTATATCCACGATCGTAAACAGTTTGGTCAAGCGATCGGTGAATTCCAGCTTATTCAAGGTAAAGTTGCGGACATGTATACGATACTACAAGCCGGTCGTAGCTTCTTATACACTGTCGGGAAAAACCTCGATATGTTGGACGCGCGCGGTGCTGGTCATAGTCGAGAAGTGCGTAAAGATTGCGCCAGTGTGATTTTATGGTGTGCCGAAAAAGCCACATGGATGGCAGGCGAGGGCATTCAAATATTTGGCGGCAACGGCTACACCAATGAGTATCCACTTGGTCGCTACTGGCGTGATGCCAAGCTATATGAGATTGGCGCAGGTACTAGCGAGATTCGTCGTATGCTGGTCGGTCGTGAGCTGTTTAATGAGACCAAATAAAAAATATTAGGGAAATAGCTAGTACAGCTCTGATCTTATAAAAGAGAAAAGCACCTATCAAAAAAGCAGCACGCTTTAAACGTGCTGCTTTTTTTGTCAGTGTGACAGTGTGATGTTGAGTTATCTATGATGGATTATGACTTATTACGATAATCAAAATATCTTGCCAAACCGTTCAAGAGCAAATCATCACGTAAGCGCACTGGGCGATTGACATGCTGGGAGATAATAGCTGCATCACCACCTGTCATAATCAATTCAAAATTAGGGTGACGATGGCTAATCTCATTGATCGCGCCGACGATAGAAAGCAAAATACCGCGATGGACCGCGTCTTGAGTGGTTAAGCCTTGGCTGACGCTATCAAAAGTACCGTTCGAGATAGTGATTTGCTTAGTACCAGAGAACAGTGACTCACGTTGCAGGTAGATGCTGGGGAAAATATAACCGCCCAGATGCTCAGCATGATCAATCAAATCAATGGTCACCGCTGTACCACAACCAATCACACACTGGCGTTTTTTCTTATCGACCGCGCCCAGCATCTGTAGCCAACGATCACAGCCGAGCTGCTGATCATTGTAAGCACTTTTCATCAGAGTATGTGCGGCATCGACATGGACAAACTCAAACGGAATATTCAAACGACTGAGTGTCTCTGATACTTTGGCATTGAGATTGTCGCCTAATACTGATGAGATACCAATAAAGTCAGGCGCGTAACGCTCAAAGCGATCCGTCAGACCCATAAGTAGTTCGGCAGGTGCTTGCAAATGCTGCTTGGCATCATGCGCGACTATTTGTCCGATATCATCGGTTAGCCAGTATTTTAGGCGGGTATTTCCAAGATCAAGCCAGAGCATAAAAATCCCTTTATATAGTGCTCGTTTATGATGGGGTTCATCAATATAGTTGTCTAAGCCTAATAAATAACGTCGATGCGTCCAGTAAAAAGCGTAGAAATCTTACCGCTATCTTGGCGCAATTGCAAACAGCCATGTGTGTCGACACCGCAAGCGATTCCCGTCACGACTTTTTCTTCGTTATTATAGTCTTGCGTGACGCGCAAATGTAGACCTGATAGCGCATCCATCATCGCAAATTGCTCCAAAAAACTATCCAAATAATAAGTATGACCCGTTGGCTGTTCTATGCCCAAATGCTCAAAGCGCGTCATCGCCGCCATCAATGCTTTGCACATCTGCTGATAGAGCATTGGTAGGTCTGGTAGGCTCGCAGGTTGTGTCTCTAAAGATAGCATCTCATTAATGTCTTGTAAGCTAATCGCTTGGTAGCTCATACCCTCAGACGTTTGCGTGGTGAGCTTGGGTGCTGCTTGTACATTTAGGCCAATGCCTAGCACCACACCGACCAACCTACCAGATTTCGTCACTGGCTCTATCAAAATTCCAGCCAGTTTATTAAAGGGTAGGGTACGCTGATTTGCTACATCACTATTCAATACGGAATCCAATACCGAGCTGCCCGTTATAGATTGTTCTTTGGATTGTTCTTTAGATTGGCTCTGAGCTTGCGGATAAAAACCCAAGTCATTTGCCCATTTCACCCCAATTGGCGTCAGTCCTTGTGCTTGCAGTTGCTCGTTCAACATTTGAATGACGGGCATCTTCGCCAGCTCAAGACCAATGATTAGCGATAGCAAGCCACTGATTGGCATATGCACGGGATGGTATAGCGACAGATAGACATTGCCGCACGGTGATTGCCACGAGCGTCCGTGCTGACCACGACCTGCGCTTTGGGTTTCCGCGGTCAAAACGTGTACGGTGGCGACATCTAACGCCCCGTTTTGCAAGGCTTCTATCAGCTCACTATTGGTCGAGGCGCTACTAGCCACATGACGATGATTGAGCTCGGATAAATAGGTAGAAAAACTAGTGAGTGGCGGCATAAGTTTAGTCGATGTGGTTAAAGGAAACTTTGATATACTGAGCGATTGTTGCGGTCAGACAGTACCGAGTAAACAGCATAAAGGTCGCGCTGAGATTTGGCAAATACAATTAAGCACGCCTAAGCGCTAGTGAGTACTATAGCGCCAGTCAGTATTATAAAAGGTTCGTTCTATGATGTTATATGTGTGGTTTGTGATTGCAGGCGCGTTTGCGGGTGTCAGCGCGGGCTTGTTTGGCGTCGGCGGTGGCATGATTATCGTGCCCGCATTGGTCTGGATTTTTACCGCATATGATTTTTCGCCAGAAGTAATCACCCATCTGGCCATTGGTACGTCATTGGCGACCATCGTTGTAACTTCAATCAGCTCACTGACTGCACATAACAAGCGCGGCGGCGTGCGCTGGGAAGTATGGCGCAAGATGGCGCTTGGATTGGTCATCGGTAGTTTGGTCGGTGCGGGTATCGCGGATATGATTGATGGACAAGCACTACAGGCTATCATTGGTTTCGGTGCGCTATTGGTCGCTCTAAAAATGCTGTTCTTTTCGAATAAAGAGCAGGTGGGCAAACCGTTACCATCGGCCGGTGTCCAGTTTGGTGCAGGTACTGGCATTGGTATGGCGTCCTCTATTTTTGGCATTGGCGGCGGCAGCTTGACCGTACCGTTTTTGAACTGGGCAGGGCTTCCGATGAAACAATCGGTCGGCACGTCAGCAGCATGCGGTCTACCAATTGCCTTGGCTGGAGCAGCAGGCTTTGCTTGGTTCGGTCAAGACGTGGTCAACCTACCTGAGGGCACAATAGGATTTGTCCATGTCACAGGATTCTTGTTTATTTCAGTCGCCAGTTTTGCAATGGCAAAAGTGGGCGCCAAGCTCGCTCATATCTTACCTGCGCTGATGCTTAAGCGCGCATTTGGCGTATTATTGATATTTGCTGGAGGACAGTTGTTATTGAGTGGATTGGGTGTTTTATAGCAATAATGAGTTTTTATAAAATTAGTAAGCAAACCGTGAGACATTATTAGTATGAAAGCTGCAGAAAAATACCGCCGTGTTTTCGGCTCAATGAATCATCTAAAAGACCAGCTATCATGGACGACTGGTCTCTCTAATATGGTAGAGTTTTTGGCATGGGAGCCGCAGCGTATTTTAGGCATCACTAAAAAGCAATACGTACGCCAAATCATTGAATGGGCGGCTCACCCAGAGTTAAAGGACAGAAATATAGAAGAGATTGAGCAATCAGTCATCAAAAAGCTCAATACAAAAATGAATGAAACTGAGCAGCTAGAGACGTATTCAACGCAGACGATGGGTATCTGTAATGCGAGAGAAGCCGTGCGCCGCGTAACGTTTTTTTCTGAAGACTATCTCAATAAAGAGTTCGATATCTTTTTGAGTTTGTGCAGTGATGTTTATCTGAACTTATTTTATCAGCAATTTATAGCCTTTGAGACAAGCGGCTCATGGTCGACACATGGCAACAGCGGCATGTTTGAAAACAGTACAGAGCTAAAAGCAATGTATATGGACAACCTAGCCTATAACCATCAGGCGAATGTGCTGATAGCCAATGAGTTAAAACTCGTTGGTCGGAAAAACCCAGACCCAATCCTAAAGTATTGTTTGATGTACGAGCATTTATTAGAAAAAGGCTTTATCGATAAAGGGGCAAAGTTTTTGCTGTTATTTATCGGTGGTGATGCGCTAAAGCAAAACAAGCAAACGCTCGTAAATAGGGAGCTGGCTCTGTGTCATAAACGGCCAAGGAAGTATCAGCATTTGCTAAGACCAGAGCTGTTAGACATAGTCGATCATTTAGAAGTGGCAAGTATCTCTTGGTCAGCCTTTATCGAGTTTAATAATCGCTACTTAGCAGAAAATAGCGTCTGCCAAGTGGAGCAAAAACTGTTACGAGGGTTCCATCAAAGCCTTGAATCAAAATCGTTTATGCACTTAGCAGTTTAACCCTAAAAACCCACTACAATTTCAGGTAGAATAGCCGCCTGTTTTTGCTAAGTTTATTGACTCTTCATGCGTTTAAAATCTCTAAAGCTGGCAGGCTTCAAATCCTTTGCCAATCCAACCACTTTTACTTTTCGTCATGGTATCACCGCCATCGTCGGGCCGAACGGCTGTGGCAAATCTAATGTGATTGATGCCATTCGCTGGGTGCTTGGCGAAACCTCAGCCAAGCAGTTACGCGGCGGGGCGATGAGCGATGTTATCTTTGCCGGTACGCAGGATAAGACAGCCAAAAGCGTCGCCAGTGTTGAGCTGACCTTTGAGCATACCCAAGATGAGCAGACTGGTATCCGCCACGAGTTTAACTTGTATCAAGAGCTATCGGTTCGCCGTCAGGTAAATAAAGATGGCCGCTCAGATTATTTTATCAATGGTACGCGTTGTCGTCGTCGCGATGTAGTCGATGTGTTTTTAGGTACAGGGCTAGGTGCACGTAGCTATGCGGTGATTGAGCAAGGCATGATTGGGCGCATTGTTGAGTCTAGCCCCGTACAGCTGCGTGAGTTTATCGAAGAGGCAGCAGGCGTCTCACGCTATCAGGCTCGCCGTGAAGAAACACAAAAGAAGTTAGAGAAAACAAAAGACAATTTAGCGCGCCTGCACGATATGCAAAGCGAATTATTACGCCAGCAGAAAACACTGTCTAAACAGGCAGCGAGCGCGCAGCGTTACGAAGAGTTGGCATTAACACTAGCTGATATCGAGCAGCAGCTCGCCATTCAGCAGCTATATCAGGCTAAGCAAACGCATCAACAGCAGAAAGTAGCGCATGATCGTAGTGCTGCTGAGGTGTCCACACTACAGGCTGACTACGACACGCTCAAAGCTCAGCAAGACAAGCTCACTGCTCGTATCAATCAAGAGCAATGGCTCAAGGACGATGCTCAAAGCGCTCACTATCAGCAGCAGCTCGGCTATCAACAGGCGGAACATCAATTGAGCGATGCTAAGTCACAGCTGACTACTATCGAGCAGCAACTGTCTGGCTTGGCTCAGCAGCGTGCGCAATCACTCGCTGATATTGAACGCCTAAAAGCTGAACAAGCTGAACAGAATCAAGCGTTAGAAGTGTTACGCCCGCAGCTGACTGAGCTGACAGATAAACGCGATAACTATAAGCGCAATGAGCAGCCACTACAGCGCGCGTGGCATGAAGCGCAAAACAATCTGTCACGCTTACAAGATAAAGCCCGTTCGCTTGAACAGCAGCAAGCTATTAACGCTCAAGCACAAAAGCGTCATCAGCAAAGCTATGATAAATGGCAACGCCGCGAGCAAAACTGGCAAAACCTGTGGCAGCAATTACAGCAGTCTATAGCGCCATCTGCATCTGACAGTACTGATGTGAGTAAGACGGACAAGGTGCAAGATCTCAGTCAGGTGCTAGAACAGCAAGTCACTGAGCTAAGCACACAGTTGCAGCAGGTTGAGCGTCAACGCGATGCCGTCGATGAACGCTTGTCCGAGATACAACCGCAAGCGAATAGCTTGCAACAGAGACTAAACGCACAACAGAGTGAGTTGAGCAATGATGAAAAGCGTCATGCGCTACTGGCAGGCGAATACGATACCCTGCATCAGATATTGCATCCGAAACCTACACAACAGCAATCAGCAAAGACCCAAACTACTGCGACGGATAATGCAGATAACGATGGCATACATCATCAGCCGTTAGCTATTGCAACGCTACGTGAGCAGATTGAGCTAAGTGCCAAAGGGCAGGAGTATGCACCGCTACTCGATAATATCCTAACATTATGGCTAGACAGCCATGTGCTGGTTGCTAACAAACAAGCTAATCAAATCAAGCAATCAGACATTAATAATGCTAACGGCATTTCTCAACAAGCTAATAACTTATGGCAAGCGCTTGAGCATGACATTGCAGATTTACTGACTTATCAAACGGTACATAATACGCCTGCCAGTGCAAAAGATAAAACTCTAGTAGAGACGGGTCATAGCTTATGGTTGCCCGCGGTGCAAAGTGCTATTAGCGACCAAGAGTTTGTCAGCGAATTGCCAGATAGTTTGATTGATAAAGTATTGCCATTATCGCAGTTGATTATTCAGCCGCTACTCTCGCTATGGCAGCAGTGCTATATATATACGGCGCAGCTTGAGACCAGTCATCAGCATGAGATTGATACACTTACTGATGTACTAAAGTCATTACCACCGTCCGCTATTGTGCTTACCGCAGATGGTTGGCTGATCAGTCGTCATGGGACGATTAACTTAAGCAAATTCGCTGGTGCACAGGATGAGCAAAACGATAGCAATAGCCAATTCCTCACGCAGCGTCTGCAACAGCGTACGCGTCTACAAGCGTTAGGAACCCTACTTGATGAGTTTGAAAGCAAAATACAAGAGCAGCAAAAATCTATTGCAAAAGACCAGCGCGATTATGATGCGTTGATGGTTAGCTTGGAAGAAACGCGTGCGCAAGCTGAGCAGTTAACCCGTGATAAGCACAAATACCAGCAGCAGCTGACGACCGAGCGAGCCAACGCCGAGCGTTTACAAGCGGATAGCCAACGCCTGAACGCTGATAGAGTAGCGCTTGAGCAAGAAAAGCAAGAACTGGCGCTTGAGCAACAAACCCTTGAGCAAGAACAACAGCACATTGAAAGCGAGATCGCCACGCTAACGCCGCAAATAGCAGAGGCACGAGCGACAACTCAGCAACTGCAAGCTGAGCGCAGCGAGCTAAACCGTGCGCGTCAAGCTGATGATGACGCTTGGCAAGCACTGCAGCTGCGTATTCAGCAGTATGAGATGCGCTTGGAGCATAGTGTTAGCAGTCTGGCTCGTGCAACTGAGCAACATGATAAGTCGTTAGAGAATGAGCAAAGTCTACAGACGCGTCACGATCAGCAGCAGGCCAAATTGCCAGATCTACAAGCAGCTTTGCAGTCTGCACAGGTAACGCGCGATGAGCAGCAAGTGCTATTGAACGAGCGTGATACTGCGCTAACAGCACTAAAACAAACGTACGCTGAGCAGCAGACAGCATTTGATACACTGCAAAACACATTACACACGCAGCAAAGCGAGCTTGCCCGTCATGCTACTGAGCTGGCATTAAGCGCTGCACGGTTAGAGGATGCTAGCGCACACACGCAGAGCGCTCTAGATGCCTACTATCGTGTAAGTCATAAATATAAAGCGCAAGCAGAGCAACCTCAACAAAGCATGAGCGTCTCAAACCTGCTAGCAGATTTTATCGCTCATGATCGCCGCGTCCGTCCAGACAAAATCGCTGAGCTAGAGTCCGAGCGCACCAAGTTGACCCAGCAGTTGAGTAAGATTGGGCCAGTGAATTTGGCAGCGGTCGCAGAGTTGGCCGAGGTAAACGAACGCTTAGATCCGCTCGCACAGCAGACGGCAGATATCGCGGCCAGTATGCAGACATTGACTGAAGCGATTGCCTCTATTGATGAGACGACCAAGACACTGTTTATGCAGACGCTTGATGCGGTAAACAATGAGCTTGCCAATTTATTTGCCAAAGTCTTTGGCGGTGGACAAGCTAGCCTGACGTTGAACACTGACGAGATGCCAGCCAATACGCCAAAGTCCGAGCAATGGCGGGCAGGGCTTACCTTGATGGCGCAGCCGAAGGGCAAACGCAACAGTCGCTTAGCGGTACTATCAGGCGGTGAAAAAACTCTTACTGCATTGAGTTTGATTTTTGCGATATTTAAGCAGCATCCTGCACCGTTCTGTGTACTTGACGAGGTCGATGCACCGCTTGATGATGCCAACGTTGCGCGCTTTACCAGTCTCATCCATGAGCTAGCAGATGATTTGCAGTTTATTTTTATCAGCCATAATAAACTGACGATGCAAATTGCTGATGAGCTAAAGGGTATTACCATGCCAAGTGCAGGCATTTCTACACTCGTCAGTGTGTCGCTCGATGAAGCCGCACGCTACGTAGAGAGCTAAGCGTGAAATAGCCGGCATTAAAAGTGCTATGAGAATCAGCGCGATGCAAATATAATCAATCAATTGGCATAAATGCAAATAAGCTTGACCTCAGTCCAGCATACTGGTTATAAAGTACACAATGTGGTGACGATATAGGTCAGCCATGCTAGAATATTGCCATTTATGCTCGTTTGTGTATTCCCTTTTGTTATATATACTAGGATGTATTTATCATGACCGTTATTCAGTTTATATTGATTGCCATTGCCGCGTTTATCGTGCTCGCAGGGCTGTTTATGGTCATTCGTAGCTTTAAGCGCCGCGGTGCTACCGAAGCTGCTGCGGTCAGTTATGATAAAAATGGTATTCCCATCATACCGCGTCACGAGCGCAACATCGTCGATCAGCCAGACCTTGATGATACGGTCGCAGGCGAGACGAGCATCGGTCCTGACCGTAGTTACTTAGATGCTGTGGTTGAAGAAGAGCCATTGACGCAAGCACATACCAACGTTGACGCTCAACTAACGGCTGAGCGTGACCATGTAGCAGCTGACGACCATGACGTCATCGATGAAGCGGACTACGCGCGCTGGCAAGAAGAGCAACGCCGTGCCGATAGTGCTGAGTTTGTAGAAGTCGCAGATCAGATGCATATCGAGCAAGAGCCTGATGCGTTCTCTAGCCTCATGTCAGCGACCGATAGCCTGATGCCAACCATTGATACGGCAGAAGAGCCAAGCTTCGATGACAACAGCCCGATACTGGATCAGCATCTATCAGAGTCAGGCGATGATGCCCAAAACGGTCCATTGATTAATGCCAAAGACAATATCAATATCACCATCTTGCCGCACCAATATCGTGACCGTCCAGCGGCGATTATCCGTGGTCGTGACCTGCTAGCGTTGATTGATAAATATGGTCTACGCTATGGTGCGATGAATATGTTCCATCGCTATGAGCAAAAAGATGGCACGGGTATGCTGTGGTTTAGCATGATGGGTATCACCGATAGCGGTATCGCACCATTTGATCCGCATAGTGTCGCGACCAACACTTATAACGGCGTTGTGGTGTTCTTGTCATTGCCGCATCCACAAGCCGTACGCAGCTTTGATAGTATGATGAGCATTGCTTATATGATGGCAAGCGATCTTGATGCAATTATGCTTGATGAAGAGAACGAACCAATCACGCCTGAATACAAGCAGCAGCTGCGTAACCAAGTTCGTGATTATGAGGGCTAGCAGCGCGAAGGCTAAGCTAAGAAAGCCAAAAGCTGATTAATAGCAGAAATCATAAAAAGGGTAAATAGCGATTAACGTTATTTGCCTTTTTTATTGGGCTATAGTTTCTGCAAAATTCTAACCATAGATAGTAGACTGAGCGAGCCTGACACAGTATTTGATTTATATAGGATTGACTATACCGAGCTTCCTACAAACTTGTTATCATATCGACATCTTGAATTGCGAAAAAGACGCCGACTATGACTGACTCTACCTCATCAAATAATTCTAAAAACCTATCTGCTCAAGTAGAAAACCAAACACCTGCGACCTCTAATATACCCAGTCCTACCGATAGTAGTACGGATAATAGTGTAGAGATTGTCTCAAAAATGCGTGCGCTTATTGAAGCGATTAAGACGCATAACTATGCCTATTACGTGCTCGATAATCCGATATTAGAAGACAGCGAGTACGATCAATTACGCCGCTCGTTGCTTGAGATTGAAGAAGAATATCCAGATTTGGTGCAGCCAGATAGCCCAATCAATCAAGTCGGTGATATGCCGTTATCTGCCTTTACCCAAGTCACTCATGACATTCCGATGCTATCACTGGGCAATGTCTTTGAATATGATGATTTGCGCGATTTTATGCGCCGCGTCAATGACCGTCTCAGCGACTCGCAGCAAAACCCTGAATACGAGATGGAGCTAAAGCTAGATGGACTGGCTGTCTCACTGAAGTATGAGCATGGAAAATTTGTCCAAGCGGTTACGCGCGGTGATGGGCAGACCGGTGAAGATATTACTCAAAATGCTAAAACCATTCGCAATTTGCCACTATGGATCGCCGATGCGGCTGATATTGAGCTGTTAGAAGTGCGTGGTGAAGTATTGATGCCAAAGGCAGGCTTTGAGCGGCTTAATCGACTGGCAGAAGAGAATGAGGGCAAAACCTTTGCCAATCCGCGCAATGCCGCTGCTGGTAGCTTACGTCAACTAGATCCAACCATTGCTGCTAGTCGTCCATTGGCATTCTACGGCTATTCGGTCAATCAAGGTTTGCCAGATACTATTGACACTCAGTCAAGAGCGCTAGCATGGCTTACCGAGCTTGGATTTACGGTCAGCGCCGTAGAAGTGGTAGCAAATCCACGCGCCGCGCAGACCTATTATGAGTCAGTGATTGAGAGCCGTGCCAGTTTGCCGTTTGAAATCGATGGCATGGTAATTAAGGTAAACAGCCTTGCGTTACAGCAGCAACTTGGCTACTTATCACGCGAGCCACGCTGGGCAACTGCCTATAAATTCCCTGCCGAAACGGTAATGACACGTCTAAATGATATCGAGTGGCAAGTCGGACGTACGGGTCAAATTACGCCAGTCGGTAAGCTTGAGCCTGTCAAAGTTGGCGGCGTCACTGTCAGCAATGTCACATTGCATAACTTTGGTGAGATTCAGCGTTTAGATGTGCGCGCAGGCGATATGGTCAGCGTCCATCGGGCAGGCGATGTTATCCCTAAAGTCACTCGTGTCTGGCACGAACAGCGCCCAGCAGACTCTACACCAGTCACGCTACCTTCGACTTGTCCTGTCTGCGACTCTCCTGTCGTCTTGCCAGAAGATGAAGCATTGGCACGCTGTACGGGCGGATTGTTTTGTCCAGCACAGCAGCAAGAAGCGCTTATTCACTTTGTCTCGCGCCGTGCGATGGATATCGATGGACTTGGCGCAAGTTGGCTCATTAGCTTCTTTGAGCACGGTCTGGTCAAGACTGTGGCTGATATCTATCAGTTGCACAATCATGCGGATGAGATGGTCACCTTTGAGAAACTGGGTGAAAAATCAGTTCAGAATATCATCAATGCTATCGAAGCCAGCAAGCACACGACATTGGCTCGCTTTATCTATGCACTCGGCATCCGCGGTGTCGGTGAAGGTACGGCGCAGAACTTTGCTCAGCAGTTTGCTGATTTAGATAGTCTGATGGCAGCCAGTATTGAGACCTTGATAAAAACCCCAGATGTTGGAGAAATCACTGCCGAGCTGACTTATAAATTCTTCCATGCGCCGCACAATATCGAAGTGATTAATTCATTGCTTGAAGCTGGCGTGCATTGGGATAAGGTCGAGCAAATCGCATCAGAAGGGCTACCACTCGATGGGCAAACGTGGGTCATCACAGGCGCGCTCGATAGCATGGCACGTGATGAAGCCAAAGCCAAACTACAAGCGTTGGGTGCAAAAGTCTCTGGCAGCATCTCTGCAAAAACTACTGCGCTACTAGCAGGGGATAAGGCTGGCTCTAAATTGACCAAAGCGGAAAAACTCGGCGTTAAAGTGGTGGGTGAGGACGAGTTTTTGATTATGGTTAGAGAGTAGATTTAGCTTCAACTGAGATTTATAGATGCGCTGGGAGCTACCACTTGCAAACATTGGATGATGCTATGAAAACAATAATACAAGAGGCCAGCCAGCGCGAAATTGGTTGTTTTGTTAAAGGAACATCAGTCAGAGTAGAGGGTCCAAATAGATTTAGCTACAAACCGATACAAGATATCGAAGTGGGTGACAAAGTACTATCAGCACCTGAAAATGGTATCGGAGAGCCTGTCTTTAAAAGAGTGACCAAAGCCTTTAAATTTGAAGACAAAGAGATATGGTACGTTGGATTTATTGACATCACGCGCCAAGCTCTAACAGATGTAAGAGATATAGAGGATATCCATTATGCAATGACACCAAGACACGTTGGTGTCACGCCTAATCACCCTTTTATGATCGTGGGTAAGGGATATCATACTGACCGAGATCGTTCGCTCGTTGGCCCGCCAGAGGATTTAGCGTTGTTTGATATACCTGAATGGAGACGTGCAGATCAGCTAACGTTTGGGGATATACTAGTGAATCCCGAAAATGGCAATCATTATGCAGTGATAGCTGCTAAACCATTATACCAGTACGAGAGTGATCAGGTCGGTAATATGGCATGGATGCATGCCACACCTTACTATGCTCACGCTGTAGAAGATACTGAAGATATGGAGGAAGGTTTAAGCAAAGGGACATTGTTTAATATGGACGATATCAATGAATATTTCGGTGCATTTCGATATGCGGACATTTCCTGCGATAACTACAATGTCACCACTCATGATGATGGTACAGAGTCTTATATTCCTTATACCACGACGGTATATAACCTTGAAGTTGAGGATTACCATACCTACTGTATTGGTGGTACTTATCAGATCATGGTTCACAATACCAACTGCGGTACTGACAACCCCGAAAATTTTCTACTTGAATATATTGCGCCCAAACGTATGCTTGGCGATGGTTATGCTGACTTAAATATGGACGGACGCAAGTGATGGAGCGTAGGGTGCGCTCAGCACACCTAGAGAAATAAACTACTTTAATTTATCTGAAAAACGCTATAAAAAACCAATTGAATCATTACCCGAGACTTCTGCATAAAAACCTTGCCGTATATATAACGATGAGATATATCTTAGCCTTCTACTCCGCCATCTCACCATGCGCTTTCACATCACCTTTCTTACCATCTGGCTGAATCACGATAGGTAGTACCAGCCCTTTGGCAAAGTCATCAGACAGCACATAATCATAGCGACTGGCAGCGACGTCAGGCGTGGTATGAATGATAAGCGTCATCTCATTGCCATCGGTTAGCTCATGTGAGACATAGGTTTCGCTCAGCTGATCTAATGCTTTCGATAGCGCTTCGTTACTTGCCATGCTCACTGTCAGGTTATGCTGAGCGGTCGCAGCGTCCACTTTGAAGTAATCTGCATAGTCTCGGACGTTTTGACTGTCGATGGCAAACGGATATTTATAGTTGGTAGGGTCAGCAGGCTTTGCACCGCTATCTACCAGTGACCAGTCGATGGTGTCGGCTGCTGGTGCAGATGGATCTGCTGCTGTCTCCGCAGTTTGCTCAGTGGCATCGACAGAGTCGGTAGCGTTATCGCAGCCCGTCAGCGCCCACATGCTTGCCGTTGCAATTACCATCATACTTATCAGACGCTTTGCCATCGAGTTACCCTTTTGATTGTTGGTCATGATTGATTTGCTCTACCTGCTATTTTGACAGCTTTCTTTGTGCTTCTCTAGCGAAACACATCAGATGGTAATTTTTGATATAGTTCAATCCTCTATAAAAGAATGACAGCGTTAACCTCGCTTGCAGTATCACAGTTATATCTGCACTCGGCTGCCTTGTACTACTTTTGAATTGAATCAACTGTATAGTCAGGTCTCTATAAATCCGCTACATCGTTATCCTCGCTAAGCATACTAATGTATAACTTGCACTCGGTTTCCTTGTATCGAAATTATATTGAACTGACTGTACAACTATCTATCTGATACTGATTTTTATAGCCATTTTTATAAAAACATCAAACGAACACGCATGAAAAAGCAGCCACTATTTAATGACTGCTTTTTGTCTATTACGATATGAGCGTATCTTTAACTGATTAGATTTGGCAGTTTACTTGGTATTCTTTACCGTCAGCCCACTTCATCGCAAAGATACCTTTGTCACCTTTCATGTGCCATGCATAGACGACTTCTGGGTTTGAATCATTTACATAGCTTGCGACTTCGCCTTTCACTTTACCATTTAGGATGATTGGCTGCTCAGCCCATTTTACTTTTGGTAAGGTAGCGTTGAGCATCACTTGTTCTTTATTGATAGATTGCTTTGCCATGATTTTGCTGTCATCGGTACAGGTGTATGGTGCTGGTGCCATACGATCATAGGCAGCGGTTACTTTTTCTGGAACTGGCGTATCAGTTGCATCTGGAGTAGTTGGTGCGGTAGTCGCACAAGCGCTCAATAGGGCAAGGACTGGTAGGGTAGTCGCAATTTTAGTTATCATTTTCATAGTGCTCTCCAAAGCTTTTCACTGTTGTCATTTACTTGTTCTTAATGATGCGTTTAGCATATGAGGGTTATAGTAGCGAAAACGAACCATTTCAATGTTAGAAATTGTTCGTTACCTGTTAGCTTCGTTACCCAAGTGCTGTCTAATGTAACTTGCAATTTGCGACAGGGCGAAAAGTAAACAGTGTTAATTATTGAATGTACGATTATAAAATTAGCGTATAAAAAAGCGCCTATCACCGAGTGGCTGATAGACGCTTTTTTGTTTTACTTAACACGCTCTAGATTGAGCATGTATTTTTATACTATGAACACTACTTGCTATGAACACTACTTCGTTTTACGCGGTGGCAGACCAGTATGCTGCGTTTGGAAACTGCCTTTGCTAACTTTCTTCTTACTGTTTTTACCGACAGCATTTTTACCTGCTGCACCTTTAGCTGACGCATTGCTGTTTGACGAGCCATTACTGCGCTTCACCGAGTCATTGCCAACACGGCTATTCTTTTTGCGCGCTGACTGATAAGTATCTTGCGCCGCATCACGCCCTTCTAAACTGGCGTTAAATGGTGGAATCAAGCAACCACGGTTTTTACCAATTAAGTCACTACGACCCATGTCTTGTAAGGCTTTACGTAGTAGTACCCAGTTTTTTGGATCATGATAGCGTAAGAACGCTTTATGCAATTTGCGCTGCTTACCAGACTTGACGATATCCATGTCACCTTCATCACGGCTGACCTTATGTAGCGGATCTTTGTGCGTATGATACATGGTAGTCGCGGTAGCCATTGGGCTTGGATAAAACGCCTGTACTTGGTCAGCGCGGTAGCCATTACTTTTGAGCCAAAGCGCAAGGTTCATCATATCTTCATCTTTGGTACCCGGATGGGCGGCGATGAAGTAAGGAATCAGATATTGCTCTTTGCCTGCTTCTTGGCTGAACTGCTCAAACATGGCTTTGAATTGATCATAACTGCCCATGCCCGGCTTCATCATCTTCGATAGCACGCCTTCTTCAGAGTGCTCAGGCGCAATCTTGAGGTAACCACCGACGTGATGACTGACCAATTCTTTCACATATTCAGGATCTTTTACTGCCAAGTCATAACGTAAGCCTGAAGCAATCAGGATTTTTTTCACGCCTTTGATATCACGGGCTTTGCGATATAGCTTGGTCAAATTACTATGATCGGTAATCAAATTTTCACAGACATCAGGATAGACACAAGATGGCTTACGGCAGTTCTTCTCAATGGTCTCGTCTTTACAGCTGAGGCGATACATGTTGGCAGTCGGGCCACCAAGGTCAGATATCACGCCAGTAAAGTTCGGTGCGGTATCGCGAATCGCTTCAACTTCGCGCAAGATTGAGTCTTCTGAACGGCTCTGGATAATGCGGCCTTCGTGCTCAGTGATCGAGCAGAAAGTACAACCACCAAAACAGCCGCGCATAATATTGACCGAAAACTTAATCATGTCATAAGCAGGGATACGCGCATCTCCATAGCTTGGATGCGGCAGGCGTGCATACGGCAAGTCAAACACATAATCCATCTCTTCAGTCGAGAGTGGCACTGGTGGTGGATTGAGCCAAACGTCGATAGAGGTATGCGAGTTACCAGCACCGCTGCTATGACGCTGTACAAGCGCACGGGCGTTACCTGGATTGGTCTCTAGATGCAGGATACGACTTGCATGAGCATAAAGTACAGGGTCAGATTTGACATGCTCATAGTCAGGCAGACGAATCACTGTCTTTTCACGTGGTGGCATTTTTAGCTTGTGCTTACGTGCGGTCATTGGCTTATCAAAGCCGCGCATTTGTACCACTTGCGTCTCTTCGTCGACTTGTTCAGCGTTAATAACTTTATTGGCAACTGGTTCTGCGACAAAGCCTTTATACTGTGATGACATCGATGACATAGCTTGGCCAACAGGTGAGTCCGATGGTTTGCTCTGCTCAATTGAACAGCTATCAACGTCCTCGGTCATCACATAAGGATTGATGATTGGATCGACACGGCCGACGGTATCGACATCGTTACTCGCGACCTCGGTCATATCTTCTTGCCAATGGCGACGAGTCGGGGTCAATAAATAAGCCGTACCGCGTAGTTTACTCATTTGCTCAAAGCTATAGCCTTTAGACAGACCATGTACCACATCGACGATCGCACGTTCAGCATTACCATATAGTAAGACATCAGCACGCGCATCCAGCAAGATACTACGGCGGACTTTGTCTGACCAATAATCATAATGAGCGATACGGCGTAGACTGCCTTCGATACCGCCCAAGATAATAGGCACATCGGGATAGGCTTCACGGCAGCGTTGGCTATAGACGATAGCCGCGCGGTCAGGGCGTTTGTTTGCCACGTTGCCTGGAGAGTAAGCATCATCGCTACGGATTTTGCGATCGGCGGTATAGCGGTTGATCATGCTGTCCATGTTGCCCGCGGTCACGCCGTACGCATAGACAGGTTTGCCCAATTCCATAAAGGCATCTTTGCTCTTCCAATCTGGCTGAGCGATGATACCAACACGGAAGCCTTGTGACTCTAATAGGCGACCGATGATGGCCATACCAAAGCTTGGATGATCAACATAGGCATCACCTGAGATGATGATAACGTCACAAGCATCCCAGCCCAAATCGTCCATTTCTTTGCGGCTCATCGGTAGATAAGGCGCCGGCTCGTAGCAGCTCGCCCAGTGTTTGTCATAATCATAAAGTGGCTTGGTGCCTTGTTTAAAGGCAGTGCGGGCGATGGTATCGGCAGACATGGGCGGACCTGTTAATTAGAAAAATGGCACTAAAAATACAGCCTTTATTACCCAATGATAATAAAGGCGAATTTAAAAGCGCTCATTTTAACATGAATCGCCTTCACTATGCGACCTATTCTATTAGGGACGATTGCCGATAAGTTATTGATAGCGTGAGATAAACTGCTCATGCAAAGTAAGCTATCCGCACAGCAAAATAATGGCAAAAACAGTCTAGACAGAACAGTCACATTATTAGTTCAATCAAACTTACTTCCAACATTCATTCTCTACCCTAGTTCAATTTATAGCTACATTCTCGCAAACGTAATAGTCAAAATATCGACTTGGCTGATACTGGTCATTTGTTTTCTTGTATTTATGACTTCCTTCAATTTCTAATAATAGGTTTTGGCACAGGTTTTGCTCCACCCTTATTAGGGCTTATTTGTGTGCATTAATGAGTAAAAATAGTGCACCGATAAAATTTGAACGGATAGATAAGTGTTTGGAGATAAAATGAGAACATCATCTGTTGGACTGGACACGATAAAGACATTATTAAAACTATTACAACCATCAAAACTATCGCTAAGTAATAGGCTGGTGCTAAGTATATTATCGTTTGCAATGATAAGTAGTGCTCAAGCTGCTGAGACTGACACATTGACCGTGACACAGCTGCTCGAATATCAAAATATCGCTTGGATTATCTGGGGCGGGGTATTGGTGTTCTTTATGCAGGCAGGTTTTGCTCTACTTGAGAGCGGATCAGTACGAGCAAAGAATGCGGTAAACGTGATGATGAAAAACTATACCGACATGTGTATCGGCGGTCTAGCATTCTACTTGGTTGGTTTTGGGCTGATGATGGGTACTAATAATTCAGGCTTTGTCGGCACGGATCACTTTATGCCAGTCGCGCTGTCTAATATGGACTGGGCACTGATGTTCTTTCAGATGATGTTTGCAGCGACAGCGGTGACGATTACTAGTGGTGCGATGGCGGAGCGAGTCTCCTTTATTGGTTATGCGGTGGCCGCCTGTTTGATTTGCTTGTTTATCTATCCTGTGTTTGCTAGCTGGGTATGGGGCGGTTATTTCGGTGGGACGGGTTGGCTAGCTGAGCTTGGTTTTATTGATTTTGCTGGATCTACTGTCGTGCATTCTATCGGTGGTTGGTTGGCATTGGCAGGCATCTTAGTCATTGGCCCAAGGTTAGGCCGCTTTGCACCTGATGGCACGCCAAGACTCATCGCAGGGCATAACATGACGTTACTGGCGCTTGGTGGATTTATCTTATGGTTTGGTTGGTTCGGCTTCAATGCTGGATCGACATTGTCTATCACTGGCAATATTGGTCTAATCGCAGTCAATACTTTTGTCGCTGCAGTGAGTGCGGTGGTGAGTTATATGTTGATCTCCCGATCGCTTAACAAAGCTATCTTGCTAAGCGATAGTGTCAATGCCAGTTTGATTGGTTTGGTATCGATTACCGCAGGTTGTGCGACTACGACGCCTGTCTTTGCCATTATTATCGGCGGTGTTGCTTCCGTAGTATATATCTTATCATCGCAAGCATTATTAAAATTCAAAGTAGACGATGTGGTCTCGGCAGTGGCAGTACATGGCTTTGGCGGGGCATGGGGTACGCTCGCTGCAGGATTGTTTTATACAGGAGATTTGTTTAACTTATCGCGGCTTGGTGTACAAGCGCTGGGTGTCGGCGTGGCGTTAGGCTGGGGGCTGGGATTGGGGCTAGTGATGTATAAGCTGATTGATCTAAGCTTCGGGTTAAAAGCAAGCCGCTTACATGAGCAGCGCGGCCTTGATTATACTGAGCATGCAGAGCTTGGTTACCCTGAATTTCAAAAGCAAATGTTTGATTCCAAGAGTTTAACTGAGCGGCATTTATAGGAGAGAGCTGATGAATATTGATACTCAATCCGTAGACCAGGCTGTGACTGCGATGGCAGAAGTGCTTGCCGATTATCTACATCCTGAAGAGGTGCGGCTGCTTAAATCACAGTGGCAGCGTTACTCGACGGTCTCTGTAAAAATGATGCAACAGTGCGTCTTGGACGCGACACGGCGCTATCCTGAGCTGCAAGCTTATAAGTCTGATATTAGGAAAGGTTTTTGGGCTACGTTGCAAGCGGGGAGTCAGCAGACAGTCGAGGCTGATAATCATAATGGTTATAATAGTCACAATAGCCATAATGAAACAGTCAAAGCGTCAGTCCCTGTCTCTGAGTTGGTTTTGGCATTTTATACTGTCATAGAAGCGCTGCGCAGTCAGCTATCAGAAACAGAAAGTCGCAACCTATTTCTGACCATGCACCAAACTGTTTCGCAAGAGCGCACCTTCAAAGGGCATAGTCTTAACATCAGTCAGTTTTTGGAAGGCAATCGCCCGTCTGTACCTGATAATGAGCACCTGTTAAATAATTTGATGCAGCTGGCTTATGTATGCTTATGTGATGTTGCAGGCCCTGTCGAAGCAGATGAGATGATGTTTCGAGCGGCAGAGAAGGCAAAACAAAACTACCCGAAAACACTGGTTGAAAAGTTATTCTAAAATGTTGAGTGGGCACGTTACGGTTGGGTATGGAATACCTTTCGATAACGTGCCTTATATAAAGGGGCTTTTATAACGTAGCCGTCATGATGTAGCCTTCATGGCGTAGTTTCATTATGTAGCCTTCATAACGTACCTTGAAACTTGATACTAGGCGATGAGCGGTCTAATAGTATTTAGCTATCTAGTCCAATAGCTGAAGTGGGAAAGTAACCACGTCAAAGGCGAGGGCAAAGGGTAGCAGTACTAGCTTTTGTGCGCCATTTGGACCGCTACGAGTGACGACATCTTGCTGAGTTTGTGTATAAAAACTCACCGTATATGGTTTGGTCAGTGCGCGATAGTTTGACTGAATTAACCCTAAGTTACTAACTTGCGGATAGATAGCGCCTTTGACAGGAACGCTAAAGCAGAAGCGCTGAGCATTGATACGTTGATCACTCGCTGAGGTGCACTCTTTACCGTTATTTTGCAAAAAGAACTGATAGTCTGAGCGCCCAAACTCATCTTTTAATTTAGCATAAGACAATTTCATCTCACCTTGAAAGTACCCATCATTATTGGGTATATGAAAGCTCATGTCATTATCCACTTGAATATTTTTTTGCGTGAGGTTGCTCAGTAAGTTCACCATTTCTGTCCCACCTTGGGTGAGAACGTAGCTGTTCTTCTCTCCTACGATAACCATTGACGCGTTTGGCATTTTTGGTAACGCCTGAGCAGGACGACCAAAGGCAACAATTTGATCTTCAGACAGTATCTGCTTTGTTGTGTTTGTGGTGACGTGTCCGCTATCGTCTAATAGCGA
Organism: Psychrobacter nivimaris; assembly: GCF_043419765.1. Classification (NCBI taxonomy): domain Bacteria; kingdom Pseudomonadati; phylum Pseudomonadota; class Gammaproteobacteria; order Moraxellales; family Moraxellaceae; genus Psychrobacter; species Psychrobacter nivimaris. Next base: position 91,211 of record NZ_JBHOFX010000003.1, on the reverse strand, counting down.
GCTGGTCGCACAGCCTGAGCTGGCTAGTACCGTAGCAAACAGAGCGCCTGCTATTATCTTTTTTGAATTTAATGGGTTTAACGGTTTTAATGACGCTTGCATATTCTTCTGAGTAGCATTTGTGTGGTCAGTCATGATTAGGCTTCCTTATCTAAAAAATAGGCTCATGAATCAGCTATTAGAATTTAATTTCTATCGAACGTTTAACGATATCGTACAGGGTTCAGAGGCAACTTAGCTACTTATCATCCATTGTCATATGATCTATAAGTTTAGCTGAGACTGATTAATTATAATTAATCTAGCGTGATTTTGGTTCCACTCTTGGTAAAGTTCATCACAAACTGGCTTTTGAAATTGCGCACATTATTTTCGTAAGTCAGTAAGCTGCGAGTAAACTGATGATAGTCGCTCATATTTTTGGCGTTGACCATGAGCATAAAGTCAAAATCACCCGATATTTCATAGCAGCTCATGATTCGTGATTGCGCATCCATTAGGCGCTCAAACCGATGCTGCATTGAGGTATTAGAGCGCTCCATTTCTATCATTACTACTGCTGTCAGACCATAGCCCACTTTGTCAGGATTGACGATGGCTACTTGTTTGGTAATCACGTCACTATCTATTAGCGCTTGTATACGCCGCTGCGCCGTCGCAATGGATACATGCACTCGCTCTGCGACAGTTTTAAGCGGTAATGTCGCATCATCTTGCAGCAAGTTCAAAATAGCTTTATCAATGTTATCTAAAGTATGGCTCATATCAGGTCATCCTTAATAGCAGAGTTTTTTATCAATTTTTATAAATATTATCACTAAAAATCCTAATATAAGAAAATAATGATTTATACGACACCTATTTGATATTTTTATTCATAAATGAAATTATATAGAGATAATATATCAAAGCGCCTTAGTAAAATAGACCATACCAATTAGAGCCACTTCAAAATAAGAGCTAGCAATTGGTTTTTTATAATCTATTAATAGCTACGGTGCTTATCATGTCTATCTCAATGCTCTCCAATGTATTCGCTAATACGCTAGCAACGACTGCTGCACGTTTGCCACTACCTGCGATTTGGACGACAGGTAGCGTACAACAACGCACTCTGATATTAGGGGTGTCTTTTGCCATATTGTCCAACGTGCTATTTGGCGTCCTCTATGCATATAGCAGTTTCTTAGCGCCATTATCAGGGACACAGGTTTTTATCTGGCGTATGCTCGCAATGTGGGCAGCGTTGGTTGGATACCTGACGGTAAGTGGACGTCTAGGATTACACATTGATAAATTGAAAGTGATAAGAGGCGCTAAGCAATGGGCTTGGCTGCTACTACCTACACCGATATTTCTCAGCCAGTTTTGGTTATTTATGTGGGCGCCAGTGAATGGGCAAGGTGTGCAAACCGCGATGGGATACTTCTTATTCCCGTTAATGATGGTAGTGTTTGGTTGTGTCCTCTTTGGCGAAAAACTAAGCCGTTTGCAATGGTTGGCAGTAGCCTTTGCCGCGTTAGGCGTGGGTAGTGAAGTTATCCGTACCCAAAGTGTCTCTTGGGCAACGCTATGGGTATGCGGTACGTATCCTATTTACTACATTTTACGCCGACTGCAGGGAATCGGTGCCGTGACTGGGTTATTGGTTGATTTAACGATATTTGCGCCCTTTGCGCTGGCTTACTTGTTCTTCTTTGACCCAAGCAGTTTGGCATTGGTTAGCGGCTCTGGTTTCTTTATCATGATGCTAGTGGGTTTGGGTGTGCTCAGTGTCTTGGCAATGAAGACCAATATTGATGCCAGTCAAATGCTACCAGTCAATGTCTATGGCATGATGAGCTATTTGGAACCTGCGTTGCTATTTATTTTGGCAGTGACCGTACTAGGCAACCCATTTGAGTCAGCGATGATTTATAGCTACGGTCTGATTTGGCTAGGTATTGCATGTCTGATTGCTCATGGAGTTAGGCAATTGCGTCAGGCTAGTAGAAAGACAGCATTGTCTCTAGAAGAGCAAATGGCATAGTAGAATGGATTGCTAAATGCTTGTATGAGTTGTTATTGGTAGCTAAAGCTGGACGGTAATATTTGTAGATATCGTAGAAAACAAAAAAGGACGGCTCAGTAAATATTGAGTCGTCCTTTTTTATATAGATTAAATAACGCTTAATCTAAATGCTGTTTGAAACCACGCTGCTTATCACGTTCCCAGTCACGATCTTTTAGCGTTTTGCGTTTGTCATGCTGCTTTTTACCCAATGCTAGACCAATTTGGCATTTCACCAATGAGTTTTTCCAGTAGCAAGACAGCGGTACGCAAGCGTAGCCTTTCTGGTTGATTGCCCCAGATAGTTTCTCGATTTCACGACGGTTTAGCAGCAGTTTACGAGTACGAATACTGTCTGGACTAACGTGCGTTGAGCTCGATAGTAATGGCTGAATATGCGCCCCAAACAAAAAGGCTTCGTTATTGCGGAATATGACGTACGCTTCGGTAATGGTCATTTTTCCTGCGCGAATGGCTTTGACTTCCCAACCTTGTAATGCCAGTCCTGCCTCAAAGGTTTCTTCGATAAAGTACTCATGACGCGCCTTTTTATTGGCACAAATCTGATTATCTGGCTTTTTTGATTTTTTTGACATAATTTCTCCATAAGGATGACCTAAAACACAGGCTCCTTATTTAATCAGTCCCACTAATTCCTCATCCTAATCCAATAACTAGTCTTGTTTTTTATTTCGATTATGAGATGGATGAGTCGAACTGCCTATTGTATCAAAGCCTCTGGTGAAAAGGTAAATCGGCTGTTAGGACAAATGTAGCAGATAAGTATTAAGTTTGAGCAAAATTTGCTAGCATATGGCCTAATATCACCGATTATATCAGTCATGCTATGAGCCACTCTATTTCTCCCAATTCCTCAAAGCTACATACCAAAATCCTATACCCTGGTACCTTTGATCCTATTACCAACGGTCATGTAGATTTGGTTACACGCGCCGTTAAGCTATTTGATGAGGTTGTTATTGCGGTTGCCTCAGGCCATCATAAAAAACCCTTATTCAATTTTGAAGAGCGCGTTGCTTTGGTCGAAACCGTATTTGCAGACTTACCGCAAGTATCTGTCATTGGTTTTGAAGGGCTGCTTGTTGACTTTATGCGTGAAAAAAACGCCACGGCAGTTTTACGTGGCTTGCGTGCAATGTCAGATTTTGAGTACGAGTTTCAGCTAGCTAATATGAATCGTGAACTTGATGAAAACTTTGAGGCAGTGTTTTTAACCCCATCTCAAAATTACTCATTTATCTCATCTACTATGATTCGCGAAATTGCCAAGCTCGGTGGTGACGTCAATAAATTCGTTCCACCCTGTGTTTTGCAAGCATTCGACAAAAAGTTAAATAGTAAATAAAAGGTACTGCATCAAAGATATGCTGCTAGCACTTGCTAAAATAGCAAGGAGCAGCCATATATGACTGATATAAGCAAAAATATAAGGAACAGTTCATGGCACTATTAATCACTGATGAGTGCATCAACTGTGATGTGTGCGAGCCTGCTTGCCCCAATGAAGCCATCTCAGAAGGGGATGATATTTATGTCATCGACCCTGATCTATGTACAGAATGTGTCGGACATTTTGACGAGCCACAATGCGTTGTGATTTGCCCAGTCGACTGTATTCCTCACGATCCCAATCATGTTGAGACTGAAAGCGACCTGCTGTCTAAATACAAGCGTATTACGGGTCAATAGAGTACTTATAAGCGATTGATGACGTTTGGGTTTACAACGTTTTAGGGACAACACGATGACCATGGAAAAAGTAACCACGCAAACAGCAACCACGCAATCTATCCAAGTCACAAACGACTTTGATCAGCAACACCTCTGGCACCCTTATGCTAGCCTGCCACCCACTTATTCTAATATCGTAATCGATCGAGCTGAAGGTGTTTATATCATTACCGAGGATGGCACGCGCTTGATCGATGGTATGTCATCATGGTGGGCGAGCGTTCATGGTTACAACCATCCAAAACTGAATGAAGCACTGACTAAGCAATTGGGTAAAATGGCGCATGTCATGTTTGGTGGATTGACTCATCAGCCAGCGATAGATTTGGGCAAAAAACTGCTCGACATTGTACCTACTGGACTTGATGCGATTTTTTATGCGGACAGTGGCAGTATCGCGGTAGAAGTGGCACTAAAAATGGCGCTGCAATATCAAGTGGCTGCCAAGCGTCCGAACAAGCAGCAGTTTGCATCAACTCATTCAGGGTATTACGGAGATACATGGCATGCGATGAGTGTCTGTGATCCTATCAATGGAATGCACAGCCTATATGGCAAGCAGCTACCGATGCAGCATTTTGTTCCTGCACCGCCCATTGGCTTTGATCGCGCACTGACAGTAGATGAGCGTGAATCATTAGCTCAGTTTTTTGTAAAGTATGGCGAGCAGCTGGCGGGGTTTATCATTGAGCCAATTATTCAGGGTGCAGGCGGGATGCGTCTTTATAGTCCTGAATATCTACAATTGCTGCGTCAACTGTGCGATGAGCATGATGTACTATTGATTGCAGATGAAATCGCTACTGGGTTTGGGCGTAGTGGTAAATTATTTGCGTGTGAACATGCAGCTATTAGCCCTGATATCATGACTATTGGCAAGGCGCTAACGGGTGGCTATATGACTTTTGCCGCAACGTTATGTACCCGCAGAATTGCCGATACCATTCATAATAGTGACTATCCAGCCCTTATGCATGGCCCAACCTTCATGGGCAATCCACTGGCTTGTGCAGTTGCGTGTGCATCGATTGATTTGATTATGTCTTATGATATCGAAGCGCGTACCGCAAATATGCAACGCATTATGGAGCAGCAGCTAGCACCAGCCGCGTTATTAGAAGGTGTTGTTGAAGTGCGCTGCTTGGGCGCGGTCGCCGTCATTGAGTTGCATGAAGCGGTCGATATGCCCATTTTTCAGTCTTTATTGATTGATAACGGTATCTGGGTCAGACCATTTGGTAAGCTGGTGTATATTATGCCACCTTACGTGATTACTGATGATGAGCTGGCTACCTTATGCCAAGCGTTGCTAAAAGTAGTGCGTACGTATTTAGAAGACCGAGGTCAACCATGAGTGTTCTATTTGTTTCTGGTATCGATACCGATATTGGTAAAACTTATGCTACTGGGCTGCTTGCTAAAGCCCTTATGCAGCAAGGCTTAAATGTCATCACTCAAAAGCTAGTACAGACAGGTGTATCGATCAATCCAGACGATGGTGAGATGAATATCGCTGATGACATTATTACGCATCGTCAATTAATGGACATACCTCTGCAGCCATGTGATCTCGATTTTACGACTTGTACTCATCGTTATAAAAAGCCTGCGTCTCCTCATTTGGCTACTAAATTATCAGGGGAAACACTTGATCCTGATATGATTACTAACGCCACCAAGCGCTTACAGTTACATTACGATGCGGTACTACTAGAAGGTGCAGGTGGCTTACTTGTTCCCATTACAGAAAATTTACTGATATTAGATTATATTGCCGAGCAAGGCTATCCTATCGTCTTGGTCACCTCTGGTCGATTGGGCAGCATCAATCATACGTTGCTGAGTTTAGAAGCTATAAAGTCGCGCGGATTAATAGTACATAGTTTAATTTATAATCATATTCATGATGATGCTGAACAAACGGATACGGAGATCGCAAATAGCACTATTAAATTTCTACGAAAATATTTGGACAATCATTATCCCGCAGCGCATTGGCTACAGATTCCGTATTTAAAAGATAATCTGGTCGGTAGTCTTGAAACACTGCCAGAAAATTTTGTTTAGCCTATTTATGTTGTCCACAAAAATAAATCCAAAAGACATTCGCAGGCAGTCATAAGTTTGCTATACTAGCGCGCTTGGTAGACTAGGCGATCGCCGCTGCACACTGGCAACAGATGAGCAGGGGAGGAAAGTCCGGGCTACATAGGGCAGCGTGCCAGCTAACGGCTGGGCAGGGTAACTTGACGACCAGTGCAGCAGAGAGTAGACCGCCTTTAGTATCTTAGGATATTATCGGTAAGGGTGAAAGGGTGCGGTAAGAGCGCACCGCGTGGCTGGCAACAGTTCACGGCATGGTAAACTCCACGCGTAGCAAGACCAAATAGGCATCGGCATGGCGCGGCCCGCGTTCGATGCGGGTAGGTTGCTTGAGCGTATTAGCGATGATACGCCTAGAGGAATGATCGTCCACGACAGAACCCGGCTTATCGGTTTACCAAACCTTTTTTATTGTTTGATGTAGTAATAGTTGCGATTAATCTGAATTAAATTCGTTTTTTTGCAAAAAATGCTTATTAGGGGTTGACGGCAGTCAACAGCTTGGGCATAATGTGCAGCCTAAAACGGCGATGTAGCTCAGCTGGTTAGAGCGCATGACTCATAATCGTGAGGTCAAGAGTTCAAGTCTCTTCATCGCCACCATATACAGCAGTACTAAAAAAACCAATCTATCGAGATTGGTTTTTTTTTGCCCGAAATAAATGATTTTATAAACTAGAAGCTGTTGATACATAGCATTTTAGGTGTGATTTACTTACAGATTTCTTACTAAATCATAGGTTTATCTGTCTATATACAGATTAATTCTTGTAACTTATGTCGCGCTTACTTATCATAGGGGCTGTTTTCGGTAAAGTCCTGTAACGCCATGTCTGTCCAACTACCTCCTTATCGTCCTATTAAGCATCGCAGTGGCCTTAAAGTCATGGGTGCAGCCTTTCATGCATTACTCATGCGCGAGCTACAGACTCGCTTTGGCGGTTATCGTTTGGGCTACTTGTGGGCACCGCTTGAAGTGATGATACAAATAGTAATACTTTTAGTGTTGTTTAGTGCCATACGCGAACGCTTAGTACCAGGTATGGATTTCTCCTTATTCCTAGTAGCAGGTATGGTGCCTTTTCGTATGTTTCAACGAATAGCCATAAGATCACTTGGGGCGGTGAGCGCCAACCAAGGCTTATTGATGTATCGTTCGATAAAGCACATTGATGTCATCATCGCACGTTCCTTTCTTGAATTGATTATATATTTCGTTACCTTCTTAATATTGTTAGCAAGTCTGACCTTTTTTGGTATATATCCTAGTTTAGATAGTCTACAAATAGTTTTGTTTTGCTGGTTTACGATGTTTCTTTTTAGTTTTGGAGTGGCACTCATATCTATGGTCATCGGCTTCTATGGTGGAGAAATAAGTAAATTTATTTCGGTTATATTTACGATAATTTATTTTACTTCAGGTATTCTGTATCCTATACATATAGTCCCTGAACCTTATTTTAGCTACCTGCTATATAACCCTTTTATTCACAACATTGAGCTGATTAGACACGCCTTCGCGCCGAATTATCCAGCCGATCATATTGATATTTGGTACTTTTTAGAATGGATGTTCGTTGTGAACTTTTTGGGACTTTTACTCTATAAGTATGCTGAACGTGACATGATCCGTTCTCGTTAAGGTAATATCAATAACTATGAGCGCTAATATTAAGAAAGGTAAGTAAATGATTGAGATAAAAAATATTTCTAAGTCATTTATGACAAAGAAAGGCCGTCATTACTTGTTCAAAGATTTAAATCTGACTATTGGTGATAAACAAAGTGTGGGCTTGCTCGGTCGTAATGGTGCTGGTAAATCAACATTACTACGTATTATCTGTGGGCTGGACGAACCGGATAGCGGTGAAATTATTACCGACTCGACTATTTCTTGGCCTGTTGGAGTTGCAGGTGGTTTTCAGGGTAGCTTAACAGGCCGTCAAAATGTCCGCTTTGTTTGCCGTTTATATTCAAGCGGCCCTTACATTGATGAAAAAATTCGTTTCGTTGAAGAGTTTGCTGACATTGGTAATTACTTTGATATGCCAGTAAAAAGCTATTCATCAGGAATGAAAGCCCGCTTAACGTTCGGTTTAAGCTTAGCCTTTGATTTTGATTACTATATGCTCGATGAAGCAGGTGCCGTTGGTGATGCAGCATTCCGTAAACGTAGTGAAGAGATTTTAGCGGCCCGCCGCGCACAAGCAGGATTTTTAATAGTGTCGCACAATATTGGCGATATCAAACGAAACTGCGATATTGGTATTGTACTAATGGATCAAACAGCACATGTGTTTGACGATACAACAGAAGCGATTGAGGTTTATGAAAAGCATATCCACAAAGCAAAAAAGTAAGATAATTAACTTCTCGCTGTTTATTGGCTTGGTCATCCTTCCTTGGTTGCTCGTTATATACTATGTAATGACACTGGCGCATCCGCGCTTTGTTTCGACTGCTGACGTGGTAGTGAAGCAAGTTAGTGATTCGAGCGTACCATCTGGTGGCGGACTATCAGCGCTATTGGGAGTAAATAGTACCAGTAAAGAAGATGCGACCTATTTGACAGAGTATATTTTGTCGAATGATATGGTGAAGCGACTCGATAATAAGTTTAAGTTCCGTGAAGCTTACTATGTTGATGGTTCAGACCCTATTTATGAAATCGATCCTGATGCGACCCAGGAAGATTTGCTTGAATACTTCAAAAAACGGGTTCACATTGATCTCGATGAGCAGAGCTATGTGCTTTCGGTATCAACAGAAGGCTTTGACTCAAAGTATGCTTTTGAACTGAACAAAGCTATCTTAGGTGAGTCTGAGCGTTTTGTGAACCGCATTTCACAGGAAGTGGCTCGTGATCAATTGGCGTTTGCAGAAACTCAGTTAGACGAGTCAGAAGAGCGTTTAAACGATGCCAAAGAGCAGCTACTAAACTATCAGAATGAAAACGAAATCTATGACCCACAAGCCAATGCGCAAATCGTCAATCAGTTAATTGGCAGCTTGCAAGCGCAATTAAGCTCGTTGCGTACCGAAGAGCGTCAGTTACTCAGTTATCTAAATCCAGATGCGCCGCAAGTGGTTTCACTAAGAAGCCAGATAAAGGCTGTTGAAGAGCAAATCACTCAAGAACAAACCAAATTGACCTCGCCAAATACAACCAAATTAAACCGTCAAGCAGTACAGTTTGAGACCATTAAGGCAGATGTGGATTTTGCTACCGAGTTGTATAAATTGTCGTTGTCATCGCTTGAGAAATCAAGACTAGAAGCATTCAAGAAAATGAAAAACCTGATTGTGATTTCAACGCCCTATGAAGCTGAAGATGCAACATATCCGCGCCAAGCGTATCTCATTTGGACATCGCTTGCATTGCTCTTAATGCTATACGGATTTGTGCGTTTGGTAATGGCAGTTGTCCGTGATCACCGTAGCTAATCTTGAAAAACCAGATATCAGTAATGATCGATAGATCAGGAAAGGAATATAACTCATGAATATGAAACCACGTTCTATCGTGATAGCGACAAGCTTGGCAATGGCGGCGACTAGTATGTCTGCAACAGCTGCAAGCAGTTATGCAGATCAAATATCAGGTTCGGACTTTGGCACAAGCAGTAATAACATGAGTCAATCTCAGAACCAGAGCAATATTAACGTGTCTACTCAAGCATTTGCTGGGGCAGTGCCAGGGCAAGCAACGACTCAAGAAGCGGTCAATGCAGCGAGCTTACCAAGCCAGTCGGTCATCAATACTACGCGTCCTTATCAAGATATTAAAACTCAAGATATGATGTTCGGTGAGCAATTATTCCGTGGAGCATTTTCGACGACTTCAGGCTCTACCTTTAATGACAGTTATGTGATTAACCCTGGCGATAACGTCCAAGTAAGAATGTGGGGCGCTTACCAGTATGCTGCAACCATGACCGTCGATCCACAAGGTAATATTTTCTTGCCGAACGTTGGACCAGTCCGCGTCTCTGGTGTACAAAATGGCAGCTTACAAAACGTGGTTAAAAATGCTGTCAGTCGTATCTATCGCTCGAATGTAGGGGTTTATGCTTCATTAGAGCAGGCGCAGCCAGTTAAAGTATTCGTCACAGGTTTTGTTAAGCAGCCAGGCTATTACGGTGGTCTAGCAGCAGACTCGGTATTGTCTTATTTAGATAGAGCAGGCGGCGTTGACCCGACACGCGGTAGTTATATCGATATTCAAATCAAACGTAATGGTCAAATGCTACAGCAAGTCAATTTATATGATTTTTTGCTAGCGGGTAAATTACAGGCATTTTCATTCCGTGATGGTGATGTCATCACTGTGGCACCACAGAAAAAGACATTTGTGGTAAGCGGTCAAGTTCAAAACGAATATACCTTTGAGTTTGATGTGAATGATCTGACTATTGGTGATGTGTTGCAAGTTTCTAATCCAGCAGCTAATGCTACTAATGTCAGTATCACTCGCAGTGCAGGACGTGCACAAACGGCAGAGTACTACTCATTAAGTGAAGCCCAAAACGTTCCTGTTTATAACGGCGATCAAATGGTAGTAACGTCAGATCGTTACGCAGGTACCATCGCGGTGCAGGTAAAAGGTGCACATACTGGTAATGGCGCGATGGTTGTACCATATGGCGCGCGTCTAAAAGATATCGTGCCACAGTTACAGCCAAGTCCGCTGGCAAAATTAACGCATCTAACCATCTATCGTGAATCTGTTGCTAAGCAACAAAAACGCATGATTAACGAGTCGCTCGATCGTCTAGAAGAATTGACACTTGCCACTCAGTCAACGACTCGTGAAGAAGCCGCATTGCGTCAAGATGATGCAGCATTGGTTAAGCAGTTCGTCGCTAAAGCTCGTAATGTTCAGACGGATGGTCAAATCGTCGTTGTGCCAAATTCGTGGCAGGATATTATTCTGCAACAAGGCGACATCATTGAGATACCAGCACAAACATCAGTCATTACAGTCAATGGTCAAGTACGAGCACAAGGGGCACTTACCTTTAATCCAGACTATACCGTTGGAGACTATGTAGCGAACTCTGGTGGTTTCTCTGACAATGCTGATACAAAAGATATCTTAATTATTCATCAAAATGGAGCGAGCCAAGTGGTCAATACTGCGTATCGTATTCAACAGGGTGACGAGATTATGGTATTACCAAAAGTCAAAACTAAGCGTGTGGAGATTGCGCGTGGCCTATCACAGATTGTTTATCAGTTAGCAATTGCTGCCAAGGTTGTTTTAGATCTATAACGGTTAACTATTCATGATGTAACGATGTCGGCTGAACGAATTTAACCAAAATTAACGAGTAAAGGTATCAAAGATATGGCAAAAGAAGTAGCGAATGAAGTCAAGGTATCTGATGTGTCTACCTCTGATCATGCGCTACTTTCGCCATCGTCACAGTATCAATCGCCAAAGCAACTGGCAGTGATTGGTAAGGGTATGTGTCACAATAACTTGCTACTCTCGCAAGTGCTGCAAGCTGATATCCAGCGCTGGTATCCGTGGTCAGGCTTGCAACAAAGTGTAGTAAATCGCAAGAAAAAACCACAACCTGAAGCATTTATTGGATGGGGGCATAAGAAAAGCTTCCAACGAGCTGATAAAGCTGCCACCCGTCAGGACGTGAATACCTTAAGTATTGAAGATGGATTTTTGCGTTCATTGGATTCAGGTATTAGTAGTCGCCATGGCTTAAGCGTGGTTGTCGATGATATTGGCATCTACTTTGATATGACGCACCACTCACGTCTTGAGCAGTTAGTTATTGAGCGCACCAAGAGTACTATCAGTAATCGCGCAGCAGGCGAGGCACGTGCTCGTCATCTGATGGCACGTATATGCGAAGAAAAACTGAGTAAATATAATTCCATAATCGATTGTCCGTCGTTGGATAAATTGATTAATGAAGAAAATATTAACGAAAAGGAAAATGCTTCACAATCACATATCCTGTTGATTGACCAAGTAGCGGGTGATGCCTCTGTTAAAGGCGCTGGTGCGAATAAACGTCAATTTAAGAAGATGCTAAAATCTGCATGTCGCAACCATCCTAACGCCCATCTTTGGATAAAGGCTCATCCTGCATCAAAATCAGGCTACTTATCCAACTTAAAACTGCCTAAAAACGTTAGGTTATTGACTGAATCTCTCAATCCTATCGAACTGCTTAAGCAAGTAAGTGATGTCTATACCGTCAGCTCACATATGGGCTTTGAAGCATTAATGCTAGGTAAAAAAGTGCATTGCTTCGGGGTCAGCTGGTACAGTGGGTGGGGGCTGACCGATGATGCTAACGCACCTAAAAACTTACTTAAATCAGTTCAAAAACGTCGTTTAGAGTCAGCTAAGATACTCCTCAACAATAAAGATTTGTCAAACTCAGCAATGTTTCCTACCACGTCACATAAGACGCTTGAAACGTCATTAGAAACATTATTTTATAGTGCTTATATTGATTACAGTCGTTATGTAGATCCAGCAACGAAACAAGCTTGTGATATCGATACAGCCATTGAGTGGTTGGTGACCAATCGGCGATGGCAAGCGCGCCTTGAAGGCGATTTGACGATATATGAGTTTAGCCGTTGGAAACTGCCTTTTGTAAAAGCTTTCACAGACCTACCGCGTACGACATTATTTATCAAACCAAAACCACGTCTAAAAAACCTTCTACATCCAGACCATTTCCGTGTCAATTTCAGCCAGCCTTTACTGGTATGGGGTTTGGCCAAACGTCAGCAAGTACAGAAGAAGCTACAGAGTAAACTTGCTGAACAAAGCTCGGATATGCCAGCTATTTATTGTATGGAAGATGGTTTTATCCGATCAAATGGTTTAGGTGCTACTTTACTGGCGCCACTGTCTGTTGTCATAGATAAACAAGGTATTTATTACGATGCGACCCAGCCTTCAGACTTAGAAACATTGCTGCAAAATTGTCAGCCATTAAGTTCTGAACAGCGTCTTCGCGTAAACAAACTGCAAGACAAACTGCTGAATCAGCGGGTAAGTAAATACAATGTTGGGGTTGGTATAGATGTTTCTAGTATTCAAAATAACTCGTGGATGCAGGAGGCCAAAATATCTGGGAGACGACGCGTTCTTATTATCGGTCAGGTAGAGGACGATTTGTCAGTACAGTACTGCGGCTCTACAATAAAGACAAACAGTGGTTTGATCGAACGTGTACGACAAGATAACCCAGACGCTTATTTGATTTATAAGCCGCATCCTGATGTAGAAGCAGGACTGCGAGCAGGTAAAGTATCAGAAGCTCATCTACGACAAGTTCAAGCGGTTGCCTACGATACTGCAATGCCTGATTGCTTAGAATGGGTGGATGAGGTTCATGCGATCAGCTCATTGACTGGTTTTGAAGCGTTGCTGCGAGGGTTAGACGTTACCTGTTATGGATTGCCGTTTTATGCAGGTTGGGGATTGACCACAGATATTGACGAGCAGTCGTTACCGAAAGCTACCTATCTAAAAAGGCGTCAACGAGATATACCTTTGACTCTTGAGCAGCTAATATATGGCGCGCTTATATGTTACCCGTTGTATCGTCTGCCTGACGGCTATGGGCTGGCACAAGTAGAGCAGGTGATTGATTATTTGTATCCTCTTAAAGATTTACATCTGCTTGAGAGCAGTGAAGAATCGCAATCTAAAATGGCTAGTACTTTAAATAGTTCATCTAAGACTGTGGCCTCGTCTTTATCTACAAAATTGAAACGTCACGCGACTATACGTTTTATGCAGCAACGTCATCGATGGCAACAGAAATTGCGTAAAATGTCTCGTTGATTTATTAGAGTAGCACCATATAATTGCATTGCGACAAATAGGTGCTTTTTCGGTATAATCAATTTTACGCTATTTGTTTTTACACGGTTGTACGACCTTTCTCATTTTTATTTCTTATTTTCTCATTTAATGGTAGCCCTGTATTATGGCAGCTTCGATGTCTCACTTGCTTACTCATCGACACGTCTTGCTACTACAAGGGAAAATGGGTGGGTTTTTTAATCGCTTTTCGTCATTCTTGCAAACTCAAGACATTAAAGTAAGCAAAATCAATTTTAATGCAGGCGATGCCTTTTTTTACCATCACGACAATACCTACGAATATACCAATACATTAGCGCAATTTTCCTCTTGGTTACAGGTGTTTATCCAAGAGCATGATATTGATGCGATTGTATGCTTTGGCGATTGTCGACCGCATCATACTCAAGCGGCGTGTATCAGTGAGAAGCTGGGTATTTCATTTTTTGTCTTTGAAGAAGGGTACTTGCGTCCTGATTACATTACCTTACAAGAGCATGGGATTAATGGCTATTCACGTCTAAACACTGCTGAGATTAAAGCACTTAAGAAAGCCAATGATCAGCCTTTATATACACATAATCGATTTTATCGCCTCAGTATCGCAGCCATCGTCTATTACATTATTGCTTGGCTTTATAAAAGCCGTTATCCACATTATTCGCATTATCGTGGTATGACCGCCTGGCAAGAGGCCATCGCTTGGTTAAAAGCACCGTGGCGGAAGCTTCGAGGGTATTTACCAGACAAACACTTGCAAAATAGACTGACCAAGCAAGAAAGTAACAATTACTTTTTGATCAGTTTACAAGTACATAATGACTCACAGATTACCCATCATAGTGATTATCGTGATGTAGTACAGTTCATTGACGAGTCTATCGCAAGCTTTGCAAATTTTGCTAAGCAAAAACAGTTACTCGTATTTAAGCATCATCCATTAGATCGTGGTCACAGAGACTATCGGGAGCTGGTAGCTAGCCTAGCTGAGCGTTATCAAGTATCTCATCGTGTTTTCTATGGCTGTGATATGCACCTGCCAACTTTGATGAAATATAGTATTGGTATGGTGACTATTAACAGTACGACAGGCTTGCAGTCGGTTTATCATAAGAAACCCACTAAGGTTATGGGTCGCGCAATTTATGATATTCCTAAGCTAACAGATCAAAAGCCGCTTGATGATTTTTGGCAGCAGCCTAAAGGCCCAGATAATGAATTTTATTTGAGATTTCGTGAGTATCTGATAGAGCAAACTCAAATAAATGGTGCTTTTTATGGCAGATCGCCATGGATGTATAAGTATTTGTGCCAAACTGGCAGCGAAACGACAGACGTAGATATGTCTAAAACCAATTTACCCTAGTCATTTATTTATTTATTTGTTTTTCTTTCTAAGAAGTTATAGTAACTATAATGGTATCTATATAAAGAAAAGAAGTTCAACAAGTGTAACGATTGTTGCGTTATCCTTTTTTAGCTTGTCATTTCATCTGTAAGTCACATCTCTTCTAACAAAATCGCCTTACTTTGCAGTGGAAAACTGCTAGAATACTCTTTTATGTCTGCGCATAAGAGTTAATGTGCTTGGCTATGAATTTTAGACGGTAGTATTAGCCGAATCGACTTGTTATAACGGTTGACCTTCAAAGAAGTACAAGCACGTTATCAATTGCATCTGACAATATTTATTTTTTAGTTTTATTATTCTATCACCCTTAATTTAGTAGGCGCTTTGTGACTGCATTAGCCAATATTCGTAACTTTTCAATCATTGCCCACATTGATCATGGTAAGTCGACGCTTGCCGATCGTTTTATTCAAATGTGCGGTGCCTTGCAAGATCGCGAGATGCAGGCGCAGGTACTCGACTCAATGGATATCGAGCGTGAGCGCGGTATCACTATCAAAGCACAATCGGTAACGCTGTTTTATGATCATCCAAATGGAGAGCGCTATCAGCTTAACTTTATTGATACCCCTGGTCACGTCGATTTTTCATATGAAGTTTCGCGTTCATTAGCAGCTTGTGAAGGTGCGCTATTGGTTGTTGATGCCGCTCAAGGCGTAGAAGCGCAGTCAGTAGCCAATTGCTATACAGCCGTTGATCAAGGCTTAGAGGTCATGGCGGTGTTAAATAAGATTGATCTGCCGCAAGTTGAGCCTGAGCGCGTCATTCAAGAAATTGAAGATATTATCGGTATCGATGCCGTTGACGCACCGCGTGTATCAGCCAAATCTGGTCTTGGTGTTGATAAGCTGCTAGAAGCATTGGTGGAGTTTATTCCAGCACCAACTGGTGACCGTGAAGCACCACTGCAAGCACTAATTATTGACTCTTGGTTCGATAATTATTTGGGCGTGGTTTCATTGGTACGGGTGCGTGAAGGTACTATACGTAAAGGTGACAAGTTATACATCAAATCGACTCAAGAGGCACATCTAGTTGGCTCGATTGGTGTCTTTACCCCTAAACCTGTAGATACGGGTGTTTTAGAAGCAGGGGAAGTCGGCTTTGTTATTGCGGGTATTAAGGATATTGCCGGAGCACCAGTAGGCGATACTATCACTCATGGTAAGACCCCTGATGTGGATCGTATCCCAGGCTTTAAACAAGTCACGCCACAAGTCTATTCTGGTATGTTCCCAGTGGATTCGAGTGATTTTGAAAAATTCCGTGAAGCCTTACAAAAACTGCAAATTAATGATGCTTCGCTGTTTTTTGAGCCAGATACGTCGGATGCGCTTGGCTTTGGTTTCCGCTGTGGCTTCTTGGGTATGCTGCATATGGAGATTATCCAAGAGCGTCTAGAGCGTGAATATGATCTGGATTTGATTACTACGGCGCCTTCAGTTATTTACGAAATTGAGAAAAAGAACGGTGATGTAATCTATGTAGATAATCCATCACATCTACCTGAGCCAAACAACATTGAAGAGTTCCGTGAGCCAATTGCCCGCTGTCAGATTTTAGTACCGCAAGAATTCTTAGGCAACGTAATGACACTATGTATTGAGCGTCGCGGCGTTCAGGTTGATATGCGTTTTATGGGTCGACAAGTACAGCTGATATTTGATATTCCAATGGGCGAAGTTGTCATGGATTTCTTTGATCGTTTAAAGTCGGTTTCACGTGGTTTTGCATCGCTAGATTATAACTTCGAGCGCTATCAAGCTGACAAGCTAGTAAGAGTTGATGTACTAATCAATGGCGATAAAGTCGATGCCTTAGCGATGATCGTGCACGAAACCCAATCACGTTATCGTGGTAATGCACTGGTTACGAAGATGAAAGAGTTGATTCCGCGCCAAATGTTTGATGTTGCCATTCAAGCCGCTATTGGTAGCCAAATCATTGGTCGTAGTACGGTAAAAGCCATGCGTAAAGATGTACTAGCAAAATGCTATGGCGGCGATGTGTCACGTAAGAAAAAGCTATTGTCTAAGCAAAAAGCTGGTAAAAAACGTATGAAGCAAGTAGGTAACGTGGAAATTCCACAAGAAGCCTTCTTAGCTGTGTTGCAAGTTGATAGCTAATCGCTAAACGTAACCTAAGATAGACATTGTAGATAACAGTCAAATGTAGTGAGTCTTATCGTAAAGGTGTTAGATAAGCCGCTCGTTAATAGGCAATTTGGTATGGATTTTGATTTTAATTTAATTTTAGTGCCGTTAACTATAGTCCTAGGAATTGTTTGGCTGTTAGACAAGTTAGCGCTCAAACAGCGCAAAACTCGTGGTCGAGGTCAAGAAGGCTTACTAGTTCGCTGGGCTTATGACTTTTTCCCTGTGTTAGCAGTGGTATTGATAGTACGCTCATTTTTAATTGAGCCATTTAATATCCCATCATCGTCTATGGTGCCGACGCTATATACGGGTGACTTTATTGCTGTCAATAAGTATGCATATGGCGTGCGCCTGCCGTTAACCTACAATAAGGTGCTAGATACTGGTGAACCTGAGCATGGTGATGTGGCAGTGTTTCGCTATCCTGAAAACCCGAGCATTTATTATATTAAACGCGTTATCGGTTTGCCTGGTGACACCGTAAGCTATAGTCAAGGCACGTTATCTATCAATGATGTACCTGTTGAGACTAAGTCTGTAGATTTCGCGGCAAATGCTGAATTGACTTCACAGCTATACTTACCAGGTCAGGTTGGTCCAGGTCAAGTGCTGACTGAGGAGAGTGCTTCTGCAATGGGTCAGCAAGAAGAAGATGCGGCACAATATTTTGGAGAAGTACAAGGTGACAACAAGCACCTCGTGCGCTATTTAGACGGTATGAACAGTTCACAGTACGCGCCATTTTTGCAGCAACAATCACCAGAGGTGGTTGAGTCAGAGGGTACTGAGTGGCGCATTGACGTGCCAGAGGGTCAGTATTTTGTGATGGGTGATAACCGCGATCGCAGTGCAGACGGTAGATTTTGGGGCTTCGTTCCGGATGAAAACCTAGCAGGTAAGGCAGTTTATATTTGGATGCATAAACCACCTGGTCTTAATCTACCAACCTTTGAACGTAATGGTACTATCAATTAAGGCAATGTGATTGCTTAGCGATTGATTTATCTATAATAGTTTTATGCTAATATCATTGCTATCTAATAAATAGCTATTTATTATTTATACACTTATTCAAAATAGTCGTTTATCTTTAGAAGGATCTTATAATGCAGCAATTATCTGGTTTGGCTACGCAGCGCGGTGCCAGTGTGACAAACATTGTTCTCATTATTATGCTTTTGGGTATTGCGACCAAATTGACAGTAGCTATCGTACCAGCTCAAATTGGTGACTACCAATTGACAAAGCTTTTGAGTGCACAGCTAAAAGAAGCCAATAGTAATAACGAAACAGCTAAGCAATTCGTTGAGCGTGTTGATAAGCAGTTATCAATTAACGCAGATTACGATACTAAAGCCGAAGACGTATTTACCTTTACTGATAAAAAAACAGGTCAATTGGCTATTCATAAAGAATATGCAATAACTAATAACTTTTTTAGCAATGTTGATATTATTAACCGTTTCGAGGGTGACGTCGAAATGGCAACAGCAGAGTAAGTCGCAATAGTACGACATAGCACCTTCATTATTTCATAAGATATATCAAATAATATTATTAAACTAAATCTGTCAAGCAGAAGGGATAACCACAAACCTCGCATGAAACCAACTTTGCACCATTCCCAAGCGGCTTCTACTTCCCAAAAAAATAGTACATCTGTTGACACGCTTGTTGTTAGCTCGGAATTTATTCAGCGGTTAGCAGTATTAACGCGTAAGTTAGGCTACGAGTTCAATGACTTGAGTCTACCTAAACTTGCGTTAACGCATCGCTCATTTGATAGCAAAAAAAACTATGAGCGCCTAGAGTTTTTAGGTGATGCACTTTTAGGGATGATTGTGGGTGAAGCTTTATATCATCGTTATCCTAGTCAAAATGAAGGGCGCCTAACGCGTATGCGTGCAACACTGGTGCGCCAAGAGTCATTGGTAATTATCGCCCAAAACCTAGAGCTGTCTAACCATCTTATATTAGGAGTAGGTGAGCGAAAAGGTGGCGGTCGCAATCGTGCTTCTATACTGGCCGATGCCGTAGAGTCTCTAATTGGTGCTATCTATTTAGACAGCCAAGATATGGATATTACTCGCAAATGTGTTCTCTCTTGGTATGGTGATCTGATTGATAATGTCAATGACCAAAAAGCGCTGAAGGATGCTAAGAGTCGGTTACAAGAGTGGCTACAATCTAAGCAGTTTGACTTGCCCAACTACGAACTCATGGAAACGCGTGGTAATGCACCGCATCAAATTTTCGTTGTACGTTGCCATGTAAATATCAATAACTGTCCTGATATTACTGAATCTGGTGAGAGCCGCCGTATCGCTGAACAGAAAGCAGCAGAGCTTATGATTAACCAATTACATAAATTGCCAGGATCTGCCAAAAAACGTGTATAGCCGATATCCATAAACGCATTTTTAGATGCATAGTATCGGTTTAGATTGGTTTATAACTTGGCAAACATACATTAAAACTACCTCACATATTATTTATTTTAAAACTTTAAATGTCTCTAGCCCGTTTTTAATGGTGACTGAATAAATTTAGCATCAACGACTGTTCGGCTAGACACAAACCCTATAGGATTAACTTATGAGCAATCATACTGATTTGCCATCAAACAATGAAGACAGCACCCAAAATTTGGGTAAGAATACAGATATTGATTCAAGCCAAAACAATATCGAAGTTACCAAAGAGATTCATGCTACTGATGCAGAAGATATTGCATTAGACAATGATATGGCTATTGAAGAGTTTTTTGCACCGAGTGGCAATGCTCGTATGGCTGATGATTTTAGAGCAGGTTATGTGGCCATTGTTGGACGTCCAAATGTGGGCAAGTCAACTTTGATGAATCACTTATTGGGTCAAAAGCTGTCTATTACTTCACGCAAACCACAAACCACCCGTCATCGTATTCATGGAATTTTGTCAAACCATGAAATGCAAGCGGTGTTTGTTGATACACCAGGTATTCACCGCAACGAAGTACGTGCTATTAACGAACGTATGAATAAAGCGGCGGTATCGGCGTTAGTAGATGTAGACTTAGTATTGTTTGTTGTCGATTCAGATCAATGGCGTGACGATGATTTATTGACCTTGCAAAAGCTTGGCGAGACCAATCTAACAGTCGTCTTGGTTATTAACAAGTCAGATACTCTAAAAGATAAAGGCAGTGTGCTACCACTTATCGAAACTTTCAACGATAGTTTCGATTTTGCTGATATCGTTCCTGTATCTGCACTAAAAAATCAAAACTTAGATCGTTTACAAGAAGTGATTGCCTCACATTTACCAGTTGCTGCTCCTATTTATGATACAGAGCAAATCACTGATCGCTCTGAGCGATTTTTGGCCAGTGAAATCATTCGCGAAAAAATCATGCGTAGTGCGGGCGATGAAGTGCCATATGATTTAACCGTACAGATTGATGAGTTTAAAGACGAACCTGCACATACTGATCCAAAAACAGGGCGTCCACGCAAAGCTTGTACTTTCATCGATGCGACTATCTATGTTGAACGTGGTGGTCAAAAAGCCATCGTTATCGGTGACAAAGGTCAGCGTATCAAACAAGTTGGTATGGATGCTCGTAAAGATATGGAGCAGTTATTCGGTAAAAAAATCATGTTAACGCTGTGGGTCAAAGTGAAACGTGGTTGGTCTGATGACGAACGTGCGTTGACCAGTTTGGGCTATTGATAGCGGTTAAAAACGCACGCTTCAAAAATACTGCCTGCCTTTTAGCTATTTAGGTAATAAAAAATGCGTAATGAAGCGCTCGTCGGGTATTTATTGCATCAGCGCCCTTATCAGGAAAAACGCGCTTTGTATTATCTTTTTTCTCAACAACATGGCGTGATACATGGCGTTGGGAAAAAAGGCGCGCCACTATTTATGCCATTACAGCTTTTTGCTACTGGTAAACGCGACTTAAAAACCTTTAGTCAAATTAATATTGCTTCGCAAGATACGACTCAAACTGATACCGTTCAAAAAGACAGTGTTCAAAAAGATAGTGCACCTGCTGTCTTAGAAGCCGTACCTTACGCTAATATCAGCGGCCAACATCAGTATGCCGCACTATATATAAACGAGATACTGTGGCGGTTGTTACCTACTGAAGACCCGATGCCAGTATTGTGGCAGCATTATCAAATCAGTCTACAACAACTCAAGCAGCCCTTAAGTAATAGCGAGCTTCGTCTCTGTCTACGTCAGTTTGAGCAGTATCTATTTACCGAGTTAGGATTCACTTTAACGTTAACGCATAACAACGTTGAAGACCCCATTGAGCCTAATTGTACTTACCGCTTTTTACCGGATGTAGGTTTGCTCCCTGTATTGGTACATAATGAAGAGTCTGAGCATTTAGCCAGTGAGTCTGGACAGACTGTTTTTAAGGGTGCGGATATTATAGAAATGGCACGCTTAGGTATTACTGAGCAGACGCTGAGCCATTGGTCAAAGCTACATCGACATCTTATTGATCATTTGCTTGACTATCAGCCACTACGAAGTCGTCTGTTATGGCAGCAACAGCAGCGTTATCAATAAAGTCTCAAATATCATCGTAGTATCAACTATATAAGTTAGGCTTAATTGTCCAAAGGATTTTTTATGAGTATCTCTGTATCTACCTCATCTGAAAACAATACAAAAAAACCTTTGTTAGGCGTGAATATTGATCATGTGGCAACACTTCGTCAAGCGCGCGGTGTGAGTTATCCAAGTCCGTTGGCTGCTGCATTATTGTGCGAAAAGGCAGGGGCAGATGGTATCACTATACATTTACGTGAAGATCGTCGTCATATACAAGATGCGGATGTTTATGAAATGGCGGGGCAGTTGTCGACGAGAATGAATCTGGAGATGGCCGCAACTGATGAGATGCTTGCAATTGCCTGCGAAGTTAAACCTTTTTGGGTATGTCTAGTACCTGAAAAGCGTGCAGAGTTAACGACAGAAGGTGGTCTTGATGTTGCAGGGCAAGTCACGTCTCTAAAAGAGTATGTTCATAAACTACAAGCCTCTAATATTAAGGTTTCTTTGTTTATTGATCCAGATGATAAGCAGATTGCAGCCGCGATAGAGTGTGGTGCGGACGCGATAGAGTTGCATACGGGTGCTTATGCCGAAGCAGGATTAGCAAATGATACTGCCGCACAGTTGGCTGAGCTTCAAAGAATTGAACAAGCAGTAGCTACAGCACAGAGCCTAGACGATAAATTGCTTATTAACGCAGGTCATGGTTTAACGTGTGACAATGTTAATGCCATTGCAAAGATTGATGGTATATATGAGTTAAATATTGGTCATGCACTTATTGCAGATGCGGTTCTTGTAGGAATAGAAAGCGCTGTGACAATGATGAAAGAGGCCATGCATAAATAGGTTTGCATATACGGCATCTATTACCCATTACATTTCGTAGGGTGGTCTGCATTAAGTTTATGTTTGACGATACCGGATTGGTTAAAAGAAATTTGGTACATTGACTCATTATAAGAAGAGGTAGGGCAGTATTTTATATGGCCAAAGTGTCCTCGCGGTCTGCCGCTATCGCCCCAAAATTTAGTATAGTGGCGCCTACCGCCAACTCTTAACTTCACTGTACTATATCTTAGGTTTAAGGATTGCTGAGTTAATAACGTGTCTACTTGAGAATCAAAATGCTTATTATTATTTTTATCTACAAATAACAGAAGCGTTTTATCACTGTTCCTATGACATTGATGTGCATCATTCGATAAACAAACTAAGACATCCTGCCGACTTATATAACTTTCGGCCTTTGCTAAGGATAAAGTGTTCTCTAGTTGATGCTTGACACGTTGCGCCTCCATTCGTGCTAAGTGCGTTAAGATGCTTGGCGCTGCAATAGCTGCGATAATTCCTAATACCATTGTCGTCACAGTTAGCTCAACGAGAGTAAAGCCGTTTGATTGCTTAGCATTTAAAATATTATTGTTTTGAAGGGTTGATATCCTATAACTGACTAACTTCAGTAGTTCATCAAGTAACCTATGTGCAATGGTTAAAAACTTACCAACTCTATATCTGTCTTTTCTGTGAATAGATATATAAAGAACAAAAGTTACTATTCTTCTATAACTGGCTAGTACCTTATTAAATAAGTTCATAAAGCGCTACATCCCATAGCTGTTTGTCATTCAAGCAAAAAACAACGTCTCACACATCCTTGTGTTGACTATCTTTTAAGCAAACCAATTGTCCAAATTCTTTAAACTTTCTCTTATTCCACTGTATATAAAACACATACAACACCTAATTACTTGATTTTCAGAAGAATATTGGTTTTTTACAATATATATGTAATATATAGCGACTGTCAAAAAATGTTTCAATTAGTGAAAGAACGACATTAGCAATAGAGAAAAAATTCTAATTGTAATAAAATGCTTCAAGAAAATAGCTATCAATAGACCATTCATCTATCGCAAACTGATGTGTAAAAGATAAGAAGCGTAAGGTGTGTTAGTTCTGGGTAACTTAGACTGTTTATTGTGTTTTAGTTACAACATTATCGTGTAATAATGTGTAGCTCGTTAACGAAAAAAGTTGTAAACTGAATTAATAATCGCTAAGCTACTCCTTAATTGGTTTTGCTTTGTAACTTAAAATGCGTAAGAGATGTCTATCTTAGTACGTCTTGAGAATCGGTTTTGCTTAATGCATCACTAAAATTATCCTTTGGAGGAAGTCCATGAAATTGAACAAAATAGCTCTAGCCCTTGTTGCTGTAGCGGCTGCACCGATGGCAGCTAACGCTGGTGTTACTATTAGCCCATTGTTACTTGGTTATCACATGACTGAAGAATTCAGTGATACCTCTGACAAACAGCGTGAAGTTCTTACTACTGGTAAAAACTTGTATGAAAATGCTAACGGCGATGTTATCGGTGATGGTAGCCGTGGTAACAGCAATGGTGGCGTAGCCAAAGAAAGCAGCCTATACACTGGTGCAGCTTTAGGTATTGAACTTACTCCTTCTACTCAGTTCCAAGTAGAATATGGTGTATCTGACGCAAACGGCGAAGCTTCTGAAGATTCAGCTGATGCCGGCGTTAACCGCTTTGATATTGAACAAGAAATGATTTCTGGTAACTTCTTGATCGGTACCGAAGAATTTACTGGTTACACTGATAGCGCACTTAAACCATACGTACTAGTAGGTGCTGGCCAGTCTAAAATCAAAGTAGAGAACCAAGAACAGTATACTAACTCTAACGGTGAAGTAGTTGCTGCTGGTACTGAAGTATCAAACTCTAAAGACACTATCGGTAACCTAGGTCTAGGTGCTATGTATCGCATCAATGACGCGCTAAGCCTACGTGGTGAAGCTCGTGCGATTCATAACTTTGATAACAACTGGTGGGAAGGCATGGCTTTGGCCGGTCTAGAAGTAGTACTAGGTGGCCATTTAGCACCTACAGTAGCAGTACCACCTATGCAAGAGCCAGTAGTTGACAACACTCCAGTAGTTGTTGTTGAAGCTGATCTTGATTCTGACGGTGATGGCGTACCTGATAGCATCGATGCATGCCCAGGCACTCCAATGAACGTTGTAGTTGATGAGCGCGGTTGCCCAGTACCAGTAGACATTACTGACGAACTGAAAATGGAACTACGTGTATTCTTTGATAACGACAAGTCAGCTATCAAAAACCAGTACAAGCCAGAAATCGCTAAAGTAGCAGAGAAGATGCGTGAGTATCCTAACTCTACAGCTCGTGTAGAAGGTCATGCTTCTAAGACTGGTCCTTCAGCACGTTACAACCAACGTCTATCTGAAGCTCGTGCCGTTGCTGTTAAATCTATGCTAACTAATGAATTCGGTATCGCTCCAAACCGTCTATCAACTGTAGGCTATGGTTACAACAACCCAATCGCTTCAAACGACACTGAAGAAGGTCGTGCTATGAACCGTCGTGTTTATGCCATCATCACTGGTGACAAAACAATGACTGTTGAACAAACTAAAGATATGGTTGTTCAGTAAGTATTAGCAAAATAATCGTATAGTAAAATATACAGTTACAAAAAAAGCCACCCAATGGGTGGCTTTTTTTTATTTATGTATTGAGAAAAGTGAGTTATTACATAAATTTATGAATCAATAATGTTATACTAGCCACCCAAACATTCTGTAAATTAACAGCATGTACATTAGCATAGCAATCTGTATGATGAATTCGTCAGTATAGATATTTGATTGTATTGAACTTTTTTATTTGATAGCATTCTTTTTTGCATCATCTTAGATTCAATATCTATCTGATTGATGATGAAAGTTTATTCAGCAGCGCTTACTGCTACTGCATTTTTTTAAGACGAAACGAGCATTTTATATGGCGAACGATATCAAACACCTGCGTAACATTGCAATTATTGCCCACGTTGACCACGGTAAGACAACTTTGGTTGATAAGTTATTACATCAGTCTGGTACTTTTGGCGACCGTGCAAACATTGCTGAGCGTGCAATGGACTCAGGTGATATTGAGCAAGAACGTGGTATTACCATTTTGGCTAAAAACACAGCTATCCGCTGGACAGATAAAACTTCAGAAACTGAATACCGTATCAACATTGTTGATACCCCAGGTCACGCCGATTTCGGTGGTGAAGTTGAGCGTGTAATGTCTATGGTTGACTGCGTACTTTTGGTTGTTGACGCTGTTGATGGCCCAATGCCTCAGACTCGTTTTGTGACGCAAAAAGCATTCGAACAAGGTCTAAAGCCGATCGTTGTTATTAACAAAATCGATCGTCCTGGCTCACGTCCTGATTGGGTAATGGATCAAATCTTTGATTTGTTTGACAACCTAGGTGCAAACGATGAGCAGCTTGATTTTCCAGTTGTTTATGCTTCAGCATTGAATGGTATTGCAGGTCTAGAAGCAGATGATTTAGCTGATGATATGACGCCATTGTTCAAAACTATCGTTGACGTTGTTCAGCCACCACAGGTTGATGCTGACGCTCCGTTCCGTATGCAAATCTCAAGCCTTGACTACAACAGCTTTGTTGGTGTAATCGGTATTGGTCGTATTCAACGTGGTAAAGTTAAACTTAACACGCCAGTGACTGTTATTGATAAGCATGGTAAGACGCGTAACGGCCGTATTCTAAAAATCATGGGTTACCATGGTCTTGATCGTATTGACGTTGAAGATGCACAAGCAGGTGATATCGTTTGTATCACAGGTATCGATGCACTAAACATTTCTGATACTATTTGTGATCCTAACAACGTTGAAGCATTACCAGCACTAACGGTAGATCAACCTACAGTATCTATGAACTTCCAAGTAAATAATTCACCATTTGCTGGTCGTGAAGGTAAGTTTGTGACTTCACGTAACATTCGTGAGCGTCTTGAGCGTGAATTGATTCATAACGTAGCATTGCGTGTAGAAGACACTGAGTCTCCTGATAAATTCAAAGTATCAGGCCGTGGCGAGCTTCATTTATCAGTACTTATCGAAAACATGCGCCGTGAAGGTTTTGAGCTAGGTGTTTCTGGTCCAGAAGTTATCGTTAAAGAAGTTGATGGTAAGCTACAAGAGCCGTATGAAAACGTTGTCTTCGATATCGAAGAAGAGCATCAAGGTTCTATCATGGAGCAAGTTGGTCTACGCAAAGGCGAGATGACTAACATGGAGCTGGACGGTAAAGGCCGTATGCGTATCGAGGCGACCATACCAGCGCGTGGCTTGATCGGCTTCCGTTCTGAGTTCCTAACCCTGACTTCAGGTAGTGGTATCATGACCTCGAGCTTCTCACATTACGGTCCACAGAAGATCGGTGATGTTGGTGGTCGTTCTAACGGCGTATTGGTTTCTATGGCAAATGGTACTTGCCTAGGTTTTGCTCTATTTAACCTACAGAAACGTGGTAAGTTGTTTGCTGAGCCACAGCTTGAAGTTTATGAAGGTATGATTGTTGGTCTTAACTCTCGTAACGATGATATGACTGTTAACCCAACGACTGCTAAACAGTTAACCAACGTACGTGCTAGTGGTACTGACGAAGCATTGACGTTGACGCCAGCAGTGAAGTTCACTCTTGAGCAAGCGCTTGAATTTATTCAAGACGATGAGCTAGTCGAAGTAACGCCAAAAGCGGTACGTATTCGTAAGCGCTACTTGACTGAAAGTGAGCGTAAGCGTCACGGCCGTGGTAAAAAAGGTGCTTAATATCAACAAGTGAGTTACTGAGTAATTCATAGTATTGATGTTTGAAGCGAACACTTAGTGTCAGTAGTTTTATTAGCACTAAGTGATTCAAAAGATGAGCAGTATAAGGTGAGCTATTAGTGGTTCACTTTATACTGCTTTTTTTTGTGTTGTAATCTTGGAAAAATACAGACAGAATGAATAGTGGTGTTAATGTATTCAATTATTAACATGAAAGCTAGATATGACATTAATTATATAAATATCTATTTGTTTATAGATAAATTTTGAGGAAAAAATAATGAGTATGGTTTCAGAGTTCAAAGAGTTCGCTGTCAAGGGTAATGTAATGGATTTGGCAGTCGGTGTTATCATCGGCGGGGCTTTTGCTACCATTACAAAATCTCTGGTAGATGATATTATTATGCCGATTGTCGCTTTTATCTTTGGCGGCGAGATTAATTTTGAGAACATGTTCTTAGTTTTAGGCGATGCACCAGATGGTATTGCTATGACTTATGATGCGCTCAAAGAGGCAGGTGTACCTGTATTGGCTTACGGTAGTTTTATTACCGTACTTATTAACTTCCTAATCTTAGCTTTCATCATCTTTATGATGGTTAGAGGTGTCAATAAAATGCGCCGTGCTGAAGAGGTAGAGGAAGTTATAGAAGAAGCAGTAGAAGAGCCATCAGAGGAAGTGAAGTTGCTGCGTGAAATCAGTGCCAAATTAAGTAATACCAGTATTACGAAATAAATTATCAATTCGTTGACAACAAAAAAGGCTAACTTCTCGTTAGCCTTTTTGCTATGAAATAGTCACAGTCATTCTTGTGAACTATTTGATGTGCCTACTAAAAGCAAATTGTTACGGAGTGACCACTACATAGTCATTGGTATTAATTAGAATTTCTGATGGTTGATCGACAACGATACGTACCACGTTATTATCAACAACTTGAGATTTGTAATAGTTGTCTTCTGCAACTGTGCAGCCTAAACAACGTCCCATAGCATCCCAAGGTTCAACAAATAGCTTCTGCTGTGCTTGATCTGCATTACCACCAATAAGTGAAAAAGGTAAGCTAACGATATAAGCTGCCGTACCAGCAACAGCATTCACGAGTTGCAGTGGCTTACCAACAATCGTATCGACTACCATCGTCTCGTATGAAGGACCGAAATCAGTTTCATCAATTTCTATAGCTGCAGAAGTAGGCTGAATGGTCGCAACTACCAATCCTAAAGTTGCTAATACAGTAAAAAATCTCTGCTTAACTGTGCGTTGGGTTTTTGCTTTAACAGTCATAACGATATCCTGAAACTCATAGTAGTATGATTAATGGCTGCTGCTATCTTCACACAGGAATCTTGCGGCAACAATAGTTAGTCTAAATATTACAGAAAAATAAATGATACGCACTATTTATGTAAGCGCTAGCACTATTAAAGCAAGATGTGCGCTAATAAGCAACAAAAATGAGAATAATCTAGTTATAGCTTTGACAATATTTGATACTTTTAGAATAAATACTCTGTTCAAATATTGTCTTCATTTAATATAAACGTAGCACAAGTAAGCGGGTATCAGTTATTAGCTATTTTAACGGCTGACAATTTGGACAATAAACACTGGCTCTACCAGTAAGCTTGATGTTCTCTAGCGTCGTACTACAATGCAGACAGCTCTCTCCTTGTCTACCATACACATTTAAGGTTTGCTGAAAGTAACCAGTTTGACCACTTGCTACTGTGAAATCCCGTAGTGTCGAACCGCCCAGTTTTATCGCTTTCTTTAAAATTTCTTTAATATGATTCACTAAAATGACAATCTGATCGTATGAAATTTGACTGGCTGGCGTAGCAGGATGGATGCCGGATAAATACAGGCTTTCAGTCGCATAAATATTGCCAACACCGACCACGACTTCTTGTTCCATGATGACAGATTTAATAGCCCGAGTAATGGGTTTTAGTCGCTTATTCGTTTTAGTATTATCTGACGATGACCCACTGCCATCTTGGCTAGATAAATCTATACGCTGAATTAAGCTGTATAAATAGTCTGCGGTAAAATCTTTTGAAAGCGGTTCAGGACCTAGATGATCTAGTAGTTTATTGCCGTAATCCTCATGCCATAGTACTGAACCAAAGCGTCTTGGATCATAGTAATGTAGCTGAGACTTTTTATTATCAGCATCATTAAAAACGACGACCAGATGGTCATGTTTACGCTTATCAGTACCATAGCTGTGCTGTTGTAAGCTACCTGACATTCCTAAGTGAATAAGAAGCTGACGTGGTTCAACTTTGCTGGCTGACATTGGAGCGTTATTCTGTGCAGCTACTGGCAGAAAATTAAGAATCAGATACTTTGCTCGGCGCTCGACACTATCTAAGGTGTAATTAACCAGCTCATCCAAGTTATCTGGCATCATCCATCGTAGCTTTGGTTGAAATACTTTAACATCAACTACCTGTTGCCCCAATAATGGAGCAAGACTGGCTTTAGTGGTTTCTACTTCAGGTAATTCAGGCATAGTATTTTTGAAAACTCTATTGTGGAATAAACAACGACTGACTTAACGTTTTATTTACACGACTGCACGGCGCGCGTGCAAAATACCATGTTGCTGTTCTAATTTTGCGAGCAACTTAGACAGATGTGCCAAGCCTGAGACTTCAATATGGAACTTTAAAAAAGCAATATTGTCGTCATTGCTTAACGTTTGCACTTGGCGAATATTGACGTTTTCTTTATCAATTATCTGTGTCAAATCACGTAGCAATCCGCGTCGGTCATATGCTTCGACATGAATATCAACGGGCTGATAACGCCCCGTCTGTACTTGCCAAGCGGCTTCTATCTTGCGCTCAGGGTCACGCTCGACCAGACGTAAGTACTCTGGGCAGCCTCGATTATGCACGCTAACGCCACGCGATAAAGTGATGTAACCAGCAATCGGTTCGCCATGCACAGGATGACAACAACCTGCCAAATTGATTTCGATATTATCCAAACCATCGATATGGATTTTATAAGCATCGAGCTTACCTGTATCTCTGTTATCTACATGCGGTACAAAGCTCTCTGGTGGTATCTCAGGTTCAAGGTGTAGCTGACGAGAGATATGACTGGTCAACTGATTCAGGCCAATATCACCTGTCACCAGACCCACGATAATATCATCGGTCGTATTGACATGAAAATGCTGAATATAGTCGTTTAGATCAATACTATTAGGATGAACAGATAGGCGCTCAAGCTCTTTACTGAGCATTTGGCGACCTATTTCAATGTTCTTATCACGGTCTTGCTTATTAAACCATTGGCGCAGTTTTGAACGGGCCCGATTGGTATGAATATAACCTAGCGATGCTACCAACCAATCACGATTGGGCTCACGTGATGCCTTAGTGATAATCTCAACTTGCTCACCTGTTTTCAACTGATAGGTCAGTGGCACATAGCGCTGATTGACGCGGGCTGCCTGCGCACGGTTGCCAACTTGAGTATGCACATAGTAGGCAAAATCGAGAACGGTCGCGCCTTTTGGTAGCTCAGTAATATCACCGTCACGGCTAAAGATATAAATACGTTCTAGCTCATCAAAATCAACGAGTTGCTCTTCTTCGTCAAACTCAATATCATCTATCTCTTCGCCTGCTACCACAGCTGAGCGTGGCTGATTACGTGTCTCATTATTGATAGATAATAATTGGCGTAATGAGCTGATTCTTTGATTCAGATAATTGTCTTTTTTGTTCTTTAGCCCTTCTTTGTAATTAACGTGCGCGCACATGCCAAGCTCGGCCTCAAAGTGCATCTCATGAGTACGAATCTGGACTTCGAGTGATTTATTTTCCGCGATTACAGCAGTATGTAGTGAGCGATAACCATTAGACTTAGGGTTGGTAATATAGTCATCAAACTGCTCAGGAATATAACGCCATAAGCCATGTACTAGGCCTAAAACGTGATAACAGTCAGAAGGGCTATTAACCAAGACACGTAAAGCGCGAATGTCATAAAGCTGATCGAAAGATAAGCCTTTGAGCTTCATTTTTCGATAGATAGAGTAGATATGTTTGACGCGACCAGATACTTCGCCTTCAATACTGGCATCTGCTAGTGATTCATTTAATTTGTCTTGTACGCGCTGAATATAGGACTCGCGTTCGCTACGTTTTTCTGACAGCAGCTTAGCAATTTCTTTATAGCGGTCAGGCGCTAAATAACGGAAAGCCAGATCTTCGAGCTCCCATTTTAGCTGTGCAATGCCTAGGCGATGCGCTAATGGCGCATAAATAGTCATGACTTCACGTGCGACACGCGTTTGACGTTCTTGATTAGAAAAAGTCAATTCACGCATGGCGAAAGTACGTTCAGCCAGTTTTATCAGTACCACGCGCACATCGTTAGTAACAGAGATGAGCATACTATAAATATTTGATAGCTGATCACGCTGATTATTGACGAAATGATCTTCTAAACGCTTGTTGCTCTCAATAATCTCCGACAGCTTACCCATTGCAAGGGTGTCTTTCACAAGCGTTAAAATATCTGGACCAAAGTTTTTTTCAACTTCAGCGAGACTAATGATTGATTTGCGCGCACTGCGATACAGCATGGCCGCGACCAATGCGTCTTCATCTTGATAAAGATAGGTCAGAATATCGGTCATACCAATACCGGTCACATAAGCGCCTGAACGCTCAGATTCACTGGTATTCATATGACTACGAATAAACTCGCAAGCTGCACTTAGGTTGGGTACTGACTCTTGTCCAATACGCTTGGCCACATTATCTAGCCAAGTAGGTACGTCGATGTTGGCTTGGTCTAAGTCGACCGCCTCAAGCTCTTCGTTTGATAGCGCATTGGTATCATCCAAATACTCGTCTTCAGTGTGAGGATCATGCAAATGATAAGTGTGTGCAGCTGAGCGATCAAAAGTAGTATGTAACTTGTGAGTCGCTAACTGGTATTTGATGTCGAGGGGAATTTGGGCATAGCTATTGGCTGACTGGTGAGAGCGTTGGCTCGCCACCAGTTGCGCCGCAAGTGTTGCACTATCGGCCTGCGTGGTCTGTCCATCCACCAGCGGTAATCCTTCACGAATTTTTACCATAGCCGACTCCTCTTAGCTATTTTGAATTGATTATAACCTCATCTACTATGCACACACTCTGAATTAACGATCCATAAAGTGTCAGCTATAAACCAATACAACTGCTAAAAATGTTATTTTTAGCAGCTATAAAATGCGCGTAAAATATATAAAGCTATGAGTGCAAATGCTTGCTATGTAGCGATTGGAAACATCATCAAAAACATAGGAAGATTGTTTACTATTATCTCATTTTAAAGTGACAAATCAAGCGAGCCTCTGTACGGCTGTGGTCAATTACGCTAAATAATAGCTACTTATTAGCATAAATTTATCAAAGCTTTGAGTTATCTTAGATAATTATAATAACGCTTAATTGTCTCTTTAATTAGGTTCAACTATCAGTTGTTATTAACTATTAATCATTTTTGAAGATTAACAATGTTAAACCGCTACTTTTTCAAAGCGAGCGATAGATTCAACATGGCCCGTATGGCAGAACATATCCATCACGCCAGCATGAGTCAGACGATAGCCTTGTTCTAACAATGCTTTTGTATCACGAGCAAGGGTCGCTGGATTACAAGAGACATAAACAATGCGTTCAGCATTGAATTTTGGCAAATATTGCATAATTTCCCAAGCACCAGAGCGCGGCGGATCAATCAATAGTGCATCAAAACCTTGGTTGGCCCATGGCTTATCAGTACAGTCTTGAGTCAAATCTTGACTGTAAAACTCAGTATTGTTGATACCGTTGCGACGAGCGTTGTCAGCAGCACGTTCGGTCATGGCTTCACTGCCTTCGACACCGACTACTGAGCCTGTCTCGCCAACGAGACGCGCTAGCGGTAAGCTAAAGTTACCCAAACCACTGAATAAATCTAGTACGCGTTCACCTGCTTTTAAGTCCAATAAGTCACAGGCAAGCTTGGTCATCTGACGGTTCACCGATAAGTTTACTTGAGTAAAGTCAGTAGGGATAAATTCAAAAGTCAGATCATACTCTGGCAATTGATAATATAAACGCCCAAATTGCTCGCTCAAATCATCAGCGTCTGTCAACGCAATACGTTGGATGCTATCAACACCTTTCGACTGCAAATATAGCTGCCAATTACGCGCTGCGAAAAATACTTTTAGTTTGTCTATATCAGCGTCTGACAACGGTTCTAAATTACGTACGATGAGCGCAACTGGCTGATTGCCATCAGGTAGTTCTGGCAGTTGCTCACCCATTGCAAGCTCAAGCTGGGCAATCTTGTCACGACTCTCTAGGGTACTAATAAGCGTTTTTAGGTTTTCAATCTCGAAACCAATACGTGGATCTAAGATATGACACTCATTTAGCTCTGCTAAGAAATTACTTGAACGCTCACGGAAGCCGACAAGCGCGGTTTCTTTTTTGACGACATAGCGTACGCCCAAACGTGCTTTGGTACGATAACCAAGACGATCGCCGACCACAGGAGGGAGCCAATTGTCAGGTTCCGCGTTGGCTTGATGCATTAGCATTTCAGCCAGTACTGACTGTTTAAAGTTTATTTGTCCATCTGGCTGCCAGTGCTGCAAGTTACAACCGCCGCAAGTACCGAAATGCGGGCAGGGTGGCACAGCACGTTCAGGGTTTGGGTTGGCAGTGATACTAATGGCATCGCCTTCTTCAAAGCTAGCACGGCTGTTGGTTATTTTTACTAAGGCGCTTTCACCTGGTAGAGCAAAGCTAACAAAGATTTTTTTGCCGTGTTTGTCTTCAGCATGGCCTTCCGCAACGTCAAAACCATTACCATAGACAGCAACACCGCGACCATCATGTGACAAGCCATCAATATTAAATGGAATTGGCTCTGCATCTTTTAGGCGACGACGTGTCTTTGATGATGGCTTCGATTTTTTCTTACTAGGCGGAATGACAATCGTTTGGGTGTCGTTTGTTTGAGCTTCATTCGTTTGAGCGTTACTGTTTTGCGCTGCCATATCAGATGCTGTAGATGTTTTTGAATCGGTGGGTTGCATAAACCTGCCTTAATAATAAATAACTAGAAGAGGGGAATAAAAAACTACTAATAATGCGAATTCTATAATTCGGGTGCCGATGACCAGTCAGCGATAAACTCTTGATGTCGCGGACTACCGTCAGCTTGGGTATACTTTGCCAGATAATCATAGCTCTGCTGCTGCCAAGCATCAAAATCTTGTGAAGACAATTGTCCTGTTAGACGCAACCAGCGTAAATAAATAAGCCAAGTATTCATAACATCAGACTCACAGTATATAGATAGGGCCTGCCAGTCACCGCTACTAACAAGCGCGCCGACCATGCTGCCATCTACATCAGTTTTACCGGGCAATCCGTACAGACTTGCGACGATATCCATGGCTTCGCGGCGACTAGCACCGTACTGGCTAAACCGATCCATCAAGTCTAGATGACGTGTATGAAAACGATTAACATAGTTATCAAAGCGCATGTTTTTAACACGCTCGCCTTCTTCGAACAGCCAGAGTGCTGACAAATCATATTGCATGGCACGATATATCAGTACAGGTATGTCAAAGCCTGAGCCATTCCAGCTAATAAGTTGCGGCAATGTCTCAATGTCGTTAAATGCTCTAAAGAGTTTGGCTAGGATTTCTTTTTCACTAAATTTATCGGCAGTCAAAGAAAATAGCGATAACTTACCATCTTTGATATACAGAGCTGAAATACAGACGATACGCTGTAGTGGCAAGCGCATAAAGTCGTGCCCTGCCTCTTGTGTACGTATCGCTGTCAGCGCGCTTAACGCATCTGCATCGTTAAGATCGGCCAGTTGCGGATAGATACGGCGTGCTGCATCGACATCGGCGACAGTCTCGATATCAAAAACCAATATAGGGTCGGATGGTAGCGCTTGTGACATAGATAATCCTGACTATTTATGAGCTTATAGTTAATTCATTATAAAAGAATGACAGCGCTAACCTTGCTTGAAGTATTACATCTGAACTTGGCCGCTTTTCACTTCTTTTAAATTAACAATACTAAATGGTATTTCTTATGCATTAATTCACTTCTGCGCTGTTATCCGTATTACTATCGTCAACGTTATATAAACCCGTTGATAAATAACGATCGCCACGATCGCAGACAATAAAAGCAATAACAGCATTAGGATTTTCTTTTGCTACTTGGGTCGCTGCCCATGCAGCTGCACCCGAAGATACTCCAGCAAAAACACCTTCAGTTTTCGCCAATTTACGCATATATACTTCGGCAATACGCTGATCGATATCCATCACTTCATCAATCAAATCTGCATCAAAAATACCTGGCATATAAGCCGCTGGCCAACGGCGAATACCAGCAATCGAAGCTTCTTCGTCAGGCTGTAGGCCAATGATTTTGACGTCTGGATTTTGCTCTTTTAGGTAGCGTGACACACCGGTAATCGTACCTGTCGTGCCCATCGAGCTAATAAAATGCGTAATTTTACCTTCTGTCTGTGCCCATAGCTCAGGGCCTGTAGTCAGGTAATGTGCTTGACTATTATCAGGATTATTAAACTGATCCAATACAACCCCTTTGCCATCTGCTTGCATCTGCAATGCCAAATCGCGTGCAGCTTCCATACCTTCGTCTACTTCAATCAGCGTTGCGCCATAAGCGATCATGGCATCTTTACGCTCTTGGGTAGAGTTGGTTGGCATCAGTAACGTTATCGGGTAGCCACGCATCGCAGCGACCATGGCTAATGCAATACCAGTATTGCCACTAGTGGCTTCAATCAACATATCACCAGGCTTGATATCACCGCGCTGTTCTGCTTGATAAATCATATTAAAAGCAGGACGATCTTTTACAGAACCCGCTGGATTATTGCCTTCAAGCTTAGCTAGTACTGTGGCACCATTGGCAATGTGCTCTTGCTCAGGCAGGCGTTGAAGTTTCACCAATGGCGTTTGACCAACGCAATCAGCGAGGGTAGTGATTTGAGTAATGAAGTTAGCATTTGACATGGCCGTAGTGGACATAAAGTATCCTTTTCTATTTTTTAAATATGTTTTTAATGGCTTGTTTTTGATGGAAGCGCTGTTTTTATTGTTTGATCATAATTTTAGACAGTCGCTTGGGTTATAGGTTTACGGTGATAAGCGAGCTAAAAACGAAAGGCATTAGAGTGCGCTCTCATATGTTATGACTATGAGCGATATATTGTGGTAAATAAAAAGTGGCTTTATTATATCATTTTGTTTTCAGCTGCGCTTATCGCATCAAAGATTAATAGTCACTGTATCAGGTCAATGTCAATATTACGTTGAGGGTTGCAAAAGTAGAGTTGATAGCTTAAAGCCATATTCTCTTTAACACAGAGTGGTTGGCACTTTAATTATAACGTTGTTCATCCCATGGAATGCCTAACCAGAGCCTAGAGAATCCTGTTAAGATAATCTTGAGCTGTATAGTAGTTGCCTCGTCAAAATCAGTTAATTTATTAACGATTAATAGCTTCATTAAAAATAGCGCCTTACCCAGATGCTCTGATATGACGCGCTGCAAGTGACACGAACACTGACATTATCACAAAAATTCACGGCAAGAACCTTAGTAGAGAGTAGACCTAGCATGGCATATAAAAAACGTTTCGATACCAGTAGTGCTTATGGTCAGCTGATCATACTGGTGTTTTTGCCTATCTGTGTGTTGGCAGCAGTAGGCGGCATCTTGGTATTTCACGAAACCATGCGTGCAAGCGACTCTGAGCAAGAAGTATTGGCCGAAGCGGTACTTATTCGCTATACACCAGTCATAGCTGAACTGATTCCTGAGCTGCTAGAACAAGAGCGCCAGCAAGTAGGGAGTAGTGCTGAGAGGACCCAACAAGCGGCGATGACGACGCTAGAGGGTATCCAAGATAAGCTTGGACGTATGCAGTCTGAGCAGCATGTACAGCGCATTGCTATTATTAATGAAGGCAACCAAATACTGGCAACAGTCGGCTATGGTCTCAATGAAGAGTGGCCGTTGATCAGTGATTCTGCCAGTTTTTTGTCACAACGACCAACGCCTGTAGGCACAGCGTATGGCAGTGTATTGGGAGAGTTTGAAGGGCAGACATTGTGGTTGCTCGTTGATATGGATAATGAGCCGCTCTACATTGCACGCTACCGTATTGCGATGGCGTTAGTGATTACTGGTTTATTTACTATCCTGATTCTACTACTGAGCCTAAATATCTATTCGAAACGTTGGATTGCTCCCATTTATGAGCTGCGTTTGCAGTTGCAACGTACCCATGTTGATAATTTATACCAACCTGTACCCGTTGAGTCAGATGGCGAACTGAATCTATTACAGCAAGATCTAGTCAGAACATTACGCCGCTTACATAGAAGCTTTCAAGAGCTCAAAGATCATGCCGAGCAAACTGAGGATGATTTACGGTTGGCATTTGATGAGATGGAGATGCAAAACATCTCTATTCGAAATGCACGTGATGCAGCGATTTCAACCAGCCAAGCAAAATCTGCGTTTTTAGCCAATATCAGTCATGAACTGCGTACACCATTGAACAGTATCGATGGTTTTATTAATTTGCTGGCACGTCATGGCGAGCTTAATCCTGAGCAGGACTTGTATGTACAGACCATACGTAAGTCCTCAGCACACTTGCTCGCTTTGGTAAATGATGTCTTAGATTTTTCTAAAATTGAGGCAGGTAAGCTAGTACTGGATCGTCATGAATTTGACCTCTATGACACCATTTACGATGTGGTCGATATGCTATCTCCTGTCTCTGCGGAGAAGGGTTTACGCATGGCGGTACTGTTTTACAATGATGTGCCGATGCGCATCAACGGCGATGCGTTACGTCTTAAGCAAGTATTGACCAATATCGTTGGTAATGCCATTAAGTTTACGGATAGTGGTGATGTGGTGGTGCGTGTGAGCTTAGATGACCACCGAGATAACTATCTGATGATTAGCGTGCAAGATAGCGGAAAAGGCATTTCTCTGGCAGATCAAAAAATGCTGTTCCAAAGCTTTAGCCAAGGCGATCCATCAATCACGCGTCAGTATGGTGGTACAGGGTTGGGTCTGGTCATCTCCAAACAGTTGACGCGCTTGATGGGCGGTGATATTGGATTTCATGATAATGCTCAAGAAAATATTGCCAACCAAGGTGCGACGTTTTGGTTTCGCATGCCGGCCCATGTCGATGTGCTAGAGGCAGCCACTGGTCAAACGATTGAATTACCAGTATTAGCGCCACTGGCAAGCGAGACCGATGAGTTTAACGTGTTGGTTTGGATTAATCATATTGCTTCGATACAAGTACTAAAGGCTAGCTTGCAGTATTTACCAATTAAGTTGACTCAAGCAAACTCATTACCGGGTGTACTGGAGTCACTAAAAGAGCACGGTAACTATTGGGATTGGGTCATCGTTGATGATGACACGCAAGACGATATGATGGCGCTTCTTAAGCAAATTCGTCTGCATTATCAAGGTAAGCTTGCTGTATTCGGCTACCAAGTGGCGGCCGATCAAGCACTACTCAACCGCTATCATGCCAACATACTGTATGAGCCATTAGACAAAAGGCAGCTGTACGCGATGCTTGATACGCAAAGCCGTAGTACGCCGCAAAGCCTGCAGGAACCACGCTGGAAAGGGGTCACGGTACTGGCAGTTGACGACCATTTGCCTAATTTACTAGTACTTGATGCTCTATTGAGCGAGCTAGGGATTCAGGTAGTTACTGCGAGCAGTGGGTTTGATGCTATCGAAATTATCAGTAAACAACAAACCAAAAACATCAAAACTGCCAAGAGCGATAAGCAAAGCCTCTCGAATAAAACGCAACTCTCTAAAGCAGAAACACGTGATGAGATAAATAAGAAAACAAATAGCGCGTTCTATCATGAGGACACGAGCGCTGATGATAAAGCGGCTACTCAAGACAAAGACAACATTGATTTGATATTTATGGATATTCAAATGCCGCGTATGTCAGGTCATGAGGCGGCTAAGCAGATTCGAAATATCGAAAATTCGGATAGTCGTATCCCTATTATTGCTCTGACAGCTCATGGGTTGGCAGATGAACGTGACAAACTTATAGCCAGCGGTATCAATGACTATGTCGGCAAACCTATTAGTCAACCGCAGTTATTACAGGTGCTACAGAAATGGCTTGGTCGTAAGAGTACGACACCACAATTGACCGCGTTGCCTGATACAGATTTACAGAGTTTTGGCTTACAGCATCCTGACTTGCAGGGTAATAATTTACAAGGTGCTAGCGTACAGGGCTCCGACTCATCAGAGGCTGAACTAACTGCTATAGACTCGCTGCGCGGTTACTCAATCAATGATAATGATTTATCGAACGACTTGCTTTCTAATAATATAAATGGGCAAGAGACTCAAGCCAGTTCAGGTATATCTTCAGATACATTAACCGCTACTTATCCAATAATAAGAGGAGATGGGGTAGATCGTAACAGCACTTCTGTCAGTAGCGAGCCGAAAATTACCCGTCCATTATCCCTGAAAAAAATCCGTGATGATTATTTGCGCGATAGTCAGCCTCGTGAAGGCTATAGACGAGATACTGCGCGTGATATTCAGCCGCGCTATGAAAGCTTGCGTCTACAAAAACAAGGTCAGTCGCCACTACTACAATCACCAACAAAATCTATCGACAACTCTCAAGATAAAAGCCCTCAAGACCAAAGCTTTCAAGATAGAACAGCTCACGATAATACGACTTTACACGAGCAAATCAATAATGACCTTAGTAACAATAATATAAGCAAAAGTGATACCTCAAATATTTTAGATTGGCAAGATGCGCTCACTCGTTCAGCGAACAAACCTGAATTGGCGGCCAAGCTTATTATCATGATGATCGATACTATCAATGATGAAAAACAGGCGCTTATTCAGGCATGGGAAGCTCATGACCGCAATATGCTGGCACAAATTGCCCATCGTATATTGGGCGGTAGTCGATATACGGGTGTACCACAATTGCGTCAGGCTAGCCAAGATTTAGAAGATAAGTGCTTGCTGAATGTACAGCATACGACACCTGTGCAATTTGCAATGATTGAGCCTTATTATGAGGCATTATTAACGGCGCTAGACAACCTGCAAAAGGTAGATTTATCATCTTATCCGCAGCTTAATTATCATCGCTTAAGCGAAAATGACATGACGTGGAAAATGATATAAGTTGAGGGTAAGGCAAAACAGACAAAATCATTCAGGTTCAGAGAGCGATAGGTAATCTTGTTAGATTTGCTTATCGCTATTAGCTAGGTGCTCTGTATCTGCTGTATATGAAATTGACTATAGTATCGTGGCAGTCAGTTATTACTACGGTACAACAAAGACAAGCCTGCTAATATTGTGAATATTAGAACCATATTTGTTTTATTCATTAATAAGGATTGTTATGAACGCGATTGCAAGTTACCAGTATGAGACCTTACAAGTTAGTATTACAGACAACATACTAACGGTTACCTTAAATCGTCCACATAAAAAAAATGCCATGAGTTTTCAGGTAATCAATGAGCTGATTAAGCTGGCAGGTCGCATTAGCAAGGACAGAACCATACGCGCGGTCATTCTAAATGGGGCAGAGGGGACGTTTTGTGCAGGTATTGATTTAGGAGACTTAAATCATCCAAAAAACACAGCATTTGCGCTTTGGGAATTAATTAAACCATGGCAAAGTGCGTTCCAACGAGTATGTTTGGTATGGCGTGATCTGCCAGTACCCGTCATAGCAGTATTGGAAGGGTATTGTATCGGCGCTGGGTTACAGTTGGCGTTGGCTTGTGACGTACGTATCAGCCATCCTGATTGTCAGTTATCTATTATGGAAGCTAAGTGGGGTTTAGTGCCAGATATGGGACTGACCCAATCAGCATTTGGAGTTCTACGAGAAGATACTCTAAAAGAACTCGCCATGAGCGCTCGTATCATCGATGCTAATGAAGGCAAAGAGTTAGGCTTGATTAGCCATTGTAGTGAAGCACCTCTTGAACAAGCACAAAAACTTGCTGCCGAGTTTGCAGAGCGCTCTCCTGACGCGGTGCTAGCAAGCAAACGCGTGATAAATGCGATGTATGATCAACCTGCCAAGACTTTATATAAAGAAAAAGCATGGCAGCTTAAAATGATGCTTGGTCGTAATCGTAAGCTTGCTCTCAGAAAAGCAAAGCAGGCCAGCACCTTATTTGCCAAACGCCAATTCCGCTAAATTTTTGCTATCAGTAAATTTTCTAGTGCTATTTTCGTTAGATTCATTCTAATAAAAGAAATTGCTACCTAAAAAAGCCAGACATATTTTGATAAATTATTTTAACAGGTTTAATTGTTAGCGGTTGTTTCGCTATTATTTTACAGCCATTGAAATGCAAGCAGATAGCACGATATAGCATTGTCTGCTTGCACCGA
Organism: Psychrobacter nivimaris; assembly: GCF_043419765.1. NCBI lineage: Bacteria > Pseudomonadati > Pseudomonadota > Gammaproteobacteria > Moraxellales > Moraxellaceae > Psychrobacter > Psychrobacter nivimaris. Next base: position 49,111 of record NZ_JBHOFX010000003.1, on the reverse strand, counting down.
TGTGGGTAAAGATGCACTATTGTTGTTAAAGGTATCTATTTTGATTACTGGATAAGCCAGTAAAATGACGAAAGCCTACCTAATAACACGTGCAAGCAATTTAACGTCGAAAAATAAAATATCAAAAATAATAGCCACTATATAAAACGGTCTAAATATGTCTGCTTCAAAACCCTCCCTTCCAAACAAACCTATCGCTTCTGAGCGAGTGCGCTCTGCTGATTTGCCTGTTGCATGGATTATGATGCTTGGGCTGATGGTTGCGGTGGGCCCATTATCAATTGATATGTATCTGCCGGCACTGCCATCGATGGCCGATGATTTCGGTGTCTCAACGGCTTTTATGGCCAACTCTGTCCCTGCATACTTTTTAGGTTTGGTATTTGGGCAACTATTTTACGGACCCTTCAGTGATCGTGTTGGCCGTGTCAAACCCTTATATATAGGTATGACGTTATACGTTATCGCTTCTATCCTTTGTGCGACCACTGACAATGAGTACGTACTGTTTGCAGGCCGTACTTTACAAGCATTGGGCGCGTGCGTCGGTGCAGTAGTTACTCGTGCCGCAATTCGAGATCGCCTCACTGCCAAACAAACGGCAAAAGCTTTTTCCATCATGATTTTAGTGATGGGCTTAGCACCTATATTGGCACCATCGCTTGGCGCGCTATTCTTACAATTTTTTGATTGGCACTCTATCTTTTGGTTTTTAGCTGCATTTGGTGCTCTAAACTTGCTACTTACTAAGTTTTTCTTTTTTGAAACTTTGACTGAAGAAAATCGCAATGTACGCCCTGCAAGAGAAGTGCTCAGTCAATATTGGGACTTATTAAAAGACCCGACTTTTAATTACCCAGCAATTGGTGGCGGATTGTTAATGGGAGCGATGTTTGTCTATATCAGCTCGGCTTCAGAGCTAATCATGGATACTTATGGCGTCTCAGCGACACATTTCGCTTGGTTGTTCGGAATGAATGCGGCTGGTTTTGTAGGTTTGACTCAGTTAAACCAATGGCTTATCAATCGCTTTCGAATACTAAGTATTTTGCGATTCGGGGCGATGATGCAGGTTATCTCTGCGGGTTTGCTATTTGTGATTGGCTTACTTTTAGGGACAGATGCTTGGTTGCCGCTGGTGTTGGCTTGTATCTTCTTTTGTATCGCAGGATTGGGTCTGACTCAACCTAATGCTTCTGCAATTGCGCTCGCTTTTCAAAAACGTCGTGCTGGTATGGCAAGTGCATTACAAGGCTCGCTAATGTTTTCAGTCGGTATCTTTGGTGGTTTGTTATTGAACCTGTTTCCAGTCAATCCAGTCCTCAAGGTTGGTATTGCCCTGTTCTCACTAATGAGTCTCGGTTCCTTCCTGATTTGGAAAATTGATCGTAATCTCAATTTGGATGATGCAGAGTAAAAGCATCTCTGTTTTAAGTTAGCTGTATTTTAAAAAGCACTTATACGTTCACAGCGTATGAGTGCTTTTTTGTACGCTTTATTTATTTTTTTCAGAGCAAAATTAAATTTTATAGGCACCTTATATAATGGAATTTATTGATTATAAACGAGTATATGTTGTTCAAAAGTATATGCATACTTTGCTATATATAACTAATCGTAGATAATGACCAAACATAATTATTGCAATCATAAAATTAGACAAGTATTATCTAACGTAACTTTCTGTAAGCAAATATGTATAGACATTACTTAACATTGCTAGATTGTCATTCACTAAGATGTAAAACAACGTTAGGTTTCAAGGATAGATTATGATGCAGTTATATCGAGCGTTACCAATTCTATTGAGTGTTGGCCTATTTGGCTGTGGCAACTCTTCTACTCAAGAAAATGCAAGCGCAACAGTAACGGAAAACACAGATAGCTTTGTGAGCAAGCTGCCTGCTTCGGCGCCAACCATAAAGGTGGCCACAACAGGTACGATGCCACCGTTCTCGTTTCAAGATGATTATGGGAATATGCAAGGTATTGATATTGATTCAATCCGTGCTATCGGTGAAGAACAAGGCTTCAAAGTCGAGTTCTACAAGGAAACTTGGCAGAACATGTTTGACACAGTAGAGTCTGGTGGACGTGATCTAGCAATCTCAGGTATCTCTTACAAAGATGACCGCGCTGTAAAATATGGCCTTTCTACTCCTTATTTCTTTAATCCATCTGCAGTCATGTACAAAAATGCTGACCTAAAAATAAATCGCTTAGATGATTTGCAAGGCATGCATGTTGCGGCAATGGAAGGCTCAAAGCAAGATGATCAGCTCAGAGCGATGGGTAAATATAGCCAAATGACGACTCGAAGCACAGCTTATCTATTATTTGAAGATTTGATGCAGGACAAGGTCGATGTCATTCTGCATGACTTACCTATTTTACAGTTTACGGCAAAAAACCATCCAGAGTATGACGTCACTATCGTCTCTTATGAGGGTGAAGACAATCCATCAGCCCAGCAGGTTATTCTGATGGCGAAAGGGAATAATGACTTAATTCGTAAAGTGGATGAAGGTATTGCAAAGCTCAAACAAAAAGGAACGTTTAAAGAGATTGAGAATCGTTGGTTGGGCGCAGCAGAGACTGCTGAAGAAAGTGATTCTGATACTAATACTAAGCAAGTGAACTAAGGAATTCTGAAGATGGCAACCGTACCTAATGTCGACAATAAGCGCTATCAAGGTCTGATTATTTCAATTGCACTATTTTTATCTCTAATCGGTGCTTTGCTAGCGTTCACGTTTTATACCTCAAACTTATTAGAAAGAAACACCGCTTTAATTGACCAAACCAACCAAGTGGCAAACAGTGCACAGGCGGTAATTAAAGATCTTTTCGACTTGGACAGCAGTTATGGTGAGGATACTAAGTCTCCACACATACAACGAGCATTAAGTCGTTTAGAGCAAAACACAACGTTGATTACCAACTCTATTGCAGCGATTGAGCAAGGTGGCACGATCACAGATGAAGAAGGTAATAGTTACGATTTACCAAAAATTGATAGCAACGCACAAACCAACATCGCCGCTGCCAATGAGCAATGGAAAGCGCTAGAGCCCAAAATTCAAGCATACTTAAAAGATGCTGATAACGTTATGGTGCCTTCTGCTGATGAATTGACGCAGGCCGTTGAGCAGGCTAAAACATCAAGTTTGTTTATTAACGATTCTTTAGATAGTCTGACAAAAGATGTATTTAATAGTGCAGAACGTCAAGCAACTACCATTCGTCTTATTCAGGTACTTGGTGTTGCCGCTATCTTTACCTACTTCCTAATCTTCGTATTCTTCTTTGTACGTCGTCTACGTGAGACGGATGCTGAAGCACTTGCCGCTCGCCAAGAAACGCAAGAAATTATGGAAACAGTAAACACGGGTCTTTTCCTACTTGATAAGGACTTGAATATTGGTCAACAGCATTCTCGAGCGTTGAACAATATCATCGGCTCTGATAGCTTAGCAGGGGAAAACTTTACCAATGTCTTACGCGGTCGTATTTCTGATAAAGACCTCAAGACCACACAGCAATTCATTGAGCAGCTCTATAACCCTCGCGTTAAAGAAAAGCTGGTAGATTCACTTAATCCATTAAATAAAGTCATGCTGCATAATTTGTCTGAAGACAAAAATCTTGATAACCGCTTCTTAGATTTTAAATTCTCACGTGTTTATGACAATAAAGACATTGCCCGTATCTTGGTCAACGTGAATGATGTATCAGATGCAGTCTACTTAGAACAGCGCCTAGAAAAAGAGCGTTCGCAAAACGATATGCAGATTGAGATGTTAACGACTATCTTGAATGTAAATCCAAAGATTATTAATGAGTTTATTGGTAATACCCAAGCGCATATCGAGAAGATGAATAACATCTTGAAAAATCCTGGTAGCTCACAATATGAGCTTGAAGGTAAATTGAAAGCTATTTATCGTGAAATGCACAGCTTAAAAGGTGAAGCATCAGCACTAAAACTACACAGCTTTACGAAGATTGCTTCTGATGCTGAAGACAAGTTGCATGCATTGCAAAACCAAGGTCAGTTGTCTGGTAATGACTTCTTACCATTGGCAGTACATTTGGATGACTTACTCAGCTTATCGAACACGATTGCGACGTTGGGTGAGCGTATCAACCGCTCAGCACCGACAGCAGCTAAGTCGTCAACCGTACAAGCACCAGTCGCTACTCAAAATCCAGTAGCAGACCATACAGCTGGCAATGCTGACTTCGATGGTGGGCTAGATATCGACTTAGACAATGAAGCAGATGACGATTTATTGTCTTTTTATAATGAATTTACAAAAGAAATTGCTGCAAGACAGGGCAAGCAAGTACAGCTAAAAAGTACGACGCTAACCCAAACCAGCATTCCGGCAAATCTGGCAAAGCCAATCAAAGAAATCAGTATTCAGTTGCTGCGTAATGCGGTAGTCCATGGTATCGAGTCGCCAAGTGTGCGTCATGCTACTGGCAAAACTGACGTTGGGACCATTGATTTGGAAGTGCAAGACAACGGTTCAAACTTTATGCTGGTTGTTCAAGACGACGGACAAGGTATCAACTACGACAGCATCCGTAATAAACTGATTCAAGAAGGTCGTTTCAGTACGGAAGAGGCAAATCAGCTTAGCAAAGGTGACTTGCTCAAACAGCTGTTCTCTTCTGGATTCTCTACCAAAGAGCACTCAGATGAAGATGGTGGCCGCGGTGTTGGACTTGATATCATTAAAGCAAAAGTAAAAGAGTATGATGGCAAGCTTAACGTAAATAGCGATCTGGGTCAGATGACACGGTTTGTCATTACTTTACCTAAAGCTTAATCAAAATAGTAATTATATTGTCAGGGACGACAAGCACTTCATTAAAGGTAGTAGATAAGTTATGCATAAGTTAATGATTGTTGATGATTCAAATATTATTAGAAACCGTATTCAGCGCGCATACGATTCAGGAAAGTTCATGTTGGTTGCGACAGCGACCAGCGGTGTTCAAGCCATCGAAAAGTTCAATGTTCATCGCCCTGATGTGATCACCATGGATCTAACCATGCCACAAATGGATGGGCTAGAATGTATTGAAAAAATCATCGCGATTGATCCTGAAGTACGCATTTTAGTGGTATCAGCGTTATCGGACAAAGCCACCGGCATCGAAGCACTGTCGCTAGGTGCTAGCGGATTTTTGTGCAAGCCTTTTTCGGAAGAGGAGCTTGTAGAGTCTTTGTATGAGCTGATGCAAGACTAATACCATTCATCGACCAAAGCAGATGTCATTATGAAAGAGCAAAAGCTACAGATTTTTTTAAGTATTATTAGTAATTATTTTGACCAGTTTGGGGGAGAAGAGCTTATTGCCGATACCCCTTACTTACTAGAGAACAAACAGCCAAAAGTCCACGATTATACGGGCGTGATTGGTATATCTGGTGGCCAAAAAGGCGTGGTATATTTTTCGGCGACGCGTGAATTGCTGTCTTCAATCTTAGATAGCATGGGCGAAACCGATAAAAGTGAAGAGAACTATGTAGATCTGGCTGGGGAAGTGGCTAATACCATCGCAGGCAATGCACGTAAAGAGTTTGGCTCAGAGTTTCATATCTCTGTACCATTTGTGTTCAAAGGTGCGCCACAAAGTATTGTGTTGCCGAACGATGAGCGTTCTTTTATCATCCCCATCACTTGGCATTCTCAAGTAGGCGAGATTGTGGTTTGTTTGCAAGATTAATGCTGCCACGTAATACAGATGGATATTAATATATTATGGTTAAAGTAGAAAAATTGGGTGTGTTTCTAAGCTCGATCAATGCGTTTTTTGCGCAAATCGATGGCTCGGAAGTGTCAATTGATACCCCTTACTTGAACAACAACAAAAGTGCGATTGGCTTTGATTATAGCGGTGTCATTAAGATATCAGGGCCTTTAGAGGGCTGCGTCTATGTCAGTGCACCAAGCGTGATGTTGCGAGAAGTCATCAAAGTGATGGGCGAGCCTGACTCTTCAATCACCATGATGAAAGATTTGTTGGGTGAAATGGCCAATACAATCTCAGGTAACGCTCGGACAGAATTTGGTTCAGAGTTTATTATCTCTCCGCCGCACATTGTAGAGAGTGCGCCAAGCGTGTCTTATTTGCCTAAAGATCGTCAAAGTTACATCACACCATTTACGTGGCGTGGTTACAAGGCGGTCATTGGTATTTGCATTGCATAAGCTATAGTCAATCACTCTGTAAACGAGTGATAACTATAAAAGAGTGACGGCAGTAACCCTGCTTGAAAAATAGCGATTAAAAAGACAATCATGAAAAAAGCGATGCAAATGTGTCGCTTTTTTTTGTTTTATTATCGCCATATTTTGTTTTTATCTTATTGATACGCTACACACAAACTGCTGGAGATTCCAAGACGTTATGTGATAAAATACAGCGCAGCTATTTTTTATAATTCACTTTATAGTTTAGATTTGGGCATTTGCTTCAATCTAGCGATAGCTTCTTTTTTTAAACCAACCAATGACACACACATCATGGCAAAAAATTGCTGGGTGTTTGGCGACTTGATTAATTTGTGATCTGTTAGTGCTTTACTAATGAAAACTAACCGGTAGCAGATGCGTGTCGCTAAATAGGCTGTTTTTGTGATGTGGAGGCATAACCCAACCAATAGGATATATTCTCATGGCTACAAAGAATCCAACCAAAATCGAAATGCGCGACTTACTACAAGCAGGCGCTCACTTTGGTCACCAAACACGTTTTTGGAACCCAAAAATGGGTCCATACATCTTTGGCGCACGTAACAAAATCCATATCATCAACTTAGAGCACACCGTAAAAGCGTTCAACGAAGCGTTGACTTACGTAAACGGCCTAGCTGCTAAGAAAAACAAAGTATTATTTGTTGGTACTAAACGCGCTGCAAGCGGTATCGTACGTGAGCAAGCAGCTCGCGCTGGCATGCCATACGTTGACCATCGCTGGTTAGGTGGTATGTTGACTAACTGGAAAACTCTACGCCAGTCAATCAACCGTCTAAAAGAGCTAGAAAAGCAAGCAGAAGACGGTACTTTCGCTAAGCTAACTAAGCGTGAAGCGCTAGAGCGTACTCGCGATATGGAAAAACTTGAGCGTTCACTAGGTGGTATCAAAGACATGGGCGGCCTACCTGACGCTATCTTCGTAGTAGACGTAGATCACGAAGCTATCGCTATTAAAGAAGCCAAGAACTTGGGTATCCCAGTTATCGGTATCGTTGATACTAACTCTAGCCCAGACAACGTTGATTACATCATCCCAGCTAACGATGATGCTATCCGTGCTGTGACTTTGTATGTAACTTCTATGGCTGATGCTATCATCGCTGGTAAAGAATACGCACAAACTCAAGCTGGTGGTAAAGCTGAGCAAGCACCTGCTGCAACTGAAGAAGCGCCAGCTGCAGAAGAAGCTGCTGAAACTCCAGCAGAATAAGTAGCTGACTTAAAAAGTTTAACTTTGTAAGGATGTCTTGATAATGTATCTATCAGCATCCATATAATGTTTTGAACAGCGTATAAGCTCATAATAGGCATGATGTAGTTTTACTCGTCATGCCTTGTTATTGAATAAAGCCTTATTAATAACGCCATGGGTATAAGCGAGTAGCTATTGGGCGAGTATTATCGTTCCTACTGGTCATATCGCTATATTGTACAGATGTTATTTGTTTGACATCATTGATGGCTATATTAGTAATCGTTCAAGACGAGCTGTCTGCTAGATTTTAAGTAATAGCAAGATATCGAATAGAAATACAGCACTCCTATACATAACTATACTAAGGTGACTCTTATGACAGAAGTAAAAGTATCTGCCAAAATGGTAAAAGAATTGCGTGACCGTACTGGTCTTGGCATGATGGAATGTAAAAAAGCGTTAGAAGAATCAAATGGTGATGTTGAAGTTGCCATTGATAACCTACGTAAATCTGGTCAAGCTAAAGCAGCTAAAAAAGCGGGTAACATCGCAGCTGACGGCGCTATCATCATCGCTCAAGGCGAAAACAAAGCATTCTTGTTAGAAGTTAACTGCCAGACTGACTTCGTTGCAAAAGATGACAGCTTCACTGCATTTGCAGAAAAAGTTGCTAACCTTGCACTAGAAAACAACGTAACTGACGTTGCTGCTATCTCTGAATTGTCTTATGGCGAAGGTCAGACTGTTGAAGAAGCACGTGTATCTCTAGTACAGAAAATCGGTGAAAACATCCAGATTCGCCGTGTTGAAACACTTGAAGGTGCTAACATTGCTGCATACCGTCATGGTCTACGTATCGGTGTAGTTGTATCTTATGAAGGTGGCGACGCTGATACTGGTAAAAACCTTGCTATGCATATCGCTGCATTCAACCCTGTTGCTGTAGATGACGAAGATGTTGCTGCTGATGTATTGGCACGCGAAAAAGACATCATCGAAGCAAAAGCTCGTGAGTCTGGCAAGCCTGACAACATCGTTGAAAAAATGATCGAAGGTGGCCTACGTAAGTACCTAGACGAAGTAACTTTACTACGTCAGCCATATGTTATGGACAACGATAAGAAAGTTGGCGAAGTCCTAAAAGCTGAAGGCGTAAAAGTACTTGGCTTCAAACGTCTAGAAGTTGGTGAAGGCATCGAGAAGAAGCAAGAAGACTTCGCTGCTGAAGTTGCTGCAACTCAGGCTGCTAACAAGTAAGTATCAAATAGTGTTGGACTAGGCTGTGAGTCCTTAATTGTGGCTCACAGTTTGGCTTTATTATTCTTAATGCATCAAGATATAAAGCATCCAGACATAAAAAAGCCCATTAATTCGTTAATGGGCTTTTTTATGTCTGACTTTTAGATAACTGGCTTAGCGTAAAGCAGCATAGGCTGAGTGGGCATAGCTAGCACTATTCACATTGCTGCTGGTGCCATAACTGACATTTTGTAAGCCATTACTTGTACTGGTGCTACTGGTTTGATTGTTAGCACTGATACTTGCACCAAACAGTCCTGCATCGTTCTTATACAAGCTATGATAACGGCTCATCACTCTTTGAACATAGTTACGTGTTTCTTTGAATGGAGGGATGCCACCGTATTTATCGACATTGCCTTCGCCCGCATTGTAGCCTGCGACAGCATGTTCGACATTATTGTTGAAGCGGCGCATGAGCCATGCAATATATTTGGCTGATCCTTCGATATTATCTGCAGGGTTCCAAGGATTGCTGACATTGAAACGGCGCGCAGTTGCTGGCATCAACTGCATCAGGCCTTGTGCGCCCACTGGTGAGCGTGCGTTTGGATTAAAAGCTGATTCAGTATGCATCATCGCTTTCATTAGGGCAGGGTCCACACCGTTGCGCTCAGCGGACGCACGAATGTAGCTGTCGTAAGAGTTGCGACTTCCGCTGTTGCTAGCGGCACTGCTACCATAGCTATCGCTGCTTCCGTCATACATCTTAGAGTCTTTATAATAAGTTACTTTTACTTTTTTCGTAAACTTATCAAAATTTCCACTAGGATTGACGTTGGTCAATAATACTTGTCCACCTTTGTCTTTGTAGATATACATATTGCCTGCATTGGCAGCGACAGAAAAGGTCGAAAGAGCAATGGCACTTAGTAAAACGGGAGATAAGTAGCGAGTCATTAAGGTAGCCGTATTTATCATAGTAAAATCACTTTTTATCGAATAACAGCAAATTGTTTTGCCTACATATGCATTGATTTAGGCGCTTAAGCGGTTACTGATTTTGCAGAATTATTTAGCCTACTGTGAGGACAGCAGCTGAGCAATTATCACTTTCAATAAGGAACCACTTGCAATAGATACAAAAAATAATAGTTGCTTACTATAACATATAATAACTTTTTGGCGCATCAGATTGACAAACTAAGTTGTAAAATCAGATTTTCATTGTTAAATAATCTTAGATAAATCAATATGCTAACTTTTCTAGGTCACTTAATGAGCCATTTTTAGTGGGTTTTTCGAGTTAATAAATTTAGACAAATAAATTGTCTCAATTTTTTAAGAAATAATAATGACATTTGAATAGTCGAGGTGATTTTCAATCTGAAATTAACAGTAGATAAGCCTATTAATGGTTAAATTCTTAAAAATATAAGAATAGTTTAGGTAGGGTTCTAGTTACGACTAGATACCGATAGCACTGATAAAGATAGGCACCCAAACCGCGGTAACTAACCCGTTCACTGCCAAGCCAAATGCAGCATAACGTCCGGCTGTGTGACTGATTTGCCATGCCTCTACTGTACCAAACGCGTGAGCCGCTAACCCCAGTGCTAGACCTTTAGCACGGTCGTCATTGATACCGAGGAACAAAAATCGCGCGACCGTACCACCTATCAATCCTGAGACGATGATAATTAGGTTAGCCATTGCCAATGGTGCTTTGATTAAATCTGCCACGCTCAAGCCAATCGGCGTCGTTACAGAACGGGTAGCGAAAGCCAATAGGGTCTCATGACTGAGCGAAAATAAATAGGCCAGTGACATAGGCAATAATGCGCCAACGACGCTAGCAATAGCGACGATTAAAGTGAGTTTTTTGACTGGTAAGCCTTTAAAGTTCATCGCCGCCAGTGGCACAGCCAAGAGTACTGTCACATATCCTAACAAATGATCAAATACAGGTTTTGCCGCGCTGTAATAGTTGTTGTAATCCCACTGCAGTACAAATAGGAAAACAAGTACTAGGACAAGTGCGGTAATGACCATCGGTAGCCAGGACAACTTACGTGCCAATACACGTGCAATTACGTGTGCTGCTAATGTCAATAATATTGCGGCTAGGGTTGCCATAAATACACTGTCAAAAGTCATAATATCTCTCCGCAGCTCACGGCTGTCCCTTTTGCTCAGTGGTAGTCGTACTATCAGTGTTTGCAGCATGATTGAGCCAGCGATTGGCCAGTAATGCCAGTCCCCACAATGGTATGAGCGTACTAACGATCATTGTTATCATCACACCCAATAGCTCATCTCCTAGAGCAAATAGCAACAAGCCTGCACCAGCAGAAACTGGTAAGAAGGCAAAACCACTATCGACTAGTAAAGTATTACTGGCCTGTGTGAGCCAGCTCGGCAACCCTTTAAGCAGTCGCCACGCCATCAAAATGACAAACATCGCAACCAAACCGACAATATTGGCCGCTTTTTCGATGCCTGCCATTTGACAGAGAACAACCGCCGTTTCTCGAACAACGATGACCATGGTCAACGTTAGAATTAACGCAAGCCATAGTGGGAGATGGGGAGAGTGAGCAGACTTCATAAGCAATTCTGGCCAAGTCAGATATAAATGAATGGTATATAAAACAAAGTAAGTGATCACACCAAGAACACAACGTAGAAAATGATGCTATAAATACTGATAGTAGCAATGATTCACTTTTAAAGTATTAACGCTATCTATCAATATTTGTTGAATGTATAACAGGCGATTATATAGAGAGTGGAGCAACTAATAAAGCCTATGCACCGTGACTGGTCATATCCAAAAAAAATAGACGATATCAATGGATATCGTCTATTCTATTTTATCTTACTATATAAGGGTTTGTGGTCGAACAGTATGAATCAAAAGTTCATTCAATTACTGCCGCAAATGACTCACTTTAACAATAGTTTTTGTTCTAAAGAAATAACGATTATTTTTCTGAATCAGCCGTTTCTGAGTGTAATGCATCAAACTCGTCAAATGCTTTTTCCTCAGCCTCTGTCATGGTTGGCTCTTCAACGTCATCAACCTTCTCAAACTCTTCAAGTACCGGCATCAGTAGTGTTGCTTGTGCCAGCGGCAACACATCGATAGGTTTTAAGTTGGCTTGACCGAGTAGCTGTCTTAAGCGGTCACTTGGCAAACGAATCGTCAGACATTCACGACCTGTATCGTCGTAGCTTTCTTCTTCAATAACACCCAATTCATATAGAGTGTTTTTGAACTGTCCAGCATCATACGGCAAGGTCAAATCAAACGTCGTCAGTTTACCCGTCAGCAGTTGCTGTACGGCAAGCGTTAGCTCTTCCATGCCGAGGTTCTGTCTAGAAGAGACATAGACGCGGTTTGGCTGACCTTCGCTAGCATAGCCGACATGTGCAGGCTCTTCAGTCAAATCTATCTTGTTGTAGACATTGAGCACAGGTACATCGTTATCAATTTCTGCCAATACTTCTTTGACCGCCTGTATCTGCTCGTGCATATCTTCGCTAGAGGAGTCAATGACATGTAATAATAAGTCTGCTTCTAGCGTCTCTTCTAGCGTTGCATGAAAAGACTCAACCAACTCATGAGGCAGATGACGGACAAAACCAACCGTATCGACTAAGACGACACGACCAACTCCCTGCCAGTCTAAACGGCGTAGAGTAGGATCTAGCGTCGCAAATAGTTTGTCAGCAGCGTAGATGTTCTCATCAACCAAACGATTGAACAAAGTAGATTTGCCCGCATTGGTATAGCCGACCAATGAGATGGTCGGTACGTCTGATTTCTGTCTACGGGCGCGACCTTGCGCACGGGTCTGACGGACTTTTTCTAGTTTGCTCTTTAGCTGATTGACGCGAGTCTGTAGTAGACGGCGATCGGTCTCAAGCTGAGTCTCACCAGGTCCACGCAGACCAATACCACCTTTTTGACGTTCCAAATGCGTCCAACCACGTACCAGACGTGTTGATAGATGGTTAAGCTGAGCCAGCTCTACTTGCAGCTTACCTTCGTAGGTACGGGCACGCTGCGCAAAAATATCCAAAATCAAACCAGTACGATCCAACACGCGGCACTTCACTAGCGCTTCGATATTACGCTCTTGTGATGGCGACAGGCTGTGGTTAAACAGTACGATGTCGGCTTCGTGTTCGCGCACTAGTTCTGCGATTTCTTCTGCTTTTCCGCTACCAACGAAGTATTTGGCGTCAGGGCGCGAGCGTGATCCAGTGACCAGTGCCAAACGATCGGCACCTGCTGAATCAGCTAACAGCTCAAATTCACTAAGATCATCAGGATCTTGAATTTGGCGGATGTCTAAATGTACTAAAATGGCGCGTTCGCCACCTTCATGTCTTTCAAAATAATCCAAAGAGTATCACCTATTTAATAAAGTAAATGTCTCGCTATGATCAGCTCAAGAAGCTTTGACGTAGCGTTCATATGATTATCTATATATGGTCTTATCACTTGATATTAAAGCGTATTAGCATAATTAGCGATGGTTTTATGTTACAGCGTTTGCTGCGGATAATTTTTTATAAATCTGCTTTATTGCCCGTTTGTATAAAAGTCAGCACTCACTGAGTGAACAAGCTATCACTGAGTGTGCGAACTTTGTTATACTGGGCTCGTTTTTTGACTATTAAACACCCGTTATTTAATCATGAGGGCGAAGATGAGCCAAGCTAAATCAAGCTTTTCACTCAGACGACAGTTGAGCCGAGGCAGACAGGTTGCTGGTATGACCACGACTATGGTCGGCGGCATACGCGCGGCGAAGCGTATCGGTGCATTTAAGCAGCCACCACGCGAAACCCTACCACGCTATATCCAGACATTCTGCCGCAAGATGGCAGGCTCTTTTGGGGTTAAAGTAGTAGAAGTGGAACCTGTAGAGCAGTTCCATGGCTTATGGGTATCGAATCATGTGTCATGGATGGATATCCCTGTCGTTGGTACTGTGAGCCCAGCGTTCTTTTTATCCAAGGCTGAAATCGGTGAATGGCCTGTATTTGGCAAACTTGCCCATGCCGCAGGGACGCTTTTCATCGAGCGTGGCTCCGGTGATGCAAGCTCAGTATCGGCGCAGATAGCTGACTTTTTAGCCAAAGGTTTTTCGATTATTTTCTTCCCTGAGGCGACCACCACCAGTGGTAAAAAAATAAAGCGCATTCATGGAACATTGTTGCAAGCAGCCATCGATGCTGATGTGCCTATCAGACCGATTATCATCGCTTATGTCAATAAAGACGGCACACTAAGCGACGCATTGCCATACTATGGTAAGCTGACAATGAAAGAAAGCATGAAAAAAGTGCTCGATAGCAAAAACGTGACCGCTTATGTATTGCCACTCGCGCCTATAGATCCAGAGGGTCGTAACAAAAGCGAGCTGACCAATTTATTGCAAGCACGCATGAACGAAGGATTAGCAGAACTACATTCAAGAGTCCTTAGCACACCAGTTGAAGACTGACTATTTACAGTTGAACTAGCGTAGCTAATATCAGCCAGTCAATAAAAGGGCGCAAATCGAAACGATTTGCGCCCTTTTTTATGGAAGTTTTAATAGAGCGAACTTAATATTATTTATTCAGCAGGCTCTATTAACATCAAGTCTCCATAAAAGACCAACTATGGCGATGGATTAGGCTGCTGTGTGTGCACCGCTTCAATGGCTTCTAATACATCTGCTGTTAGCTCTACATTGACACTGTCGATGTTTGTTTTGAGTTGCTCGGTCGTCGTCGCTCCAATGATGTTACTGGTGACAAAGTGACGAGAGTTTACAAAAGCCAACGACATCTGCGCCATGTCCAAACCTGCATCAGCAGCTATCTTGGCATATTGTTCAGTCGCTGATTTGGCTTGCTCATTCACATAACGTCCAAAACGATCGTACATGGTGAGGCGTGCGCCAGTTGGACGTTTACCATCGAGGTATTTACCAGACAATACACCAAAACCAAGCGGTGAATACGCAAGTAGACCAACGTTTTCACGATGGGCAATCTCTGCCATACCAACCTCATATAAGCGGTTCAATAGGCTATATGGGTTTTGTACGGTAAGTGGTGGAATTAGACCGTTTTTATCTGCTTCCCACAGGTAGCGCATGAGTCCCCACGCGGTATCATTCGATAAACCATAAGCACGAATACGACCTTTTTTGATTTCATCATTCAGGGCCTGAATAGTCTCTAGAAATGGGGTTAAATCGTCTAATGACTGTGCTGCCATCTCTGCATCATAGCCGCGCTGACCAAAGAAGTTGGCTTGACGCTCTGGCCAATGCAGCTGATAGATATCAATATAATCGGTTTGTAGACGTTCCAAATTACCATCGATAGCGTTGCTAATATGCTCAGCGTTAAAGCGCGTTTGACCATCACGCAAAAAGTTCATTGGTGATATTTTGCTTGCAAGAATAACTTTGTCACGCTGTTTGGTCTTGTTAAACCAAGTGCCCATAAAGCGTTCGGTATCACCCTGTTTGTCTTTATCTGGTGGTGACGGGTACATCTCGGCGGTATCCCAAAAATTCACACCTTCACTGAGTGCCATGTCCATTTGTTCATGTGCTTCGGACTCAGTATTTTGCTGTCCCCATGTCATCGTGCCTAAACAGATTTTAGATACTTTCTCATCGAGTTGCGGTAACGTTTGATACTGCATATAAGTCTCCTATTTGATTGTTTTTATCGATATTAATTTTTATCGTCGCGAGCTTCTATCTTAGTTAATGTCTAAAAAGTTTTTGTTAGTTTTTAAACGGCTACATCAATTTGATACCAGTGACACCGGGTGGTGTGACTTTAAATATTTTTACTTTGAATAATACGTCTTGTCCTGCGAGAGGGTGGTTAAAGTCGACTTCGACTTGATCATCATCGATGGCACTAATCGTACCGGGCAGCGTGTTTTTACCTTTGTCTTCGAACTCAACCATCATACCAATCTCTGGATTGTCAGCGACTAGCGCAAACTGAGTACGGCTAAAATGTTGGATGTTTTCAGGATTCCACTCGCCAAAAGCTTGCTCTGGCTCAAGGTGTGCGGTACGAGTGTCACCGGCGCGTAGATTCATCAGTACCTGCTCAAAACCAGGTAACAAGCTTTCATCACCAATGGTCAAAGACACAGGTGCATCACGATTAAAAGTTGAGTCGATGATGGTGCCGTTCTCTAGTGAAACTTCAAAGTGCAGCTTAACAAGGCTGCCGTGAGCGATACGAGTGTCTTCGTTTGGATTAATAAATTGAGATTGAGTCATAATAAAAAGCCATCGGTTGCTAGAATAAAAGAATAGAAAATAATGAGTTTGATTGCAGTCTTTTTAATTGCAGTATTATAGTGTAAGAAATAATAAGCCATCTAAGGCCAGATGTAAGCGTCAATAATGTAACGCAGATGGTGTACTATAATTGGCAATTCTAAAAGATATGAGGTGTCGGTGGTGAATAAACAACAAGGCACTGTCAAAAAATGGCAGGACGATAAAGGGTTTGGCTTTATTGAAACTGAAGCGGGCGAGTCTGTCTTCTTTCATGTAAGTGAGTTTAAGGCTCAGCGCCGTCCTAATATCGGTGAGGCAGTGGTCTTTAGCATTGGACAAGATGCGGAGGGACGCAAGCGAGCCACGCAAGTACAAGAACTTGGGTTTGTACAGCAAAAAATGGCACAAAAAAATCAGCAGATCCGTCAGCGCAATCAGAAACGTAGCCATCAGGCAGAGTTTGAAGCGGGCCAAAAGAAACGTTCGTTTCTTGGACTGGCTTTTTATGGCGTTTTAGTTTTATTAGCAGCGACAGATAAACTGAGCTGGCTAGTGGTCGGCTGGTACGTCGTGCTAGGGATTATTACTTATGGCATGTATGCCAAAGACAAAGCTGCTGCGCAAAGTGGCGACTGGCGTACGCCTGAGTCTACACTGCATATACTAAGCGCGCTTGGCGGTTGGGTAGGGGCATTGATTGCTCAAACGTATCTGCGTCACAAATCACAAAAGCCTGAGTTTCGAGTGACTTATTATTTGACCGTCGTTGTGAACATGGCAGGATTACTGTTTTTATTGGCAGGTGGTGGCTTAGAGACCGTGACTGATTTACTATCAGCGTTACTATAAATGAGAAGTAAGACACAAATATGGATAACGTGATTATGAATAAGTCAGGCTTCGTCAGCGGCACATTGGTGCATACCGATAAAGGGTTAGTACCGATCAAAGATATTAAAGTCGGCGATATGGTGTTATCTAGAGATCAACACACCGCGGAAGGTGAGCTAGTCTATAAGCCAGTACTTCATACTATAGTCACAAAAGATGTGCCTGTATTTTTTGCTACCTTTACACCTGAGTCTGTAGACGACTTACCATTCGAACAGCAAAATAACTTTGATCTATACGTTGATGTGCTTTGTACGGCCAGTCATCCAGTGTGGATACAAAATAAGGGATGGGTCAAAGCCAGTGACATAGAAATGGTAGATATGGCAACATTACTAAGTGGTGAGCCTGCTTTCTGTGAGATTGGAAGTTCTGGAGAAATCTTAGAGCCTATTTTTAAAACAGAGAACATTGAAGTAGGTTTTATACCAAATCTGTCTATTCAAACTAATGATGGCAGGTTTATTAACTTATTAACTGGTAAATCATTATCACATGGCGGATATGATCCAGTTTTTAAGAAACTTTTCATAGAAGATTCGGGGTGGAAACAACGACTATTAGAGCAAACTCCAGTAGAGTTAAGAGACAATGCCGAGTTTTATAATTTCCGTACAGGCTTTTGGCAAGAGGGTGCAGGTATCGACTGGGCAAAGGGGGAAGGGCCAGTTACCACTACGGTATATAACATTGAGGTAGCAGATACTCATACTTACTTTGTCGGTGAGCAGGGGTTGTGGGTGAATGGTGATAATCCTGACAAGACATAATTTTGGCGAATGAATAATATGAATAAAGATTTTTCAGGTTTCACTGCTGGCACTTTAGTACATACAGAAACAGGGCTAGTACCAATAGAACAACTAAAAATTGGCGATAAAGTGTTGTCTAAGGCAGCTAATGGCTCGGGTGAGCTGATATATAAAGCAATAACTAATACTATGATTACTGAGAATATATCGGTATGGTTGCTTGAGCTTTCTGTCGCTGTAGACTCTTCTTTACCAATTAAAGAGAGAATTAGATTAAGAGAGTTATCTGATTGCCAACCTTTGACTCGATTATTGATAACAGAGAATCATCCATTATGGATTGAAAGCTCAAAGTGGACTCAAGCGAAAAAAGTAAGGTCTCAAGATGTTTTAATTAACAAAGACTTGACTAAGTGTTCGTCTGAGTCTGGTAATAATCCCTATGACACTACATCACTAAGTAAAATTTATAAAACTGATAAGGTAAATATTGGTTTCGTACCAAAGTTTGACGAAGACAGTCCTGCTCAATATGGCAGCCTGATTGATTTAACCACAGGTGCAGAGATCAAAAATGGCGTCACTTATCAAGCAGTGACAGACAAATTATATGAGTACGATAAGGAGTGGGAGCAACGCCTATTAGAACAAACACCTGAAGACGAACGTGAACATGCTGAGTTCTTTGGCTTCCGCCAAGGCGAATGGAAAGATCCTAATACTATAGATTGGGCAGAAGGCGAAGGTCCTCTTACTATGACGGTATATAACATCGAGGTCGAAGACACGCACACTTACTTTGTCGGTGAGGCTGGTATTTGGGTGCATGAATAGAGATTGTGCAGATAGGTCAAATTAACATATATATTCAATCGTCAGAAATAGTAAATAAAAAAGGTGGATTACGACTGCGTAACCCACCTTTTTATTTATAAGCTGAACGATATTAATAATAGTATTTAGAATTATTACTGCGGCATTTCACGCTTCCTTTCCAAAAATAGCATATCGATGACAATCAGTGCAACACCGATAGAGATACCAATATCCGCGATATTAAAAATCGGATAATGCCAAACATCGGCATAATGCACATGGATAAAATCAATCACATGACCATGTAATAGACGATCGATGAGGTTACCAATTGCCCCGCCCAACACTAAAGCAAGTCCAAAAGATAACAAAGAGGCCTTGCGCGGTGCTTTAATCAGATAAACAATCAAGACCAGCGACATGAGTAATGCCAGTCCTGAAAAAAACCACTTCTGCCAACCGCCAGCATCTGCCAAAAAGCTAAAAGCTGCGCCATAGTTATAAGCCAATGTCCAATTAAGAAATGGCTCAATCACCGGCACTGGATCATGAAAGGTCAGCTTAGTTTCTGCCAGCCATTTGGTCCACTGATCGATGATGACAATAACCAATGCCAATATATACCATACAAAAGCACGACTGCCATTGGCCACCAGCTTTGGTGTCCTATTTGTTGACTTGGTCAGGCGACTTCTAGGCGTAGTCGAGCTGCCTGTGGTTGCATGAGCAGGCTTAGGCGAATGATCGACCTTAACCTGTGGCTGCTGGTCATGCGGGCTTTCAGGTGAGTCTGTTGGGTTAGGCATAGTGACGCACCTCGCCGTCGCCACTGACATTGGTCACGCAGCGCGCGCATAGCTCAGGGTGTGCGCTATCTGTACCGATGTCATCACGAATGTGCCAGCAGCGTACGCACTTAGTACCAGTAGCTGCGCTTACTTGGACCACTAAATCTACAGCCTCTTCGGTATTGGTATCGGTCGCTTCTGCTGTCTGTGCGATGCTATCAGCAGGCGCTTCGCTCATTGGCTTTAGTGCAGCGTTACTAGTAATTAGTACAAAACGTAGCTCTTCATTAAGCTTAGCTAAGCTCTCATACATTGCACCGTCAGCGTATAGACTCACGTCGGCAGACAAGTTGGCATTGATGATTTTTTCGCCACGTGCAGTCTCGATATGTTTGTTCACCATGTCTTTGGCGAACATGATGCGCTGCCAGTCATCATTGCTGATAGCACTTAGCTCAAACGTTGGGAACTCATACCATTCTTGAGTAAATACATAGCCGCCTTTATCCGCATCACGTTGGTTCAGTACTTCCCAAGCCTCTTGCGCCGTGAATGACAAAATTGGTGTAATCCAGCGAATCAATGCATGAGTGATATGGTAGATAGCCGTCTGCGCAGAACGACGAGGCTGACCATCTGCCTGCGTGGTGTACTGACGGTCTTTAATGATATCTAGATAGAAGCTACCCAAATCTTGCGAGCAAAACGCTGTCACGTGCTGAGTGACTTGGTGAAAGTCCATTGCATCGTAAGCGCTAATGATTTGCGCTTGGACGGTTTGTGCGCGCTCAATGATGAATTTATCAAGGCTAACCAATTCATTGATATCAATGCTATCAGTCGCTGGATTGAAGTCATCGGTATTGGCAAGCAAGAAACGTAAGGTGTTACGGATACGGCGATACATATCGATCGCACCTTTAAAGACCGTCTTACCTGCGCTCATCTCATAACGATAGTCACTCGATGCAATCCATAGACGCAGCATGTCTGCACCTGTTTTATTGATTTCTTCTTGCGGGGTGATGATATTGCCCAGTGACTTACTCATCTTGCGACCGTTCTCATCGACCACAAAACCATGGGTCAATACTTGCTTAAACGGTGGACGCTCATACATCGCTTCCGACGTCAGCAGTGAAGTCTGGAACCAACCGCGATGCTGATCAGAGCCTTCTAGATACATATCAGCTGGATTGGTCAATTCATCACGTTGATCCAGTACCGCAAAATGTGTCGTGCCTGAGTCAAACCAAACGTCTAACGTATCAGTTGCTTTGTCATAGTCAGCGGCTTCACTACCTAAGAAGTCTTCACAGCTAGCATCAAACCACGCTTCTACGCCGCCTTCATTGATTTTTTGTGCTGCGACTTCCATCAGCTCAAGCGTGTTTGGATGCAACTCGCCGGTTTCTTTGTGCGTAAAGAAAGTAATAGGCACGCCCCACGTACGTTGACGTGAGATACACCAATCCGGACGACCCGTCATCATTGATTCGATACGGTTTTGTCCCCACGCTGGCGTCCAGTTGACTGTAGGAATATCAGCAAGCGCGCGAGCACGTAAGCCTTTGGTTTCCATGTTGATAAACCACTGAGGCGTAGCACGGAAAATAATTGGTGATTTATGACGCCAGCAATGCGGATAGCTATGCTCAATTTTGGTATGGCTGATTAGATGGCCGTTTTCATGTAGTGCAGCGATGATTTTTGGATTGGCTTTATAGATGTGCTCGCCTGCAAATACAGCAGCGCTATCTAAATAAACGCCTGTACCGCTTACTGGGTTTTCCACTGGTAAGTTGTATTTTAGACCAACGATATAATCGTCTAAACCGTGACCAGGGGCCGTATGTACCAGACCAGTACCACTATCAGTAGTCACATGGTCGCCCAAGATGAGCGGCACTTGACGGTCTTCAATCAGTGGATGCTGGGCATGTAGGCCTTCAAGATCGCTGCCTGATACAGTTGCTAGAATGCCGTTATTTTCTAATTTTAGCTCACTTAACGCAGTCTCTACAAGATCCGCTGCGAGTAACAGATTACCTTTTTCGGTAGCAACCACGCTATAGTTGTGCTCAGGATGTACTGAGATAGCTTGGTTGGCAGGTAGTGTCCATGGCGTAGTTGTCCAAATAACAGCAGCGATGTTATCTGCGATATCTGCCAATGCGGCTACTTTATCCGTACCGAGCACATCAAAGCTGACATAAATCGCATCAGAGACTTTGTCTTGATATTCTACTTCTGCTTCTGCTAGGGCAGAGCTACAGTCCAAGCACCAGTTGACCGGCTTCATACCGCGAGTCACATGACCATTGTCATAGATTTTGGCAAGCGCACGCACGATGTTGGCTTCTTGATGGAAGTTCATAGTCAGATAAGGATTGTCCCAATCACCAAACACACCTAGACGCTTGAAGTCTGCTTTTTGCAATTCAATTTGAGTACTCGCATATTCGCGGCATAGACCACGGAATTCGGTCGCAGAAACTTTTTGACCAACTTTACCGACCTTAGCTTCGACTTTTTGTTCGATTGGCAGACCATGACAATCCCAACCAGGGACATAAGGCGCATCAAATCCTGATAAGGTTTTTGATTTTACAATAATGTCTTTTAGTACTTTATTGACTGCGTGACCCAAGTGAATCTGACCGTTGGCGTATGGAGGGCCATCGTGCAAAATATATTTGGTTGCACCAGCACGCGCCTGACGAATTTTACCGTAGACGTCATCTGCTTCCCAAGCAGCTAACCAATCTGGTTCGCGCTTGGCAAGGTTTGCGCGCATCGCAAATGGCGTATCCGCAAGGTTCAGCGTGTCTTTGTAATCTTGGCTTGGTGTGTCAGTGCTTTTATCAGTCATAGAAGGTATCTTTTTAAAAGGTAGGTTTGTGTGTCGGTTCAAAACCGGATACAAGGCTCGATGTTCAATGTAGTTCAATATAGTACTGAGGGTCACGCGGTATTGATAATGCTTAATTACTAATAGTAGGTATATTGCTCATCATAGTCGGTTTATCAACCATCATGTCAATAAATACCCATTGTCGCTCATTAGTCCGCAAATAGTTACGTCAATAATAAATGGTAACGAGACGATTGCAACATAAAATACGCTAGCAAAAATAATTCAAAAAAATATTTAGATCGGCAGCTATTATATGACAAAAAGGGTAGGGTAAAAAGAGCTGTGCGAGGCTAACCCAATTTTGTCCAATATCAATCGTTTATCTGTGTTGTATATCCTCAGCACGGACGTAGCTATAAGCTCCTTGAATGCTTATTTATTGAAGCATAAAGTACGACTCAAGTGCTAAAAAACAGACGCCAACCATAAGCGCAGTTTCAATGACCATAATGGCTGAATACCTGTTAGCCCTTGTGTCATCTCGCCATTCTCTAATACCACATAAGACGGTGTGACTTGTCCTTGCCAATCTGCAAAGATATTGCCTTGTTGATCATTTATGGTGGTGAAATCAAACTGATGCTGATCGAGGTAGCTGTGTAACTCTTGATTTGAGCCGGACTGTACGGCAACAGTGACAACGGGATAGTTATCTGCAGCTAACTTATTGATAGTGGGTGAGGTAAAGCTGCAGACTGAACACCACGTACCCCAAAAGTATACCAGCGTAGGCCGCTCATGACTCATCGCTGCTAGATCGATAGTTTGTCCTTGGTAATCGGTCAGTTGCAATTGAGGGTTGGCAGGCATAACAGGCTGTCGCCACCAATTGACCACGCTATAGATCACGACAAACATAAGACCATATAACATTATCGTTTTAAGTATCGAAATGATTTTCGTCTTCGGCTGTTTCTTTGCTTTTAGTTCTGTTTGTTCAATATCAGTCGTCATGACATCCGCTTTTTAGTTTGCATATTTTTGTCAAATGATGGCTTACAGTGATTGCCTGTTTTATCGTAACTATCTATATAGCCATTGCACAAAGAGTCGACAGTAGATAAAAATAAACGGCTGAAAATCAGCCGTATTATTTATAAAGTCTACTATAAGTGTGCGACGTCAACCTATTATGGCTTTTGTGCTCGGTTTTGTAATGGATCACCAATCAGTACGCTACCTGAATTTTCACGGCGCTGCTCATCACTCAACTTGCTCGCTGGCACTTTGGCCTTGCGCTTCCACTTTAAGCTAAACAAATCATCACGGCGGTCAATCAGGTTATGTACTGAGCCTTCGTGACGAACGTGAGTCAGCTTGTCTAAGTTCACATCAGAGAAAAATACCATCTCCGTGTTGGCAGTGGTCTCTGCCATAATCGCATCATGCGGGAACGCAAAATCTGATGGTGAAAAAATCGACGACTGAGCGTACTGAATATCCAAACTCTCAACTTGCGGTAAGTTGCCCACTGAACCGCAAATCATCACATAGCATTCGTTTTCGATAGCACGGGCCTGCGCGCAGTGGCGAACACGTAGATAGCCGTTTTTGGTGTCAGTCCAGAAGGGCACAAACAAGATATCCATGTCATCAAGTGCCATTAAACGTGCAAGCTCAGGGAACTCAACATCATAGCAGACCAAGATGCCGATACGACCCGCATCTGTGTCGAATACTTTGACTTCATCGCCACCTTCGATTACCCAAGCGCTACGCTCATGCGGAGTAATATGAATTTTGCGTTGCTCTTCAACGGTGCCATCACGGCGGCAAAGATAGCTGACGTTGTATAAGGTATCGTCTTCATCTAGTAACGGCATCGAACCGGTAATGACGTTGACGTTATAACTGACCGCTAAATGCGAGATTTCATTTTTGAACCACTCGGTATAACCTGCCAAAAATCGAATGGCAATATTTTGATCGGTTTCTTCACATAGACCCATCAATGGCGCATTGAAAAACTCAGGTAAACAAGCAAAGTCTGAGTTGTAGTCTGCCATGATATCGACAAAGAACTCAACCTGTTGCAGTAATTCTTCAGGTGATTCGACTTCACGCATTTGCCACTGAATACCACCAATACGTACTTCAGACTTGCGAGTATTAGGCTTATAGTCTTTGGGCTCGTAGTAGATATTTGCCCACTCAAGCAAGGTAGCAAAGCCCTTTGATTGCTTATCATCTGGCAGATAAGCGGTCAAAATACGTTTAACGATAAAGCCATTAGACAGCTGGAAAGACAAAGCTGAATCGTGAATTTCACGGCTTTCAACGGCATCAATATATTCGCCTGGAGTCAGATCTTTATGGTTATGGTAGTTAGGTATGCGTCCGCCAGCTAAGATAGCGCGGAAGTTCAACTGTCGGCATAGCTCCTTGCGTGCATCATACAGACGACGACCGAGACGGTAGCCACGATAATCAGGGTCGATGAGCGCATCTAAACCATAAATGGCATCACCTTCAGGGTTGTCTCTGATGATTTCTTTTTGCCCAATCAAATCATCATAGGTATGCGGGTTTGAAAACTTAGCATAGTCAACGCGCATGGAGAGCACGATACCAATCAGCTGATCATGATCAAACAAAGCAATCTGACCTTCTGGAAAAGCATCGATTAAAGTATGAATGGTTGTCTTTGACCACGCGCCACCCAAGTTTACATAGACACGATCCATCAAAGCTTTTAATTGTGGATAATCTTTTTTCTTAATCTCAGCAATCGTGAGGTGAAAATCATCTAGTTTTTCCATCTTGCTCATAAGTTTCCTGTTTTAAATAGCTATTGAATGTAGTGTGATTAAATAATGGGGTCATGGCACATTGATGTGCCGATTTTTGTGCAAAAAAGTAATAAAAACATTCCAATAGGAAGATATTGTCGTTACAATAATTTATTGCCATATTTACAATAGGTTATGTTGATATCTTAGACCGTTTTACTCACTTTATTTGGTAATGATTTTGGCTAACATAGAGGACTAAAGGATAGCGAACGCCGCATTCTATACCACTTTATACCTATTGGGTTTGTGAGCACCGATAAGCGCATAACCCTGCATTATCATTGTACCTGCGACTGTCTTGCTATTTATTATCTCAATATAGAATCTAAATAATATCTATCAGCACCTTTTGTTTTGCTTGTTATCATAGCAAGCTGTAAAGGTAATAACAGTCTCACGTAGTAAATATTTGCTACGTTTTTGTGAGTCAATTTTTTGTTTCAACTCAGGCATAGTATTGTGTTGCTTGTTTCGTTTAGCCGTATCTCATCGGCTTCTTAGGATTATTTTATTATGCCTTTAAATCATACCAATAGAATCATGAAGTGGGATGACATAGATGACTCCGCTCTGGTTCAGTTGGTTTATGTCAGTACGCTGACTCTTGGCTCGCGTCTAAGCACCTCTATCTTTGATGAAGTAGAAGGCCACGCACGTAACTACAATCAGCAGCATAACATCACAGGCACGCTATGCTACGGTAATGGTCACTTCCTGCAATGTATTGAAGGCAAAAAGTCAGACGTATTTAATCTGCAAGAGCGTATCTTTGTCGATAGTCGTCATAAGAATGTAGAAGTGTTGCTATTACAAGTCATCAATCATCGCAGCTTTGCCGACTGGCGTATGCGCTTGCTGTTTTTAGAGCGTTGGTTATGGTCACCCGCAACCAAAAAACAGGCTGTACAACTATCTCCGTTTTTACCATTTGCGCCGCACGGCTGGTCATCTGATCGGACTGAGCAGTTTTTGCAAATTATCAAAACTTTCGATAGTCCACCCCATATTAAGGCGGCAGGCATTACTTATAATGCATTGGGTAATATGGTGCGCCATATCGCGGCACCGCATCAGGCGTTTCTGATTATTCAAGGGTTTTTGAGCATATTATTGGTCGTCGCACTGATACTGTTATATTTATAAATCGTAGTTTTTGCGAATTATAAATTCATAAAAAAGACGCTAGCCTTTCGGGTTAGCGTCTTTTTATTTGGGTTAAGCGTTTAGAGTACTAATCACATATCAAAAATTTTACCACGGTTCATAATGTTGTTTGGATCGAATACTTTTTTGACTTCTTTTAAGTATTCAATCTCAGTCTCACTGCGGCTATAGTGCAAGTACGGCTTCTTCGTCATACCCACCCCATGCTCAGCAGACACTGAGCCACCATATTTTTGTACCGTCTCAAACACGTATTTATTGACGACCTGACACTCTGCAAAGAAATCATCTTTATTCATATTCTCAGGTTTTAAGATATTCAAGTGCAAATTGCCATCACCGATATGTCCAAACCAGCAGACTTCAAAGTCAGGATAGTTACTGCTGACAATGTGATCAATCTCTTCGATAAAAGTCGGTACGTGACTGATAAGCACAGACACATCATTCTTATAAGGCGTGAATACCGAAATAGTCTCTGAAATATACTCACGTAGCTTCCATAGCTCTGCCGCTTGTGTGAGGTTTTGACTCATTACCCCATCAACGACCCAACCTTGTTCCATACAATGCTCAAATATGGCCATGGCTTTGTCCATGATTGGCTCATAAGGCGCTTCAAACTCTAATAGCGTATAGAACTTGGTACGTGATTCAAACGGCTCTTGTACTTGACCATGTGCCATCAGCTTATCAATCGCCACATCGTCAAAGAACTCAAAAGCAGTCAAATCAATTTGTGCTTGAAAGGCAGAGAGTACGTTCATCACGTCATTAAAGCTGTCCATGCCAAGCACCATGACGTTTAAGTCTTGTGGCTGACGCTCAAGTTTGATTTGCGCATGAGTAACAAGGCCAAGTGTGCCTTCACTACCGATGAATAATTGGCGCAAGTCATAACCAGTGGCGTTCTTTACCATGCCGCGATTTAGCTGCAAAATATCGCCTTTACCCGTGACGACAGTCAGTCCCATAATCCATTGACGGGTCATGCCATAACGAATGACTTTGATACCGCCAGCATTGGTACCGATGTTGCCGCCGATTTGACTAGAGCCTGCTGAGGCAAAGTCGACAGGGTAGTATAGGTCTTTTGATTCAGCGAATTCTTGCAACTGTTGGGTGACGACACCGGCTTCGACTTCAACTATTCGATCAGCAGGATAAAACTGTCCGATCTGGTTCATTTTATCCATGCTAACAACGATTTCACCGTTGGCTGCGACAGCACCAGCCGACAGGCCTGTACGACCACCGCTTGGGGTGAGGACGACGTTGTGCTCATTGGCCAGCAGTACGATAGTCTGTACTTGTTCAGTGGTCTTTGGAAAAACGATGGCAGCAGCAGCAGGAGCAAAATGCTTGGTCCAGTCTTTACCCCAATGCTCTAAGCTTTCAGCATCGGTTTTGATTTGGCTGGGTTCGAAATCATGGGTATCAGTGAGCGTGCTCAAGATGGTTTGCACGGCATTGGTTTCGGATATAGGCTGAGCGGTAGTTGGCGTCATGGTCAAATCTCAATATTGGCGTAAGCACGATGCTGGGACTGCTTATTATATAGCGAAATAACTATAAATTCAGTGGTGAGTCAGCTCGTAGAGGTAATAAGTGAATGATAATTTTTACCTATAAGAAAAGGTAAGTAATAAATAATTGATTCGAGCGGTTTCAAACAGAATAATTCACTATAGCATAAAAATTTTTCAGGCTTGATAACCAATAATTCATCTAATCTGCTAACATCGACCTCAAATTTTGTGTAAGATATCGGGACTGTTTTCGTTTCCTCCATCATAGATTATCCAACAGGTAATCTTATAAAACAATTATAGGACAGTTCTCATATGGCGTTATCACTACAAAAAGACAAAATCCGGTTTTTATTGCTTGAAGGTCTACATGACAATGCCCTAAAAGTATTGGAAGGAGCTGGTTACCACAACATCGAGAATATCAGTCACGCCTTAGATCAAGACGAGCTGATTGAAAAGATCAAAGATGCTCACTTTATCGGTATTCGTTCACGCACTCAGCTGACGCGTGAAGTACTTGAGCACGCACACAAGCTTATCGGCATTGGTTGCTTTTGTATTGGTACCAACCAAGTAGATCTAGACGCCGCTCGTGATCTTGGTATCCCTGTCTTTAACGCGCCATTCTCGAACACCCGTTCGGTAGCTGAG
Organism: Psychrobacter nivimaris; assembly: GCF_043419765.1. Taxonomy (NCBI): domain Bacteria; kingdom Pseudomonadati; phylum Pseudomonadota; class Gammaproteobacteria; order Moraxellales; family Moraxellaceae; genus Psychrobacter; species Psychrobacter nivimaris. Next base: position 20,783 of record NZ_JBHOFX010000003.1, on the reverse strand, counting down.
CTAGTCTTGGCAGAAGCCATTATGCTGTACCGCGGTATTCCCGAAAAGAATGCAACTGTACATCGCGGCGGCTGGGGTAAGTCTGCGACTAACTCACACGAAGTACGTGGCAAGACTATCGGTATCGTCGGTTATGGTTCTATCGGCTCGCAGCTGTCTGTGTTAGCAGAAAGCTTCGGTATGAAAGTCATTTATCATGATGCTGTGACCAAATTACCACTAGGCAACGCGGTACAAGTTGGTAGCCTAGAAGAGCTACTATCAACGGCTGATATCGTGACATTGCATGTACCTGATGTACCAAGCACTCGCTATATGATGAAAGCTGAGCAGTTCGCTCAGATGAAAGAAGGCAGCTACTTTATCAATGCGGCTCGCGGTACGTGTGTTGAGATTGATGATCTGGCAGATGCGCTTGAGTCTGGTAAAATCTTGGGCGCGGCTATTGATGTGTTCCCAAAAGAGCCAAAATCAGCGGACGAAGAGTTTGAGTCACCACTACGTAAGTTTGATAATGTGATTTTGACGCCGCATATCGGTGGTTCAACACAAGAAGCACAGGCCAATATCGGACTGGAAGTAGCTGATAAGTTTGTTAGATACTCTGATCAAGGTGATACGGCGACGGCTGTGAACTTCCCAGAAGTTTCTATTCCGTTCAAAGAAAACTCGCATCGTCTACTACACATTCACAAAAACGTGCCAGGCGTACTGTCTCAGATTAACCGCTTATTTGCTGAAGCTGGCATTAACATCCTAGCGCAGAGCCTGATGACAGAAGGTGATGTTGGTTATCTAGTGATGGATGTCGATTACAATGATTCGACCGCTGCACTAGACCAATTAAAAGATGTAGAAGAGACTATCCGCGTACGTATCTTATTCTAATATAGTCAATCCGCTTTCAGATTGGATTAACACTATCAGGGCTAATAGTTTTGATACGCATTGAAGATTTGTCATAAAAAAAGAGAGGCTCTATTGATTAGAGCCTCTCTTTTTTATTTCACTTCTTTTTTATTGTACTAATGCTAAGTTTAATTGGCTTTAGTGTTGTTTGCAGCTTCCGCTTGTAAACGCGCTTCTGTCTTAGCGGCTTTACGTTTTTCGATTACATCCATCACGTCACTACCGATATGGGCTTCACCACGCTTTTTCGCCAATTGCATTTGGTGCTCGCGCTCGCGGAAACGAACTTTTTGCTCATCGGTTGCCTTGTCGATACAGTGTGGGCATGACTCGCCTTTGATATAGGCAGGGTTTTGCATGTCATCGACAGTGATCGGCATACGGCAAGCAAAACACTGCTCGTAGCTGCCTTTTTCTAAGTTGTGGTTTACTGACACACGGTTGTCAAAAACAAAGCAATCGCCTTGCCACATAGAGTCACTAGCAGGGACTTCTTCAAGGTATTTTAGGATGCCGCCTTCTAAATGATAGACCTCTTCAAACCCTTGCTCGCGTAAATAGGCAGTAGATTTTTCGCAGCGGATGCCACCTGTACAGAACATCGCCACTTTTTTATGCTTGGTTGGATCGAGCTCTTTTGAAACGTATTCTGGAAACTCGCGGAACGTTTCAGTGTTTGGGTTGACTGCATTTTGGAAGGTGCCGATTTGCACTTCATAGTCGTTACGCGTGTCGATCAAGGTGACTTCAGGATCTGAGATCAACGCATTCCACTCGCTTGGTTTTACATAGCGACCAACGGATTCCAATGGATCAATATTCTCGACACCCATAGTGACGATTTCTTTTTTTAGCTTTACCTTAGTGCGGTAAAAAGGCTGTGCGTCAGTATAGGATTCTTTGAAGGTAAACGTACCAATCGCCTCAATACTACGCAGGTAGTCAAGTACGGTATCGATACCTTGACGAGTACCAGAAATCGTACCGTTAATGCCTTCGCTGGCAAGTAACAACGTACCTTTTACATCGTTATCGAGCATAGTGTTTAGTATGGGCTCACGATACTGTTCAAAATCAGCAAAGCGCGTGAACTTATATAGTGCGGCGACAACGATATTATTAGTCACACTATCGTATACAGGGGCTGAATTGTCGTCAGTTATTACGGTTTCTTTGTTAGTGCTCATGTTTTTCTCCTGCTGGCTAGGTCGTAAACCTAGTGCATTGGGGTTAAAGTATCTTTTCAGTTTAAAGCATTAACAAAATTGTGGAATTGATTAATGCGCGCGTAGTGTAGCAAATTTTGCTAGAGTTTTGAATAGTTTGTAATGCTTGGCTTGATGTTATGGAAAACAAAAAAGCCCAGTAAAATACTGAGCTTTTTTTATATTCAATTCGTAGTACGAAAGTTAGATACTACTTACTCTGGAACCAAGTATCCGCTTTGCTACGAGCACTAGCGATATCATCACTTGATAAGTTCAATGCCAACTGACCAATTTTACCGCGCGCTTTGTTGCGGACTTTTTCATCTAGCATGCCATCACGGGCAGCCAAGTCATACCATTTATAGGCATCGACCAGATTTTTTTGCTTTTCATCTAATAGGGCAAGCGTGTAGCTGGCACGGTTATCGCCACGCATTGCAGCTTTTTCTAACCACAAACGGGCTTGTTGCAAGTTAGGCTGAACACCTTCGCCGCGCAAATACATGATAGCAAGATTCAGCTGAGCAGGAGCAACGCCTTGCTGAGCGGCTTTGGTATACCACTGGATTGCTTGTTGGGTATTTTGCGCAATACCTTCACCTTTTTGCAAACGCTTGGCCAGATAGAACTGAGCGTGATCGTTACCTTGGGCGGCACGACTAGACAACTCGCTCACAGGCATAAGCTCAAAACGTGAGGTATCAAGCGGTACGTTTGATATTAACTCAGCATTGGCTAAACCAGCACAAGAAAATAATGCAGTAAACAACGCAGCTTTTAATAATTTCATAGCAGCTCCAAAATTAGGCAGTTAATAAGCAAAAAAATTGTACCGCTAAACATTGTCTCGCTAAAGACAGTCAGACGGCGATAACAATTAGGTGGAATCTTGCGATATGAACTTACCTAATCATTAGCAAAAGTGGGTTGTCATCTCTAAATCAGAGATTTCACCCTAACTGATTAGACAAACGGTCGTAATAGTGGGGTGGCTGACAATATTTTGCTAGCTTAACACCCAAACTTACGAAACTCAAATACTAATTACAAGGTCTCATAGACGTTTGTACTTGATTGTCCTTAACAAAATCAGACAGTTACTAAAAAATTATATTAAGTTAACAATCTATTAAGGTTAATACCAGTACGTACAGCACTGTTTAGCAGTCTCTAAAGTCTCAAGATAGTTAATGATTTAACGGTTATTTTTTTGTCACTCGGTAGATAGCGACGTCTGCTAACAAGTTAGGGGCTTGCCTGATTAACGATTTCATCAAAGGTGTATGACCTTTTTCAGAATCACTAACCGCAAAACGATTGATAATATGAATATCATGCTGCGCACATAACAGCTCAAAATCTTTAAAGGTACATAGATGAATGTTTGGCGTGTTGTACCATTCGTAAGGCAGCGCTTCAGAGACAGGCATCATGCCTTTTAGCCCTAAATGAATGCGGTTTTGCCAATGCGCAAAGTTAGGGAAAGTAATGACTGCTTCACGGGCAACTCTCAGCATATCAAGCAACAACTCATCAGGTGCTTTTACTGCTTGTAGGGCACGTGCCATGACGACCGTGTCAAAGCTGTTATCAGCAAAGCGCGCTAGACCATCATTGAGATCCTGCTCGACAATTGATAAGCCATTACCAATCGCCTCATTGATTTTGTCTTCATCAATCTCTAGTCCGTAACCTGTCACGCCTAGTTTCTGCTGTAAGTGGGCAAGCAGCTCGCCATTACCACAACCTAAGTCCAGTACGTGTGCTTGCGGCGCAATCCAGCGCTCTGCCAGTTGGTGATCCATTCTCATGAGCGCTCTCCTGTGGCTGGGCGGCTAGGGGTAATAAATGGCGCAGTCAAAAATCCTTTAACCGCACCCATGTAGCGAGGAATATCAAACAAGAATGAGTCATGTCCGTGCGGCGCGTCAATATTGATATAGCTGACTGGTTTGCCAGTAGCCATCAGCGCATCGACAATCTCTTGTGAGCGCTCAGGTGCAAAACGCCAGTCAGTGGTGAATGACACAACCAGATATTGGCATTTTGTATGAGCAAAGGCTGCTTTGAGCGCAGAAAGCTCTTGCTGACGATCAGACTCAATATCCTCAATCGTCGTTACCGCATCTTCTAACTCACTCTGTGCGTTTGCTTTGCTAGATTCGACTGACGCCGCGATTGAGTCTTCTATTTGCACTGCCGACTCTAGAGTATCTTCTGCTACCGTTGAAGGATAATCGCGCGTCGGATCAAAGTAATCTAAGGCTTTGGTCATGAGCAGATAAGTATTGGCATCGAAGTTTTCACTAAAGCGTTCGCCTTGATAGCGTAGATAGCTTTCGACCTGAAACTCGACATCGTAGCCATACATAAATTTGCCAGATTTTAAATCACGACCAAACTTGGCTTTCATCGCGTCATCAGTTAAATAGGTAATATGTCCAACCATACGCGCCAATATCAGTCCGCGACGAGGATAAGTGCCTTTTTGTATATAGCGACCATCTTTAAAGTCAGGATCGGATAATATAGATTGGCGCGCCACTTCGTTGAAGGCGATATTTTGAGCAGATAGCTTTGGCGTACTGGCAATGACCACACAGCGCTTTAATCGCTCTGGATAATCAACAGACCATTGTAGCGCTTGCATACCGCCCATTGAGCCACCAACGATGGCGTGCCAAACGTCGATGCCTAAACGATCTGAAAGCATTGCTTGGGTTTTCACCCAGTCTTTGATAGTGATCAGCGGGAAATCAGGGCCATACACTTGTGGCTCATCGCTACTATTTGCATCAAGGCTGTCCAAACTAACACTATCCGAACCAACGCTATCGGGGTTAATAGTGGTAGGCCCTGTTGAACCAAAACAACTACCGATATTATTGACACACACCACATAGAACTGATTGGTATCAATTGCTTTATTGGGGCCAATCATATTGTCCCACCAACCTGCTTTTTTGTCATCAGCGCTATGGAAGCCAGCTGCATGATGATTGCCCGATAACGCGTGGCAAATCAGAATCGCATTTGATTTTTCGCTATTGAGCGTACCGTAAGTCTCTACCATCAAGTCAAACGAGGGTAGGGTACGGTTGCATTCTAACGTTAAGGGCTCAGCAAAATGAAAATTCTGAGGCGTAACGACACCTACAGACCCTAAATCACTGTCGGTATTGGCTGAGCTGTTAGAGTGAGGTTGTGAATTAGGATGCTGGTCACTGGTATTATCAGAGCGTGCGTTCAAAGCTACCTCGCAAGACTACAATCATCAATAAAATAAAAGCAAAATGGCACGTTGCTAACAGGCTATTTTACTTACACGGTTTTTATAAACTGGGCCTGCCTATTGTATGGTGATGCGCGTTGGAGTACAACCATCGAGCGCGCCTTTCGAGCGCATCGATCGTAGTTTTTATGGAACATACTTTATAAATGAATAACGAATAAGTCGCCAGCATCAAGTAATCAAGAGTTAATAAATAGCAACTGCGTATCAAATTGTATAGGGGCGCTTTTAGCCCGCGTCATTAATAGATAAAATGCTACACTAATGAGGTGTCTATTCAATTGTGTCTTAACAGTATCGTCTCTTATTATTTTGACCTAACCCTTAATAACTTACTGCTAATAAAGTGCTGCTATGAAACCTAAATTGCCCCCACGTATTGCCGTTTTGTTAGTGAATCTTGGTACACCAGATGAGCCAACGGCCCCTGCCGTACGTCGCTACCTCAAACAATTTTTGTCAGACCCACGAGTGATTGAGATTCCCAAATTCCTATGGGCTATTATTCTGAATCTATTTGTCTTGCCGAGTCGTCCTAAGCGCGTAGCAAAGGCTTACGCCAGTATCTGGGAAGGTGATTCGCCGATTCGTAAAATACTAAAAAGCCAAGTTGAGCTATTAGAGCCACGTTTGGCCGATAGTGTGGCACCATTTCGTGTCTCTGTGCATCCTGCGATGAGCTATGGTAATCCTGGTTTGCCTGATGTCATGGATGCGCTACGTGGTGAAGGAGTTGATCACTTTGTCATCCTGCCGTTGTTTCCGCAGTATTCGGCTTCTTCAGGCGGTGCCGTATATGATGCGCTGACGAAGTGGACGCTCAAGCAACGCAACTTGCCAAACTATACGATTGTCAAAGACTACTTTGCCCATCCGTTATATATTCAAGCATTGGCCAACTCTATTCGCCGTTTTCAAGAGAAACATGGCAAGCCTGAAAAGTTGATGTTTAGTTTTCATGGTATTCCGCAGCCTTATGCCGATAAAGGCGATCCTTATCCTAAACGTTGTAAATGTACCGCTGCACAAGTGGCGCATGAACTTGGCCTGAACGACGACGAATGGATTATTAGTTTCCAGTCCCGCTTTGGTAAGCAAGAGTGGGTCAAGCCGTATACCGATGTGGTGTTGGAAGATTGGGGTCAGTCAGGTGTGCGCTCGGTACAGGTGATCAGTCCGGCGTTCTCGGCAGACTGTCTAGAAACACTAGAGGAGCTAGCCATTGAAAACCGTGATAATTTTCTTGAAGCAGGCGGGCAAGAGTACCATTATATTCCTGCATTAAACCTTGATGAGACACATATTGAATTGCTTGAAGCGTTAAGCCTGCCTTTGGTAAAAGGTTGGGCTGGCACGCTAGATGGTTGGGTTTAGAGAGTCGAGCGTAGTTGTATTGGTGCGTTGAATAGTAGAATAAAAAAAGCACGCTTAATATAGTTAAGTGTGCTTTTTTGGTTTAGAGAGGTAGATAAACAGACGTATTAAGTTCTAAAAATCATCATCGTTGCTACGTTCAGCCGCTTCTCTATCCACAATATCCATCGCATCTGGATAATCACTGTCATCAAGGTTATCTTGAACTAAAATCTCATCGACACGAGACTCATCGATATTTTGACGATGCGCAGGTGTTAGTCCTTGGGTCGCATCACTACCGACTTCTGAGTTATTAAATCCCGCACTATTATCAATCACATCATCGTTATCGATGGTATGCAGCATAGGATTGTCCAAATCGACCAATTGGTTGTTTTGTTCATCCTGATTGCTGCTATTTAACTTATCGACGTGGTCATTATTGTCACGACGATTACCGTCAATATGATCCATCTCTTCTGGTAGTGGGTTTTTTGAGTTTTCCATGAGTAATTCCTTATTGTAGTTATTAGATGTCGCCATCATTAGAAGTAAAAATATCGCGCTGGCTTGTTAAAGCATCGCTCATTGCAATGTAGATAATATGCTTCTCAGTTTGTACGCTTAATCAACTTTTCACTAGTAGTAAGGTGTGACAGGATGTTCAAAAAATGTAAGACGATGATTAGAATGCAAAACGGCTACTCAAGATGAGTAGCCGTAATTGTTTATGAAATTCATGCTAAGTCTTTGTACGGTAGCCAGATTGCTACATAAAAAATTAAACTTATAGTTTTAATTATTAGCGTGGTCAAACTTATAATTTAACTTCTGTACCAGATACGACTGATAGTCAGCCAGCTTAAATCGCCATAAATAGGTCAAGGCAATACCATAAATGGCAGTCTCAGCCAGCTCTTCGACAATTTCACCAAATGTATGCGGGAACACAATTGCGTTCTCGCCCATGTATTGCACGATAGCAAGTACAGTAACGCTAAGATAGAGCGAAACGGGCACGTTTTTTAGCACTGCCCATAGGTAATGCCTTGAGTAGACCAGCAAACCAAGCGCGACGAGATAAATAACGGTAAGGACGCTGTCCTCCCACCAGTCATAAGACTGACCAAGCATCAAAAAATCGCTTGGAACCAGTAAGTCTGGTAGATAGTTCAACTCTCGACGAATGACAGAAACAAGTATAAGTACGGCTGCTAGCCAAAAAGCCTTAATTTGTTTGACATGACTTTTCATAACATATTGTGAACTGCGCAATAGGCATATTAATAAAAATATAATGCCAGGGATTTCAATGATGCCATCTGAACTCAAAATAACTGGCTCCTGCGTATCAAAAAGAATGTGTTAAAAACAAAAAAGTGAACCCAAAGGCTCACTTTAAAGCAAAAATATCGAATAGTTAGGGTATAACAGATGACCTATTATAAACCCCGTACCTAGATATTACTGTTATGAAATATAACTAACTGGTCATAAGTAATTGTTAATATAAACAATATATAATGACTTATTGTAGTGTCAGTTATCAAAAACTATCATACCTGTAAGGTACATCGATAATCATACCTTACATGCTTGATTAAATGGCAGTTAATGATTAGTGTGCCTCATCCCAGTTTTGACCGCTATCAGTCTCGACTAATAAAGGCACTGCAAAGTCAACGTTCCAACCTTTTTCTACTGCCGTAGTCGTCAAGACATCTTGCATAGCATCAGTAATTAGCTGGCTAACTTCGTCTACTTTATCGGCATCCACTTCGAACACCAGTTCATCGTGAACCTGTAGCAGCATTTTGGCTTGCTCTTTTGGCAGCACTTTATCAACCGCAATCATGGCAAGCTTGATTAAATCGGCAGCAGAGCCTTGTAGTGGGGCGTTAATCGCCGCGCGCTCAGCACCTTGCTTGACCATACGGTTACTATGGTTGATATCAGGCGTATAGAGCTTACGGCCCAATATCGTCTCGACATAGCCTTGCTCATAAGCACTTGCACGCGTATTAATCATATAGTTTTTGACGCCTGGATAGCGCTCAAAATACATATCGATATAGTCTTGTGCTTCGCCGCGGCTCATCTGTAGCTGCTTGGCAAGTCCAAAGGCACTCATCCCGTATAGCAGACCAAAGTTAATAGCTTTAGCATTACGGCGCTCGGTTGAAGTGACGTCTGCGACATCCTTACCAAGTACTTCGGCAGCGGTAGCCGCGTGAATATCTAACCCTTCGTTAAAGGCGTAGGTTAGGTTTTTATCACCTGAGAAATGCGCCATTAAACGCAATTCGATTTGTGAATAATCCGCTGCCAAAATAACGCGACCTTCTGGGGCGATAAAAGCTTGACGAATGAGGCGACCAGTCGCAGTACGAATTGGAATGTTTTGCAAGTTAGGATCTGTCGATGACAGACGCCCAGTGCTCGTTAATGCCTGATGGTAGCTAGTATGCACGCGATCGGTTTCGCTATCTGCGACATTATCGAGTGCATCAGTGTAAGTGCTCTTAAGCTTGGACAGTCCGCGATACTCCAAGGTAATGTCGACCAATGGATGATCGATTTTTGATAGTACCGCCTCACCAGTCGAGTATTGACCAGACTTGGTTTTTTTACCACCAGCGACGCCTAGCTTTTCAAACAGCATTTCACCGAGCTGCTTAGGAGAGCCTAAGTTAAACTCTTCACCTGCCACTTCATAGGCGCGCTTCTCTAGAGCGATAATTTCTTCATCAAAGCGTTTTGATAGCTCGTTTAAGAAGGAGCGTTTAATCAAAATACCATGTGCCTCCATTTGGCAAAGTATCTCTGCTGTTGGAATCTCTAGCTCGTGTAGTAATTTAGCGTTATTGGCATCATTAGCCAGCTCAACGCTGAATACGTCAAATAATTGATAGGTGATATCAGCATCTTCACAAGCATAGTCGCTCGCGATATCGATGGCCACTTGGTCAAAGGTAACTTGTTTAGCGCCTTTACCTGCTACATCTTCAAAGCTGATGGTTTGCGTTTGCAGATAATGGCGTGCCAAATCATCCATGCCGTGGCGAGTGGCTGCCGCATTGATGACGTAGCTAGCAAGCATGGTGTCCATTGCCCAGTTATTTGGCTGCTCATGTATGGCGCCGACTAGATCGATATCATAGTGAGCGAGGATGTGCGCATCATACTTTAGATGCTGACCGATTTTACCGATATTTGGATTTTCTAAGACAGGTTTTAAGCGAGCTAATACTGTATCGCGACCAAGCTGCTTGGCAGTTAGCTCATCACCTTCTAGGCTATGAGTAAGCGGAATGTAATACGCTTCATGCGCTTGCAACGCGAAGGATAAACCGACGATTTGTGCATCACGCCAATGAACGCTAGTGGTTTCGGTATCAATGACAAAATGCGGAGCAGCTTCTAACAACTCGACCAAGCTATCAAACGCTGGCTCGTCGAGTACAGTGTGCCACGCTTTATCATGGTTAGCGCTGTCTTTGATGTTGTCGCTCTTGGTGGATTGGAGCGATTTTGCCACCTGTGCCTGTGACTCCGTATCGGCCTGGCTATCAGCAACACTTTTAGAGCCATTGGCAGGATGATTTGGATGATCAAGCGATGCCAGCTCATTTCTAAACTCAAGCTCATTATATAAGTCGCGCAGTTCATCTATATGCGCACAAGGATCGGTATTGATTTTTAGGTCATTCCAATCTTGACCGATTGCTAAGTTAGTGACGATGGTAGCAAGCTTTCTGTTAAAAGGAATATCGTCAGCGTGTTCAATCAGACCTTTCGCCCCACGACCTTTGATAAAGCCAATATGTTTGAGCATATTTTCGATATCACCATACTCAACGAGTAGATCTTTAGCGGTCTTTTTACCGATACCCGGTACGCCTTTGATACCGTCAGAGGCATCACCCATTAGCGTTAAGAAATCGATCATTTGGTTTGGGTTAATACCGAATTTATCGATTACCGCTGGTGTATCCGTGACTTTGCCCGTAAAGCTGTCTTCCAGTATCACGCAGTCGTTGACCAGCTGCATCATGTCTTTATCACCCGTCGAGATGACCACATGATGACCTTGCTCGACAGCGCGATGGGCAAGTGTACCGATAATATCATCCGCTTCTGCACCCTCAATACGCAACAGTGGAATGCCTAATGCGGTGACTAAACGATGAATATAAGGAATTTGCTCTACCAGCTCGACATCGATGGGTGGACGAGCAGCCTTATAGTCAGCAGACATATGATGGCGAAAAGTCGGTGATTTGGTATCGAAGCAGACAGCCATATGGGTAGGGTGATAGCGACGCATCAGCTTGAGTAGCGCGTTGAGTGTACCGCGTATCGCATTGGTGATTAGGCCCTGCGAGTTTTGCATGGTTTTTGGTAGGGCGTGATAAGTGCGGAACAGATAATAGGAGCCATCAACCAAAATAAAAGGCGGCTGATCTTTGTCTACATGACTGGTATCCATCAGCGCCACGTTAGGCATGGTATCGAAGTTTGGTAATGCTTTGGGGTCAAGCGCTTGGTGAGAGTTGTGGTTGTTATCGGTGGTATTGTCAGCTATGTCATCAGTCATAAAAGTCACTTATCAGCTATTAGATAAAAATATATACGCTTATTATAACGATAAAATTAGCGCGTGCCGAACTGCTTAACCGTTACGAGATGTTCTATCGTGTTCTTTTTTATTGAAATCTATATTGGAGTTTTCGATATTTCATGTCTAGGATAAATAAATTGCTAAAAATAAAAAAAGAACCCAGATAAACTGAGTTCTTTTAATATCTGATGAATATCGACTATTTATAATTTAATAGACGTTAATAACGAGTCTCTAAATGCGTTATTTTACTTCTGAAGAGACTTCGACATCGATGTTACCGCTAGTCGCTTTCGAATACGGGCATACTTCATGCGCTTTTTCGACCAATCTTTGGATCTCGTCAGCAGATAGGTCTGTATTGTCAGCGATGACATGGATTTTTACGGCAAGCTTATATTCGTGATTGTCACCTTGTAGTAGGTCTACAGAAGTCTCAACAGTTGAGCCAAATGTTGCGCTTTCCATTTTTTTGACTACGCCTAAAGCACCATCAAAACAAGCACCATAACCCATGGCGAGTAGTTGCTCAGGATTATTACCTTTTTCATTACCGCCTGGTGGCACCATATTGATTTCAAGATCACTATCGCTCAAGGTCGCTGTACCCATGCGGCCGCCAGTAACAGTAGATTTGGTAGAGTATAAAGATTTCATGACACATCCTTTGTTGTGAGTTTTTATGTTTATATTTAAATGGTAAATCCTAATGTGAAACCTAGCATAACAAATCGCTCACGCAGCTCAGTGCATAGAGAGTAAATATATACTGCTAGTTTGTAAATGAGATTTCGGACACAGTTTTATTCGTTTTTATATTTACAATCTTATCGTACAGCCGTCAAAGAGGTACAATAGCGGTAATGAGCCATATATACGTTATCAGTACGGATAATAAAAATCTGAATCATAAGGACATTGTTTGATGAATAGATGGATTGCGATACCTAGTGTTTGCTTTTTGACGACGCTTGCTTTGATAGGGTGCGAGGAAGAAGACGGCGCTTATGGGACGGCTAGTAGCGAGATTACATTGACAAGCTTTGCTAATAGTTACGATAGCAAAGCCAATGCTACGGCAATTGCGCGAATTGATGAAACGTATCGTACTGGTGCGCGCGAGATCAAAACAACCAATCTCATCAACAGTTATAGCAATCAAAGCCTGAATGATTTAGACAGAACCGTACTAGCAGATAACTTCGAGGGTCGACTTGAAAACAAAGACATCGAGGTTAATAATCGGACGGTCAAACGGCCCATTTATGAAAAAAACACCAACAACCAGCTAGACTACCAAACCACTTATAAGACGCTTAACTTATCAGGGCTGCGTGCGAACAGCTATGTTTCTAGTACAAACGTGAACAATAGATACGGTATTATTACCGACTTAAATAATTATTCTGAAATTCCGACCAATGTTGCTTTTCCTGAAGGGTCGGTTTGTTATATCCCTGTGGTAACCAGTGAGCGCTCGTTTTTGGCATTTAATGAGAAAAACAAGACTGGATACGCCTCAATAGAGAGATGGATTGAAGTGGCCAAAACTCGCTTTAGTGCAGATAGAGATCATAGAACTTCTCAGTTCGGCGTTGGCGTAGGCAATCAGCAACAAGCCGCGCAAGTTATGTTTTTCGAATACGATGATCAGCCTGCTTATGAATATAGCGGTGTTGAGTACGGAAAAGACGTCTATGAAGCAAATTATGTCGCTAAAGGTAGTACTGACCCGAATACGGACAGTCGTTTTGACGTAGTCGATTGTACAATCGTCAATGAAGTGGCTGGCGACTTCTTAGCTGAGCAAATAGAACGCTACTATTGAGATGGATTGATGGCTATTAGTCGTGCTACTCAAGCAGGATAATCGCAATTTAAAAGCCCAAAAACACGCTTCGTTTAAATAACGGGGCGTGTTTTTTTATACGCTAATTCTGCACCCTGATGCTAAATCCGCTACAATACGCTCATTATTTATTTTATTTATTTAGAGTCACTTCTAAATCACATAACTGTTGAAGCTGAAAATTATGAGCGTAGATCCAAAGAAATTAAACAAAGAAGTTGCTAAGCGCCGCACCTTTGCTATTATCTCGCATCCCGATGCTGGTAAGACCACCATGACCGAAAAACTCCTGTTGTGGGGTCAAGCGATTCAGGTAGTGGGCGAAGTAAAAGGCCGTAAAACAGATCGTCATGCAACCTCAGATTGGATGAGCATGGAACAAGAGCGTGGTATCTCGATTACGACGTCTGTCATGCAGTTTCCGTATAAAGACCATATGGTCAACCTGCTAGATACCCCAGGTCACGCCGACTTTAGTGAAGATACCTACCGTACTTTGACCGCAGTGGATAGTGCGCTGATGATGGTCGATGGTGCAAAAGGTGTCGAAGAACGAACCATCAAGCTGATGGAAGTATGTCGTATGCGCGATACGCCTATCATCTCATTCGTCAACAAGCTAGATCGTCAGATTCGTGAGCCGCTTGAGTTGCTTAGCGAAATCGAAGCAGTATTGAAAATCAAATGTATCCCAGTAACTTGGCCTATCGGTATGGGTCAAGATTTTATCGGTGTCTATCATTTGACTGAAAATAAAACTTACTTTTATGAAAAAGGTAATGGCGGCAAGATGACGGTTTCTGAGACCAGAGAAGGCTACGATTATCCAGATATCCGTGAGCGTCTAGGACAGTTGATGTTTGACGCTTTTGAAGAGTCGCTTGAGCTGGTACAGATGGCGCTAGAAGAGTTTAGTGTTGAAGCATTTTTGGCTGGCGAGATGACGCCAGTATTGTTTGGTACGGCATTGGGTAACTTTGGGGTAAACATGGTACTTGATACCTTGGTCAAATATGCACCGCCGCCAAAAGCTCATCCAACGACTGAGCGTGAAGTATCAGCCACCGAGACAGATTTTACGGGCTTCGTTTTTAAAATTCAGGCCAATATGGATCCGCGTCACCGTGACCGTATTGCGTTCTTGCGAGTGTGCTCTGGTAAGTACGAGAAGGGCATGAAAATGAAGCATGTACGTCTGGGTAAAGACGTACGTATTGCCGATGCTTTGACCTTTTTAGCAGGTGACCGCGAGGCACTAGAAGAAGCCTATCCGGGTGATATCATTGGTTTGCATAACCATGGCACCATCTCTATCGGTGACAGCTTTACTGAAGGCGAAGAGTTAAGTTTTACGGGTATTCCGCATTTCGCCCCTGAATTGTTCCGCCGTGTGGTGCTAAAAGATCCGCTTAAATCAAAAGCGTTGCAAAAAGGCCTGCAGCAGTTAAGTGAAGAGGGTGCAACGCAGGTATTTATGCCGCAGATTAATAATGATTTGGTCTTAGGCGCAGTCGGTGTCCTACAGTTTGAAGTGGTCGCGCATCGTCTAAAAGAAGAGTACAAGGTGCAATGTACCTTTGAGCCAGTATCGATAGCTACGGTACGCTGGATTCATTGCGATGATGAAGTAGCATTGGCGAAATTTAAGAAAAAAGCTCATGACCAATTATCATTAGATGGGGGCGGTTATCTAACCTATCTTGCACCGTCACGTGTCAATTTACAGCTGATGCAAGACCGCTATCCAGAAGTGACTTTTAGTAGCACACGCGAACATTAAATTTATTTATACGCTTATATCGTCTATTGATTAAGACACGCCAGCCGTGTCTTTTTTATTGCCTGTATTTACGTCTTAAGTAGTAAGAATCAGATATCCGTTTGCTTACATCACCTCAAAAACGTGAACAGTCTTCCTACAATACATTGCAATTGTTACGGTAGAATATTGAATGGCATTTTATATTTGTAAAAGAGGACATATGCACACTACGACTCAAACTGATGATAAATCTATGTCGGCTGATCTATTTTCGATGAAGGTAAGCCAGAGACGTTCAATTGCTATGTTGACTGGCAGCCTACTATTAAGTGCAGTCAGTATGTCGGTAAATGCAGGAAGCTTTATTAGCAGTACGGAATACCTACCGTATCAACTACCCAGTAATATACAAGAGACGTGTGACAAGCGTGATAACTGTCCAGAGATTGAAGTTAAATATCTTAAAAGTAGTCAAAACTGGATAGATGAGATTGCCAATGCCCGTATCGATAACATAGTCGTCAATAGTCAGATGACAGAGTCAGCACCTATCAAGGGTAAAAGTAGCAAGAAAGAAGTTACGGCTGCTCTTGATAGCTTTGTGAATTCGCAATTCCAAGATACGCCTGATGATGTGTCGTGGGGTTATAATCTGATGGTAGCGCCCGATTATCTAGGTCATGTCGATGACTTTGAACTGTTTGAGATAAGCTCTTACGTCTATACGGGCGGTGCACACGGCATGCCTTATAGCGAGTACCTAGTATTTGACCCAAGTACCAAAAAACAAGTCACGCTTGACGACATGCTTATCTCAGGGCAAAAACCTCGTTTTGAGGCGCTTGCCTATGAGGCGTATAAAGTGTGGGTCAAAACGGTTGCCGAAGACGCGAGCAGTTATGAGAAAAACTGGCCATTTACGTTAAGCGATAATGTGACTTTGACAGATACAGGCGTTAGCATTCGTTATCAGCATTACTCTATCGGTCCATATGCTTACGGTATGCCTGTCCTTAATATCCCCTATAGCAAGCTTGATAAAGTTATAAAACCTCACTTTATACCAAAGTAAATACTGTATGGTGTTTGAGGAAAGTACTTAATAAACCGTCCTAGGCAAATACCATTAAAGAAATAGCGACAATACTTATCATAAATTAGCAGTAATATTTTAGAGTTATTATTTTTAGCATCATTGGATATTCAATAGAAAAATAAGGAGTTATAACATGACAAACGAGACAGAAAGTACGAATACGGCAGCAAGTACAACTTGGCAGCTGAATGCATTGACCGAAGCGCTAGGTGACCTAACACTGACGGTTAGTGATAGCTTATCTATAGGTCGTGGTAGTGATAACGACGTAGTGCTAGGTAGCAAGCAGGTTTCTCGTAATCACGCGGTGCTCAGTGTGTTAGATGGTCAGTTGTACGTGAAGGATTTAGACTCTTCTAACGGCACGTTTATCAATGAGCAACGTATTGCAGGTAATGAATCTAGTCATCTAAAAGCAGATGATACGCTTGGCTTTGCAAGTTTTAGCTTTCAAGTACAGGCATCTGCTGCACCCGTGACGACGTCAGAGAGTGAAACGCTAGCGCCAGTAGCCACAGAGGAGCTAGTAGCAGATACACAGGATAATGCTAATACCGCTACTGTGCTAGAAACTCCTGCCAGTGAGCCTGTGACCGAAGAGCAAGTAGTTGAGGAAAGCGTTCTTGAAAAAAGTTCGAGCAAAGAGGCTTTAATTGAAGAAGAGCCGATCATAGAGCAAACAGGCAATGAGCCAGTGGTCAAAGAAACTGGTATCGAAGAAATGTTACCTGCTAAAGATGATACTGTACCTGTAGAGCCCTTACCTGTAGATGCCGGCTCAGATATGACCGAAGACTCAGTCACTTCTACGCACGAAACCGTTGAATCAGTTGTTGAAGAGCCGGCTATTGAAGAGCCAGCTACCGAAGAAGCTGTTGCTACAGAGCCAGTTGTCAAAGAAACAGGGATTGATGAAGTACTGTCTGACGCGGATGCAGCATCGCCTACGCCAGTAGAAGAAACGCCAGTTGCCACAGAGGTAGTAACTGACACATCTGTACCAATAACAACTGAAACAGAGGCTGTGACGTCTACAGAGTCATCACATGCAGCATCTACTGATAGCGCGCCAGTGGTAGAAGAGCAGCCAGTAATGCATGAAGAGCCAGCAGTCCAAGACGAACACGACAAAACGACAAAAACAGAGTTACAAGAAGAAGCTGACCCTGAAGTTTTAAAAGCCAAACAAGCAGCTAGTGCCCAGTTTTCAGGCACGGCTAATTTAGGGCAGCCGCGCGATCTTGGTACTAAAGGCAATAATGCGATGGATCAAGAAATCAGCAACCCTGCTCATGCAGGTCATGTAGAGAAAAAAGCGAGCGGCGGCTGGTTTATATGGGTATTTGTGACCATTCTAATTATCGGTTTGGCCTTATGGTTGTTTAATATGGGCGGTGCATAATTTAAATATACACTAGGTCTTTGTCGTAATTTTTGATCAAGAGCCTTGTTGTGCTTGCCGTTTTTTAAACAAATGACTCATTATAGCGTCGATATTTTACCGAATATTGGCGCTATATTTTATAGAGCAGCTTATAGTTTTATTATTTCCTATAAGGTGCTAAGAGAGCACTATTATGATGACTTTTGAAGAATACCAAGCTTTTAGAGATAGGGGCTTTAGTCACGCACCGTTAGTAAAAAAGCGTCTGATGGATGCGCAGACTCCCGTATCTGTATTCTCAAAAGTGCGTGATCTAAATGGCTCTGCCTATCTATTTGAGTCTGTGGTAGGCGGTGAGCGCTGGGCACGATACTCCATGATTGGATTGGGTAGTGATCTGATTTTGCAGTACGCTAATGGCAATATGACGACCAAACGAAACGATCATATTGATACAGAGTCAGTAGAGAATCCCTTTGATTACCTGCGTGAGCTGATGGCGCAGTATCATATGCCAACTGCTGAAGATGTGCCGACGATGCCGAGCTTTAGTGGCGGTCTAGTCGGTTACTTTGGCTACGATATGGTACGTGTTATTGAGCCAAGTGTCGGCTTATCTGATGCGCCCAATCCAATGTCGATGCCAGATATGTGGCTGATGCTTTCGATGAGCGTTATTGTATTTGATAATTTAGAGAATACGCTATCAATCATCGTCTATGCTGATTGTCAGTCTGAGGATGGCTACAGTTCAGCTATCCGTGAGCTAGAACAAATCGAGGAAAAGCTAGCAGAGCCATCAAACCTGCGCGCACCTGTAATGCCTACGCCTAAATTTATATCGCAAACAGGTGCCGAAAAATACTGTAGCGATGTCAATAAAATAAAAGATTACATTGCCGCAGGTGACGTCATGCAGGTAGTGCCAGCGCAGCGTTTGACCGCGGACTATACAGGTGACTCTCTAGCCGTCTATCGTGCGCTTCGCTACCTAAACCCATCACCATATCTGTTTTTGGTGCATGGTTATACACTCGACGATCACAAACGCTTTGATATTATCGGTGCTTCTCCTGAAATCCTATCCCGTATCGAAAATGGCAAAGTGACGGTAAGGCCGCTAGCAGGGACACGTCAACGTGGCCGAGATGAGGCTGAAGACCTAGCGCTTGAGCAAGAGCTGCTCAATGATGAGAAGGAAACAACCGAGCATTTGATGCTCATTGATTTGGGTCGCAATGATATTGGCCGCGTTTGCGAGTATGGCAGTGTTAAAGTCACAGAAAAGATGTTTATAGAGCGCTACTCGCAAGTGATGCATATCGCATCTAACGTTGAAGGTACGATACGAGCTGACAAAGATGCATTAGATGTTTTTTGTGCCACTTTCCCAGCTGGAACGCTGTCGGGTGCACCTAAAATCCGCGCTATGCAAATTATCGATGAGATAGAACCAGTACGTCGAACAGTATTTGGTGGCTCAGTTGGTTATTTAGGTTGGAATGGTAATATGGACACGGCCATTGCTATCCGTACTGCGGTGATGCGCCGTGGTGAGATACACATTCAAGCCGGAGCAGGGGTTGTTGCTGATTCTGTTCCAGAAAAAGAATGGGATGAAACCAATAAAAAAGCATTGGCATTAGTAAAAGCGGTAGAAATGGCCTGTAACGGCTTGCGTATTCGCTAATTAAATAGCCAGTAATATGATAAAAACAAAGGCTGCCAGCAAAAAGCCAATTTATTGCCATATTTTTATTTATAAAAAAACTAGCTTAATCAGTGACTTAAATATTTATATCAAATTAATTTAAAAAAAGATGAAAAAGTACTTGCGCATCTCAAAAAATTTGATAGAATAGCCACCACTTTAAGAGAACAAGCCGACTTAGCTCAGTTGGTAGAGCAACTGACTTGTAATCAGTAGGTCGCCAGTTCGATCCCGGCAGTCGGCACCATCTCTCTTAAAGTAGCTTTTTATGAATTTGTCTTAAATGTAAGTCATTTTTGTTCAAAGCAATCTAAGGTGGGGTTGGGGAGCGGTCAAACCCAACAGACTGTAAATCTGTCGCGAAAGCTTCGAAGGTTCGAATCCTTCCCCCACCACCATATTTTCTAAAGTTTGTCATAGCGCCAAGCATACTCTCTATATCTCATAACTCTCGATTAGAGTTATCCTGAATAAGAGTAAATGCGGGTGTGGTATAATGGTAACACCTTAGCCTTCCAAGCTAATGACGCGGGTTCGATTCCCGCCACCCGCTCCATATATACACCATCGCAAAGCATAACAATAAATCATCACGAGAGTCAGTAATTATTGCTGTATCGTGATATTTTTTTTAGTGCAGCTCAAAGGTTTTAACATACGCTCATATAGCTCAGCGGTAGAGCACTCCCTTGGTAAGGGAGAGGTCTCGAGTTCAATTCTCGATATGAGCTCCATTTATTGTTTATACCTTTTATGCTTGTTTTGCTATTTATATAACTTTGCGTCGATATCGAAATTATAGAATATTGAAATATATAACAGTAGTGCGGTAGACAATGATTCAAAGGTGACACTGAGGTGTTGCCTTTTAGTGCTGTCAGTATATTAATAAATATTGGTTTTGATGGTCTTATATAGAGAAGACTAAAACTAATAGGTCATTATGCAGACGTTAATACACTATTTTTTGCACTTTGTTTTTCCTCTTTTTATCGCGATTGCGTTTTTTAGAAAAGAGTGGAAAAAAGCATATCTGATTTTGCTTGCGACCATGTTGGTTGATATAGACCATCTGGTAGCAAACCCAATATTTCAGGCAAATAGATGTAGCATTAATTTTCATCCGTTACATACTTATTATGCGATGCTAGTGTATTTTGTTTTACTCTTTCTTCGTAAGCCTTTTAACATCATTGGAATTGGACTGTTGTTCCATATGTTAACGGATTTTACGGATTGTTTGATGATGTCGGTCAGCTAATATCGCGACCTTGCATATCAAGATAATTATACGGTTATAAGAAAGGTTATAATCAATCGAGCTTTATATCTACTAGTTAGAGAGAAGTTGATTTCGATTGAGAGATGTATGACTATTTAAGACAAGTCAGCGTATAATAACGGATACAAGAATTAGTTCGGAGCATTGTTTAAGCAGTGGTTCGTGCGGTTGATAGCTAGGTTTATGATGATTTAATTCTATTATGAGCCATTAAACAGCTTTTTATTGATCATTCACCAAAAAAAGAGGAAATACCCATGGCAAAGGCCAAGTTTGAACGTAACAAGCCACACGTCAACGTCGGTACAATCGG
>NZ_JBHOFX010000002.1:0-835403 GCF_043419765.1 Psychrobacter nivimaris | reverse complement strand
CAGAAGTGAAACATCGTAGCGCCAATGGTAGTGTGGTTCGCCCATGTGAGAGTAGGTCATCGTCAGCTCTCTATTCTAGATAAAGCCTCCTCCGCTAACGCGGAGGGGGCTTTTCTTTGCGTCTATCTTTATTCCTAGTGATCTACATAGTAAATCCTATTAAAAAGATTTGCTCTTGCGCTGCCTAAAGTTGGCATGCAATTTTTACGGCGCTCTTCTCTTTCGTCAGCTCTCTATTCTAAATAAAGCCCCCTTCGCTAACGCGAAGAGGGCTTTTCTTTGTCTAACATTAAAAATTATTTTGCCAATACCATAACGTATATGCGAACCTTACTACTTACAGAATCACAGATGCTTTCATTGCGTATGTACTATTTTAAAGCGAAACCCGTGCCCTAAGACAAAAGAAATATCTATCATCAGGCAAGACTATGCCGTTAAATCTAACCAAATGTATTAGATTATACCTAGCCAGTAGAGTTTATAAGCGATACACGACACCATAATATCCACTTCCATCCTTTTAGTATGATCAAAAGAGGGAGCCGTGAGGTATTAAGCATTGATATTGGGACATGAAGTACCCTTTACTACGAGTGATACAGTATCTTGATTATTTAGCTGAGTGGTAGTGTCATCTTTATCAAGGATGAATCCTATAGCTTACTTAATCGTATGCTATCTAATGAGCGTAAGCGGATCGAGGAATTAATGATTTTCTAATGTAGCTGTAATGGAAGAGCTATATTGATAATAGAGCTTTTAGCCATAGCAGTTCCCAGAATGAGCGTAAACCCATTCTAGAAGCTACTTACTGACTGCTAACTATTAACTGTTTGTTGTACTACTTAAAATTTATCTTGGAGTTCTTTATTCTTCTTTGAATTCTGGCACACCTTTTTCCCAGACATCCCAGTTATCAACGATGTGATCGACAGTTTTTGATCCTACTAGTACTATATTTTCTACTGTTTCTGCAAAGCCACCAGCTGTTTCTCCTGGCGCTGGATCTAGATGTTGAAGCGTGGTCTCATTTGGATTACCTTGGTCAAAATTCACTGCGCCACGTAAGCTCATTATGCGTTCAATACCTACCGTTCTGTTAAGTACTTGTGCTATTGCAGCAGCTTCCATTTCAGTGATAATGTAATCATCTGCATTATATAATTCAGCTATATATTGCGCTTGTTTTGACAATCCTGGACCATGAAAGAAGGTATCTCCTGTCATATGAGTGCCTACGGTGATAGCTGGGCTCCGTCGTGCTGCTGCATCAGGATATTTCATTCGATAGGCGCTGGCTTCTTTTGAATCTTTTAGAGCAACTGACTGGCTTAGATGTAGATTCCATTTTAGCAGTTCAGAGTTAAGTTGATAGCGGCGAATATCTTCATAGCCTTTGCGTGGTGTAAACGTTGGTGCGCCTTTTTCACCTTCTTCGGCTTTCCAGCGGTGACCTAAATCGTAATCTACGAGCCAAGACGCCCAGCTTACATCACCTATTGTGCCTTTACTCGGTGGGGTTCCCGCGACACCGCTTAGAACGAAGTAGCTTTTGCTAAAGTCAAATTTGGGAGAAAGTGTGATTGCTTGCATGGACGCTGAAGACCCTACTTTACCCATCCCTAATACCGAACCACAGACACCTTCTGAATTACAATAAACTGGGCTATGGGCACCTTCTACTTTTATAGGCTTACTATCTGTAAAGTATTGATTATACCAATGCTGAAATTCGCCTGCTTTATCTCCGCTATTTTCACCAATTTCAAACATCGCTGCGATAAATACCTTTACTTGGATTTTATCTTGATGAGTTTTAGCTTGTGCATTACTGCAAAACATGAATATCATGGTAAAAACAGATAAATGAAAAAAATGTTTTTTTATAAACATATGGAACGCCTATTTAAAGTATTTGTGTCTGGATTTATAATTTAATTAGCAATGACTAAAAAATTTGCTAAAACTAAATAAATGCTTATATATATCCAATATAGAATAGCATAATCTGTAGATAGGCTGGAGCGTTCGGCCAGTGTAGAGGGTAGGTCAAAAGCTTTTGGTTGGAACAGAGTTTCTCTTTTTAACTGATTTTATTTAATTATTTACGCTGTGCAGTTATATTTTTCGATAAAAAATTTCTGCTAGTGACTATTGGACTGGATCTTCACTGTTATGTGGCACTTAATAGCGACTCATACTATTTATACTTTTCGTTATTTTAGGGCTTACTCATTCTGCTATTAGGTTATCGGATATATATTTCAGTGTGATTTAGATAAATAGACATTTTTTCTGCCACACATTTTAGCCCTTTGTTTTATTGAGGGATTACTTACTACGGTATTTTCTAAAAAAATGAAAACAATAAAACGCTCTATTAAAATTAATTCAAGTCAGAATTATGTATTTGAAGTTACTCAAGACTATTACATAAGATTAGACTGGGACCCTTATTTGAATGAAGCTAGGCTTTTAGGCAATTCACAGAATGCTGGTATTGGCGAAGAATCATATTGTAAAAATAAACTGGGTATGGTTATGGTTTCCAAGTATATATCTTACAAAAGTCCAGATGTGGCAGCAGTAAAAATGATAAAAGGTCCAAGAATACTTGAAAAGTTTAGCGGTGCTTGGAATGTAAAGAGCACTGGTATCGGAGAGTCTTTGGTTATCTTTACTTACAATTATGAATTAAAAGGTAAAGTATTTAATAAGCTATTTGGTCCTATTAGTGCCTTGATTTTTGGATGGGAAATGCAGGTTCGGTTGAATAATTTGAAGAAGTACTGTGAACGGAATAATGTTCCATAAGTTGTGTAGTATGCTCTAGTTGTCGTTTTAGCCTAAAAGTAATGTTTATAGTCAAATTATAAAATCATATCTAACTCCCTTTGCTGACGACAATAGCGCGATGACCCCACTTGATCTCTTTCCGAACTCAAAAGTGAAACATCGTAGCACCAATGGTAGTGTGGTTCGCCCATGTGAGAATAGGTCATTGTTACTTTCTATTCCTAGAGAACCTCCTTCTGCATAGGTAAAAGGAGGTTTCCTTTTGCCTGTGGTTTATAGATAAGTAACAGAGATTCGGGTTGAGACCTAGAGATTGGTCAGCAGTATTCTTATTTTTTGAATTTAAGTGAATAAAAACTCAGTAATTTATTAGGTGTTAAATCTTTTCTAATATAGGAATGTATTCTTAGGCTTGTGTTGATATATTATCGGTATTGGATAGTATCAATTATCTGGGATAATGAGCTGTTATGATTTTGGAGGTGGGTTTGGAAGAACATGCAAATGTATACTTTGACGAATCAGGCTTTACTGGCAATAGATTACTAGATTCTAAACAGCCAATATTTAGTTATGCAGCTGTTGTCATTCAGGATGAGGAAGCAAAAGCTTTAGTCGCACACATTATAAAAAAGTATCAAATTCAAAATGGTGAAATAAAAGGTGGGAAATTAGTTAAAAAAATTAAAGGGCGTAGGGCACTAGATGAAATACTAAATTCATTACATGGAAAAATGAAAGTATCGGTTTCTAACAAAAAATATGCCTTAGCAGGTAAGTTCTTCGAATATATTTTCGAGCCGTCTCTTGCAAGAATTAGTTCTATATTCTATGGTATTAATTTCCATAAGTTTGTAAGTACTATGCTCTATATAGACTTCTTAAGGAGTGGAGCTCAGGCAGAGGAAATATTTGAAGCTTTTGAAGCTCTGATGAGAACTGGTAATTTTGATAGTTCAAAAGCACTATTCCATACAAGTTTCGCTGATGAGTCCTCGAAAACTCTCGAATATATACTTACTTTTTCTGCAAATAATCAAAGTGCTGTAATCGAAGAGCTTAATGGATATATAGGAGAAGGATCAGGAAAATGGAGTCTTGACCTTACAAATACGAGTCTATATACATTATTATCTGATTGGGGGCAAAGCTATAAAACGCTAACAGCATACTGCGACAAATCTAAGCCTCTAGAAACAGACCAAGAATTGCTAAACACAATGATAGGGCGGACTGACAAAGTGTTCTCAAGTTTTGGTGATAAAGAACTTCCTATCACATTTAATTTAACAGAGCCTATTAATTTAGTTGATTCAAAAGATTTTGCAGGAGTGCAACTTGCGGATGCAGTCGCAGCTGCTTTTTCCTATGCATGTAATTCAGATAATACTGATGAGTTTGCAGTTAAATGGCGAGAGTTAATAGAAGATGTTGTAACTTACGGAAGTGTGTTTCCAGATTTTGATCATGTAGATCCGTCGAGTTTAGAAGCACGAAGAAATGGCATGATTTTACAAGAGCTAGTGCGTCGATCAGAAAATAAAGAAGATCTTTTAGATGGAATCACGGGTTTCATTTATGACGCAACATGCTTTTTAAATAATTCATAGAAAATGTTTAAACATAGTTAAATTATTACTAATTTAACAGTAAAAACTATTAAAGAGAACTCCATGACTACATCAAAAGTAACCTACCAAGGCAATTTACGCACCCAAGCCATCCATCTACAGTCGAATAATCAAATCATTACCGATGCGCCGACAGACAATCATGGTAAGGGCGAAGCGTTTTCACCGACTGATTTGCTAGCGACCAGTTTGGGCAGTTGTATCTTAACGATTATTGGTATCAAAGCCGAAGCGATGGATATCGATATCTCAGGTACGACCGCAGAGGTTACCAAGGTCATGGCTGCCAAACCAAGGCGTGTGAGTGAAATACACGTTATAGTCAACTTCTCAAAGGCATTGGATGAGAGTACCTTAAAACGATTTTATAAAACTGCGTTGACCTGCCCAGTAGGCAATAGCTTGGATCCTGCCATTACTCAAAACCTAGTGTTTAACAATGGTACAGATGCCTAACATGGCTAATAAGACGTTACTCATCGTCGCTCATGCACCATCGCCCAATACTCAGAAATTGGCGCAGGCAGCTTATGACGGTGCCAATCATCCTGATATAGATATCACTGTCATTTTGAAATCACCGCAGGACACGCAGCCTGAAGATGTGTTGGCTGCTGATGCGCTACTGCTAGGTACGACTGAGAATCTGGCGTATATGGCAGGGCTGACCAAGGACTTTTTTGATCGTTGCTACTATCCAGTGTTAGAAGAGAAGCAAGGTATGCCATTTGCGGTATATATACGGGCAGGGCATGATGGTACAGGTACCAAGCTTGCACTCAAAACGATTACGACAGGGCTACGTTGGTCATGGATTCAAGAAGCGCTGATACTACAAGGCGATTGGCAAGATAGCTTTGCTGAGCAAGTAGAAGAGCTTGCTATGACGCTTGCCGCTGGGGTAGAGGCAGGTATTTACTAGTAGTCAGTTGTTTGGTAGTCAGGCAGTATTAGACAGTGCTTATTCATCTACTGCTATCAATACTGAGAGCATAAAAAAAGGTCTGGGAGGATAGTAATGCATGACGATAATCTGGAGAGTGATAATCCAAATAATAAAGTAGATATTTCTGCATTGCCGTTTTCTCAAGCGTGTGAAAATAATAAGCAGCCTATTTTAGAGTTACTTCAAACAGAGCTACAAGGCTTTAGTCATGTGCTAGAAGTTGGCTCTGGAACAGGTCAGCATAGTGTTTACTTTGCGCCTCATTTATCACATTTAAAATGGCAAACTAGCGATGTGATTAGTAATCATCGCCATATAATCGCTTGGCACAATGCGTATCCTGCACCTAATTTATATTTGCCATTAGCGTTTGATTTGGCGCAAGACTCTGTACCTGTTAGTAGTCATTTAGATAGCAGTCATGTAGACAAACCTTACGATGCGATATTTACAGCCAATACTTTGCATATTATTAGCTGGGCTTTGGTTGAGCGGTTATTTGCATTGGCTGGTGATGCGCTACCTGTGGACGGTAAGCTGATTGTATATGGCCCTTTTAATGAGCATGGCAAATATACCAGTGAGGGCAATCAGCGATTTGATGCGATGTTGAGAGCAGGTAATCCTGATAGTGGTATTCGAGATAAAGAAGACATCGTCAGTTTAGCAAATGCTCATCATCTACAACTTTCTAAAAATTATGCAATGCCTGCTAATAATCAGCTATTGGTATTTCGAAAGAATTAAATACTTAAGACTGTATAAAAAAAGACACCTCAATGAATCGTTATCAGATCTTAATTGAGGTGTCTTTTTGTTTGGGTTTGCTTATATTATTACTTATTCAACTTGTGCTGCTAGGTTATTTATATTCTTCTGCTAAAAAGTCCAAGTAACGCTTCCAAGAGCGCTCATCAGCGCGGGCATCGTATCTATCGCTGCCAAACACGCTGAAGGCATGTGGCGCACCGCTGTAGGTAACCATTTCGTGAGGGACTTTGGCTGCTTCTAATGTCTTGCCCAAAGTCGCAAAGCTCTCTAGCGAGACAGATTGGTCAGCAGAGCCGTGAAATACTAGGATTTCTCCCATAGTTTTGTCATAGCTTTGACCAGTTGGAATATCGAAGGCACCGTGGAAGGGTACAAAGGCTTTTTGCTCAAAGCCTGAGCGTGCTAGCTCTAACGCGACCGTACCGCCGAAACAATATCCCATGGTCGTGCCTTTACGCACATCGTTGCCTTGTAGTTGTCCTGCCGTTAATGCCCCTGCCAATATGCGGCGCATTTTATTACGGTCATCATATAGTTCCCCAGTTAGGCGTTTGTTTTCTTCGATAGAAGTAGGGCGAATGCCTTGTCCAAACATATCGGCTGCCAATACGTTGTAGCCTTCAGCCGCTAACATGTCAGCACGTTTGCGCTCATAGTCAGTTAGACCATCCCAATCATGAATCAATAAGATAAAAGGTGCATTTGGCTTATCTGCCTTGGCGTAATAGCCTTCGTATGCTTTATCATCGACCGTATAGGTCACGTTTTTGGTTGTGATAGCAGCAGCCGTTTGACTGAACGTTAATGCCATTAGACCCATTGACGCGCCTACTAGCAATGAGTGATAAGGTTTTTTAGTCGGGGAGCTTAGAGTTGGTAACATGGTAGGTAGCCTTATAGTTATATAAAATAGTCGCATCATCAAATCCCTACAAATCCGCTACATTATCATCCTCGCTAACCATACTAAGGTATAGCTTGCGCTCGGTTCTCTTGTAACGAAATCATTTGAATTCAACGATATAAAGAAGATAAATATAAGGCTAAAACCCTGCCAATTTATTTATCAATAGTCTTTGGTACTTCATAAAAAGCATACCTTAAAGAATAACTACATTACAAGATTCTATTGTTAACGTTTATGCGCCTTTTAGACCATCTAAAGTAGTCTCTTTATAGTGTCTATAAACGTTAACTAAATATCAACAAGGTTTACTATATACGCAACTATATTTGACTTATTTTTTGGGTAGTATAACTCCTAAGCCTATTATTCCTTTACGAATTTTAGTGCGGTATCAATTTAACGCTCGGCAATGCTGGAAACACAGACAAATAAATGACAGATGAAGTCACCACGATCTCAAAGGATATCAAACCTGTGTAGGCACTCTTTTAATGATTTAAAAGAGCACTCTCAATCTATTAGCTAGGACTTTTTATGAATAATAATATCGATCATACGGACCCCGCCAAAAACATGAATACGGAACGTGGCAATGGTGGCGAAACCCATCAGCGTGCAGGTGATGACACTAAAGTATTAACCACGCAACAAGGTGTGGCTATTGCTGATAACCAAAACTCTCTAAAAGCAGGTTCACGTGGGCCAACGCTATTAGAGGATTTTGTATTACGTGAAAAAATTAATCATTTTGACCATGAGCGTATCCCTGAGCGTATCGTCCATGCTCGAGGTAGTGCCGCACACGGTTATTTTGAGCTGACAGAATCACTAGAAGAATATACGACTGCCAAAGTATTGACCGAAACAGGTAAACAAACGCCATTGTTTACGCGTTTCTCAACGGTAGCGGGTAACAAAGGCTCAAAAGATACGCCACGTGATGTACGCGGTTTTGCTGTGAAAATGTATACAGAAGAAGGTAACTGGGATATCGTTGGTAACAACATGCCAATCTTCTTCATCCAAGACGCGATGAAGTTTCCAGATTTGATCCATGCGGTAAAACCAGAACCAGATCGTGGTTTCCCGCAAGCGGCATCTGCTCATGATACGTTTTGGGATTTTGTCTCATTAAGTCCTGAAACCATGCATAACCTAATTTGGCTGATGAGTGATCGCGGTCTACCACGTAGCCTACGCATGATGGAAGGCTTCGGTATTCATAGCTATCGATTAATCAATAAAGACGGTAAGAGTACCTTTGTACGTTTCCATTGGAAGCCAGTATTGGGTGTACAGTCAACAACATGGGATGAGGCAGTGAAAATCTCAGGCGCTGATCCTGACTATCATCGTCGTGACTTATTTGAGTCAATCAACAACGGTGACTATCCTGAGTGGGAGTTTGGGGTACAGTTATTTACTGAAGAAGAAGCCAACGAATTCCCATTTGACCATCTCGATGCAACCAAGCTGATTCCAGAAGAATTGGTGCCAGTGAAAGTCGTGGGTAAGATGGTATTGAATCGTTATCCAGATAACTTCTTTGCAGAGACTGAGCAGGTAGCATTCTGCCCATCGCATTTGCCACCGGGTGTTGATTTTAGTAATGACCCATTATTACAAGGTCGTTTGTTCAGTTACTTGGATACCCAGCTATCACGTTTAGGCTCACCAAACTTTGCCCAGATTCCTATCAATGCACCAAAATGTCCGTTTGCTAATAATCAGCAAGATGGTCATATGCAGATGCAAGTGCCTAAGACGCGTGTACTCTATGAGCCACAAAGCCTAGATCCAACTCGTCCTCGTGAAAGCGCTAAACGTGGCTTTAACTCATTCCATGAGCAACTAGATGATGGCGTAAAAGGTCGCGTACGTGACGAGAGCTTTGCAGATCATTATAGCCAGCCACGTATGTTCTATCGTAGTCAGACAGCAACTGAACAAGCACATATCGCAACCGCTTATGCATTTGAGCTAGGTAAAGTAGATACAGCCCATGTACGTACGCGTATGCTTAGCCATTTGATCCATATCGATGAAGACTTGGCCAATCGCGTAGCGACTGCACTGGGTATGGAGCTACCAGAGCCAGCGGATGCGGCAGCACCTGTCCAAGACTTGGGAACCTCTAAAGCGGTACAAACTATTGGCCTAACGCCTGATAGCTTGAAAGGTCGTATGATTGGTATCTTAGTCGCAGAAGGTTCTAATAGCAGTGAAGTCAAAAAATTCGAAGATGCTGCCAAAGCGCAAGGTGCTAGCGTCAAAATCGTAGCGCCTAACAAAGAAGTCGTATTAGATGATGGTACACGTATACAAGCTGATGAGCGCCTCGCTGGTGGTCCGTCAGTGATGTTTGATGCCGTCGTTAGTATCATCATGCCTGACCAAGCTAAAAAGCTCGCAAAAGATAGCTCTGCGTTAGATTGGTTCAATGATGCGTATAATCATTGCAAAGCCATCGCCTATTGCGGTGCGACTGATGAATTTATCCTAAGTAAACTGCCAGTTGAAAAAGATGAATTCGTGACGCCATTAGCCGAGTTAGATGCCTTTATTAGTAATGCTAAGTCTCGTCTATGGGAACGTGAGCCAAAGGTTCGTGACCTTGCATAGTTGATAAGTAGGTAATTTACAAATTATCCAAATATTAAGTGTTTTCTCAAACCCAGCCTAAGCGCTGGGTTTTTGCTTTTAATTAATAAGGTGAGAATTATCATGGATAGAACCATACATGCTGTTATTAACAATAAGTTGTGCATAGTTAATTGTTAGTCGCATTGTCTCTGTATGCTGCATCGCTTCTATATATAGTCACAAGCGTTCACTCAAAGTCGTTTTATTTGTGGTGGCGGGCGCTATACTAAAGATTGGCTATAAAACTGAACAAAAGCCTTACAATAATAATGACGAATGAGGTAGGGAACACCAATGAGTCTATGTGAAATTGTACGTTTAGAAGGATATATCCAGAGTAGCTATCTGGCAGTATATCCAGATAAAATAATGCTGTTAGATGGCTGCTGCCGTGCTGATGTACCGATGGTGCTTGACTATATTAAGACAACGTTAAAACGACCCGTCACCGATCTAAAAGTAGTAGTGGTCACGCATATGCATCCTGATCATGCAGGCGGTGCGAATAAGTTTCGAGAAAAGACTGGCTGTCTGATTGTCTCAGCTGATAAAAAAAAGCAGTGGTATAGCGGTATTGGCGGGCACACGATGCACTTCGTAGATATACATTTAGGATATTATGTGGCCAGACGTCAAGGACGCCCACTTAAAAACCTATATTACTCGGCAAGTCTGAAACCGGATATCACCGTCACAGATGGTGAGCTTGTGCCAAAGTTCGATGAGTGGCAAGTATTAGAGACGCCAGGTCATACGGATCGTGATTTATCATTGTTTCATCTGCCCAGCCGCGAAGTATACACTGCTGATTTAATCATTAAGTTGCGCCACAAGTTCGTAGCGCCATTTCCTGTCTATTACCCTAAAGCTTATGTCCAATCGTTAAAAAAAATCAGAGCATTGCAACCGTCAATGGTGATGATGGCACATGGTCGAGAGCTGGCGATGAGTGAGGCAGAGTTTGATGAGTTTATCGCTCATGCGCCCAAGCATCCACGTACCATCAAAGATACGATCAGACATAAACTACTATGGCGCAAGAGAGATAACTTTCGACTGTTTAAACGCAAGCATAATAAATAGAGGTATATAAAAGTTAAGAAACTAATAGCTAAAAAACAACGTTTAAAAAGTCCAGACGAAAAAAAGCCCAGTTACTAAGATAGTAACTGGGCTTTCTAAATATGGTGGGCTGTCCGCGACTCGAACGCGGGACCAATTGATTAAAAGTCAACTGCTCTACCAACTGAGCTAACAGCCCTGAAGAGTATATAAAAAAGCGATGCTTTTTAACTCTGCAAGAGAAAATTCTAACTAAAGAACTTTCTAAAACTAAACATCTTAATGATGTCTTTTAAACTTATCTTTATCAGTCTACTACCGGATAGGGCAGAACGATTAATAAAGATTAAACTAAATATGGTGGGCTGTCCGCGACTCGAACGCGGGACCAATTGATTAAAAGTCAACTGCTCTACCAACTGAGCTAACAGCCCTAACGTTTAAAGTGTTTGTATCCCTAAACGTGAGAGCACATTATATATATTATTATGACAATTACAACCCCACATGATAAAAAAAGTGTAATTCTCTTATAAAATTGCCAATTTATTTTAGTTTCTTTAAATTTTTGCCATTATATCGATATTGACTGCTCTAGATTTGGTTAAAGTGAGTCAATAATCGATTATTAGTCTCGAGAAAGTGCTTCAACAGGATCTAGTTTGGCAGCATTACGCGCTGGCAAGAATCCAAATACCACGCCAATTAACGTCGAACAAACAAAAGCCGCAATAATAGAGGTTGATGAATAGATAACTTTGAAATTATCACCGCCCACACTATTAATCAGCTCACCAATAGCAAAGGCCAGTCCAATACCGATCAGTCCCCCTAAGATACAGACCAGAACGGCCTCAATGAGGAACTGCTGCATGATATCGCTCTGACGCGCGCCCACTGCCATACGTACGCCAATCTCGTTGGTACGTTCGGTGACAGAGACTAGCATAATGTTCATCACCCCAATACCGCCAACGATCAATGAAATAACCGCGACTGATGAAATAAGTAGAGTCATCGTGCCTGTCGTCGACTCAATGGTCTGACGGATAGAGTCTGAATTTCGTAGCTCAAAGTCATCTTTACCATGGCGACTCTCTATCAAGTCAGAGATGGCAGTCTCTGCGGCACTAGAGGAGATACTGTCATCTAATAACGCTACAAAGCGGTCGATATTGGTACTACCCGTGACACGCGACATCACCGTTGTATAAGGCATATAGATGGTAGGCGTCGTCACACTGGGACCAAAGCCACCATCGCTCTCTTCGAGGACGCCAATCACGCGTCCAGGCACACTACCAACCAATATCACTTCGCCAACAGGGTTATCAATATCTGAGAAAAAGGTCTGCTTAGCATTGTCATCGATGATGATATCTTGACTACGTAATGTGACGCTTTTTGCATCAAACCCTTGGCCCAATGCCAATGTCTCACCAGTGACGGTTAGATAGTCTTCGCCAACGCCGTTGACGGTAGCGTCCTCTTGTATACTACGATAGCGCACGCTAGAGTTAGCATTTACCTGAGGGCTAACGCTGATAATATAGGGCTGATTGCCGACCGCTTCTGCATCTTCTGGCGTCAAATTGTCATCGTTATAGCGGCGTCTAGGGTCGCCTCTAGGGTAGCCATCATTGACGGTAATGGTATTAGTACCTAACGAGCTGATATTGGCTAGGATTTGCTGCTGAGAGCCTTGTCCAAGACCTACGATAGATACAACCGCAGCGATACCGATGATAATGCCGAGCATAGTCAGTAGGGTACGCATCTTATGCGCACGCATGGCAAGCAAAGACATTTTAAACGCTTCAAGCAGTCGATCAATAAAGCTACCAAAGGCACTTTTACGGTGCTCGCCAAGGATAGACTCTGGTTTTTTGTCGGTGTGCTTATAATGCTCAGTTTGATAGTCAGCGATGACATAGCCGTCTTTTAGCTCAATCACACGCTCCGCTTGTGCCGCCAGCTTTGGATCATGAGTGACCATGATAATGGTATGACCTTGTGCGCTGAGGTCATGCAAAATCGCCATGACGTCTTCGCCAGATTTACTATCTAGGGCACCCGTTGGCTCATCTGCCAAGATCACGTCACCACCATTCATCAGTGCACGAGCAACAGAAACGCGCTGTTGCTGTCCACCTGAGAGCTGATTGGGACGGTTGTTGACCTTATTGCCAAGGCCGAGGTCAGTTAGTAGCTTTTCAGCACGATTGGTGCGTGCCTCGGTATCCATGCCTGCATACACGGCAGGGACGGCGACGTTGTCTTTGGCACTAATATCACCAAGCAAATGATAGCGCTGAAAAATAAAACCAAAATGCTCACGGCGCAGCTCAGCCAATTGATCGGCATCAAGCTTACGGGCAGATTGACCATAAATCTTATAATCGCCAGCAGTGGCTTGATCTAGACAGCCTAAGATATTCATCAAGGTGGACTTACCAGAGCCTGATTGTCCAATGATAGCAACCATCTCACCTTGATTGATGGTTAGATTGATGTCATGCAAGACACGAATGGTTTGCTCACCAGCAGGGAACTCTCTGATAATGCCAGACAACTCCATAATAGGCTTGCCTGGTGCAGGGTGATTAACGGTATTGGTTTTTGCCGGATTATTTAAGTTATCTGAGTTGTTTGAAGGGGTAGCAGAAATGTGTGACCCTAACTTTTGAGCCGTGCTACTTTCAGAGCTATCTTCAGTCGACGGTTTAGGAGATTGAGATATAGTCATAGCAGTGTCTTTAATAAAGGCTAATAAGCGTTATAGTGTTGTTATGAAAGGGCTGCTATGTTTAACAAGCCCTTTTTTATTCAACATAGTCAAAGAGCAAGTTACATTCGAGGTCCACCAGGGATACGGCCGCTACCTGATTTCTTACCGCTTTCTTCACTGATGATTACTTCTTCCCCTTCTTTCAAACCGCTTAAGATTTGCGCATTTACTCGGTTATCGATACCGACTTTCACGGTACGCTCTTCTACGGTTCCATCCTCTTTTAGTACACGTACAAATTTGCCAGTGGCTGCTTTGCCTTTTTCTTTACCTTTAGCTCGTTTTTCTTGTATCACTGTTGACGGTACTAATAAGGCGTTTTTGGCTTCGTTAACAATAATATAAATCTGCGCTGTCATATCAATGCGGAATAAGCGGTCAGGGTTTGGTACTTCTACGTAGCCGACATAATAGATCGCAGCGTCTGTTGAGCTGGTGCTACTGATTTGCTCTGGGGCAGGCTCGATAGCAGTCAACGTCGCATCATACTGCTGATCTGGATTACCGATGATGTTGAAATAAGCAGGCATACCAGCATTGACGTTAATGACGTCCGCTTCCGAGATTTGCGCATTGATACGTACGGTCGATAAGTCTGCTAACGTCACTAGTGTTGGTGCCGTTTGATTAGCGTTAACCGTGGTGCCTTGCTCAGTCGTAATGGAAACGACGGTACCTGATATCGGGGCGCGAATCGTGGTATAGCTCAAATCTTCTTCAGCAGTACTGACGTTGGTTCGTGATTTGCGCAATGCTGCTTGCTGACTGTTGATATTGGCTTCGGTAGTCGCAATCGCGGCTTTTGCTGTATCGATAGCCGCACGTGCATTGGCAACGGCTGCTTTTGCGGTCTCGACACTGGTCGCCTGCGTATCATATTCTTGCTGAGAGATAGCATCGATAGCGACTAAGTCTTGCAAACGTGCAAAATCAGACTGTGCTTGTTTCAGCTCAGACTGACGGCTGGCAAGATCGGCATAGGCACTTTTTAGACTGGCTTGTTTGCTTAACGATTCTGCT
Source organism: Psychrobacter nivimaris (assembly GCF_043419765.1). NCBI lineage: Bacteria > Pseudomonadati > Pseudomonadota > Gammaproteobacteria > Moraxellales > Moraxellaceae > Psychrobacter > Psychrobacter nivimaris. The sequence goes on along the minus strand of NZ_JBHOFX010000002.1, from coordinate 820,836 downwards.
TGAGCACTTTGTAGCGCAGCTTCGCTTTGTTCAAGACTAGCTTGTTCATTGCTCAGGCTGTTCTTCTGAGTCACTTGATCAATCTGCGCAATCAAATCGCCTTGCTTGACTTCGTCACCGACTTCAACGTACAGGCGTTTTACTTCACCAGATACCTGTGCCCCTACATCGACGGTATTTAACGCTTTTACTTTACCAGACGCCATGACATTGTTTTCAATATCACCGACTTCAACGGTTGCGGTTAGGTAGTTAGGTGTGGTTTCTTCTGGTTTTAAAAAAGTATAGGCCAAAGCCCCTAATGCTACGATGATTAAGGTGATAACACCCCATTTGATAGCAGACTTTTTGCTTATTTTGCGCATGACAACAATCCAATCACAATTAAATCAAGTGTAGATATAGTAGAGACTTCACCTACAAAAGGGAATGGAAATTAGTTTACGAAAGGTTAAGGTAGCCAAGAACAGAGTTAGGTACAGAAAAGAAACGCTTACTAAAAATCAATAAAACGGAGATTATAGGAAAACAAAATAGAGTAGTAGTATCTGGCTTTATAGCGTTTAAATGTATAAACCAGTAAGAAAAACGTATAAGTCAGTAAGAGAAGAGATAGATAACTTGTTAATAAGAGAAGTAATAAAAGGTGGTGACAAGCGGATCAGTCTTAGCGCATAGCGAATAAACGCTTACCTGCAAGCTCTAGTGCCGCTTGCAATAATAATTCCCATGCTGGCTGACGAATAAGACCTTTGATAGCTTGGTCACAGCGGTAAAGCAGGGCAGGCCATTCGCTCGTTTGTTGTTTTGACTGACGACGGCAGGCTTGTTGGTATAAACCTTGTTTACTACGCCAAATGCCTAATGCTTGAGGGTCTTGACCGTCCATAAGTTGAATGATTTGACGCATGTCTTTGCTAATAGCCCATAACACTAAAGTAGTGGGCTCATCGGTCGACTTTAGCTGAAACATGATTTTGGCAACCTGCGTACTATTGCCCGCAAGCATCGCATCAGACAAATCAAACACACTAAACTGTGCGTCGCTGACCAACGCTGCTTGTAGGTCTGCAATATCCAATGCCACATTATTCACAGGTTGTGAAAAGCTATTAGATTGTTCGGTACTGTTGTCAGTAGCACTATTTTCACTAGTACTGTTATTAGCAACTAGCTGCGGTGCAAACAAATAGGACAGTCGCCATAGGGTTTGATAAGCACTTAGCAAATGATGCTCAGTGTGTGACATGAGTAGCTGCCATGCCTCTTGAGACAGTCGTAAGCCAAACTTCTGAGCTTGTATTTGTAGTAGCTGTTGGCGCTGCTGCTCATTGTATAAATTACAATCAATGACATTGCCATATTGCGCAAAAGGAGCAAACCATTTACTGCTCTGGCTGCGTTTGTCTTGCTTAGGTGTGAGCCACAACACACTATGACCGTGTGTGCCAGCTTGTGCCTCGACCGCAAAACGTTCCAACTCAGCGATAACTGCTTTATCAGGTTTATGATTGCCTGTCACGATCAAGGCGCTGGCATCATCAAATAAAGACTGACTACCAAGCTCTGACAGTACTTCTTGCCAACTCTTGACAGAAATCAGCTCTATACGTTTGATTGCATAGTTCTGTGCGCGCCAGTGTGGACGCAGTGCATCTATCAACCATTGACTGAGTAATGGCTCGTCACCGTGCGCCAGCCACAAGCCCGCTACCGCAACGGAAGGCTGCAGTAGTTTTGGGTAGGCCTTTATGAAAGTATCTTGCATAGCGTGGTGTTACACAGGTTGATGAGCAGGTAATACCAATTCCAAAAATATAATTAGTAGTATCAAGCTAGCCCAGTCTACTCAAGGTAGTACTTACACTCGCTTAGTTTGCTACTCATACTTCTAGGGATGGTATCGTTTGATAATCAGAACGACTAACTATTCCGGTTGTGGTACGACGACAACGGTTGGTGTCACACCTTTATTCATCTGTATAGACTGCTTGGCAGCAGGTGCGACTTTAGGAAGCGAGATAGCAACATACTGGTCAGTGATACGGCGAGCTAAAGTATCATAGAGCCAATCACGAGTCTGATCGCCTTGCTGATCGTCAGTACTAACAGATGCTTCGTTGTACTGATAGCTTCGCTCGACCTGAATGGGGTTGCTTAGTGTTACAGGCTTACCATTTTCCATCGTTTGATAGCTGACATCTGCTGATAGTACCAAGCGAATTTCTGTTAATACGCCAACCAATTCGTAACGCTTAAAACGTACATTACGAATGTCGATAGCGGCAATAGACTCAGCCCCTGCTTGTTGGTTATTACGGGCAACTTCTTCTGAGCTCATATTACTAATAACATCGACACCTAACGTCTTTAGGCGACGCGTCAATGGTAGTTTCAGCGGGAAGGAGGTGCGATTGTCTTCGATAATGACCGCTGTTTTTTCGACGTCAAGCAGCATCGCTGAGTCGTAGCCACGTAGCTGGAAGCCACAGCCGCTAAGAGCCGCCGCTGCACCTACCACTGCAAACATTGGCAGCGTGGCAAGTAAGACTGCTCCGAACTTTTGGCCATGGGACTTTTTATTAGCTAGGCTGTGTGCGCTTGATTCTGGTTGCGCCTGCTCAGCTCGATGCTTGTATGACATAAACGCTATCCTCATATGATAAGAAGGCTTAGAGCACTAAGCCTAAAATACTTAGCTCAAGATATCTCAGCCTACAACCACGATGTTAACCAGTTTGTTAGGAACGACGATTTCTTTTTTGATCTCGCCCGTGATGAATTTTGCCACACTTTCCATAGTGCGAGCTTGCTCTTTTAGCTGCTCAGGATTGCTGTTCGGTGCGACATCCATCTTACCACGCATCTTACCATTGACCTGTACCACCATCGTGATCATGTCCTGTACCAGCGCACTTTCGTCCACGGTTGGGTAGTCTAAGGTTAAGGTATCAAGACCTAACTGCTCAAGCAGATGCTCACCGACGTGCGGCGCATATACAGACAGCATAATCAGCAGATTGGTCAATGCTTCGTGTTTGACGTGCAGCTCTTGCTCATTACTCGCGTTAAAGCCAGTCAGCTCATTAGCAAGTTCCATAAGGCTTGATACTGGCGTGTTCAATGCCAGACGATCACCCAAGTCACTGTCAATCTTAGCAATTGTTTCGTGCGTTTTACGGCGTAAATTTTTGGCTTCTTTGCTTAGACCGTCTGTGTTCAAGGTAGCACTGTTCAGCGTATCAATGCTGATATTGGCGGCCGTTAGCGCTTGCATATGGTCGGTTGCAATACGCCATACTTTTTTCACAAAGTTATAAGGGCCTTTCAACGCGTCGTCTGACCATTCAAGCGTTTGATCCGCAGGCGCAGTAAATAGCGTATATAGACGAACCGTATCAGCACCATATTTATCAATGGTTAGCTGCGGGTCTACGCCATTGTTCTTTGATTTTGACATTTTTTCGATTTTACCAATCGTCACTGGCTGTCCATCTGACTTCAAGATAGCTTTGATTGGTTGACCACGTTCGTTGAAGTCAATATCGATATCTTCTGCAAAATAGTAAGTCGTACTGCCATCCGCATTGACGCGGTAGAATGTACCAGCGAGTACCATGCCTTGCGTCATTAGATTGGCAAATGGCTCATCACCTGTGACTAAGTTCTCGTCACGCATAAGCTTATGGAAGAAGCGTGCATACAATAGATGCATCACCGCATGCTCGACACCGCCGACGTATTGATCGACTGGCAACCATTTATTGGCAGCAGACTTGTTGACCATGTTTTGCGCGTCATTTGGGCTAGCAAAGCGTGCATAGTACCAGCTAGATTCTACAAAGGTATCAAAGGTATCGGTTTCGCGCTCAGCAGGGTTGCCACATTTAGGACAAGTGGTATTGACAAACTCTGGGATGTTCTTGAGTGGATTACCACGACCATCAGGTACGACGTCGGTTGGCAATACAACTGGCAGGTCTTGCTCTTCAACAGGCACCGTACCACAATGCTCACAGTTGATCATTGGGATAGGGCAGCCCCAATAGCGCTGGCGAGATACACCCCAATCACGTAGCCGGTATTGAATTTTTTTCTTAGCCAGCTCTTTTGGCTCAAGTTTGGCTAGCATTGCTTCAAACGCTTGCTCAAAGTCTAGACCGTCAAACTCACCTGAATTAACCAAGGTATTGCGTTCAGTATAAGCAAGATTCACTTCACTATCGTTCGCTTTGGCATCTGCTTTTAGCTCATCAAAATAGCCATCAGGGGTATTGATGACTTGCTTGATTGGTAGGTTGTACTTAACCGCAAACTCATAATCACGCTCATCATGAGCAGGTACCGCCATGACTGCGCCTGAGCCGTAGCTCATTAGCACATAGTTGGCAACCCACACTGGGACTTCTTCACCAGTTAGAGGATGCGTCACAGTGAGGCCTGTATCCATACCGATTTTTTCAGCTTTGGCCAAATCCGCTTCAGCGACTGAGCCTTTTTTGCAAAGGGCACAGAATTGAGCGATTGCGTCATCTTGCTCAGAGGCATACTGTGCAAGTGGATGCTCTGCGGCAACAGCGACATAAGTCACACCCATCAACGTATCAGGACGAGTGGTGAACACATCTAAGGTGTTTTCTTCACCAGCAAGCTCATAAGGGAAGTGCACTTCCATACCAGCACTACGACCAATCCAGTTACGCTGCATGGTTAGTACTTCAGATGGCCAATGACCTTCTAACTGATCCAAATCATCCAATAGCTCATCAGCATAGTCAGTGATGTTGAAGTAGTACATTGGGATGTCGCGTTTTTCGACCGCAGCACCACTACGCCAGCCTTTGCCATCGATGACTTGTTCGTTTGCTAAGACAGTGTTATCAACAGGATCCCAATTGACCGTCGATAGCTTTTTGTAGACCAAGCCTTTTTTGTACAATTGCAGGAATAACCACTGCTCCCACTGATAATACTCAGGGCTACAAGTGGCAAACTCACGTGACCAGTCAATAGACAGGCCCAGCAATTTAAGCTGCGCGCGCATGCTGTCAATATTGGCAAATGTCCATGCAGCGGGTGGCGTTTGGTTAGCAATCGCTGCGTTTTCTGCTGGCAGGCCAAAACCATCCCAGCCCATTGGCTGCATGACCTCAAAACCTTTGAGGCGATAATAACGGCTCAATACGTCAGAAATCGTGTAGTTACGGACGTGGCCCATATGCAGCTTGCCACTTGGGTAAGGGAACATCGACAGCATGTAACGACTTGGCTTGTCGCTTGGCTCATTGCTTACTTCAAAGCGCTTGTCAGTTGCCCATTTGGTCTGCTGCGCGGCTTCTATCGCTTGCGGGTTATAATAGTTGTTTTCTGCTTGGTCTGCTGTCACGGCGTTGCTCATAGTCGGCTCGAAATTGGTTGATACTGATTTATTTAATACGGATTGGTTTAATACTGTTCAAAATAGGTGGAATTTGACAATGCCATAGCATAGCGTAATTTGGCGAAAATTGCGACGATATGATGCAGTTGCTTACTAGGTTTGACGATTAAAAGTAATGCATTCTCTATATCTAGTCAGCCTTAGGTATAATAGACAAATTAATGAATATTTATGAGGATTTATCATGACCATCACCATTTACGGTATCAAATCTTGTAGCACGATGAAAAAAGCGTTCACTAAGCTAGACGATTTAGATGTCAGCTATGATTTTCACGATTATAAAAAACAAGGTATTGAGAAAGAAACAGTACAGCGCTGGGTAAATGAGCTAGGTATCGACAAAGTGCTGAATAAGCGTGGTACAACATGGCGCAAGCTAGACGATAGTCAAAAGCAAGCGGCTGATGCTAGTGTAGACACCGCGATAGATTTACTCGTGGAAAATACCAGTATGATTAAACGCCCAATTGTAGAAGGTCAGTTGGCAGATAAAGATCAAGCAGTATTACTATGCGGCTTCGATGAATCTGAGTTTAATAAAGTTTTTTCGTAAAATTGAGCTATAAAAATTAAGCCAGTCTCATTATTAAAGGTAAAAATGCACAAAAAAACCCGAGCATTTATATTAACTCGGGCTTTTCTACACTTAGCTTTTTTACATTTAGTATTGCTATATTTTTCTAGCTCAATGAGGAGTCTATCTCACGACTAATGAGCGTACCAACCCCTTCGTTGGTGAAAATCTCAAGTAAGGTCGCATGAGGGACACGGCCATCAACGATTACCGCGCTTTTGACGCCGCTACGTACCGCATCAAGCGCACATTGGATTTTGGGAATCATACCGCCTGAGATAGTGCCATCTTCGATTAAGCTATCAACTTTCTTTGGCGTTAGTCCAGTTACCACTTCGCCATCACGGCCCAATACGCCTTTGATATTGGTTAATAGCATCAGTTTCTCTGCTTGTAAAAACTCCGCCACTTTACCTGCAACGAGATCAGCATTGATATTATAGGTGTTGCCTTCAGCGTCAACGCCAAGTGGCGCGATTACAGGGATAAAATCTGAGGCAATCAACATGTTAATCACGTCTTTATTGACGCTGACCACATCACCGACGAATCCTAAATCAACTGGTACCGCGATACCATCTGCGCCAATTTTTTCCATCATCAATTTTTTTGCTTGAATCAAGTTGGCATCTTTACCTGTAAGACCAATCGCGCGACCGCCATGCTTATTAATCAGGCTAACAATTGATTTGTTGACGCTACCGCCCAAGACCATCTCTACGATATCCATGGTGCTTTTGTCAGTGACACGCATGCCATCGATACGGTCTGATTGACGTCCGAGCTCTTTTAGCAGGTTGTCAACTTGCGGGCCACCACCGTGTACGACTACTGGATGCATACCGACGGTTTTTAGCAAAACGATATCGCGAGCAAATGAGCTCTCAAGCTCAGGATCGGTCATGGCGTTGCCGCCATATTTTACGACGATGAGTTTATCAACAAAACGCTGGATATAGGGCAGAGCAGTGGTCAATACTTCAGCGGTGTTTTTGGCATCATCTAAATTAAGCGTCATTACAAACTCCTAAGGGCCGGTTTTAAATTGGTTGTTTTTCTACTATGTCTAATGAGACAGTTATGTGTTTTATGAGGCTACTCCGCAGGAATAGCAAGAATCTGTTCTGCTAGCGCTGCGTTAAATGGTCGGCATAAAGCGGCAAATGTCGCCTGAATATCTTTTAGGTCATCTACACTGTCACCTGCAAAGCGCGCGGTCAGGCTATTGCTAGTATTTGATTGACGCAGTACCCCAAAACCATGCGCAGAATCCAAGCGCACACCATCGATACAGCTCAGTTTAGTTCCCATAGGTAATAATTCATGCGTCTGTTTTAATGCTATTTGCGCCTTCGCAGTAGCGCAAGTACACACTGACGACTTGCATATTGTGACGGGCAGGCAAGAGTTTTTTCGCTGCTGACTAGATGAAGGATCAGTATGAGTAGACATATCTACCAGATGCTGCAAGTAATGACAAAATCTCGTTAATTGCTCTACGAGAGAGCAGTCGGTAGTAGTCGTCTGCGGCATTGGCAAATAATGGTCAGCAGTACTGACTATAGTGGGCAAGCTTTGGATGATATCTGCTAGTGGCTTTTTATCATTAATATCATTATGAGTTTGGTCAAGCCAATGCAGCAACCGTAATGCGGCATACATCGCATCATCATAAGAGATAAAGCGGCTGTCATTAAAGATGAAATGCCCTGATAATTCACCAGCAAAGACAATCTGATTGTCAGGATGCTGTACCTGCTGGCGCATAAAGCTGCTGCCAGTCTTGCTAATCACAGGTGTAGTACCAAGCTCAGATAACAGTCTTGGTAAATGATGGGCGCACTTAATGTCGAAAAGAACTTCAGATGCTAATAAAGAATCATTAAGAGAGTTAGGATGTTCAGTAATAGCAATACGTGCCAATAGATAGAGCAAATGATCGGGCGTAACTATTTTGCCGTTGTTATCAACGATCATCAAACGATCGCCATCGCCATCAAACGCCAAGCCTATATCTGCTGCATTCGAAACAACGGCTCGTTGCAATTCGTTTAAGCGATTTGGTTCGGTAGGGTCTGGATTACCAAGGGGGAAATTGCCATCAGGTCTATAATTGAGAAAAATAACATGCTGGCAAAAACGTTCAAACAGGCGTTGAGCAATGCTACCAGTTGCACCGTGCATACAGTCAATAACCAAGATCAAATCAAGTTTATAAGCGCTTTTCTGATTGGCTTTAGTTGCCGAGTGATTATGCTGAAATAATTGTTCAAATACCTGTGCAATAGCATTGATATAGACGTTGGCTACTTGATCAGTAGGTAGTTGTTCAAGTAATTCGCTTGGTAATTTTGAGTCGTGGTTATCATCAATGCTTTCAATGTTTTCTGAAAACAAGACAGGATTGTTAGCTTGATTATCGGGATAAGAGTGACGATCATAACTGGTCGTTAGCTGATGGTAGAGCGTCTGTATCTCTGAGCTGCTAGGGGATTTGTTATTTACTAACCATTTGATGCCTAGTATGTCTTTAGCAGAATGGCTCGCTGTTACGACAATGCCATGACCTTGATACTGCATTGCCCAAAATGCCATCATCGGCGTGGTAACCAGACCTAACTGGATTACGCGTAAACCCTGCTGAGCTAGTACAGTAGAAAGCATATGGGCAATGGCTTCACTACCAATACGCATATCATAACCAATAACGACAACATTCTGCTGAGTCTCAACAGAGGCGTTAGCATTGATAGTTTGAGTCGGTTGGCTATCTTGCGTATTATAGAGAGTAGCAAAAGCATGGCCTAACGCTTGTATAAAACTACTAGTAAAATACTGGTTGGCACCACGAATATCATAAGCACGGAATAAGGATTGCTGCGCCGCAAAAGGTGGCATTGCTTATTCTCCTTATAACCGTGATAGGTGTTCAATGATAAATAAAAAATGAATAGCGCAAGGTTTTAGATATAGCTTAAGCAAAACCTTAAAGGCTATCTAAAAAATTGTCAGAAAAATTGACCAACAAAATAGCTACTACTGACGACCTGAATGTCCAAATCCACCCGCACCGCGTACGCTTTCATCACTGAATTCTGCAACCACTTCAAACTCAGGACGCGCAACAGGTACCACGATGTACTGTGCCATACGCTCAGCTACATTAAGAACAAAGTCTTCGCTACTGCGGTTCCAAATACTAACCATCAGCTCGCCTTGATAGTCGGCATCAATTAGCCCAACCAAGTTACCCAAGACAATACCGTGCTTATGGCCAAGACCTGAACGCGGTAAAATCATACCTGCATAGTTAGGGTCTTGAATATAAACCGCAAGGCCTGTGCCAATTAAATGGGTTTCACCTGCTTTAATCGTTAATGGCTCATCGATGCAAGCACGCAAATCAATACCTGCACTGCCATCGGTGGCACGAGTTGGTAGAGAAAATGCTTCGTCTTCAGTAATTTTAGGGTTTACCACTTTAACTTGTACAGCTTGCATAACACACTCACTTAACGATTTGATGGTTTTTAAATTATGATTTTAAACTCGAGCTTTGAACTAGGGTTTTAAACAAATCTTATTCGACATTTTTATATAAATAACAACTCTATATTTTGATTGGGTCATTGATTACTCAGCAATTCAGTAATAACTAAAGTATCAACACGCTGGCCAATCCTAAAAAGGACATAAAGCCGACGATATCCGTGACGGTCGTTAGGATAACCGAAGCAGATAGAGCAGGGTCGATATTCATTCTTTTTAGCATCAACGGTATGCTGATCCCCGAGACATTAGCCGCAGTCATGTTGATTGCAATGGCAAAACCGATGACGGCACTGATCTTAATATCATGAAACCATAACTGAGCAATAAACGCCATAATTATCGCCCAGATGATACCGTTTATCGCACCCACCCACAGCTCTTTATTCAACAGCCAGACACGGTTAGAACCACCGATTTGTCCCATCGCCATACCGCGAATAACGACCGTCAGCGTTTGCGAGCCAGCAATACCGCCCATACTAGCGACCACTGGCATCAATATCGCTAGTGCCACGACTTGTGCCAATACTTCTTCAAATTGTCCAATCACTGCTGCGGCCAAAAGGGCGGTACATAAATTGATACCTAGCCAAACGCTACGGCTTTTAGCACTGGTTAGGATAGGGGCAAACAGCTCTTCATCTTGGCTAACACCAGCGAGGTTTTTCATGGTGCTGTCGACATCATCTTGGATAATCTCCATGATGTCTTCACCGTTTAGTTGACCAACTAGCTCACCATGGCTATTGATTATGGGGGCAAAGCGGATGTCTTCTGAACGAAAAATCGCGGCAGCATCTTGGATATCCAAGCGATCATTAATTGTAATGGCTGTATCAATCAGCTCCGAGACTAATGTATTCTGTTTATGCTTAATTAAATCTACTAGACTCAGTAGCCCTAGCAATTGCTGGCTTTGATCGACAACTAACAGCTCTTGGCTCTCGTCATCGAGCAGGTCATCGTTTTCACGCAGCCACTCTTGTACATCTGCCAAATAGATATCATCCCTTATCTGAATAATATCTGGATCCATATAGCTACCCACTTCCCAGTCAGCATAGGTATCAAGCTTATTGACTTGGACCCGCGTCTCTTCGTCCAGCGTTGCCATGACTGAGGTACGTACGCTCTCAGTGACAGTGTCCAAAATCTCAGAAATATCTTGCGCATCAAGATCTTGGGTAAACAAGGAGATTTCTTGAGAAGAAATATTCTCCATCAACGGCTGGCGTGTATCGACATCTAGTTCGGCAAGTACCTCACCTTTGATATGCTCTGGCACCTGCGCCCAAATCAACAGACGGTTTTGAGTTGGGAAGGACTCTAGTAGGTTGGCAATCTCATATTCGGACTGCTTTTCCAAAAACTCTGTAATGGCCTCGTATGCTTTATCAGCAACCAAACCCTGCAGATACAGAAGCTTATATTCGGCACTATATTCAGCCGAGTTATAATCTCCTGACAGCATGGCGGTTCGTTCCTGATTGGGCGTCGGGGTAGGCATAAGTGTTCCAAGTTTTTACAGTCAATTTTTTACAGTATATAAAGAACATTAACAATGACGATTATAACAATCGCCTTTTGCGCAGTCTAAAGCGTGTTCTCGCAAGCGTTTTACTTAGGTGTTTATTACTCAGATGCTTAAATGTTTTAATTAAGATCAACGCTTGCCCAGTAACGCTCGAATATTGGCCAAATATTCATCAGCAACAGCTTCTGGGTCTTTGGTCGCTTTTTTCTTTTTCGCTTTGGCAGGCCAGTCAATATGATCCTCAGGCAACTCATCCAAAAATCTTGATTCTGAGGTAACGCGCATCTGACCACCAGCACGGCGCTGGGTCGCGAGCGTCAATGTCAGCTCACGACGCGCACGGGTAATGCCCACGTACATCAGACGGCGCTCTTCTTCGACCGTTTCACTCATGATAGAGTTGCGATGCGGCAGCATCTCTTCCTCAAGCCCCATGATGTAAACAAAATCAAACTCCAAGCCCTTTGCCGCATGCAAGGTCATCAAGTTGACTTTGTTAGTGTTCTCTTCTTCTTGCTGTTGCTCAAGCATATCAAGCAGAACCAGCTTACGAATGATGGTATCAATCGTCCGATCTTCGTCTTCTTCAGCACGATTAATCAAGGACTGAATACTGGTGTAGAGCATATCGATATTATCAATACGGTTTTTTTCTTGTTGCGGTGTTTTAGCATCACTACGGACAAAGTCAATATAACCAGTCTCATCAATCATCTGGCGTACGATAGGTACAGGGTCTGGGTGTTGATCCAGCTCACGCGTATAGTGTTCAATGAATTCACCAAACTCTTTTATCGTACCATAAGCCTTTGACGGCAATACATGAGTCAGGCCAGCGTGGGTACAAGAGGCCAATAGCGATATGCTGTGCTCTTGCGCAAACAAACCAAGTTTTTCTAGCGTTGCTGGTCCCATACCGCGCTTAGGTGTATTGATAATACGCAAAAACGCGCTGTCATCTTCAGGATTCAAAATCAGGCGTAGATAGCCCATGATGTCTTTGATTTCACTACGCGCAAAGAATGACTGACCGCCCGATAATTTATAAGGTACTTGCAACTGGCGCAGTTGTGCCTCTAGCATACGTGCCTGAAAGTTACTGCGGTACAGTACGGCATACTGTTCCCACTCATTGCCAAAGCGCAGCTTATGAGTGACGATTTCTTTGGCCACGCGCTCGGATTCATCATCGTCATTACGGCAGTTAATGATGCGGATTTTTTCGCCTTGACCTTTATCTGACCACAGTTTTTTCTCAAATAAATGCTCGTTATTTAGAATGACGGCGTTGGCAGAGGTCAAGATACGTGTGGTTGAGCGGTAATTTTGCTCAAGCATAACGATTTTTAGTTTTGGAAAATCTTCTTTTAGCAGTGCCATGTTTTCGGGCTTTGCCCCGCGCCACGCATAGATAGATTGGTCATCATCACCAACCACGGTAAAGCGACCTTGCGGCCCGACCAAGTATTTAATCATCTCATACTGGGCGGTATTGGTATCCTGATACTCATCGACCAATAGATAACGAATACGGTTTTGCCATTTGTCACGCAGCTCTCTGTTCTCACGTAATATCTTGGTTGGCAATACAATCAAGTCATCAAAATCGACCGCATTATAAGCACGCAAGTTACGCTCATAAAGTGCATATAACGTGGCAAAAATCATGTCTTCTGGATCGTCTAGCGTTTCCATCGCCTTATCAGGCTCGACCAAGTCATTTTTCCAATCAGAAATCATTTTGATGGCTTTACCGACCAACTCGCGACTTTCAGCGCCACTTAAGTTGTCGCGCATCATCAGCTCCATCAGCAATCGCTTACTGTCGTCGCTGTCCATGATGGAAAAATTGCCTTTTAGCGGAGTATGAATCAGCTCATAGCGCAAAAACTGTAGACCAAATTGGTGAAAAGTCGACACCGTTAGACCGCGCATTTTTTCGCTTGGTAGCAGTTTGCTGACTCGCGCTTTCATCTCACGTGCCGCTTTATTGGTAAAGGTCACGGCGGTGATGCGCTCAGCTGGCATGTCACACTCTTGGATTAGGTAAGCAATCTTACGCGTAATCACAGAGGTCTTGCCGGAGCCAGCACCTGCAAGTACAAGTAATGGACCAGATACGTAGAGCATGGCTTCTTGTTGTTTGGGATTGAGTTGACTCATAACGTGACCTGTAAGACAAAAGCAAAAAAGAGGGTAGCGCTGATATGACAAAGATAGATAAACGCAGCGCGCATCATCAACATTCGTATCGTCGCGATATTTTAATAATCTTTATTATAAGAATAATAGAATTTAAGGTTTGATGATGGCATATCATAAAAATCTGGTGGGTCATTATAAAGCAAAAATGCCTACTTTGGGGGAGGACTTGGGTGATGAAAGTGGGGTATTCGGACACTTGATTTTTGACAAATAGCGTGGCAGTGTTTGCTCGTAGCCAAAAGTACGAATTTGGGGTTAATATAAGGTAAGGTCTATATCATAATTCATAGTAAAAAAAACACATTTTTTTTACACAGAAAGTGACCGTTCAATACAGTTAAAAACTAGCTTTTAGGCACTGATATGCGTATAGTACGTAAATAATTTATGCCAGTTGTCACGTCATTGTTGACCACGTGTAATGAGCTATTAAATCAATTAAGTAAGCAGTCAGATATGATATTGATTTAATACGTTGATCTTACGTTGTTAGAAGATGCGTTGGGCGACCAGTCTTTATCCGCGCGAATACCGGAATCTCTACAGTTGGTCACGTCTGACATCGTCGTCAATAAGCTTGATAATTGGTTGTTACTAGCAAAATACCTAACATGTGACTCAATGACAGTTACTTAAACACAGTGACAGTTACTTAAATAAAGTCACTTTGTGTTTTCGTCTGCGTTATACCTGTCGTAACATGGCCTGAGTGGGTCAGTGCTTGCGCTGTGTCTAACACTCGATTGGGTGAGGAGCACGTATTATCATGTCTGCTTTTAATTGGTCAGCCATTGCTTTTATCTTAGCCGCCATTGGGCTAGTTGTCTTTATGCTGGTCGTACCGCGCTTACTTGGCGGTCGCTCTCAAGGCTCACAAAAGGAAGAAGTATTTGAAGCGGGTGTTGTCGGATCTGGCAACGCCCGTATTCGTTTGTCTGCCAAATTTTATTTGGTCGCAATTTTCTTTGTGATTTTTGATTTAGAGGCGCTATATCTCTACGCTTATGCTGTGTCGGTACGGGAGGCTGGTTGGCTTGGCTTTGCCGCCGCTGGCACGTTTATCACTATTCTAATTATTGGTTTGATTTATGAGCTGAGCTTGGGTGCGATGAACTGGGCACCTGCTGATAAGTTACGCAAAAAAGCACGCTTATATGCGGCGCCTGCAGGCTTTAATTTGGCAGACATCACCAAGTTTGATGGTGCTCATGAGCTAATGGTCGATCCGACAGGTAAAGTGCCCGCGCAGTCATCCGGTCAAATCAATGTCTCAAACAATATTGAGACCAATCGTCGTCATCTACAAAACATCGATCATATTAATACCACGGGTAACGTTACTTCTGTGGATTTTGCGACGTCTGCTCAGCAGGACAAAACTGAACGTTAATAGCAGTTGATGCTCAGCTTATAGCGTTTGCAAAAACGAGCAGCAAAGCATGAAGGCGTCAGTTCTGTTTGTATTAATGATCGCTGATGATTAGCCACTTATTAATAATAAAATTATGGCGACAGCGCGAGCAAGATGATTGCCACGCCAAGCCTAATATGAAGGTTGTATGTTATGAAATACACATTAACAAAAGCCAACCCCGATGCAGATACCTATCCTGCACAGACCAGTCAAACGGTCAATGATCCTATCGAAGATGAAGTGAATAAAAACGTCTTTATGGGTCGTCTCGAAGACCTCGTTCATTCAACAGCAAACTGGGGGCGTAAGAACTCACTGTGGCCATTTAACTTTGGTACCTCTTGCTGTTATGTTGAATACGCTACTACCTTAACCGCCGTTCATGATTTGTCACGTTTTGGGGCAGAGGTTATTCGTGCCTCGCCTCGTCAGGCAGATGTCATGATCGTCGCTGGTACTTGTTTTGTCAAAATGGCCCCTGTCATCCAGCGCCTATATGAGCAAATGCTTGAGCCAAAATGGGTTATCTCTATGGGTGCCTGTGCCAACTCGGGCGGCATGTATGATATTTATTCTGTCGTACAAGGCGTCGATAAGATTATCCCTGTTGATGTGTATGTGCCAGGTTGTCCGCCGCGTCCAGAAGCGCTTATTCAGGGTTTGATGTTGTTACAAGAATCTATTACTAAAGAGCGTCGTCCGCTGGGTATCCATGTCAATGAGCAGGGTATCTATCAGCCGCAAATGACGCCTGAGCGTGACCGCAAGCAGGCAGATCGTATCGCTGTTAAAAACTTGCGCAGCCCAGATAGTATTTAAGTTTCAAACAGCATTCAGACTTATAGCAACAGTTTCAATATTTTATGCGCTTATCATAGTTAGGTTATGATTGACATAGCTCAGTTATGGTTGACATAGTTCGGTTATGACTAACATAGTTCAGTTATGATTAATGAAGGAATACATCATTCATGGTCACGGTAGTCGAAAACATAGATCCTAAGATCAAGCCCGTCCCAGCAGTCATCACAGAGCTGGAGCAAAAGTATGCTGGTAAATTTGTCGTGCAGCAGACTGTGGATGAAATTCCAACGGTTTGGGTGGCGCGTGCTGATTTATTAGATATTCTCTTATTCTTGCGCAAACTGCCTAAACCGTATGTCATGCTATTTGACTTATCAGCGATAGATGAGCGTTTACGCCAGCATCGTGCAGGGTTGCCTGACAGTGACTTCACGGTGTTTTATCACTTGATGTCGCTTGAGCGTAATAGTGATGTACGTATCAAGGTCGCGTTGAGCGAAGACGATGTTAATGTACCGAGCGCCACCAATATTTGGCCAAATGCCAACTGGTATGAGCGTGAAGTGTGGGACATGTTTGGTATTGTCTTTACAGGTCATCCGCATTTAACCCGTATTTTATTACCGAAATACTGGGAAGGTCATCCACTGCGTAAAGAGTACCATGCGCGGGCGACTGAATTTACCCCGTACTTCTTGAACACCGCTAAGCAGCAATACGAGCAAGAGAATCTGCGTTTTGTCCCAGAAGAATGGGGTATGAAGCGTTCGGGTCGTGATGAAGACTTTATGTTCTTGAACATCGGTCCTAACCATCCCTCTGCTCACGGTGCATTCCGTTTGGTATTACAGCTAGATGGTGAAGAAGTCGTCGATTGTATTCCTGATATTGGCTATCACCATCGCGGCGCAGAAAAGATGGCTGAGCGTCAAACTTGGCACTCATTTATTCCTTATACCGACCGTATTGATTATCTCGGCGGTGTAATGAATGAGCTGCCGTACATCATGTCGGTCGAAAAGTTGGCTGGAATTACCATTCCACCGCGCGCTGAAACTATCCGCGTAATGATGAGTGAGTTCTTCCGTATTACCAATAACTTGCTATTCGTCGGTACGTTTATTCAGGATGCGGGCGGTATGACCCCTGTATTCTATATGTTTACCGATCGCCAAAAAGCCTATGACGTCATCGAAGCCGTGACTGGCTATCGTATGCATCCTGCTTGGTTCCGTATCGGCGGTACTGCTGCTGATCTGCCACGTGGCTGGCAGCGTTTGGTTCGTGAGTTCTTAGATTGGATGCCAAAACGCTTGGACGAATATGTCAAAGCGGCATTGCAAAACAGCGTACTCAAAGGCCGTACCCAAGGGGTTGCTCAGTACAATGCTAAGCAAGCACTTGCTTGGGGTGTCACTGGTGCAGGTCTGCGCGCGACAGGCGTTGATTTCGACCTACGTAAAGCACGTCCATACATGGGCTATGAGAATTACGATTTTGAAGTGCCAGTCGGTTACAACGGTGATGCTTATGACCGCTGTATGGTAAAAGTCGAAGAGATGCGTCAGTCATTGCGTATCATCCGCCAGTGCATGGACAATATGCCACAAGGCCCTTACAAAGCGGATCATCCACTGGCCGTACCACCGCCGAAAGACCGTACATTGAATGATATCGAAACGCTTATTAATCACTTTATCTCAGTATCTTGGGGTCCTGTGATGCCAGCGGGCGAATGTACGACGATCGTTGAGGCGACTAAAGGTCTGAACAGTTATTACATCACCTCAGACAAGGCCACGATGAGCTATCGTACCCGTATCCGTACACCGACATTTGCGCATTTGCAGCAGATGCCATCGGTCATCAATGGCTCGCTGGTTTCTGATGCCATTATGTACCTAGCATCGATTGATATTGTGATGGCGGATTGTGATCGTTAAGATCTTGATCTTTAAGGTCAAAACCGCTGCTGCAAAAGTATTTGTTCATCAATATATTATTGCCTGATGGCACACCAAAATGCTGTCATTCGCCAATATAACCACAGTTTTAATCAGACTGATATTGGCTTGTGATAGAGCAGGATGAGTGAGGAAAAACAGAAGATTATGAAAATTGTTTCCGACAAAATGCCAAAAGTAGATGTGGAAAGCATTCTCACTAGTGATGAAATCGCTGCCATTCATGAGTTTATGCACCATTACCCACAGGCGCGTGCCGCCTCGCTAGATGCACTAAAAATCGTGCAAAAGCGCAACGGCTGGGTCGATGATGCGCAAGCAAATGCCATTGCCAATATCCTAGATATCCCGATGTCAGACATGGACGGGGTTGCGACTTTCTTTAACCGTATTTATCGCCAGCCTGTCGGTCGCCATGTGATTCTCATATGTGACTCTGTGGCTTGTTATTTGACAGGTTATGAAGCGCTGTCAGCTGAGATCAGATCACAGCTGGGTATTGAGTATGGTCAGACAACTGCTGATGGACGTTTTACCCTATTGCCAATTTGCTGCTTGGGCAACTGTGATAAGGGACCAGCGGTACTGATTGATGAAGACACTTACGGCCCTGTCCAGCCATCTGAGGTCGCGCAATTATTGGAGCTATACGCATGAGTTTAACGATTTCAGAGCAAATTGCTCGTCGCGGTCAAGGCCAAGCGCCAAGCCAGCTAAATGCACAGCGTGTTCCAATCTATGGTGATAAAGCGACAGCCACTAGCGAAACCAAGCCTTTGACGTGGCGTTTGGCGCATCATGATGCGGTGCTTGATTTAGCCACTTATGAATCTCTAAAAGGCTTTACGGGTCTAAAAGAAGCGTTATCTAAGTCGCCTAAAGACGTTGGCAATATGATTAAAGCGGCCAATGTTCGAGGTCGCGGCGGTGCAGGTTTTAATGCTGGTCTTAAATGGTCATTTATGTCGCCGCCGGATGGTTTGCCGCGTTATCTCATCTGTAATGCTGATGAAATGGAGCCGGGCACGTTTAAAGACCGTTTGCTCATGGAGCGTCTACCGTTTCAGCTTATCGAAGGTATGCTAATTACCGCTCATGCGATTGGCGCCACTGACGGTTATATCTTTATCCGTGGTGAGTATATCTTGGCCGCTGAGCGTTTAGTCGCTGCTATCGAAGAGTGCTTGGCCAACAATCTAATGGGCGACAATATTTTAGGCTCAGATTTTAGTTTTAATCTGCATGTGCATACGGGCGCTGGACGTTATATCTGCGGTGAAGAAACAGCGTTGATTAACTGTCTAGAAGGCCGCCGTGCTAACCCACGTACCAAGCCGCCGTTTCCACAAATCTCTGGTGCATGGGGTCGTCCAACCGTTGTCAATAACGTTGAAACTCTGTGTAATATGCCAGCGATTTTGAATCATGGCGTTGAATGGTATCAGTCGTTATCTGAAATTAAAGGCAAAAGTAAAACGCCAGGCACCAAACTATTCGGCTGCTCAGGTTTAGTTAATGATTCAGGCCTTTGGGAATTACCGTTTGGTTATACAGCTCGCGAAATCATTGAAGATTTAGCGGGTGGTATGAAAGATGGTAAAACGCTCAAAGCATGGTTACCGGGCGGCGCATCGACTGACTTTTTAACCGCAGAGCATTTAGATGTGGTAGTAGATTTTGACACCATTCAAAACGCTGGTAGCCGTATGGGTACTGGTCTGATTATGGTTGTCGATGAATCACAAGACATGGTGCCATTACTGCGCAACCTTGAGATTTTCTTTCAACGCGAGTCATGTGGTTGGTGTACACCATGCCGTGATGGTCTGCCATGGGGCGTTAAACTGCTTACCGCCATCAATGATGGTGAAGGGCAAGTGGGCGATGTCGAAAAACTAGAAGGCCTGACACGTGACTTATGGATTGGTAAAACATTCTGTGCGCATGCTCCAGGTGCGATGGAACCACTAATGAGTGCGATTAAATATTTCCGTCCAGAGTTTGATCAAAAAATCGCGCAGGCGGTTGGTGTCGATGTTATTGATGCTGCAGCCAACCAACAGCCAGTAGTGAAATAAGGAGAGCGGCATGGCAGTCATACATATTGATGGAACCACTGTCGAAGTAGATAGCGCAGATAACTTGCTACAAGCCTGCTTATCACTCGGCATTGATGTGCCGTATTTTTGTTATCATCCAGCCCTTGGCTCAGTAGGCTCGTGCCGTCAGTGCGCGGTCAAACAATTCCAAAATAAAGAAGATATGGAAGCAGGTCGCGGTCGCCTTGTGATGTCATGTATGGTCGCTCCTGGCGATGACATGTATATCTCGGTCACTGACGACGAAGCCAAAGCATTCCGCAAGTCGATGGTTGAGCTACTCATGACCAACCATCCACATGACTGTCCAACTTGTGAAGAGGGTGGACATTGTCATTTGCAAGACATGACCTATATGTCAGGTCATAGCCGTCGTCGCTATCGCTTTACCAAACGCACGCATCATAACCAAGAGCTTGGTCCATTCATCGCACATGAGATGAACCGTTGTATCGCTTGCTATCGTTGCGTACGTTTTTATAAAGACTACGCGGGCGGCGAAGATTTGGGTGTTTATGGCTCAAACAACCGTGTGTATTTTGGTCGTGATAAAGATGGTCAGTTTGAAAGTGAATTCTCAGGCAACTTAACGGAAGTCTGCCCAACCGGTGTGTTTACTGATAAAACGCATTCTGAGCGTTATAACCGTAAATGGGACATGCAGTATGCGCCAAGCATCTGTCATGGTTGCTCAGCTGGTTGTAATATCTCACCAGGTGAGCGTTATGGTGAATTGCGCCGTATCGAAAACCGCTATAACGGTGAAGTAAACCGCTATTTCTTATGTGACCGTGGCCGTTTTGGTTATGGCTATGTCAATCGTGATGATCGTCCAACCCAAGCGCTTGAACGTATCAATGACAAGCATGTCAAAATCAATATTGACTACGCACTTGATGAAACCATCAAACGTATCAAAGATAAAAAAGTCATCGGGATTGGCTCGCCACGTGCCAGTCTAGAGACCAACTTTGCGCTAAAAAATCTGGTCGGCTTTGATAACTTTTCAACAGGTCTGAATCATCAGCAGCAAGCACTGGTTAATAAATGTATCGAAGTGCTCAGCACGGAAGGCATTTATAACCCTAGCATGACCGATATCGAAACGCATGATGCAGTACTCGTATTAGGTGAAGATATCACGCAAACTTCATCACGTGTCGCGCTGTCAGTACGTCAAGCCGCAAAAAATGAAGGCTTGAAAATGGCGGCGGCGCTACAAACGCAACCTTGGCTTGCTGAACCAGTTAAGCGTATCGCTCAAGATGCGCTAAGCCCAGTCTATGTCATTGATGTAACGCAAACTAAGTTAGAAGATATCAGTAAAGTGAGCGTAGTGGCGACCCCTGAAGATATCACTAAACTTGGCTTCAAAGTCGCTGATGAAATTGCTAACTTCGCTGATGATTTAGCAGACATAACAGACCCACAAGCAGCTGATGCAAGTGCTGAAACTGATGGTATGCAAGCGTTGGCGCAGCAAATTGCTTATGACCTGATTCAAGCTGATAAGCCGTTAGTTGTTTCGGGTAGCAGCTTGTCTTCTACCGCATTGATAGAAGCAGCAGCACAGATTACCCAAGCATTGACCCAAAAACGCGCGGCAATTAAAGCGACTGAGCAACAGCAGGTCGAGGCACATAATGCCAAAGTACAGGCAGCGCAAGCAAAAGCAGCTAATGACCAGCCTGAAGAAGACCAAGATTTATCTGCCAAGCCAAACAAACCTGAAATGGGTGTAAATACAGAAGCGCAAGATGATGTTGAGCGTGAGCCTGCTGGAAACCTTGAGTTAAAAGAAGTAAATAACAAGTATCAGGCACAAGCAGGTATCTACTTAACGGTTACCGATGCTAATAGCATGGGCGTTTGTATGCTTGGCGGTCAATCAGTTGAAGAGCTGCTAGCGACTGATTACGATGTGGTTGTGGTTGCAGAAAACCAGCTAACAGATGCGATTGATGCCAATAAATTGACGCAGCTACTGACTGATAAAACGGTCATTGCGTTAGATCATCAGCTCCTTGATTGGCATAAAGACGTCGATATTGTATTGCCAGCTGCAAGCTTTGCAGAAGCAGATGGTACATTGATATCAGCTGAAGGCCGTGCGCAGCGTTTCTTCCAAGTTTACGATAACGAATACTACCATCCGATGAGCAGTATTAAAGAAGGCTGGCGCTGGATACATGCAGTGCATAGCAGCATCGAAGGTCGTGATGTCGATTGGACGCAGCTAGATGATGTCATCAATGCATTGATCGCCACGCATCCTAAGCTTGCTGGTATTAAAGGCGCTGCACCTGATGCTGCTTACCGAATGACGGGTCTGAAAATCGCGCGTCAACCGCGCCGCTATTCAGGTCGTACCGCCATGCGTGCCCCGATATCCGTCCATGAGCCGATGCAGCCAAAAGATTTAGACACTGGTTTAACCTTCTCGATGGAAGGTTATAGCGGTAAAGAAACGCCAAGCTCGATGATTCCTTTTGCCAATGCGGCAGGTTGGAACTCACCGCAAGCATGGAATAAATACCAAGACAAAGTCGGTGGTCATCTAAAAAATGGTGATCCAGGTGTGCGTTTGTTCGATCAGCTAGAGCGCCTAGCTACTCGTCAATATGTGGCGCCAGAAGCGATGTCTTCGAATACAACTGACTTGCAGCACGGCCAAGCGAAGCTAGTGCCTATCTATAATATATACGCCAGTTCAATGATGGCATCTCGTAGTCCAATCGTCGCTGAGCAACTACCTGTTGCTGCATGGCGTATCGGTATGGATGATGCCAAAGACTGGAATATCACTGCTGGTGATTACCTAGCGATTGAGATTGATAAGCAACAAATCACCTTGCCAGTACAGATTGTCGGTTACTTAGCAGAAGGTTGTATCGGTTACCCAGTCGGGCAGGTGAGTATCATTCACCCATCGATGCCAGCATCGGTACGTAAAGTGGATGCACCAGTAACGATGATGGGTAGCATGGCTAACGACATGATTAATGATAATGACACAGCGCAAATAAACGCAGCGCCGACCACCACACAGGAGGTGTAATATGCAAGTTACCCGTATTATCCCTGATGTGCCAAGCTTTTTGGCCAATAGCATGAGTTTTGATACCTGGTCTATTCTGTTTTTGGTGGGTCAATCTTTAATCATCTTTTTGGTCGTGGTATTGGTTGCCGCGATGATGATTATCTATGAGCGCCGTATGTTGGCCTTATGGCAAGATCGTTATGGTCCAAACCGTGTTGGACCTTTTGGTTCACTACAACTAGTCGCCGATATGCTCAAAATCTTCTTTAAAGAAGATTGGACACCAAACTTTACCGATAAGTTTATGTTTACGTTGGCACCTGCGGTCGCGATGTTTACTGCATTGGCCTCATTTGCCATCATTCCTATCTCGCCAACGCTTGGCGTGGTTGATTGGGATATCGGTATTCTGTTCTTCTTTGCTATGGCAGGTATTGCTGTCTATGCAGTGATGTTCGGTGGTTGGGCTTCGGCCAACAAGTTCTCGTTATTGGGAGGCTTACGTTCAGCGGCACAAACCATCAGTTACGAAGTGTTTTTAGGCTTATCTTTGATGGGTGTGGTCGCACTGACAGGCTCATTTAACTTACGTGCTATTGTCGAAGCACAAGCAGACGGCTGGTATATCATTCCGCAGTTTTTTGGATTCTTGACCTTTGTGGTAGCTGGTGTTGCTGTTACGCATAGACATCCATTTGACCAACCAGAAGCAGAGCAAGAACTGGCTGAAGGTTATCATGTCGAATATTCTGGCATGAAGTTTGGTATGTTCTTCATTGGTGAGTATGTCAACGTTGTCTTGATTTCTGCTTTGATGACATGCTTGTTCTTTGGCGGTTGGCTTGCGCCGTTCAATTTAGATATTCCATTTATTCCACCAGCTTTTTGGTTCATGATTAAAACGCTGTTCTTTATGACCATGTTTGTTTTGGCTCGAGGCTCACTCATGCGTCCGCGTTATGATCAGGTGATGAACTTTGGCTGGAAAGTATGTCTGCCCGTAACCTTGATCAATCTGTTGATTACTGCTGCGGTCATTTTGATCTTTTCCCCAACGTTATAATCATTACTAGCCATCACTGATGAACTAGGGTAAAGCTGATAAGGATAATAATCCCATGTTTACTACCATAAAAAAGACCGTCATTGGTATATTTACCATTGTCCGCAGCATGTGGATGGTCAATAGTCATGCGCTCAGACCGCGTGATACCATCCTTTATCCTGAAGAGCCGGTACCTGTACCGCCGCGTTTTCGTGGACGTATTGTCCTAACGCGTGATCCTGATGGAGACGAGCGCTGTGTCGCTTGTAACTTGTGTGCGGTGGCATGTCCGGTAGGGTGTATCTCATTACAAAAAGCCGAGCGTGAAGATGGACGCTGGTATCCAGAGTTTTTCCGTATCAATTTCTCACGCTGTATTTTTTGTGGATTGTGTGAAGAAGCCTGTCCAACGACAGCGATTCAAATGACCCCAGATTTTGAACTGGGTGAATATAAGCGCCAAGATTTGGTCTACGAAAAAGAGCATTTGCTAATTTCAGGACCAGGTAAATACCCTGATTATAACTATTATCGTGTGACAGGTATGGCGGTAGCAGATAAACCAAAAGGCGCAGCACAAAATGAGTCTGCACCGATTGATCTAAGGAGCTTGCTACCATGATGAATATTTTAAACCATCCTGAATTGGCTGGGTTTTATTCACTTGCGGCAGTGGCAATATTTGCCAGTCTGCGCGTAGTGACTCAGGCCAATCCAGTGCATGCTATCTTATCGATGATTGTATCGTTGCTGGCAATTGCTGGGATATTTTTTGTATTAGGAGCGCCGTTTGCGGGTGCGCTAGAGATTGTTGTTTATGCAGGTGCCATTATGGTGCTATTTGTCTTTGTCATTATGATGCTTAATTTGGGCATGAGCAATGACGAGCGCGAAGAGCGTTGGCTTGATGCCGGCACTTGGGCGATACCGACAGGATTGACGATAATCATTGCCGTTGTGCTCTATGCGATGATTGGTCTCAATCACGATGAAGCTGTCATGATGGGTGGCACGACTATCTCTGCCAAAGCAGTCGGTACGGTGTTATTTACCAAATACATTATGCTGGTTGAAGTAGCAGCATTGCTATTATTAGCAGCCTTGGTCGCCGCTTATCATTTAGGTAAAGAGACAGTCGACGATGAGGTCATCAGTAATGATAGCCAAAACTTCAAGCCAAGCGTAGGCAGTATCAAACAATATGACAATGATAGTACGCTTACACAGCATGACGGCGTAGAAATGGCTAAGCCTTACGAATATAAAGATGTTGACCCGCATGACTATGTAGGTATGAAGGTAGGCATGAAAGCAGGTAGTCAAGTAGGTGCGAACAAAGTTACGCGCAAGGAGTCAGACTAATGGTACTAGCAGCAAGCGTGGCACAAGATGTGTCAAACGTGCCGTTTGCCCACGAGGTGGCAGGCTTAGTACAGCCAGTTGCTGAGGCGCAAAATGTACTGGGTATGATACCCATGAGCCATGGACTGATTTTGGCAGGCATTTTATTTGCTATCGGTCTGTGCGGCGTTATGGTACGACGTAACTTCTTATTTATGCTAATGAGTCTTGAGATCATGATGAATGCGGCAGCATTGGCATTTGTAGTGGCAGGTAGTCGCTGGGTCGATCCAGACGGACAGATTATGTTTATCTTTATTTTGACCTTGGCCGCGGCTGAAGCGTCAATTGGTCTGGCAATATTATTGCGTTTTTATCATCAGCGTGGGCATCTCGATGTCGATAGCGCCAATGAGATGAAAGGATGATGTCATGAGTTTATTACCATTAACCTTTATATTCCCGCTCATTGGCTTTTTGATTTTAGCCTTTATGCGCGACAAATTATCAGAGACGGTCGCAGCGATTGTTGGCGTGGGTAGCATGCTGCTCTCAGCATTATGCACGCTAGTGGTTAGCTATACCTTTTTGACCACCAATCCAGCTGGAACGGTAATTGAGGTTCCGCTATGGACGTGGTTCCAAGTTGGCGATTTTGCACCACATTTCGGTTTGAGCTTTGATGGTCTTGCATTGACCATGACAGGGGTTATTACTGGGATTGGCTTTTTGATTCATCTGTTTGCCTCTTGGTATATGAAAGGCGACACTGGCTTTGCTCGTTTCTTTAGCTATATGAACTTGTTTGTGGCCAGTATGTTGTTACTGGTACTCGCAGATGATTTATTTCTGCTATATCTCGGTTGGGAAGGAGTGGGTATCTGTTCGTACCTATTGATTGGTTATTATTACCATGACAGAGCCAACGGCCGTGCTGCGATGAAAGCTTTTACCGTCACGCGTGTCGGTGATGTGTTCTTAGCCTTTGGTTTGTTTTTATTATTCCGCGAATTCGGTACGCTTAATATTCAAGAGATTATTACGCGCGCGCCAGAAGCATTCGATGTTAATAACCCAACGATGATGCTTACCACGATGATGTTGGTCGGCGGCGCGATGGGTAAGTCAGCGCAGTTGCCACTACATACATGGCTTGCTGATGCGATGGCAGGCCCGACACCAGTATCGGCATTGATTCACGCGGCAACGATGGTGACGGCAGGGGTTTATCTGATTGCTCGTTTACATCCTTTGTTTGAGCTGACCCCAGGTATCTTATTGTATTGGGTTGGCGGCGTAGGGGCATTGACGTTGGTTGTTGCTGGATTCTGTGCACTCGCGCAAACAGACATCAAACGTATTCTTGCTTATTCGACCATGAGTCAAATTGGCTATATGTTCCTAGCACTTGGCGTGGGCGCATGGCAAGGCGCAATCTTCCATCTAATGACCCATGCTTTCTTTAAAGCATTGCTGTTCTTATCATCAGGGGCGGTCATCCTTGCGGTACATCATGAGCAAGATATCTTTAAGATGGGCGGTCTGCGCAAAAAGATCCCATTGGTATTTTGGTGCTATATCGTCGGTGGCGGTGCACTCGCTGCCATACCTTGGGTTACCGTTGGTTTCTATTCTAAAGAAGCGATTCTTTGGGAGACGTATGCCACAGGTCACTTAGTACTATTCTATATGGGTGTATTCGGTGCATTCTTAACCGCGATTTATACGTTCCGTATGATTTGGATCATATTTTTTGGCGAAGAAAAAACCCATGCCCATAAGCTATCAGGGGTGTCGTACTGGTTACCTTTGACCGTATTGCTAGTGTTATCTACAGCCGTTGGTGCTTGGATTACGCCGCCATTAGACGGTGTGTTGCCAGAGAGCGTTGGTCATCTATTAGAAGTCGCAGGTGACGCACATGCTAAGCACACTGCAGAATATATCGCGATGGGTGCTATGGCAGCAGGTTTGATATTGGCCGCACTGTTATATGTCGTCAACAAAGGTCGTTTGCTCACTAGCTTTAAGCGCTCACGTATTGGTGGGGCGCTATATCATTGGTGCTATCATGGCCTAGGTTTCGACGCGCTATATGATGTAATTTTTGTAAAACCCTTTTTATTCATCGGCCGCTTACTTAAAGCCGACCCTATAGATAAAACGTGGTTGCTGTTACCTAAGCTGGCCTCAGCAGGTAATAAAGTATTGTCTGCGACGCAAACAGGGTCTCTTCGAGGTTATGCCATAAGCTTTGGCTTGGGTATGGCTGTATTGCTGGTGCTGGTAATGATGACGGTGGTGTAAAGATGATTGAGTTACAACAAACGTGGATGCTACCAGCATTAATTGCAATTCCTTTTATTGCAGGATTGCTATGCTGGGTAGTAGAGCGATTTAATAAACGTCTGCCGCGCTGGATTGCCTTGATCGGTATGATGTTGACCTTTGCTTTGTCATTGGTACTTTGGCAGCAGGGCGATTTTAGCGGTATGAGTCAGCAGGTCATTGCACCAGATGCTGCAGTGCCTTGGGTAGCAGAATTTAGTGTGCCGTGGATACCAAGTTTTGGTATTAGCTTTCACTTAGCGCTAGATGGTTTGTCACTGATGATGGTAGCTCTAACAGGCTTACTTGGTGTAGCAGCCGTTGCTTGTTCGTGGAATGAGATTCAGCGCCGCGTTGGTTTCTTCCATTTGAATTTGCTATGGAGTTTGGGCGGCGTTATCGGGGTTTTCTTAGCGATTGACTTGTTCTTATTCTTCTTCTTTTGGGAGATGATGCTGGTTCCTATCTATTTCTTGATCGCGATTTGGGGTCATGATGTGGTTGGCAAAACCAAAGAATACGCGGCCACCAAGTTCTTTATCTATACCCAAGCGTCTGGGCTTATCATGCTCATCGGTATTTTGGTATTGGTCATTATCAGCTACGCCCAAAAGGGGGTAGTGAGCTTTAACTATAATGACTTGCTCGGTACGTCACTTGGCGGCTGGGAATATCCAATCATGCTGTGCTTCTTCATTGGCTTTGCGGTGAAGTTGCCAATCATTCCTTTCCACGGTTGGTTGCCAGATGCGCATGCGCAAGCACCAACGGCAGGTTCAGTGGATTTGGCAGGTGTACTAATTAAGACTGCTGCATATGGCTTGATTCGTTTTGTGTTGCCGCTATTTCCAGCAGCGTCACAAGAGTTTGCGCCGATAGCGATTACCCTAGGTACAATTGGTATCTTTTACGGTGCATGGCTTGCATTTATGCAGACTGACATGAAGCGTTTGCTGGCGTATACCAGTATCTCGCACATGGGTTTTGTGGTACTGGCAATCTATGCTGGTACATTACTCAGCTTACAAGGTCTGATGATTCAGATGCTTGCTCATGGCTTGAGTTCAGCCGCACTATTCATCATGGCAGGACAGCTATATGAGCGTCTGCATACACGCGATTTGACTTTGATGGGTGGTATGTGGGGACAGTTCCGCTACTACGCACCGATATTGATGTTCTTCTGTGCTGCGCTGCTAGGTATTCCTGGTACGGGTAACTTCATTGGCGAGTTCATGATTTTATTTGGCTCATTTGCTCAGTATCCAGTATTCGTTATTTTTGCAACATTCAGTTTGGTATTAGCAGGTCTTTACTCGTTGATTTTGATTCATCGCGCACTATTTGGTGAAAACAATATCGCCGCATTGGCAGAGCGAGAGACTAAGTCACATGGCTTACCGACACGTAAACTAAAAGATTTGGGCAAGCGCGAGCTGTCATTACTACTGATGTTAGCCGCTGGTTTGGTATGGCTAGGACTTTACCCACAGCCATTTCTTGATACCTCAAGTCACGCTATGCAGTGGATCAATAACGCATATATATACAGTCAAGTGACACAGGTAGATGCGTCGCAGCTACTTGATGTAATGGAGGCACGTTAAGTCATGAATGATATTACGATGAATGATTTGATAGGATTGTTGCCTTACGCGCCGATTATCGCCGTAGTGATTACGGTACTGACGGTTATGATCGCGATTACCTTTAAACGCTCGCACATGGTCACTGGTACGATTACGGTGGCAGGCTTAAACATCGGTCTATTTACCCTTATCGGGCAAATGATCGGTGTGATTGACAGCGGATCTATCGCACCAAACGCTGAGCAGTTATTTGTTATTGATAACTTTGCTCAGTTTAATATGGTGGTGATTTTTATCTGTGCCTTGGCTTGCTGTACGCTGTCTTATGCGTATTTAGCTAACCTAAAAGACAATAAAGAAGAGCTGTATTTGCTCATGCTGCTATCGACCATTGGTGCATTACTCATGGTAAGCGCGCAGCATATGGCGTCATTCTTTATGAGCCTAGAGATGCTGTCAGTACCACTATATGGTTTGCTTGCTTATACTTACAAGCGAAACCAGTCACTTGAGTCGGGACTGAAGTATTTGGTATTGTCGGCGACTGCATCAGCGACGTTGCTGATGGGTATGGCTTTTATCTATGCAGAAGTAGGCTCACTAGCATTTAAGCCAATCAGCATGGTGCTAGGCAATATCTTTGAGTCGCCACTACTGATATTAGGCGCGGCAATGATGATGTTTGGTATCGCCTTTAAACTCTCGGCTGCTCCTTTCCATATGTGGACGCCAGATGTTTACGAAGGTGCTCCAGCGCCTATCGCTACCTTTTTAGCATCAGTATCAAAAGTGGCGATGATGGCACTGGCCGTACGTTTCTTAATCGATACCGCTTTGCTGGCATTGCCATCAGTGCAGATGCTATTAATGGTCATGGCAACTTTATCTATCTTGGTAGGTAACTTGTTGGCAGTACGTCAAACTAGCCTCAAGCGTCTACTCGGTTACTCATCTATTGCCCATATGGGTTACGTGATGATCGTGATTGTTAGCATTGGTTCAGCCGCTGATAGTATCTCTAGTATGTATATGGCAGTCTATGCCTTTACCTCTATCGGTGCCTTTGGTGTAGTGACATTGATGTCGAGTCCATATCGTTTGTCTGGCGAAGCGGATGAATTGACTCATTATCAAGGGCTATTCTGGCGTCGTCCAGTATTGACCGCTGTCATGACAATCATGATGTTGTCATTGGCTGGTATTCCGTTGACGGCAGGCTTTATCACCAAGCTATTTGCTATCTTAGCTGCGGTACAAGGCACCAACTGGTTCTTGGCTGCGATGATTATCTTGGGTAGTGCGATTGGTCTATTCTACTACTTACGTGTATTACTCACACTGTTCAAACGTCCTAAGCAGTTCATCGAGTTTGACGTGTCTGGGCAGTGGGGTATTCGTACCGGTGGTATTATGGTCATTGCTGTGACGGCGATTATTCTATTCTTTGGTATCTTGCCAAATAGTATGATTGAGTGGGCAAGTTTGGCTCGCATTTGGTAGTGTCGCTGAGTTAATACGGCAGATAAGTCGCTGCGATCTATCTGTTGTTACGGTTAAAAAACCAAGATGCGCCAGCTTTATGATAAGCTTGGCGCATCTTTTTTTATGCTTACCTTTTTGGTATTTATCTTCTTTTACCTATCAAAGGTATCTTATAAAAATATAGTTTAATAAAGTATAAGTGACGAATAATTATGAGTGATAATATTCAAACAGTAACGGTGCTCAGCAAAACCACATGGACGCCAAATTTATTTAGCTTTACCGTCAGCCGTCCCGATAGTTTTAAGTTTACAGCGGGGCAGTTTGTACGTTTAGGCGTCAATCCCAGTCAATTAAAATATTATCAACAGACTGATGCAAGTGATGAAGTCTCTGATACCGCATTGAATGAAGATGTCTTTCGCGCGTATTCAATTGTCTCTTCGCCCTTTGATGAGGTGATAGAATTCTTCTCTATCGTAATTCCTGACGGTGCATTTACCTCGCAATTGCAGCATTTACAAGTGGGTGATGAACTACTGCTTAATACCATGCCGTTTGGTTTTTTGACTTTAGCACGTTACCAAAAACCATTGCCAAAAGACTTATGGCTGCTAGCAACAGGCACTGGCTTAGCACCGTTTTTGTCAATGCTACAAGATTTAAAGACATGGGAAGATTACGAGCACATTGTATTGGCTTATAGTGCCCGTTCGATAGAAGAACTTGCTTACGTTGAGAAAATCGAAAGCCTACAGGAAGACTTCGGCAAGCTGGTTGATAATCCAGCAAAGCTTATCTTTATCCCAATCGTCACTCGTGAGCCTGTCGAAGGTGCATTGTCAGAGCGTTTGCCGAAGTTACTGCTAGAGGGGACGTTGCAAGCGCGCGCGGGTATCGCATTAGATATTGATACTACGCATGTTATGCTATGTGGCAACCCAGATATGGTAGAAGATACCAAAGAGGCATTAAAGACATTGGGACTTGTAATGAATCGCCGCGGTGAGGGCAATATTGCCGTAGAGAACTACTGGTAGTTATCGACTTTAATAAAAAAACGCTGCATCTATAAGGCCAATAACCTCTAAGATGCAGCGTTTTTTTATGGGATGAACCATTGTCTTATGGGATAAAACATTAGCGAGCTATTCTTGGCTTGGCTCAGTCGCATCATCTACAGGGTTGATAGGGCCTTGCATCAATTCAGGATCGTCATCATCACCGATGATATCTTCATTACTACTGGCCGCCAGCAAATCACGATAGTTGATTTGAGCCTTCAAAATCATTTGCTCTTCTTCTAGCTCGCCATAATTTATCTGTACCTTATGCAAAGTACTCATGATTTTTTTGTTGTTTTTTAACCAACGATGGATATCGAGATAAATCACTTCGTCTTTTGCGCGAGCAATATTGACGTATGACAGAATAAAGCCTAAAGGGTCTTTTTTGAGGACGCTATGATAAAACCAAATCGCAAGTTTGACACCTTGGCGTTTGATAAAAGATTCGCAGCGCAGATTTAATATATCGGTATAAGTTTGCTGACCAAATACAAAGCGCTGCACATTGCGATCGAGCTGAACGTGAACTAAGCTAAAGTTACTTGCTACCTCGGCATAGATGCCGCCTGCATTGACAGTGCAGTACAAACGAAACCAATCATCATGCATCTCGACGCGTAGCTCTAAGATGGCTTTTACATTGTCGGTGACGAATGTTTGTAGTGCATCATTGACGTAAGTCTGTGCCACGGGCAATGACAACTCATCTTCGAACTTGTCCGTCGTCTTATTATAGATATCTTTAACCGATTGGGCGATACGCTCCCAACCACTGCCGAATGACTCGTCAAAACGATAGCCAATACTCTCGAAGAACTCATCAAAATTGTCTGAATTATTCACGTTATCAAAGTCA
Source organism: Psychrobacter nivimaris (assembly GCF_043419765.1). NCBI lineage: Bacteria > Pseudomonadati > Pseudomonadota > Gammaproteobacteria > Moraxellales > Moraxellaceae > Psychrobacter > Psychrobacter nivimaris. Next base: position 788,499 of record NZ_JBHOFX010000002.1, on the reverse strand, counting down.
CTCAAACTTATTATCCTTATAGGGCGCGTCATTCAATCGGTGACGTAAAAATGGCTAAACAAACTTTGCAGGTTATCGTTAATTTAAACGAATGCTAATTATCTATAATTTCTGAATATCTACGACTATTAGTAATTTTTATACTGATAGGTAGCAAAAGCGAAAAACTGACCTCTGATACTAGTGCACAGTAAATCTGCACTTATTGTGCTGCTTGATCATCTGCCGTGCCTAATCAAGACGATGCACAGTTCTGGTTGTTGCAAAGTATCGTGCTACTAATTCTATTGTGCTAAAGCAGTATATAACAAATATAGTGGCTTCAAAATGAACACATGCGTTTTATAGCAATTCATTTGGTATAGACAGTGTTTCGTCTGCCTTATATATTCTCAAGCGCGCGTTTTTCAATCAGCGGATAAGGTTACCAATACTGTATGGCAGATGTCAAAATGCCGTCTCAGTGCTTATACTGGCGACATAATTCTATGTCATGTTATGATAGCGCCAGTATAAATCATGCCGATCGTTACAACACTTATTAAATAGTGCTTTGTACTGATTTGCTCACAAGCTGAGATTCATTGTGGCCTATATAAAAGACTCACAGAGCTATCATTTTTCCGCGCAAGCGCCCAAGCGCGATATAAGTTTGCCTGTCGCTATTGTTATTGCGGTGGCTGTTCACGTGCTGATTATTTTCGGGATTAGCTTCTCTATGGGAAAAGACCCAGCTGCTATGATGCAAGATGTAGCAAAGGCGCTGACCGATAACATGCAGCCCAATGAAGATGCGCACTTTATTGCCAATGCTTCACAAGAGGGCGGCGGTACAATAGAAGAGCAGCTAAGACAAGAGAACAATCAGCTAAGTGCAATGTCTGCTGAGCAAATGAGTGAGACTCAAGACATCGTTAACTTACAGCGTAAAGTACGTCAGCAGCGCTATCAAGAAAGCTACCTACGCACGACGTTAAGTTGGCGTCAGGCTACTGTAGAGTCGGATAATGACAGCGAGCAAGCGCAAGATGATGCGATGGCGCAAGAAGAGCGGCTACGTAAGCAGATTGCAACCTTAGAAGCTCAGCTATCTCAGCGTCAGCAGGTCTACGCGACCAAATCCAAAGTCGTGACCATGGATAGTAACTCGACCACACGGGGTGCGGCAGCCGACTATATCAATACATTCCGTGAGCATGTCGAGCGAGTGGGCAACTTGCATTATCCTGTACAAGCGCGTGCCCAAGGTATTACGGGTGAAGTACGCCTTATGGTTATCATCAGTAACGACGGCAATATCAAAGCCATTCGTTTGCTTGAAAGCTCAAACTCTACGATATTGGATGAAGCGGCCAAGCAGTCGGTACGACAAGCTGCACCTTTTGGTAAATTCACCGAAGACATGAGCGATATCGTCGAGCTGCGCTTGATACGTACTTACCGCTATAGTGATACAGTCGAAGTAACGTATTAAGGTTAACGTATTCATGCCCTAAGAAGACAGGTGCTAAGAAGAAAGTTACTGAAATTAAAGCTACTGAAAATAAAGTTGCTGGAAAGAATATCACTAAAAACACAACTGTTAAGAATAACGCTTAACGCACTATTTTTTATCATTAAAGATACTCAAGTTCATAACACCCAGCTATAAAATAAAGAGTCAGTATGGAATTTTTAGGTTTTACCGTCGATGTCGCTACCTTAACGAGCAACGCCCTAGAGCTAGTCATTAAAGTCGCTTTGGCAATACTTATATTTATCGTTGGACGTTGGCTTGCCAAAAAGGCTGTCGCTTTTTCCGATCGCCTGATGACGCGTAGCCATCTGGATGAGACAGTTGCTAGTTTTTTAAGTCGTCTATTGTATGGCGTACTACTGGTCGTGGTGATTTTAGCTGCACTTAGCAAAGTCGGTGTACAGACTACTTCGGTCGTCGCGATTTTAGGTGGTGCCGCTGTTGCCGTTGGTTTGTCACTAAAAGACCAGCTATCAAATTTTGCCGCTGGTATTATGATTGTGACATTTCGCCCGTTTGTGCGCGGTGATTATGTACAGATTAGTAGCTACACAGGTACGGTGACTGAGATCACTTTGGTTAATACCCATCTGACGACCATTAACAATCACGATATCATCATTCCTAATAGCGATATAACGACTTCACCTGTGGTCAATTATACAGCGCTACCCAATCGCCGCGTCGATATCACTGTCGGTATTGGTTACGATGCTGATATCAAAACGGCTAAAGACGTGATGTTAAGTCTGGCAAGAAACAACCCATTGGCTTTCACTGATCCTGAGCCTATCGTGCGAGTGACCAATCTAGGCGATAACTCAGTAGATCTTACCCTAAACGTTTGGACAACCAATGCCGACTGGTGGTCGATGCAATGCGAGCTACTAGAGCAATTCAAGCAAGCTCTAGATGATGAGAAAATCGAGATTCCATTCCCGCAGCGCAGTGTCCATGTTAAAGGCTTAGACCATATGATCAACCAAATGGGTCAAGCACAAAAGCTACCATTAACTAAAGATTAATGAGTAGCTGTCTAAGAGTTAGAAAACTGTTTAATAAAGCAGTCCTAGTTTAGACATAAGGATTTGGTAGGTTTAGGCCTGCCAAAATATTAATTTCAAAGTACTCCATCTCATCTTGTTCAGCTTGTCCGAGCTCATGATCAAAACCCAGTAGGTGTAGCACGCCATGCACTAGCAAATGGCTAATGTGCTGCGCCACTGTTTTGTCCTGTTCAGCCGCTTCACGTACCATCACTTCATGACAGATAATCAGCTCTCCAAGAGGCAATGTTGGCATCAGCTCAATGACGGCTGCAGGTAATTCGCTTGGATAAGACAAAATATTGGTCGCATAGTCTTTACCACGTGCTTCTAGATTTAAAGCACGGCCTTCGACGTCATCAGTGATATATATATCTAGTGTTTTAGACTTTTCTTGCCACAGCTCAGGATCGATATCTGCAAAATAGGGTAGGGTCAGACCATTATTAATACGACCGTCTATATAATCTAAAGTCGCCATCATGACTGACAGTAAATGCTCGCGATTATAAAAAGTATCTAATATTTCATCATCAATACTGTCGGTCGCACTGATATCAAGTGCTGCTAAGCTAGCATGGTTGCTAGCGATCTTGTCATCGAAATTAGTATTGTCAGGTTGGCTCATGTTGCTGTCCTTTTTATTATAAATAAATATGTTTCTAACACTGCATCTTCTAGGTGATTTATTTGCCAGCTCTTTTAATATAAAAGTAGCTTAATTATTGTCACTCATCGCTAAATTTTTGGCTAATGAATAGAGGCCTATGTATAGAATATATAGAGGCTACTATAGCTAAGTTGCTGGTAGGCTACCAGTAGCGAAAGAGCTAAATTCAATAAATTACCGGTAAGAAAAAACCGGACTACTTTGAGTAATCCGGTTTTCTTATGCAAGATAAATGCTTATAGCAAATGATTGCAATTCAGTGATTAGCTTGATTATTACAGATTGGCTGCTGCATTAGCGACGGCTTGTCTACGCTCTTGTTCTTTAATACGTTCAAACTTACGTTTTTCTTCTAAAGCCATTTGCTCTTCATCAAATACGTCATAGGCTTCAACAATTTGCTGTACCAATTGATGGCGTACTACGTCTTTTGAATCAAACTTTGTGATATGAATCTCTTCGATATCTTTTAGAATATCCATTGCTTGTGCCAAGCCTGACTTATGACCACGTGGCAAATCCACCTGAGTAATGTCACCAGTGATGACGGCACGTGAGCCAAAGCCTAGACGCGTCAAAAACATTTTCATCTGTTCAGGCGTGGTATTTTGCGCTTCATCTAGAATGACAAACGAGTTATTCAAAGTACGACCACGCATATAGGCCAGCGGTGCTACTTCGATAATCTGACGCTCAATCATTTTACCGACTTTCTCAAAGCCTATCATCTCATAGAGTGCGTCATATAGCGGGCGTAAGTATGGATCGATCTTTTGGGTCAAATCACCTGGCAAGAAGCCCAACTTTTCGCCAGCTTCTACCGCTGGACGCACTAGCAAAATACGCTCAATCTCATTACGCTCAAGCATATCGACGGCACAAGCCACTGCTAGATACGTTTTACCCGTACCAGCTGGCCCAATACCAAACGATACGTCAGAGCTCAGGACGTTTTTTACATAGCGCTGTTGGTTGCCCCCACGCGGAACGATGCGACCCTTACGTGTACGTAAACTGATGGGCGTAAACTCGCTAGCCTCATCCAAATCTTCATCATATTCCATATCATCATGGTCTTGCTCGTCTTCTTCGATGTCTTCATCACGAGAGAGGCTAGATTGGATGATAAGGTGCAGCTCTTCTGCACTGATGTCTTTGGTGTTCTGTGCTTCATCTACCATTTTGTAGATAATACGTTCACCGCGTTCGACATTGGTCACATCACCACTCAGGCAAAAATCGCCTTGGCGCTGCATGATTTTAATATCGAGGCGTTCTTGGATATATTTCATGTGATTGTTGTATTCACCAAGCACGGTTTTTAGCTGTGCTGGGGTCAATGATTCAAACTTTATACGGCGGCTCATGGAATCAGTCAAGCGATTATCCTTTTATTGTGTACCCGACGCTATGATTTGGTTTTAATTGCGTGACGGGTTGCAGAGATAAAATAGTTAGTGGTGTTACAGTGTTTAGGTGATACAAAGATTGTAGATGATAAAAATGACGGCGATATTATTGTTGTTTTTGTGGAAGGTAGTAAATAAAAGTAATGAAAGTAATGAAAGTAATGAAAGTCTTGCCTTCATTATGGTAGAGAATTTTTAAATTTCAAGCCATACATCAGATAGATAACGCTGTTTTTGTATGCTGATTGCAACTCTACAGCGATTTTCTATAGATTGATTCGATGTTGCTATCAGTTCTATATAATTCATCGCTACCCATCGTATGATAGTGCTCTAATAAGATTAAGGTTTTTGAGATTTATAAATATAAATCTCGTTTACGATGATAGTGGAGAAACGATTTGTCTACGGTTAAGACCACGGCAGAATAGACAATTTGTGGTAATCTATGGGTGATACCATAGGTTGCTGCAACCCATCTAATAACAGCAGCGACATGATAAAAATTATAAAATAAAGTCAGTGACGAGCGGCTATCTATCATTAATAAATTGCTTGTCCAAAAAATAATACTAGGAAAATAACAATGCAAGATACTGATTCACATTTATCCAACTCTGACAACATACCTAAAAAGTTCGACAGCATATCTAAAAACAAAGAAGCGATAACTGACCAGCAAGTGCTTATCGCAGGTGGTGGTCATGTTGGTTTGTCCTTTGCATTGCTATTGGCCCATCACGGTATTGCGAGCACCTTATTAGAAAAAAACAGCTATCCAACCATCAGTCCAACGGATGACAGTACTCGCAGCCATTATTTAGACAGTCGCAATACGGCATTATCACGGCGCACGGTACAGATTTATCAAGAAATTGGACTGTGGGATGAGTTACAAAGTCATGCCTGCCGTATCGACACCGTACAGATTAGTGAGCAAGGCAGTTTTGGGCGCGCGCAGCTGAATAAAGCAGAGGAAAAGGTCGAGTCATTTGGGCAAGTCATCGAAAACGCTTGGCTGGGGCGTAAGCTTTTATTAGCCGCACAGCAAGAGCCGTTAATTACCTTGATAGATAATGCCAATGTGACAACTGTCCAGCAGCAGACCGATAGTGTGACACTTAGCTTTAATTACAACGATGAAGCCGAAAACGAGCAGCAGCTTCAAGCTAGCGTATTAGTTGCCTGTGATGGACGCGACTCTACAGTACGCCAATTGCTAGATATAGGTACAACTACGTATGACTATCAGCAAACGGCCATCGTCGGAGTAGTAGAAACAGATACGCCACACGAGCATGCAGCGATTGAGCGTTTCAGTCCAGCTGGCCCACTTGCTGTGCTCCCATTGACTGATCCAGAAGGCGATGGCAATAATGAGTATCAACAAGGCTACAGACGCTCTGTGGTGTGGGTATGCCCAACGGGTGAAGAAACCAGGTATTTGGAAGACGACGTCCATTTCTTGCAGACCCTACAACAAGCTTTCGGTCAACGCGCTGGCAAGTTTACCGCTGCTGGTCGCCGCGGCGCCTATCCATTGACCCGTGTGCTAGCGGATAAGCAGGTAGAAGGGCGCTGCGTCATTATGGGCAATGCAGCTCACACTCTGCATCCTGTCGCTGGTCAAGGCTTTAATCTCTGTATGCGAGATGCGCATGTGCTGGCACAAATGCTAAATACACAAGTGCTCAAAGGCGCAGATATCGGTGATGCACAGTTATTAAAGCGTTATGAGAAAGCACGTCAAACCGACCAGAAGCGAGTGATTCGTTTTTGTGATGCGGTAGTACATGGCTTCACCCATCCTAACCCAGCGATTAAGTTGGCGCGAAATATGGCGTTGTTGGCCTTTGATAAATTGCCGAATATCAAGCCACTAGTTGCCACTTATGCGATGGGTTTAAAATCATAGCGCTATAGTTGATTCAGTTTAAAAGAGTAACAGCGTTAACCTCGCTTGAAGTATTGCCTATACATCTGCACTCGGTTGCCTTGTCTCTCTTTTGAACTGAATCAACTAACTGTAATTAAGATTGATAATAAGCATTCTAATATTGAGCAATATTGAGAGACACCTTATGAAAAACAACCATACGCTGATTATCGGTAGCGGTATCGTTGGGGCAACGCTTGCTCTAAAGCTGGCACAAGAAAAAATGCCTGTGACGTTAATTGATGCCCGTCCTGCACGTGATGAGTCAGCTTGGCAAGATGTGCTTAGCAAACGTGATGCACGTGTCTATGCACTCAGTATGGCTAGTATTAATCTGCTCAATGATATTGGCGCGTGGCAAAAGATTGCCGCCTCTAAACGCAAAGCAGATTACTCGCAAATGCAGGTATGGCAGCTAAATGGGATGGGTGAGTTATTATTTGGCGAAAGTGAAGACAGCGGCGCCGAGAATAATAGCAGTAAAAATCATGAGTCTACGTTATTAGGAAGTATGGTTGAGCCTGCTGTTATCGAGTATGCGCTATGGCAACGCTTGCATGAAGAGGATGTCAGCGACTATCTGACCCTTATCGCTGGTCATAAAGTTGTCAATATGGATTGGCTAGGGGCGCAGCAAGGCTACCGTGTAACTCTAGACAATGGCGAGGCGATTGATACGCGTCTATTAGTTGGTGCTGATGGGCGCGGTTCATTTGTCCGTCAGCAAGCAGGGATTGGCGTAGATATGCTTGATTATAATCAAACCGCGATTTGCTGTGCGATTCAGACTGAGAGACCGCATCAGGCAACGGCACGCCAAGCCATGCTACCAACAGGTACGTTGGCACTATTGCCGCTAGCTGATATAACCGATGTTGATAAGACAAATCCGCAGCATTGGCAGTCGATCGTATGGACATTGCCGCGCAATCAAGCATTGGCATTGATAGAGGAAGAAGAACGATTTATTGCTGATAAGTTAGCAGCTGCTAGCAATTACGAGCTGGGTGCGATTAATCAGATTGAGTCTATCGCTAGTTTTCCATTAGCGGCTCAGCAAGCGAAAAGCTACGTCGCTGATAACTTGGTACTTATTGGCGATGCAGCTCATGGCGTACATCCGCTGGCAGGTCAAGGACTGAACCTTGGTATGCTGGATGTGACAGTATTATGTGAGCAGCTAACGCATGACTTTATCCGTAGTGGCGGCACGCTGTGGGGCAGCAATCAAACGCTACGTCATTATGAGCGTTCGCGCCGTCCGCATAATAGCCTGATGATGCATAGCTTTTCTGCGCTTAACTGGTTATTTGCAGGGTCGCTTGCCCAGATGCGTCCTGTGCAGCAGATACGTAATGAGGGTATGTACCGAGTCAGCAAAATCAAGCCATTGATGCGTTTGTTTGCTAAGCAGGCGAGTGGGGTATAAGTAATCGTAACTTTTATTAAATGATAAGAATATTTTGATGAAGCATATTTTAATTGATTATGAAAACATTCAGCCTAAAAGCTTCGATAATGTAGAGGTGGATGAATGCCATGTATGGCTGTTTTTGGGTATCAATCAGCAGAAGAGTTTACCTCTTGAATTGGTTGAAAACTTGCTCAGGTTTGATAATGAAAATGTGCACATTATTAAGATGCAACATGCAGGGAAGAATGCGCTAGATTTTTACTTGTCTTTTTATCTTGGCAAAATCTCTGAAATTGATCCTAGTGCTGATGTTTGTATTTTAGCAAGAGATAGTGGTTATGATATCTTGGTTGAGCATCTCAATAGTGCATATAATGGTATGAGTATCATGCGGTTAGAAAGTGCTAATCAGCTAACTGTGGCTTACGAGTCAAACATAGAAAGTGCATCAGATATAAAAAAAAGCCAACTTGTCATCGAAGACAGTCATAATGTTTTGTGTGATGACGTTACTAGCGTTGCCATGGACAATAAGAAATCTTTAGCGCAAAGCCTTGAAGAGAGCGTTCCCAAATCGGTTATACATGAGTGTTACGTTTTGGTTTTTGATAGCATTGTCAATCGTAAGGTGTTTTTACCGAGCTATAAATCTAACCTATTGTACTCGATAAAGAAGTACGTTCCAGTGACAGCACTAGAGAGATTTAATAGTACTGAGCAAGACTATATTTTTGAACAGGTTTTTGATAAGTTTATTAAATTAGGTCTTATCAGGCACGATCAAAACGAAGAAAAACTAAGTTATAAAGTAGACAGTCAAGGAATATTAGATTTAGTCACTGATCAAGTTTTACGAAGTAAGGCAAAAGAAATTGATGGATTGAATAATGTGATAAAGCAAAAACTTGCAAGTTATCGCCAAGCAAATAGTCAAGATCAAATTGATTTAGTTATAAATTACCTCAAAAAGAAGGAAATAATAAAACAGGATAACAAAGCTATCTATTACTCACCTTTCGATAATATCAAAGGAAATTCGAGTAAAGTGTCACAAGATGATAATAAGAATAGCAAAGACTCTGCTACAACATATCAACGTGCAATAGCACAGCTAAAAAGTAGACCAGCAGGTACTCGACCATCCAAAAAGTCGAGTTTAACAAACTATCTTAAAAGCCATTTACGCAATGAAGACCCTAAAACCATTGATAAGCTAGTTAAACAGATGGTTAGTAATAAAATAATCGTAATATCAAATACGAATAAGCTGATCTACAAAATATAGCCTACCCAAGCGCCGAAAAAAACACCATCAATACTGGCGAAACAATGTTAATTAGGAAGCCAAAGCTAATCGCTAACGGCACGACTTTTAGACCACCTGACTGCTGAATGATAGGCAAGGTAAAGTCTAAGCTGGTCGCGCCGCCAAGCCCAACCGCGGCGGAAGGGGATTTGCGCATAAATACCGGAATAAAGATTAACGCAAAGAACTCACGTACTAAGTCGTTGAATAACGCGACACTGCCCCAGACAGCGCCATAAGCATCGGTCATGACAATCGCTGACAGCGAATACCAACCAAACCCTGACGATAATGCTAAGCCTTTCGTCCATGACACATCCGTAAATAGTAGCGCGAAAATAAGCCCACCCGCCAATACCGCTAGCGTAAAGATGACACTCATTTCTACGCCGCGTTTATTAAGCAATACTTCTTTTAAGGTGATGCCCGAGCCTTTTAAGCCTATACCAACCAGTAAAATCAAAATCATCAGCATGACGGTCATAGAGTTTTCAGGCGGCATATAATCAGCAGGCAAGAAATAGCCAATCACCATCCCAATCACCACACAAACCACTTGCGCCAAGCTACCTCGAATGCTCACCCGATGCTCTTTAGATTTTACACTTGGTTTTTTGGCATGCCACGGACGCAGATGGTCAAACACCATAAGCGCAAACAATCCTGTACCAATTGTTAATATTGATAGGACGGTGACATATAAGGCAATTTCACCCAGCTGATTACCTAGACCTTCTACCTGAGACAGCTCAATACCAATCAACGCTAGGATGATAAATACCAAGTATGATAGACCTTTGTCGGCCACTTTTGTCATGGTAGGGTTAGACGGAATGGCAAAGCCAATAAACATTGGCATTAATACCAGAACAAGGGTGACTAGGCTTTCCATGATGACGGGCTCGCAGCATTTTTAATAAGGCGTTTTTAAGAAGCTGAAGATTGTACCATATAAGGTTAGTAATACTGATATGAGCCACTGAGATTCAGTGCAAATCATTGGTCGTTGTGGACTAAAATGGAAAAAATTGGACGCTTATAATGATATTAATAAATATCTTTTTCAAAATGTTTGAACGTTTTTGAGCGCTTTGTAATTCTTTACCTTACAAACTTTTGTTGCTACAGTAAAGTACTGAAAATATTTGGCTAGACTCATGTCGCTATATCAGCTCAAAACTCAGTTTCAAAATCAACTACGCCCGATGAGTAATGCGTTGGTTGAGCAAAATGTTACCGCTAATCAAGTGACAGTATCCGCTGTTTTATTAAGTATCGGTACTGCCTATATCATTGCCAAACCAGCGGCTGAACAGCAGAGGCTATGGCTTTTATTACCTTCATCGTTGTTTGTACGTATGGCACTCAATGCCATCGATGGCATGATGGCTCGTGAGCATGGGCAGGCTTCAAGGCTAGGAGCCGTGTTAAACGAGGTAGGTGATATGGTTGCCGATACGGCACTATTAGCGAGCCTGACCCCTCATATTCTGACCCCTCATATCAATGATAAAGAACAGCAAACGTTAATAGCCAACTTGCCAACGAATATATCAACTTCTCAGCATCATATCATTGCTCTGATCGCGCTTAGTATTGGCACCGAGCTGTTAGGCGTTACTAGTAATGCAATGTTAGGTGTTCGCGCTAACCAAGGGCCTTTAGGCAAAAGCGATCGCGCCTTCTTATTAGGGGTGCTTGGTGCCTTTATGGGTATTAGGGCCAAAGCGCCAGTAGGTATTAAAACGCAGACGTCTTCGCTTCCTGTCAGAATGGGTCAATTATTTATATTAACAGAGGTGATGTTATTAAAGACTTGTCTCAATCGACTACGTTATATGACAGAGTTATACTTGAGGCGTAACCCACCTGAGCTGCGATCCGTACTGGGTGAGTCAACAAACAACTCATTATCTCTTACTGTTGTTTTGCCAAATACTTCTACTGATAACGCTCGCCCATTGGAGTTCAAAGAAATGCCAACCACAACCGTTGATAGTCAAAAATTCGAAGAACAGGCCAGTGTTGGTTTTGACTTGCCTGCATCTAAAATCATCAATGGTGAGAGCTGTTATAACGCTTACGACGGCACGGCTATTTATTATCGCTATTGGCTAACGATGCCTTTAGAAGACATGAAAAAATCAGCTATCAAGCAAGCTAACCAACCGTTGCGCCAAGTTATTTTATTGCACCGAGGGCATGAGCATTCAGGACGATTGGCAGAGCTAGGACAGCAGTTTGCAACAGCTGGCTATCAAGTGTTTGCTTGGGATGCGCGTGGTAATGGGCGCTCAGGGGGTATAAAAGACCATGCTGAGAGCGTTACCGAGCTTGAGCGAGATTTAGAAGGTTTTGTACAACTGGTGATTGGGCAAACAGGCATTGCTATTGAAGATACATTGATTGTCGCTAGCAGTATCGGCGCGGTATTGGCAGCAGCATGGGTACACGATTATGCGCCAAATATTCGCGGGATGATATTGGGCACGCCTGCTTTGAGTATTCGTCTGTATCTGCCCTTTGCCATACCATCGCTAAAGGTGGCACGTACGCTAGGTCTGATGTCACGTGTCAGCAGCTATGTTAAAGCACAAGTACTGACTCATGATAAAGACGCGCAGCAAGCCTACAATGCTGATCCTTTAATCTCAAACAGTATCTCGACTGATTTACTCATTGATACCCATGCAACGGGTCAGCGTCTACTCGATAATGCTGGCGCTATCACCGTACCGACGTTTGTCTTATGTGCGGGCAAGGATTATGTGGTCGATAAACAGGCTGAGCGGAAATTCTATGAAGCGATTAACACATCGATCAAACGCTGGCAGTTGTATCCAGATAGCTATCACGCAATCTTTCATGAGACCAATAAAGCCGATGTATTCGCGGACTGTATTGAGTTTGCTGAGCAAGTATTTAGTACACCAGTCCAAGCCCCTGATTTGAGTACGGCTCACTTAAATAGTGCTAGTAAAGATAAAGTGGATCGTTTGGCGATTAAACCATTCAATCCAAACTTTGCAATTACCCGTTTTGCGATGCAGAAGTTTGGTCATGTCAGCGATGCGATTGCTACAGGACTTGAACATGGATTTGATTCAGGTCATTCACTGGATCATGTCTATTGCAATCAGCCAAGCGGTCAGAATAAGTTTGGACAGGCAGTCGATAAGTTTTATTTAAATAATATCGGCTGGCAAGGTATTCGCATTCGCCGTGAGCACATACTGGAGTTGGCACGCTTAGCACTTGCAGATCTCGAAGATAAAAATCAAAGTAGTAATAAATCATACCAACCAAAACTGTTAGATATCGCTAGTGGACATGGTTTTTATGCATTTGATCTACTAACAGAGTTTGCAGATTTACATGCTGAGTTGCGTGATTATGAGATGCATAATATCCAAGCATTGCAAGCAAAGGCGGAGCGTTTGGCCATAAGCAGTCGAGTCGTGACCAGTCAGAAGGATGCCTTTGATCCTGCCAGTTATATCGATGCACATACGAATGATACTAGTACCGATACTAAAAAATCAGATCTTGCTATTGCTTCTGGGTTGTTTGAGTTGTTCTCTGATAATGCGCTACCAGCGACAGCTTTAGCAGGTATTTATGACAGTTTAAAATCGGGCGGTTATCTGATTTATACCAACCAACCGTGGCACCCTGAACAGGAATTTATCAGTAAAACACTAAACAATCACCGTGGCAGTAGTTGGGTAATGCGTTGTCGTTCGCAAGCAGAAATGGATCAACTGGTTGAGCGGGCAGGCTTTAAGAAAGTCACGATGCGTATAGATCGCTTTGGGATATTTACCGTGTCATTAGCGATTAAAACTGTACCAGCTGATGATGAGTAACAGATGAACAATGAGCGTGTTAAGCCTTACGAGCGTGTTCAGCTTTTCTCAGGCGGAGGCTCACGTTTTGGTTATTATTTGGGCAGTTATGCAGCACTAGCGGCGCATGATTTGACGCCAGATATTATCGTTGGTACTTGCGGTGGTAGTTTGTCTGCCTACTTAGTACAACTTGCGCCTGACCCTAAAGATTTGCAAGCGTTGATGTGCAGCCGTGAGTTGTATCGTGTTATCACTGCCATCAGACATGTCGCGCCAGATGAAGCCAATAAACGTCTAAAGCTGCGTTATATGACCCATGCACTCAAACGTTGGCGGTTGTCAAAGTTGCGAGGTAATGGACAACGTCAGCAGCAAATAGACAGCTACGAGCGACTGTTAAATGAGCTACAGCAGTTAGCGATGTTTCGTATCGATAACGAGCAGTATTGGCTAGATGAGCTGTCGCGGTTCGCTGCTAGTAATAATAATGGTGGCAATGCTGATAAAGCAACGCCAGAGATAGCCATCATTGCCAGTCGATTGTATCAAGCATCTACTGATGGCTTATGTAATAAAAAACCTGTACTGCAAGAGTTGTTATTTGCGCCGCCGCGCTTTGAGCGTTCTGCATCAGGTCTGGCCGACGGGCAAATGACATCGCCTGCACACACATTTGCAAACGGACGCATACACCCTTCTGTAAAGGTTCAAACGCAATGGGATTTTGCCCCAGTGATTCGCGCTTCTATGGCAGACATGTACTATCTACCGCCAACACATATCCCAGAGCTTGGCTGGTGTTTAGGAGGTGTGATTAATCTGACACCAATTGAGCTAGCCTGTCAGTTGGGTAACAGCGTATTTGCAGAGACTAAGGCAGGTTATGACCCATGGCTGGCTGCTCCCGCGATTCAGCGTGTTTTTGGTTTTGATCCTAATAGGCGATTGGCAGCAGTACACGGTTATCAACCGATGGAGGTATCGTCGCACATTAATACGGCGGCTAGCAACAACCGTCAGCTACATTGGTTACCATTTGCAGATAACGAGCAGCAACTGAGAGGGCAAAATGTGCAAAAGCGTTTTAACCTAAAACAAATGACCGTTGAGCTAATACACAGAGATTATGACGGTTTTGTGCAGCAAATGCAGGCGCAATGGCAATATGGCTATCAGCGTACGGTCGACTATATACAGCAGCATAAATTATGAAAAACCTCGCAAAAGGTATCACTAAAAACCATGCGCCGCATATCATTATCGTTGGTGGTACAAGTGGCATTGGCTTAGCTTTGGCGTTGCATCATCAGATGCTCGGCTGGCAAGTAAGCGTTGTTGGAAGTAGCGCAGTAAAGATAGCCGATATCAACAGCTTACATCCTGCTATTGTGACTTATGTATGCGACTTAACTGACCCAAATCAAACGCAAACGTTATTAGACAATTTGTCAGGTATTCCATTTCAAAGGCTGATCTATAGTGCGGGTAGCTACACCAATGAGCGTATCCATCACTTAAATCAAGCAGATAGCGACCAGATGCTAGTGATTAACTTACAGGCGTTTGAGCAAGTTTTTAGATGGGCAAGCAGTCAGTTAAAGCAGCAGTTAAAACAGTCATGTCAGGCATTAGATATGACTAAAGGTGATAGACCTAGCCTCATCTGTATTGCCTCTATCGCAGGCACGATAGATTATCCTTATGCCAGTCTATATGCAAAAAGCAAGCGTGCAATGATTGCTACGGCTAGCGCTTATCGGGCAGCACTTATACCTTATAACATCCAAGTAAACTGTATTGCCTCAGGCTATATCAATACTCAAGCACTACGTGATTTAAACGATGGCGATGCTAGCCATAAGCCATTTATCATGAGCACGCAAGCAGCGGTTGATCATATTATGCAAGCGATTGACGATAATATAGAACTAGCGATATTTCCACGCTCAATGCGCTATATCACGAGTGCCTTAAATTATTTACCTAAGCCTGTGCTCAATTGGATATTGCGCAGTAAACTGGATAAAGCCAAATGACTCTGCTATCTGTGCTTTGATTGTATTTAACCAAATAACCAGTAGAGTAGAGTAAATGCTGGCACTCCAATCAGTAAACTGTCTATCCGATCTAACACCCCACCATGACCAGCGAGCATCGTTCCAGTGTCTTTTACCCCGTGCTGGCGCTTAAAGGCTGATTCTAATAAGTCTCCAAATATACCGCTTACAGCCAAGCCATAGGCAGCTAATAGACAGATCCACCAATCAAAAGGGGTGAGCCAAAGACCTAATACTGCTGCCAACATTGCCGCAACTAAACTGCCAAAGATAGCACCTTCAATGCTTTTATTCGGGCTAATAGTCGGCGCTAGACCTCGTTTAAACAGCTTACGTCCAAGCAGTCTTCCACATAGATATTGGGCAATATCGTTGAACTGACTGGCAAATAATACGAAGAGTAAAACGCCATATTGTTCGCGTTGCCAGGTCAATTGCTGTAAGGCTACAAGGCTAATGATGAGTGAGATGAATGCAACACTCAGTAGCAGATCTAAGGAATTGAGCCGCGTATAGTGTTGAGTCAGATTGAGAGAGGTTTTCGCTAGTAGGGAAGTATTTGGCTGTAAGCCTTGCGCTTGGAGTTTATTAATGAGTACGGCTTTACTGTGTAAACACCATAGGCGTTTAATCTCGTAGCTGCCGCGTAGACCAATTAATATAAAGAATAAAATGAGCAGCCATTGATAGGGATATACTTGCGAATGAGAACCTTGCGTATCGTTTGTTATTTGTGCAATCACATAGCAAGTGCAGAGCGCGGCGAGCATCAACCACCACGAGCGGGCTATCAAGTAGATTTTTGGCAAGCGTTTTCGCAGACGAGGTACGGCAAGCACGCTCCAAGCCAAGCTGACGATTATCATCAGGGCAATCACAAACACAATATCAGATGCCATACCGTAGACACTCAAAGAAAAGGTAATATATTAAGCCTATCCATAATGATAGCTTAAATGCTTCTTTAACTATAGTGTTAGATATCACCCTTAATGGGTTTGGTTATTATCTGTCGTACGCTTAAATATGATCAGTAACAGGTATCGGATAACGCTCGTCTTCTATAATGTGATTAATAGAGTGAAGCGTAGTTTTTCTTAATGGCAGAATGATACTGGTTAAAGGCGTTTCAGCTAAGTTAGGATAATCCTCACGATAATGCCCACCGCGACTTTCAAAACGCTGATAAGCCGATTGAACAATCATCGTTGCTAACGCTAATTGCCTCGCCAATTGAAAAATGGCAAGCTCACTGTCAGTAGTAGGGGCTTTACTGCTCATATCAGATAGCATGGTTTTATTATATTCGTTTGACTCTTGCCACTGCTCAATTTGTCGCAATGCTTGCTCTAATTGTTTGGCACTACGTGTAATGCCCATATTGGTTGTCAAAAGAGCTTTCAATGCTATAGTTATCTCTGCAATATTTACGTCAGAATGAAATGCTTTATCAGCTTTATAAATTGGATACGATGACTGCTTGGAAGAGGGCAAGATGACAAATTGCGTGTTTTCTAATGTCGGATATTGCCAAATGTCGGCAGCTAACTGATGCAGTTCATAATAGGCAGTCGTATGTGGCTGTGCCATTTTTTCTAAAGCTTCAGCGGTTTTCTCTAAAGCTTCTAAGTTCTTTAAGTTTTCCAATTTCGTTAAGTAACGAGGCAAGTTGGCTGCGATGTTACGACCAACCACCACACACTCCAACAATGAATTACTTGCTAAACGATTGGCTCCATGCAGCCCTGTATAAGCAACTTCGCCTGCTGCATACAGCCCTGCAATATCGGTCAATCCATTGGCATCAGTCACCACGCCGCCACAACTATAGTGGGCAGTCGGAGCGACCGGAATAGGGTCTGTGGTCATATCGATGCCGAATGCTAGCAGCGTCTGATAAATCTGCGGGAAATGCGCTTGTATAAATGCAGCTGGCAAGTGACTGACATCAAGGTGCACATAGCCAAGTCCGTTACTACTAATCTGATTAGCTATTGCCCGAGCGACGATATCGCGTGGCGCCAATTCAGCGCGCTCATCAACGTCTAACATAAAGCGCGTACCAGTCTGTGGACAATAGAGTCGTCCACCTTCACCGCGTAACGCTTCAGATATCAAAAAACTGCTGTCATCTAATGCTAGACCCGTCGGATGAAATTGCACAAATTCCAAATTTGCCAAGCGGCAGCCTGCCTGCCATGCCATCATGACGCCATCACCGACGCAGACATTAGGCGCGCTGGCACGCTTAAATAGTTGACCTAAGCCACCACTAGCCAGTACGACAGCTAAACTATAAATAGTGAGTTGACGCTCGTTGATATGATCAAAGACCAACGCCCCTCGGCAATGTTTAATCTCGCTATCGTTCATGCTAAAAGAAGAGCTGCTAATCATAGGTGGAGTCAGTAGCTCTAATGCTTCATGATAAGGCAAGATAGTGATATTAGCCGCAGTCTGTGCTTTGGTGGTTAAGGCATTCATCACGTGTCGACCCGTTGCATCATCCGCATGAGCCACACGTCTACAGCCATGACCGCCTTCTTTGGTTAAGTGTAAGTCACTGGTTTTTAAGACTGCAAAATCAGGTGCATTATCATTTTCTTTAGTTAAATTAGATTGAGTAAATGGCACACCTTGCTCGCATAGCCACTGCACCGCTTGCTGTCCTGCACCCAAGATACGGGCAGTATTGTCCGTCGCACACAATCCTGCACCAGCAATTAAGGTATCAGCGACATGATCAGTCACAGAGTCTGCTTTGTCTAAGCTAGCTGCGATACCACCTTGAGCGTAGTGACTTGAGCAAACCTCAAGTGCCGCTTTGCTTAAAACAGTAATATTCAGCGATTTTGGCAGAGATAGCGCGGTGCTCAAGCCTGCCAGACCAGCCCCAATAATAAGAACATCAGTTTTTATAATATTACTCATATCACTGCTGCTCCTGTTATTTTCATAGCGAGTGGTGTTGGACAATCAACTGAATGCGACGGACTCATGCTAGGCTGCCCCAACGTTAGCGAATAACGCACGGTCGTTTACGATATCGCCACTGGCGGCTACACGTTGCTTTTGTGCTTCAGCAAAATCAAGCATCCGTTGTAATGGTTTTTTTGCTGCAGTCGCCAGCTCAGGTGTCATTAGCACTTCACCGCTCTGATTGGTTAAGCATTGCTCAATACCTTTTAGACCGTTCATGGCCATCCAAGGACAAAACGCACAGCTCTTACAGCTTGCACTCTCACCAGCAGTTGGTGCGGCCAAGAATCGCTTGTTTGGTGAGCGTTTTTGCATCTCGTGCAATATGCCCAAATCAGTAGCGACGATAAAGGTATCAGCATCCATCTCATACGTTGATTGCAAAAGTTTACTAGTCGAGCCGACCACATCAGCGAGTGCCACCACGCTATCAGGTGACTCAGGATGTACCAAGACTTTGGCCTCTGGATGTTCGGCTTTTAATTGCATTAGTTCAGTGGCTTTAAATTCGTTATGCACGAGGCAAGACCCTTGCCACAGCAGCATATCTGCACCAGTCTCACGAGCGATGTATTTGCCTAAATGACGGTCAGGGCCCCAAATAATCGGCTCACCTTGTGCATGTAAGTGACGAACGATGTCGATACCGACAGATGAGGTGACCACCCAATCAGCTCTCGCTTTTACTGCAGCGCTGGTATTGGCGTAGACGACCACAGTACGCTCAGGATGGGCATCACAAAATGCTGAAAACTCATCAGCAGGGCAGCCCAAATCAAGCGAACATTCGGCTTCTAAATCTGGCATGAGGATGGTCTTTTCCATGCTTAATATTTTTGCTGATTCACCCATGAATCGCACACCAGCGACGACCAAAGTCTGAGCGCTATGAGCTTGTCCAAACCGAGCCATTTCAAGTGAGTCACCGACGCAGCCACCGGTTGCTAAGGCCAAGTCTTGGATAAAAGGGTCGACATAATAGTGTGCTACCAGTACGGCATTGTTCTCTTTCAGTAGCTTCTTGATATTTTCTTCGACTACGATGCGTTCAGCGCGAGGCAAGTCTGCTGGCATTTTAGCCTTGGCGTATTCAATGTTCATCTGAGTGGCGATGCGATTGTCCGTACTCATGATAGGTGCGTCGTAAGGATATTTTTTCATAATGGCAGCCTTTGTTGGTGCGATAACGATAAATGTATGTGCTAAAAAATAGGTAATTGGACATAACAAATTTATAAGTTGTCTTAATTATGCTCATTTTGAGCATAATTACAAGTGGTTTTTTATACTCAATAAGTCAAAAGATTGGGTTTGAGTGCTAAAAGTGATGTGCAGTTAAGTCGTACTGAGCTTAAAAGTAGTGCTAATTCATGCATCTTATAACTATTTATCGTTATTGATTTTTCATACTTACAACCACAGACTATGATAGTTTTAGATTCGAGCTATACTAAGCAATACCATAGCTATTAACCCCAATAGACTTTCATATTTCAGAGAAAAAGGATAATTCCCAAAGCCATGACGTTGTCTTATTCACATGCGCACCAGCAAGGTAGCGGCACGACAGAAGTGGTCGCCGTATTGGTCGCTATCACCGATCATATCGCGCGCGTTCTAACCGTTGACCAAGGCAAGCTGTTGCCAAATGGGCCACTTATGCCACTACATCGCTCGTTGCAAGCGGGCGTACGTCAGTGGGTAGAAGAGCAAACGCAGCAACCGCTTGGATATTTGGAGCAGTTATATACCTTTGTCGATACCAATAGACGTAACATCGACGGTCATGCGTTGGTGTATGTGAGTTATTTAGGTTTGGTGCAAGAGACGCAAACGCAGGCACTCCAAAGCAAAGCACTCTGGCGAGATTGGTATGATTATTTCCCATGGGAAAATCATCTGGACGGTATGCCCAGTATCATTATGGACTTTATCGTGCCTGCGCTACTTGAATGGGCAAATACTGCAAGCGACTCGATTGTCCAACAGCGCAGGCGTCAGCGCATTGGCTTATGTTGGGGGCTGGACGAAGCGTTTTTGGCAAGTGGTAAACTCACTGACAGTCAATCAGTCAACGAACACGATAATGAAAGTAGAGAATGGATTGCAGAGCATGTATTACTACGCTATGAGATGCTTTATGAAGCAGGTCTGATACCCGAAGCCCCTAATTATCCGCCTAACCATCAGGCTGTTGCTTTGCCAGAGGACTGGTCACAACGCATAGGCGTCCCCATGTATTACGATCACCGTCGCGTGATTGCTACTGCTATCTCAAGACTGCGTGCGAAGATTGAATATAGACCGCTTATTTTTGGTCTGATGCCAGACGTCTTCACCTTATCGCAGTTGCAGCAGAGTGTTGAGGCATTATCAGGAGTGCGCTTGCACAAGCAAAACTTTCGTCGTTTGCTTGATTCGCAAAACCTAGTAATGGAGACAGGAGAAAGTAGCACTGCTCAGCGCGGTCGTCCTGCCAAGCTATATCGCTTCCGTCATGATATTGAGCTTCAGAGTTTATTGATGGACAGTAAACTTCCAAAGCGCAAATAGTCATTTCAAGCCATTCCGTTGTATCTCTAAATCGGTTTGTAAAACGAAAAACTTGTCACCTTTCCTTGCAGGGTCGCTAACTTTACGTTATATTTATGCTCATTTTGAGTTTAAATAACGAGCAGTTTCTATCAATATCATGCCTAGATAAGGGTCAAAGATGACAATTGAACAAGAGCCAGCATTGGATGACGTATTGCTTAAACCATTGGTTGAGAATGCACTAACTGAAGATTTGGGTAGGCGTGGTGATGTAACCTCACAAGCTACTATCCCAGCTGATATGCAAGCGCAGCTACAGATCAAGGCGCGGCAAGCGGGCGTAATATGTGGTATCGATTTGGCACGTTTGTCTTTTGCCTTAGTCGATGCACAAATCGAGTTTATTGCACAAGTACAGGATGGAGAAACAGTAGAGGCTGGCGCAGTGTTAGCAACCGTAAAAGGTAACGCGCGTCACTTGTTGACAGCAGAACGCACGGCACTAAACTTTATGACCCATCTCAGCGGTATTGCGACAGCGACCCGTCAAATTGTCGATAGTGTGGCGCAATATCCTGCGCAAATTACTTGTACGCGTAAGACCATTCCAGGCTTACGTATCGTACAAAAATACGCCGTACGCTGCGGCGGCGGACGCAATCATCGCTTAGGGTTGGATGATGCGATTTTAATTAAAGACAATCATATCGCCATTGCTGGTGACATCAAAACAGCCATTCAGCAAGCACAGAAATTTGCTGGGCATCTGATTCCTATTGAGGTCGAAGTCGATACGCTAGAGCAATTAGAGCAAGCGTTGGATGCAGGTGTGAGTTTAGTGCTATTAGACAACATGTCGCCTGAAACATTGTCGCAAGCGGTTACTATGTGTCAGGGTCGCGCAAAGACTGAAGCCTCAGGTGGTATTACGCCTGAAACGGTACAAGCGGTGGCAAGTACAGGGGTTGATTTTATCGCGATGGGTTATTTGACGCACAGTACGACAGCCTTGGATATTGGGCTAGATTTTAGTGCATAAGTGCATAAGTGCATAAGTGCATAAGTGCATAAGTGCATAAGTGCAGACGTAATAAAGGCTAATAGCTTTGTATACGCTTGATTTTATGAGAAGGGCTATCACCGAGTTAATAGATCGGTAATTACTAATAGCTTGTACTGACAACCTATTAAATGCTTGTTTTTACACTGAAGCTTTACTAAGGTGACATGTAGGCGTAACGGCGCAAAGTTAATGATTTTATTAGCTTATCTGCCTATGCTACAATGCTATTTTTAGTTGCCTATTGGGTCATCGTTGCACTCGCACGATGACCTTATCTTTTTGCACAAGCAGTATCAATAGACAAGCGAGCGCTCAGTGAATACTGAAATTATCAAGATAATCCTAGCCTTTATGGTATTGATCAATCCATTCAGCGCATTGACGTTATTTTTAGATTTGACTCGCGGCTATTCGATGAACAATCGACGTAAGGTCGCACGCGTTGCTTGTTTGACCATTTTTATCACCATCAGCTTTTTCACGATTGCAGGTGAGACGCTACTAAAAACCCTTGGTATTTCTATCGGCTCGTTCCAATTAGCAGGCGGTATATTGGTGTTTTTAATTGCCCTAAATATGATGAATGGAGAGGGTAACCCTGTTAAACCTGATCAAGAGAACTTCGATGTTGATCATGTAAAAGATGCACCAGTCTCGATGGCAGCTGCCGTGGTTCCCCTCGCGATTCCGATGATGATTGGGCCTGGTGGTATCTCCACGGTTATCATTTACTCTTCACAAGTATCAGGTATTTTGCAGGTATCTGCCATTTTGATTGCTGGCTTATTTATCAGTCTGTTTTGCTATTTGGCATTGATGGCGGCAGGTCGAATCAGTCGCTTACTAGGCGATACTGGCTTGAACATCATGAGTCGAATTATGGGTATGCTATTGGCAGCCGTTTCTATCGAAATTATCGTTAATGGACTGCGTACGCTCTTTCCTAGCTTGATGTAAATAATTAATACAATATTATCGCTAACCATATATATTTATACAGTGGTTAGCGGATATCGACGTAATTTAGTTTATCCAACACGTCGTTTACTTAATAGTCAGTTTATTCAACACTCAGCTTATCTATCATTTCTCAGTTATATTTCTATCAGCTTTGATACAAATGCCAAGCCAGATACAGCATTAGCAACCCTACCAAAGCATCCAGTATGTTCCATGCCTTAGGCTTCTCAAATAAAGGCCTGAGTAATCGCGCACCATACCCAAGCGCAAAGAAGAAAAAGAACGAAGCGCTAATTGCACCTGCGGCAAACGTCAATTTACTGCTTGCACCCGTAGAAACCATGCCGACGAGTACCAATGTGTCTAGATAGACGTGCGGGTTTAGCCAAGTAAAGCCAAAGCATAGTAATAAGGCTTTTTTTAAGCTAGTGACGACTTGTCCTTCGACAGTCAAAGCATGTGACACACGTACGCTGGCATACAAACTCTGTAAGCCGTAACCTAATAAAAATATAACGCCTGCTATTTTTGCGATATCTATAACGTGAGGATAGCGAGCCGTAACTGCACCAAAACCCCCAACACCTGCTGAGATTAAAAACGCATCGCTTACCGCACAAAACAAACAAACAAAAAATATGTGCTCGCGTTTGAGACCTTGTTTGAGTACAAAGGCGTTTTGGGAGCCAATAGCAATGATGAGAGATAACCCAAGTAGGAAACCAGAAATATAATCGGGAGCATTCATAATACGGTGCTTAACGGTTGGCGTGTAGGAATGGTGACATTTTGCTTACTGGCAGGCCAGCAAAAACCTGCTAAGATACGCTATTGAATGAATGTATGCAATATGCGCACAATGTGAGTGTAATAGACGAGGGGCAGAGCAAGTCATGGTAGTCAGTTTGACAAGAATGCTACAGTCATTTGGGCAAGCTCAAGATGACCTACCGACATTGGCAGCAAAGAATGCTCAGGAGATGAGCGTCAATCATGAACAGGATGCTGCTGCCAATAGTGATAGCAATCACGCAGTACATAAGCGTTCTACACTAACTCCGCCTGAACGTGTAAACCGTATATGTGATGCGTTGGCACAAGTGAGTGATAGCCAATCATCCACGCCTTTGACTGATCGCTATCTGAGTAATCGTGCTCAAATGCGCCCAACTAATAGACCGCCTTTTGACCCAGATACTTTGTGGTATCTCAAACATGGACGTTGTCCGATTATGACTGAGCTTGTTGATGTGGTTGATGAGGCCACCCTAAATGCCATGCCTATTGAAGCCGTTGCGATACTAGACCGTATCAACGGTAAGCTAAAGCGTTATCGTGAATGGAGTAGTGAGCTGAACGAACAGCAACAGCAGCAGCATAATGAGCGTCAGTTCGTCATCGATAAATTAGTGTCTGAAAGTATTC
The DNA here is from genome assembly GCF_043419765.1 of Psychrobacter nivimaris. Classification (NCBI taxonomy): domain Bacteria; kingdom Pseudomonadati; phylum Pseudomonadota; class Gammaproteobacteria; order Moraxellales; family Moraxellaceae; genus Psychrobacter; species Psychrobacter nivimaris. The sequence continues at coordinate 764,335 of NZ_JBHOFX010000002.1, read as the reverse complement.
CTGAAGCATTACATCATTATGAGCAGCTACAACGCTTTAGTCCGCATCGCACCAAAAACAATATGGTGCAGGGCAAGATGACGGCCGGTGATATGCTGACAGATTTGTTCTTAGAGATTGATTATGAGCTTGACGAACTATTGGATGAATTGCATCAGACAGTTTTGAACCGCCTTGCCTCAACACACCGTTATGTTAAGAGCCGTACGCAAAGTTAAATGTTCTTTGATGATGTTTTTTTGAACACTTGTAAAGGTTAAGTATTATCAAAAAACACAATCGACCCAATGCATAACAATATAGGGCTTTAATAGAGCCTTATTTTTTTGTTTAATGATATTAACTATAAGAAATCAGCCACGACATTCTGATAAGTAATAAGGACAATATAATGACCCAAATGACTGCGATGTTCGTAATGTTTGTTTTGTATGGGCTGTTGCCAGCGGCTGGGTTATATCTAGGTTATCGTGGCATTAAAAAAGTCACAGCACCCAAAATGCTCGAATATAAGGCGATGCCGCAACTGGGTTATATACCTGAAAAAAGTCTACCCGTCGACGTTAAAACTGCTCTTGATCAAATTAATACAAAGGGTGAAAAGCTGCGTGTCATGTATGGCGATACCAATAACGATGGCAAGATTGATGATAAAGATACCGTCAACGAAACTTATATTATGATTCAAAACTTAATGGATAGGCATGTGCCACAAGCCGTCGCTGACTATCGCCGCTTGCATGATTTAGATGTGGCAGACAGTGCGCTTGCTGATACTACCAAAATTAAGCATTCTAATGTCACGGGCAAAGAAGCCTTGTTAGATGTGCTTAAGACAATTAACACACAGTTCGATGACCTGCTCAACGCATCATATCATCAAGACGGTCAAAAACTACTTGCAACCAATCGCTATCTCCAAAAACGTTTTGACAACCCTGCTAGCAATACAGAGTTTCGAAAGCCCGATATCAATGCCAGTAGTAATGCCAATAATAATGCTAGCAGTGATGTAAATATCCAAGCGATTGAAAGCCCAACTGGTGAAAATGTGAGTGCTAAAGACATTAAGCTATAAACACAAAGTTGAATGGTGAAAGGGTAAAGAGCAAACGTATATGAGTATCTTAATAGGCATCGGTATTGTAACGACCGTCACTACCTTTTATCTAGGTAGAAAAGGCTGGCAGGCTTTTCATAAAGCCGTCGGTATCTCACCTGGCGTACTCACTTATCAGGATTACGATGCGCCCTTGTCATTAGCCACATTAAATTGGCAGCAGTTAACGTTAAATAAACAGCACTTAAAAAACTTGTCAGAGCAGCAACTACGCCAGCTAAAACGTATCGATGAGAAAGTAAGCAGCTATCACGCTTATCAAGCAGCCCTACACGCTCAACATAAGACACCAGCGATAACAGAAGCACAGTTTGTATTGAATAAAATGTTGCAAACACGATTACCCGAAATGCTAGCTACTCACTATCAGTTAACAAATATAAATGCCAAGAATGGGAATAACGAAAAGAGGTTAGAGGCTAGTGAGTTACTGCAGAGTGTTTTAGATAATATTGAGCAGCGTTTGGATAGACTATTGGCACAAATGGACGAGGAGCAGCTACAAGAGCTGCGAGTTATGAAACACTATATTAATAGTCACGATAGCTGAGCCGTTATATCTATACTGAGCAACTGTGACTTCTGTAAACTGTGACGCCTATAAAAAGACACAAAAAAAGCGATCAATGACTATCCATCATTGACCGCTTTTTTATGTTTATCCCAAATCTGTTTAAGACTTAGGGTAATGTTAAACCAACTTAACTAGCGCTTGTCATTGCGATCACGGGTGTTACGTGTACCGCGGCTGGCAGGGCTAGCACTACTTTTAGGTTTTGCGCTGCTGTTGCGGTTATCGCTACGGGTGTCAGTGCGACGCGCTTTAAGCGGTTTGTTTCTGATACGTTCTTGTTTTTCTTTGGCTGCGCCATGTAGACCTGTGCCATAACGTGGACGCAAGCTGACCAAATCCGTCAACGTGTTGATTTCTTTTTTATCAAGCTCTAAGAAACGGCCAGTACGTAGCTCTTTTGGTAGAACAATCGTGCCATAGCGTGTACGTAGTAGACGACTAACTTTTAGACCTTGTGATTCAAACAGACGACGTACTTCGCGGTTACGGCCTTCTTTTAACTGAACGTGATACCACTTGTTGACGCCTTCGCCGCCGCCTTCTTTGATGTCTTCAAACTTGGCAAGGCCATCTTCTAGCATGACGCCAGCGGTCAATGCACGGGCGATATCAGGCGTTACTTCACCTAATACACGTACCGCATACTCACGAGTGACTTCACCAGATGGATGCATCAAGCGATGCGCCATTTCACCATCGTTAGTAAATAACAATAGACCAGTTGAGTTAATATCCAAGCGTCCAACCATTACCCAGCGGTCATGCGTCAGCTTTGGCAAACGTTCAAAGACAGTTGGGCGGCCTTCTGGATCTTTAGCTGAGCAAACTTCGCCTTCAGGCTTGTAGTAAGCGATAACACGGCGACGCTTCTCATTTTCAGAAGTGTATTTTATTTGACGGCCATCAACGCGAATCTCATCACCTTGCGAGACGCGATCACCGATGGTCGCAGGACCATTATTAACCGTTACGCGGCCAGATTTGATGACTTCTTCCATTTGACGGCGTGAACCAAGTCCCATACGGGCGAGTGCTTTCTGTAATTTTTCATCTTTCATCATAATATCCTTGAGTCGGTGGGTTTACATTTCTCAATGTAAAAAATTGGATTGACTATTCTACGCTATTTTAACAAATTTAGCACGTAAACCAATACTTTACTGGTTATTAATGCATAAACAAATATGGTTCTAATCAATAAAAGTTTATTAGTCGTATACAAAATATAGACTCGAAGACTCGAAGACTCTCAGTGACTGGTGGTATAAATGAATACGTGGATACAAACACTTACACTATTTCGGCACTAAAAAGTTATTTCCAATCATAAATGCAATCGAAACAAGCCTTCATTAAGTTGAATTTTTTCAAATTAAAAATAAAAACTTTATTGATTACAAAGCTGTTTTCACTTGCGTTTTTTTATCGCTCAACAATCTAAAAGTTAATAACAATTTTCGCAATTAGCGGCAAATAAAGGGCTTGATGAGAAATTTCAAAATAGTCACTTAATTATTTTACGACAGATTATATGTATTGCACTGAATATAGTTTAGGTGTATATTTATTAAATATATTCTTTTTTACGAATATAAATATTGTGGTGAGGTTTATTGGTTTGATTCACAAATATAAATATGAGTAACTGTTATGGTTAATAAATATTTCATTTTTGTACACAAACGCTTCTTGGTAATGAGCATATTTTGCTTATTTCTGATGGGGTTGTTTAGTGGCTGTACGATCAACTCAGGACTTCAGTCAGGAAATCTTCCTGCATCTGGCACCTTTACCGCAGAAAACGGTCTTCAATTTCATATTCAGCCTTTAAGTCTGGCAACTTTACCGCGTATAGCGCCGCCTACTGTTACTCAAGATCTCGCTCATTTAATCAAAACCTCTGGACGAGTCAATTACGGCATTGCGAAAGGGGATGTGCTGAATATCATCCTTACCAATTATCCAGATATTAATGCGTCCACTGCTAGTTTAACGGTAGATCAACAAGGGTATATACAGTTTCCATTGATAGGCAGAGTTCAAGCCAGTGGGCTGAGCGTGCCGCAGTTCACCGCTACGTTGCAAAGCAAACTACAACGCTATCTCAGGTACTCAGATCCTCAAGTCAAAATTATCAATTACCGTGGTAGCAAGTTTTTTGTAGATGGGGCGGTAAAGCAGTCTGGCGAGTTTGCTATTGCTGATGTGCCAGTGTCGGTATATGGCGCTATTTCTATGGCAGGTGGTACTACTGAGACTGGCGATTCAAACAATATTGTGCTCAACCGTCAGGGCAACAGCTATCGCTTAGGAGTGCAGTCACTACAAAGAATGGGGCTGTCTGCCAATCAAATCTATCTGCGGGATGGTGACTCTATTCACGTCAATAGCCAAAGCCGCAATAAGGTCTACGTATTGGGTGAATTTGGCAAAATTGAGCCAGTTGCGATTCCAGAACAAGGGCTAAGTTTGGCGCATGTATTGGGCGAGTCAAGTGGGCTAAATTCTAATACGGCTAATGCAGCCAAAGTATATATCGTGCGCGACAACCCTCAGTACCAGTACACCAATATTTATTATGTCGATATGCAGAGCATCACAAGCTTGGCACTAGCCAGTCGCTTTGACATGCAAGCCAATGACATTCTTTATGTGGATCCAACAGGCTTGGCCCGCTGGAATCGTGTGATTAGCGCGATACTACCATCAACCTCTGCCATCAACGTGATATCAGGGTTATAAATGATGGCTAGTGAAAATACTGGATGTGCTTTGAATTTTAATACTGAAATTAAGTGAGATAAGAATAGGAAGTAGAGTGATAGATTTTATAAGGTGCGATGAGACAGGGAGCAATCTAACTGCAGTAAAGGGCAGTTAGGGTCTTGAAGCTATTAAGCGATTAACATTGAATAATGGGTATATGGTTATGAATAATATAGATTCAAAAAACCTATCGACACCTAAGGGTGACAACGACAATGACAACATCGACTTAACGGCGCTGATTTTGGTTTTGTTGCGTGGCTGGAAAGTCATAGCGCTCATGGCAGCAGTCGGACTCTTAATAGGATTTTTCTATACACGCTATATTAATCCGACCTTCAAGTCTGATGCGCTGATTCAAATTGAAGAAAACTCCCAAGGAGTCGATGCGCTTGGTGCAAATATCTCAGAGTTGGTCGGAGAAGAAGTGAGCAAGGCTGAGGCAGAAGCCGAGCTCATACGGTCTCGGATGATACTAGAGCCAGTCGTCGATATGCTACATCTAGACATCAAACTGACCGATCCTAATATTGGCTATCTCGATAAAATAACAAACGACCGTATTAACACCCAGTTGAACACGAATGATGGTGTGTCTTTGAGCACCAAAAACGGGATCGTACAAATCAATCAGTTCGACGTGTCACAAGCGTATTTAAACCAATCTTTTACGCTATCACAGTCTGAAACAGGATTTGTCTTGAGCAATGGACTAGATGATTTCAAAGGACAATTGGGGCAGCCGCATCAGTTCAATGGGGTAAACGGTGAGATTAATATTACGGTGACTGAGCTACCTACAGATGGTTATCCTATTGGCATCACTAAGCAGACCTTAAAGACCACGACAGATGCGATTAACAGCGCATTGTCTGTGGAAGAAAAAGGCGATAAAACCAATATTATTCAGCTGTCGATGACAGGCACAAACCAACAGCAAATCACGACCACACTTGATCAGATAGTCCAGTCTTATATCGATCAAAACCAATCTCGTGGTACAGAAGAAACGACCAAAACACTGGCTTTCATGGAAACGCAGATTCCAGCATTAAAAGAGAAATTAGACGCCTCTGAAGCTCAGTTCAATGAATTTCGTAAAAAGCACGGCACCATCGATGTAGGTAAAGAAGCTGAGCTGTTACTAAATGAAAAGTCTCGAATCGATGAGCAGCTCAATGATCTCAAATTAAAGAGAGCAGATCTAACGACTTACTATACCAATGAGCACCCGCTCGTTATCCAGATCAATGAGCAACTAAAAGTCCTCAACAGTCGAATAGGAGCGATAGGTAGCACAGTGGCAGGACTGCCTGAAATCCAGCGAGAGTTCTTAAAACTATCAGAAGATACAGCCATTAATAGAGAGATTTACCTCACACTGCTCAAAAATTATGAACAATTAAAAATCGTTAGAGCTGGTCAGGTTGGTTATGCCCGTATTCTAGATAGACCGACCAGTACCTTCGATGCTATTGCACCAAACAAATTCCAAATTATGCTGCTGGCGCTACTCGTAGGTACTGTACTTGGGGTAATGCTGGTTCTAATCAGAAACTTAATTAGAAATGTCGTAAAAGACCCAGAACATCTAGAGTCTAAAACGGGAATTCCTGTTATTGCAACGATTCCACGTTCGACCTCGATATCTAAGTTAGGTAGGAACAAAAAAAATATAGGTCGGATGCTTGCTCACGTTGATCACAATGGCTTGAGTTATGAAGCAATCAAAAATTTACGGACAAACCTTTTATTCGGTAAGACGGCGAAGACAGTAGATGAAAAGTCTGCTCAGACCATATTAATCACTGGAGAAAGCCCAGGTGTCGGTAAGTCTTTTATTACGGCTAATTTATCTGAGGTATTTGCACAGCTTGACAAAAAAGTGCTGATTATCGATGGAGATATGCGTTTAGGAGAGCTGCACAAAATGTTTGGTATGAATCCAGACAGTGGTCTCACAGATTACTTACTGCAAGATAAAGATAGCTCTCTATCAGATAATGAGCCTCGGTTAGATATTGACATGGCTAAATTAAACCTTGAAAGCTTTATTCAGCCGACTGGTATGGAGCATATTGACCTTATATCGCGGGGACGACCGTCGCATAACCCGACTTCGTTATTGATAGGAGAGAGGTTCAATCATTTGATGGCAGCGCTCAAAACGAAGTATGACTATATCGTTATTGATGCACCTCCTATATTGGCTGCATCAGACGCCATGGTATTGGCACAACACGCAGACAAAGTACTGATCGTCACCAAATTTGATCATTCAGTAGAAGGTCAGTTGGTCTATGCCATCAAACAGATGAGTAAAGCAAACGTACAAGTCGATGGCATCATCTTAAATGACATACAGCAAAGTATTTTGAACAGGTACAGCTATCACTACCATTATGCTTATGGACACAATTTGTAGTTAGCTAATGTTCATTGTCCATGGCAAACGAGCGTCATAACTTAAGTAGGTGGATCTTATGTTTATAAAAACAGAGTCTAACAATGCTTATCAAACGCCAAGTGACCTCCATCGATGGTCGAAGCGTATGACGCTGTTTTTATTAGCCTTACCACGCTTTGCTAAATGCTCTATCTTATTTGGCATCGATTTTTCAGTTGCTGTCCTTTGCTTGGTAGCGGCATTGGCATTGCGTCAGGGTTATGTCGATGATCAAATTGGCCTTATGGTGTTGGCTTTTTATGCACTAATACCTGTCGTCAGCTTATATCTGATTGGCTTTTATAGAGGTGCCTCTAGAGGGTTTTTCGATGCGGCGATGGGTCGAGTACTACAGTTATTTTTATTACTTATTATCGTTTATCAGTTCATCATTTATGTAAATCCAGTATCAATGATGCCGCGCTCAGCGCCAATTATATTTCTATTCTTATTCTTTATTTGGTTGTGGAACAGTCGGCTAATGATTCGCGGGTTACTGAATCGACTACAGAAACCAGACAACCAAGATCGCCTAGATAGTTGCTGCGATAACGTGATTATTTATGGCGCAGGATCGGCTGGTAGAGAGCTATTAGAGAGCTTGAGACATTCTCATAAATACAATGTAGTGGCATATATCGATGATGATCCGCAGCTGATAGGGGCTTATCTACATGGTAAAAAAATATATGCCGCTCATGCGCTACCTTGGTTGATAGAAAAATTAAATGTCGCGCAAGTGATTTTGGCAATACCTTCTATGAGCCGTGGTCGTAAAAAACAGATTATGGATAGCCTGTCAGGCGTTTCTGTCAAATTAAAAGATTTACCGAGCTTACGAGAGCTTGCTGATGAGATCGTAACAGTCAGCCATATACGTCCGGTTGATATACTAGATGTGCTTGAAAGAGAGACTGTCGAACCAGTTGCTGAGCTCCTCCAAAAGAACATTACGGATAAAAACGTACTCGTAACAGGGGCAGGGGGTTCTATTGGGAGTGAGCTGTGTAGACAAATCATGAAAAATAAACCTACATGCTTGGTGTTATACGAGCAGTCTGAATATGCTTTGTACACGATCGATCAGGAACTTAGAAGCCTTGTCGCTAGTAATGTCGTTAGTAGTATTGAATATCAAGATACTGAGATTATTAGCATCATTGGAAGCGTGGGTAACGAAAAAAAATTAATCAATATATTCGAAAAATACCATATAAAAACGATTTATCACGCTGCTGCATACAAACATGTACCGATTGTCGAGTCCAATCCATTTGAAGGCACGATTAACAATACTAAAGGCACCTACCATTGTGCTTGTGCCGCGATAAAGGCTCACGTTGATACGTTTGTATTGATCTCTACTGACAAAGCAGTGCGACCGACCAACGTGATGGGAGCCTCTAAACGTTTGGCTGAGCTTGTCTGCCAAGGACTGAGCCAAAGCAACAGTCATACGTGTTTTAGTATGGTGCGTTTCGGTAATGTCTTGGGTTCATCGGGCTCTGTAGTACCACTATTCACCAAACAAATTGAGCAGGGTGGTCCGATTACCATCACCCATCCAGACATCACGCGCTATTTTATGACTATACCGGAAGCAGCCAGTTTGGTTATCCAAGCAGGGGCTATGGCGTTCGGTGGTGAAGTATTTGTACTTGATATGGGAGAGCCCGTCAAAATCGTGGATCTCGCTAAACGTATGATTCATCTGACAGGGTGCGAGCTAAAAGATGCGAGCAATCCTAATGGTGATATCGAAATTGTGTTTACTGGATTGCGGCCAGGTGAAAAACTCTATGAAGAGTTAATCATTGGTGCCGACAATATAGAGACCACGTTTCATCCACTCATTATGCAAGCAATGGAGCATAGTTTTCCATTGGAAGATATCGAAGCTATCTTGTTTGAGTTTATTGAAAGATCAAAGCGGCACGATACTGAATGGTTGAAAGCGCAGTTTAGGACCTTTGTTGAAGGCTACCGAGAAGGCGATGAAGCTGATGTCGAAAAGATAGATATAGAAATGATGGACGTGGTGAGTTAATAGAATAAAAAATTGAAGTAAGTAAACTAATAGAGTGGTTAAAAGTATGCTGCGATTAGCCAAAGAATTGTTTGCCCTGTTAACTGTAGACCAGCGACGACGTTATTTGTCTTTGCAGATCATGATGGTGTTCATGGCATTTATGGAGCTGTTGGGAATTGCTTCTATAGGGCCTTTCATGGCCTTAGTGGCTGATATGCAGCTGCTTGAAACCAATGCAATTCTTAATCGTATATATGTAGCCAGCGGTGTGAGTACACATACAGATTTTTTGTTTATAACGGGTCTATTTGTACTGTTGATGCTTAGTTTAGCGTCTATTTTGTCGATGATTACGACATGGCGTTTGTCTTTATTTGCTTATTCGGTCGGTACAGAGATTAGTGATCGTTTGTATCATTATTATTTGCAAAAAGACTGGTTGTTCCACGCTAGTGGAAGCAGCGCTCAATTGACTAAGCAAATTGCAACTGAGGCATTAAGAGTAACAAACTTTATTATTTTGCCATTTATACAGATGAATGCTCGTCTAGTATTAGCAGTATTTATCTCAGTTAGTATCTTTATTTATAACCCATTGATAGCAACCGTAGGGGTTGTATTGTTTGCTAGCGGTTACGTAATTATATACAGAATGATTCGTAAGCGTATCGCCTTGTATGGAGAGTACGTTTCTACTACCTCAACTGATCGATTTCGTTTAATGAATGAGGGCTTTGGGGGGATCAAAGATGTACTACTCTACAATCGTAGACATGATTTTGTACATCAGTTTGAGACAAGTGGAAAGTTATTTGCGCATGCTCAAGGAGTAAATACAGCATTAAGCCAAGCACCTAGATATTTAATGGAGTTGTTAGCTTTTGGTGCAATGATTGGGCTAGTTTTAGTTTTGTTGACAACACGCGAAGGGAATTTGAGCCAAGTATTACCTATATTGACCGTTTATGCTCTTGCTGGTTTTAAGTTACTACCTGCTTTGCAGCAAATATACCATAGCGTTGCTACGATTAGAGGCAATACGGCTGCTTTTGATTCTATAAAAGAAGACTTGCTTGCATCGTTGACCGTAGATAGTGAGCAGGGTGCTGCTTCAGATATTGCGAGCGGTCAAACAATTGATTTAGCAAAAATTAAGACTATACGACTGAATAGGGTTAGCTTTACCTATCCTAATAAAGTAATGCCAGCATTAGATAATATAAATCTAAATATACCTATCAATTCTACAGTTGGTTTTGTCGGTGAGTCGGGGTCTGGTAAATCTACAGCTATCGATCTATTACTAGGTCTTATTGCACCAAATACCGGACAGTTAATGCTTGATGACTTAATTATCGATGAAAAAAACAAACAGGCTTGGCAGCAATACATAGGTTTCGTACCGCAGAGTATATTTTTGAGTGAAGGTAGTATCGCTGAAAACGTCGCTTTTGGCATATGTCGTAAAGATATTGATTTAGTAAGAGTAAAACAGGCAATTAAGCTTGCCCATCTAGAGTTCTTAGTAGACAGTTTATCTGAAGGTTTAAATACTAAAGTTGGTGAACGAGGCGTACAACTATCTGGAGGACAGCGACAGCGTATTGGCATAGCTAGAGCATTATACAATCAAGCTGATGTATTGGTGTTTGATGAAGCAACAAGTGCCTTAGACGGTATTACTGAAAAAGTCATAATGGACGCTATTCAAGAGCTAAGTGGGCAGAAGACCATCGTAATGATAGCCCATCGTCTAAAAACAGTAAAAAATTGCGATATTATTTATTTTATGGAAAAAGGTAAAGTGATTGAACAAGGCACTTATCAACAGTTGATAAATAGCAACCCAACGTTCGAAAAAATGGCTATGTATTCATAGTTGAAATAATAAAAAATTATTTTCATAAATCACTATTTTCTATGGTAAATAACGATTATGAAGTTTTAACAATAAACGCAATAGAGTATATGGATTTATTCGAGAGATAAAATATGAAAAATATATGCTTTCTTATAGGTAATCTTAATCACGCTGGCGGTACTGAAAGAGTAACCAGTTTAATTGCGAATGGGTTTGCCGAAAGAAGTTATAATATCTCAATTTTAAGCCTTGTAGGAGGCGACAATCCTTTTTTTAATCTAAATGATAATATAGAAAATCACTTTTTATACTCTAAGAGTGTGTCTTTTAAAAAGAGAATTTTGCAAGCAATTTATAAATTACGGCAATTTGTAAAAAAGCAAAAAATCGATACGCTCGTTGTGGTTGATAGTATTTCATGCATATTTACAGTACCTGCGCTAGTGGGTTTGAATGTCAATCATGTTTGCTGGGAGCATTTTAATTTTAAAAATGACTTAGGAAAACCTGTTAGAAGGTTAGCTCGTCAATTAGCCGCACGATATTGTGATGCAGTAGTGACTTTGACAGAAAGAGATAGGCAGTACTGGTTAGATGGCACACATCATAGGTCTCAAATAGTAGCAATACCTAACCCTTGCCCATTTCCACCGCAGACATATATCAAAAAAGAAAACACAAAAATCGTATTGGCAGTTGGTGGATTGACTCAAATAAAAGGCTTTGACATGTTGCTTGAGGCTTGGGTGCAGGTAAATAGCTCTATGCCTGATTGGAAGCTAGTCATAGTTGGGGAGGGAGAATATAGAAAAAAAATAACAGGATTTATTAAAAGGACCAAATTGACAGAAAGCGTGTGCCTAGTAGGTAATACCTCTCATATAAGTAGATATTATGAACAAGCGGAAATATTTTGCTTGAGCTCTCGTTTTGAAGGTTTTCCAATGGTATTACTTGAGACGCTGGCTTTTGGACTACCTGTTGTTAGCTTTGATTGTGATACAGGCCCTGCAGAAATATTAAAAGGTACGGGTTCTCTCTTAGTGCCAAAAAATAATACTAAGCAACTGGCTTCAGCATTGATAAAGCTAATGAACAATAAAGAAGATCGAAAAATGATTGGCATAAAAAGTAGGGGCAAGTCTGAAAACTATCAACCTAAAGAAATAATAAGCCAGTGGGTTTTTTTGTTAGAGGGTTTAAAAAGCTAAGATTATTTTTTATATGACTATATTAATCCAGATAAGAGATTTAGTATTTTTTGGGCGGGTAATAATTATCAAATATAGTTTTAGTATAAATAGTAATAGCATGAGATATGATCAATATTTAGCTTGCGCATATTCATAAAAGTTACTTATATGAAATCCATTTATGTTATAGCCTTTAGAAATAAATAATAAGGAGAGCGACATGAAAGTTCTAATAGTAATTAGTAGTGTCAATAGCTCGGGCGGTACTGAGCGAGTAGGATGTATGCTTGCGAATAGCTTATCTGAAGTAGGGTATGAAGTAATACTAGCCAGCATATCCTATGGAGATAAACCTTTTTTTCCTATAAATAAAGAAATAAAACTAGTGTCTCTAATGAGTTTTTCAGACCATAGGTTGCTCCGTATTCCTAATACTATTTATAAATTAAGGAAGCTACTAAAAGAAGAGGAGATTGATGCATTGATAGTAGTAGAGACATTATGCTCTCAATTTACTATACCTGCCACCATAGGCTTACCGGTCAAGCATATATGTTGGGAGCACTTGAATTTTAATCACGATTTAGGAGTTAGAAGTAGAAGAGTCGCTCGTCAACTAGCAGCACGATATTGCGATTCAGTAGTGACTTTAACGGAAAGAGATAAGCGGTATTGGTTAGACGGCACGCATCATAAATCACAAATCTTAGCAATAGAAAATGCTTGTCCATTCCCACCACAAGACTATATCAAGCGAGAAAACACAAGAACCGTATTGGCAGTAGGTAGGTTGATTCAGGTGAAAGGTTTCGATATGTTGCTTGAGGCTTGGGTTAAGGTAAGTGACTTTATGCCAGATTGGAAACTAGTCATAGTTGGCGAGGGCAAAGAGAGAAACAAACTCACAAAATTTATCGAAGAGAATGAGTTAACTGAAAAAGTGAGCTTGGTGGGTGAGACTTCGGATGTAAGTAAATACTATAAAGAAGCAGAAATATTTTGTTTAAGCTCTCGTTTTGAAGGTTTTCCAATGGTGCTGCTTGAGGCGTTAGCTTTTGGACTACCTATTGTTAGCTTTGATTGTGATACAGGCCCTGCAGAAATATTAGAAGGTACAGGTTCAATTTTAGTACCGAAAAACAATATCGATGAGCTTGCTTCAGCCTTGATAGAACTGATGAATAGTAAAGAAGATCGAAAAATAATTGGCTTACGAGGAAAAGAGAAATCTAAAAAATATCAACCTAAAGAAATAATAGGGCAGTGGATTGAGCTATTAGAAAAGAGTGACTAATTATAGAATAAATAGAATTAAAATAATGGATGTATGCCTACTCATATAACAATTTTATAGCTATAGGATAACAATGAAAATACTATATGTTATTACAGGCTTAGGACAAGGAGGCGCTGAACGAGTTGTTTGTGACTTGGCGGATGCCATGGTCCAAAAAGGGCATCAAGTTAGAATTGTGTATTTTGTAGGTGAGGTACTTACTAGACCAACATGTGAAGGTATTGAGTTAATGAAAGTTAGCTTGACCAATATAATCTCTCTACCTGCTGCATATATTTTGCTATCAAAAATAATTAAAAGTTATCAGCCTGACGTTGTGCACTCGCATATGGTCCATGCAAATATTTTGACGCGTTTAGTCAAAATAGTAACTCCAATAAATAGATTGATATCCACCGCCCACAGTAGCAATGAGGGCGGTGCACTACGTATGCTAGCTTATCGACTGACCAACCGCTTGGCCGATGTAAGCACCAATGTCAGCAACACGGCAGTTGCCTCTTTTGAATCAAGATATGCAGTACCAAAAAAAGGAATGAAAGCTATATATAACGGAGTGAATTTTGATGACTTTAGTTATAGTACGCAGGCAAAAATCGCAATAAAGGATGAGCTCGGGCTAGATCAGAACTGCAAGGTAATCTTAGCAGTTGGTAGGTTTAATAAAGCAAAGAACTACCTTAATCTCTTGAGGTCTATAAGATTTTTAAAAACCGCTAATTCTATTCCTTTTGTACTGATTATTGCAGGTGATGGTGAATTAAGGTCAGAAATCGAAAGGCATATTATAGAGTTAGAGTTAGATAAAGAAGTTATTCTGTTAGGTAGAAGGAGTGATATATCAACGTTGATGAGTGCTTGTGATACGTTCGTTTTATCATCTGATTATGAGGGGCTGCCGACAGTATTGATTGAAGCTTTAGCTTGTCAAGCAAACGTCGTTTCTACTGATGTTAGCGGCGCCCGTGAGATATTAGACGGTTATGGAAGTATCGTACCTATCCAGAAGCCTGAAGCTTTAGCAAAAGCCATCGAAGCTAATTTATTAATTGAACAGAAGAATATTCTAGGTCGACAATATGCCAAAGACAAATTTGATATAAAGATTATTTCCGATGAATGGGTGGAAATATACCATGAGAAATAATCAGCAATTATTCGAGAGATTTTCTAACTCTAATATATTTTTATTAGTTACCGCTATCTTTTTCTCAAAAATAATTGCATTCGTACTGATGGAATACGATATTTTAATAATAAAATTGGGCGGTGGCAGCGATGCTAATTACTATAACTCTTATGCTGAAGGCTTTACAGATACCGCAGTAAATATTTGGCCAGTATTACTAAGGTGGTTAAACGATTTTGGCTTGTATTCGCGTGATTTGACTACTTATTTCTTATTTTTTCTAAGTTTAATAGCTATTCCCATTATGGTAGTTAGACTTTCAGGCATAACGTTCAAAAGAAATCAAAAATACTATTTATACGCTCTTTTAGTTTGCTTGATTCATCCAACGATATTCTTTTTTTCAACAGATATATTTCGCGATATATTTATGGCCTTTAGTTTTCTATTAGGATGCCTGACAGTAAAGTGGTTCTTAAGTAGTCATAGTGTCTTTGGTACTGTCTTTTATTTTTTATTATCTGTGGTGATTGGATTTTTCTTAATAGAGATAAGACCTTATTTAGGGTATGCCTACTTGCTTAGTCTACTTTTCTTAAAAATAAAATTTACTAAAAGTAGAGCTTTTTATTTAGGTCTTCTCTATCTTGGACTTCTGTTTGCAGCAAACTATTTAGGCGTTTTGGACTTGCTAACTGAGTATCGGTCTGGATTTGAAGAGTCGGAAGGTGGCTCGACTCTAGGTCTCAGCTTCTCTAATCCTATACTATTTATACCTAATTTTATAATTAGCTTTTTGGGTCAGATGCTGGGCTTGTACATTACTAACCCGCTAGCGCTTGTACTATTCGTACTCGAAACCGTTCCTTTCTTTTTCATGCTCATATATGTATTAAAGAACATTAAGTTAGCAGACAGCTTTGTACGTTTTCTCATTATATTTTTCATATTCTACGGCAGTGTTTGGCTGATCGGAAACGATAATTTAGGCACCGCAGTACGTTTAAGGATATACAACTATTTGGCTATATATATCAGTTTTTTTTATATCTTAAGGCTTAAAAGATCGTCTTTTAGAAAGTCCTCCTCAAATAGAGTATAGGTGGTGAATGGATGAAAATAATTATTTTAGGCACCATTGCTTATAGTTTTTATGGCTTTCGCGCTGACCTTATTCAGGAGTTGGTCAGACAGCAGCATACTGTCTATGCGTTTACTTCTGAATATACTCAAGATGAGCTAAAGAAAATAGAGAAGTTGGGTGCCATACCTGTAACCTATAGTTTAAATCGAGGGGGTTTAAATCCTTTAGCGGATATCACAGCAGCTTATCATCTGTCCAAAGTTATTAAGAAAATAGCGCCAGATGTTGTGTTCTCTTACTTTTCTAAACCCGTTATCTTTGGCACGTTAGCAGCAAAAATAGCAAAGGTTCCACAGGTTGTAGGTATGCTCGAAGGATTGGGTTATTGTTTTACAGATCAACCTGAAGGCCTCAGCAAGAAGGTAAAAGTGATTAAAGGTATTCAGGTCTTATTGTATAAAATTGCTTTGCCACGGTTAAATCGGCTTATATTTTTAAATACTGATGATTCTAATGATTTATTGAGGCGGTATAAAATACAAGTGAAACAGGTAAGTGTGCTAGGTGGTATCGGCTTAAATCTAAGCCAGTACAAATATCAGTCCATAGTAAATATCGAAGAACCTATCAAATTTTTATTTATTGGTCGCTTATTGAAAGAAAAAGGTGTCCATGATCTTATTTCGGCTATAAAAATAGTAAAGAAAATATATCCTGAAGCATATTTCACTATTTTAGGAGAGATAGATGCTTCTAATATGGGTGCATTGCAGAAATCAGAGTTAGATGAGTTGATTGCATCGAGCATCGTAAACTATCCTGGTCATGTTGATAATGTAAAAGACTGGATTGCAAATCATCATGTATTTGTACTGCCGTCTTATCGTGAAGGTGTGCCGCGCAGCACTCAAGAAGCGATGGCAATTGGAAGACCTATTATCACTACTGATGTACCTGGTTGCCGTGAGACGGTTATTGATGGAGTAAATGGGTTTTTAGTAGAAAAATGGAATCCGAAAGCTTTGGCAGAGAAAATAATTTACTTTATAGAACATCCTGAACAAATTAAAGAGATGGGTGATGAAAGCTACAAGCTAGCACAAGAGAAATTTGATGCAGATAAAGTCAATAAACGACTAATAAATATGTTGGGTTTATAAATGATAAAACGACTATTTGACATTATAGGTGCAACGACAGCGTTAGTAGTACTATCTCCTGTCTATGCTGCAACTGCATATAAGGTGAGTAAAAATCTTGGCGCGCCTGTTCTATTTCGTCAGATTCGTCCAGGTCTGTATGGCAAGCCATTTGAGATGATAAAGTTTCGCTCAATGAAGGATGATATAGGCGCAGACGGCAATCCTTTAGAAGATGGCGCGCGATTGACATCGTTTGGTAAAGCGCTGCGTAATACCAGCCTTGATGAGTTGCCTGAGCTTTGGAATGTCATAAAAGGTGATATGAGTTTAGTGGGCCCGCGACCATTATTGATGGAATATCTGCCCTTATATAATGATGAACAAGCGCGCCGACACGACGTCCGCCCAGGTATTACAGGGTATGCCCAAATTAATGGTCGCAATGCTATTGGGTGGGATGAGAGGTTTGCACTTGATACATGGTATGTTGACAATCAGTCGCTGTGGTTGGATATCAAGATTTTATTTAAAACAGTGAAAAAAGTCATTGTTAAAGACGGTATCAGTGCTGAGGGCGAAGCAACTATGAGTAAATTTATGGGCAATAGTATTAATGAAGAAATGCTTTAAGAGTACTCTTTGCTGATAGCAATACAGCTAATCAAAAGACATTAAGTATTAGAAAAGTCGTGAGAGATAAAAAGATTAATAACATAGTGAGCAGTTTATCGTAGAGCGTGACACAACATTAGACATAAGTACCATAGAGGAACATATGCTAAATACCCCTTTTTCACCTTGGCCAAAATTTACGCAACATGAGGCTGATGCTGTCAGTCGAGTGCTACTATCTAACAAAGTCAATTATTGGACAGGCGAAGAATGTCGTCAGTTTGAGCGAGAGTTTGCTGACTGGGTAGGTAGTAAGTACGCAATAGCGTTGGGTAATGGCACCTTGGCATTGGATGTCGCATTACAAGCACTCGATATAGGTGCAGGTGATGAGGTCATTGTCACACCGCGTACCTTTATCGCTAGTATCTCGTCAATCGTCAATGCAGGTGCGACGCCCATATTTGCAGATGTCGATGAAGCAACTGGCAATATCACTGCTGAGACCATCACAGCTGTATTGAGTGATAAAACCAAAGGTATCGTGTGCGTCCATCTGGCTGGCTGGCCATGCGATATGGACAGCATTATGGCACTGGCAAATGAGCATGACTTATATGTTATTGAAGATTGCGCGCAAGCTCATGGCGCACGATATAAAGGGCGAAGCGTGGGCAGTATTGGTCATGTTGGGGCATGGAGTTTTTGCCAAGATAAGATTATGACCACAGGAGGTGAGGGCGGTATGGTCACCACTGATAGCGAACTGCTATGGCGAAAAATGTGGGCGTATAAGGATCATGGTAAGAGCTATGCTGCAGTCTATGAAACGGAGCAATCACCTGGCTACAACTGGCTGCATGAAAGCTTTGGCACCAATTGGCGTATGACTGAGATGCAAGGCGTTTTAGGGCGTATTCAACTGAATAAAATGAATGAGTGGACAGCCAAACGGACTGCTAATGCGCAAGCCATACTAGAGGCCTGTAGCAAATGGGAATCCGAAGGTTACCTTTGTGTGCCGAGACTAGAGCATTTAGCGCAGTTCTCAAATACTAACCATGCTTACTATAAATTATATGTCTATGTGCAGTCAGATAATCTACCTGATCGGTGGACACGTGACCGCATTATTGAAGCAATTAACCATCAAGGTGTGCCTTGCTTCTCTGGATCTGCGTCAGAAGTCTATTTGGAGAAGGCCTTTGATAGTACAGGGTTACGTCCAAGGATTAGATTGCCAATGGCAAAGCAGCTAGGTGAGAGTAGTCTGATGTTTCTAGTGCATCCTACGCTTACGGCGGCTGAAATTGAACTGACAATACAAGCGATCGATAGCGTGTTTGATTCGATGGTCGAATAAAATGGCAATGAATGATTATTTTTAGAAATTTACTTTGAAGTTGACGCTACTCTTACTGAAAGCATAAGATACATTTGCCTATATATAAGCAATACTGTTTAATTGACTTATTATAAAAAATTATCAGTGTGTAGGCTTTATCTTACGCTAGGATTTTGTAGCGTACACAGGTACAATATTACTCTTAGTCACAGATTGACGAAGCAAAGGACAGGCATGCAAAGTATTTGCGCGCGCTGTCTTTATTTTTTTATATCGTACCCTCTATTGGAGTTACTATGTCTACTGCCCAAGAATCCGCCACCGTTTTGGACGGCAAAGCACTTGCCAAACAAATAGAACAGGATCTGCGCACGCGCGTAGATACGATTAAGGAAAAGACTGGCCGCACCCCAAGCTTAGCGACGATATTGGTTGGTGACGATCCAGCCTCTGCCACTTATGTTCGTATGAAAGGCAACGCCTGTAAGCGTGTCGGCATGGACTCTATACGCGTTGAGATGCCAAGTGCCACGACCACTGAGCAGCTCATGGCAAAAATAGATGAGTTAAATAGCAATCCAGATGTACACGGCATTTTGCTACAGCATCCTGTTCCTGAGCATATTGATGAGCGTGCTTGTTTTGAGCAGATTGACTTAGCAAAAGACGTCGATGGTGTGACTTGCCTTGGTTTTGGTCGTATGGCGATGCAGCAGTCAGCTTATGGTTCATGCACACCGCAGGGCATTATGCATTTGTTAGAGCATCACAATATCGAGCTATCAGGTAAAGAAGCAGTGGTCGTGGGACGCAGTGCTATCTTAGGTAAGCCAATGGCGATGATGCTATTGAATGCTAACTGTACGGTGACGATCTGCCATTCAAGAACTCAAGATTTGGCAGCGCATATTAAGCGTGCAGATATCGTGGTTGGTGCGGTAGGCGTACCTGAGCTGATTAAAGCGGAGTGGATCAAATCAGGGGCAGTTGTCATTGACGCAGGTTTCCATCCGACAGATGACGGCGGTGTTGGTGATATCGAAATGACAGGCATGGAAAACATTGCCAGCGCTTATACGCCAGTACCAGGCGGCGTTGGACCGATGACTATCAACACGCTTATTCGCCAAACGGTCGATGCTGCTGAAAAATCAGCGGGTTTGAATAACGGCTAAAAAAATAGTCATACGAATACTGATTGCCGATATATAAGGGGCCTGAGGTAACATAGACTCAGGCTAAATCAACCACATTTCAGTTGATAGGACCTAAACATGGCTAAAAAAAACGTAGGTGTTCATGAGCGACTACAAGGTATTGGTAGAGAGTTTGTCGATGTCTGTCATTACGTTATTTTATTTCTAATCAGTGTGGTTGTCGTTTGGACCGCTGGAAAAGAGTTTATTGGTATTATCCAAAAAGGCTCAGCGGATCTAAAAGACATATTGATGTTGTTTATTTATCTTGAGCTACTGGCTATGATAGGTATCTACTTTAAAACCCATCGTCTGCCAGTACAGTTTTTGATATTCATTGCCATAACAGCATTGTCACGACATTTGGTGGTTGATGTACAGGCAGTTTCAGACTATTTCCATTTATGGCTGCTAGCGACAATTTCTGTGGCTATTATGCTATTGAGCGGCTCTATTGTAGTGTTAACTTGGACAGCAAAAACATTTGGTCGTCCAGAGGATAATCTCGATAAGCAGCATGCAAACCTAACAGTTAAGGCGCTATTGCCTGATAATGCTCAAGCACCCGATAGCCATACCAAGCATCGCCGTGAATAATTAGATAGCAATACAAAAAGATAGCAACATAAAAAAAGAGCGACCAGTGGTTGCTCTTTTTTTACGGATGGCATTTGGTATTACAACCATTTCAATCTTTTGAAGTTATAGTACAGATAGCTACATAAGGCGATAATAATGGCCATAATAACAAGGTAAGAGTATTTCCAATGCAGCTCAGGCATAAAGTCAAAGTTCATGCCATAGATACCAGCGATGGCTGTCGGCACTGCCAGAATACCTGCCCATGCAGCGAGCTTACGCACGACTTCATTCTGACCCATATTGACCATCGCCATATAGGTATTCATCACCACGCTTAGCATTTCATTAAGACCATTAATAGCATCTAGTGAGTGTAAGAGGTGATCGTTGACATCGCGAAAATACGGCTTAGCGGCTTGAGAAAATCCAGAGACAATCTCACTTTTTTTATGATTGATAAAAAAGCTACAGATGTCTTGCACAGGTAATATAATGGCACGCATATGTACCAGTTGCGATTTGAGCTCGTAGAGGTTTTTTAGCGTGCCCTTATCAAACTCAGAGGTAAATACATAGCGTTCTTGCTCGCGCAAGTAACGGCCCAATCGATCGGTAATCGGCATATAGTTATCAACGATAAAATCGAGGATAGCATGCAGTACAAATATAGGACCCATACGTAACTTTTCGGGGCGACGATGGCAATGCTCACGTACTGGCGCGTAGGAGTTTGACGGGCCATTACGAATCGTGATGAGGTAGTTTTTACCCATAAATATCGCAGTAGTACCATAACGAATGACATTGTCTTCTAGTTTGGCCGTACGTAGCACCACAAAGACCATGTCATTATCGTAGTTTTCGACCTTGGCGCGTTGATGATCAGCAAAAGCATCTTCAATCGCTAGCTCATGCAGGTCAAAGGCTTCTTTTACTTTGACCATGGTTTCTAAGCTTGGATCATATAGCCCAAGCCAAATAAATTGACCGTTATTACCTAGCGTACGACTCACATCATTGAGCGCTACTCTATTAAGATTCTCACCTGTTTTACGTGAATAAGCGTAGCAATTGACCACTTCGCCTGCGCTTGATGAATCAATATCTTCATAGCGTTCAGAGTCAGGATCGTAGACCGTCATGGTCTCAATAGTGTCTTCAGTAGTGGCGTCCACATCACCATAAATATAGCTATCATCATCGTCCAAATAGAGATGCTTGTCATTCATATTGGCGTAAATATGATTCATATTGGAATCAGGCGCAATATGAGCCGTTTTTTTAATAAATTGATTATTATCATTTTCCATATACTTTCCTGTCATATAATAAAAAACTTCAATAATCCAAATATGCTGTGAACGCTGCTACGATTTTGTCGTGTGCCAATACTAACTATAGGGCATAGCTTTTTAGCGTGTCGATATCTACCAATGCTAATAAACTCTCGTGACACGCTTCTAACTTGATTTGCGGTGCAATATCGAAGTCCAATGCTTCAACCCAACGTAGCGCGCAGATGCACCAGTAGTCACCAGGTTTGAGACCAGGAAAGTTGTATTCAGGTAGTGGGGTAATCAGGTCGTTACCGCGACTGGCAGAGAAGTTTAAAAACTCGCTGGTCATCTTGGCGCAGACGGTATGTTGACCAACATCATGGTTGCCAGTATGGCAAAAACCATTGCGATAATAGCCAGTGATGGGATCGAAACAACAGCTGGCAAGTGCGGTGCCTAAGACATTGGTTTGGTTGATGGCAGGGTTTGGGTGGTAATCAGATGACATAAGGCTTCCGAGATAAAAATATGTGTTAGTGTATCATGAGTCTGTGTTGATGACGCTGCCGTAATCGCGCTCATTATCTTATGGTTAACAAAAAAGAAACCTCTCGGCTATTCGCTCAATATTGAGCCAAATACATCAACGATGACTGTTATATCTGCTAAGCTAATAAGCGGCAATTGAACTGTAATTAGATAGTGATTGTGGCTAATTGTCACTAGGCGAACCTTGAGTGCTATGCTAAACTAAAGCATAAAGTGCCTTGATTATTTGTCGCAATTTTTTAGCGCATAAAGATACTCGTCTTATCATTCTAAATTATACTTATTATTCACCCTTTTGCGGTTACCTGGTTTGTTTATAAATAATTGGGTCAATGATGTTGCGCGTTAAAAATAAAAACACACAGCGTCAATACTCGGCAAATCACCCTTTAAGTACCGCATCAGTACCGCGTTTTTGGTAAGCGATACGCCAAACAAGGATTTATTGTGTCTGTTAGTTCTGATTCTGCAAAACCTGCCCAGCCAAACTCTACCAACGAAACAGTGTCTCAGCCTGCCGAAAACAGTGCTGCACCCAATCGCATGCCATATTTGAGTAACTTTGGCAGTGATGTGGCCAATAGTTGGCTATTGCCTGATGGGGTGGTTGATGTCCTGTTTGAAGATGCGCATAAGCAAGAAGTGCTTAGACATCAGTTAATCGAGCAGCTTATTACTCATGGTTATCAGCTGGTTTGTCCACCGATGATCGAGTTTACTGAGTCCTTGCTAAGTGATGCGTCAGAAGATCTGAAACGTCAAACCTTTAAGATTATCGATCAGTTGACGGGTCGTCTAATGGGCGTTCGCGCTGATATTACCCCGCAGATTTTACGTATAGATGCGCATCATGGCGGTACGGGTATTGCGCGTTATTGCTATGTTGGTGATGTGATTCATACCTTGCCATCAGGTCTGTTTGGCTCACGTACGCCGCTACAGTTGGGTGCTGAGATATTTGGCTGTGCGTCACTAGCAGCAGATATTGAGCTGATAGACGTGCTGTTTACGATGGTAAATAAACTCAATATGAGTGCAGCGCTTCATATCGATTTGGGTCACGTAGCGATATTCAAACGTTTGGCTGAATTGGCTGAATTGTCAGACAGTGATACTGAGCAATTGATGTACTTATATGCTAATAAAAACCTACCAGAGCTTAAGCGTGTTTGCCGTGCTTTGCCAATGGGTGATGATTTTTATGTGTTAGCACGCTTTGGTCATGATATTGCAAACCTATTAGCCAAATTATCAGATGCCGCACAACAAGACAGCCAAATCGCAACGGCAATTGATGAGCTACAGCGTCTGAAAAACTATCTACAAGACCAATGGCAGTGCCCAGTCAGTATTGATGTGACTGAGCTATCAGGTTATCACTATCATACTGGTATCGTCTTCAATGGTTATATCAATAGCGAAACGCAGCCACTAGTACGTGGTGGTCGTTTTGATGGTATGCAAAGCCAGACGCAAGCGTTACGTGCGGCCACGGGCTTTAGTATGGATGTCAGCCGATTGCTGGCTCATACACAGTTAGATGCGCCAACCGTTGTCTTGGTTGATTTTGCTGCTTTGACCAATGCAAATACAGATGAGATGCAGACGCTACTGCAACAAGTAGAGAGTCTACGTCAGCAAGGCTATCGCGTTACTATGCCATTAGATGCACAGGACAGTCCAGATGATGTTACGCATCGTTTGAGCATGGCTGATGACAGCCAATGGCAGCTACAAACTGTTTAATTGTTAGTAGGCTATTGAATGGCGCACGTAGCCAAAATTATTCAGTACAGATTACAAGAACGTAAAATTATTTGTTAGATATCTCAGTGTTTCTATTTCATAAATCACTGAGACAAAAAGATATAGCTAAGAAAATCATTTTAATTTTCAGCTTTTATTGCACACACCTCAATACATAAAGGTAAGGATTGATCATGGGTAAGAATGTTGTAGTTTTGGGTAGCCAATGGGGCGACGAAGGTAAGGGTAAAATCGTTGATTTACTTACCGAAAAAGCCTCAGCAGTAGCCCGCTTCCAAGGCGGTCATAATGCTGGTCACACGTTGGTTGTCGATGGCAAAACCACTGTCTTGCATTTGATTCCATCAGGTATCTTGCGTGAAGGCGTCACTTGCTTTATCGGTAATGGCGTAGTGTTAGCTCCTGATGCACTACTAAAGGAAATGAAAGAGCTAGAAGACAACAACGTACCAGTACGTGAGCGTCTACGTATCTCTCCTAATTGCCCACTTATCATGCCTTATCACGTGGCACTTGACCAAGCTCGTGAAGCCAAGCGCGGCTCTGGTAAAATCGGTACAACAGGTCGCGGTATCGGTCCTGCATACGAAGACAAAGTAGCACGTCGTGCGATTAAACTTGCTGATTTGTTCCGTGAAGATCTAGAGGAAAAACTACGTAACCTAATCGAATATCACAACTTCCAACTGACTGAGTATTATAAAGTTGAAGCGATTGATTTTGATGAGACGCTTAAGCTTTGTAAAGAGTGGAAAGAAGAGATTAAAGGTATGGTTACTGATGTAACTGAAGACCTAAATCAATTACGTCTAGCTGGCAAAAACCTAATGTTTGAAGGTGCTCAAGGTACGCTACTTGATATCGATCATGGTACTTATCCGTTTGTAACCAGCTCAAGCGTAACCGCTGGCGGTGTATCAACGGGTACAGGTATCGGTCCATTGTACTTAGACTATGTGCTTGGTATTACCAAAGCCTACACTACGCGCGTTGGTAGTGGTCCGTTCCCAACTGAATTGTTCGATGATGTTGGTGCTCACTTAGCCAAAGTCGGTCATGAATTTGGTGCGACGACTGGTCGTGCCCGTCGCTGTGGTTGGTTCGATGCTGAAGCATTACGCCGTGCAGTAGTACTTAACTCTATGTCAGGCATCTGCTTGACCAAGCTTGACGTATTAGATGGTCTTGAAGAGTTGTTAATCGGTGTGGGTTATAATCTACCTGAGACTGAGTGTGCAGGCGCGCATGATGCTGAATTCTACGAGTCAGTTACGCCTAAGTATGAAACAATGCAAGGCTGGAGCGAGTCTACCGTTGGTATCACTAACTATGATGAGCTTCCAGAAAACGCTAAAAAATACATCAAACGTATCGAAGCGCTGATTGGTTGCCCAGTTGATATTATCTCGACTGGTCCTGATCGCGAAGAGACTATCGTATTGCGCGATCCGTACGACGCTTAGTTTTTACTACAGACTTGATTAAATAGTTTTTAGTATTAATAAAAAACCCCAATGCTGAGCGTTGGGGTTTTTTGTGTGTGCTACTTCAAGAAATTGATTAATTACCTTGAATTTCAACAGTGTAAGAGTAGGGCTACTAGCTATAATGTCATCTAAAAATATCATAAATAATGAATGTACTGACATTATTTTGGCTTAATTAAGTGTAAGATATTATAGAAGGATTTAGTTTTATCAACATACAAAAAGGAATTTGCTATGACAACAAATACGCTTAAATCCACGATTCGCAATACCTCTATAGCAATAGTTACATCCGCAGCTTTCATGTTGCCTATGTTTGCTTGGGGTGCAGAAAACTGTGACAAACCAAATAATGACTTTGATGGGCTATATTGCCTCACGAAAGTATATTTGGAAGCAGATAAGGAGCTTAACAACTCTTACAATAAATTGAGTAAACTCCTAAACAAACAGCAAAAAGCCACGCTTAAACGCGGACAATTAGCGTGGATGCGCGAGCGCAACGACCAATGTAGTTATAACGATGGCGATGGTTTCTTTGTCAATATGAGATGTGCCACCAATAAGACAGCTAATCGAGTTAATTTTTTGAATGAACGTGTGCGTGAATGCAATGCAGGTAGTTGTCGAGACAGTCGCTTAGATGATTAAATGTTTTGATTGGTAGTATGTATTAGCAAAACTCTTAGCAAGGTGTGTTGAGGGTTTCTAATTATTAATAATGATATAAATACTCTATAAAATCAGTCTGGTAGCTATAAGTGATAAATATGAGTAGCGATAAGGTAAGTAAGTCGATAGCTCATGCATCTGTTGTTGATGAGTACTTAACTTGGATGTAAGTAAGATACTGTTATAAATTTACTTTTATGCAAGGTATGGTCATAAATTAACCCTATCATTTATGGCCTTAATCATTATAATAGGCAGCAATCCGATGTTGGCGCTTATGGTTATACACTGATATACCATGAGTTGTGTGAAACAGTCCAAGTCAACATTGTGGCTAAAGCTAAAACAACGCATTAATTTTTCATATTTTATTGAATTTATCATTTATTAGGAGCTTCTCATGGCTAACGAACGTACTTTATCTATCATCAAACCTGACGCAGTTGCTGGCAACCATATCGGCGCTATCTACAGCCGTTTTGAACAAGCTGGTCTAAAAATCGTTGCAGCTAAAATGCTACAACTTGATGATGAAAAAGCAGGCGGTTTCTACGCTGAGCACGCTGAGCGTCCATTTTACAACGACCTAAAATCTTTCATGATGTCAGGTCCAGTATTGGTATCAGTACTAGAAGGCGAAAACGCTATCGCTCAGCATCGTGAAATCATGGGTGCAACTAACCCAAAAGAAGCTGCTGAAGGCACTATCCGTGCTGATTTCGCTAGCAGCATCGACGAAAACGCAGTACATGGTTCAGATTCAGCTGAATCAGCAGCACGTGAAATCAGCTACTTCTTCAGCGATGATGAAGTTTGTGCACGTACACGCTAATATAGTAAATAAACTATAAGCTTTTACGGCATTCGATTTGTTTGAGGTAACTGCTATAATAAGACAGCTACGATTTAAACTGATCTTACCTGTATGAGTTTTATACTTGATTGACCATAGACGAATTATTTACAACATTGATTGTTTATAATTGGTTTGCGAGACGGCTTATATCTTATGGGTATAGGCCGTTTTAGCTATTATAATAATCCTATAATCAAAGAATTACTAAACTGCTAGGGCGTTACCCTCATCAGATATACTACTTGTACAATATGCAGTTGGCTGCATTGTATCTGCTTTAGAGTTCTATAATTATATTATTCATTGAAATTTTTAGTAACTTGCCTCATTATTGATTTTACTTAGCGTTATCAATCCCTTATCAGCATGTTTTCATTAATTCGAAAAACTGCGCTCATAGCGGATTGCTCATGCACTCACGTATGTATGGCAAAGCCCATATAAATAATTGCACCGCTTATCTAAGCTTCTGCAAAAAGGTTACCTATTATGTCAACTGTTCAAGCACCTACTCAGCACGTACCTGCTAAGATTACTGATAGCATTAAGCTAGTAGATGAGGCACATGCCAAAACCAATCTATTGGGTATGACGCAAGCGCAACTGGCTGATTACTTCAAGAGTATTGGCGAAAAACCATTCCGCTCAACTCAAGTGATTAAATGGATTTATCAGCATGGCGTGACAGATTTTGAGCAAATGACCAATTTGAGTAAGTCGTTGCGAGACAAGTTATCACTTAATGCTTGTGTGGTACCGCCTAAAGTAATTCATCGTCAATATAGTGACGATGGTACGCGTAAGTGGGTATTTGAAGTCACCGGAGGCTCGTTGGTTGAGACGGTGCTTATCCCTGCAGATGATAGCAAGTTAAATGGCCGTAAGACATTATGCGTGTCTTCTCAAGTAGGCTGTGCACTAGACTGTAGTTTCTGTAGTACGGGTAAGCAAGGGTTTGAGCGTGACTTGAGTGCGGCTGAAATTATCGGTCAGTTATGGGTCGCTAATGCGTCATATATGACAGATGAAAATGAAAGCTTAGAAAACGTTGATCATAGCCTATGGGAAAATAATGTCACCAACGTGGTGATGATGGGCATGGGTGAGCCGCTATTGAACTACAAGCCTGTCGTAGGTTCAATGGAGTTGATGCTAAGCGATCATGCTTATGGATTATCAAAGCGTCGTGTCACTTTATCGACTTCCGGTGTCGTCCCGAAAATGTATCAGTTAGCGCAAGACATTGATGTGGCATTGGCTATTTCACTGCATGCACCAAATGATGAGCTGCGTAATGAGCTGGTGCCAATTAACAAGAAATATCCGTTAGAAGAGCTGATTGCAGCGGCAAAAAACTATGTCTATGATGTCAATCCACGTCATAAGAAGCACGTTACGATTGAATATGTGATGCTTGATGGGGTCAATGATAGCAATGAGCATGCTCATCAGTTGGTTGCGCTATTAGAAGGGTTGCCAAGTAAAATTAACCTTATTCCGTTTAACCCGTTTCCACATGCACCGTATGACAAATCAAGCAACAACCGTATTCATGCGTTTAGTAATATATTGAGCGAAGCGGGTTTTGTTTGTACGATTCGTCAAACACGTGGTGATGATATCGATGCCGCCTGTGGTCAGCTAGTTGGACAAGTCGCCGATCGTACTAGACGCTCAGCCGCGTGGCAGCAGAGTATCAAGGATCGTGAAAGTGTTTAGTAGTCTTTGAGAGAATAAGCGTTATATATGACTGGTATAGCGTTTTAGCTGTCTTTTGTCTGTCGCAATGGTAAGAAAATGTAGCAATGACTGTCAAGATTGCAGAACGTGGCAATTAATAACAACTAAATTGTACTTATAGGGGTTAAATCTATTAAACTGAGGCCTCGAAGATCGAACGCATTGAATCCCAGTTTTATGATGGCGGCTATGATGACTTCTAAAAATTCTTGTCAGTTCAAATATCAAAAATCATTTTCTAAATTTTATAAGCAGTCGAGTATCAGTGCTGCCCAAACCGCTTTGCCAAAGCGTGCAGTCCTGTCGGCAGTGTTTGGCGTTCTTGTATTAAGTGGCTGTCAGACCACCCCGACTAATGATTTGCTAGGTAACTCTCCTTATCAAACATCTACGCGCGCTAGCAATGATCGAAATTTAGATCAGCAGGAAATCGCCCGTGTGCGTACCTCACTTGCCGCGCAATACATCCGAAAAAATGAGCTAGATACCGCGCAGCAGCAGCTCGAAAAAGCCTTTGCTGCCGATAGCCGTTATGCGCCAGCCTATGATATGATGGGCGTTTTGTTGCAGCAAGAAGGCAGCCGTATCAATCTAGCCAAAGCTGATGAATACTTCAAAAAAGCAATCGCGCTAGATAAAGACTTTGTACAAGCACACAATAATTATGGCGTGTATCTGTCACAGACAAAGCGCTACCGTGAAGCAGCAGAACAGTTTGAGATTGCAGGGGCGACGCTAGGCTATGAAGGCCGTATTGGCGCGCTAGAAAACCTAGGTCGTACTTATCTACAGTTAGGTGATAATAGTGCTGCTTCAAAAGCATTTTTACGGGCACTTGATGGCAATCGTAATAGTATTATTGCTCATATCGAACTGGTAGATTTATTGCTCAACCAACAGCGTGTACCGCAGGCACAGAGACTATATGATGAGACGCTGATATTGGTGCAGGGGCAGGGTATTAGCCCGCGCTTGCTTTTACAAGGTATCAAGCTTGCAGCAGCACAAAATAATATAACAACGCGCCAGCAATTGGCACAGCAGCTTTTATCCGCTTATCCGCTAAGTGATGAAGCAAAACAACTTAAGACTTGGCTTAACAATCCAGAGGCACCATGGAAATGATCACCCCATCATCTAACACTCAATCTAACGCTCAGGGATCATTTGGTGCCGTGTTGCAGCAAGCCCGTAAAAACAAGCAAGTAACTTTAGAAGCAGCGGCTGCTGAGCTGTTTATTCTAAAGCGTCATCTAGAAGCGCTAGAAAGCGAAAACTTTGCTGAGCTACCACAGGCTGCATTTGCTCGTGGTTTTGCGATTAACTATGCCAAATATTTGGGCTTAGATTCAGCAAAAATCGCTAGTAGCTTCGATGCCGCCTATCCTAATGAGCTAAAGGCTAAATCAGCTAGCAACATCGATACGCCACTGCGCCCAATGGGGACTTTGCAGCGTGATACTCACAACCGCATCCGCTTTAACCCGCTATTGATCATAGGTGTTATCGGATTGATTATCTTGGCGGTGTTCCTATTCCGCATGGTGAGTAACGCTAGCAAAGAAAATACCCAAGAGCCTGTATCAGCTGTGGAGGACATGTCAGCGATAGAGCAAGCCCAAGGTGCCGCCATCAATAGTGACGCGAGTGGCGTTGGTGCTTCTGGCTCTGCATTGAATCTAGGTGATGCTGCAACGACTGCTACCCTAAACCTCATATTAACAAGTGACGCTGTGGTTAGTATCACGGATGCTTCTGGAAACAGCTTAATAAACGGTTCTCAGTCTGCAGGTAACTATGACTTGTCAGGTATGCCACCGTTTAATGTGCAAATTGATAATATCGACAATGTTAGCTTGATGCTCAATCAACAAGCAGTTGCGTTAGATACGTATGCAACAGATAAGCAAGCTACTTTCGAATTGGCACCATAGTCAGTTGCATAAGCGCCAAATTTGAATAAAGCATCCATGTATTTGAATAAAGCGAATATGTGTATGCTGATTTAGCTGGTTTATATTATATATACAAAGGCCTAGGGCTTTTCTATTTTTGATTCAAGGATTTATGTATGTCAATGCCATCGCCTATTAATCGTCGTCTGACCAAAAAAATCTATGTCGGTGATGTCGCGGTTGGTGGTGATGCACCAATTAGCGTACAGAGCATGACCAACACTGATACCTGTGATGTAGCAGCGACGGTCGCTCAAATCGAGCGTTGTGTCGAAGCAGGTGCTGATTTGATGCGAGTATCAACGCCAACAATGGATACGGTCAAAGCCTTTGGTGAAATTCGCAAATTGGTAAGCGTGCCTTTGATCGCTGATGTACATTTTGATCATAAAATCGCTTTGGCCGTTGCTGAAGCGGGCGCTGACTGCTTACGTATCAATCCGGGTAACATTGGTAGCGATACTAAGGTACGTGAAGTGGTCGCTTGCGCCAAATATCATAATATCCCTATTCGTATTGGCGTCAACGCTGGCTCTTTAGAAAAAGACATACAGCGCAAGTATACTGAGCCAACTGGCGAAGCAATGCTTGAATCGGCAATGCGCCATATCGATATTTTAGAGCGTCTTAACTTTGACCAGTACAAAGTATCTGTCAAAGCCAGCAACGTATTTTTGACATTGGATGCTTATCGTTTAATATCAGCGCAAATTGATAACCCATTACATTTGGGCGTGACGGAAGCGGGTGTTTACCGTACGGGCGCTGTCAAATCTGCCATTGCGCTAGGTGGATTATTGCTAGACGGTATTGGCGATACTATTCGTATCTCATTAGCCGCTGAGCCTGAAGAAGAGATTAAGATTGGTTTTGATATTCTAAAATCGCTTAATATCCGCTCGAACGGTGTAAACTTTATCGCCTGTCCAAGCTGCTCGCGTCAAGAGTTTGACGTGATTAAAGTAATGACAGCGTTAGAGTCGCGCCTAGAAGATATTCGTGAACCGATGAATCTATCTGTGATCGGCTGCAAGGTAAACGGTCCAGGAGAGGCAAAAGAGGCCGATATTGGTATCGTTGGTGCTGCCCCTAGATCACTGGTCTATCGTATGGGTGAAAAAAGCCACCTTATCGATACAGGCAATCTGGTTGATGAAATAGAAGGTATGGTTCGCGCCCATGCAGAAGATTTGGCAAAAAAACGTGAAAATGAAATCATTCGCGTAAAATAAGCCATAGAGTAGATTGATACGTTAGGCTATACCGTCACAGTATCAATCAGATATAGCGCTTATTTGAATATATAGAAAACAATAATAGAATACCTGTTAAACATTTAAGG
Source organism: Psychrobacter nivimaris (assembly GCF_043419765.1). Taxonomy (NCBI): domain Bacteria; kingdom Pseudomonadati; phylum Pseudomonadota; class Gammaproteobacteria; order Moraxellales; family Moraxellaceae; genus Psychrobacter; species Psychrobacter nivimaris. The sequence continues at coordinate 732,314 of NZ_JBHOFX010000002.1, read as the reverse complement.
ATACGACCGTACCATGATCAAAGCTATCAAAGGTTTTAATGATATTTTGCCTGACCAATCAGCAAAGTGGCTGCATTTAGAAGCGATATTGGCTGATGTACTTGGTAGATACGGTTACGAGCATATTCGCTTGCCTATCGTTGAACAAACGGATCTATTTGCCCGTGCTATTGGCGGCGCTACGGACATCGTCGAAAAAGAAATGTACAGCTTTACTGATAAATCTGAGCCGCCAACGCCGTTAGCGTTACGTCCTGAAGGCACAGCTGGAGCAGTACGTGCAGTCATCGAGCATAACTTGCTACGTGGTGATACGCCCAAGCTTTGGTACATCGGTCCGATGTTCCGCTACGAGCGTCCGCAAAAAGGCCGCTATCGCCAGTTTCATCAGTTAGGTGTTGAGAGTTTTGGTAGTGCATTACCAGATGCTGATGCTGAGCTGATTGCGATGACTCATCTGATGTGGCAAGAGCTAGGTCTCAACAATGAGATGCGTTTGCAACTAAACAGTTTGGGTGAGCTGGATGAGCGCTATGCTTATCGCGAAGCACTGGTTACTTATTTGACTGATAAAAAAGACCAGCTAGACGAAGACAGCAAACGTCGTCTAACGACTAACCCTTTACGTATTTTGGATAGTAAAGAGGCGAGCACGCAAGCAGTATTGGCAGATGCGCCAAAGCTTGCTGACTTCTTGGGTGAAGAGAGTGTGGCTCATTTTGAGCAGGTCAAAGCCTATCTGACTGCGCTTAATATCGATTTTGAAATCAATCCGCACTTAGTACGTGGCCTTGATTATTATAATAAAACGGTATTTGAGTGGGTAACGGATAAGCTTGGAAGCCAAGCTACCGTTTGTGCGGGTGGTCGTTATGACGGGCTAGTAGGGCAATTAAAATCAATCGGTACAGATGGTAGTAAACCAGTCAAATCTGAGCCTGGTGTTGGTTTTGCAATGGGGCTTGAGCGTTTATTGCTACTCATAGAAGCGGTTGCACCGATTGCTGATATACCTGCTTGTGATGTATTCGTTGTGGCCCATCCTGAGGTATATAGTGCTGGTATAAGCTATGCACAGAACTTACGTCACAGTCGTCCAGATGTACGAGTGAAGATGGCCAGTGCCACGAGTCTAAAAGCGCAAATGAAGAAGGCAGACAAGTCAGGCGCGGCATTGACAGTCATCATCGCCCAGCAAGAGCTGGATGATAATACGATTAGTATTAAAGACATGCAGACAGGTGAGCAAAAGACGGTCGCCCAAGATTGGCTATCAAATAAAGACAACTTTTCTCGTCGCTAGTCAATTTTTGACTAATCAGCTTTGTTTGTGGCACTAGCAATTTAATGTAAATTTTATCAGGTAAATATATATGGCTCTGACACCTAATTCGCCAAATGCAGATAACTCCATGCAAGCGCTAAAGCAATATGGTAGTTATATCGTCACTGCGATTTTGTTAGCATTGGCCGCCTACTTTGGCTGGACATACTGGCAAAACAATCATGCGCGAGTAGATACCGTCGCCGCCGATCAATATGCTGATATTCAGCAGCTAAACGAAGAGGTCAAACTGGCCTCGCAAAACCCAGATTTAGAAGCAGAGGCTCAAGAAGCACTTACCCAAAGTCGTAGCCAGCTAGACAAAGATATTGATACCTTGGTCAGCACGCACGGTGAGTCGGTTTATGCATGGCAAGCGCTAATGATAAAAGCACGTCAACAAGTAGACAATGATGACTTTGCAGCAGCGACTGAGACATTCAAAAAAGCATTGGCCATTGATTTGGGTGATGCTGGTCTAGAAGCGATTACTCGTTTACGCTATGCAAAAACGCTGTTGGCCGCAGGCGATACAGATGCTGCACTTTCAGAAGCAAACAATGATATGCCAAGCTCGTTTGAAGCAAGTCAGCAGGAGCTACTAGGGGATATTTACTTAACGCAAGACAATAAAGATTCAGCGATTAAATCTTATAGCAATGCGTGGGAGCTATTACGTAGTCGTCAAGAAACGCGTGCAGTATTGGCATTAAAGATGGAAAGCTTAGGTATCACGGCTGAGCCGATTGCTGAGCAAACCAGTCTTATTCAAGAGCCATCTGCTCCTGAGCCATCGCTAGTGATGGATACCTCGAATGAAGTCGCTGCCGAAGCAGGGCAGTAAGTCAGTAGGCTAGATATTAAGTCAGTAGTATAGTATTGAGAGTTGGTAATCAGCCAAAGCTCTTTTTTAATATAACCTAATGATTACTAATTTGCCGTTGGCCAATTTACCAATTAATAATAATTTATCTGTAGTGAGAACATACAATGACTCAATCTATTCGCTCTAGCAAAATGTTAAACACCAAGACTATCAAAAAGACAGTCATGCATGTGGCCGTACTGGCAGTAATGAGCACGGCAGTGATTGGATGTAATCGCGGTATTAAGCCGGTCGTTAATGATCCGGTAAAATTGGTACAAATCGCTCAGCCGATTAGCGTACTACAGCCTGTTTTCAGTACCGATGTTGGCAATAAAAAAGCCAGCAAAAAAGATCCGCTAGATTTGCAAGTTGGCTATGCCAATGGTCAAATCGTTACTGCATCACGCGGTGGTGAACTGTCAGGGTTCAATAGTGCAGGCGAGCGCATATGGTCAATCAATGTTGATGACCAAATCACCGGCGGTGTTGCAGTAGATGCATTGAGCCAGACAGCTATCGTTAGTACTCGTGGTGGCAAGGTTATGGCGTTCGATAGCACGACTGGTGCAAAGCGTTGGCAGCAGCAGTTATCAGGTTCGGTTTTGACACCAGCACTGATTACCAATAACCGTGTGGTATTATCAGCAAATGATGGTTTCTTACACGGTCTGTCGCTGCAAACTGGACAGTCAGTATGGCAGTTCGCAACTCAAGTACCTGCTATCAGCGTTCGCGGTAGCGCTGCGCCAACTTTATTAGACAATGAGACGGCACTTTTGGCGACAGCTGATGGTCGTTTGCACGCAATTACTGTCGATAACGGTCTTCCGCTATGGTCAAGACGTGTTGGCGTAGGCGCTGGTAGTAGTGAAGTTGAGCGCATGAGTGATGTCGATGGCAAACCTATCGTAGATAAAAATCAGTTGTTTGCGATCAGCTATAGTGGTCAGCTATTAGGTATTGATTTGGCCTCGCGTCAGGTAATGTTCGTCAATGAAATTGCGAGTCTCAAATCACTGGCGGTAAATACTCAGCAAGTCATCGCTACCAGTCTAGATGGCAAAGTAGTTGCTTATGATCGCAACAGTGGCGAGACCCTGTGGGAAAGTGATGAATTGGCTTATCGTGATCTCACCAATCCTGTGATGATTGGCAATTATATTGCCATTGGTGATTTCGATGGCGTAGTGCATTTGTTTAATCCTGCTACGGGTAGCATCGTTAGTCGTGTAGAGACAAAAGGTGCGTTGACCAACTTGCAAGTTCAAGGTAGCCGTTTAATGACTCAAAGTACGTCAGGACAAGTTGCTATCTGGCAGTTAGTGCGCTAATAACTATATAGATAGGTGCTTATAGATAATTAACGAAGTGTAATGTGTCACTATAGTTTTTAAGCCTATTCTTGATTGTCATTTATGAAACACAAACGCTGCTTAGTCAGCGTTTAGTGCTTTGTGTAAATTGCTTGTTTAAACACAGGCTTTCGCGTACTCTATGCGACCGATGTGCTATCCATATATATTACTTATTTATGTATAATATGTATAATGAAGCCATCCTATATACTATTTTTAATCGTAAAATAGCCATCTATTATTTTTGCTATTGTTCTATCATCCATTTTAATTAACGGTCAATTGCAGCATATCTATTACTATTACTATTGTTATGTCACTGGTTATAAGAATAACTGTACTGCCCGTCATTGTGCCTTTCACTGAGAGTAACCCATGAGTATCAAGCCTGTGGTCGCCTTAATTGGTCGTCCAAACGTCGGTAAATCCACCTTATTTAATCAGTTCACAAAAAGTCGGCAGGCATTGGTCGCTGACCTTTCAGGATTGACTCGTGACCGTCAGTACGGTGATGCAACTTATGAAGACAAATCTTTTATCGTTGTAGATACAGGTGGTATCGGTGAAGCTGACGACGGTAGCGGCAATATCGATGACTATATGTCTGAGCAGTCGCATACAGCAATCCATGAAGCAGACATTATCGTATTCGTCGTTGACGCTCGTGCCGGTATGATTGGCGCTGATGCTGAAATTGGTAAGTTTTTGCATACATTAGGCAAGCCGGTCTATGTTGTTGCCAATAAAGTCGACGGCGTACATGATGCAGCGCCTGCCGAGTTTTATGCACTAGGCTTGGGTGAGCCATATCCGATGGCAGCCAGTCATGGTCGCGGTGTAGGCAATTTGCTTGAAGTGCTAACGGCTGATATGCCTGAGCAAGAAAACATAGTAGAGCCAAGAGGCTTAAAGCTTGCCATTATTGGTCGTCCAAACGTGGGTAAATCGACGCTCGTAAACCGCCTGCTTGGCGAAGACCGAGTAGTGGTATTCGATATGCCAGGCACAACGCGTGATAGTATTTATATTCCTTATCAGCGTGAAGGTCGCGATTATGTTTTGATCGACACTGCTGGTGTACGTCGCCGCGGTAAAATCGATGAAAAAGTAGAAAAATTCTCTGTCATCAAGACCTTGCAAGCGATTGAAGATTCCAACGTAACCGTGATTGTCATCGATGCTCACGAAGGTATCGTAGATCAAGATTTGCATATGATTGGTTATGCGCTTGACGCTGGACGAGCGTTAGTCGTTGCGATCAATAAATGGGATGGTCTAACACAAGATCAAAGAGACTATATCAAGCTTGAGATGGATCGTCGTTTTAGCTTTATTCCTTATGTAAAAATACATTTGATTTCAGCATTGCATGGTACAGGCGTCGGTAATTTATATCCGTCTATCTTGCGCGCGTACAAATCTTCGATGTTTGAAGTATCGACCAACCGTTTGACTCAGATTTTACAAGATGCGGTAACGGCCAATCCGCCACCAACCGTTGCTGGTCGTCGTATCAAGTTACGTTATGCGCATATTGGTGGCCACAATCCACCCGTTATTGTTATTCATGGTAACCAAACCAGTGCGCTTCCTAAGAGCTATCAGCGTTATCTTGAGAATCAATTCCGTCAAGTATTTAAGCTAGAAGGCACACCGCTTAACGTTATCTTGAAGCAAAATGACAACCCATATGCTAATAAGAGCGATACGCCGACTAAGGCAAAAGCTCAGCAATTGCGTCAGCGTGAGCGTAATAGATCACAGAAATTTACTACCAAAGATAAAAAGCCTCGTTAATCCTCGTATTTTGGGCTTTATATCTTTAGCTTTATGATTAATGTCATCGCGTTCGATAGCGCGATGACATTTTTCTATTAATACGCTATAGTTTGAGCTCATCAATAGCTATCTCAATGCTGTAAAAATACTCAAATGTTTTACTTATCACATCTTTAAAATACCTGTACTATAAATGAAAGCTGCACGCGACTCAGTAGAGTGATATGAACAACCGTTCGTCTCAAACCATTCCCGTACTTATCTGGCGTTCTGTCATACAAGCTGTCGTATTGGCAGTGCTGGCAGGTTTTTTATTGCCTTTTATTTATGGCTTAGTGCATCACTATCAAGAAAAAAACCAGCATATTCAACAATTGGCATCGCTACTAACGACTAGCGCATCGACTGCAGATGGCGCAGATGTTGTGGCTGAACAAGTCAATATCTTATTAGAAAACGAGCCGACGATTCAGAGTATTGTTTTCTATTCAACTTCTGAGCCAATTGAAGATATAGACCAGTCGATTGATGATTGGAAAAATGCTTTATTTGCGCATACGGTCAGTTTCAACTATCCAGTGATTAGTAAAGACCTTGATGCCAATAGTGCCGCGTCGAATAAGTCTGATTCCAATCAGCAGTTGGCACTGGCTTTATCAAATATTATGAGCGAATCGTCAGCGCCAGATGAGACGACTGATACAGCTACCGAAAATAGCACATTGATTGGTTATATTAATATTACGATGGACGTAGAGGTGCTACGTTTACATTGGTTCCAAAATATCCTGTGGTTATGGCTAACAACAGTGATAATGATTGTTATATTTGCCTTATATATTTTTAGAAAGCTTAATTGGCCAGTTAAAGATATTGAAGTGTTAACTGATGTTTGTGCCATTGTCATGAACAACGCAAATCTAGAGCAACTGCCAGTCATCCCGCAGCAATTCAATTTTCAAGAACTGACCCAAATCAAAAAAGCATTAATTGTGTTATTCAATCGTTTACAAGAAGCACGGCAAGGTTATGAAACCCTTGCGGCCTTTGAACAACAATTGCAAAATAAAGATGTGTCACTTGATGTGCAATTGCATAATTTTCAAAGCATGATTTCTCATGAGTTAAAAACGTCATTGAATGCAATTGTAGGTGGGTTACAACTATTGGATCATGAAGCGCTCAACAGAGAGCAAAAAGACGCGGTAGAGATTATCAGTAGCGGCAGTGATAAATTGGTATTGTCGTTAGATCATATTATACAGTTGAACCAGATTCAAAAAGGCCAGATAAGAATTCATAAAAATGAGTTTAACCCATTACAGCTAATCGCTGATCTGCTAGCTAAGTTTGAAAATACGGCTACTCAAAAAGGGTTGGAGCTGATTAGTAATATTCATCATATAGACTATAGCCTATACGGTGACTCAGAAAAAATACATCAGATACTATCGATACTACTCAATAATGCGATGAAGTTCACGCCTGTCGGAAAAATTACGATTACGTCGCAACTGACACATTTTAATAAGAGTAATCGCTGGCAGATTAGCGTGAAAGATACGGGTATTGGTATCGATAATGAGCACCTAGACGATATATTTAACTCATTCTTTCAGGTAGATTCGTCGCAAACTCGCCAGTATGAAGGTTCAGGGGTTGGCTTACCTATCGTTAGACAAATGGCACAGCTTATGGGTGCTACTATTGATGTTGATAGTGTGCTTGGTGTAGGTACACAGTTTACGCTGACCATAGCGATGCCCAATCAACAGCAATCAAAACAGCAGCGCTTACTGTCTGGTCTGACGATTATTTATTATTACTATCATGAGACAGGCTCCTTGTTAGAGGAACTGGAATACTTAGGTGCTACGATTATTTGTCGCCAAGGTAACCAACTTGTCATAGACGAGATGCGTAAGCAGAAAATTGACATGGTGATGTTTGGTGAAGATGTTTTCCCAGAAAAAGCTGCGATGCTAGCCAAACGTATCCGTCAGTATGAAAGCGATGAGGGTAGTAAGAGCGAGCATCGTGCGTTATTGGTATATTGGTATCCGCAGCATCGGGCGCGCTATGTAGGCAGTTTTGAGTATGGTTTAAAAGCAGCTGGCATTGACTATTGTCATATTGCTACTTATAAGGACAAAGCGTTAAGCGACCTATTAAAACAATGGTTGGTTTAGACGTAGTACTGTCTTACTAAATCCATGTTCCTAGTTAGGTTTATTTTACTAGGTAGCATTTCTCATATTTTCGACTTTTCAGGATCAAAGCACTTTAGACCTAAAGTAGGTATAAAAAAAAGACGCCCATTTTGAGGCGTCTTTTTTTAAACAGTTTTTAGCTAGAATTGCTTTTTAAAGGTTTCTCTTAGATAAGATTTTTTACCCAGCGTACGATATGTTCCCACGTACGGCTCATAAAGCCTGACTGTTCGATATCATTAGTTGCGATGATAGGAACTGAGGCTACCGCTTTACCATCGATTACAGCCATCATTTTACCAACTTCCTGACCTTTTTTGATCGGTGCTTCTAAGCTCTCAGGAATATCCACCACTGTGGTGATTTTGTTTTTCTGGGTTTTGCTGGTTAGAATTTGCAAGTTGTCGCCAGTTGCCAGTTCTACCTCGTCAGCTTCTCCAAACCATACTGGAAGCTTACTAACGAACTGTCCAGCAGGCGCCTTGGTCACCGTTGTAAAGTGCCCGAAACCCCAGTTAAGTAGTTCGCGTGACTGATCGGCGCGAGCCTGTTGGCTCTTAGTACCCATAATGACAGAAATTAGACGCATGCCTTCACGGTTGCTTGATGCAACCAAGCAGTAGCCTGCCGCATCAGTGTGGCCAGTTTTCAAGCCATCAACAGTTGGGTCAGTAATCAGCAGAGCATTACGGTTACCTTGGGTAATACCGTTATAAGTAAACTCTTTTTCTGCGTAGATACTATAGTAATCGCCGCTGTTTTTGATAATAGCGCGCGCAAGTTTAGACAAATCCAAAGCAGATGCTAAATGACCTTCATCAGGCATACCCGTAGCATTGACAAAGTTAGAGTTCTCCATGCCAATCTTTTGTGCTTGTTCGTTCATCAATATTGCAAACGAGGCTTCGCTACCAGCAATATGTTCAGCCATGGCTTTTGATGCATCATTACCTGATTGAATGATAATACCGCGTAGCATATCGATGACGCTGGCGGTTTTGTTCACAGGCACATACATACAAGATTGGCTGCTGCTACCACGGCACCATGCATTTGGACTCATCAATACCTGTTCATCTTCTTTCAGGTCGCCTGATGCTAAGCGTTGCTCAATGATATAACTGGTCATCATCTTAGTCAGAGATGCTGGCGGCAGTGCCTCATTAGCGTTCTTTTGAGCCAAAATTTCGCCAGTGTTATAGTCCATCAACACATAGGCAGTATTGTCCATTTCAGGTGGTTGAATGGCTGCGTTTGCCACTACTGCACTCATCGAGATACTTACACCAACTACCAGCTGTACCAGCTGATTTTTTACACGCTTTACTGTCATATATCATTACACCGCATCATGGAACCAAATGTATTTATCGCTCATGTTTTGTACCTATTTCCATACATTATTTTAAGCAGCATGTCTTAAATGCAGTGTTTAAAATAATGTATCGACGAAAATAGTAACGCCTACACAATAGACATAAAATTAACGCCTTATCTTAGCAAAATGACTACCGATGGGGAATCGATAAATGCAAAAATAAGGCAAGTTTGAAAAGAAAAATGAAGACCTATCATATATTTGTTCTGACTATCATCTGACCAGTCTCTGTAATAAAAATTTAACGCTCACAAAAAAGCCTGCTGCACTGCTTGTGAATAACAAGTAAAGTGACAGCAAGCTTTGAAGCTACAGATACCTAGACAACCAGTTGATAAATTTTGCTTAACCGATGTTATAAAGAGTACATAGCTTTTATTTTATTATCATTGATACAAATATTGTTATTAACAAGTTAAGCAGAAGACGCTAGTCGCTGAATCAAACTAGCTAGTTGTCTAATAGTCCGCGTTTGCCAAATCTTCACATAGTGCTTTGTTTTCTTGCTTTGAGAATCCCATCGTCCAACTACGAATACCTTGTAATATCTGGCGATAGTCTTGCTGTGTAGATAAGTATTGAATAGCCGCTTTTGGATCTTCTAGAGAAGGCATTAGCTCATGCAGCTGTACAGTGTACGACTTATAGAACCGCTGTTTTTGCTTACCATTTAGCATTGGTGGGCATATCTCTGATAGTACCTGCATCACCGCAATTTCGTGCTTAGTGATATTGATGCCAGACATGTCTAGCGGAATGGTAGTGCCAGAGTTATTCGCAGCATTAGAAGCTTGAGACAGCATAGCAACAGACGTTATCAGTCCTGCAATCCCAACTTTTGAGGCAGTATTTGCTATCACAGAAGCTATAGATAATATCGATTGTTTATTCATTCAGTATTACACTCGCTCGTCTTTATTTAATGGTCATATGTTAATCGGTAAAAAAACAAAAGTCACATAAAATATTGATTTATGTGTAGATATCTTGTGAGCCAAAACCATTTTTTAGCAACATATCAGTAGCATACCCTAATGACGTTACTTCAGTATCAGTACATCGGTTTGTATTGTTGTGGGGTGTTGCGTATTGTAACGCGATGCTTAATCTACTGGTTGTCATCCGTTCTATACAAATATTTGTCACGCTACTTTTCTCATATAATCATTAGTATGAGATGAGAGTGATACTTTGCTAAACACAGGGTTCGTGTCTTTATATTATTCAGTTATAATCGCCCATGCTAACAAAATGATTCTTTTTCTCTAGACTGAGGCGTCATGCCGTTGGAGAATTAGAGTATCATGTTTTCATTTTAAATATGAGCATCGTATTTTTATGGCTATCTTGAACAGACGTGGCACGATAGTAGAATTATCAAGTAGAGATGTAGAAAGACAGCTAATAAAACATTAACCACATACTGAGTAGAAATGAGATTTTTAATTAGTAATGATGACGGTGTGTATGCGCCAGGATTATTGGCACTATCTCAGGCATTATCGACTATTGGTGAAGTGGTGGTCGTCGCCCCGAACGATGAACAAAGCGGCTATGCCAGTGCGCTGAGTGTCTCAAGACCACTGCATACGCATCAGTTGCCTTTTGGAATTGTAGCGGTAAATGGCTCACCAGCTGACTGTGTTTATTTGGCACTGCATGAGTTATATCGTGGTAGTGACTTTGACTGCGTGATTACAGGCATTAACTCAGGGGCTAACTTGGGACAGGATGTGATGTTTTCTGGTACGTTCGGTGCTGCATTGACTGCGCAACTATCTGGTATCCCTGCTATAGCAACGTCTTTGGTAGGCGGGGGTGTCAAAAATGGCGGGCAAGAATCAGCCATTGATTATCAAGTGGCCGCACATGAAATCGTCAAACTGCTTACTGAAACTTCGATTTTAGAGATGCTCAAAAGTTTGCCCTATCATGTATTAAACGTTAATATTCCTGATGTGCAGCATGCTGATGATATCAAGGGTCGAAAAATAACCTCGTTAGGACATAAGCAAGCTGCTCAGCCAGTACGCCATATGATAGATCCACGCGGCCGAGATGCGTACTGGTTGTCTCTACGAAAAGGTAAAAATGAGCGACCATTAGAAACGTCAATCGATGCGGTACAAGCAAAGCAGGATATGATGACAGATTATCAAGCTGTAGCGGCAGGGTATGTCAGTTTATCACCAGTACGCCTACATCATACGCCAACGGCAGCGCTGGATAGATTATCAACACTCACGCTATAAATTCTATAAGATATAATCCATACCGGCTTATTAAACACTGACGTGTTATGAGAATATCAAAAGACTCTTGTATGATATCGAGCGCTTTTGAATGATTAAACAATGAATGAGCAACACAAAGAATAGGAACCTTGTATGAAAAAAATCATAGCTGGATCGCACCTTGTTAAAGCCGCGTTGATTGGTACTATGGCAGTCGCTACTCTATCTGTCGTCGGCTGTGCAACGAAGCCTACCTATCAGTCAGCAAACCAAGCAGGTCCTAAGATTATTACTAACGCGCAAGGCGTCCCTAACTATCACCGTGTACAACGCGGCGATACGGTCAGCCAGATTGCAGCGCGTTATCGTCTGAACTATCGTCAAATCGGTGCGATGAACAATCTAGATAGTAAATATACTATCTATAGTGGCCAATGGCTCAAACTATGGCAAGGCAATGCGGCAACCACTGCAAGTAACAATAGCTATAGTGCCCCAGTTCAAACGCAGCCAACTTATACGCCACCTGTGACCCAGTCTCAAGCACCAGCTTATGAAGCCACTGCCAACTCGACCTCTGGTTATGATTATCCTACGCGCAACCCAGTAACTCGTAATATTGACCCTGCCGCGGGCAATATGGGAATGTGGTTTGCGGGCAAGGTTGGTGATCCAGTACTTGCCAGCCAATCAGGAACTGTGCTTTACTCAGGCAATGGTCTGCCAGAGTATGGCAATCTAATTATGATTCGTCATAGTGATAACTACATCACAGCCTACGCGCACAATAGCCAGTTGTTGGTGCAAGAGGGCGATACAGTACAGCGTGGCCAACGTATTGCTAGTATGGGCAGCAGTGGTCAGACCAATGAGGTAGGCTTAGAGTTTCAAGTTCGCTTAAATGGTAATCCTATTGACCCACGTAGCGTACTTGGGCGTTAGACTTAAATAATAGCTACGGATAGCTTGGCCATTGTGAGCCATTTTATTTATTCATGTTTGAGATTTTTTATGAGATTAAAAAAGCAATACCTCACCTTTGTGCCAGCATTAGTGATGGTCGGGTGTACAAGCCAGCAGGCAATGCAAAGTAAGCCTGTTCGTCAAGGCGGCGTTGAGATTACTCAAACCCAAACCGTTCAGGTCAAACCAACACCTGCGCCAGTCGTAAAACCGCAGCCTGCGCCCAAGCCTAGCTATAGTAGCTTTTCTGATTGGAAGTCAGACTTTTCTATGCGTGCAATATCATCAGGCTATGATGCCCAAGTTATTGGTCGATTGCTTGACTCTGCTTACCTAAATCAGCAAGTCATCTCATTAGATTCAGGTCAGCCCGAGTTTTCTAAGATGCCGTGGGAATACGTAGATTCTGCGGTATCAAGTGGACGCGTCAGTGTAGGTAAACGTAAATTTGCTGAGCAGCGTGCTTATTTGTCTCAGCTAGAGTCTCAGTATGGGGTTAATGCAGAGATTATCGCTGCGATATGGGGTATGGAGTCATCGTATGGCGCTGTGACGGGCAATAGCGATCTGCCAAGTTCTCTTGCCAGCCTTGCCTATGATGGTCGTCGTCAAGAATTCGCTGAAACGCAGTTGCTATCGTTAGCGACCTTGTTACAACGCGGTGATGTATCATGGTCACAGTTGGACGGTTCTTGGGCAGGTGGTATGGGACAAACCCAGTTTATCCCTGAGACTTGGCTTAAACAAGGGGTCGATGGTGATGGCAATGGGCATCGCAATCCATGGGCGACTGGTGATGCACTAGCCTCGACGGCCAACTATCTTAGCAATTCAGGTTGGGTTCGTGGCTTAGCGCCATTTTATGAGGCAACTGTGCCAGCATCGTTTGATTACTCAGTGGTTGGTAGTAAACAACCTGCTGCTCGATGGGCTGCGATGGGCGTCGATACGATAGCGGACGTTTACCTGGATGCCAATACTCAGATGGAACTATGGTTACCCGCTGGTAAAGACGGTCCAGTATTATTGCTAAGCCCAAACTTTGATGTGATTAAAGTCTATAACAACTCATCAAGCTATGCATTGGGCGTTAGCCTGCTAGGCAAAACGATTAATGGACAAAGCGGGTTGCAAAAATCTTGGCCTCGTTATGAGCGTCCATTATCGACTACGCAAGTGACTAATTTACAACGTCGTTTGACTAGTATGGGTTACGATACCAAAGGCGCTGATGGTATCGTGGGTACCAATACTCGTATGGCATTCCAGCGCTGGCAAGCAGATAATGGTCAAACGCCAGATGGATTTATTACTCAAAACAGTGCGACTTCATTGGCTGGATGGTGAGGTAGGCTGAGGGTATTTATACACTGTATAAAAGTGGCTCTTTTTAATCGTGCTTAGCCATTATTAATTAGCTACTAGTCATCAAACGATAATTTACTTTGTTCTACAAAAAGCACCTTGCCAAGGTGCTTTTTTTGTCTCAATCTATGTCTGATTTTGCTGACATCTTTAACACCACGGACAATGCAATAAATATCAAATATTAAGACCAGTATAATCGGGCTTTATTCAAAACTTATCAGGACAAGGTTAATACAAGAAAGTTGATACTTTGAATGATAGACTCTAGATAATGTGTTTTCTAACGATGACTTTTACTCATAGTTTTTAGTAACAGTCTTTAACGACCATTTTTAATAACAGTTTCGATTACGAATAATTAGAACGACAGTAATTAGAACGACAGAAAGAGCGTGACCTTATGATTACCATGGAAGAATTACAAGCTGCGATACAGCAACGGATAGATAATTATCATATTACTGATTTTCCGCTACAAAAAAGAGCCGTTAACACTCTAGAGTTGCTAGGCAGCCTAAACCATATACTGGCTCAAGATATTGCTTCGCCTTTTGATGTGCCGCGACAAAACCTGTCTGCGATGGATGGTTATGCGATTGCCAAAGGTAGTGAGTTATCAGAAAACAGTACTATCGAGATCGTTGGTGAGTCGCAAGCTGGCAGTGCTTATACTGGTAAGACAGCAGCAGGGCAAGGAGTGCGGATTTTTACGGGTGCAGTCGTGCCAGATTGCTGTGATACGGTCATTATGCAAGAGAATACAAACTTTGCAGATATCAAAGCGACCGTTGATAAATCTCGACCTTATAACATTACGCTCATGCAAACCGCCAAAGTTGACGATAATATCCGCTCACAAGGCGAAGAGATTGAGTCTGGCGAAGCCGTTTTAAAAATCGGTAAACGACTAAATCCTGCAGATATTAGCTTACTGGCCAACCTTGGTATTAGCCAAGTGAACGTGTTCCAACCGCTTGTCGTAGGCGTGTTGGCAACAGGTGATGAGCTCGTGGCTATTGGCAATGAGCTACAAAGTCTAGCCCAAATATATAATTCTAATACCCCAACGCTCAAAAGCCTACTATCAGATTTGCCTATCACTATTCGTGATTATGGCATTATCCCTGACAACCTAGAGCAGACAACTATCGCAGTCAATGAGGCCATGCAGGACTGTGATGTACTGATATCTACTGCAGGTGTCTCAGTTGGTGACTATGATTTTTTGACCACGGTGATTGAAACGTTAGGTCAGATTAACCATTATAAAGTAGCGATGAAGCCTGGTAAGCCTTTTGTATTTGGCGAGTTAAATAAAAATCTCGATAAGCCAGTATTGTATTTTGGCCTACCGGGCAATCCACTCTCTACGGTCGTGGGTACGCTACAGTTTGTGATTCCTGCATTGTGGCAAATGTCAGGTGCTGGCGTATCAGAGCAGCCGATGCCGCTAACTATCAAAGCCAAGCTCATTAGTGATATTAGAAAATCTCCCGATCGCAAAGACTTTCAGCGTGGCATACTGTCACAAGATGAGACAGGTAATTATCAAGTTGAGTGTTTCTCAAGACAGCAGTCACATAGAATCAAACAGCTGAGCCGTGCCAATTGCTTTATTGTATTGGACAAAGACAGTGGGAACGTAGCAGCTGGTAATGACGTCGTTGTACAGCCGTTTCCTTGGCTACATCGCTAATTCATCGTTTGCCAATTTATTGTAAGGTGGTCATACAATGCTAGAGAGTAACCTTACACTGGTATGCTAAACACGAATAACAAAGTAGTGCTTATAGTAAGCAGTACTGATGGCAGTAATATATGATTGATGACAACATAGATGACAAACAAAGAATAGACAGCCCGCAACTGTATTCACCGAGCTTGGCACCGGCATTATCTGATGGCTACATAGAGCCTTCCTTGGTCGTGCCCACTGAGCAAATGAGTGACTATCACCAACCGCTAACCGATGGGTTTGCACGGCGTCTGACTTACTTGCGTCTATCTATTACTGACTTTTGTAACTTTCGCTGTGAGTATTGCCTGCCAAATGGCTATCAAGGTAAGCGCCCTGATGATGAGCTAAGTATCTCTGAAATTGCAACTTTGGTACGAGGCTTTGCTCAGGTAGGTACTAAAAAAGTTAGAATTACAGGTGGTGAGCCCTCTATTCGTCGTGATGTTGACGAAATCATCGAAACGATTAAGCAAACTGACGGTATCGAGACGGTCGCGATGACCAGTAACGGTTATAAATTGGGTAAACATATAGCCAACTGGCAAACTGCTGGACTTGATCAGCTCAATATCAGTATGGACAGTTTTGATGCTGCTACTTTTCATAAAATGACAGGCTTTGATACCTTGCCACAAATATTGGCTGACATGGATACATTGTTAGAAACGACTGATATCAAACTCAAAATAAATAGTGTCTTGATGGCGGAGACTGCTTTTGAGAACTTAATCACGGCGATCGACTATGTCAAAGACAGACAAGTGACCTATCGCTTTATTGAATTTATGCAGACCAGTGACAATAGCGATTTGTTTTTTGCTCAGCATGCTCAGTCTGATATTATCACTGATTACTTGTTAGAAAATGGTTGGCAGCCGCATGAGCGCGGTAGTGCCGATGGTCCAGCAGTAGAATACAGTCACCCTGAGTATGTCGGTCGTATCGGTATGATTGCCCCATATGCGGCGCACTTCTGTGATACTTGTAACCGCTTGCGCGTAAGTAGCCAAGGTAAGGTGCATTTGTGTCTGTTCGATCAAGGCAACTACGACATCCGTCCATACTTACAGCAAAACGATATCCAAGGATTGGTGAACACTTTACATAGCTTTATGCCAATCAAGCCTGAGCATCATCATCTGCATGACTCTAACAGTGGCATCATGCACAATCTGTCGATAATCGGCGGATAAAAAATTTTGAGTCTGCAATCATGACGCTGATAGTGATTGTCTTCCAGTGCAATCGTTTTTCTACATAAATTTTTTTAATACAACTGCTTTTTAATACAATTATAAAATGACATCTATAAAGGATTATTTATGAGTAAGCCTGCTGCACAATTTACACCGCTTAATATTGCTGTATTGACCGTTTCTGATAGCCGTACGCTGGCAGAAGATACGTCAGGGCAGTACTTAGTAGATAGCTTGACCGAAGCAGGGCATCATTTAGCAGATCGTCAGTTAATTACCGACGATATTTACCAAATTCGCGCAGTCATTAGTGGCTGGATTGCTAGCCCAGACGTTCATGCGGTTATTACCACTGGCGGCACAGGGTTCTTTATTAGAGATAGCATGCCAGAAGCTGTGAGTGTACTGTTTGATAAATCAATCGATGGTTTTGGTGAAATGTTCCGTTTAATCTCAAAAGATGAAATCGGTATGTCTACCGTACAATCGCGAGCAGTTGCTGGCATGGCCAATGGTACGGGCATATTCTGTCTACCAGGTTCTTCTGGTGCTTGCCGTACGGGTTGGGAAAATATTTTAAAAGATCAGTTTGATAGTCGTACTCGTCCATGTAACTTCGTGCCGCATTTTTTGGCACAAAATCCTAGCCATGATTGAGTTATAAATAATTGAGCTATGAGTGTTATACAATCAAGCCTGACAGGTAATGGTAAATGACAAATTGCTCAAATAATCTGGATGGTTTGGCAGGTGTGGTTATCTTGGCAGGCGGCGCATCTAGACGTATGGGAACGGCCAAGGCGATGCTAACACTACCGTCAGGTGAGCAGCTGCTAGACTATCATGTTCGTCATGCGAGCAAGTTACAGGTTCCTATATTGATTGCAGATAATGGTCGCGGCTTTCAAGCTGGTTTAGATGTCCATTCAGAAAAACCTAATGCGCCTGTTATTCACATTGCTGATTATGGTACTGATGTTGACTCTAATAAGCATGATGAACAGATCAAAACTGGCGGCGCATTGGTCGCTATCGAATCAGCCTTACAAACATTGAATGATTTGATCAGCTTGAATGATTCAGGCGTATCAAAAAACGTACAAGCTTCGTGGTTACTGGTTATTAGCTGCGATAGCTTAATACCAGTAACTGACTTGTGGCAGAAATTACAATGTGAAATAAGCCTTGCTGCCGATAAAGAAGTAATTTGCTTAAAAGATGACAGTCACTTATATCCATTGTTAGGCCTGTATCAGCTAAGTATTGAGCCTGATTTGAAGGCCTATATAGATAACGGTCAGCGTAGAGTGATGCAGTTTATTCAGCCATTGGTGCAAGCCGTACCATTTAGCAAAGAGTGGCAAAATTTGACCAACTTTAATACGCCTGAAGATTTCGAGCAGGCATGTGCTGCTCTATCAAAATAATAAAAATATCACATAAGAAAGGTTATATAAATGAGTGACAGCGTTCAGATAAATCAGCAATCTACCTTATCTCACTTAGATAGTGATGGTGATATTACCATGGTCGATGTCAGTGGCAAGACAGCAACGACGCGAGAAGCCAATGCCACTGGACAAGTACGCTTTCCCAGTGAGATTTATGCGCAGATTAAAGCGGCTGATGGTATGACCAAAAAAGGCAGCATCACACAAACGGCTCATATCGCTGGTATCATGGCGGCCAAACGCACTCATGATCTTATACCGCTTTGTCATCCATTACCGCTAGACAAGATAGGCTTAAGCTTTGAGTATAACGACGCGCTTAGCAGCCTCACGGTCAGTGCGGTAGTCAAGGTCACGCATAAGACAGGGGTTGAGATGGAAGCATTAACAGCGGTCAGCGTTGCCTGCTTAACTATCTACGATATGACTAAAGCACTATCGCATGACATCGTTATAGATGATATTCATCTGGTTAAAAAGACAGGCGGCAAGTCAGATTACAGTCATGCTTGAAGAGCCAAAACTGCAGAGTGCGTCGTCAATCAATTAATCAATTAATAAAGATATGCTACATGCCAAGCAAGGAAGCTTGCATAAGATGGAGAGATTTATGAGTGCTATCGATATGACAACTAATATCGAATCAACGATGAATATTAACGTCATGTATTTTGCCAGTTTGGCTGACGAGGCTAATTGTCAGCAAGAGACAGTAAGCGTACAGCAGGATACGTCATTAACTGAACTATATGAACAGCTTAGTCAAAAGCATCGTTTTAGCCGTCCGCAGTCGGAGCTACGCGTTGCAGTAAATGACTACTTTGCTAAATGGACTGACCAGATAAACGATGGTGATAGCGTGGTTTTCATCACGCCAGTGGCTGGTGGTTAGATAAGCGTTTACTAGTGTCCATTTTGTCAGTGGCTATCCAGTGGCTATAAAGAAAAAATAATAAATAGAGAAGAAAAATGACCGACAATGTCCACGATCATTCAATGAGCATCAAACGTAGTGCTGACGAGGCTTATCTTATCGCTGAGCGTGATGGTTTTGCGCTATTAGATATTGCTATAGATGAAGATAGACTAAAACGTACGTTAGATAATGATAGCTGCGGCGCGTTTGTTTGCTTTGAAGGGCGAGTGCGCAACCATAATAATGCCACAAGCGTTGATAGCCTTACCTATTATGGTTATGAGGATTTGGCCATCAATCAAGGCCGCGCCATTGTAGAAGAAGCCAAAAAGCGTTTTGAAATTACGCATGCTATTGCGATACATCGTATCGGTGCGTTAGAGATTGGCGATGTGGCTGTGTGGGTTGGGGTAGTGTCAGCGCACCGTTATCCAGCATTTGATGCTTGTCGCTGGATATTAGATACCATCAAAGCGGATATTCCTGTGTGGAAGCAAGAATACTACGAAGACGACTCGTCTAAATGGCTTAGCAATAATGGTTAAGTCATTAATTACTGTCTGTGTATCTGCTTGTCTGCTATTGTCACTAAGTGCTTGTACGCAAGACAAAGACGCCAATACGACGCTTGCTGCTGATACCACTGAGCAATCTCACACATTGCGTATTGCTGCGGCTGCTAACTTATCTGATGTACTACCTCATATTATTGATAGCTATCAGGCTAATAACAACTCATCTGCCCAAAATGTTTCAAGTATCTCAGATATTGAAGTTACTTATGCCTCTTCTGGTAAGTTGTATGCGCAAATCAAAGCAGGGGCACCGTATGATATATTCTTGTCTGCCAATCAAGATTTTCCTGCTAAATTGGCTGATGAAAATTCAGCTAGTGTTATTAACGAAGGTAATAAGCTAACCAAGCCTTTTACGTATACCAGAGGTCAATTAGCACTCTATAGTGTCAGCAAACCTTTAAACGATTTTACGCCAACATCGCTAGGTGATGTGTTTACCAGCGCTGACTTTACTCAGGACAGCAAGGTAGCTATCGCTAACCCTAACCTTGCGCCTTATGGTGCGTCTGCAAAAGCCTATCTGCAATCACAAAATATGTATGATAAGTTGAATGCTCAAAAAAGCTTAATACAGTCAGAGAATATCGGTCAAGCATTTCAATATGCGTATACGGGTAGTGTGGACTATGGGTTTGTAGCACAGTCTCAGCTTGTTGCGATTAAGGCCAAGCCTAAGCAGTTTATTACCTTATTGCCAGCGTCTTATCCAGCTATCTTACAAGATGGGATAGTCGTTAATAACACTGACCAAGCAGCAGACTTCACCGACTACCTGCGCTCGAAAGCAGGGCAGCAGCACTTCTTACAAGCAGGCTATCTGACCGTTCAGTAATACGTTAGACTAACCCTTCTCATCATAGAACGAGCAGTGACATTATATGATCGACCAGTCTCTTATGTCAGATATGCTCAGTCCATTTTGGGTGAGCATCAAGCTCGCTTGCGTGACTACCTTATGCTTATTGCTATTTGCAACGCCTATCGCTTACTGGTTGGCTAAGCCGAGCCGTATAAAAGTAATAGGACGTCTTAAGGTACTGCTCATGGGCATCATTGCGATGCCTCTGGTGCTACCACCTACCGTGATAGGTTTTTATCTACTGTTACTGCTCAGTCCTAGTGTGGGTATCGGTAAATGGTTGAGCGAGCATAATATCAGCCCGTTGATTTTTACCTTTGAAGGTCTGGTCATTGGTTCTATTATTTACTCATTGCCTTTTTATATACAGCCTGTCTATGCACAGTTTTTGCGTATTCCGCAAAGTGTCACGGAAGTCGCTCATCTCTTAGAACCCAGTCGTATGCGACGGTTTATGAAAGTAGCCTTACCGCAAGCGCGGGTGGGTATTATTTTGGGTAGTTTGGTAAGCTTTGCTCATACCATTGGCGAGTTTGGTGTGGTACTGATGATAGGCGGCAGCATCTCTGGCGAAACTAAGGTGGTATCGATTGCTATATATGAGCAGGTAGAAGCGCTCAACTATGAGGCGGCGCATATGATGTCTGGTATTTTAATTATTATGGGTGTAGTGATGGTAGCGTTAATCGCTAGCGTGAGCCGAATAAGTCAACGCCCATAGCACTGAAATATTTGTACGCGAGTTAAGACGTGTTAGCTGGCGCAGTAGCTATATAAACAATGTCTAAGCAAAATACACAGACACAAAAAAACCTCAAACAATCTAATGCTTGAGGCGAAACTTGCTTAAACCCAAAGGTTTAAATTCGTTTTAAATATGGCGCAGCGGACGGGACTCGAACCCGCGACCCCCGGCGTGACAGGCCGGTATTCTAACCAACTGAACTACCGCTGCTTAGGTCTCTTAGCTTGTTTAGCCACTTGCTAAGAAGTGGTGGGTGATGACGGATTCGAACCGCCGACATTCTGCGTGTAAGGCAGACGCTCTACCAACTGAGCTAATCACCCTTCGAACAATTGCTAGGCAATTTATTCAACATCAACTGAGCTCTTAAGTTTGTCACTAAGCTCCGTTGCTGTGGGTGTGTATTATATAGATTTACTGTTGGGTGTCAAATATTATTTTAATGTTTTTAGAAAATAATTATAAATCGCGCTTGTAACCTACCAGAAATAGCACTTAAGGCCATGTATTATATAGCATTTCTAAAAATACACTTATTATCATTATTTGTTGTTTAGAGGTGAAAAGCTACTATACTATGGATGCTTTATTCGTTGAACACGGTTGATGGAGGCCAATATAAACACTTTTACTATTAAAGATACTTTTACTAGCTGGACCTGGGGAGACCTAGCAGGTCTAGGTCTAGTGCTGCATATTGTACTTATGATAGTAATGACGCTGCGAGTGGTTTCTGTGCAGCGCAATATTGGCGTGTCTATCGCTTGGGTGGCTGTGCTTTACACGTTGCCAGTATTTGGTTTTGTGGCTTACATCCTGCTCGGTGAGCCGATGATTGGACGGCGCTATCGTGAACGCGTAGACCAAGCCAGCATCTTGATGAACGATATGGCACGGCGTGAGCATCTGATTTTTGACAAAGGGCAAGACTTATTACCAGCTAACTACCGCGGTGTTAGCCAAATAGGAACGCGCTGGACGGGGTTTGGTGTATTTCCCAACCACCAAATGCAGTTATTGACGGATCCTGCTTCGATTTTTCAGCGTTTGATTGAAGATATTCATGCCGCCCAGCGTATTGTCCTTATGGAATTTTATATTGTCTATCCAAAAGGACAGGTGTTAAAAGTCATAGAGGCGCTATCTGTAGCGGCTCAGCGCGGCGTAGAGTGTCATATATTGGCTGATAGTGTGGGCAGCTTTAGCTTTATTAATAGTAGCGTGCACCGCAAATTAGAAAAAGCAGGGGTTTATGTCCATCAGTCATTGCCAGTAGGATTGTTTAAGACATTATTTAAACGCTCTGATTTGCGCAACCATCGTAAAATGGTGGTTATCGATGAACATATCGGCTATATCGGCAGCTTCAACCTGGTTGATCCAAGGTTTTTTAAGCAAAATAAAAACGTTGGTCAATGGATTGATGTGGCGCTACGAACGACTAGCCAGCACTCGATTAGTATTAATACAGCGATGGCTAAGGTGATTGTTACCGACATCGGTGCTGAAAGTAATGACAATCTTGCTGAACTGCATCAACGGGTTAATAACTATACTCGTAAGTTATATGTGATGCATCCGACCATCAATGACCTAAATAGCCGAGTGAAGGTATTGGCGGATACGATTGATGATCATGAGCAGCCAGATATAGGCGCCACTTCGATTGTCGTACCAAAGATGCCTGTCGTGGACAAAGTTCTGGCGCAGCTAATACCTTCAGCACCGCAGCTAACGGCTCATGTGATTTACAATACGTTAGTTACCGTGATTCATCGTGCCAATAAGCGTATTCGTATTACCACGCCTTATTTTGTCCCTGATGAGTCACTATCGGGCGCGCTGACGATAGCAGCTAAGCGCGGCGTTGATGTGACGATTATTGTTCCTGAAAAGGTTGATTCGTTTCTGGTACAACATGCTTCTCAGGCTTATTATCAAGAGTTATTGGATGCAGGGGTAACGATTGCCTTGTTTAGAGGTGGTTTGCTACACGCAAAAACAGTGGTTATCGATGATGACTACTGTCTATTTGGCACCGTCAATATTGATATGCGCAGCTTTTATCTAAATATGGAAGTCAGCTTAGCGATTTATACGCCAGAAATGGTCGCCCAAGTAGCGGACTGTCAGGAAGTCTATTTAGAAAACTGCCGAATCTTGGATAGTGATGAATGGCAACAGCGTCATGGATCAAAACGCTTGTTTGATAATGTCGTGCGCTTGTTCAGTCCTTTATTGTAGCACTCGGATTTTTAGGGTAAGGTAATCTACTAGTATTGTTCTATTATCTTAGTAATAGCAGCACTTTTATAGCCTATACTTTTTTGGTTTATCTATCTGCAAAGAGGTCACGTCCGTCTATGTCTGCATCACCTTTAACGCCACTGGACTATATTGCAGAAGGCTACTGGCAAGACTTCTTGGCTGGGCGTCCTATTGTAGGCGGTATCGCCTACGAAACTGAGCTGCGCGCTTGTACGCTAGATGAGTCGCTTGAGAGTTTACAGCGTATCGATACGCTATTGTCTCAAGTACGCCGAGATATGATCAAGAGCAGTATATGGGAAGAGGCGACGCTGCTGATCGATGAGCGCTATCGTAATTTCATGGTGTTTTTGGCGTTTTATGCCGGTCGTGTATTGGCGCAGCAGTGGCAAAACAAGCCACATTGGTATGGTCAGTTTGAGCTGCGTAAACGTTACCCTGAGTTGTCATTGGTCACAGATGACTTCTATCAGCATATGGCTGTTGGTTATGATGATAGCGGGGTTAAAGAGCAATTATTTTTTGCCCTAGAGCCAATAGGGCTGCGTCTGTTTGGTCATATTGATCGGCAGTTTGACCCAGTACAAGGCGGGCAAGTAGATAGTGGGCTGTATCAAGCGGTTAGCCTTAGACTGCCGACTATTTTAAGTAAAGACGTTCATTCAGTGTCCGAATTAACAGCGTATAAAGCAACCACTCATCAAGTCACTGAAAGCATCGCTCCGAGCACCGATTTAAATACGCATGTTGGTACTAGCCAATTAAATGTTTCTCTTAATAAGCCAGAGGAAGTATCGATAGGAGCTGAGCATAATCAAGCTAATGCAGTTGTAACTGACAGTGAGAGTCGCGCAATTCAGTCTGCTATGCCTGATACTATAACTGAGTTGCAAACAAGCGTAGTATCTCCTAAATCTGAGAGCCCAATAAAGCCTGAGCTGACTAAAGTAACGAAGCCAACAACCAAGCCTACGTCATCTGTAAAAAACACATCAACGCCAGAGATGTTTACGCAACTGCTCGTAGAGTTAGATGAGATAGCGGTGCCACAACCAACTGGTGATATGCAGTATCAGCAAGCACGTAAAGTACTGGATCAGTTCGAGCAGCATATTGCCAAGCAGAACAAGCCTCGTCGCCAAGTTATATTTTCAAATGATCACAACACGGCAAAAAATAAAGCGCTTCTAATACTGCAATCGGCTGCTGAAGATGATAATACAGCTGCTATGTTACGTTTGGCCATGTATGAACTGTTAGGTGAAGGTTTGACAGCAGGCAGTGATAACCAAAAAAAATCTGGCGTAGATTGGGTCAATCAAGCCGCTAGCAAAAATGACAGCCGTGCTCAGCGTCTACTCAGTAAAATGTACTACCAAGGAGTAGGGGTATCACAAGATATAGATAGCGGTAGATACTGGTTAGAGCAAGCGGCAGATAATGGTCATGCAGAAGCGGCCAATCTGGTCAAGCAATGGCAGCAAGCACAAATGCTGCTGACCACACAGAAGCAAGAGCAGCATAGCACCAAGCGTTATCAGCTGTTAATTGGTGCAATCATCGCAGTCGCTTTATTGATAATAGTCATTATCTAACAATCATTATCTAATAACTATTTACTCAGTAACTTTTTAAAAGCTTATTGTTACAGCTTAAATTCAGGTAGAATTGGCGCGCTTTACCTTTACCCTTTTATTGTTTGATTCATAACTAATCTGGGCTGTTCCATGCCATCATCTAATACCCCGTCTGACCACTCTGCAAATCCAATTGACCCTGTATCATCGCCTAGTCGTGCGGTACACGAGACACCTTTATATTATCAGTCTCTTATTGGGCTGCTAAAGCCACTATATCGTCTGCAAGTATGGCGTCGATCTCATAAAAACGACAACTATCAGCAGGAAATTGATCAGCGTTTTGGTAAGCAGTATCCACCGCGTCCAGTGGTCAATGCTGATATCGACAAAGGGGTAATTTGGTGCCACGCAGTCTCATTAGGTGAGACCAATACGGTTGCGCCTTTATTAAATATGTTATTGGCTAATGGCTATCAGATATGGTTGACCAATACGACTCAGACAGGTTTTGCTCGTGGTGCCAGTCGTTTTGCAGAACAGATAGCTCAGGGTCAGATGAGTCATAGCTATGTGCCAGTCGACAGCCCTGCTGTTATCGAGACTTTCTTGACGCATGTACAGCCTATCGCTGCATTGTTTGTAGAAACAGAGCTATGGGCAAATATCTTGACCAAATTATCTCAGCACCGTATTCCAAGTATCCTAGTCAATGGTCGACTATCTGCTTCTTCTTTTCAGAGTTATCAAAAAATTGGTGCAGTCAGCGCCAGTATGATGAAAAACCTCTCCTTAATTATTGCGCAAGACAGCGACTCTGCTAAACGCTTTAGGCAGTTAGGGGCTAGTAGCGCCCAAATTCGCGTAGCAGGCTCATTAAAGTGGGTAATCAATGCGTCCACAACTGATGACAAAGCGGTAGAAGATAACAGTATTCATAGTAAGAAAGCTGATCTGCGAGCAGAGTTTGGTATAGCAGATCGTCCTGTGTGGGTCGCTGCAAGTACTCACGATGGCGAAGAGGCAGCAGCGTTGTCATTGCAGCAGCAACTACTGTCTCAAGCTACATTAGCAGATACGTTGCTTGTTATTGTCCCTAGACATCCTGAGCGTTTTGACGCAGTAGCAGAACTCATTCAAAAAACTGGGTTAAATATGGCTCGGCGCAGTGATGGAGATATGATTAGTGCAGATACGCAAGTCTATCTAGCAGACAGCATGGGTGAGATGATGACTTGGTATACATTGGCAAATGTAGCATTTGTGGGCGGCTCACTGGTAGATATTGGTGGGCATAATCCAGTGGAGCCTGCAAGTGTGGCAACGCCTGTACTGATGGGGCGTTATACTCAGTCTTGTCAAAGCGTGATAGATAAATTGGCTGAAGTAGGCGCTTTATATCAGCCAAGTAATGATTTTTATTGCCCAGTTGAATCAAACGGTGCAGATTCACAGATGGCCAGTGATGACCAGTTAAAGGCGAATAAAAAATCCTCTCGTAAGAAAACAGCTTATAACCGTGAAGACGCTGTGAGCATTTATACGCAGCTAGAGACTTGGCTAAGTAATTTACCATTGGCCGCGCAGGCAGGACAAGCTGGCGAGCAAATGACGACACAGCAGCAAGCGGTATTGACCCGCCAATTTACTATGATTGAAGACGCTATCGAGATGTCTTCTAACCAAGATAATTTATGAACTGTATATTATTGCCCGCTGAAAACTTCTCATCAGACACAGCAAAAATCGATGCCTTGTCTCAAGTCAGCCATGTGACTAAAGTGCTGGGCGCAAAAGTCGGTGATACGCTTAAAATTGGCCAAATCGGTGGCAATCTTGGTACTGCTGTTATCGAAGATATTACCGCTGACAGTATTCGGCTAGGTAACGTCCAGTTGAATACTGCGCCGCCAGCCAAATTGGACTTAACTGTTATTTTAGCGTTACCGCGTCCTAAAGTGCTACGGCGTTTAATCATGGATATGACAGCGCTTGGTGTACGCGATATCATTCTTATCAATAGCTACCGTACCCAAAAAAGCTATTGGCAAAGTCCCATGCTTGAGCGGATAGACGAGTTTGTATTAGAAGGCCTACAGCAAAGCATCGATACGATTGTTCCTAGTATTACGTTACAAAAACGTTTTAAGCCATTTGTTGAAGACACACTTGCAAGCTTAATGAGCAATCGAGCGATTGTTGCGCATCCTTATAGTCAGCAGTCCTTTTCTGAGTTTTTACAAAAGCAACCATCACGAGAGCTACCGGGTATAGTTTGCATAGGCGCTGAAGGTGGCTGGATCGACTATGAGGTAGAGCTGCTGTCAGCACAAGGCTGCACGCCTGTACATATAGGCTCTCGTATCTTACGAACGGAAGCTGCGGTCAATGCAATTTTGGGACAATGGCTGCTTTAGATGGACACTAAAACGCGTCGTTAGACCAAACTGTTGAAAGAGCTGGTGAAAAATAGTTCTTAAAAATCAATGCTCAAGACTCATCACTGATATATTTGCCAGTTAAACAAATGTATTGATAATTAATCTCACTTCCATTAGTATGTTGCTTTGATATATTATGGTCTGATTACTGCTAGCGCTTAGCAAGTCAGCGTTATAATCACTGTTATTTTGTCTCACTATCCGTCTTACTTTTTTATAGCATTACTATGGGGAAAACCATGTCATTGAACGCTATCAGCGCTAATCTAACCTCTACGAAGCTTATCCTACCTGCAGCCGTATTTGGCATGATGTTGGGTCTAGCAGGTTGTAGTAATTCTTCAACCACAGAAGAAAGCGTAGAAGTAGAGTCAACAGAAACAGGTGCTGAGCAGCAAGCAGCAACTGACGAAGCTACGACTGCTGATAGTCAGACGATTACTATCTACTCATCACGTAATGAGCAGCTGATTAAGCCATTGCTAGATCGCTATACTGAGCAAACAGGCGTAAAAGTTGAGTTGGTCACGGACAAAACAGGTCCACTCATGGCGCGTTTGCAAGCGGAAGGTCAGAATACTCCAGCTGATATGCTATTGACCGTTGATGCTGGTAACTTATGGCAAGCTGCAGAGCAAGGCCTATTGCAGCCAGTATCATCTACTGTGTTAGAAGCTAACGTCCCTGCAAAATACCGTGATCCAAAAGGTCAGTGGACAGGTCTGTCACTACGTGCACGTACTATCTTTTATGACCCAAGCAAAGTCACTGCCGACCAGTTGTCTACTTATGCAGATTTGGCCGATCCAAAATGGAAAGGCAAACTATGCTTACGTACCTCTAAAAAGGTTTATAACCAATCGCTTGTTGCTAGCATGATGGAGCATTTGGGCGAAGAAAAAACCGAAGCAGTTATCAAAGGGTGGGTTGATAACCTAGCGACTGATGTGTTCAGTGATGACGTTGCGATGCTAGAAGCTATCGCTGCTGGTCAGTGTGAAGTGGGTATTGCCAATAGCTACTACTATGGTCGTCTATTGGACGAAAAACCAAACTTCCCTGTGAAGATATTTTGGGCAAACCAAGATACGACTGGTACGCACGTAAACATCTCAGGCGCTGGCGTAGTTGCAGGTTCAGACAATCCAGATGGCACGCTTAAACTGATAGAGTGGTTGTCATCTGATGAGGCACAAGGTCTCTATGCCAGCTCTGACAAAGAATTCCCAGTAAAAGTAGGTATCGATGAGTCAGACATGCTCAGATCATGGGGCGAGTTCAAAAAAGACGATATCAATGTACAGAAATTCGGTGAACTACAAACTCAAGCTATCCAAATGATGGATAAAGCGGGTTATAAATAAGGGATCGCCAGTAATACTGATACCAATCGCAAAATCATAACTTCGAGACAATAGTTCTTAAGCAATAGCTTTTAAACAACAGCTTTTAAAGAATAGGTTCAAAGGTTAGTCATTACAAAGGAGTTATTCAAGTAATGACGATTTTGAGGTTGGTATAAGCTTATAAGGTCTCTATACGTATGACACGGTAATGATAATATGATCACAACGCCAGATGCGTCTGTTAGTCAAAACGATACTGTCAATGGCGGTGTTAATGACAAGCAGACTGTCAGCCAAGACCACGCCCTTCGTAAACGTATTATCTCGAAATCAGTCTTAGGGCTGATTTCGTTGTTTATGCTAGTACCAATTTTAATCGTGCTGCTGTCGTGGACTCAGCCAGTGGCAGAGATTTGGACACATATGGCAGACTATGTACTGCCGCAAGTGCTCAAAAACACGGCGATTTTATTGCTAATGGTGACAGTTGTTTCAGGCACTATTGGTACTGCTCTAGCTTGGGTCACTAGTATGTATCGTTTCCCGGGTCAGCGTTTCTTTTCGTGGGCGTTGATGTTGCCACTTGCCATCCCTGCTTATGTATTGGCATTTGTCACTATTGGCATTGTTGATTTTAGTGGGCCGCTACAGACAGCTCTGCGGGATTCCGGTATCAGTACTGCCATACCGTCGATAAGGAATGTATGGGGCGCAGGCTTGGTATTATCGCTAGCGTTTTACCCTTATGTATATTTGCTCGCGCGTCAGGCATTTTTGTCACAAGGCAGGCGAGCGATAGAAGCGGGGCAGATGCTAGGTTTGAGTCGTAGCCGTGTGTTCTTTCGGTTGGCATTACCGCAAGCACTACCTTGGATCATTGGCGGCTTATTACTAGCCAGTATGGAAACCTTAGCAGATTTTGGTGCAGTATCTGTATTTAATGTCGATACTTTTACTACCGCTATTTATAAAGCATGGTTTGGTTTTTTTAGTTTGACCACAGCGGCTCAGTTAGCAGCCTTGCTTATTGGTGTGATTTTTATCGTGGTATTGTTTGAGCAGTATTGGCAAGCTAAGCGTGGTAGCTCACTTACCCAAGGTAGCAGCCAACGCTTTGACGCTAGCAAACCTGCCAAACTCGCCATGACACTGCTGTGTACGCTCATCTTTTTAATCGCCTTCTTGATACCTTTTTTGCAGCTTATCTATTGGACAGCACTGAATTTTCGCCAAGATTTTGATGCGCGTTACATTGATTTTGTTACCAACAGCCTCATGATTGCTAGTATGACCACGCTATTTATTGCTTTTTTGGCGATTATCATTGCGTGGATCAAACGGCAGTATCCTGATAAATCGACTAAGCTAATGACCACTTTAGCCAATTTAGGCTATGTCGTACCGGGGACTGTATTGGCGGTAGGGATATTTATACCTATTGCGTGGCTTGATAATCAAATGATTGCGTTTGGTATCACCTCACAGCAAGTGCTTTCTGGCAGTGTCATTGTTATGCTACTGGCGTTATCGACACGTTTTATGACGGTGAGCTTTCAGCCAGTTGACAGACAATTGCAGCGATTGACAGTCAATCAAGAAGCTGCTGCAAAATTACTGAGTGACAGTCCTTATCAGCGATGGCGTCATGTAATGCTACCTGTGCTTAGCCCTGGCGTATTGACTGCATTATTGATGGGCTTTGTCGAAGTGATGAAAGAGATGCCCATTACGCTGATGACACGGCGTCAAGGCTGGGATACGCTTGCAGTACGAGTATTTGAAATGACGAGCGAAGGTATGTGGGGACGAGCCGCATTGCCGAGTTTGCTAATCGTGTTAGTTGGCTTGCTTCCTGTCTGGATACTACTGCGTCAAAGCGATAAACACAGCTAATAGCAACAAAGTTAATAGCAATAATTTGGTATAAGTTTAACAGCACACTCGTAGTGTCAGCTATATTATAATTTGCTCTGTTTTATCGATGGTTTTACTTACTAATAGCGAACTGGTACCGTCTATGTACACTGATTCAATGAACGACTCTACAAATTCTAAGTCAGAAAAGGCTCGGGCTAACCACATGCCTGTAGCAAAATCACCACTGTCACAAAATAGAATTAATCCAGTTCAGCCGAATAAAACTGTAGAGCAGAGCAGTACCTCACAACAAAATACTGAGAAACATATCGCGACAGATCCTTACTTTAGTGTGCAAAATCTCATCGTAGGCTATGACGATACTATTGTCGTCAATGGTCTATCATTGATGCTAGAACAAGGAGAGATTGGTTGCTTCTTGGGTTATAGTGGCTGCGGGAAGACCACAGCGCTACGAGCAATCGCGGGACTGGAGCAAAGTCGCGGCGGCACTATCTATTTGAACAATCAGCGCCTAACTGAGAAGACAACTCGTCAATCATTTGCAGTTGCGCCAGCCAAACGTGGCATGGGCATGGTGTTTCAAGACTATGCTCTGTTTGGTCATTTAAGCGTGGCAAAAAACATCGCCTTTGGTCTCAATAAATGGTCAGCTGCTGACAAAAAAGCCCGTGTGGCTGAGATGCTAAGCTTAGTCGAATTGACTGAACATGCAGACAAACGTCCTAATGAGCTTTCTGGTGGTCAACAGCAACGCGTGGCTCTCGCAAGAGCGCTAGCACCCAAACCAAAACTACTATTACTTGACGAGCCGTTCTCTAATCTAGATGTGGTGCTGCGTGAATCACTAGCAATGAATGTCCGTGATATTCTCAAACGTACCAATACTACAGCGATTTTGGTCACTCACGATCAAAATGAAGCATTTGCGCTAGCCGATAAAGTAGGGGTAATGGATAAAGGACGATTGGTACAGTGGGCAAGGCCAAGCGAGCTGTATCATGAGCCTGTCAGTCCTTTTGTTGCAGAATTCGTAGGCGAAGGCGCCATGATAGACGGTATTATCAAAGAAGGCCATGTTGAGACGGCGCTAGGTAATATCTATCGCCGCATGGAAGTCTATGATGAATCTGGCCAACCACAGTACTGCGAATATGATTATCCAAATGGTACGCCAATCAAAGTACTCGTGCGCCCTGATGATATTATTCATGATGACGACAGTACACAGACAGCTTTAGTTATTGGACGTGTGTTTCGCGGTGCCAACTATTTGTACCGACTGCAGTTAGATGACGGACAGACTGTCTTATCCTTAGTTGCGAGTCATCATAATCATGCAATCGGCTCGCATATTGGCATTCTGCCTTTGCTAGAGCATGTCGTAGTCTTCGATGAAAAAGACATCAATGCCACTACTTGGTCAGAGTATGATAGATCATCGAGAATGGATGAAGAAGTTTAGTAGTCTTTATTCATTCTTCAGCTGTCGTCTCAATTTAACGTTTAGCCAAAATATGTAAATAACGGCCAAGCCATTTGTACGGCTCTAACTGTGAGTAGCGTAACTCCATTCTTATCACTGCATCTGGATCGTTATGACCGCCACGTTTAAGCGGTGCATAATCATGAAACACTCGTAAACCACTGCTACGTACCGTCTGATAATCATGCACTTTGAGCCAAGACTCGACTTCTTCTTTGGCAACGGGATGGTTGGGGGTGAGGCTTTTTTTATTGTCCGCTTTGTAATCGTTACCATCAAGTAAGCTATCGAGTAAGTTAAAATTCCCCATGATAAGATTGCGATAATCGAAACTTGCTGGATTATAGAAGCAGACAGATAGTGCGCCACCATCTATTAAGTGCTTATCAAAAAAGTTCATGACCGCCGCTGGTTCTGCCAACCATTCAAGTAGCGCATGCGACATAATCAAATCAAATTTTGCTGTCTCTGCCTGAGCCAGTTTTTCTTCAAGCGCTTGATAAGGGCAAACATACCACGTGATGTCTAGTTCTTGCTCGATGTGTTCTGCGCTCGCTTTTGCTTTCTCAAGCATATTTGCTGATATATCATTGATGACTACGCTATGACCTTGAGCAGCAAGTTCTATCGCAATTTGTGCAAGCCCTGCACCCACATCTAAGATACGTAGCGGTCGCCCAAGTGCCTCACTCATCTGTGCGCTATATTCAAAAATATCACGGCGTAGCACAGCCAATCGAATCTCGCCTTTTAAACCACCATACACTTTCTTTTCGAAATGATCGGCAATGGCATCGAAACTACGATCTGCTCGATCGTTTTCTGCTGGTATAGAAAGGTTTGAGTCAGGCTGGCTATCTTGATGTTTAAT
This sequence comes from Psychrobacter nivimaris, assembly GCF_043419765.1. Taxonomy (NCBI): domain Bacteria; kingdom Pseudomonadati; phylum Pseudomonadota; class Gammaproteobacteria; order Moraxellales; family Moraxellaceae; genus Psychrobacter; species Psychrobacter nivimaris. The sequence goes on along the minus strand of NZ_JBHOFX010000002.1, from coordinate 699,485 downwards.
TGTCATAGGTATTTAGATCAATAATTAAGAGGTTTACAGTATAGTCAGCGAACTACTAAACCGCTACGGTATTACCCTCCCTAGAGGTATTATAAGTACAATCTGCGGTCGGCTGCCTTGTAGCTGTTTTAGATTTCTTTGACTATAAAAAATATTTAGTATTAACTAGCGTTTCAAACGTCTGTTAATTACCCATTTAAAAACGACCTTCGCTAATACAATAACGACAAATACAACGATAACAAACACCCACATACCATTGCCTTGTAGGTTTTCTTGGTAGGCTTTTGACAAGTATGCTGATAAAGCCATAGCGACTAAAAGTGCTCCCCAACGGACATAAGGGACAGCGCGATTGTTATGGTTAGGAAAGCTAGCAACGTAATCGCTCGAAAAGCTATATAGCACCATTGCTAAAATCCAAACAATTGCAAGAATGATATCCATAGTAATAGGAGCCTGTTAAGTCGTTATGTAAGTGCTATAAAAGATGAGGTAGTGTAGCGGTTAGAATTTTTTTGTCCAGTATCACTCAAAAAATAGCTGCATCAAAGTGGTTTAAATCATAATGTGCTCATGAGAGTGATATGACTTTGAAAGCTATTAGCTCATGACAAAGCATTATGGTTATGAAAACAATATGACCATAAAAACAATCAGTTCACGTCAGAGACAGTTTTAGGTGTTGTTGTATTGGCTAAATATTCTAAGCATCCTAGTTGTTTGGTCAATAGAGCTTATATGCAAACCACGTATGAGCCCTATGCTCAAGATTTTAGCGTTAAATTAAATGTCATGTTGAATTGTAGATAGAAATATAAGTATCTACTCAGTTAGTCAAAATAAATCTTGTCGAACTGTAGCTAATAAGTATAGTATTTTTCTATTTAATATCCATCAGATACGGAGAATAAACAATGAAATCAATCAGCACAGTACTACTAGCTCTAGTATTTGCCTTTACATCTATGAGCCAAGCACAAGCTCAAAATACGCCTTGTTCAGGTAAAATGGGCGGGGTGTCTCATTGCTCAGCAGATGGTAAGTTCGTCTGTAAAAATGGCAAAATCAGCCAATCAAAAAAAACCTGCCATTAGAATTATTTTAGCGTGTGTTGGTCATTCAAAATATCACTGTGAATGAACCGCCTAGCTTGATTTTAATGGTAGCCTGAACCCCCTAAATCAGCAAATTTGTGCTAAAATAGCTTCTTTTACTAAACATTGTTTTTAACAAAAACCGTATCACTATTTTCCTATTGTTTTGCACGTGTAGCAGTGTTTTTTTATGGTTTCTATTTTGGTCATGACTGCCCATTTATGTGGCAGTATTTTTATATGATCTACGGGTGCCATAAGCGATGTGTCAACGTTAGAAAAAAATGTGAGTGAAGGAGTGTATATGAGCGAATCGGTCAGTCCTATTGGCATCGTAGATGAACTAAAGCAGTCGTATTTGGATTATGCGATGAGCGTGATCGTCTCGCGTGCGCTGCCTGATGTGCGTGATGGGTTCAAACCTGTACACCGCCGCGTGATGTATGCCATGCACGTGCTATCAAACGATTATAATAAACCGTACAAAAAATCAGCACGTGTGGTCGGTGATGTTATCGGTAAGTACCATCCACATGGCGATAGTGCCGTCTATGATGCCATCGTCCGTATGGCGCAGGATTTCAGCTTGCGCTATCCAATGGTTGATGGTCAAGGTAACTTTGGCTCGATCGATGATGATCCTCCGGCAGCGATGCGTTATACCGAAGTACGTATGACCAAACTGACCCACCAGATGCTCGCTGATTTGGACAAGGATACGGTCGATTGGGAAGACAACTACGACGGCTCTGAGCGCATGCCAAGTGTGATGCCAGCGCGTATTCCTAACCTATTGGTCAATGGTGCGACGGGTATTGCCGTTGGTATGGCGACCAATATGGCCCCGCATAATCTGACTGAAGTGATCAATGCTTGTCTGGCCTATGCTGAAAACCCACAAGTTTCAGCTGAAGAGCTGATGTCGCACATCTCAGGTCCTGATTTTCCTACGGGCGGTATTATCTATGGTCGCGCGGGCATTTTAGATGCTTATCGTACTGGTAAAGGCCGTTTGCATATTCGTGGTCGTTATCATATCGAGCCAATGAGCAATGCTGGCGTCAACCGTGATCGTGAGCGTATTGTATTTACCGAAGTACCTTATCAGGCTAACAAAGCCAAACTGATTGAGCGTATCGCAGAATTGGTTCGTGATAAAAAAATCGAAGGTATTAGCGAAATTCGTGATGAGTCTGATAAAGACGGTATGCGTATCGCTATTGATTTGCGTCGCGGTGAGACGGCTGAAGTTATTGTTAATAACCTATTTCTACAAACGCCACTAGAGTCTAGCTTTAGTATCAATATGGTGGCACTCGATAATGGTCAGCCAAAACTACTGACCTTGCGTCAGCTTATCGCTGCGTTTGTTCGTCATCGTCAAGAAGTGGTGACCCGCCGTACGATTTATGAATTGAACAAAGCCCGTGTTCGTGGTCATTTGCTAGAAGGTCTAACGGTCGCACTAGCCAATATCGACGAAATTATTGCGACGATTAAAGCCTCTGCAAACCGTGGATTGGCTCGTGAAAGTCTATTAAATAACACATGGGGTTCAGGTAGCGTCGTTGCGATGCTCACGGCTGCTGGTAGTCAATCAGTACGTCCTGAGTTTATCGATGGCGAAGATCCTAAAGCGCCGTTTGGTCTGATTGAAGGCGAAGAACGTTATCGCTTGTCACTTGAGCAGGTCAATGCGATTTTAGATATGCAATTGCATCGTTTGACTGGTCTTGAGCAAGATAAATTGACCGAAGAATATCAAGACTTACTGCGTGAAATCGCGCATTTAGAGTCTATCCTTGGCGATTTTGATAAGCTGATGGCTATTATCTCTAATGAGATGATCGAGATTCGTGATAATTTCGGTGATGAGCGCCGTACCGATATCATCGATTCACGTATGGACTTTAGTCGTGAAGACCTTATCCCTGAGCAAACGGTTGTCATGACGGTGTCGCGTACTGGCTACGCCAAAACTCAGCCGATTGATGATTATGTTGCACAAAAGCGCGGCGGTAAAGGTAAGTCTGCCACGGCAATGAAAGAAGACGATGTAATCGATCATTTAGTCGTAACATCAACGCATTCTACGGTACTGTGTTTCACTGATAGTGGACGTGTCTTTAGTCTACGTGGTTTTGAAGTGCCGATTGCCAGTCGCGGTGCTCGGGGTCGTCCATTGGTCAATCTAATTGGCCTAAATAGCGACGAAACCGTTACGACCATACTACCAATTCCAAAGATCGTAGAAGATACATCAGTAGTAAGTGAGGTATCGGAAGTAAGCAATGATGACGATTCGGTAGAAGATAGCAACCAAGCAGAGCCGCCTTTTGTGTTCTTTGCCACTGCTAATGGTACAGTGAAGCGGGTAGAGCTGAAGCAGTTTGCCAATATTCGCTCGAACGGTTTGATTGCGGTTGGGTTAGAAGACGGTGACAAATTGGTCAGCGCTCGTATCACTAACGGTAGCCAAGAAGTGATGTTGTTCGCTTCAAGTGGTAAAGCCATTCGTTTTGATGAGAATGATGCACGTGCGATGGGCCGTACGGCTAAAGGCGTCCGCGGTATGCGTCTGGCTACTGATGAATTTATCAAATCATTGGTCGTTATCGAAGATGATGTACGTGAAATCCTGATTGCTTGTGAAAACGGCTTTGGTAAACGTACCTTTATCGATGAGTTCAATACACAAAATCGTGGCGGTGGCGGTGTGATCGCTATTAAGACCAGTGAGCGTAATGGCGCACTAGTACGAGCGACTAAGGTTGACTCTACTGATGATATTATCTTAATCTCTGATAAAGGGACGTTGGTTCGTACTCCAGTTGAGCATGTCGCTAGCTCTGGTCGTAATACGCAAGGGGTAACATTGATTCGTCTGTCAAAAGATGAAAAACTGGTTGCTATGGCGCGTGTTGAGCACGAAGAAAGCGATGACGAGCTTATCGATGCCATGAGAGAAGACGGTACGTTTGAGGTAGAAGGTCAGGAGCAGATAGATATTGATGCGACAACTGACAGTACTGCAACTACTGACGTCGATGATGTGATTGATATTGCAAACGATCATAAACCAAGTGACAATCTATAATAGACTAACTATGCATAAGACGATGACGAGTAATAGTCTTGGTAATTAGCTTTTGAGTCTAGTCTCTTAGCATTTTTCTAGAAAAAAGCCTCTGACGTTATCGTCGGAGGCTTTTGTTTTTTAACTCTCATTTTTTCAATACTGTAAATAAGGTTCTATTTTTTAAGGCTGTTGTTATGCTTACGACCAATCAAACTTTTCAGGGAACGGTTGCTTCGGTATCATCGAGCTTTTTATTCTCGATGATGTTTTTGTTTGGACTGTTTATGTTGCCCTTAACAGGGACGCAAGTAGCGTCATGGCGTGTGCTCATGATGTTGCTCAGTTTGGTGATATTGGTCAGTTTGACTAAGCAGTGGCAACGTGTTTTTGATTATATAAAGACGCTAAAGACAGTCAAGGAATGGTTAATATTTATATTGCCAGCACCAATCCTAGGTGGACAGATTTGGTTGTTTATGTGGGCTCCGGTCAATGGGTTTGGTCTCGATGTCACGTTGGGTTATTTCTTATTGCCGCTAGTGATGATTGTGCTTGGTCGATTCTTTTATCATGAGTATATGAGCATCTTGCAGTGGGCTGCTGCGATATTTGCAGCACTCGGTATCGGCTACGATATTGTTCAGTATGGTTCAGTCTCTTGGGTGACATTGTTTGTATGCTTGGGTTATCCACCATATTACCTGCTAAGGCGCACTCTTTCTGTACCACCCATTACGGGTTTGTTATTTGATTTGACGCTGTTGACACCAGTTGTGCTCATTGTGCTATATATGACGGGTGGTTTTGATGTTGCGGCGCAAGATGTGAAGTTCTGGTATCTATTGCCGCTGCTTGGTGCTTTTAGTGCGCTTGCGATGTCGCTGACGATGATTGCCAGTAGCAAGTTGCCAGTATCACTGTTTGGGGCATTAAGTTATATCGAGCCGATGCTGTTATTTGTGTTGTCTATTACTATTCTGAGTCAAAGCCTTGAAGAAGGTGGTTCGCTCTTTATGTATGGCATGATTACGCTTGCGCTACTGGTCATGATGGCCGATAGCATAAAAGGTTACCTCGTTCGTCAGCGTAATGACCGCTTGCATGGCTATAGAGAGCTTCAGATTGGCGGCTTTCCACCACGTCGTCATTTTATCAATCAGCGTATCGATGGCGTGCTAAAAGCCCATCGTTTTCGTAAGATTCTTCGTTACCAAAAGAAGATGGATAAGATACAGCAAAAAATCGAACAACTTGATGCAAAATAAGCACTTACCTGCATTAAATTTACTCAATTTAAAAGTTTAGACACTAGATGAACAGTGGCATTGCTTATTCATTCTGACTTTGACATAATGCCGACCATGATGTACGCCTAACACATCAAAAGCGTTCAACTTAGATTGCGCGACGACCTTATATGCAAAAGCCTCAGACGTTCTCGTCTGAGGCTTTTGTTTTTTTTAAAAATTGCCATGGATGTGCCCCAATCTTTAAAGGCTGTTGTGATGCTGACTACTAACCAAACCTCGCAGGGTACAATCACTGCTGTCGCTGCAAATTTTTTATACTCATTACTGTTCTTATTTGGTCTACTGCTGCAACCATTATCAGGTACGCAAGTCGCTTCGTGGCGCGTGCTGACAATGTTTTTTAGTCTAGTACTGCTGGTAAGCGTACTAAAGCAATGGCAGCACATTTTTGATTATCTAAAAACACTAAAGAACGCAAAAGAGTGGTTTTTATTTATATTACCCACACCGATTTTGGGCGCGCAAATTTGGATATTTATGTGGGCGCCAGTCAATGGCTTGGGACTTGAGGTAACGTTGGGTTATTTCCTATATCCGATGATTATGATTGTTGTCGGCAGGTTCTTTTATAACGAAGACATGAGCTTACTTCAGTGGGCTGCTATCGTATGTGCAGGTCTTGGTATCGCTTACGATATTTTTGAGTATGGTGCGATCTCTTGGGCGACTTTGTTTGTTTGCTTGGGTTATCCTCCTTACTATCTACTACGTCGCAAGTTGGCAGTGCCGCCTATTACTGGTCTGATTTCAGACCTTGTATTGTTGTTACCAGTGGTACTGGTTGCACTGTATATGAATGGCGGTTTTGAAGTAGCAATAACCAACCACAAGCTTTGGTATTTGCTGCCATTATTAGGCATTATCAGTACCGCTGCAATGTCATTGACGATGGTAGCGAGTCAGAAGTTGCCTGTCTCACTGTTTGGGACTTTGTGCTACCTTGAGCCAATATTCTTGTTCATATTCTCAATCGCAATTTTAGATCGTAACTTACATGATGGTGGTTCCATGCTGATGTACAGCATGATTTTTATCGCATTGCTGATTATGATTGCTGATAGCGCATTGGGTTATATGGCGCGTAAACGTGAAGACCGCTTACATGGCTACAATGAGCCACAAGTGGGCAGTTTTCCACCACGTCGTCGCCTGAAAAATCGCCGTATCAAAGGCGTGCTAATCGCGCATCGATTCCGTCAGATCAAAAAATATCAGCAAAAGATAGATAAAATGACGCGTAAGATTGAAGCATTACATTTAGATTGATGTCAAAGAGTACAGTGTCTTAGGCGTAGGTTGAGATGAAAATTAAACTGAACTGACTTGGTAGGCATTGTTTTCCAGCATGTCTGCCAACTCACAGTATTAAAGAAGTACAAATTACGCTATTATCGAGAGCAGTAGTGCCGCGATTGAGTAAACGTATGGTGCTATATCTGAGGTATTATGGCTGATTTACTACAATATATAACTAGGACGGTTTATGTTACATCTTCATCATTTAGCAAACTCGCGCTCGTTTCGTATTATCTGGCTGTTAGAAGAGCTAGGCGCCGATTATAAACTGACTTGCTATGAGCGCAACAAGGCATACCGTGCTCCTGATAGCCTCAAGCAAGTGCACCCGATTGGTAATGCACCAATATTAGAAGTGGACGATCGTGTGCTGATTGAGTCAGGGTTTATCATTGAATATTTGATTAAGCACTATGATAAAGAAAAGCAGTTCAAACCTGACGATAATAACGAAGCAGCATGGGAAGCCTATACGTTTTGGTTACACTTTGCAGAGGCTTCATTGATGCCACTATTAGTCATGCGTTTGGTATTCACGAAAGTAGTGTCTCAGTCGCCAATGTTAATCAAACCTATTAGCAAAAAAATTCAAGGTCAGATTGAAAAGAACATGATCAGTAGTGGTTTGGATAAGATGCTAGATATGATGGAGCGTCATCTACATGAAAATCACTGGTTTGCAGGTAGCGAATTTAGTGCTGCTGATATTCAAATGCATCTTGCGGTCTTGGGTGCCAATGCTGGTGCAGGCCTAGATCAGAGTAAATATACCAATCTTTTGAACTGGCTCAAACGCTGCGAAGAGCGAGATGCCTTTAAGCGAGCAGAAAAAAAGGGCGGTCGTCTGAATTTTTAGAGGATACTGGTATAATCCTCTCTCAACGCTTAAGTAGCCATGTAGACCAAAGGCTTTGTTTATGAATAAACAAAGCCTTTTTTAGGATAATGTTATGACAGATCTAAATACTTCGAATAAAGACCATCTGAAACAAGATAGCCTAGACAAAGATGACAATCAGTCAGCAACTCAAACATCACTTAATAAGCAAGATACCAGTATGCAAGAAAATAATAGCCAACAGATTAATAGCCAGCAAGTCTCTATCAAGTCGTGGTCACAGAAAATTCTAGTGGTAATTCTATGTGCGGCAAGCTTTTATGGTGGCTGGAAATCTTACGAATCAAATATGGTAAATGAGTGCACTGCCAATGGTGGACAAATGGTTGAAGGTCAAAAAACCATGATATGCCAATTATCGTAGCTAGGGCAAATTCTCCGTTTATCTCATTTCTGTTATCGTTTTAGAATGAAGAGACGTACTTGTGCTTCTCAGCCAGTACTCCTGATAAATAAAAGGCATCATTATGCTAAAGCTAACCTTTTTGGGTACCTCTGCAGGTGTACCGACCAAACAGCGTAATGTGACTGCACTGGCAATAGAGTGTCTGAATCCGCATAGCTCTGGCGTACAGCAAGGAAGTCGTCAACAGAATAATCAGAGTAAGAAATCGCGTCCATGGGTGCTGATTGATTGCGGTGAAGGCACGCAGCAGCAGTTGCTACATACCAAACTCTCATTGCATCAATTGGCTGCTATTTGCATCACTCATGTGCATGGTGACCATTGCTACGGTCTACCAGGGTTGCTAGCTAGCGCTGCTATGTCAGGACGCCGTGAACCATTAACTTTGATTGCCCCAAAAGCGATTGCTACTTTGCTTGAAGCTATTACTGCCACTACAGAGCTATATCTACCCTTTGATCTCAATTTTATAGCGATTGAAGGGGTGTTAGCTGAGCAAGGTGATATGAATAAGGTCAGTATTAGCTTAAGCGACCAACATCAGCTTGATATTGATATCACGCGGCTATCACATCGGGTTGCTTCTCATGCCTTTGGTATTACTCAGACTATTAGCCGCCGCATCCTTAATACAGATAAGCTTGTGGCAGATGGTATTCCAGCCAGTGCATTGTGGGGCAAGTTACAGCAAGGCGAAGATGTCACGACTGAGGATAGTAGACAATTGCAATCAGTAGACTATGTCGACGATGAGATACAGCGGACGCGAGTGGTGGTGGCAGGAGACAATGATACGCCAAACTGTTTGCGCAAAGCCGTTATAGATACGGATTTATTGGTGCATGAAGCGACGTATACGCATGAGGTACTGACTAAGATTCGAGCCAAAAACCCAGACTATGATCCGATGCATAGTAGCGCCCAATTGCTCGGCGAATTTGCCCAAGCGGCTGGACTCAAAAATCTAATTTTGACGCACTTTAGCGCTCGCTATCAGGGTTTTGATAATCCTAATAGCAAGACACCAAACATGGCAAATATTCGTTTAGATGCTGAGAATATTTATAAAGGCAATCTCTGGCTGGCGGCAGATTTTGACCAATATATGGTTGATGGTGCAATTGAGTCGGTAAGCAATCAAGAGGCCAGTCAAAAGGGCAGTCAAGAAGAGAGTCGCGTGCAGTATATAGGCTCTGCACGCAGTGATTAGACATGGCTAAGCTTAGATATGATTTAGCGTTAAATATAACCTAGTGCTTACTGTCTTCGATAGCCAATTGTGTTATACCGCTCCAGTATCGACTGAACTGGTAAGCAACTCGTCCTGAGCGACCACCACGTTCAGAGGCCCAACGTAGCGCATCCTTTCTAATCTTATCAGGCATAGAATGACTTGCTAAAATTTCCTTAGCATCATTATCCAGATCAGCGGAGATTTTCTGCTGCTCTAAATTCAGATAATGCTGAACGATATGCAGATAAGTCTGCTGATCCATAGGATGGAAAGTGAGGGACAAACCGAATCGATCTGATAATGACACGGTCTCATCAATAGCTTCATAGGGATTTACTTCATCCGTCTGCCCATTATAGATATCGACATTGTCTTTCATCATCTGTGGTAGTAAGCGACGGCGATTACTGGTGGCGTAGACCAGTAGTTTGTCTTGCTCAGAGTCTAGCGATCCATCAAGCACGCTCTTTAGCGCACGATAGCTTTCGTCTTGACCATTAAAAGCGAGGTCGTCACAGTATACGATATAGCGGCAATGACAATCTGCTGGTAGGGCATTAATAGCAGCACGAATCTTATCCAATACTTGCAGATCATCACGCGCAACCTCGATAATACGCAAGCCTTCACTATGATGGGCTTGTAGCAAAGCGCGAATCAATGATGACTTACCGGCACCGCGTGTGCCTGACATCAATACATGGTTGGCAGGGTAACCTTTAATAAACTGACGGGTGTTTTGTACCAGTTTCGATTTTTGCGTATCGATACCATGCAAGTCATCTAAGCTCAAAAACAAATTGACCGACAAAGGTTGCAGATGACCAGTGCGTCCACCAACCCAGCGATAAGCAAGCTGGCTTGGATCGATTTCAATAGTTGGTGTGACTCGCTCTTGTAAGTACTGACTGAGTAAGTCTAACAAAGGTGCGGGTAGGGCATAAGTAGGTTGCTCAGATGGCATGGTCGGGATAGTTGGTTGTGACATAGTGGCTCTAGCAATTAAGGTTGTCTTTAATACCATACCCAAAAATACAATTAACGCTGCTGAAATTTCAGTGCCTACAATCTTAGTGGATACTAAGCGTAGTACTTGTAATCATTATTCGCGCTATTATTATCTTTGGAAATGATACGAATGGGAAGGCAATAATCTCACTATATTATGAGAAACAATACCATGGAAAATAGTGCCAGTAATCCGTCTATTACGCAAGCCTTGCAAGCGCAGGCGATGCAGCTATTGCCCATTATTACCCAAGAACTGGTCGCACAGCATTTTAGTGAGATAGTGCATCAACGTATTGCTCAGCAAAGCACAGAACAAACGCAAGATGCCAAAACGCAACATATCGACAAGACTTACTTCCAAGGTCTAACGCGTGCCCAGCATCCACAATTTGGTAGCGTGATGATTAAATGGCAGTTGAATGCCGATGCTTATCCTATATCTTCCGATTTAACTCACGAAGCAGAGGTTTTAGCTGCTGTAAATGCTTCATCGAAAATCAAAGATAACGTTATCGCACCGCCACTATTGGCTCAACATTGCGTAGATGTTCAGATACTATCGCAGTTGCAACGACTAGTTATAGTAGTCATGCCTTATTACCCTAATGGTAGCTTGGTGAGTCAGCTGACCGCTTCAAAACACCTGTCACTAATAGCATCACAAAAGCATCATTTCATCATGAAGTCTGCACACTTGATAGCCAATTTGCATCAGGCTGGCTGGCTACATAATGATATTAAACCTAGCAATATTTTGATTGAAGGTTCTGATGATGAGTGGCCAGTAGATACTATGAGTAATAGTCTGACTCCTAGATTGTTACTCACTGATTTTGCTTTATCACAACGTATGACGATGGCTAATAGCCAACCAAATCCTGCTGGCACACCAGCGTATCTTGCACCTGAGCGCTGGCAAGGTCAGGGTGCAACGGTGCAAAGTGATATCTACGCGTTTGGCGTAATGATGGTTGAGATACTAACAGGCAAGCGACCGTTTCAGGTAAGTGCTGACAGCCGTGAGAAATCGAAAGCGTGGGCGATTCAGCATTGCCAACAACCCATACCATCGTTGTCAGCAGAATATAGTCATTATCAATGTATTGTCGATAAAGCATTGGCGAAGCGGGAAGAGAGACGGTATCGGGATATAGATAAGATATTGATAGATTTAAAGTTATTAGAAAATAGCTGAATTTATTATTTTATTTTAAAAAGTGATTGTTTGTAGTATTCACATATTACCTAGTCGTTGTTTTTTATGTTTGAATGGATATTCAGGCTCATTTTAAGTTCAGTCGCTATAAACTAATTTGGGTTCCCGTATTTCATTACAGTGTTTTATTACAATACAGTGAGAATATCATGGCTAAAGTACTTATCATTACCGGTGATTTTGTTGAAGACTATGAAAACATGGTTCCGTTCCAAGCGCTTCTAGCGATGGGGCATGAGGTTGATGCAGTCTGCCCAGATAAAGTGGCAGGTGATAGCATTGCTACCTCAATACACGACTTCGAAGGTGATCAAACTTATACCGAAAAACGCGGTCATAATTTTGTCCTTAATGCGTCTTTTGCAAATATCAATGTAGAAGATTACGATGCTTTGTATTTGCCAGGTGGACGTGCGCCAGAATACTTGCGCTTAAATGCTAAGGTCATTGCAATGATTCAGCATTTCGCAAATACTGATAAACCGATTGCATCGGTTTGCCATGGGCCACAAATGCTGACGGCTGCTGGCGTATTAAAGGGTAAAAAGGTCTCTGCTTATCCTGCGTGTCAGCCAGAAATAGAAATGGCTGGCGCTGAGTATATCGAGTTACCTATGGATGGCGCTATTACAGATGGCCAACTGGTAACGGCACCTGCATGGCCTGCTCACCCAGCGATGCTAAAGCAGTTTGTTGCTTTGCTATAAGCATTAATTCGGGTCTGTTGAATGTTCAATAGACCCCAGTATCGAGAGAGGATATATGTGCCAACTTTTTATTAGTGCTGATGACAGCTTGTGGAGCTCTAAAACCAAATCACTTCGAATTCAGGGCGTTGTAACCTCAATTCGTTTAGAAGTGTTTTTTTGGGATATATTAGAAGAGTTGTCATTTCGTGATCAAATGACGGTTAATCAACTGATCACTAAGCTATACCTTGAATCTCTCGATGCTGATCATGATATTGGCAATTTCACCTCTTTTTTAAGAGTTTGTTGTTCTCGTTATTTGTCTTTAATAGCCGATGGCGATCTTTCTCGCGAAACAAGATTACCTTTAGAAAAAGTCGATGCAAGAAATATTATTCAACGTGAAACCCTCCGTAAAAATCAACGTAGTGCATTATTCAATGATAGTGAGGGAAGCCTTTCTATTAATTAGGTATGCCTATGGCAAGTGCATGCAAATATTGGCAAAGCGGGTAGAGAGGCGTTATTAAAGTACGGATGAGGTGCTACAGGACTTAAAATATCTTATTAAAAGTAGATTAATACTTTTAATAAGATATTTTATAGTTTTAATACCAAATTCCAAACACAAAAAAACCTGCTAAAAAGCAGGTTTTGATATTTGGTCTAAGATGTACTATCCGAAAATGGTGGGGCTGGAGAGACTCGAACTCTCACACCTTGCGGCGCCAGAACCTAAATCTGGTGCGTCTACCAATTCCGCCACAGCCCCATTTCCGTTACTCTATCATCAAAAGCGATTAAACTCAAACGCTATCTAGACAGTTAACTGATTCGGTAGTCCGTCTCAGTGGTTGGCTATTATATAGAGTTTTAATTGTTTGGCAACCCCTATTTGCAATTATTTTTAATTATTTATCATTTATTTTCGATATTAATTTTAAGTAATTGATATTAATCATAATTTGTTATCGTGTTTTATGCGTTTATTTACTCTTTAGTTGGTACTCTCGGGGCAGAGATATCCAATTGCTGCAATTTGCGTGTCAGAGTATTGCGTCCCCAACCAAGTAAACTCGCTGCCTCTATCTTTTTACCGCCGCTATGATTGAGTGCTGCTGTTAATAAAACGCGCTCAAACTCAGGGGTTGCTGTTTGCAGAATATCAGTTTCACCCGTGCTTAACGACTGCTCAGCCCAATCAGCCAGTGCTTGCTGCCAACTTTGGCTTTTAGGCATCTGGCTACTTCGCTCATTTTGATGACTGTTTAACACACTACTATTTAATACATCGCCACTTTGTACCAAGTTCTCTTGAGCGTCTTCCTTTGATGAGCCATGCTCTTCATAAAGCACCGTATTAGGTGAGATATTTTCAAGTAGCTCTGGTGGCAAGTCTGTCGCCATCACCGTATCACCAGTGGCCATCACAGTGAGCCACAAGCAGACGTTTTCTAATTGACGCACATTACCGCGCCAGTCAAACGTCTGCATAATTTGCAATGCGGCAGGATGTAGATGCTTTGGAGAGGTATTCATTTGCTCTGCGGCAGACTGCATAAAGTAGAGGGCTAATGCAGGAATGTCTTCAGGGCGTGTACGTAATGGTGGTAGGGGTAAACGAATGACATTGAGGCGATAAAACAAATCTTCGCGGAATCGGCTTTGTTTTACCAGCTCTTCTAAGTTTTGGTGGGTGGCTGCGATGATACGTACATCGACCTTTATGGGCTGCTGACCACCAACACGATAAAACTCACCATTGGCCAGTACGCGTAACAGCCGTGTCTGAGTGCTAAAAGGCATATCACCGATTTCATCTAAAAATAGAGTACCGCCATCTGCCTGCTCAAAACGGCCTTGACGCATCGTCGTTGCACCAGTGAACGCGCCTTTTTCGTGACCAAATAGCTCAGACTCGATCAAGTCATGCGGTATGGCTGCCATATTAAGCGCAATAAACGGTTGCTGCTTACGCGGAGAGTGCTGGTGCAATGCACTGGCTACCAACTCTTTACCTGTTCCAGACTCACCAGTGATTAAGACGGAAATGGGGGATTGAGCCAGCCTGCCAATGGCACGAAACACCGTTTGCATGGCTGGTGACTGTCCAATGATGCCGCTAGGGTTACCTTTGCCCTCGACGGCACCTTTGTTCTTATTGTCTTTGGTTGTCTTACTAGCAGGTGCTGCTTTAGGTTTTATCCGGTCTTCAGTGGAAGTATCAGACGTTATATTGATATTAGATTCATCTGAAAGGGAAACAGTCGTTGTTTCTAAATTAGGCTGATAATTGATGGCTTTATAAATCGTTGCAACTGCATCATCTAAGTCAAAAGGCTTGGGCAAGTATTCAAAAGCCCCTGTCTGATAGCTATTGATAGCAGAGGTCAGGTCTGAGTGTGCCGTCATAATTACGATTGGCATTTTGGGAAAATGCTGATGGACCCAGTCGCTAAAAGACAATCCATCCATCATTGGCATACGAATATCGGTCAGTATGACGTCTGGTAATTGCTCAGCTGACTCTTGCTGTTTTAACACATCATTAAGGCGAGTCCATGCTGCTTGGGCTTGGGTAAAACTGATAACGGTCAATCCAGCATCTTCAAACGTGTCTGCCAACACCATACGTAGGGCTGCATCGTCATCGATTAACCACAATGTTGCAGGGTGGTCGCTGGGTGCATTATTCACAGTTACTATTTGTGATTGTGGTGATTGATCATCGCTTTTAGGTTGGAGGTCGTCGCTATATTCAGTCATGTATTGGGCCTAATCAGCAATTATTGATGGTAAGTTGGGGATTGGGAGTTGGCGTTATGAAACTTAGCAGCCTTTAATTCATAAATTCATAATTTGTTTTATGTCTCAGTGATGGGTTGAGTAAATGGTAGATATAGCGTAAATCGGGTTTGCTTGTCTTCTTGTTCTTTTGTCGAGCTCACATCAATCATACCATGATGATGACTGATAATATCTTGGACGATGGATAATCCAAGACCTGTACCGGCTGCACGGCTAGTGACCATTGGGAAAAATATCTGACCGATCAATGCTGGATCAATACCTGATCCGTTATCAGTAATAGTAATTTGCATCACTTGCTTGTGCTGCTGCCCGACGATCGTATGCTGAAAGGCAACCCGCGTTTGAATATGTAATGTCGGTTGATAGTCAGAATTGCCCTCAGTTTGTATGGCAGATTGTGAGGATTCTTGAGACTCTGACATTTTATTCTGCTGTAGCGTTTGTTCGAACTCAGTCATCGACTCACAAGCATTATTGATAAGGTTTAAAAACACTTGAATCAGCTGATCTTTGTCAGCGCACAACTCTGGCAATGATAAATCATAATCACGCTGTAACACTACCTGTGGATACTGATTGGTCACTAAGGTTAAAACATGCTCTAGGGGCTCATGGATATTGAGTGTTTGCCAGTTTGGCAGTTGATTGGAACCCAGAAGCTGCCCAATAAGATGGGTCAATCGATCAGTTTCTGAAATAATAATGTCCGTATAGTTGCGCAGCTTTTGATTCATTTTTTGCAAATCATGCTGCGTGTCAGCGTTGGTAGTTGTCAAAGCATTATCAGCGCTAGAGGTACTAGTAGTAGATGCGTCGCTGAATTTAATAAACTGCCGTTGCAGTAGCTGTGCTGCCCCGCGAATACCAGCAAGAGGGTTTTTTATTTCGTGTGCCACTGAGCGTAGCATATGACGGGCAACTGTATACTGCTGTTGCTGGCGCTGCTCCTCAGAGATACGACTTTGCCGATCTTTGCCCCACATCTCGATAATAAAATAAGGCTGCTGTTCATAGATGACCGGCGTGACGCTATAGTCGACTGACAATGATAAATTACCATTCAGCGGTGTTTTTATAATGTGATCATGATCGATAAAAGGCTGCTGATAGTTCTGTGCTTGCACAAAGCGCTCGGTCAAAGAGTAAGCTGGCTCGCTCGAAGGCTCATTTTCATTTGTCTCACTACTATCATTATTGATAAATGCAGTATCTTTAGTCTTCAACTCATCAGGTGCGAGCAGTGTCAAGATTGATTGATTGATTAGTCTGCCGCTACTAATGGCGAGTAGCTGCTCGGCTTGAGCATTTAACCGTGTGATTGATAGCTCATCGTTGACCCATAAAATAGCGGTGAATAAATGCTGAGATATAAATGCGAGGTCAGGGGTTGTTTTGGCGGTTATAAAATCAGCGTTCATCGGTAGTGCCCAAAAAAGTCAGATGCTTGAGATAATATTTAACCACAAATCAAGACTATAGAGCGGCAAAACTGGTGATTTTTGCAAAAAAAACGTACAATGCGCTCAGCCAATTTATCTCTAGCAAGGTCAGCCATGTCCAAAACTTCTACCGAGTCAGTGAATACGACAGCAACAGCTCCTCTATCTGCCGTAAAAGACACTGCCACTATCTTCAATCCTGCCGCGCCTACCATAGTACAAGCGCAGAGTCAGGCAGATGTCAGTCAAACAGATGCTAAACAACCTTACCATCATAAAGCTAACCACAACCAGAACCGTAGTGTAGCCCAAAGCAGCGATGTAACGACGGCCAATGCGACTGCTACGATGCCAGTTAGTGCGGCGCCAAAGATTGGTTTTGTGTCACTAGGTTGTCCAAAAGCATTGGTGGATAGTGAGCGTATTATCACTGAGCTAAGCCGTGACGGCTATCAAGTAGCCAGTGATTATGACGGTGCCGACTTGGTCGTGGTAAACACTTGCGGCTTTATTGAATCAGCAGTACAAGAGTCGCTCGATGCGATCGGCGAGGCCATTAGCAAAAATGGTAAAGTGATTGTTACTGGCTGTTTGGGCAAAGAAGCGGACAAAATCCGTGAGATGCACCCAGCTGTACTAGCAGTGACGGGCGCGCATGCCTATGACGAAGTGATTACGGCAGTGGCGCAGCATGTGCCTAAGCCAAATCGCAGTCAGGACGCCAACTATGATCCAAAAATAGATTTGATTAATGAAGCGGGTATCAAACTGACCCCAAGCCATTATGCTTATCTAAAAATATCAGAAGGCTGTAATCACCGTTGTACGTTCTGCATTATCCCAAGCTTGCGCGGTGATTTGGTATCGCGCCCGATTGATAATGTGATGAACGAAGCACTGGCACTCAAAAAAGCTGGCGTGAAAGAATTACTTATCATCTCGCAAGATACCTCGGCATATGGTCTTGACCTAAAGTACAAGACCAGCTTTTGGAATGGCATGCCGCTCAAGTCTAAGTTTTATGACTTATGCCAAGCATTGAACGATTTGGGCATTTGGGTACGCCTGCATTATGTCTATCCGTATCCACATGTAGACAAAGTAGTTGAGTTGATGGGTGAGAAGAAACTGCTCCCTTATCTGGACATTCCGTTCCAGCATGCCAGCCATCGCATCCTAAAAGCGATGAAACGTCCTGCACATAGCGAAAACACCTTGGCCCGTATCAAAGCGTGGCGTGATATCTGTCCTGATATCGTGATTCGTTCGACCTTTGTGGTTGGCTTCCCTGGCGAGACAGAAGAAGATTTTCAGTGCTTGCTTGATTGGCTAGTTGAAGCACGCCTCGATCGCGTGGGCGCATTCACTTATTCAGAAGTAGAAGGCGCAGTTGCCAACGACTTGCCTGACCATGTCCCTGAAGACGTCAAGCAGTCTCGCTATGAGCGTTTAATGGCGCTACAGCAAGATATTTCAGCGCAAAAGCTACAAGAAAAAGTCGGCAAGACCTTAACAGTATTGGTCGATGAAATTGATAGCGATGAAAATATTGCTATCTGCCGTAGCTATGCTGATGCACCTGAAATTGATGGTCATGTCTATGTTGATGACATCAACGCTCAAGTGAAAGTAGGGCAGTTCTTAACAGTGACTATCGATGATGCTAGCGAATACGATCTATTCGCCAGTTATCAAGGCTAGATATCCAATAAGATATGCGAGTGAAAATTGCCCAATGGCGGGCAGTTTTTGCTACAATTAGCGCAATTTAGCCTTTTTAAGACGCTTAGCTGTAAGTGTAGCGTTGTGGGCAAACTCGATTTGTATTTTACCGATAATTTTCTTTATAATTTCATGATAACAAGGTGACCTCATGTCTGACAAAAACCCGCGTTACGCTCGTATCTTGCTGAAACTCTCCGGTGAAGCCTTAGCTGGTAGTAAAGACATGGGTATTGATACCGAAGTGCTTGATAAAATGAGCTTGTCTATCGCTCACTTGCGTGGACTTGGTGTCCAAGTGGGTATCGTAGTCGGCGGTGGTAACTTATATCGCGGTGCGCAGTTACAAAAAGAAGGTCTCGTTGGCCGTGTTACTGGTGATCAGATGGGCATGCTAGCGACCGTTATGAACGGACTGGCAATGCGTGATGCGCTTGAGCGTCGCAACATCAAAACTCGCTTGATGTCTGCATTGCCAATTGGTGAAGTCACTGAAAGCTATAGCAGTCGTAATGCCATTCGTTATCTCAAAAACGGCGAAGTTTGTATCTTTGTTGCAGGTACGGGTAACCCATTCTTTACTACTGACACCGCTGCTTGTTTGCGCGGTATTGAGATCGAAGCTGGTTTAATTTTAAAAGCGACTAAGGTCGATGGCGTTTATGACAAAGACCCAAGTCTACATGACGATGCAGTCAAATATGATGGTCTGACTTTTGATGAAGTACTAGAGCAAAAGCTAGGCGTCATGGATTTAACGGCTATCGCATTATGCCGTGAGCATAACGTACCGCTACAAGTGTTTGATATGACTAAGCCTAATGCATTATTGAATGTCATCATGGGTGAAAATGAAGGCACACGAGTTTTTCATTAATTGATGCGATACTGGCAACTAACGTCAGTAAATAGCTAACGATTAGCAATAAATAATTAATATCCCAATAGCAAATAAAAAATTTGTCGGTAACGATAAATAAGGATACACAATGATTAAAGAGATTAAGCAAGACGGCGAAGCACGCATGCAAAAAACATTGGAAGCGCTTGAAAGCACTTTCAGTAAAGTTCGTACTGGCCGTGCGCATCCAGGTATGTTGTCAGGTGTGATGGTTAGCTACTACGGTTCTGATACACCATTGAACCAAGTGGCAAGCGTCAACGTTGAAGACTCACGTACCTTGCTGGTTCAACCATTTGACCGTACGATGGTACAAGCAGTAGATAAGGCCATTCGTGAAGCAGATTTGGGTCTAAACCCAATGTCTGCTGATGTGATTCGTGTGCCAATGCCAGCATTGACAGAAGATACTCGTCGCGATATGCAAAAACTTGCACGTGGTGAAGCTGAGAGCAGCCGAGTGTCTATCCGTAACATTCGCCGTGACATGATGAACGATATCAAAGACTTGGCAAAAGAAAAAGAAATCTCAGAAGACGATGAGCGCCGCGCTAGTGATGATATTCAAAAAATCACTGACAAATATATCGAAACGATCGATGCTCGCTTGAGTAAAAAAGAAAGCGATTTGATGGAAGTTTAATACTGATATATTTGGTATTGATAACAAGAATAAGTTCGGTAGACTATCTGTAATTGAGCAGCCAATACTTTATAGCTATTGGCTGTTTATTATTGTGTAGACTGATATAGTCAATCCTTTATAAAAGAGTGACAGCGTTAACCTCGCTTGAAGTATCACAGTTACATCTGCACTCGGTTGCCTTGTTTCTCTTTTAAACTGAAGCAACTAGCCATATTTAAGGCAAGCTAAAGGTGTGGTTGATTGAACTGGAGCCATCGCATTCTGAACACTAAAAACTAACGACGCAATTGTGATAAGTTAGTGAATTATATAAATGGCGCTTTTTAATCACCGTTGCACACGTTATTATTATTTTACCTTAACAATAAGCAAGTTCGCCTATGTCCACTTCAGCCGTTTTGGCGCCCGCTATTCTTCCTCGTCATATCGCCATCATTATGGATGGTAACAATCGCTATGGTAAGGCCAATGATTTGGGCCGCGGTCAAGGACATGTGGCTGGCAAAGATGCGCTCGATCCTATCGTTGAGTATTGTGTCAATACAGGCATTGAAGTACTGACCGTATTTGCGTTTTCAAGCGAAAATTGGCAGAGACCGCCTAGTGAAGTAGCATTGTTGATGCAGCTACTTACATCGACGATTCATGAGCAAATGCCGCGCATGAATGAGTATCGTATTCGCTTGCGTTTCATCGGCGACCGTAGTCAGCTTAGTGAGTCATTACAAACACTAATGGCTGACGCAGAAGAAAAAACGGCGAAGTTTGATGCGATGACACTAGTGATTGCGATTAGCTACGGTGGACAGTGGGATATCGCAAATGCAGCACAACAGCTGGCTCAGCAAGTGCAAACTGGTGAATTAAAAGCCGAAGATATAAATGAAAAGCTGTTAGGTAACTACGTACAATTAGCTGATACCCCAGCAGTAGATATGCTGGTACGTACGGGCGGCGAGTATCGTATTTCTAATTTCTTATTGTGGCAATCTGCTTATGCTGAGCTGTTTTTCACTCCCACATTATGGCCAAATTTTACAGCAGAAGAGCTGGCTTTGATGATCGCAGAGTTTGCTAAACGCCAACGCCGTTTTGGCAAAACCAGCGAGCAGGTAGTGGTAGAGCAGCAAGGTCACTGAGCAATGAGTTGATAGATAAGTTTAGTCGGTTCAGTTCAGTTAGTATTGTATAACTGGTCAATAGGGTTGGTTTATGCAATGATAAACGGCTTGAATTAGTATTGAATGCTATCACTAGGCCATCGTTAGTTAGCTGCTATAATGCATTTTTTGACCATCTGTTCTTCATTATTATAAGGCTCGATAAGTATGTGGCAACGAATTAAGACGGCAATTGTTCTCGTTATTATCGTTGGTATTGCAATGTTTGCGAGCCAAACGCCTATTTTATTTGCACCACTGTTGGCCATTGGGGTCATTATCGCCGCTCATGAGTGGGCTAAATTGATGCCTAAGTGGCGCCAGCCTGCGGTATTCGTTCTATTGATTTTAGCGCTTACTATACTCTCACTGATGTTCAAGGTAACTTGGTTGTTTTGGTGGGTGGCTTCGTTAGTAATATGGCTGATGGCGCTGTCTTGGGTTCGAGTTTTCCCGACACAAACGAGGTGGTACGGCAACCAGCTGGCAATGATGGGCGCGGTTATTTTGACGGCATCTATCACGGCGATGTTCTATCTCTGGCAACTGTCGGCATGGTGGCTGCTGTATGTGTTCTTATTAGTATGGTGTGCAGATAGTGGCGCATATTTCGTTGGACGCAAGCTTGGTCGCCGAAAAATGGCACCCAATGTTTCGCCCAATAAGAGCATGGAAGGGTTGGCTGGTGGCCTCGTCACAGGGCTGTTAGTTGTGATAGCTATCAGCGTCTTTAAATTACAGCTGACCGGTGTACCGTTAATCGCATTTGTAGCGTTATCGGCCATCACTATTCTTGCCTCTGTACTTGGAGACTTGTTTGAGTCAATGCTCAAGCGCCGTGCTGATGTAAAAGATTCAGGCACTATCTTGCCAGGTCATGGTGGTATCCTTGATCGTATCGATTCTCTGTTGTCTGCCACACCGATATTTGCCCTTGGTTTTTGGGCGATACAGCAGCTTGGCTTGATAGTGGTGTAAGATTATATAGCAGCACTTTTCTATTTAAACCTGTACTGTCGTCAGTTCACCATAATATTGGTATAAGTCAGCCGAGAGCGAGCAATGCATTGGTATGACAAGCAAAGTTATCAGAGCGGTGGCTTTATAGTTAACAGACGATATTCTATTTTTATTACTTTTAAGTATCATGGGCATTAATGGTTATGACGCAACGCATCGCCGTACTAGGCGCGACAGGCTCGATTGGCGATAGCACCTTAGCAATATTAGCGGCGCAACCGCACACTTATGAAGTCTATGCTTTGTCAGGCTATCATCGTTTAGATAAGCTATTTGCGCTTTGTCAGCAGTTTTTGCCAAAACGCGTCAGTGTGCCGACGTCAGCCGTAGATGATTTTGCTAACAGGCTTAAAGCAGCGGGAATTGATAGTGATGTCGTAGGGGGCGAGGCAGGATTGGTAGATATTGCCACTGACTCACAGACTGATACGGTTGTAGCGGCGATTGTAGGGGCGGCAGGGTTGCCGTCTACATTGGCAGCAGCACGTGCAGGCAAACGTATCTTATTGGCCAACAAAGAAGCTTTAGTTATGGCAGGTAGGGTCATGATTGATGCGGTCAAGACGCATAAAGCCACTTTGCTGCCGCTGGACTCTGAACACAATGCTATTTTTCAGTGCTTGCCACTCGCTATTCAGCAAGACAATACGCAAATCCATCAGTCAAATCATGGTGTCCGTAAACTATGGTTGACAGCCTCTGGTGGGCCATTTTTGCAGCAGTCGTTCGAGCAAATGCAGCAGGCAAGCGTCGCAGAAGCGGTCAAACACCCGAATTGGTCAATGGGTCAAAAGATATCTGTAGATTCGGCCACGATGATGAATAAGGGGCTTGAGCTGATAGAGGCCTGTCACTTATTTGATTTACCTGAAGATAAGATAAATGTGGTCATTCATCCACAAAGTATCATTCACTCAATGGTAGAATATAGCGATGGCAGCTTTTTAGCACAGCTGGGCAGTCCAGACATGAAAACGCCCATTGCGCACGCGCTGAGCTATCCTGATCGGATGGATAGTGGCTCGCAGCCGTTAGATTTATTTGCACTTAGTGGTTTGGAATTTATTGAGCCTGACTTGCAAAAATTTGCCTGCCTGCGTTTGGCTCGTCAAGCCATGCAAGCCGGAACGCAAGCCACGATTGTGCTTAATGCGGCAAACGAAATTGCAGTAGCAGCGTTCCTCGATGGTAAAATACGTTTGACGAATATTGCTGATATTAACGAACAAGCCTTAAATGACATACAGCTGCCCCCATTAGACGAAACTGCTGACATAGAAGATATATTGGCAATCGATAAGATTGCACGCCATCTGACTGATAAGTTGGTAGCAAAGCTGACATAATTGTAGCAAGCGTCTCTTAGCGGATACATGACATTGCTAAACGACATTAGCGAAGATGTTGATAAAAATGCTGAGAGACAATACTGAGAAAAAATCATGACGTTTTTACTAACACTTCTTGCCGCTATATTTGTCTTGGGCCCGCTTATTGCCTTACACGAGTGGGGACATTATATTGTGGCGCGGCTTTGCGGTGTCAAAGTGCTAACGTACTCTATCGGTTTTGGTCCTAAAGTTTTTGGCTGGACTAGCAAAAAGAGCGGTATCGACTATCGTATCTCAGCATTGCCACTCGGCGGCTATGTAAAGATGCTAGATGAGCGTGAAGGTAATGTCGCAAAAGATGAGCAGCACCTTGCGTTTAATCGGCAACATCCGCTCAAGAAAATTGCTATCGTTGCAGCTGGCCCTATCATGAATTTTGTCATCGCTATCGCGCTATTTTGGGTGCTATTTATGACCCCATCCGAGCAGTTGGCGACTAAGATTGGACAGGTACTACCAGATACGCCTGCTGCAATGGCACAGCTGCCAGTCGGCGATAAGATCGTTGCGATTGATGGACATGATGTGCAGACATGGGAAGGTATTAACTATCGCCTTGCAGGACGTATGGGTGAGACGGATAATGTCAGCATTACCTTGCAGTCAGATGCCCAAACCGATCAGTCGACTAAAACCTATCAAGCCCCTGTCACACAGTTTATGCAAGGTGAGGCTCAAGGCAAAGACGCATTGACCAGCTTTGGTATGTTGCCATGGCAGCCGCAGATTGCGCCGATTGTAGGCGGTTTGGCTCCCGATGGTGCCGCTAGCCGTCAAGGTCTAAAGGTTGGCGACCGCATTACTGTTATTAATGATACAGCGATCGAAGATTGGATTACTGCCACACGTATCATTCGTGATAATCCTGAAACGCTATTGGACTTTACGGTGTTGCGTGATGACAAGCCTGTACAGTTGCAGATTATGCCCCAAGGTAAAAAAGATAACTTAGGTAATGATTACGGACAGATTGGTGCGATGGTGGATCAGACTGAGATTGTTATTCCTGATGATTACAAGACTACCGTGGTCTACGGTCCTAGTGAGTCGTTAGTTAAGTCGTTTGAAAAGACTGAGCAGCTCGCGGTAATGACCGTAAGCTCGATGGGAAAAATGCTGTCAGGTATGATTGGTTTAGACAATCTATCAGGGCCAATTACCATTGCCAAAGTCGCCAAACAAAGCTTTGATATCAGTTGGCAGATGGTATTATCGACAGCGGCGCTAATTAGCCTGAGTCTTGCCGTCTTAAACCTTTTGCCGATTCCAGTATTAGATGGTGGTCATATTGTCTATCACTTTATTGAGCTGATTCGCGGTAAGCCCCTATCTGAAGGTGTACAAATGGTCGGTCTAAATATCGGTTTACTCTTACTGGCAGGTTTCATGGTGTTAGCAATTGGTAATGACATCAACCGGCTATTTTAATTAGCTGATGAGTAATATGGCTGATAAAGCACGATATACTAATGGTTTTACGCCTATTATAGGCTGATTATTGTTATGATAGGCATGCTACTCTGTGTCGCAGCCTCTGTACTAATCGTAATTTTTAGTTTATTTTGTGATGCAATTTATATAAAGTGTTCTGAGTTACCCTTGCATGGGTTTATAACCTTGTGTGAATGGGTTAGACAATACGTGCCTTTTAACTTAACTTAAGCAATTTTTTTATTGACGGATAGTGTTTATGCGTACGCCTTTAATTATGAGCGCGGCTGGGTTGCCGTTAGTTGTAGCGATGATGAGTATGCCAGTACAGGCTGCAGAATTTGTAGTAACTGACATCGGTTTTAATGGCTTACAACGCCTAACCCCTGATAGCCTCTATCCGGTCTTACCTGTTACGGTAGGCGATACGGTGAATGATAGTAGCTTAGCTGCCAGTATTAAGGCGCTATATGCAACTGAGAACTTTGCTGATATTCAAAGCCGTGTCGAAGGTGGCAAGTTAAGGTTTGACGTCATTGAGCGTCCAACGATCGCTGAAGTAACCTTTGAAGGTAACAAGCTCATTCCAAAAGAAGGGCTTGAGCAAGGATTGAAGAATGCTGGTCTTTCTGCTGGTGACGTGCTCAAGCAGTCTACTTTGCAAGGTGTGGCCAATGAGCTACAACAGCAATACATTAGCCAAGGTTATTACAATAGTAATATCGAAGTAGATCAAACGGTTCTTGATGGTAACCGCGTAAAACTTGACGTGCGCTTTGTAGAAGGCAAGCCTGCTAAAGTTGTCGATATCAATATTATTGGTAACAAACACTTTAGTGATGAAGAGATTAAAGACGTTTTCGCGGTAAAAGAATCTTCATGGACGCGTCTGTTATCTAAGTCTGATCGTTACGCTCAAGAAAAATTGGCTGCCAGTCTAGAGAGTTTAAAAGCGCTATATCAAAACGATGGTTATGTGCGTTTTTCAGTTGATAATGCCGTACTAAACATCAGTGAAGACAAGAGTAGCGTGTTTATCGAAGTTAGCCTAAGCGAAGGCGAGCAATTCCAGTTTGGCGAAGTGAACTTTTTAGGTAAACCTACCTTTGAGAATAGTGAGCTAAAAGAGCTGGTTAGCTTTGCATCTAATGAAAAATACTCGCAAGCAAAACTAGACGAAACCACTGCTTCTCTTAAAAGACGTTATGGTAATGAAGGCTATTATCTAGCACAAATCAGACCAGTACCACGTATCAATGACGATACGAAAATGGTCGATGTCGATTACTATATCGACCCTGCACGTCCTATCTACGTTCGCCGTATAAACTTTACAGGTAATATCAAAACGCAAGACGAAGTATTACGTCGTGAAATGCGTCAGTTGGAAGGTACGCTGTCTTCTAATGACAAAATTCAGCTGTCACGCACGCGTTTGATGCGTACTGGCTTCTTTAAAAATGTCACTGTCGACGTTAAGCCCGTACCTAATCAGCCAGACCAAGTTGATGTAAACTATGTGGTTGAAGAGCAGCCTTCTGGTAGCTCAACGATTGCAGCTGGTTACTCACAAAGTGGTGGTGTGACTTTCCAGTTGGATTTGACTCAAAACAACTTTATGGGTACCGGTAACCGTGTCAAGGCTGCGCTTTCTCGTTCAGAGACACGTGACTCTTATAGCCTAGGTTATACTGATCCGTACTTTACAGAAAATGGTGTTTCTCAAGGTATCAGCGGTTATTATCGCAAAACCAAATATGACGACGACAACGTTAGTAACTATGTGACCGATTCATATGGTGCGACGCTGAACTATAGTTATCCTATTGACGAAACAAAACGTCTTAGTGCGGGTCTAAATGTAGACAACACAAAGGTTCGTGGTGGTCGTTACCTAGGTATATCTAATGTCCAGGAAATTCTAGACGAAGGCGGTACGAAAACGCCGGAAGTCGATACTGATGGTGTTGCCACCTTCAAAAATGATTATCAGACTTACAATCTATTGCTCGGTTGGGATTACAGTACTCTAGATCGTCCAGTATTCCCTACCAAAGGGATGAGCCATGCGATTGATGCAACTATCGGTCTTGGCGATGCCAACTACCAAAAGCTAACTTATAGCGGCAATATATATTACCCTATTTATAAAGATGTGATCGCGCGTGGTTATACTAAGCTTGGTTATGGTAATGATTTACCGTTCTATGAAAACTTCTATGCTGGTGGTTATGGCTCAGTACGTGGTTATGAATCATCTACTCTAGGACCTAAATCACAAGTTTATCTTGATGCGGTCAATGATCCAGACAACCAAACCTTCACTGCAGAAGAGGTTGGTGGTAATGCGCTAGCAACGTTTGGTGCTGAACTAATTTTACCAATGCCGTTTAAAGGTGATTGGGCAGATCAAGTACGCCCAGTATTGTTTGCTGAAGGTGGTCAGGTCTTTGACACGTCTGATAAAGAAGATCGCACTTTTAATGATTCAGATGTTCCATTACTGACTCAAGATAATGACTTCCGCTACAGTGCAGGTGCTGGTATCACTTGGTATACACCAATTGGTCCAATCTCACTTAGTTACGCGGTACCATTTGGCGACAAAGAAGGCGATGAGACTGAAAAAGTCCAGTTCCAGATTGGTAATACATTCTAAATTAATGACATCATTCTCATCTATCTGAGCAGTTTCAAAGATTGTCTCAAATAGACGGAAATATCATTAGAGCTTAGTAGGTCGTCAAAACGCATTGTTATTTTGGCGACCGTTTCATTTATAAACATATTTTATTAATAGTCATTATGATAACGATTGAGCAACTCATTACTCGAATTGAGCAGCGTCAGCCTATTATTAATAAGGCTGAGATTGATACTGAGCAATTGTGTCAACCATTCAGTAGCGTCGGTAGTTTGACGACAGCCAGTCAGCAGCAGTTAAGCTTTTTGGCAGATCCTCACTATATTTCTAGCTTGGCGAGCAGTGACGCAGGGGCAGTGTTGGTAACGGAAGCATATCGTGACCAGGTGCCTACCTCAGCGATAGCGCTAGTCGTTTCAAATCCATACCTGGCTTATGCCAGTGCCAGTCAGCTTTTTGCACGTCATTCTTTATCTAACGGAATTCATCCTAGTGCTGTGATTGCAGACAGTGCTGTTATTGGCGAGCAAGTCAATATCGGTCCTTTTTGTGTGATTGGTGACAATGTACAAATAGGGGCGCGTAGCTCACTCGATGCTCATGTCGTGGTTGAGGCCAATACTAGTATCGGTACCGATTGTGTCATTAAGTCGCAAGTCGTTGTTGGGCCTGAGTGTGTCATTGGCAATCACGTTAGATTGCATGCAGGAGTAAGCATCGGATCTGAAGGGTTCGGTTTTGCGCCTACTAAAGATCCTAGTAACACAGGTTGGGAGCGCATTGCCCAGTTAGGCCGTGTCATTATTGGTGATTATGTGCGAGTTGGTAGCCAGACGTGTATCGATCGTGGTGCTATCGATGATACCGTTATTGGCAATCACGTTATTATTGATAACTTGGTACAAGTTGCGCATAACGTCCGTATTGGTGACGGCACTGCTATTGCTGCTCAAACCGGTATTGCGGGTAGTACTACGATAGGTAAGCGCTGTATAATAGGCGGCGCTGTCGGTATCACAGGGCATATCGAGATTACAGACGATGTTGTTCTGTCTGGTATGACCATGGTAACCAAATCCATTAAAACCGCTGGCTCATATTCATCTGGTACGGCTGCAATGCCAACTGCTAATTGGCGACGTGCTGCTGTACGTTTTCGTCAGCTAGGCAATAACTAATGCAAATACAAACAAATAATAGATATTCAAAACACAGCAAGGAAGCGTCATTATGAGCAATAACAATATAGATATCCCAACTGATGAAGACGTTAAAAGCTTGGCTGAGCAAGGTCTTACGCTACCATTGACGTATCATACGATTAAGCATTACTTACCGCATCGTTATCCTTTTATGCTGGTAGATCGTATTGTAGCTTGTACGCCAGGCGAGTGTATTACTGGTATCAAGAACGTGACTATTAATGAAGAGTTTTTTAACGGTCACTTTCCTGATGAGCCGATTATGCCAGGTGTATTGATGGTGGAGTCAATGGCGCAGGTGTCAGGAGTGCTTGGTTTTATTAGTGCAGGGCTAACGGCAGAAGACGGTTACCTCTATCTGTTTGCAGGTGTGGATAAGGTCCGTTTTAAACGTCGTGTGATTCCTGGTGATCAGCTTATCATTCGTGCAAAGACCGTGATGCAAAGACATGGTATCTATAAATTTGATTGTACTGTCCATGTCGAAGATGAATTGGCTGCTAGTGCGCAAATTATGATTGCACGCCAAGAGCAGCAAAAACCTGCTAACACGAAGGGTGCTTAAGTTTTTAATAAGCCATACTGCACAAAGAGCGATGTTGAAATCGCTCACTATAGCTACAATAAACAGTTATATATAAACTCTCAACAACGCAACTGGTATTAGCTTCGTTAGTAACACTGAAATAGCGATACTTTTTTATTATTTACTCGCATCAAATGATACAAGGGCCCATCTTATGAGTCAGATTCATCCTACAGCACTCATCTCACCGTCCGCGCAGATTGACGAGACTGCTATCATCGGGCCCTATTGTATCGTTGGTGATGAAGTATCAATTGGTGCGCATACGGTTTTGCATAGACATGTCGTTGTGACTAAGCTGACTCGTATTGGCCAACACAATGAGTTTTATCAGTTTGCAAGTATCGGTGAAGATCCTCAAGATTTGAAATATGCAGGTGAGCGCACTTGGCTTGAAATCGGCGATCATAATACGATTCGCGAAGCCTGTAGCTTACACCGTGGTACAGCTCAAGACGGCGAGCTGACTAAAATCGGCAGTCATAATCTACTGATGGTAAACACCCATGTCGCACATGATTGTGTCATTGGCGATCATAACGTACTGGCCAACAATGTTGGTGTAGCAGGGCATGTGACTATTGGCGACCATACCATCATTGGCGGTAACTCAGGTATTCATCAGTTTTGTACAGTAGATGACTATAGCTTGATTGGCGGAGCAAGCCTCATTCTAAAAGATGTGGCTGCATTTACAATGGTATCTGGCAATCCAGCAAAGGCTCATGGACTCAATATTGAGGGTATGCGTCGTAAAGGTTGGTCAAAAGAAACCATCAATGTATTACGTCAAGCGTATCGTACGATTTTCAGATCAGGTTTGACTACTGCACAAGCGTTGGAAGTCCTACATAGTGAGCTATTGGCTAAAGAGCCAAAAATTCAGCTACTTATTGATTCCTTACAAAATAGCAGCCGCGGTGTTGTGCGCTAAAGAAAGCATAACTCGATTAATGATGAGTTTGATACTTTTAATCAGCTAAATTCTTATGGAATGAAGGCGAATTAGATGAAAGCCATAACTATTTGTTATGGCTTTTTATATTTATGAGCACTTGACTTTTTTGGTCGCTTAGCAGAAACTGAGCGTTTACGATATTGTAATCAATTCTTTCTTAATGTTGCTGGGCGTTTCACATCGAAGCGTTTACTAAATAGTCTAACGGTAAGGCTGACTATTTATGTTGATCAAGGAAGATTATCAGTAACGTTAATTGAAGCACGAGGACGGAAAAAATGGCTATCAATAAACAAGAACATGCCCAATGGAGCTCAAGCTTTGGCTTTGTATTGGCAGCAGTAGGCTCAGCAGTTGGTTTAGGAAACATATGGAAATTTCCATACATGGTTGGCGAAAGCGGTGGTTCAGCTTTCGTTATTGCTTATTTGTTCTGTATCGCGCTGGTCGGTTTTCCGATATTAGTTGCTGAATGGTTAATTGGTCGACGTGGTCAAAAAAACCCAGTCAATACTTTTTCAGACGTAGCAGCGAATGAAGGTAAGTCACGTAGTTGGGGTATTATTGGTGCTACTGGTGTTTTGGGTGGCTTCTTAATTCTATCGTTCTATAGTGTGATCGGTGGTTGGGCGCTTAACTATATCACTAAAGTTGCAACAGGTAGCTTTGCTGGTCAAGACAGTGATTCTGTTGCTGCAACCTTTGATGCTATGCTTGCATCAGCTGGTACATTGACGATCTGGCATACGGTATTTATGATTTTAACCGCTGTCATCGTTGGTATTGGTGTGACAAGTGGTATCGAAAAAACAGCTAAGATTTTAATGCCATTATTGGGTGTGATTCTGTTCGTTATCGTTGGTTACAACGTAATGAACGGTGGATTCGGTGAAGCAGTTGCTTACCTATTTACGCCAGATCTTAGCAAACTAACGGCTGATGTTATGCTTGCAGCATTAGGCCATGCATTCTTCACCCTATCAATTGGTATGGGTATCATGGTCGCTTATGGCTCTTACTTGGGCCGTGAAGTAAACTTGCTAAAAACAGCACGTACCGTTGTTATTTTGGATACGGTTATTGCGTTGGCTGCTGGTCTTGCCATCTTCCCAATCATCTTTAGCAATGGTCTAGATCCTGCATCAGGTCCTGGTCTTATCTTTGTAAGCTTGCCAATTGCTTTCGGTAGCATGGGTGCGGGTACTATCATTGGTGCATTGTTCTTCTTGCTTATTACCTTTGCCGCTATTACTTCATCTATCTCGTTACTTGAGCCAACCGTTGAGTTGTTAGAAGAGCGTACGTCGATGAGTCGTACTGTATCGACTATCGTGGCAAGTACAGTAATCTGGTTGCTAGGTATTGCAGCATTGCTATCGTTCAACCTATGGTCTGACTTCACTATTATGGGTAACGGTATCTTTGATGCATTAGATAAACTTACTAGTAAGTTCCTATTGCCTCTAACAGGTCTGGCTGCAATTGTATTTGTTGGTTGGAAAATGGATCAACGTAACATTCAGCAAGAGCTTGGTTTATCTAATGGTACATGGCAGCTGTGGCAAATCGTTGCAAAATTCATCGCGCCAATCGCTGTTATTGTAGTATTTGTGACGTCATTGATGGGATAGTAGTCAAAATGGATACTATTCGAATCATTAAGTGGTGACCATTGAGTGATAAAAGTAGCACAGTAAAAAGGGCTTAAGATTATTCTTAAGCCCTTTTTTATTTCAACAGATGTCCGTTATACGGTCGTAAATGTTAAACAGGATTAACGCAAGTTTAACTCAGGAACCGTTTGACCGCGTTTGGCATAAAACTCACCGACAAACTCATCAAATTTATCTTGCTCGATAGCATCTCTAACACCCTGCATCAAACGTTGGTAATAGCGTAAATTATGAATAGTGGCTAACTGAGCACCTAGCATCTCTTTGCACTTATTAAGATGGTACAGATAAGCACGGCTAAAGTTTTGGCAAGTATAGCAGTCGCACTCAGGATCTAATGGGCCTTCATCGTTGCGATATTGGCTATTACGGATACGTACCACACCAGCATTGTCTGCATCGCCCGTCACAAAGTAATGGCCATTACGCGCGTTACGCGTTGGCATCACACAGTCGAACATATCTACGCCGCGGCGTACACCTTCAACTAAATCCTCAGGCTTACCAACGCCCATAAGATAACGCGGCTTATCTGCTGGCATATCATCAGGCAGGTAATCTAGGACATCTATCATCTCTTCTTTAGGTTCGCCAACTGAAAGACCACCAATAGCATAACCATCGAAGCCAATCTCTAACAGGCCTTCAAGTGACTGCTGACGCAAATCAGGATACATACTGCCTTGTACAATACCGAATAATGCGTTGGTACTGCCCAGTCTGTTGTGCTCATCGATACAGCGTTGTCCCCAACGTAATGATAGCTCTAACGACTTTTTCGCTTCATCATGAGTGGCTGGATAAGGCGTACACTCATCGAACTGCATGACGATGTCTGAGTTCAAACTATACTGAATCTGCATAGATTTTTCTGGTGAGAGAAATACCTTTGCGCCATCGATAGGAGATTTAAAATTGACGCCTTCTTCGGTGATTTTACGCATTGCGCCAAGGCTAAATACTTGGAAACCGCCCGAATCGGTCAAGATCGGCTTGTCCCAATGCATGAACTTATGCAGGCCACCAAATTTATCAATGACTTCGGTACCTGGACGTAACCATAAATGGAAGGTATTACCTAGAATAATATCAGCACCGATGGCTTCGATATCACGTGGCAGCATGCCTTTGACCGTACCATAAGTACCAACTGGCATAAAGGCGGGCGTTTGCACGTCGCCATGATTGAGATGAACCGTACCACGGCGTGCACGCGTTGCACCGCTGGCCGTTTTATGTAAGACAAATTGCATATGATAACCGCTATTTAAGCTATGAAAATGGCGCTAATTATAGCATTGTTAGCGGTTTTTTTGGACATATAGTCAGAGAATCACTGAACTGCTGCGGCGTTACTCTCCCTAAATGTACTACTTGTACAGTTTTCAGTTGGCGGCCTTGTACTCTTTTTAGCGTTCTCTAGCTATAGTTATTAGGTGTCATCGATATACGCTCAATATACACTTTGGTCAATACCGCTTTACCATAACTAAAAAATACAGATAGCACGCCAAAAGACACAGACAGTGCTAGAGGTCTATTGATACAGTAGAAGTTATACAGGTGAGGTAATAATCATTGCCACATCATGCTTTTAGATGCTGGAGACATAATATGAAAAAGACAGCTTACTTATTATTGAGTGGTTCATTATTGATATCAGGAGGAGCTATGGCAACCGAAGAGCCGAAATACACAGTATTGACCCAAGTAGATGACTTTGAGTTGCGTCGCTACGATGAGCAGCTAGTGGCGCAAACGTGGGTGAGTGGTGACCAAGACTCAGCAAGTCGTGAAGGATTTAAGGTTTTAGCGGACTATATTTTTGGTAATAACACAGCACCAAGTGGAGACAGTAGTAAAATTAGTATGACGGCACCTGTCACGATGCAAGCTAATAACAAAGAAAGTGATAATGAGTCACAAAAAATTGCCATGACAGCACCAGTCAGTATGCAACAAGACGATGGTAAGTGGCGCGTACAATTTACGATGCCTAGTAAATATACGATGCAAACGTTGCCTAAACCAAATAATCCAAACGTTGAGATTATCGAGGTGCCTGCACAGACGTACGGTGTGATTAAGTTCTCTTGGCTCGCAGGAGAAGATAAAGTAGCGGAAAAAACCGAAGCGCTGCAAACATGGATGCAAGACCAGAATTTGACGCCTACAGGCGAGCCTGAATTGGCACGTTATAACCCGCCTTGGACGCTACCATTTTTACGTCGTAATGAGGTGATGATTGCGTATCAATCTAACTAGTAATCGATCCATAAAAAAAGACAGCAATCGCTGTCTTTTTTGTGCTTCATTTAAGGTATCTGAGTTAGACGTTTTGCTCACGGATGATATTAAGCATACGACGTAATGGTTCTGCTGCGCCCCATAACAATTGATCACCAACGGTAAATGCGCCTAGATACTCAGGGCCCATATTCAACTTACGCAAGCGACCTAGCGCAACAGTTAAGGTGCCAGTCACTGCCACTGGAGTTAGGCGATTCATGGTAGCTTCTTTATCATCTTCGACCAAGTCCAACCACTCGTTGCCACTGTTTCTGAGTGCAGCTTCAATCTCTTCTAGCGGAATGTCTTTTTTCAGCTTGATTGTTAGGCCTTGCGCATGACAACGCATAGCGCCGACGCGTACACACATCCCATCGATAGGAATCATACTGGTATCATCATTACCCAAGATCTTATTGGTCTCGACGCCGCCTTTCCATTCCTCTTTCGACTGTTTGTTTTCTAGCTGAGCATCGATATAAGGAATCAAGCTACCTGCCAGTGGCACACCGAAGTATTGTGTAGGGAAGTCTGCTGAGCGCTGAGTCTGAGCGATTTTTTTATCAATCTCAAGAATAGCACTAGCAGGGTCAGCCAATTCGTCTTGGACGGCATCACGTAACACACCCATGCCATTGATGAGCTCACGCATGTTGTTTGCGCCAGAGCCACTAGCAGCTTGATATGTCATCGCGCTGACCCATTCGACCCAACCTTTATTAAACAGCTCACCGATAGCCATCAACATCAACGATACGGTACAGTTACCACCGATAAAGTCTTTTTTGCCATTGGCTAGGGCACTATCAATAACATTACGGTTGACTGGATCAAGAATGATGATGCTGTCATCTTTCATTCGCAGCGTACTTGCCGCATCAACCCAATAGCCGTTCCAACCACTATCACGCAATGGTTGATGGACTTTTGACGTATAGTCACCACCTTGGCAAGTAATAACGACATCACAAGCAGCAAGTGCTTCAATATCATGAGCGTCTTTTAGTTGGCCGGTTTCAATACCATCGAATTTTGGTGCATCACCACCAGCATTACTGGTAGAAAAAAACACGGGTTTGATCCCGTTAAAGTCATTTTCTTCCTGCATACGTTGTATCAATACTGACCCTACCATACCGCGCCAGCCTACCAAACCTACTGTTAAATCACTCATGAAGTTCAATCCTATTTACAATTATTTGTTGCATCGTCAACCGATAACAATGCCGTGAATGGCGCGAAAAAGCAAGGCGTTTTGGCTATTATTTGGTCGTTTTCCATACACTATTAACTATGTCGACTATAACTTTAAGTTATTACTATTGAAGAGGTACTTGGCTATCTGACGACCTTAAAAATAGGATGTTAATAAAGCACTCATTATATTGAATGAGCCAATATTGTAACGTTTTATGATAGTTGTCGCATAATTGAGACTCACCAGTAGGCGAGAATCTTCTGAAATGCTAAAGTAAGTCTCAAACACAATTACTCGACGTTAGTTATTTGACGTTAGATAAATTAAAGCTTAACCAATATACATCATCGGCTCTATCGACACTTTAACCAACGGTTAGTACCTACTTATGGATCTCTCACTATTATATTACGCCTTACAAGGTCTAGCAGGATTCATCGCCTTTGTCACAATCTGGGGCTGGTTGCCACTAGATAACTGGTGGGTGCGCGGTGTTGAGTTTCCACGCATCCAAATAATGGTGCTTGGTATTATCGCTTGGGTCGGCATGATAGTGTTTTTCTCAGAGTGGGAATTAGGGCAGTGGATATTGTTTGTTGTGCTGAGTGGTACGTTAGCATTTCAGCTAAGAATGGTACTGCCATATACTAAGCTGTGGAAAAAAGAAGTTCAAAAGGCAAAAGATAAGCCAGAAGGACAAGCGCATCAAATAAAAATCATGGTATCAAACGTATTGACGCCCAATGACGAAACGCAAAAGCTGGTCGATTTGGTTAAGCAAAAGCAGCCGGATATCTTAATTACATTAGAGAGTGACAAGAAATGGGAGCAAGCCTTACAGCAAGTCGAGTCTGACTATCCCTATACCGTGAAAGTGCCACTAGATAATCTATATGGCATGCACTTGTATTCTAAGCTTGAGCTGATTGATCCTGAAGTTAAGTACTTGATGATTGATGATATACCGTCTATTCATACTCAATTGCGTTTGCAAGGAGGCCGCGTCATTTGGTTATATTGCTTGCATCCCATGCCGCCTAGCCCAACTGAAGCTGATAAATCCACCACGCGTGATGCTGAGCTGCTCATGGTAGGTAAACACATAAAAGAAAACGACCAAACGGCGATACTGGCAGGTGATCTCAATGATGTCGCATGGTCAAAAACCACTCGTCGTTTCCAACGTATCTCTGGCCTGTTAGATC
Source organism: Psychrobacter nivimaris (assembly GCF_043419765.1). NCBI lineage: Bacteria > Pseudomonadati > Pseudomonadota > Gammaproteobacteria > Moraxellales > Moraxellaceae > Psychrobacter > Psychrobacter nivimaris. Next base: position 662,973 of record NZ_JBHOFX010000002.1, on the reverse strand, counting down.
CTCGTATTGGTCGACATTTCATTAATACCTTCCATGTTAAATACCCATTTCTGCGTTGGGCTCTAGACCATATCTTTCATAGTGCCTGTTTTACAGTGGTTGATATTCAGCGTATGCCATCCGTAGGATCTGATCACTTTCCTGTAATGACTACCTTGCAATATGAGCCAGAAGAGGCAAGCAAGCAAGAAGGCAATGCGCCTACTGCACAAGCAGAAGATATCCAAGAAACTGACAACAAAATCGAAGAAGGCAAGAAAGAAGGCGAAAAAGTATCAGAAGAGCACAGACAAGAACAGCGCAGTTTTGGTTGATAAAAGAGGCCGTTTATTAACGGTAATGCATAAAAGTGATGTAAGCATATGCTTACGCAAAATAGAGTCTTTAGCTTCTATCGGCACCAAGTCCATTGGCCTATAATACATCCATCAACACAAGGATACGCATGGATGTAGTGTTGAGACAGTACCAATAAAAGCACAGGTCAGCCCGCTGTCTTATATAATACTGTTAAATGACTTAGGATGAGTCAGCACGGAAGAGAGATAATAACAATAACACGAAGTATTGAAACCCTGAACCAATCGCCCTAGGTTCGGGGTTTTTCTTTGTGTATAGATTTTGGTTTATCAAGATTTAAACTACTTAACTTTGGGATTTTCTCATCAAGCTTCCAGTCAAATATCTAACTGCGCAAGATAAAGAAGGGTATATGCCATTGCATATACCCTTCTTTATTTAAATCGATTCAGTACTTTCGCTAACTTAATACTATTAGCTTATTGCAACATATCAGCCAAGTATCTGAATATAAGCGCCAGCACGTAGTTCTTGTAACCAGTCTTCTTGAGCTTGTGGTGCTAGGCGTTGATACAATGCTTGACGTGCCATATTACGACGATATTGCTCGCTAATATCTTGATCGCGCTTACCGTCGACTTTTAGGATATGCCAACCAAATTGCGTCTTAAATGGTGCAGAGTAGTCGCCAACAGCCGTATTTTTCATTGTGGCTTCAAATGGACCAACCATATCTTCTTCGCTAACCCAGTCAAGGTCGCCGCCACGTCCCGCAGAACCTGGATCGTCTGAATACGTTGAAGCTAAACTAGCAAAGTCAGCGCCGCCACGAAGTTGCTCGTATAGATCATTGATTTTTTGTTCAGCAAGCGCGTCAGTCTGTAGGTCATCGACTTTAACGAGGATATGGCGAGTATGCCACTGTGGTATCAGCATCGTATTGCTGGCTTTTTTATCAGCAAGCTTAATGATGTCAATACCTTCAGGAGTCAATAATGGCTCGCTTACAGTACCAACGTCTAGCTTGGTAATTTTGCTGGACAGCTCTGTCGGTAAAGAGGCGGCCTTATGAAAGCCCATATCCCCACCTTGCAATGGAATCGGATAGCTTCCTTGGCTAGCAGCAACAGCTTCAGCGACGTTGACGTTTGGCTCGAGCAAACGCGTACGTAATGCTTGCGCAACTTTTAATGCTTCTTCGCGTTGAGCGGCCGATAGGCGACTATAGTCATCTATATAAGGCACACGTACGTGAATGGTTTGATATTCGCTTTGGTTCAGACGTTTGGCTTCAGGTGAGGCTAAAAATGCATCAATATCTTGCTCGCTAATACGTACTCGTCGAGTAATTTGACGCTGCTGTAGCGCTTGGATAGAAGCTTCTTCGATCAGTTTGGCGCGTAGATTGGCATAACTACCAGGTTGTGCCGCATCTAGACGTTGCTGCAATGCTGAGATGCTATTAAGGCCTTCAGCTTGAGCAATTTGACCAAGACGTTGATTGATTTCTGCTTCATCGGCAGACAGTCCCGCGCGTTTGACCATAGACAGTTGTAGTTCACGCAAAATAAGCGCGTTTAGCACTTCAGACTGTAGTTGTGCTGAGTTTGCGATAGGCTCTCCAGCAGCTTTTGCACGTGCTTGAGTTTGCTCGATAGCATCAACCAATTCGCTTTTTAAGATAGCATTTTCATTGACTAGGGCAATAATACCGTCTGTGCTGTTGGCTGGTGTCAAGCGATTGACTGAGCTTTGCGTAGCAGAAGTAGAAGCTTGAGCTGCTGCAGGTTTGACAGTAGCAGCGTTGGCACTTAACGTAAGCGTAAGGCCTGCCATAGATAGCAATACTGCTCTGCTAGTCTGACGTAAAGAAAAAAATCTCATGATGCTCCTCATCAATGTCATTGCATCGGATGGTAGTTGGTCAACTCTATCCGATACCCTTAATAATAAAATATTCGACAGCGTTTCCCATAATAGGGGTTCAAATAGTGTCTTATAAATATTTACGTAAATAACTCTAATCTAGCAAAAAACTGGTTAGTCTTTCCATGCCGTCTGTACAGGTTCAAAGCCCAAAATCTTATCAGCAAGCAATCGTGTCAAGCGGCTACTACCGCTGCCAAGACCATTTAATCTAACTTCTGCCATAATAGCTTGTGTTGGCTCGTCTTTTACGTTTAGGTCATTGTAATAGCGGCGACCATAAACAGCAAAGCCGAAACAGCAATCTTCGTAATCAACGCCAATGAGTGAATCAAGCATCTTGTTACGATTATAATCGTACTGACCCTGAGCCAATATACGCCAGCTGTTATTGATAGGGAAAACAGCGGAAGCGGTAAATGCAGATAATGGCAACTGATCGGTATTGTCATCACGTTGACGCTTAACATAGCCCACGTTAAATAAGCTATTGTCTGACGGCTGATAGCGCAGTTCAGTCGTAATGTAGTTCAAATCATAGTTACTGGTTAAGGCACCGCTAACATCAACCCAAAAATTATTATAAGGCTGAGTGCTGGTATCCCATACCATACCTGAAGAAGACGAGGTAAATACTGGCTGATCGTCATCAAGTGTTACACGCCCATCATCTAGATAGAACTGTTCTGCAATGCTACCATCAAAACGTGTCACACCCGTTGCGTCGATGTAACGATAATTGACGCCAGGCGTAATAGAGTGCAAATCCTGCAAACGATCATGACCTAAGAACCAACTGTCTGAAAACAGCTGCTCATAGTTAATAGAGGCAATACGCGTATTAAAGTTAGGAATGTCGTTTTGGTTCTTATATGGTGAATACGTATATTTTACGCGCGGGCTAAGTAAACGATAGCCGCCCATCGTATCGTCAAACGCACCAAATGGTGAGCCCGCTTGATAGAAGTGTAGACCTGCATCGATACTGGCTTGCGGAACAAACACCGATTGACTGCCATCTTCTTCACTAAGCTGATTATCTTCTAAGCTATCTTCATCATATGACGTATATAGATGCTGCAAGCTAAGCTTAGGTTTGATATAACCCCAAGAGGTTTCCATCGGGTAGGCGGCGCTTAGTTTATTATAAATACGTGCGCCACTTTTTTCGTTTTCAGAACCATCATCAATGGATTTTTTGAAGTATGCAGAATCATGAATACCAGTGATATCGAAGCGCTCGGCCCAAGGCAGGCGATAATTTAATTTGAGCTGTGGCAAGCGTGAGTACGGCTTGTCTTTGTCCTCTAACGCTTCACCACTATCAGTGAATGCATCTAGAGTCTGGAAGGTTTCGACCTTTAGTTCACCATCGACATAATCATTGTAGTAATTGACGCGGGCACGACGTGGCAAGTTTATGGTGCTGTCCGACAAGCCCAAGGTATCAAAATCATTAAGGTAATCGGCATCCGACACATAGTTGTATTCGGCATCAGCGCTTAATCGTGGAATGCTTTTCGACGACCAAGTGTGGTCATAAAACAAGCTGGTACGATCTTCGTCGTCATACTCTTTGTCGTTTGGTAAGTATGAACCGTTTAAAATACCTTCCCCATAATTTTCAGTCAGATAACGGAACTCACCTGATAGCATGGGGTTACGATCAGTATAAATATGCGTGTTAAGAGTGGCATCATAGTTAGGTGCCAAGTTGAAATAATAAGGAATATCAACTTCAAGGCCGCTTTCACTACTGACGCTAGCACTTGGCAATAAAAACCCACTACTACGGCGACTGTCTATCGGGAAGTTAAAGTAGGGGAGATAAAATACGGGTATATCAGCCACACGGAAAGTAGTGTTATACGCTTCGCCGCGCCCTGTATCGGTATTTAGGTCGATACTTTTGGCTTCAAATTGCCATTTGCGGTTGGTAGGTGGACAGGTACTAAACATAACCTGATCCAGCTCGTATTCACTCTCATTCGGTTTGTTTAAGCGTTTGGCATAGCCGTGCGCTTGTAGACCAACACTAGCAAATGCCACATCATTGGCCGTTGATTGACCAGTCTCAGTATTGTAATTTAAGCTGTTTGCAACGCCAATTAGACCACCTTGTGCCGCTCTATCATTAAAGCTGGCTTGGCCATTATTTGTAGAGACATTTTTTGTAGTGGCATTGTTTGTAGAGACGTTGCGTGTATGCTGTCCAGTCGCATTATCTGTAAACATGACTTTGCCTTGCGCCGCCGCAACGCCATTGCTCAAGTCAATCATGACTTTTTCTGCTTCGATATGCTGAGTGCCTTGGTCAATTTTTACATTGCCTGATAGCTCAGCGTAATTCACGTTATTGTAATAACCGTAATCTGACTCGGTAAACAAAGGGGCTTGATTATTCGGAACGCTAGCCACATTTGGTGCTGGTTGTCCGTTTGCCGTACCAGCTTCGTTTACAGCGCGTTGATAATTGGGGTTACTCTGCGGATATACCCATTGACCTTCACAGCGCTGGGCACTGTCCACGGCATTTGGCAACAGACGTAAGTCTCTACCGACCTTTGGAATCGTCTGTGCAGCAGGCATCGCATTATTATGAGCATTGTTCGCTTCAGTGCTAATAGCCTCATTGTTTAATGCTGAAGCATCGGTATCTGGCGTTAGCTCATAAAACTCTGCTAAGCGCATTAGGCTGGCTTGAATACTCTCGTCATTAAGGTCTAGCTTACCATTATTCGTTGTTATCGCTTTAGGGACAAAGGCACTGCTATCTGGTGTATTACTGCTTGGTTGGTTGCTAGTTTCTGTATTTAGATTAGCAGTATTAGAAACTTCATTGCTAAAAGCTTCAGAGTCAGCAGCTTCATTAATCTCTGTGATATTTAGGTTATTGTTTTCAGAGAATCTGCTATCTAACGCAGTATCATTCGATAAAGTAGCGTCATTCGTATTAGCAGAATTAGCATCGTCTGGATAGCTATCATTTAGAATATTTGCTTCTTGATAGCCATCATTGCTTTGAGTACGACTAATACTATTGGCGTCAGTCGCCACACTATTAGACGCATAGCTGCCTGTACTATCCGTAGTGAGAGGTTCAGTTTTTTGCGTATTGGCATCACCAATGGCAGCACTGACAGTTAGGCTAGATAAACCTAAGGCACCAAATAAGATCAAGCGGATGCTTTGGTAAAGCGGAGAATATAACAAGGGCACACCTATGATTGCAGAGCTTATTGGATTGCATGACTGAGTTTAGTAGCGGTATCACCGAACGACACAAAGCAGTGAACGAGCGACTAAAATATGACTAATGTATTCTCAAAAATTTGGATGTTTTACATATAATGACGACTAATCATAGTCAAAAAAAACCAAATCAGCTACACTATTTACCAAAATTTATAATATAGCCATGCTGATTTTTAAGTAGCGATAGCGATTCTATCTGACATCAAGTATTGAATGATATAGCAATACGTCTGTGGCAGCTTATATAGCACCGACACATATCGCTATTTTAGCAAGTATTTGTCCGACTTATCACTACTTTAATTATTTATGACTTATATTTAACCAGCGATGCCCAATATGACTGACAAAACGACTTTAGAGACTGATATGATCGATGAAAACAACAACCGTCAACAGCAATTAGAACAATGGTTACAGCAAGTATTTTTAGATCAAACCTTTAGTCTAGACAGCTTACCTGGTGACGCTAGTGCCCGCCGATATCATCGTATCGAACTATCAGAGACAGACAATAGCGCCAATAAGCATTATATCGTCATGGACTCCGCTGACGAGCAAGATGCGATGCTGCAGTTTATCAATGTTGCGAAACTGATGGCACCTGCTGTCAACGTGCCGACTTTGACTGCACAAAATGTAGAAAAAGGATTCTTGGTATTACAAGATTTTGGCACATTAGAATTTGCCCATTTACTTGTCGATGCCACCGCAGACCAAATCAATGACTACTATCAGCTAGCAATGCAGACATTAGTCGCGCTACAAACGGTACCAGTAGAAACGGCGAAGTCACAACACCAGCTGCCAGATTATGATATATCACTATTAGACCGTGAGATGGATTTATTTAGCGAATGGTTTATGCCTTATATTGGTGTCGCGCTAGATGAGCAGGTTTGGGGAAACCTAAAAACAGCACTAATGAATGAGATTTTGCGACAGCCACAAGTGGTTGTCCATCGTGATTATCACAGCCGCAACCTCATGCAAGATCAAGCAGATAAATCAAAGCTGGGCGTGATTGATTTTCAAGATGCCGTCATTGGTTCGTATGCTTATGATTTAGTGTCGTTAGTCCGCGATGCTTATGTTGAATGGCCAGAGAGCCAAATATCTGCATGGATTAATGACTTTTGGCAGCTACAAAATCAAAAATCACTAACCACTGCTGATAGCGCAGTGCAGTTTGAAAACGATGTGAATGTCATAGGCGTACAACGTCATCTAAAAGTATTAGGGATTTTTATTCGTTTGTCTGAACGCGATGGCAAAGACCGCTATTTGGCAGATATTCCTAAAGTCATGCGCGATTTGATTATTGAATTAAACTGGCTTTCCGAATATGGCGATGATGAACTAAAGCAATCAATTACACCGTTTAACCAATGGCTACAAGAGGCAGTGCTACCTGCTTATAAAGAAAAGTTTGCTTCAGCGTAGATGAAGCTCAGCTAAATTAATTTAAATAATAAAGATAGGAGCGCAGATGTCTACCTCTACGATTACACAAGCCATGATTTTGGCAGCGGGCAAGGGCACACGCCTACGTCCATTAACGCTTGAGACACCTAAGCCTTTGGTTGAGGTCGCAGGTCAACCACTTATTGTATGGCATATTAAAGCACTACAAGCAGCAGGAATTACTGATATCACGATCAATGCATCATGGTTGGCAGATAAGCTAATGGACACCTTAGGCGATGGTTCACAGTATGGCGTAAAGTTGCATTGGTCAGTAGAAGACGATGAACCACTCGAGACCGCAGGCGGCATTTTCCAGGCATTACAATCAGGTAAACTAAAGGATGAGCCGTTTATTCTGGTCAATTCTGATGTATGGACTACCTATGATTTTTCTCAATTAACAGACTATATATTGGGAGCGGATCAGCGCGCGCATTTATTATTGATTGATAATCCAGAGCACAATAATGGTGGTGATTTCGCTATTAATAACGGCCTTGCTAGTGAACAGCCGGTGGGAGATGCAGATAAGTATACCTTTGCGGGTATTAGCGTAATGTCACCAAAATTGGTAGAGGGGCTGGTATCAGGACAGCCTGCTGCATTAGCACCATTACTAAAGCAAGCAATGATAAAGTTTCAGATTACCGCTGAAGTGACGACAGATAATTGGATAGACGTGGGCACGCCTGAGCGTTTAACACAGGTCAATGAGTTTATCGAACAGCATGATATCGAGCATGAAGGTAAACCAAACTGATAAATTTAAGATAAATAAAAAGCAGCGTTGATTATTCAACGCTGCTTTTTTTATGCATATAGAAATATTTTTTACGACATGTCTAAAAGGTATATTGGTAAGGCAAAAATGCAAATTTGGCATCTAGCAAGCTATTCATTAGCTAACTAACTGGCACTCAATCGTATGATTAGGCAGTTATGCTAAACACCCATCGCCAACTTGATTAGCTGAGCAATGGTAAACACCACTAAAAATCCTGCTAAATATAGACCCACAAACCATGCCCATTGCGATTGTTTTTTACTGAACTTTTTCATAGAGATCTCCTGATTAGCGTATGAAGTGTGGCTACCATCTATAAACAATAATAGCCATCCTTTTTAGCTGATCCATTGCCCGCCGCGATTAGCGACTAGTACATCGGATTGTGATCAGATTTACCTTTGAAGGTATAGTAAGCAAATGCTGTATAGCTCAAGATGATCGGTAACATAATACAGGCGCCAATCAGCATGAATGATAACGAAGTATCTGCAGCAGCAGCTTCATAAATCGTCATTTGATACGGTACGATATAAGGGAATAGGGCGAAACAAACCCCTATGTAACCCATTAAAAATAAGGCAACCGTTAGTAAAAATGGACGATACTCACGCTCTGTTTTTAAGTCTTTACGCATGATAAAGAATAAAAGCATGACAATGATAGGCATAGGAGCGAGGTATAATAAATCTGGGAAACTAAACCATCCCTCTAACGCATCGATGTCTGAGAAGTACATAAACGCTGTGACCACAACCATCGCCACTAGTAATGCAGTAAGCATCCATTTAGAAACTTGGCGCGCCCACACTTGCAACGTATGTTCTGTTTTTATAATGAGCCATGTCGAGCCAAGTAAGGCATAGCCGATAATCATGGCAAATCCGCACACAATTGAGAAGGGTGTAAGCCAATCAAATGGGCCACCAGTATATAGACGGTTGCTGGCTTCTAACCCTTGCACTAACGCCCCAAGCATTATGCCTTGAGAGAAAGTGGCAACGACTGAGCCGACAAAGAAAAAGGTATCCCATACATGCCTACGTGAAGAGGATTTAAAGCGAAACTCAAATGCCACACCGCGCATGATAAGACCGAACAACATGGCAGTTACTGGCAAATATAGACCTGTCATAATGATGCCATAAGCAACAGGGAATGCTGCGAATAAGCCACCACCGCCTAGCACTAGCCACGTCTCATTACCGTCCCAAAATGGGGCGATAGAATTCATCATGCGGCTACGGTTTTTATCTGATCCTGCAAATGGGAACAAGATACCGCAGCCCAAATCAAAGCCATCAAGCAGTACATAGACAAAGACAGATAAAGCAATCAAACCGCCCCAAATGAGAGGTAAATCTAATACATCACCGAAGTTAAACATTAGCGTAATCCTCCATCATCGACATCGTTTGCAGGCTCATCTAAGCCTTCTTCAGTACCTTTGGCAGGATTACTATCACCACTTAATGCGCGGCCTTGACTCTCGGTCACTGAGTGCTCGTAGAAGTTATCTTCTGCAGGATCTGTATAAGGTTTCGGCCCTTGAGCAATCAAGCGTAAGATATAAAAACTGCCTGCACCAAAGACAAATATGTACAGTACAATAAAGCCAATCAACGTAGTGGCTACTTGCTGTGCTGCAAGAGGAGACATACTTTCAGCAGTACGAATGACCCCATAAACTGTCCAAGGCTGACGTCCTGTCTCGGTTACGAACCAACCTGATAATAAGGCGATAAAACCAAGCGGAGTCATCATCATCCAAGCACGGTGGAACCATACACTATCAGTATTGAACTGCTGTTTTTTGAAGTATTTGTATAGACTGAATAGGCCGACTAGCACCATAAGCATGCCAATACCAACCATGATACGAAACGCCCAAAATACGATAATGACGGGTGGTTGATCTTCAGGTGCCCAGTTTTTTAGCCCTTTAACTTCACCATCTAATGAGTGGGTCAAGATTAAACCAGTCACATAAGGAATTTTTACTTCGTACTTATTGGTCTGATTTTCTTGGTCAGGAATCGCGAATAAGCGTAGTGCGGCACCGCGTTCATCCTCCCAGAGTCCTTCCATCGCAGCCACTTTAGCAGGTTGATGCTCAAGGGTATTTAGACCATGCTCATCACCAATCAATACCTGAGCAGGCGCAACAAAGATGGCCATAATCATCGCCATACCTAGCATTACACGACCATGCGCGCGGTGCTCGACGTGCTTTTTAGATTGAATATAATATGCACCGATACCACCAATGACAAAGGCAGTGGTCAGAAATGCTGCAGTCATCATGTGAGCATAACGGTAAGGGAATGAGGGGTTAAAGATAATTTCAAGCCAGTTGGTAGGATAGAGCAGGCCATCTGCACCCATCATAAAACCTTGAGGGGTCTGCATAAAGCTGTTGGCGGCCAATATCCAAAAACCTGAAATCAAGGTGCCGATAGCAACAATGGCGGTTGAGGCAAAATGCATGCGTTTGCTCACGCGGCCCCACCCAAATAGCATAATACCTAAGAAAGACGCTTCTAAGAAGAACGCTGTCAGTACCTCATAGGCAAGTAATGGGCCTAAAACGTTACCAGCTTTATCAGAGAACACTGCCCAGTTAGTACCAAACTGGTAAGACATCACCACGCCCGATACCACGCCTAAACCAAAGACGACAGCAAATATTTTGACCCAATGCTTGTACACTTCAGCATAGATAGGTTCACCAGTTCTTAACCAGCGGAATTCAAGCACCGCAAGCCAGCTGGCAAGACCGATAGAAAAGGCAGGAAAGACGATATGAAACGAGATAACAAAAGCGAATTGGATACGCGCAAGCAGCAGCGCATCGAGCTGGTCAATCATAAATGTAGCGAACATAAACGGTTACTCTCATCTGTTAGCTGAATAGCGCTGACTTCCATACAACGCTCAAGTAACTGTCCGTAACTATCCATCGATCAAAGTGGCAAGCATTACGGGCAATAGCTCAGTGACGTGGACTTAGCTCCATTAGACATAAATTGTGGCTAAGTTTGCGACTCACTGTTTAGCTGAATTGAATAATTTATGTCCTTATAAATTTACATATTACTGTCATGTGCTATAGATATATTATGCGCTCACCTAGATATACACGCAAGCAACCCAGTCTGTCTGTTGCAGACCTCAGAGTCATCAAAATAACATAATTCAAACATTGAAAAATAAAATTAATATTATTAAAAACAAAGCAGTATGCGTGAACATACTGCTTATTTGAAACCTATAACTAATATTTAAAGGTTACGATTTGCACATCAAAAACCTCGTGAAATAACAAAAATCTACATCATTCTTGTAGCTGCTTGTGCAAAATTCTTCGCAACGTCAAAATGGTCTGCGGATTGGTCTGAATACTATGACCGCCATTGATAATTGTCTCAGACGCGGCACCATCGAGATGGGCACTGTTATAAGGAACGATACCATCTGACAAACGCTCGGTCAGTGCTTGACTGATATCATTATTGACTGTCACAGCGGCAACAAGCGGCTCGGGTGGTAGCTGTGAGGTCTCAGTATTGTCGCTGACATCAACGCTCGCCATTTCATTTCCAGCATTGTCTTCTACCGCTTGAGACAAATCAATCTTGGCACCGTTTGGTTGTGTTTGTGCCAGTCCTTTAGTGATATCGGCATCGTTATTGGCAATGATTGAATGGTAAGTGATACGCTCATTCATAGTGATGTCTTTGGTTAACTCTATAAAAGAAGACTTGTCACTTAACTGGCTGGCACCGTTCTGCAAATATAATGCGCCCAGTGGGTTTTGCGCCAAATCGCCTTGAGTGGCAATGGTCGCTAAGTTATCTGTGAATGTCTTGACCAGACCTACGGGTAAGTAAACGATGCGGCGTAGCGCACGGGTGAACCATCGATCTGCATAATCGGTACCACGGAAAGGTGCAGATAGAAAAACAGCGGTGTCTACTTGTGGCAATGCCTGTAGCTCAAATCGTTCCTTTAATTCATCTTCGCCAAAAGAAGTCTTGAGCGCGTTACGGATTTGCTGTTTCTCATTACTAGAGAGGATATCTTTGTCATTGAGCTTATCTAAATCATCGACTAAATTTTCATCAGATAGCATCATACGAGCAATAATGGCCCCCATGCTATGACTGATAATCACACTGTTTTGACTGGCACGATTTTGTCCATTGGGATCAGTCTGCTGGAAGGTGCTGTTGATTAACTGCTGAATCTGATAACGATTTTCTAAAATAGGCAGATTGGTTGGATAGAATATTTGCCAAACTTGGTAATTGTCACGCAGCTTGTCATCATTAAGAATATCGTTGGTCAGATTTACCCATGTGGCCGGACTAGAGGCTAGCCCGTGCAACATAATCAACACACGTTTATCAGGATCATAAGGCTCAAGCATGAATAGTTTAGGCAGCTGAGCATCTGGTTGGCGGGTAATCAAGTTTAAATAACCCACACCATCTAACTGGTTCTCTGATAGCCATAAGCCATATCCCGCCGAAAAGTTGGCTGCCAGTGGGTAGTCATCATTGAGAATATTAACGGATTCGGTTTGGTACGGGTTATATAAATGAATATCAAGCTTACGACTGCTCAGCGCGTCTAATACACTATCGCCGTCTGGCTTAATCAGACCAGTCAATAGCAGATGTCCAGTCGGATAAATACGTGAGCTTGGCTCACTGTCGTCCGTGTTTGTATCTTCATTTGTCAGTCGACCAGATAAGGAGGCGACTAGCAATTGACGGATTGTGGTGGTATAGCGATCATCCAATGACGCCACCAAACTGATGCCCAAACCAGGGCGTTTGCTCACAGAATTGAGACCAGATAGTCGCAGCTCATAAGTGGATGATAAATCTGCCAAAGCGGAAGTTTGTTTATGAGCATTTTGCAGATAGTTGTTTTCGTTTGGCAAATAAATATCAAGATTGTAGTCATCTACGGTAACTTTCATGACTTTGACTTGGTCTGTTGCTTTGCCCTTTAGCGGTGGCCGATTGGCAATTGCTGCTTCATCCGTGTTATCACGTTGGGTAGAGGTTATTGGCAAATACTCTACTGTTGTATCACCCATCAATTTATTGGCATTTTCAGTCGACTGATAGATTTGAGTGATAACGTCGTTACTGGCAGCGTTATAAATGTCTTGGGTTTGGATGTCATTGTCATTTGGAATACGGTTTTGCGCACGATGGCTATTGCTATTTTGCTCTGCACCTTCAAAGTCATGGGTCAAACTGTCATAAAATAGATAGGTGTAGCTGTATTTGACGGCATCAAACAACCTTGCTTGATAGTCGGTTAAACACAGGTCGGTTTCTTTTTGCTGCGTTTTGGCGTCATCATCACTTAAAGGCGCATTGGCGTAATACGGATCAAGTGGCGGGCGTGCAAGCGCATTACGACAGTTTTTTGAATCAGATAGTTGACGCGCTTTTGCATAGTGCAGTTCTGCAAAAATAGCTAAGGCAGGCCGATAGTGCCTGTTAAGCATACTATCAGAGAGCTGAGTCAAGCATAAGTCAAATTGCTGCATACAGGCTTGCTCATTCAGTCCTGCTGATAACAAAGCAGATGCTGTGTCGCTGCTTAGCGCGTTGTCAGTGACGATATTGCCACGCTGCGCTGAGATGGTCTTGGCCGAGGCTTGTTTATCTACCGTCACTGTACTACAAGCTGGTAGCAATACTGCTGCCGCCAAAAGCACAAATGAAGTAATGGGCAGGTTTTTTTTATTCATATGCATTACTGTCTGTTTGCTAAAGCCAGCGAAAGTCATAAGTCAGTCCAATAAACGGTGGTTATGAGAGTATCAATAATGAAAGTAGCAATTGATAACGAGTGTAGCGCAACTTTTGACGTTAGACTATTCATTTGCAGTTCTGCAAAAACATGTTTTAAAACGAATGGGTTTCTACTAGTCGAAAAAAAACGCTTTTGTCTTATAGATATAAAACAAAAGCGCTTGGTATTTGAAGCTTAAATTATTTATTAGAGTGTTTATCTATTGAGGGTCTTATTAAACAAATATCTTTTGAATTAAACCCTCAATAACTAATCTCAACAAGTACATAATTTCTAAGCACCTGGTTTTACGCTAATATCAGGCGCAGGGATATCCCAAATATAGAATTTGCCTTCTTCAACGAGTTTGATTTGTTGAGGAATGACAGTGTTGTTAGGGTATTGCCCTTCAAGGCGACGTAGGCGTTCTAATGCATTAGAACGACGGTCACTAAGTAGATCTGACTGTGCCAAGCTTTGTTCTGCTTCGGTGTACCCTAAAGCGACAGCGCGGTCTAGATACTTTTGACCTTCTTTGAAGCCGCCACCTTCTGATAGCATCATGCCGTATAGGAAGTTAGCCTCACCACTATCAGGTTGCAGCTTGATAGCGCGATCGACATATTGACCACCACGTACCGTGTAGTCTGAACCTAAGTCTAGGTTACGACCCATGCCGTTTAGCTTAGCGGCACGAAGCAACACATCATAAGAAGCATTTGGCGACTTGGCATACGGTTCGATCCAATCCGCTAATACTTTGATTTTTTCACGAGTGTAATGACGCTGTGTGCGGTTAGGGAAGTTTGGTGGATAGTGGCGCGCGTTAGGGGATACATCAGCGATGAAGTCATCTAGTAAGCTGACATCAAGCTTATCAGTACCTAGCCCTTTTTGTTGTGGAATTAGTACAGTTTTGACAAAGCTCATATCTGAGAGCTGTACTTGCGGTGTAGGAATATTCGGAAGTTGTCCGCTACGCAAGTCGATACCGGTAGCTGTCATTGGACCAGGCTCATAGACACGAGTAGTGCCGTTCATGACAGGTGCAGCAGCAGGCGACATCATTTGCGGTGTTTGAGGTGGAGCAGTGCTAACAGATGCATTGTTTTGCAGAGTGCCGCTTAGTTGCATGTTAGTTGTTTGCGCATTAGTCGGCTGGCTGTTGCTCGCAGGTGTTGCTGGCAAGCTTGTTTGAGCGGCATTGGCTTGAGCAGGACTAATGGCTGCATTAGGACGAGCAAGACGAATCACACGTTTGCTTGAGTCCATCGCACTAGGTACAGCTGTTGCAGTGGCATCAGTTTCTGCTGCATTCACGGGTGCAGATAACAGCATGGCACAGGTTGCAGCCATAACGGTCAACGTTGCAAACTTCGGTGACTTAATAGAGTGGCTACTAGAGAGAATCGCTTTCATAGAAATCGTTACCTTGTTTAATTTATTTGGTTGTTATTCATTGATTGGACGGTAATATAAATAGCGTATTGCTGCAAAATCGTACAAATTTTTAATACCGTAGCAAATTAAGCTTTACACTATCTGTGGTAGGATTGTTAATCGCTAGAATTAAGCAAACCTACGTAAATCTGTGCAGCTATTGATTCGTAAGAAAATCGACAACAGTACCTGTAACCATAAGCTATAAGTGATAAGCGGTATCTTTCATACGATTTGCCATCCATCGCATGGTTCGACGTACTGGAGGAGATAAAGCAGCGCCGCCACTTGCAAGTGCTAGCTCACGATGATGCAGCTCCTCTTTATCCATTTGTGCCAGTATCTCTTTTGAGCGCTGATCATGTTCAGGTAACTGCTTGATATGATCCTGTAGATGCTCGCTGACCTGCGCTTCTGTCTCCGCTACAAACCCTAGACTAAACTCGTTTGAGATCGCGCCTGCGACTGCACCGAGTCCAAAAGACATACCGTACCAAAGCGGTGTAAATACGCTGGCATGGCTACCAAGTTCGCTTAGACGAGTCTCGCACCAGACCAAATGATCGACTTCTTCTTCGGCCGATTGTTGCATGGCTTGTTTGACACCACTATCTTTTGCGGCAAACGCTTGGCCATGGTATAGACCCTGCGCACATACTTCACCTGTATGATTGATACGCATAAGACCTGAAACGTGCCGTGCCTCTGTGATGGTCAGCTCAGGAATCTCATCGCTACTGACGGGCAACGGACGCGTGCTTGGATTGGAATGTGGCACGACAGCTCGTAATGCCTTATCGACCCCAAGTAACAACTGGTCAATTTTAGATAAAGGACGCAGGGTCATAACTCACTCCTGATGGTGTTAAAAACTGTCAATAAAATGTATTACCGTTTAAACGCAACGGCATGATGCGTATTACTATAACAAACAATCCAAATTATCGGCTCGAATATTACTGTCTAGATAGCCCATAAATAATCTATAGATAGTGGGCAAACTACTATAGCTATCATAACTACGAAACCATCAGCGCAACATTAGACTGTATCTATGGAGCCAAACTTATTTAAGGCGCTAACCATATTTACGGTGCTATACCATCGTTGGTTTGGATAACGGCACGCTTAATATGTTTATTGAGTTTGATGTATAAAAATGCGCCAAACACAATATTCAACAGCCCTGTTACCAAGAATAGCTGTGGTAGCGTAAACCCTAAAACGTTTAAGATAACAATCGCAAAAATCGCTGATGTGACCATAAATATCGCATTAAAGATGTTATTCGCGCCAACAATACGTGCTCGATGACTCTTAGGTGCGTAGGCTTGCATAGAAGCATATAGCGGTACGATATACAAACCACCACTGAATCCTAATAAGAATAAATCCGCGAATACCCGCCAGCTACCACTTATATTAAACAAATCACCGATGCCAAGTAATGTGTCATTATTCACATTTATATCTAAACCTGAAAGTGAAAAATACAAATCAATAGCAAAGATACTTAATCCAGCAATACCAAAGGGCAATAGACGCAAGCTGACTTTGTTTTTGGTCAATGTTTTGCACAGTACTGAACCGATTGACACACCAACAGAAAACAATGTGAGTAAGAAAATAACGACTGACTCATCACCAAGCAAAATCACCTTGCTGAACTCTGGCACTTGGGTCAAAAACGTCGCCCCATAAAACCAAAACCAGCTGTTACCAAGAATGATAAAGAACAAAAAAGGCAAAGAGTATAAGTAACGGACAGTGGCCAAGCTGGTCGTAATAATATTCCAGTTAATCTTCAGGTCAGGCTGCATCGCTGGCATAGTAGGGATATAGCGTGCGGCTAAATATCCCAAAACAGCGACAACCAACACCGTGGCACTAATCCAATACAGGGATTGTGATAGCTGAGTCAAAATACCAGCGACAATCATCCCGACCAAAATAGCCAGCGAAGTACCCATCTGAAAAAGGCCGTTAGCGCCGACCAACTCATCTTCTTTCATCGCTTGTGGCAGATAAGCGTATTTAATCGGTCCAAAGAAAGTCGAATGTGTACCCATCAAAAACAACGCGACAAATAGCAGTGCATACCATTCAAAGACAAAGCCCACCGCGGCAACCGCCATAATGACCAGCTCGAGTAGTTTGATAAACTGCGTGAGCTTTGATTTTTCATACTTATCAGCAATCTGTCCTGCCAAAGCAGAAAACAAAAAGTAGGGCAGGATGAATAACATGGCGGCCAAGTTATTAAGGATACTGACCTCTACGCCCAATTTACTGGCGGCAGTATAAGTGAGCACTAGTATGAGCGCCTGCTTAAAAATATTGTCATTGAATGCGCCCAAAAACTGGGTGAAAAACATAGCGCTAAAACGACGACGCTTGAATAACTGAAACTGGTTGGACATGGACATTCCTACAGATAAATCGCGACTGATAGAGAAAATAGCGGCGCTGAACGACAATTTTTTTATGATAATAATCGTAAATTTTATTAAAAACTATATCAAGATATAGCATAGGTTTTATCAATATTAAGCCGTATAATAGCAAGGCTTCGGTGAAAATACATGCAGTCAATGCTATGATTCGATATTTAACTAAGTTATGATTTATAAATTTTATGTGATTGCGTTTTAGGGTATAAATAGTAGTGAAAACAAAGGCTACTACCCATTAGTGCTATCTATAAGCTAGTAGCCTTCTCTAAGCTAGTAGACCTATAAGGCGATAGATATACAGTGCTAAAGCCGACACTATAGATAACCAGTCATAAAATTAAAGTAGTAAACCATTAATTCCAGATAACTGCTATAAGTTTATTCACCGGTCAGACTTGACGATCGTTATCGTTGATAAGATTGTGCCGCGTGAGCTGATAGGACGTAAAGATGATAAAGCAGCCTTCAACTCGAGCATGCAAGGGTCTAATGATGCAGCGTGACACAGCCATAATCCAAAACGATAATAATAATCCAAGTACATATCCAGCAGCGCCGCGTAAAAATTTCAGACGCTCGGCATTGTGCACTGCGCTTGCGACCAGTTTGTTCGGTATAGCACCTGCGGCAATGGCAGATACCATTAATAATGTAAACAATACCGCTATCACCAACTCATCTGCTGCTGAGCAAACTGATAGCAATCAAACGCTTAGTAACCAGACTAACAATAGTCAAAGTGCGAATGAGCAAGCATCTATCAAGCAATCAGCTACATTGTTCGATGACGATACTCAGCTAGATATGGCTCTAGATGCGCTACGTCTAAAAAAAGCAGTGGAACAAGGCATCATTGATCAGTCAGTATTGGACGACTATAGCGAACAAAGCCTAGGAATTAAAAAACCTAACTCGACAAAGTCAGGATCTAAAAACGCAACTTCTCAAAACAAAAACGCTCAAAATCTAGAAACTTTCACTGATAGTCCGAGTACTTCATATAATCCAAATAACGCTCAATCAATCGCTTCTAATGATGACCTGTTGCAACAAGCAACCGAGATTCAGCAGCAGGGTTATCAAATGATGACACCTGAGCAGATCGATCGTGAGCTAGCGGCAATGGATGCGCAGAATGCTCAAGATATTGATAGTATCAATATTAGCAATAATGACAGTGACTTTGATGCGCCAATCGCTACGTTAGATGACACAACATCACCAATTGGTCTCGATGTAGAGCTAGATGCGACAAACTTGCCAGCACCCAACAACCTTGATACGTTGGGTAGAAATGAAACAACGCAAGAACAGGCGAGCACAGCTGAAGGGATGTCACGTCCGATTGAGGTAAGTGGCGCTGTTAGCAATGAAGATGCCGTTAGTAATGAAGCTATTGTTAAGAATGAAAATGGCCTGACGACTGATGATAGTAGTGATGAGGTGATAGCTGGCACGAATGTGCCTGCCAATGTAGAAGGTACGACGACAGATATTATCAATCCGAATGACTATCTACCAGATTATCAGAATGATACTCAGGCCGTCGACCAAAGTATCGAACAAGCCAATAGACCACGGCCACGCGCGCGCAATAGAGGCAATATCGTGACGCGTCTGTACAATCGCTTTTTTAACGACGGTGGCGTAGTGGCTTTGCCAAATGTAGAAACCGCTATTTATCTAGAGCAAGTATCTGCTGAAGACTCCCCTAATGGTAAGGCTCAACTGTTTGAGGCTGATAATGACATTCAGCCAATGAAAAACATCAAAGCAGCACTGGATGATACTTCCGTTCAGTCGGTTATTGACTTTACTGCGGCATTGCCACGTTTGCGCGAAACAGCACAGAATGCTGCTAAAGCCGTTGGTTACTATGAGGTTGAGATGCGTTTGACCCAACCTGACCGTGACACAGTTAATGTTGTGATTGAAGAGCTAGGCGAGCCGGTACTGGTAGACAGCCGTATTATTGAGATTCGCGGTGAGGGCAGTGAGCAGGAAGAGTTTGCATCGCTTGAGGCAGACTTGCCGCCGCAAGAAGGTGATATTTTTAATCACCGTGTCTATAAGAGCAGTAAAGCGGCTTTAGAGTCCTTGAGCAATACCTATGGCTATTTCGACCAGTACTGGCTGAACAAATCTGTTGATATCATCTTGCCGGACAATAAAGCAGATGTCTCGTTGGTTTACAACACGGGTGATCGTTACGAGTTTGACGATGTGGTGTTTTTTACTTACGACAAAGAAACCAATACGCTGACCCAAGATCCTGACAAGCTACCAGTAGAGCTTTCATTATTACAACAGCTCTATGGCTTTACGCCGGGTGAGCCGTTTTATCGTCCAGCAGTTACTAAGTTCAGTAATGACCTATCGGCAACTCGTTACTTTAATACGGTCAACGTCGAGTCGATACTACCACCAACTGATAGTAGTGAAGCTGGTACCTTAGCGTTTGACAATGCTGCTACCGAGGGTAACGACACATTAGATGACGATATTAACAATGTAGACAATGATGGCGTCGCAGGTCTGAGTAGCAATGATGGGGCAGCTGCCTTAAATGTGACTGCTAGCAAAGAAGATACGGTCAATGATAATAGCGACATAGGTGCAGAGAGCGATAATGCTCTGAGTGCTAATAGTGGCGAGACGGTCAATGAAGCGGATATCGCTGCTATTGATTTTGAGGCTGATGAAGCCACCCTTGATAAGCTGCAAGCCATCAGACAAAAAGCAGAACGACTAAGCCGCTTGCCGAATGATCGCGTGCTTGATGAAAAAGATCAGGAAGCTGACAATCTATTGGGCAAAATCAGTGACTCAATTAGTAATGTCGCACAAAAGATATTCCCTGACGAAAAGAGTCTGATCGCTGACGAGAACTTTGTACCGCCAACGCTAGCAGGACGTAAAACGCCGCAAGACGTTGCAGAAAGCAAAAAAGTACCTTTATATGTGTTTGTATACGCGGATAAACCACGTGATGCCCAAGTCGGTCTGGGTTATGGAACAGACACAGGCGTTCGCGCCACCGCAAAGATAGACTATAACTTGCTCAATCGCCAAGGCTACCAAGCAGGTGCAGAAACAGAAGTATCGAGAATCAGCAAAAACGTGGCTGTGTATGCCAGTCGACCATGGAATCATCCGCTCAATGATAAGTTAGATGGGCGTCTTACTTATGAAGAGGAAGTGATTGACCAAGGCGAAGGCAACTTCGATCTGTCGACAACAACGCTAAAAGCGGCTTTGGCACGTAATATCCGTAGTGACACCGGCTGGAATCGTAGCTACTCTGTGCGTTACCGCTTGGATGAGCTTGAGACGGGGGTTGATGGAGCAGCACTAGATGATCTGCCTATCCGCTTTACCTCTTCAAGTCCGAAACAGCGCGCGCTATTGTTTGGCTATGGTGTGAATAAAACAGATACTGACAATGCTACCAATCCAACGCAAGGCATGCGCCAGTACTACTCAATCGAGGCTGGCACTGACAGCGCATTCAGTGATACCGATATGGCGATTATTCGCGCAGGCGTTAGTGGTATCTATAGCTTTGGCGAAGACAAAAAGCATCAAGTATTAGGTAGTGCCAATGCAGGTTATATCTGGGCAGATGATTTTTACGATGTGCCTTATAAGTTGCGTTTCTTTGCAGGTGGCGATCAGAGTATTCGTGGTTATGACTATGAGAGCTTGTCACCATTAGACAAAGGCTATCTGACGGGCGGGCAGGTGCTAGCGGTCGGTAGTGCTGAGTATAACTATGAATTTAAACCAGGTTTCCGTGGCGCATTCTTCACAGATGTCGGTAATGCCTATGACAAAGATTTTGACACTGAGACAAAAGTCGGCGTCGGCGTCGGTATTCGCTGGGCATCGCCTGTAGGAATGGTACGTGTCGATGTGGCTGCTGGTGTGACCGAAGAAAGTATTCCAGTACGACTGCACTTCTTTATTGGGTCACCGTTATAATCGCTTAATGCAGTAGTTCCAAATGTTTAGTAGTTCCAAATGTTTAGTAGTTCCAAATGTTCTAATTATCACTTATCGTACCGATTGCTGGTCTTCATTTTTTAACGTAGTTGAGTGTCATGCTGACAGAAAATACCCCGCCTAATAATGCTCCAGATGAAGATCCAGCACAGCGTGATGCCCGTGCCGTTAGGCGTTGGTATCCGTTGTCATTTCTGCTTAAACTGCTGGTATTGGTGCTTATCGTACTAGCCATCATGTTTGCCATATTCTTTTATGCGGCAGGGACGGACGCTGGTACGAAGTTTATATTAGAAAAAATCAGTGTTGAAACAGGTATTGATTTCAAATACGGACGCGGTAACTTGCGCGATGGTATTTGGGTCACCGATATCGATATTGAAGCGACTGAAGATCTTGAGATATTAGTAGATAAGGCCTACGTCAAAATAGGTTGGCGTGCAGTATTTGCAAAAGAAGTGCATTTAAGTGATGCAGACATCCAGACCATAGAGATCATCAATAAAAAACCGCCTACTGGTGAACCGTTTGATTATAAAACTTTAAAATTGCCAGTGAATTTGCGTTTTGACCAAGCAAAAATTAAGAAAATCACTTATAAGCAAGTAACCAAAGATCCTATCGTTATTCAAGACATTACGGCGCGTGACCTGACGTGGGTAGGTAGTACGGTGACTGTTGGCCGTGGTGACTTGCAGTACGCTGATATTGTGAAAGTCAGTGCCTTACAAGGAGAGATCGACCTACAGGGCGACTATCCACTAGATTTGAGTGCGATTGCGGAAGTCAGTGCCCTTGAAAAAGCCTATATCGACCCGTTAAACATATCTGCAACGGGATCGCTCAAACGTACTGTCGGTAAAGTACGCAGTCGTTATAACGATAGCGATGTGAAAGGTGACTTTGTAGTGCAGGGGCTAGATGCGGGTGCGCCGTTCGATGCAAAACTACAGTGGGATGATATTCTTATCCCTTACGCTGACAGTCAAAACATTCGCCTACAAAGCGGTACAGCCACAGCTTCTGGTGTCATCTCTGAGATACGATTGCGTATCAATACTGAATTGACAGCCAAAGACATTCCATCAGGTCATTATCAAGGCCGCGCCGTTATTGCCAATAGTCAGCTACGTATAGATCGCCTAGATGCTGACGTGCCAGCGGGACGTTTGGCATTACAAGGTATCTTAGATTGGAAAGACAGCTTTGAGGCCACAGTGCGTGCGACGGGTAGTAATTTTAATATTCGCCAAGCTATTCCGGCTGAGTATACTGACTTTAAAGCTTATGCGCCGCAAACCCTTAACGGTAGGCTGTCACTGCGTTATCAGCAGCAGAATGCCACTGGTAATACGCAGATCGATGCAGATTTGCGTCAGCGCGATGGTGAGCATATCAATGCCAATATGGTCCGTGGTAAAACCTCTGCTAAATCTAAGCAAGTCGCGCCTTGGTATATTGATGCTAACTGGAAAAACTTAACCCGCCGTGACGTACCCAATATTGGCAATATCGACAGTCCTAGTGGGCAGGCAGACGTCATCGTTCGTGGTTCGACCTTATCAGTCGATGCCAATGCCGTTATCAATGAGCTAAATGCTGCACCCAAGGGCAACTACGATCTACGTATACGTAAGGTTGGTGATATCATAGATATCAATCATCTTAATTATAACGGCATCGTAGGAGGTTTATCCGGTACAGGACAGATTCAGTTAGCGAGCAAACAGCGTCCACTGACATGGCAGATTGACGCTAGTACCAAAGGTTTACTCCCTAAGAAATATCGTAGCGATTTACCGCTTGAGCGCCTAACAGGTAGTATAAGTGCGCGTGGTCGATTGCTAAACATCACCAAAAATGGTGTCAGCGGTCAACGTCACGTGATTACTTTAAACAACACTGATATGCAAGCGCAGCTCGATGCATCGCAAGCAGATCGTGCTATCGGTATTACTGGTGCTGGTGATGCCAGTGTCGATATCGTAGGTGGTGAGCTGTCAGTCTTTGATGCGCGTTTTGATGGTCGGATTGATACAGCAGATGTACCGCAAGGTCGTCTGTCTATCGATGCTGCGGGTACGCCAAAGCTGATTAGTATTCGTAAGCTGAACTATAAGGGTGAAGCGGGCGCAGTTGATGCGAAAGGGGTCATCGACTTACGTAAAAATATTGGCTGGAATATAGATGGTCGTTTTGACCAGTTCAACTTGGGTTATTTTTTACCCAATAATCCAGCGATAATTACAGGCGACCTAAAAACTAGTGGCGAATGGCAAAATGCGCCAAAAAACAGCAAAAACACCGCAGGCACATTGCAGCGCTTTGCCGTAAATTTCAACGGCATATTAGATGCCGAGCAATTGCCAGCAGGTAAGCTGAATATAGAAGCCAGTGGTGACAGTCAGTTGATCCGTATCAACCGTTTCCGTCATGTGGGTGCGGCAGGTAGTATTGATGCCAGCGGTACCGTTGATGTGCGTCAAGGCGTTGCATGGGATATCAACGCAGTGATGGATCGCTTTAACATTGGCTATTTTCTAAAAGATACCCCAAGCCTTATTACTGGTACGATTGATACAGATGGCCGCTGGAGTGACACGCAGCAGATCGTCAATATTAAACAAGTCAATCTGAATGGCATGCTAAAAGGGCAGCAACTGAGTGCCAAAGGCAGCCTATCAGCAAAGATGCGTTTGCCTAAAGATTTAGCGAGTTACTTCAAACAGCTTCAGACCCAAGATGCCCAAGCGCAATACAAGCAAGTAAATGCTTTGATTGATAGCTTAAACGCTAATAATCTGGTGCTGCGTTGGGGTGACAATTACGTTACGGCTAACGGCAATGCCAAGCAGCTACAAACCAAAATTAATATCACCAGTCTAGATCAGCTGTCTAGTCAACTGGCTGGTAAAGTCACTGGCGGTGCCACGTTGTCTCAACCAGCTGGTCAAGCACTGCCTACTATTTATATTGACTTGGTCGGTGAGCGACTCGCGCTACCTGGCTTTATATTGCGTCAAGGCCGTGTACGCGGCAAGCTCGTCAACTTAGCCAATAGCCCAAGCCAGTTAATCGTGACGGCTGAAGGCCTAGATGCTGCTGGTCAAAGTTTCGATAGTGTTAAAGCGTCTTTTAATGGTACCGAAAAATCTCATGTGGTCGATCTAAATGTAGCCAATAAGCAACTCGATGTCGGCGCTAGGCTAAAAGGTGGTTTTGATCGAGATAGGCTAAGTTGGTCAGGTGTCATTGGAAAAGGCCGCATTAAATCTAAATATGCGACTTTGAATCAGTTGCAACCTGCACAGCTGATTGTGAATTTACCTTACAATCAAGGTGGTGAAAACCGTGATCTAAAAGTACAGCTTGCCGCTCACTGCTGGCAGGCCACGGATCAAACCGGCAAGCTCTGTCTACGAGAAAAACTAGTGGCATCGCCAGACCAAGGTGAGGTCAATGTAGCGTTGCAGAATTTAGATACGTCGTTATTCTCAGTGTTCTTGCCAGAAGATATTGACTGGAATGGTAAGATTAATGGTAAAGCAATCGTCGGATGGCAACGTGGTCGTCCGCCAACCATTAATACCACGCTATACTCAGACAATGGCAAGATAGGCCTTGTTCAAGATGGCGAGAGCACATCAATGACCTTGCCATACAAGCGTGTCTCTCTCATTGCTTTGTCTGTGCCTGAGGGTATCAAACTGCGTACCGATATCAATACTGGACGCGGTGCGCGTGGCTATGCTGAAGTGATCGTCGATCCTTATAAAGACCCTAAACCAATCTCTGGTGCATTGGTACTGAACGAGCTTGATCTTGCGATATTTAAGCCTTTCTTCCCTGGTATGCGCGTCCTAAGAGGTAACGTCACAATGGCGGGTGGCCTAGGCGGTACCTTAACCAAACCGCAGTTCTATGGCGACGTAAAACTCTCTGACGGCCGTATAGCCATGCTTGATTTGCCAGTGAATTTGTCCAAAGTAAATGCGGCAGCCAAAATCCGCGGTACACAAGCGACCATTGATGGCACATTCAATAGTGGTACAGGTGAAGGCGAACTATCAGGGACAGTCAACTGGCAGCAAAAACTGCAGGCCAAGTTGAGTATCGTCGGTGAAGGCCTAGTCATTACTCAGCCTCCATTACTGGTTGCTGAGATTGATCCTGATATCGATATTATCGTGCGCCCAGGTGACCGTTATGTTGATATAAAAGGAGCGATCAGTGTGCCGTCTGCGACCATTCGTCCTCCTGAAGCTAGCGAAGATATCATCACTCAGACTGAGGATGCAGTAGTACTAGATCGTCGTTTGATTGGTAATATCGATGAAGTACTGGCTATCTCAAAACCTTGGTCAATCAATGCTGATATCGGTGTTGATTTGGGCGATGATATCAACTTCCGTGGTTTTGGCGCCGTCATTCCATTGGCAGGGGCGATTAATGTTACTCAGAATGGCACAGGTATCATGCGTGCCAGAGGTGTTGTACAGGTCTCACGCCGTACCAACATCAATGCCTTTGGACAAAGCCTAGAGCTGAATTATGGTCAAGTTCGTTTTAATGGTGATGTGATGAAGCCGAGTCTGAGTATTGAAGCGGCCAAAACGATTAACGGCAAAACAGTCGGTCTGCGTGTCAAAGGAACGACTGAAAGCCCCAATATTATCGTCTTTAACAATGCAGGACTGACCCAACAACAAGCCATGAACGCGTTGGTAACGGGTCGCATCGATAATAAGAGCGCGACACAAATTAGTGAGCAAGGGTTTAAATCGCAAGTGACCAATAATTTGGCCGCTGCTGGACTGAGCTTTGGTCTGAGTGGCACTCGTAGCCTGACCAATCAAATCGGACAAGCATTTGGCTTGCAGAGTCTGACAGTCGATGCCTCAGGTAGTAGCGAGGACACCAATGTCAACGTCACAGGTTATGTGACCCCTGATTTATACATTCGCTATGGTGTGGGTGTTTTCAACGCCCAAAACAGTCTTTCTGTTCGTTATCAATTGACACGCCGTATCTATGTGGAAGCAAGCTCAGCAGCTGAAAATGCAGTGGATGTGGTCTATAGTTGGCAGTTCTAAATTGTTTATTAGGGCATGTCCTCAATTCAATCGATAGTTATCTAAATGGGTTAAAAATGGCTAAATCTTGCCAAATGGCGTCAAATAGCTGACTAATATCTTGATATTATCTGCGCTATTTTCCTTGTTTGACTGCGATTTATCTCATTTTTATCACCATTTTTAAAATGAGGACACGCCCTAGTAAGACAACTGCTTTCTAGTTGATGTCAGCTGAGAGAGCTTTTGAAATTATTTTTAAGTTGTATAACCTATAAAAAAACGCCTTCATTATGAGGCGTTTTTTTATAGAAGTATTGAACAAGGTGTCACTGAAGTAGACGTTACTTGGTTAAAATCAAGCGATTGTTGCGAGTTAGGCGTAGTCGATACTCTTCGCCTTCATGCTCGATACGTACCTCTTTAGTCAGTGCAAATAGATGTTGTGATTGCAAAGTAGGCAGACGGTTTTCACGACAGTTTAAATAACGAGAGATGACCATGCTCATAGTAAATTCCTTTTGAGAAGAAGTGGCTTAAAAAATTGGCTAACCATAGCGTAATTGTTTTTAACGATAATAATTATCATTTAGATTTTATAAATTTGCAAGGCAATTGATAAAATAAAATGCAGTTATTATGTAAACTTATCTAAGTTTACTGTTATAAACTATTTCGATTAAGTATTTTATCTAAATAAATTAATGAGTTAAGTGGTAAATCCAAATAAATCATCTAGCCTATAAAAACTATTAAATTATCAGAAATAATCAAAGTAAATACCGAAATAAAGGATATAAGTATGTCGAACGGGTCAAATCAACAATCAGAGACGAAGCCGGACAGTAAAACAAATAGTAATACGAAAACTAAAAAACCTAGCATCGTAAATGTTGCAGTGGCTGTCATTCATTATAAAGATCAGTATTTGCTTGGGTTTCGAGATGCTACTCAACATCAAGGAAATCGTTACGAGTTCGTCGGTGGAAAGATAGAAGCGAATGAGTCAGTAGCGCAGGCGTTGATAAGAGAAGTGGCGGAAGAGACGGGTATTCTGCTTGATAATAATACTGTCGTTAAGCTTGGGCGTTTGCATCATGATTATGGCGATAAGCAGGTCAGCTTACAGGTTTATAAGATTGAGCTGACAGCCGAGCAGTACGAGCAGCATAAACACCGTGAGCAGGGTTTAGAAGGGCAGGCACTGACTTGGGTAAGCAAATCAAAGCTTTTGACAGGAGAGTATCATTTGCCCGCTGCTAATAAGACAATCCTTGAATGGTTGAAGCTCCCATCGAAGATAGCGATTACTTATCCTCTAGCACATTTCGGCACAAACACTGATGCAGCAGCGGCATGGCTACAGTATCATCAAGAAAAGCTAGCATCAGAGTCATGGGTATATATCCGCTTAAAGGATGTAAATTCTAAGCATCTTGCTGAGCAATTGATAACGGCACGTCCAGATATTTTAGCTATTTTACCTAATGATAATGAGCAGCCTTTAAATGGGCAAGGCTCACTAACCGCTAATGAGACAGAAATGGGCCAGCGAATAGTTGCCGAGCATCTGACACACTCGACACTGATGCAGTGTTTCGATGGGGTAGGCAATCCTACAGCTCTTACACAGTCGTTATCTAAAGACCATCCGCTCATCGTCAGCTGTCATAACATCGCGAGCATAACGGCAGCCAATCAACTTGCCAACATGAGGATACAACAGGGGCTACCACCAGTGATTGGTACTTTCGTATCGCCTGTACTCGCTACCCAAACGCATCCTAATGACGTACCGCTTGGCTGGGAAGCATGGTCAGCGTTGGCAGAGTTAGCTGATATGCCTGTTATTGGGTTAGGTGGTCTAGAGCCTGCTATGCTCAATCAAGCATTGCAGTATGGCGGTATCAGTGTGGCAGGTATTCGTCAGTTTATATAATCCGCATGACTCAAGAAAGCTATCTACAAGCTATAATTCCATTTGTCTGAATGTGACCCGTATTAGAAATGCGTATTAAGCTTAGTAAGTTCAAATAACTGATTTTTAACTTAGTTATCCAGTAAGTAACTGTGTGGTTATGATGTGTTCAAACAACACTCAAACCCCATAGTTACTTACAAACCGTTGCGTTTTCCTACATTGCACTACTGTTTTAATAGTCCAGTTGTCCTTAATATATATTGCATATCTACGATACGTTGATCTTATTTCTATAGACAAGTGACTAACCAAAAGTAATGCTCAAAATACAATAATAAAAAAGCTTTTGTAGAGTCAAGTTTTGCACAAATAATTTATACCAAAGCAAATGGCTTTTAGAAAACGAGACCAAATAGATGCCGTACATAAAGCGTTTTTAACAATCACTATTTAAGAATGGTACTCCTATGAAAACCAATAAGTTACCTGAGTCAGCATGGACTGATTCACAGGCAGCTGGTTCTCAAATTCAGCAGCCTAAGCAATCGCTCAATGACAATGAATATGGCGATGATACGCAACAGACAAACCAAGCTAGTAACGATGCTAGCTATAATCACGACAGCTCGAATGGCGAATATTCGCACCATCTGGCAAAAGACACGTCTTCGCAAGACAGCTATTTTGGATACAAAAGCGCCGACAATAGCCTTAGGGCAAAAGAGTCAGCTATGAGTAACAATGAAATAAGCAAAGATCTAAAAAATAGTAATGAGGACAATCATGACGTGGCTAGCGGCTACAAATCATCTGGCTACAAGTCAGCGCAAAATAAGCAGCCACAAAAGCTAAATGAAGATGAGCCATTAATGTCAGGACTGTTAGAGGATCAAATAGATAATCTAAACAGTAGTTCTGAACACGCCATCGACGCTGAGCAAATGAGTGATGCATCAACAAACAATTCATCTTACAAAGAAATACCGGAGCGCATATTTATGAATGGACTAATCAAACATACAGGCATTGCCTTAGCGATTATTATACCGTTAGCAGCGTTCTCAGCTTATGCGGCCACGCCGCCAGTAAACACGTCACCTAACAACGTAGCAACTAATGGCATGTCTGATGATGCGATGAGTGAGAAGACCACGACTGATGTGCTAACGGTTAAGCCGAGTGATATTATTCATAAATCTGCAAGCACGCCAACTACTGTAGATAGCGTAGATCTAAATACCTATGCAGGTACTTGGTATGAAATTGGCCGTTTGCCGATGTATTTTCAGCGCAAGTGTGCTGGTGATGTGACCGCCAATTATGCTCAAAAAGATGACGGCTCAGGAATCACGGTTACTAACAAATGTGTGAGCGAGGACGGTTCAGGTATTGTCGCAGAAGGTTTGGCTAAGCCAGTCGATGAAAGCGGCAGCAAACTAAAAGTGACGTTCTTACCGAAGTGGATTCGTTGGATTCCAGTCGGCCGTGCTGATTATTGGGTGCTGGCACGTGATGCAGAGTATAAAACTGCGCTAGTAGGAACGCCTGATAAAAAATACTTATGGCTACTAGCACGCTCGCCAAATATCAGTCAGGAAACGTATACTAAATATCGTCAAATTGCTCAGCAGCAAGGTTATGACTTAAAAGAGTTTACATTGACGTCGCAGAGCAACCAAACGGTGAATCTAGCGCCATAATAGATGTAACTGAAATTACTGCTTTAATTAAACCATATAGCGATTATTATTTCATTACGTCTCGATAAGGCAGCATATAAAGCTGCCTTTACTTTTATTACTAGCTGTATATGAGAACTATACATAAGAGCTATATACGAGAATGAAACCTATTATGCACGCTAGCTAATCGGTTACTACTGGCAAAATGAGGCGTTTTAGGCTAAAATCTAGGCGATTCAAATACTCTAGCGTCAATAACCCATATTGATAGTGGTTGATTATCATATTAGAGTCGCCATTTAGAGCATACACGACCTATCTATTTTACACTTCTTCATATTTTATTGATCATACATTACTGACCATAAGGATGTTTCTCGTGAGCAACGCTGATACCTTACGCCAATTACATCAAGACCACTTGAACAACTATAACAATCAAGAGCAACAAGCGATTGAGCTTATGGGGCTACTAAACAAGCTCTATAACAAGCAAGACGTACAAGTGACTTTGTTTGGCGAAACGCTAGACTCTACCTCAGTTGGTCAAATACTCGCTTTGCATCAAAAAGTAGCACTACGCGACCATGGTGCCCAAGCTATCGATATCGCTGATACTCTAGCGATGGTAAAAGTTATCTCAGAAAACACTGATATCCAAGCCACTCGTATCGATGTTGGTCAATTGATTGCTAATGATACTGACTTACAGACCGCTCTACAGTCTATCAACAATGCTGGTGCTATAAATGGCGCGACGGATGTTGTACTGTATGGTTTTGGCCGTATCGGTCGTATCTTGACTCGTCTGCTATTGTCACAAGCGTCAAGCGCGAAAGGTCTACAACTAAAAGCGATCGTTGTACGTCCAGCCGCTGCTGGTGACTTGGCTAAGCGTATCTCATTGCTTGAGCGTGATTCAATCCATGGTAGATTCTTAGGCGGCATCAGCATTGATGATGATAATAACGGCATGATCGTTAACGGCCGTTTCGTACAAGTTATCTATGCCAAAGACCCAAGCGAAATCGACTATACTGCTTATGGTATTGACAATGCTCTTGTTATCGATAACACAGGTATCTGGAAAGACGAAGCAGGCCTTGGTAAGCACTTACAGTCTACTGGCGTGAAAAAAGTGCTACTAACCGCACCTGCTGGCGGCGATATCAAAAACGTCGTTTATGGTGTGAACAATGACACTGTTGGTGATGATACGATCGTTAGTGCTGCTAGCTGTACGACCAATGCGATTACACCAACGCTGAATGTATTGAATGATGAGTACGGTATTGTAAATGGTCATGTAGAGACTATTCACTCATTTACTAATGATCAGAACTTGGTTGATAACTATCATAAAGCAGACCGCCGTGGTCGTAGTGCTGTGATGAACATGGTTATCACCAGTACTGGTGCTGCAAAAGCTGTTGGTAAAGCATTGCCAGAACTAAACGGTAAGCTAACGGGTAACGCTATTCGTGTACCAACACCAAACGTTAGCTTAGCAATCTTGAACGTGAATCTAAAAACTGCACCAGCAAGCGCTGATGCGTTGAATGAGTTCTTGCGTAAAATGGCCAATAGCAGCACTTGGCAGTCGCAGATTGCTTATACGGATTCTACAGAAGCGGTATCAACGGATTTCGTTGGTACGACTCATGTTGGTATTATCGATGCTCAAGCCACTATTTTGACTGACAACCAAGCTATCGTATATGTTTGGTATGACAACGAAGTAGGTTATAGTACTCAGGTATTGCGTTTGGCGACGCAAATGGCCGGAATCAGATACGCTCAGATTCCAACATAGATTACTAAATACAGTAGAGCAATAACGTCATACCAAGTATAGTAGCGCTATCGTGTCATAAGAATGGCGCTATAGCAGTTGCTACTTTAAATAGCTTGGTAGGACTTTAACTGTCATACTTAAACACCCGATAGTCCGATTGATTATCGGGTGTTATTGTCATAATGGGCACTAAGTAAAAGTAGACTTTATACAGTATTCATTTTGACGCAACAACATAGCAAAACCCCAAAATACAACCGTTGGTTGTAACCAGTTTATAGACTGGATTGTGAATTAAGGAACGTAAGATGCGATTTATTGATGAAGCCGTCGTAACGGTAAAAGCAGGTGACGGTGGTAACGGAATCGCCAGTTTTCGCCGAGAGAAGTATGTCCCACGTGGTGGACCTGATGGTGGTGATGGCGGCAAGGGCGGAGATGTATATGTCATTGCAGAAGATAACACCAACACCCTAGTTGACTATCGTTATACGCGTCGTCATGACGCCATGCGTGCTGAGAACGGCCATAGTAGAAACTGTTCAGGTAAAGGGTCTGATGATCTTTATTTGCCAGTACCAGTTGGTACCACGGTAGTTGATACCGAGACAGACGAAGTATTGGGCGATTTGATTGAGATTGGCCAGACACTACTGATTGCCAAAGGTGGCGACGGTGGTCTAGGTAATACCCATTTTAAAAGCTCAACCAACCAAGCACCGCGTAAAGCGACGTCAGGTTTTGAAGGTGAGCTAAAAGTTCTTAAGTTTGAGCTAAAGGTAGTGGCTGATGTTGGTTTGATTGGTTTGCCGAATGCTGGTAAATCGACCTTTATCCGTCAAGTTTCTGCTGCTAGACCAAAAGTAGCTGATTATCCGTTTACCACCCTAGTACCAAACTTGGGTGTGGTCGATATTGGTCGCCATCGCTCATTTGTGATGGCCGATATTCCTGGTCTTATTGAAGGTGCATCAGAAGGCGCAGGACTTGGTATTCGCTTCTTAAAGCATGTTGCGCGTACCCGTCGTTTGCTACACTTAGTTGATGTCAAGCCTGTTGATGGCAGCGACCCAGTTGAGAATGCTCGCGTTATCTTGAACGAGCTTGAGCGTTTTTCTCCTGAATTAGCCAACTTACCGCAGATTTTGGTATTAAACAAAATCGATCAGGTTAATGATGAAGATTTGAACGCGCTTTGTACTCATATCGTCGCAGAGCTTGGTTGGACTGGTATGGTCTTCCGTACGGCAACGCTAACTGGTGAAGGCGTTGATGCGGTCAAATATCATCTAATGAATGACATTGAACTTGAGCGTGAGCGTGAAATAGAAGATCCTATCTTCGCTGAAGCACAAAAAGAGCGTTTTGAGCGTTTAGAAGCTGAAGTACGTCTTAACACTGAAGCACAGCGTGAAGCATATCGTGCGGCTCGTAAAGCAGCACGTGAAGGCTTGGATGCGTCTGATTTTGACGACGATGATGACGATGGCGTTGAGGTAATGTACGTTCCTTAAGCTAGTATGCTTGAGCAGTTATACTTGAATTGTGAATTTAATCCCTACAATCAATTGATATGAAAAAAAGGAGTTTATATGGCAGATGACATAGCAAACACGATGGAAGAAGCAAGATTTGTTAAGCAAACTCGCAACTTTGATATTCAGCGCGTTATTGTCAAAATTGGTTCATCACTATTAACCAATAACGGTCGAGGGCTGGATCGTACTGCCATATATGAGTGGGCAAAGCAGATTGCTAAGCTACACAAAAAAGGCGTTGAGGTACTGCTAGTATCATCAGGTGCCGTTGCTGAAGGTGTGGTACGTATGAACCTTGAGGAACGTCCCAAGAAACTAGCAGCATTACAAGCCTGTGCTTCTATTGGTCAAATGGGGTTGATTGAAACATGGTGGTCAGCTTTGATTCAGCATGGTATTCAAAGCTCGCAGCTACTGCTAACTCATGATGACTTGTCTAATCGTAGCCGTTACCTTAATACGACTGGGGCGTTGACCCAGTTATTAGAATGGCGCGTACTACCTGTTATCAACGAAAACGATACCATCACGATTGATGAGATTAAATTTGGCGATAACGATACCTTGGGTGCGATGGCAGCCGCGATGGTTAATGCGGATTTGTACATTATCTTAACCGATCAAGAAGGCGTCTTTACTGATAACCCACGTGATAATCCTGATGCCAAGATGATTCGCCAAGAACGTGCAATGGCGGATTATTTATTTGATATTGCAGGAGATGGCGGTAAGCTTGGACGCGGTGGTATGTTAACCAAAATCCGTGCTGGACGCCTTGCGGCAATGGGTGGCTGTCCTACTGTTATTGTCAGCGGTGCTATCGATGACGTTATTACCCGTGTGGTATCAGGTGAAGCCGTAGGTACATTGTTGACGACTAATGACGAAGATAAAATCATCGCGCGTAAACAATGGCTAGCTGCGCATCTGCGTATGTCAGGTAGCTTGGTCGTCGATGCAGGTGCTGCAAGAGCATTGACTGAGCATAATAGAAGTCTATTGCCAGTGGGTGTTGTAGAAGTGCAGGGCGGGTTTGATGAAGGTGATGTGGTAGAAATCATTCATCAAGATACTGGCGAACGCATAGCCGTTGGGCAGGTAAACTTTTCATCGAATGATGCGCGCCGCGTCGCTCGTGAGCGTACCGAACAGTTCGATAAGATCTTTGGCAGTAGCGAAGAACGTGTCGTCATGGTACACCGCGACAATCTTGCATTAACTGTATAGCGCTTTCATATAACCTTTTTTATTCAACCTATTTTATCCAGCACAATATCCATTGATAAATATGGATATTGTGCTGTTTTGGAGATTTGTACATGAGTGCTTCAGACGGTAGTAACTCGGTTCAACAACAGTTTGCACCTTTAAAAAATGATAGATTGCTACGTGCATTACGTTTTGAGCCCATTGATACCACACCGGTATGGATGATGCGCCAAGCTGGTCGTTATTTACCAGAGTATAAGGCCACTCGTGCTGAAGCGGGTGACTTTATGAGTCTGTGCAAAGATACAGCCCGCGCTACTGAAGTGACTCTGCAGCCATTGCGTCGTTATGACTTAGATGCCGCTATTTTATTTAGTGATATTCTAACTATCCCTGATGCGATGGGATTGGGCTTGTATTTCGAAACAGGTGAAGGCCCTAAGTTCAAACATCCTATTCGTGAGCAGGCTGATCTTGATAGATTGCCAGTGCTTGAGCCAAACGACTCTCTAGACTATGTCATGCGTGCCGTAACCAGCATTCGTAAAGCATTGAATGGTCAAGTTCCACTATTTGGTTTTTCTGGTAGTCCGTGGACGTTGGCTACTTATATGATAGAAGGCGGTAGCTCGAAGGATTATCGTTATACCAAAGGCTTCTTATATAGTAACCCTGATTTTTTACATCAATTATTAGACAAGCTGGCGACGTCAGTTATTGACTATTTAGATGCCCAAATCGTTGCTGGCGCTCAAATTGTACAGATATTCGATAGTTGGGGCGGGGCGTTAGGCCATCGTCAATTTATCGAATTTTCACACATTTATAATAAACGTATTGTCGCCGAACTAAAGGAACGTCATCCACAAGTACCTGTAGTGCTATTCACTAAAGGTGGTGGGTTATGGCTTGATATTCAGGCTGACAGCGAAGCAGATGTGCTAGGTCTAGACTGGACGATGCCGATTGATCGTGCGCGTCAAGTATTGACTGAGAGTCAGCGTCAGTTGACCAAAAAGCATAAAAAACTGCAAAGCAGCAAAGCTATCCAAGGTAACTTAGATCCAGCGACGTTATACGGCTCGCCTGCCACTATCCGTTCTGAAGTGAATGCCATGCTTGACCGTGCTTACGCCGACGGTGAAAAGACTGGTTACATAGCAAACTTAGGTCATGGTATCACCCAATGGGTCAATCCTGACAATGCCAAAGTGTTTGTGGATGCAGTACACGACTATAAAATTTAAGAGTCAGAATATTTAGAGAGTGATTCTGTATTTGTTCGCATTTGTGGAACTGTATAATTTATGGAACTGAATGAGTTATAAGCAAATATAGAATCTATCAGTGCATATTTAGTATTTACCAAGAAAAGGGTGTTTTATGATTTCAGCAGCGATCGTCGGTGGTACAGGCTATACGGGTATTGAGCTCATTCGCTTATTATCTGCTCATCCTGAGGTTTCTATTGATTTATTAACTTCTCGTAGCGAAGCTGGCACTCGTGCTGATGAAATCTTCCCAAGCTTACGCGGTGTGTCTGACATCGTTTTTAGCGACTTGGGTAATAATACGCTTGCTGCATTGCAAAAATGTGATGTTGTATTTTTTGCGACGCCGCATGGTGTTGCAATGAAGCAAGCTGAAGCGCTTACACAAGCTGGGGTTAAGGTCATCGATTTGGCTGCTGATTTTCGTTTGCAGTCACTGACTGACTTTGAGCACTGGTACAAACAGTCACATGCTTGTCCTGAACTGTTGAAAACAGCAGTCTACGGTCTACCAGAAATCAATCGCGACAAGCTTGCGAATGCGTTACTAGTAGGCAACCCAGGCTGTTATCCAACGACTGCGATTTTGGGTCTAAAACCAATTATCGAAGCTCAGAATAAGCAAGCAGAGCGTTTGATTGAGTCTCGTATTGTAATTGATGCAAAATCTGGTGTGTCTGGTGCAGGTCGTCAAGCATCACTTGCACTCAATTATGCTGAGACAACAGATAGCTTTAAGGCTTATAGCGTCGAAGGCCATCGTCATTTACCAGAGATTGAGCAGGGTGTTGCACAGTTATTAGACAGTCAGTTCGCGCACCGTATTCGCTTTTTGCCGCATTTAGTACCGATGATTCGTGGCATGCTAAGCTCTATTCATATGGAGCTGACTGACGCAGGTGCTGCTATCGATTGGCAGCAAGCATTTGACAATAGCTATGCGTCAGAGTTGTTTGTTGATGTCATGCCGAAGGGGCTTTATCCCGATACGCGCAGTGTTCGCGCTAGTAACCGTCTACGCATTGCGGTACATCAGGACAATGAGCGCGCTGAGCTAACGGTTATCGTCGTTCAAGATAACTTAGTCAAAGGTGCTGCTGGGCAGGCTGTACAAAACATGAATGTGATGTTCAGTTTTGATGAGTCAATGGGACTGAACTTTGCACCGATTGTTCCTTAATATCAACGACTTCATATTCCAATCATTCACATTTGCGGTGCTAGGTATTGATTATAAATTCGGCTATAATGACTTGCCCTTACCCTTAAGAGATACTGTCTAAATGCGTGTTCAGCTCGTACTACGCTTTTGCTCACAGCCAGCACGTCTATCGTGCAAAGACTCAGTTATACCTAGCTTGGAGCGCAAACAGCATTCCTTTAGAAATAATAATGTCCCGATAAGTGGTATTGCTAGCTCACAACGCGGCGCTTCTACATTGGTATTGGCACTGTTCGTTGTAGCCGTATTAGTGACAGCGGTGGTTGGGCTAATATTTGGTCATAAGCTTGGCTACCAACGTGGCCTTCATTCGATGGAAACAGAAGCCAAGCAAGCAATCATCGATAGCACTGAAGCGACACAAGCACTAGAAGATTTGCGCCTTAGCAATAAGATAGCTACTAACCAAGCGGCAACTGCCAAACAAGAACTGGCCATCAGTTTGGCTAATTTAAAAGAACTGCGTGAGAGCCAGCAAGAATTAACAGTAGAAAATAAGCAAGTATCACAGCTCAATGAGCTGTATTCAGATGTTATCCGTAAGAAAGGTGGGATGCCTTTACAGGTATTAGGTGCCAAAATTTCGCCACTACCTGAAAATGCTTTTGAGTATGGTTTTGATATTGGGATGCTCAGTAGCGATGGTCAAGCCAAACGCTTAAGGCCTGTATTGACGTTACTTAACAATGATGATCTTGTAGAAGTACCACTTGACCCTGCATATCATATGATCGAAGGTATCGTTCGGATACGTGGTCGCTTTGTAATGCCATCAGGCTTTAGACCATTGCAAGCCAAACTGACTTTGCAAGCTGGTGGTCAAAAAGTAGAGCAGTTGTATGACTGGAAGCTCGGTGATAGTGTAGATAACATGCTACCATCGCTCTTAGATTTACCAGAAGTTGATGAAAGTCCTATCGTACCTTAATTTCCTCATGTCTTATTGAAACACTCAGTGACGATGCTGTGGTTGAAATCAAAGCACAATAGCCCTAATTAGTGGTTCTGCTTTATACCATGTCTTATCGCCTGCCTTAACATTCTCTATCTTAAACTTACCTTATAATTATATTTTGATTATGATGAAAAAAATGATATCACAAGCCACGCCAACGGTTGCTGATTGGCACTTTCCCAATATGCCTGCTCATCGTGCACAAGACGGTGATACCGATGGTGAAACGTCACCGCAAGCAGATGTATTGGTCGCAGAGCCTGAAGTAGCCAAACCGCCTATGTATGCGGTCGTTATGTACAATGACAACTACACGCCGATGGAGTTTGTTGTATACATATTGCAGTCAGAATTTCGTCATAGTATGGATTCTGCGGTCGAGATTATGCTGACTATTCATAATAGCAGCAAAGGTATTGCTGGCATTTATCCCAAAGATATCGCCGAGACCAAGGCTAAAAAAGTAAATAGTCTGGCACATCGTGAAGGTTATCCGTTATTAACTCAAATCGAACCGCATCAAGGCGAGTAGAGCAATTTATTAGTTTCTTGTACTAATATATGGCTCTATTAAAGTTTTACCTACTGTTCTTTATTTCCCAGTAATTCATATCAAAGCTCACCTTTATAGTGAGCTTTTTTGACTTTTCAGTCACTCCTCTTATATACAAGTAGAATATTTTAAAATAGATTTATTATCCATAGGGCCTTGATTTCTATAGCAAATAACCCTATCTATTAGAGAATCCTATTCAATAGTCTTAGACTAAGTATCTCCGTTGAACTTGCTAAAACCACGTCATTACTAGCTTCTAAAACATCAATCTCTCTTTCTATCTAATCAGTTTTTAAACATTTAATATTCGTTATCAAGGTTGTCGCTACTAGCTTGTAGCACGCTTTGATACATTTTAGTCTGTGTTAATAGATTGACTCCGTTGAAGTATCGTGTTGATATAAAGAAAAGCGGCCATTGATAGTTATGATTACTGTTGGCTGATAGCGAGATTATAGTATTTAGTAAATAGTCTACCGCTCACCTCATTTATTCATGACTTCTAATAATACGAATATAGCCCTTGAACAATTCATCTACCGCCCTGATTTACTTACTAACTCATTCATAAAACTATCAATTATAAAGATAGATATAACCGTAGGAAGTTGTTATGTTAAGTCGTCATCTTGAAGTTTCTCTACGTTTAGCAATGACGCTTGCGCGCCAAAAATCGCATGAGTATCTCACTGTTGAACACTTGCTTTTGGCCTTATTAGAAAACACTCATGCTGCCAATACGTTGACTGCTTGTAATGCTAATGTCTCGGCGTTGCGTACCGAGCTTGAGGTTTATATTAATAAACACACGCCAACTATCGATGCTGATACAGAACAGTCACCGCAGCCGACTCAAAGCTTTGATCGTATCTTGCAACGTGCTATTTTTCACGTGCAGTCGATCGGTGGTGGTCGTTTGGTAGAAGGCTCTGATATTTTGGTCTCTATGTTTTCAGAACATGATACCTATGCTGTCTACCTGCTTAAAAAACAAGGTATCAGTCGCCTTGAGCTAACTCAGTATTTATCACATGGTCAAGATAAAGAAGAGCCTTCTGAATCACGCGGTTCTGCAGGCACTGAACGCCGTAGTGCCTCTGAAAAGACCAGTAAAGATCCACTGGTTGAATTTGCGACCAATCTAAACCAGCGAGCTGCCGAAGGTAAAACAGATCCTTTGATTGGTCGTGCCTCTGAAATTGAACGTGCTGCCCAAGTACTATGCCGTCGTCGTAAAAATAACCCATTGCTAGTAGGTGAGCCTGGCGTAGGTAAAACCTCTATTGCTGAAGGTTTGGCATGGTTAATCATTAACGATAAAGCACCAAAGCCACTTAATGGTTGCGTGATTTATAGCCTTGATATCGGTTCATTGATTGCGGGAACTAAGTATCGCGGTGACTTTGAAAAACGCATGAAGTCATTGCTTGATGCGTTAAAGAAAAAACCAAATGCTATTCTCTTTATTGATGAAATTCATATGATTATTGGTGCTGGTTCATCTATGAGCAGCAATATGGATGTGTCTAATTTGATTAAGCCTGCACTTGCCAACGGCGAGCTACGTTGTATCGGTTCAACAACCTTTACTGAGTATCGCCAAGTATTTGAAAAAGACCATGCATTGTCGCGTCGTTTCCAAAAAATCGATGTTAAAGAACCTAGTGTGGATGACACCATCGATATCCTGCGTGGCCTAAAACCTCGTTATGAAGAATTCCATAATGTTGAGTATACGGATGAAGCGTTGGTCACAGCGGTACAGTTATCAGCCAAGCATATTCATGAGCGTTTTTTACCTGATAAAGCCATTGACGTGATTGATGAAGCAGGTGCGTACAAGCGCTTAGGCGTGGTGCCTGATGTCGATGATATCGAAGCGGAAGAAAGTTTCATTGCTGATTTAGAGCAAGATTTTGATGCGCAGATTAATGCTGATATTGAAGGTATCGAGGGTGATACAGATAATGAAATGCAGGATGAAGCAGCGACTGCGAAAGCGAGCGATAGTGCTAAATCAGCAGATGGTGTGAAGTTATCAAAAGGTCAAAAGCCACCGATGAAAATCGATGTGGCTGATATTGAAGCTATTATTGCTAAATTGGCCCGTATTCCACCCAAATCTGTATCGAGTGATGATAAGAGTATCCTTGAGCATTTAGATCGAGATCTGAAGCACTTGGTATTTGGTCAAGATGAGGCAATTGCCACATTGGCTGATGCTATTAAGTTATCACGTGCAGGATTAAAAGCACCTGATAAGCCAATCGGTTCATTTATGTTTGCAGGTCCGACTGGTGTGGGTAAAACAGAAGTATCGCGTCAGTTAGCGAACCTGTTAGGTGTAGAATTGGTACGCTTTGATATGTCAGAGTATATGGAAGCGCACACGGCATCACGCTTGATTGGTGCGCCTCCAGGTTATGTTGGCTATGATCAAGGCGGCTTACTCACCGAAAAAATCAATCAGCATCCACATTGTGTGTTGTTGCTTGATGAGATTGAAAAGGCGCATCCGGATGTATTCAACCTGTTACTACAAGTAATGGACCATGGTACATTGACCGATAACAACGGTCGTGTAGCAATCTTTAAACAGGTCATCGTTATTATGACAACGAACGTTGGTGCTGATAGTATCAGTCGCTCGTCAATGGGCTTTACTCAACAAGACCATAGCCGTGATAATACAGAGTCGCTGAAACGTGTCTTTACGCCAGAGTTCCGTAATCGCTTAGACGCCATTATTCAGTTCAACCCTCTAGATACATCAGTTGTCGTATCAGTTGTCGATAAGTTCTTAGTTGAATTGCAAGTACAGCTTGATGATAAACAAGTGACATTAGAGATTGATGATGATGTACGTGATTACCTAGCAGATAAAGGCTATGACCGTCTAATGGGTGCACGTCCGATGCAACGTCTGATTCAGGATGAAATCAAAAAACCATTGGCAAGTATGATTTTGTTTGGTGATTTGGTCAATGGCGGTGTCGTACATCTGACTTTAGAGCCTAAAGTCGATGATTCCCAAGAGAGTGATACGATGAAGCTTGATAAGGTATCAGACAAAGGCTCAGCTGATAGTCGTATTATTCTAACAGTTGTTGAAACTCATGAACCGCATCCTGATTCTGAGTCTCTAGCTAGCTAAGTTACTGGTGCT
Organism: Psychrobacter nivimaris; assembly: GCF_043419765.1. Taxonomy (NCBI): domain Bacteria; kingdom Pseudomonadati; phylum Pseudomonadota; class Gammaproteobacteria; order Moraxellales; family Moraxellaceae; genus Psychrobacter; species Psychrobacter nivimaris. The sequence continues at coordinate 621,142 of NZ_JBHOFX010000002.1, read as the reverse complement.
AATATGACAAAAACGGCTACCGTATTACAGCGGTAGCCGTTTTTTTATTGCTATAATTTATTAACAAAGCGTACACCATTTTTTGTTAGTATGATTATTTACATTAAGCTGGCTTTAACAAAGCTATGGAACTTATAACAAGATAATAAGTATAAAAAGGACACACTATGGAACTTTTTGATGAACCGACAACCAAGACTCCAGAACAAAAACAAGCGATTTTAGACAATGTCCGTTTACCAGAAGACTGGAAAACAGCATTAGCAGATGAATTAACGTCTGAGAATATGGACAATCTACGCGCTTTTTTAAAAGAGGCCTATCAGTCGGATGATAGTATCTATCCGCCTGCACCATTGATGTTCAATGCGCTGAACCTTACGCCGTTATCGCAAGTCAAAGTGGTAATCTTGGGCCAAGATCCTTACCATCGTCCAGGTCAGGCTATGGGGTTATCATTTTCTGTTCCTAAAGCCATTCCTAAGCCACCATCATTAAATAATTTACTTAAAGAAATGGCAGATGACATTGGCATTCGGCCTTCAGCGCATGGCGATTTGACATACTGGGCACAGCAAGGCGTTCTACTGCTTAATAGCTCACTAACTGTCCGAGAAGGCGAGCCAAATAGTCATCAAAATAAAGGCTGGGAGCAGTTTACTGATGCCGTCATCGATGCCGTCAATGAACAGACAAAGCATACCGTATTTATTTTGTGGGGTAGTAAAGCCCAGAAGAAAGGTAAGTATATCGATACCGATAAGCATTTAATTTTGACAGCGGTACATCCATCACCACTCGCGGCAAACCGTGGCGGCTTCTTTGGCACTAAACCTTTTTCTAAAACAAATGACTACTTGGTGCAGTATGGCCAAACTCCAATTGACTGGCAATTACCACAATAAATGCAAAATATACAGAATATAAGCTTAATGCCGTATCAACCTTTAAATATTCAGGCTAGCACCTTTTGGTTAGCTGAAGATATTAAATGGATGCAACAAGCAATTCAGCTTGCTAAGCAAGGTGCTGAGCGAGGAGAGGTACCGGTAGGTGCGGTATTGGTACATGATCAGCAGATTATAGGTAAAGGGTTTAATCAACCTATTATTAGCCATGATGCTACTGCTCATGCAGAGATAGTTGCATTGAGAGACGCTTGTACACGTTTAGAAAACTATCGCCTGCCGCTACAGACTACTTTATATGTCACTCTAGAGCCCTGTACGATGTGTATCGGCGCATTAATCCATGCGCGTGTAAACAAGCTGGTGTACGCAGCGAGTGAACCGCGTGCTGGGATGGTTGGTAGTCAAATGGACTTATCATTACAACCTTTTTACAACCATAGTATTCAAGCCTATAGCGGGTTATGCAGCGAGCATAGCAGTCAAATACTCAAGACATTTTTTCGTGAGCGTAGGCAAGCGGCAAAAAAGAATAAAGCCACTATGTAAACTAGAAATACTAATAAACAAGATATCAGTCTTGGTGCTAGTGGTCACGATGATTTTTTGCTATAATATTGCCCTATTTGATAGCACGCATTTCAATGGGCTATCAAAGACTTAACATACGAATAAATATTGTTTTATTAATGACATACGATAAGCGATATAAGTAACGCATATTATTGAGTAAGTATTATGACTAGTTCTACACCTGATAATGTTTTACTCAATACAGAGAATAGCCACATCTCATCAGTGCGCTATCCTGTTATTTGTATCGATGGTCCTAGTGGCGCTGGTAAAGGCACTGTTACATGGCGTCTGGCACAAGTACTGGGTTATCAGTTGTTAGACTCTGGTGCGCTTTATAGAATTGTCGGACTAAAAGCCTTTGAAGCGGGTTTGATTAGCGCAGATGCTAGCCAATCAATTGACGAAGATGCTGTACTGGCATTGACTGAAAGCTTAGAGATAGCGTTTGTACCAAACAATGACTCAGGACGTGTAGATATCATTGTTAATGGACAAGCAGTAGGTGAGCAAGTACGCAATGAAACGGTCGGAGGCTATGCATCACAGATAGCTGTCTTTCCACAGGTTCGCCAAGCATTGCTTAAGTTACAACAAGATATGGCCACTCGTTCTGGTTTAGTAGCTGATGGCCGCGATATGGGTACGGTTGTTTTCCCAGATGCTGATGTTAAGGTGTTTTTGACCGCCAGTGCTGAAGCACGTGCAGAGCGCCGTGTGACTCAGTTGTTGAACGCTGGTCAAACAGCAGATTTTGAAGCGATTTTAGCGACGATAAAAGAGCGTGATGACCGTGATGAAAATCGCAGTACAGCGCCATCAAAGCCTGCGGCAGATGCCCTATTACTTGATAGTTCAGCACTGAATGCCGATGCAGTATATGAGCAGGTCAAAAAGCATTGCCAAGATAAAGGTGTGTTTTTCAACAGTTAGTTATTTAATAGCTAGTAAAAACAACATATTAAGTACCAAAAAGTTTCCTATTAATCATTGTTTTAGTATAAAATAATACGGTTAAGTTAAATTTTATTGAAGCAGTAAGAAAAACCTAGTTTATTTAAGATATTGCAGTCGATATAAGACAGTTGTTGTTAGTCAGTTTTAATTACGATGAGCTCGCTATCAACAAACGTTTTTTTATATGATTGCATGGGATATAAAACCAGTATTTCGTTCTATACAATCATAAATTTGATCCGTACTGTGCTGGACAGGATACGGCTATACAAAGGTAGACATAATGGAATCATTTGCTGAACTATTTGAAGCGAGCATTGAAGAGCAGGGCCTAGATATCGAGCGTGGCTCGGTTATTACAGGTGCTGTTGTGGCCATCGATAGTGATTGGATCACAGTAGATACTGGTCTTAAATCTGAAGGTATCGTCGCTCGTGAAGAGTTTTTAAGCGAAGAAGGCGAACTTGAAGTTGAAGTTGGCGATAGCGTTGATGTCGTAGTTGAAGCGGTTGATAACGGCATGGGTCAAACCTTGCTGTCACGTGAGAAAGCTAAACGTGTTGAAACTTGGAACTTCCTTGAAAAAATCGCTGATAACGATGAAATCGTTAAAGGTATTATCTCAAGCAAAGTTAAAGGCGGTTTCACTGTAGATATCGGTTCAGTACGCGCGTTCTTACCAGGTTCATTGGTAGATGTACGTCCTATCCGTGATACAACGCATCTTGAAGGCAAAGAGCTAGAATTCAAAGTCATCAAACTTGACCAGAAGCGCAACAACGTTGTTGTTAGCCGTCGTGCAGTTATGGAAGCTGAAAACTCAGCTGAGCGCGAAGAGCTATTGAACAAGCTTGAAGAAGGCATCGAGATCGAAGGTATCGTTAAGAACCTTACTGATTACGGCGCGTTCGTTGATCTAGGTGGTATCGATGGTCTATTGCACATCACTGACATGGCATGGCGCCGTATCAAGCATCCATCTGAAGTTGTTGAAGTTGGCCAAGACCTAAAAGTTAAAGTATTGAAGTTTGACCGTGAACGCAACCGCGTTAGCCTAGGTCTAAAACAACTTGGTACTGATCCTTGGGATAACGTTGGCGGCACTTACCCAGTAGGTAGTGTTGTAAAAGCTCGCGTAACCAACTTGACTGACTATGGTTGTTTCGCTGAGATTTCTGAAGGTATCGAAGGTCTAGTACACGTATCAGAAATGGATCATACCAACAAAAACATCCACCCATCTAAAGTTGTTCAAGTGGGCGATGAAGTTGAAGTAATGATTCTTGATATCGATGAAGAACGTCGTCGTATCAGCCTAGGTATCAAACAAACTCTAGCTAACCCATGGGATGAGTTTGATAAGAAACATGAGCGCGGTGATAAAATCACTGGTACTATCAAATCAATCACTGACTTCGGTATCTTTATCGGTCTAGACGGTGGTATTGATGGTCTTGTTCATCTATCTGATATCTCTTGGAACGAAACTGGCGAAGATGCTATCCGTAACTACAATAAAGGCGACACCGTTGAAGCAATGGTATTGTCTGTAGATGCAGAAGCTAACCGTATCAGCCTAGGCGTGAAGCAGTTAAGCTCTGATCCATTCAACGAATACCTAGTCAACAATGACCGTGGTGCTATCGTTAATGGTAAAGTAAAAGAAGTAGATGCCAAAGGCGCTACTATCGAACTTGCTGACGAAGTTGAAGCTTATCTACGTGCTTCTGAAATCCAACGTGACCGCGTTGAAGATGCAACTAAGCATCTGACTGTTGGTGATGACGTTGAAGCTAAAATCATCAGTGTTGATCGTAAAACACGCAACATCAACTTGTCTATCAAAGCGAAAGACGAAGCTGAAGAGCGTCAAGCGATTAAAGATCTTGGTAGCACCAACACTACTGCTGCTCCAGGTTCTGATGCACAGCCAAAAACTATTGGTGATTTGATCAAAGAGCAAATGCAGTAAGCTGCAAACTATTGATATAAAAGTAATATAAAAAAAGCGACTTCGGTCGCTTTTTTTTATGATTAGATTTTATTAACACAGTTAGTAATAGAGGTTTTTAGCCAAATGGGCAAACTCTTATTCCCATTTACGCTAATATCCGCTATCATTTGCACCATTGAGTAACGAGATGATAGTTATAAGCTTTTTATGGTCATAATATGATTCTGAATGTTAGTTTTCAAAGATTCAGTATATATAGTTTAATTATACAAACGCATTTACGTACTATAGAGCGTTGACTTATCATCAGCTTATCCATCAATCAACAAGGCAAGCGTAATAATGCAGCAAGCGATTAACAAATCCGAATTTATTAGTAATTTGAGTGCAAACTGTGACAACATGGCAGATACCGTGGTTGATGACGCAGTGCGTGAAATCTTAAACTTGATGACCCATACTTTAGCCAATGATGGCCGAGTCGAAGTTCGCGGATTCGGTAGTTTTTGTCTACATCATCGCCGTGCCCGTATGGGACGCAATCCTAAGACAGGTGAAAGCGTACCTGTACCGGCTAAAGCGATTCCACATTTTAAGCCAGGCAAGGCCTTACGCGAAGCAGTAAACGATACGGTAGCAAACGGTTAATTAAACCAGCACTGGCTATCTAACCGTCAAAATTTATCATTCCAAACTGAGGTAACTGTCTCATGCGCTTTTTACTATTTGTATTGCTATTCTTGAGCTTTGCCTATTCACTTGGTTTGGTATTGGCAAATAATACTGAGGTCGGAGTCAACCTACTGTTTTCGCAAGCACCTACGATGAACCTAGGGTTGCTACTTATTTTGTGTTTGATGCTGGGTATTGTTATTGGTATTTTACTAGCATTGCTTATCTTTCGTGTGCTACAGAATAAGTGGGAAATCTCACGCCTGCAAAAAGCAAATGCAAACCTACAAGAGCAATTGACTCAAGCCAATACAATTATCGATCGTCAAGCAACCGCGCCAACAGTAGATGAAGCTGTTTATGGTGCTTCTGCTACCAATGTACAGAATACTGACGCAACTAGCCTAACTGAAGGCTCTACTCTGTCTAAGCGTAGACGAGATTAAGTCAGTAAGTAATCTTTTAGGTGCTCTCCTAGTTAATAGTTCAAAAATCGCAGTACTGACCTCAAATACAATACTTTGATAACTTCAAAATATATGGTAAAACCATGAATAATGTAATTAACTCTCCAGTTGTCGTCGCTCTAGACAATATGACGGTAGAGGCGTCTCTAGCGTTAGCTGACCAGTTAGATCCGTCTCAATGTCGATTGAAAGTCGGTAAAGAGCTGTTTACCCGTTGTGGTCCTGATATCATCAAGGCATTGCATCAACGTGATTTTGAAGTGTTCTTAGACTTAAAATTCCATGACATTCCTAATACTACTGCTCAAGCAGTATTGGCTGCCGCTGAACTTGGTGTCTGGATGGTGAATGTCCATGCTAGCGCAGGTCTAGAAGCCATGTCGTTGGCAAAACAGCGTTTGCTAGATAGAGATCTTGATACCTTACTTATCGCAGTCACTGTATTAACCTCTATGGATAGTGAAGCGTTGATGCAAACAGGCATCACTGATAGCTTAGATACCCAAGTGAGCCGACTAGCACAATTGACCAAGCAAGCTGGTCTTGATGGGGTAGTTTGTTCGGCTCAAGAAGCAAAGGCACTTAAAGAATTATGTGGTCAAGACTTCAAACTGGTAACGCCTGGTATTCGCTTAGCTGAAGACAATGCAGATGATCAAAAACGTATCTGTACACCAAGTCAGGCGCTAATAGATGGCTCTGATTATTTAGTCATTGGCCGTTCGATCACGCAAGCTTCAGACCCTGCTGCTAAACTGCAGACAATACTTCAAAGTATTTAAGTTTGAATAGATGTTGAGAAAAAGAGACAGCCTAAATGGCTGTCTTTTTACTTTTTGATGGTCGAGGAAAAGCTGCTACACTACTTAAATTTATTCTTACAACCTTTCTAAAATATAATAACTATATGAAAAACGCTCATTTAGCTAAATATCAGTAGTACTGCTATGAGCGTTTATCGCTAATTAGATTTTTAATAATAACGCCACTAAATGATGTTGGATAATATGAAATTACAGATATTGAGTGACTTACATATTGATAGTTATGCACGTCAATCGCACCCCGTTGGACATATTCCTAAAACTGATGCAGATTTAGTATTAGTAGCAGGGGATACTGCTAATAGCGACAAAGGTATGCCGTGGTTGCAAGAGCAAGCAGCACGCTTAGAAGTTCCCCTGATTACTATCGCTGGTAATCATGAATACTTTGATGAAGATGTGTTGAGCTTTGACCATAAACTGGCAACTTGGGATAACTATGATACTGCGTCTAAAAAAGGAGTTCGCGTATTACAATGCCAGCATATCGATATCGGTGATATACGCCTTTTAGGTTGTACGCTTTGGACCGACTATCAGTATCATGCTAATGAAGACACCATGGCTGCTGCTAGGCATTTTATGCGTGACTACAAGCAAATCTATGCAGGCAACGAACTGTTTTCGCCTGAAATATCTATGCAGATTCATGCCAAGCATCGTCAGTGGCTACAGCAAGCATTGATCAAATCTCATGAACTAGGTAAAAAAACAGTAGTCATGAGTCATCATAGCGTCAGTGCATTATCGGTGTCTGAAAAATATGCCAATCTACCGAGTAATGCGGCTTTCGTTAGTGACTTGTCAGGATGGATGCACGAAGACTGGGCACCGATGCTATGGGTACACGGACATACTCATGAAGCATTTGATTATAGAATTGGTAATACGCGAGTGATCGTCAATCCACGAGCCTATCCAAATGAAGTTAGTAGTACGGCATTAGAGTTTGCATGGGACAAAGTTATTGATATTGGCTAGGACCGTGTGTAAATATCTTGTAAATCTTCATTTATTCTAGACATAGACTCTTTTGAATAAAGCGTTTTTTTTAAAGAGTGCAGAGTATTTATAAGATATATTGCAACTAGATTTGTCTGTGGTTCATTCCTGATAAGAAATCTGCTAGGCTTGCTGTCATGAGTAAATATCTGAACAACACCCTGTCCAAAATATCTGCTGACAAGCTTGCGAGTCACACCCCAAGCGCGCCTGCACCTTCGCACCTACCAGATAGTATGATTTCCTCCGTCAGTCTATTGCCTGAAAATAAGCGACTGATACTATTTACCAGGCACTCTTTACGCGAGCGCTCTGATGGTAATGGTTTTGCCAGCTATCAGTTACCGTTGACTCCTAAAGGCCGTATACTGGCAAAGTCTTGGGGTCGTTGGTTATCAGGTCATCTACCATATTCGCTCGACGTCGATAGTATCTCCAGCCCCATTGGGCGTTGTATCGATACCGCGCAGCTGATGCAAGAGGGGGCAGGACTACGGCGTGACATTACGCATCAATCATTGTTAGTTGAGCCTGGCAGTCTTGTCACTGAGCCTGAAATAGCCAATCCTGTGTTCAAAGAAATTGGTGTGCTGAACTTTATTAATCGTTTTTTGCAAGGCAATCTCGAAGGGACTAAAAACACCTATCAAGGGGGTTTGGATATCCTGTCGCTTTTTTACCAGAATCAGCCGCAACATGGTCATCTGATGCTTGCTGTGAGTCATGATACATTGCTATCTGCGTTCTTAGCAGTTATGTTCGATGTGATAGAGATTGATTGGAATGATTGGCCGAAAATGATGGAAGGCGTATTTTTATGGTTTGATGATAAGCCATTTGATCAAGCGAGTGCGCATTTTATTTGGCGAGGTCAGGTATATACTCGGCCGATTAGTTCATTGTTAGACGGTTATCGTGCAGCTGGTTACCATCCTAGCAAGTTGCTATTGCCGCCAGAAGTGCAGTGGAATTAATGTTTTGTTCTTAATCGCAAATTGAAATGAGTTGATAGGGAAGCTGTTCATTGAATACGTTTTGAATAGGCATAAAAAAACCTTGCCACGGTATTAGAACCAGTGACAAGGTTTTAGTCATTACGCTATAAAAGCGAAATGCGGTCTAATCAATACAAATCTTAAGCTTGTAGGCCTTTGATTGTTTTGTTTAGGCGGCTCTTACGACGAGCAGCTTTATTCTTATGAATAATACCTTTGTCAGCCATACGATCAAGAACTGGTACCGCTTTTTTGTAAGCTTCGGTAGCCGCGTCATAATCTTTAGCTGCGATAGCCGCATCAACACGTTTTAAGTAAGTACGAACCATAGAGCGTTGTGACGCAGAGTTCTGACGACGTTTGGTGTTTTGACGGGCGCGTTTACGAGCTTGTGCAGTATTAGCCACGCGTATCTCCTTGATAAAGATAGATAAAAATATGAATGTTGATTGCAATAATGGGTTTAACAATCATCGGTGACGAGCAGCCGTCTCGTCAAATATGATGTCGATGTCTAATATTAAAGCATCTAATATGAATAGATCATCGTAAGCGTCAGAGCTGTTTGGAATAATTAAACAGCGTTGACGTGTAAAGCCGATTATCTTAGCAAATTATTGAACTAAGGACAATATATTTGATGATTAATGCTCAAAGAAGTTACGTAATATCATCGAATTTGGGTCATTCTAGTAACTAAATCAGTAGTAAGCGCTGATAGACGTAGAGGGTTGATAAAATCTCTTACAATATATCCTATATAATAGCGTCAGTTATTGAGGAATTTAGGTATGATATTCTAACGATAGGCCTTGATATAGGTATTTTCTCATCAATATAGTTCATCAAATGTTATATAAGTGGATAGGATATGCAGCGAAAAGCAATTGTGATTGGCGCAACGGGGTTAGTAGGGCAGCATTTGGTAAAGCAACTAAGTGAGCTTTATGACACATTGATTGTGATTGCTCGTCGTCCGCCACGCTACATTAATGCCAGCATGCGTTTTTATCAAATCAATGATTTTGATAATCTCTCTGAAGTGTTTGCAAGTGTTGGTGCCGATCGAACTACGGATGCTTTTAGTTGTTTGGGTACGACAAAAAAGCAGGCTGGTAGTGATGAGGCTTTTCGCAAGGTAGATCGAGACTATAACGTAAATTTTGCCAAGTTATGTCGTGACAAAAGGGTAGAGAATTTCTTTTTACTCTCCTCAATGAATGCGGATATTGACAGTCGTTTTTTATACAATCGAGTCAAGGCTGAGACAGAGCAGGCTGTTATGGCATTAGATTTTGGCCAATTGGTCGTCTTCCGCCCGTCATTATTGCTTGGTAAGCATAAAGGTCGTCCGCTTGAGAGCCTTGGTCAAAAAGCCTTTAAACTCATTTCGCCGCTCGTGTCAGAGTCACTATCGTTACATCCTATCTCTGCTAAACGCGTTGCTAGTGCCATGGCCATGAGTGCTCATGATATCTATCATCGTAGTAAATATCGTACTGAACCTCAAATCAAGCATATCGATATTATCGAAAATAAGCAGATGCTAGCGATGACTCGTGTCAAAAAATAAAGTACATTTTTTCTAGTGACAGACTCAGTCTCACAACTGGAAATCTACAGATATCGATTGTTAATTGCATTGGGACAAGATTGCATTAAAACGAGAATACAAGAGTAAAAAATACAATAACTATTATCAAAGTATCAATAAGTATTTGAATACCAGTCAGTTGAATCACTAAAAACAAGGAGCAGGAGCAATGTCAGAATCGATACAAATGGATAGAGGTAATTTTGTCACTTGTGATCTATTGGATGCCAATCCTGAGTCGCAAGTATGCTTACCAAATATCGAAGGCAAGTCATTCCGTCAGTTTGGTGCGAAAGACAAATTCTGCGGTGAAATCGTGACGGTTAAGTGCTTTGAAGACAATAGCCGCGTTAAGTCACTATTGAATAGCGGTGGCAAAGACAAAGAAGGTAATGGCAAAGTATTGGTCGTTGACGGCGGCGGCTCTATGCGCTGTGCACTACTAGGCGATATGATTGCACAATCAGCTATCGATAATGGCTGGGCTGGGGTAATTGTATATGGCTGTGTCCGCGATGTTGATGACATGGCAGAGATGGATCTTGGTGTGATGGCGCTTGGTTGTATCCCGCGTAAATCAACCCGCCGTGATGAAGGTCAAACGGATATCGAAATCAGCTTCGGTAATTTGATGTTGAATTCAGGTATGTTCGTTTATGCTGATAACAATGGTATCATCGCTAGTGATAAACCACTTATCAGCTGAGGTTTTAGGCTTGGCTTGATTAGCAAAAACGAAAACCTCAGCTGATAAGTTGGGGTTTTTTATTGTGTAATGACAGTTAAAGCGCAATAATCGTTGTTAACCCTAAAGCATTAATGAGTAAACTCTTAAGTGACAAACCGTTACGGCATAAGTTTTGGTAATTGCTCAAATATTCGTATAATAGCTTTCTGACTCCTTAACTTTGATTCTACTCTTTATGCCTATTACTGCTCTGACTGACGCGTTTGACCCTATTAACCAGCAGTTGTTTCCTATCCAAAATGCCGAGCGGCGTTGGCTAGCGCCTGTCCATGGTGCGGTTAGCAGTTTGTGGCTGGCAAGCTTGGTTCAAACGCCTATGTGGAATGTTGCCGAGCGCCTAAAAGTTGTGGTGGCACGTGACCAAAACCAACTCAATCAAATAGAGACTGAGCTGGCATTTTGCGGAGTCGATGCTTACGTATTCCCGGACTGGGAAACGCTAACCTATGATGAGCTATCTCCGCATCAAGACATCGTCAGCGAACGCATCAATCTGTTGACGGATATGCCAAAAACAGGTGTGCTGCTTATTTCGATACAAGCCCTCATGCATCGCGTCGCACCGCCAAGTTGGTTAATTGGTCAGCACTTTGATTTGAGTGTCGGTGATCGATTTGATATTAATACCCAACGCGGGCTACTGGCAAAGGCTGGTTACCGCGCTGTTGAAAATGTCTTTGAACCAGGTGAGTTTGCAGTACGTGGCAGTATTATTGATATTTTTGCCATGGGTCAACCTTTTCCGCTACGTTTAGACTTGTTCGATGATGAAATCGAAACGATTCGCTTTTTTCATCCTCAAACGCAGCGTACATTGACTGCCGATGATTTGAAGGCGATGTTAACGGGCAACGATACCAGTATGGCGAAGGAGTCATTGTCACTACTGCATAAAATGCCAGATATCTCTAAACCTATCGACCAATTTCAAATCTTGCCTGCAAAAGAGTTTCCGCTCGATGAAGGGCGTGAGACGTTCCGCACAAACTTTGCCGCGATGTTCCCCAATACCAGTAGCCGAAAGTCTGAGCTGCATAAAGACGTAATGGCAGGGATTGCTAGTAGCGGATTAGAGTATTATCAGCCGCTATTTTTTGACTTGAAAGACTGGGAGGTGGAGAGTAGTTTATTTTCCTATTTACCAAGCGATGCGTTGTTTATCACCGATGAGTTAATCAATGAAAAACAAGCTGATTACTGGTCACAAATCCAGCGCCGCTACGAAGAACGTCGACATGATATTGATAAGCCTATCGTAGAGCCAACAATGCTGTATCTACTATCTAACGCGCTTAACGAACAGCTAAATCAGTATCCAAGAGTAATATTAAGTGCTCGTGATGAACTGGCTACGATGAATGATGTGGCAGTGTCAGAAAGTATAGATGCCTCACAAATACCATTGCCATCGAGTGTCACTAAACAACAAGGACTGGTGACATTAAGTGCTCAAGAACCGCCACAGTTAGCAGTCAATCATCAAAAGTCTGAACCATTATCTGAATTGCTCGACTTCTTGGATACGCAATCAAAGACTTCAACACCCGTACTAATCGTTGCAGAAACCGCAGGCCGTCGCGAGATTCTCATTGAACTGTTTAAGGGCAAGATTGATATCAAGGCGTACGATAGCTTTGAAGCCTTTTTAGCCGCAGATAAAACCAGCGCTATTAATAACAGTCATCTACCGCATGTCGGTCTGACCGTAGCGCCAATTGAGCGCGGTGTCTATGTGCCTGAACGCTTGGTGTTGATTAGCGAGACACAGCTGTTTGGTCGTCAAGTCTTACAGACGCGCCGTCGTCGCCAAAGCGGTGTGTCAGAAGAGTTCTTGGTTAAAAGCGTCACTGAGATAACAGATGGCAGTCCAGTAGTGCATATTGAGCATGGTATCGGTCGTTATAATGGCTTGATTACCTTAGATGTGGGCGATGGTGAGCAAGAATTTATCCATTTAAAATATTCTGATGACGCTAGTATCTATGTGCCAGTGGCCAATCTGCAAATGATTAGTCGCTATAGTGGCGGCGATCCTGCCTTAGCACCGCTACATAAGATTGGTAGTGGTAAATGGGACCGAGCCAAGCAAAAAGCATTAGAGCAAATTCATGACGTCGCTGCTGAATTGCTCAATATGCAGGCAAGACGTGAGGCCAAAGTAGGTATTCATTTTAAGATAGACCCATCACAGTATGAATTATTTGCCAGTCAATTTGCCTTTGAAGAAACCGCTGACCAAGCAAATGCCATTCGTGCGGTTATGGAAGACATGAGACAAAACCAGCCGATGGATCGTCTTATTTGTGGCGACGTTGGTTTTGGTAAAACAGAAGTCGCGATGCGAGCCGCCTTTATTGCCGTTAGTGCTGGCTATCAGGTTGCCGTACTGGTGCCTACCACATTGCTTGCCGGTCAGCATGAAGACAATTTCCGCGATCGTTTTGCCGATTGGCCAGTTCGTATCGAGAGCTTATCGCGCTTTGGCGGCAAAAAACATCAAGAAATGGTGTTGGCTGATTTGGCTGCTGGTAAAGTGGACATCGTCATTGGTACCCATAAACTGCTACAACCAGATGTGAAGTTTGCCAACCTTGGACTGATGATTGTGGATGAAGAGCATCGCTTTGGAGTACGTCATAAAGAGCGTATCAAGGCTATTCAGACAGATGTCGATAGTATGTCTATGACGGCGACTCCGATCCCTAGAACGCTAAATATGGCGCTCTCAGGTATGCGTGATATGTCGATTATCGCCACGCCACCTGCACGACGACTTGCCATCAAAACTTTTGTGATGCAAAAGACAGAAGCCTTGATGAAAGAAGCCATATTGCGTGAGCTTCTGCGTGGTGGGCAGGTCTATCTTCTACATAATGATGTTGCCAGTATTGAGCGTATGGCAGAGACCATTCGTGACCTAGTGCCAGAAGCACGAGTAGGAGTAGCTCATGGGCAAATGCAAGAGTGCCAACTTGAGCAGATCATGCAGCAGTTTTATCATAAAAAATTCAATGTGTTGGTTTGTTCTACCATTATCGAAACGGGCATTGATGTGCCCAATGCCAATACGATCATCATTGAGCGTGCAGATAAGTTTGGTCTTGCGCAATTGCATCAGCTGAGAGGCCGAGTAGGACGCAGTCACCACCAAGCGTATTGCTACTTATTAGTGCCTTCCCTTAAAGGCCTCAAAGGTGATGCCAAGCGCCGTTTGCATGCGATTGAGCGTGCCAATACTTTAGGTGCAGGCTTTATGCTGGCAAGTGAGGATTTAGAGATTCGCGGTGCAGGGGAGATATTAGGTAAGCAGCAAAGTGGTAATATGCAGGCGATTGGCTTTAGCTTATACATGGATATGCTTGAGCGTGCGACTAAAGCCATCAAAGCTGGCAAGGAACCTGATTTAAATACACCGTTGTCGTTGACCAGTGAAATCAATCTACACAGCTCTGCTCTCATTCCAGAGGAGTATCTACATGACGTGCATCAGCGCTTATTGTTCTACAAGCGTATTAGCAATACCGATGATAAAGAGGCATTGACGGATATTCGTACGGAAATGATTGACCGTTTCGGGGCACTTCCAGATCAAACCAAGCAGCTATTCGCCATTCATGGGTTACGTTTACAAGCAGAGCCACTGAAGATCAACAAAATCGATGCCAACAGTAGTAGTATGACACTGGAATTTGCGCCAGACACTCCAGTTGATGCGTTAGCGATTATTAAATTGATCCAATCAAATGGTCAGCATTATCGTATGAATGGCGCATCTGGTATCCGTTACCAAAATAGCGATAAGTTAGCCAAACCGCAACAGCGTGTGACGGTCATACAAGAGCTGCTGCGCTATTTTAGCGAGCATATGGTGACAGAGCCTGCTTAGTACATAGTTGGTTGTCAAGCAGGCTAGGTAGTTAATCTAAGCCAATAAATTATGGTGCTATTTTATCAACCCGATAACTGATAAAATAGCCAAACTAACTTTTTAACCTTCTATATTTTATTTGCATTAAATAACAAGAGAACCGTCATTATGTTCCAACTTCATCATAAACTTGCTGCTGATAGTTTTTTAGTGGGGGATTTTCCATTATCCACTTGTCGTTTAATCAATGACTGCCAATTTCCTTGGCTGATATTAGTGCCGCGTGTCTCAGGTATCAAAGAGTTATATGAGCTGTCTGAGGCAGATCAAACACAGTTTTTACGAGAGTCGAGCTGGTTGTCGAGCCAGTTAGCCAAAACCTTTCAAGCTGATAAAATGAATGTAGCCGCTCTTGGTAATCAAGTGCCACAGCTTCATTTCCATCATATTGTCCGTTATCAGAATGATATGCAATGGCCAAACCCAGTATGGGGTGTGCCAGCGGTGCCATATACTAAAGAAGTATTGGCGCAAATGCAGCAAACATTAATGATGGCATTACGTGGTCATCACCAAATGCCGTTTGACTGGCAAATGTAATTATCATTCTATCCTGCATTTAATAAGAATAGCTTGAACCTAAATTCTATATGCAAAAAGGGAGGCCAAATACTTAAATGTATCTGGTCTCTCTTTTTATTTAAATTTGAATAAAAGTGTAAAGGAGGGAATAAACTAGATAAAAGGTCGCCTTGTAGTCATCAGTAACCTTGTTTAAACTTATTTCGAAAGTATAATATATTATTAGATATATCTTATGATAAATCGTCATAAGGGCAAATAATGTACATATGTTAGTGTAGTATGCCTTTGTCTCTCAGATAGCTCACCTTATTTAAGTGAATCTCATATGACCTTCTCAGAGACATTCAAACCAATGACGCCGTTAAAGGACACTGGGACCTGTCATTTTGACTATCCAGAAGTATTCGTGTTAATACTGACGGTTGTATTGCGTGCTATATACTACGACTTCCGCTCTATCTCAATGGCATTATTGGTTATTATCACATTGCCAAGCCTCATGATCCTGATATACAACTACCGACGTCAGACTAGCTTTTGGACGTCTAATATCGTTATTATTCTATTATCGGTTGTCATCGGCTCACTACAATGCTGTACGGTCATATCAATCAGTTTGGCTGCTTTGATTGGTGTACGTATCATTCTTAGCCGACCTGAGAATCACCTCAGACTGTTATCTGTATCTGTCGTGACTATCATTGTGTTTTTCTACGTTAGCACAGTCTTAAATGCGAATAGTATGGACTTTGATGAAGGTCTATTACCATTGATAGTAATGGTGGCAAGCTTAGGCGTTATTTTGTACCAGTTCAGGCGTATCTATCAGCAACATATTACTTTTAAAGCACGTGCTCATCAGGCCAGTGGACGCCTGAACACAATGGTATCAGTGATCAATAAGCTTACCCGTTTTGTGCCACCACAAATTTGGGAGCCTATTGTCAAATCGGATAGCCCTGTTAGGGTTTCTAATAAACGCGCAAAAATAACTATCATGTTTTCAGATATTGTCGGCTTTACCGAGCTGTCTGATAGTCTAAGCTCTGATAATTTGGCAGATATCCTCAATACTTATATGCATTGCATGACGTCGATCGCTGATAAACATGGTGCAGTGCTTGATAAGTTTATTGGTGATGGCATGGTATGTTTCTTTGGTGAACCGAATAGCCGTGGCTCGCGTCAAGATGCACTAGATTGTGTGGCGATGGCAATTGATATGCGCCGCGAAATGCGTACTTTGCGCCAAAAATGGCGGTTAATGGGGTTTGAAGGCTTATATATACGTGTTGGTATTACCACTGGCTACTGTCACGTTGGTAATTTTGGTAGTAATAGTCGACTAAGCTATACCATCATTGGCAAAGAAGCCAACCTAGCCTCTAGGCTTGAGTCCTGTGCGGGCAAAGATCAGATACTGGTCAGTGAAAGCACTTACGATTATATATGCCATAACTATGAATGCGAGCACGTTGCCGCATTTTGTTTGAAGGGTATTGATGAAAAGGTCGATGCATGGCAAGTACTTGACCCTAGTGCCAGTACAGGTCATTTGTCTAAATGGGTCGACCACACATTGCCCGGTTTCAATTTGCATTTAAATTTCAAAGATATGAAAGACAATGATTATCAAGATATTAGAGCTCGTTTAAATTTTGCGCTGGAACGCATCGAGCAAGAGGAGGAAAAAGTAGTAAAGAGCATAGCAGCAGAAAGTAAGCGTGAGGATGCCAATCGCAAGTAAGTGTTTTAAGTCTATCGTCTTAAAATTATATATAGAAAAAGGCCAGCTATGTGATAGCTGGCCTTTTTTAATCTTAACTAGAAAGTATCATCAGTGTTTAATGATTTTCTTTAGCATGGTTGAGGGTATATTTAGGAACTTCGATGGTCAAATCCTCATCATCAAGCATGACCTGACAAGACAGACGTGAATCAGGCTCTAGTCCCCAAGCACGATCAAGTAGATCCGCCTCGATATCATCCATCTCATCTAAACTGTTGAAACCCTTACGTACTACAACATGGCATGTGGTACAAGCTTTTGACATCTCACAAGCATGCTCGATTTTAATGCCTTTTTCTAATAGTGCTTTGCATAAGTTGTCACCAGCTTGTAGCTCAACTTCTGCGCCTTCAGGGCAAATTTCGTGGTGGGGTAGTACGGTAACTTTTGGCATAAATTATCTGTCCGATGCTAATCAATTTAAAAAATATTAGAAATTAGCTTAATGTGTTAGCTAAGCTATATATGTCGATGTATTTATTACCAGTCTTTGGCACTAGTACCTGCCATACTGGTCTTGACGCTTTGATTCATAATACGTGCAGCAAAGGCATCACTATGTGGCTTGAGCTGTGCTTGTTGCGTTTCAATAAGCGCTAAGTCATCAGTGCTAAGAGAGTTACGTAGCGCTTGTATATGCTCTGCTAGTGACTGTTGTTCTTCAGTAGAAAGCAACGCCGCAAATTCGTTAAGTGCCGACTCTAGGGCAAGTACTTCACGTTCCGCTTCCACTTTGGTCTCAATTAAAGACCGCGCGTTTTTGTCTTCTTCTGCGTGTTTAAACCCTGCAATCAGCAACTGTTCTTTTTGTTCATCTGATAGACCATAAGAAGGTACAATCTCGATTTTGCTTTCTGTTTTGGTCGTAGTTTCCTGTGCACTGACAGTAAGCTGACCATTAGCATCAATACTAAAGGTGACTTCGATACGAGCAAACCCAGCTTTCATTGGCGGGATACCATACAGCTCAAAACGTCCAAGTGAACGACAGTTTTCTACCGTTTCACGCTCACCTTGCACCACATGAATCACCATGCCTGTTTGAACATCTTGATAAGTGGTAAACACCTGACGTTTCTTCACAGGGATAGGCGTGTTGCGTGGGATGAGTACTTCAACCAAACCGCCCATGGTCTCAAGACCTAATGATAATGGCGTCACATCCAATAATAATAAATTATTATCACTATCCCCGTTAACCAATTGGTGGGCAGTCTGAGCAGCACCTAAAGCAACCACCTCATCTGGATTCAGACGGCAAAGTGGCTGCTTAGCAAAAAACTCAGTCACAACTTGCTGTACTGCAGGCATACGAGTCGAGCCGCCCACTAAGATAACTTCGTCTAGATCTGCAGTAGACAGCTTGGCATCGCGTAGGACTTGTTCACACACGCTTAGCGTACGGCGACTGACAGGCTCTACGATAGTTAGCACATCTGTACGGCTTAATACACCTTGATAAGACTGACCATTGACAATAACACTGATATCTACTTGCTCAGCATCAGTCAATGCTTGCTTATAAGCTTTGGCTTGTTGAGCTAGTATTGATTTGTCGTGCAGGCTTACGTCTTTTGGGTCGATATTTAATTGTTTAATAATCCAATTGGTAATAAGACGATCAATATCATCGCCGCCCAATGCGCTATTACCACCAGTTGCCAATACTTCAAAGACACCGTCGGTAAGTTTTAAGATAGAGACGTCAAAAGTACCACCACCCAAATCATAGATTAAGTAATAGCTTTCTTTCTTACTGTCTTCTGAGGATTGGTCCAGGCCATAAGCGACCGCTGCCGCCGTTGGTTCATTGAGTAAGCGCAGTACGTTGATACCCGCTGCTTGAGCGGCGTCTTTGGTTGCTTGGCGCTGTGCTTCATCAAAATAAGCGGGTACCGTAATCACGGCACCTTCAATACTATCTGCAGGTAAAGCGCTTGCTGCACGTTGCTCAAGAGCGGCTAGTATACGCGCCGATACTGCAACAGGAGAAACCTCACCTTGAGCCGTTACAAAGGCGGGCATATCATCTTTATTACCAGACAGCTCATAAGGATGAGAGAATTTGATATCAGCTTGACTACGACCCATAAAACGCTTAGCCGAGACGATCGTATTTTTTGGATCATCCGCTAAATGCGCTAGAGCGTCATAGCCAACCAATGGCGTACCAGTAGCTGGATAATAGACAACAGACGGTAATAATGTATCTGTCGCTGAACCTGCCTCTAAGACTTGTGCCTTACCTGAACGCACCACAGCAACCAACGAGCGTGTAGTACCGAGGTCGATGCCCAAGCCAAATTTATGTTGGTGAGGTTGAGCGCTTTGATTGGGTTCAGCAATTTGCATTAAAGACATAAGGATAACTCAGAGATAAAATGAATAAGTGAAATGGAGCAAATATAGCATATGTAGTACGAGAGCTTAACGTCGGTAATCTCATTCCATAAAGAAGATAGATTCTGACAGTTTAATGGGCTTAGATTCAAAGATTATACGGTATCACGGTCACTATTTTAACCAAATATATAGAATTTAGCTTGTTAGTGAGAGCCATAACCACAGATGTTTAGACGTATAAGTCATCGTCATCTGAATGCGATGAATTTGCGACATCATCAAGCCCCGTCGTCACATCAGCATTTAGCTTAACTAAAAATTTCAGTTTCTGTGTCGCATCAATCGCTGTTTGCCAATCTTGATTTTGATAAGCATTATTGAAGCGTTCAGATTGATTTGCTAGACGCTCTGTAATTTGAGGATGTAATTGCTGCAAGGCTGCAAGATCTTTGTCTTCGATAGCATCATCTAGATCCATACGCATCTGCATCGCATCTTCCAAAAAGTCTAAATCTGCGATTGAATGCTCTATGTTTTGTGCTTGATCCGCCATGTCTAGTAAATAACCAGCACGACTATCAGGAGCGCTTAGAGTCTGATACGCTTGATTGATTAAAGCCGACGCTTTTTCAGACTGCAACTGTGCTTGAACCATATCGGTCTGATTTTTGGCAACATTATCAGGATGAAAGCGTTTCTGCAGCAAGCGCAAACGTTGCTCTAGATTGCTTTGGTTGATTTCAAATTGTACAGGCTGCTCAAATAGGGCAAAGAAGTTATCAAACTGTGGTTCTGAAGTAATATCTGTCATAATCTGATGCCTTGCTTTTTTATTTATTTTTGAAGTCATAACCTAGCTAAGAATATCTCAATCGCTTGGCTACCTAACTATATTAGCCATTTTTCATAGCGATAGCAGAGATACTGCACTATTTCTATGCAAGTTTGTTGAAGCATAAATCTATCAGTTTCCAACTATTGAACAATTAAGCCATTGCACAATTAAACTGTAAACGACTCACCGCAACCACATTCACCTTTTTGGTTAGGGTTAGTGAATTTAAAGCCTTCGTTTAAACCTTCTTTTTCGTAATCCATCAACAAGCCGTCTAAATATACGAGGCTTTTAGGATCAATGAAAATGCTAACGCCGCGACTTTCATAGCGCGTGTCGTTTTCATCAGGGGTATCTACAAACTCTAAAACGTAAGCCAAGCCCGAGCAACCCGCCGTACGGATACCAACTCGAATGCCTTCGCCTTTGCCGCGATTGTCCAAAAAGTCTCGAACATGCTGAGCGGCGCGTTCTGTCATTTCAATCATGCCAACTCCCATTGACTATTAATCATAAATATCAATAAAAAAATCTAGATAAACTGACAACCAGAATTACAAGATTGCCAAAATTATAGGCTTACAACTATTAGAAAACAAAAGGTGACAATTACATAAGTGTCATTGTCACCTCTTTAGCGTCAGTAGCGATTACACATTGCTACTTTAGCGTTGCTAGTACAACGTAGCGCATACGCTAGCAGGTTTAGCCTAGCTTAGATCGCAGCTTCTTCTGCTGGAGCGGCTACGCCATGCTTACCTTTATAGTCGCTAATAGCGGCTTTAATAGCGTCTTCTGCAAGTACAGAGCAATGCACTTTTACTGGTGGTAATGCTAGCTCTTGAGCGATATCGTTGTTTTTGATCTCGCCAGCTTGATCCAAGCTTTTGCCTTTTAGCCACTCAGTAACAAGTGAGCTTGAAGCAATCGCTGAACCGCAGCCATAAGTCTTGAAGCGCGCATCTTCGATAATACCATTATCGTCGACTTGGATTTGTAGACGCATTACATCGCCACATGCTGGGGCACCGACCATACCGGTACCAACGTTCTTGGCATTTTTATCAAGATTACCAACGTTGCGTGGGTTTTCGTAATGATCAATAACTTGGTCACTATAGGCCATGGGGTTTTCTCCTAGTTAGATGATGAGTAGTCGTTTATCAACTTTAAGTGTCTAACTACTCATCGATAATTGGGGTCAAACGCTTAATTTAATTGTCTGATCAATTGTTTAATAAATATATATTGCTAGCTATACTAAAAAGCTATATTAGAAATTAATGCTCAGCCCACTCGACTGAGTTTAAATCAACACCTTCTTGGTACATATCCCAAAGTGGTGATAGAGCACGTAGTTTATCAACGGCTTCATGCATCTGTTTGATAACAGTATCGATGTCTTCATCAGTAGTATAACGGCCGAAGCTGAAACGGATTGAGCTATGTGCCAATTCATCTGGGCGACCGATTGCACGTAGTACATATGATGGCTCAAGCGTTGCTGACGTACAGGCTGAACCTGATGATACAGCTAAGTCTTTAAGTGACATCATCAACGACTCGCCTTCAACGAAGTTAAAGCTAATGTTTACAATGTTTGGTACGCTATTCTCAAGGTCACCGTTTAAGTAAATCTCTTCGATGTCTTGTAGACCATCCCAAAGTTTTTGACGTAATTTGGCTGCATGTGCATGGTCAGCTTCATAGCTTTCATTAGCTAAAGCAAATGCTGCGCCTAGACCAACGATCTGATGCGTTGGTAGAGTACCTGAACGCATACCGCGCTCATGACCACCGCCATGTTGCTCAGCTTTCAAGCGAATACGTGGCTTACGACGAACAAACAATGCGCCGATACCTTTAGGGCCGTATGCTTTATGACCTGAGAAGCTCATCAAATCAATTTTCATTTCTTCAAGATTGATTTTTACTTTACCAACAGACTGTGCGCCATCAACATGGAAAACCACACTAGCTTCGCGAGTGATTTCACCAATCGCTGCAACATCAGTAATAGTACCAAGCTCATTGTTTACCATCATAAGTGATACTAAAATCGTATCATCACGTAGTGCTTCTTTTACTTGCTCTGGCAAGATAAGACCTGTGCTTGGCTGTGGCTCAAGATACGTAATCTCAAAACCTTCTTGCTCAAGCTCGCGGCAGGTATCTAATACAGCTTTGTGCTCAATTTTACTGGTAATGATATGTTTGCCACGAGACTGATAAAAATGTGCTGCACCTTTAATGGCTAAGTTATCAGACTCAGTTGCACCAGAAGTAAAGACGATTTCGCGTGGATCAGCGTTGATAACTTCAGCAACTTGACCGCGAGCAGTTTCTACTGCTTCTTCCGCTTGCCAACCGTAACCATGTGAGCGTGAAGCTGGGTTACCAAAGACACCATCTACAGTCAAATACTCGCTCATTTTAGCAGCTACTGATTTAGCAACTGGAGTAGTGGCGGCATAATCTAAGTATATAAGGTTGTTATGTTGGCTCATGCTGGGTTTGCCTCGCTGTTCGATAGAGTAATAGTATTAATGTCTTTTATGGAAATATCTTTTGTAGAGGTGTGCTGACGCTCTGAGACTGACTGCACGTTTTCCATATCTAATAATTGCGCTAATGTTATATTTTTCAAGTACTGTTCGATATGATTCGACAGTGCACACCACAGATCGTGAGTTAGGCACATTGTACCACCTTGACAGTCACCGCGTCCTTCACACTGCATCGCGTTTACTGACTCATCAACCGCAGATATGATACTCATCACATCTATCTCATTCAATGGCTTAGCTAGGTGATAACCACCTGCAGCACCGCGAATACTCGTGACAAGACCGCGTTTGCGGAGTTTAGAAAATAACTGTTCAAGATACGAGATTGAAATCGATTGCCGTTTGGCGATATCGGATAATGATACAGCACTGTCTTGTTGGCTAGTCTGTAATGCCAAATCTAATAATGCGGTAACAGCGTATCTGCCCCGAGTAGTCAAACGCATGTGTTATCTCCAAACTTGATGTCATTTATGTTTAACAACGATCTTAGCCAAAGGTTCGAATCAGCACTCATAAGATAAAAAGAGCAACCAATAATACGTCAGCTAAGTTTTGTCTTATCGTTATTGAACAACAGATGATTAACCCGATGTGTGCAACGATTAAGGTAATTATACTTAATCCCGAGTAATTTAGTCAAGATTAAAGTGTGGTTCAATGGTTAATCAAGCTTATTGCTGTAATTGATAAAAACAATGATGTTTAGAAGGGATATATGAGTGAGATATAAGTAGCTTAATTTGTCTGCTACAGATATATTTAACGAAGTAAAAAATAAGCGTTCAATATCTATAGAAGACATTGAACGCTTATTTATAGGTAATTCAGCGAACTAAAACTAATTCATCAATAGTGCGATGACTGAACCGATCATAATGACGAGGGCGACAACAGTGACAATCATCAACGTTTTTTGCTTGCTCTGAAGCTCTCTTACGGTTGTTTCAAGTTCACGATTTTTAATGGTCAAGGTATTAATCTGTGTTTGCTGTTCTTTAATACGCAGTTTGTAGTTGTTCTTTTTTTCTTCCAAATCAGCTTCGGTAGGTTTGGTTTTAGTCTTGCCACCCTTTATCTTTTTGATCAGACCTTGAATCAAGCTGCCAAGCCCAAGTTGCATAATAAACTGTTTGACCAGTTGTACTTGAATCGACTCACCGCGCATCTGTAGCTTTTCGGTGGTTTCGCTATCATGAGTGGTGATGGCGTTGATAACTTGAATGCTATAAGCATTGATAACCACGTCAGGCTCACTACGACCAATCGGCAGCTGAGCATCTAGTAACACGCCTTTGGTACTAAAGGTGGCAAATACTTCTACATGCGGTAAGTACAAGCGAAGTGCTACTACGGTGCCTTGCTTGGCAAGCGGATAAGCGGCCTTACGCAATTCAGGATCCAAACGTAACAATAATGTCAGCGCCGACTCGATAAATACTAAAATGATATTAAGAAAAGAGTGAGACAACGTAGAACGCTTCATGTAAGTAATCCGTTTTTTATTTAGCAAGTTTTAGATATTGAGCAAACAGAAGTCTGTATTTGCCCAAGGCTTGCAGTGATATTTTGCTTATAGTAACGTCTTTATAATAAAAAGTAACGCTAGTTTCTGTAGTGGCTAAACTATTACATTACAATTTAGCAGTCAATAAAGACACTCTTATTTATGACCAGCAATATACAAACTTAATGCATAGCAATGCACAGACGGCAATTGACAAATCTGTCAAAGCGTAGAAAATAGGAAAGCCAATCGTCTCAGTTATGCAGAGCCACTTATATATAAATTCCTAACGCTTTGCGTAACATTAGGTGTCAAATACGTAGTGTAGAGCACAAAAATATGTAAAATCGCTTGCGCTCCTTATGCTGCCTTGATATAAAGACGATAACAAAGAAGAACCTGTTAATGCGCCAGTTAGGTAGTTTTTATTGCGTAAGCACCATGAGAGCGTTACAATACTTGGCGTGAGCATTTATTACCCCCTTAAACTTGAAGGAAATTTTATGAATAAGTCAGAATTAATTGATAGCATCGCAGACAAAAGTGGTCTAAATAAAACCCAAGCTGGTGATGCACTAAACGCTGTTATGGAAAGTGTTGGCGAAGCGCTAGAAGCTGGCGATAGCATCTCATTAGTTGGCTTTGGTACTTTCAGTGTAAAAGATCGCAAAGCACGCACTGGTCGCAACCCTAAGACTGGCGAAGAGCTAAGCATTCCAGCAAGCAAAGTACCAAGCTTTAAAGCTGGTAAAAACTTAAAAGAGCGCTTGAACTAAGCCGATTTTTTAAGCATAAAATGATAGTCGATGGTCTATAGCTGAAGTAATGAGCTATCCATCGAAGAGAGCACCTAATATTTAGGTGCTTTTTTTATCGCTATAGTTTGTATCATGCGTCGTGAATATTTTGAGTCTGCATGAAAAATCACGTATCATAGGGCGCGCGATAGGTGTGTCATTTAAGTCAGATTTCTTTAGTAAATTTTGTTTTTTACTATAAAATGCATACGCTCTTACTCTTACCATTGCTAGCTTAAATAGTACTGATGTTGGCAGGTTGCACTTAACAGCTCCTAACAGTATTACAATGGTTTTTCATTAATATAGGTTAATAAAGCAGAGATAACTATGGATAAATTGCGCGATTTCTTAAAAAGCTGGCCAGGTCGCATTTTATTGATTTTATGCCTATCGCCGCTCGCTCTCTTGGGTGTCGAAAGCTATTTTGGCGGCAACGTCGATCCCAACCAGATTGCGCAGGTAGGTGAGGCAAGCGTAGGACTGTCCGAGTATCAAACTGCTGTCAATAGCCGTCGTTCTGAAGTGCTAGAGCAAGTCGAAGATGCCAGCTTGTTAAATGAAGATGTGCTTCATGAGCAAGTATTAAAAGGTCTAATCGACCGTACGTTGTTAGAGCAGCAAGCAGGTAAGCTTGGTATGACAGTGTCTGACGACACGATCAATCGTCTGCTGCGTCAAGAAGAAATATTCCAAGATGCAGAGGGTAACTTTTCAAACGATCAGTTCTCAAACTTCTTGCGTCAGCGCGGCATGACTAAAAACCAGCTATTTGCAGAATTTCGCAATCAGTTAAGCTTGGATCAATTAAACGCCAGTATCGTTGGGACGGCCGTCTACCCTATGCAAGCAGTCAGTCAATTGATTGATTTGCAACTTGAGTCGCGCAACGTTTGGGTACATCGCTTTAATTGGCAAGATTATGCTGATAAAGTTAAGCTTAGCAAAGCAGACATTCAGTCCTACTATGATGCCAACAAAGATACATTGAAAAGTGCAGCGATGGTTGACTTGGCGTATATCCAGCTTAGCCCGCAAACTATCAAGGTTGATGAGGTAACCGCAGAAGAGTTGCAGCAGCAGTATGAAGCATATAAGCAGAGCATTTCGGCTACTGATGAGCGTAAAGTCAGTCAGATTCTGTTTACTGGTAAAGATGCTAAGACAAGAGCCGACAAAGTCAAAGCCCGTCTGAATAAAGGTGAAGCTTTTGCTGCGCTTGCTAAAGCAGAGTCAGACGATCCATCAGGTGAAACAGGTGGTGATATCGGACGTTTCAATCCATCAGTGTTTGGCAGTGATGCAGATACTGTGCAAGAGGCACTAGAAGGGTTGAGCGTTGGTGATGTGACTGCGCTTATCAAGACTAGCTTTGGTTATCAGATATTTACGGTCACTGAAGACAATGGCAAAAAGATTCCAAGCCTAGACAGTATGCGTGATGAGCTGACTGCGAAAGCAAAAGAGTATAAACGTCAGGAAATCTATGCTGATAAAGTGACATCAATCAATGATTTGGCAGCAGACGGTTTCAGTATCGAAGATATTGCACAGCAAGAAAACGTCAGCCTAAAGCGTATCAAAGATTATCGTAAAGTAAACAATAAGTCTGCATTGCCGCAACCAGCAGTGGTTAAACAGGCCTTTGATGAGTTTACCATTCAAGATCAAGCGGTAACGGCAGGCGTAGAAGTTGGCAACGGTACTGTATGGTTACAGCCAAGCAATTATCGTCCTACTAAGACGCTTGCTCTAGCAAATGCAACTCCAAGAATCACTCAAATACTCCGTCAACAGAAAGCGACAGCATTAGCTTTAAAAGACGCTAAAGCATTGGCTGCTGGTATCAAGACGCCGGCTGATATCAGTAAGCAGTCGGTAAGCTTCCAAGCACTGGGTGAGATTAACCGTCAAACGACGCAGCTAACGGACAAAGAGCGTGGATTGGCCTTTAGCCAGCAAGCCGCTGATAATGGCGTCGTCGCGATTGCTAGTGAGACTGAGATGGGTGCAACGCTACTGGTTGGAGACCGTATTAAAACTGAGCAGCAGTCACCACTGTCTGATATGCAAAGAGCGCAAACAGCCAGTATTATCCGTGACAATTTAGGCCAAGACCAGTTGCAAGACTATTTAGACTATCTACGTATGGTGTATACGGTTGAGATTAATGAAAGCAATATGGCAAACGCACAAGGACGCTAAGTATTTGCTAGTTTATTATTCTTAGTTATTGAAAAAGCCACCGTATCAATTGATACAGTGGCTTTTTTTTGGGTGATGCTTTAACGATAATTATCACAAATACTATAGAAGCTGAAAATTAGTCGCAGTAATAAATACAATTGCTGCGACTAATCCCAGTCTTAAATTAATAGGTGATTGTTTAATGACGGAAATGGCGCATGCCAGTAAATACCATCGCGATACCGTGCTCATTAGCAGCAGCAATGGTCTCGTCATCACGCATAGAGCCACCCGGCTGAATGATAGCAGAGATACCTACTTCAGCAGCATTGTCGATGCCATCACGGAAAGGGAAGAACGCATCTGATGCCATAACAGCACCTTCAGTTGCTAGTCCAGCATGCTCTGCTTTGATAGCAGCAATACGTGCTGAGTTAACGCGGCTCATTTGGCCTGCGCCAACACCAATAGTACGTTGGCCTTTCGCGTAGACAATAGCATTAGATTTGACGTATTTTGCCACGTTCCAGCTGAACAGTAGATCTGCCACTTGTGCTTCAGTTGGTTGTACATCAGTGACGATTTTTAGGTCGTTAGCAGTGATTAAACCAAGGTCTTGCTCTTGTACCAGTAGGCCACCGTTGACACGCTTATAGTCAAGTTGGATATCGCGCTGATCTGGTGCCGGTAGCTCGCCGCATACCAATACGCGTACGTTTTTCTTAGTAGCTGTCGCTTCAAGTACACCGTCTTCGATACTAGGTGCAATGATTACTTCTACGAACTGATTGTCGATAATGGCTTTTGCCGCAGCAAGCGTTAACGGACGGTTGAATGCGATGATACCGCCAAAAGACGATTCAGGATCAGTGCTAAAAGCAGTGCGGTAAGCCGCTACTTGGTCATTATCAACTGCGACACCGCAAGGGTTGGCATGCTTAACGATAACGCAGGCAGGCGCGCTGAAAGCTTTAACGCACTCAAGCGCAGCATCGGTATCAGCGATATTATTATAAGATAGCGCTTTGCCTTGTAACTGCTTAGCCGTTGCGATTGAGGCTTGTTTGCTTTTCAAAGGCTGGTTTTCAGTATAGAAAGCCGCGTTTTGATGCGGGTTTTCACCGTAGCGTAGGTCTTGTGCTTTTTCAAGCTGGACATTGAATGTACGTGGGAAGTTTTCTGGTTCTTGAGTTTCGTTGACACGGCTACCTAAGAAGTTTGCAATCATACCGTCGTACTGTGCCGTATGCTCAAACGCCTTTACTGCTAAGTCATAACGTAAAGCAGTTGTCAGTTTGGTACCACCGTCTAAGGCGTTAAGTACACGGTCATAATCCGCTGGATCAGTTACGATACCTACATGAGCGTGGTTTTTCGCTGCTGAACGCACCATGGTAGGGCCGCCAATATCGATGTTTTCGATAGCGTCGTTCATAGTCACGTCAGCACGTGCGATAGTTTCAGCAAACGGATATAAGTTCACGACGACCAAGTCGATACGTTCGATCGCATGATCACTCATTACTGCATCATCTGTACCGCGGCGTCCTAGGATGCCACCATGAATCTTAGGATGCAGCGTTTTGACACGACCATCCATCATTTCAGGAAAGCCTGTGTAATCTGATACTTCAGTCACGTCGACATTGTTTTCTGTGAGCAGACGATAAGTACCGCCAGTAGATAACAAACCAAAACCTGCTTTGAGAAGGCCTTGAGCAAACTCGACGATATTAGATTTATCGGAGACCGATAGTAGGGCAAGTGGGGTTGTACTCATAAGAAATTTTCCATAAAAAAAGCCTGACGTAAACGTCTGGCAAGGTGATGATGACAACGGTATGCCGTATCATGATAGATAAAGCGAGAAACATTTAATTGCCATACATAATGATAGTCAATGATGATGGGTAAGCTCATATAACAATGCTACATTAAATCATAGGTTTTCATTTTTTTGCGCAAGGTGCCTCGATTTAGGCCTAATATCTGAGCACATTTGGTTTGGTTGCCTCTTGTTTTTTCTAGGACGACAGATAAGAGAGGCTCTTCGACTTGCTTTAAAATTAGCTCATATAAATCAGTGGGCATCTCATCTCCTAACATCGCAAAGTACTGACGTACCACACGCTCTACATGAACCCGTAGAGGTTGCTGCGCACTATTTGTATAGTTTTGACTAGCAAAATCAAAGCCGTGCGTAGGTGGTTGGTATTCGTCTTTATTATAGTCGGCAGGGTGCTCAGAGCTTTTAGCAAAATGATTGGCATTATGCTGTGCATGAGGTGCCATAAAATAATATCCTTGAGATGAAGAAGAATTCTGATTGTAAGGGGTCAGAACCATAGTATATCAAATTAATATCGCCTAGCGCTGATAGATTCATTGTTATCTTGGCTATCACGGTTTAATTGAAAATGAATTGACGGTGTATTTTCTAATCACGCTTATTTATATATGACAACTTAATTTAATAAAGAGCGGTCATAGTAATGTCACGAATTTGCGCATTAGCCACAGGGATAGTGAATAATAGCTGTCTATCTGTATTGGCAGCTAACTGACTTTGCTTTCCTAGTAAATAATCGTTTGGATCTGCAATAAACTCTCCAATAATCTCATCTTTACCGTAAACGCTTATTTTAACATTGGGGTATAGTTGTGATTGCAGGCTTCCGTTACTCAGAGTAGCGCCTATATCGCTAAATGTACCAGCAGTTTTAATCTGACTGCTTCTATGAAAGGTATTGCTGATGGTAAGCGCTGATAAGTCTGCACTGGGCAAGCTGCAGGCAGCGACAGAGCAGATCGATTGGAGACGCTGAGCATATGCTGGGTTTTTGACTAAATTTTCTAAGTTAAAAATAACATACTGTGCTGCGAGTAGCAGTGCTAAGACCAAACAACCTAATATCCATAATAGTGATGCAATTGAACGTGTCGTTTGGGTTGGTGCAAACGGTAGCTGAGTTTTTCTTAAACGATCGTCGGCAACAGGGTCTTCATCTTTGACGGGTACTCCCATATCAGACAGAAGCTGTGATAAGTCTGTATCATCTGGTGGTGTTTCTTCGGGTTGATTTTGTTCTTCTAATAGTTTTTGCAGCCATGAATTGTTATCAGTACTCTCAACATTGGCATGAATATCATTGGCCGCTGCCGAGCTGAGCATGTCCTGTGTTGATGAGGATGCTGATATTGTACTAGTAGATGGTTTCTTTATTGATGGATTAGGGCTTTTGATAGTTTCTTCAGAAGGAGTCGCGTTTGGTTTTTCTGTGGTTGATACGCTAGGACTGGTATTACTGGCTTGGGTTAACCATGCATCCATGCTATCTAATGAGTCATACTCTTGAACGTTCTCTTCTGGATCGTCTATATCCATATCATCATAGATTAAGTCGTCATGAATCAAAGTATCAGATGATTTTTTCTTACTGATTGAAGATGTAGGGCGATTTGGCACATTTTGAGGTTTATGCTGATTACTATTAGTAGACGTTTTTTGCTCGTTTGATATTGGTTGATTTTGAGCTTTTTGTTGAGCAGGAATATTTTTTTGTGGTGTTGGTTTTTGAATAACCTCAGAATTTACCACAAGATGCTTATTGACCAAAAAAATTTGCTGGCAACGATCACAGCTGATGGTAGCATTGACTTGATTTAATTGAGTTTGTTTAACGCTATAGCAAGCTTGGCAATGGGGGCATTGTGTTTTTATTGGTGTGGTCATAGAGGCGAATCCAAAAAAGTATGGTTATCAATACCGCTTAGCCACTCACCAATAGCTGCCCACAATACGCATTGTACTTTTTCAATTTCGATGAATTATGGGCAAAGACAGAGTGGCGTCAAACACATAACATTTGACTGCCCTCTATCGTAACAGATGTAATTAAATGTTGCTAGCTGGTAAATGTACCTGATAAACGCTGCCAATGTTGGTCTTCTTGCGCAGTAAAAGCATGCTTAGGATCCAGTGCAAAATATGGCTGATAAGCTTCAGTGACTTGCTCGGTTTGTGACTCAATCAAACCTGCTAATACAATACGGCCCTTTGGCGCAATCAGTGTCGCAAAGTAAGGTGCTAAACCAACAAGCGGCTTCGCTAAAATATTGGCAACAATCACTTCTACAGGCAAAATGTCATGTTGCGCGCAATACTCTGTAAATTCTTCTGGCAAAAATGCCTGCAAACGATCGCCTACATTGTTGCGTACCGCATTCTGATTGGTAGCAAGTACTGCCTGCGGGTCAATATCGACTGCATATACCTGACGTGCACCCAATAGCAAAGCAGCAATCCCTAGAATGCCTGAACCACAACCATAATCGATAACCACTTTGTCTGTTAGGTCTTGCTCTGTTAGCCAGTCTAGGCACAGGCGAGTCGTAGCATGATAGCCAGTACCAAATGCTAAGCCTGGATCCATAATGATATTGGTGGCTTTAGGGTTAGGCGGCGTTAGCCAGTCAGGCACAATCCATAAGTCATTAGCGCATTCGATAGGGTGATAGTTGCTCATCCACTCGCGCTCCCAATCCTTATCATCAACAGCCGTTAGCCAAATACGAGTAGCCTGTACTTGTGCAGCAATTTCATGACTTAATTGCTCAACCGCTTGACGACTACCAGCATCAGTAGTCGCATCAAACAATCCTGTTAGTATCACCTCATCCCACAGCGGTGATTCACCTGGAAGTGGCTCAAACAAAGGTTGATCGCCAGCATCGTCTAAAGCGATTGATAATGCACCTGCCTCTAATAAAAGCGCTTCAGCCAAGTCGACGTTTGATTTTTCACATTGTAAATGCAGTTGTTGCCATGCCATAAAGATAACCTTAAGCGGAAATAAAAATAAATGTAGGTGTTAGGGAATGCCCTAGATGAATCTACATACAATGAAATGCATGCTGTATATAGATGTTTTAACTAATGAATCTGAAATGTGCAGATATCAGCTATTAGCGTAGTGCTTGTTTTGCTTCATTGACCACGCGTGAGTTACCTTGAGCTTGTCCTGATTGCAATATAACTTGCCATAGTGCTCGTCTACGATTGCTATCTTGAGAGACGCTAAGACCACGACGTGCCATCGCTTCTGCCTTACGAGGTTGGTTCTTTTTTAATGCTACTTGTGCCAAATAAAAATATACCGCCGATGATTTGGGTGCTAGACGCTGCGCACGGGTAAAGCTGCTCTCGGCATTGGTTAGATTGCCCGCTTTCAACTGACTGATACCTACTTGCATCAAATTGCGAAACGCAGGCAGATTACTATTATTGCTGGCAGATTGTTGTGTACGTTGCTGCGAGTTTCTTCGAGCATGTTCAAGTAACTCATTATGCGACGGTACCGATGGCTCAGAGATTATATAGTCGTTACGAGAAGGCGCAATGATAACAGGGTCAGGCTGCATTATTTCTGGTGCAGGAGGCGTAAATATAGGTGTCTCTTGTGTTAATGGATTTGGCGTTTCAGGCTGGTCAACTGCATCGTAAGGCTCGGTTGGATAGTTGCTTTGATCATTTGCTTCAGTGATAGGCGCTTGAGCAGTTGTTGTTGATGGCACAGTCGGTTGTGACATTGGTAATGTTTGAACAGGCGTTGTTTGCACTGTAGTCGACGTGCTAGGTGCTGTTTGACAAGCACTTAGGCTTAGCATGCCAACGATCGCGCTGCCTGCAAGTAATGTATTGTTTGACGTGATTTTATTGCGCCATAGCACTATGGTTTGTTTTACTGAAGTAGTTGTCCGTAAAGATGACACCATCATGTTAAAACCTTTTTTAAATATTAAAAGCTAAATATCAAAAACACTATTAGAGTTATTTAACAGCTAGAGCCATTCAACAGCTAGAACCATTCAACAGCGCGGTCATACCAAGTATCAGCACGGTCTTCATCACCTTCACTTTGCTCGCTGCTACCTTCTGCACCCTCAGATTCAACAGCTTCGCCATTTGGAATCTCTAAACCTTCGCGGCGACGTTGTTGATTGATACCACCTTGCTGGTTCTGAAACTGTGTCTGTTCACGAGCGCGATCTTGCTGGTACAGGCTTAGCGCACAACTGCTGGCTTCTTCTGGTAGATGAGCTGACATTACTGGTAAGTAGCGAGCATTGGCACAGCGTTCATTAGACAGTTTGCCTGAGTTGTTCTCTAACCATAACCACTCGATACCTTCTGGCTCTGGTAGGGCAACTGGAGTCAGTTTTAGGCGTTTCATATAATCTACCCAAACTGGCAAGGCGCCAGTACCACCACTTAAACCAATCGGTTTATTATCATCACGGCCAACCCAAACGACACTTACATAGTTGCCACTATAGCCTGCAAACCAAGCATCGCGGTAGTCGTTTGTCGTACCCGTTTTTCCTGCTAGGTTTAAATTGCTGCCGAGTGATTGCGCACGTCTAGCCGTACCATTTGAGACGACTTGCTGTAATGCATAGTTGGTCAAAAAATTGGTTTCAGGTGGAATGCTACGCTGAGTGTTAAGCCCAGTACGCTGTAAAATACGGCCGCGATCATCAATGACCGTACGGATACTATGAATAGGCGTGCGGAAACCACCAGTGGCAAAGACTTGATAAATGCCAAGCATGTCCATCGGACTCAAATTAACTGAGCCTAGTAATGCTGATGGGTAAGGTGGAATTTTTTCTTTGATACCCATGCGCTGTAATTGCTTAGCAAAGGTATTAACGCCGAACTCCATACCTAAGCGTACTGCCGCTTGGTTATATGATTGAGATAGTGCCGTGGTAAATGGTACATAGCCATGATCACGGTTGTCGTAGTTTTTAGGGTTCCAGTCAGTACCGTCGTTTAGATTGACCGTAATAGGGGAGTCATCTACTGAACTGGCCAAGTTGTAACGACCGCTCTCAAGCGCAGTCATATAAATGATAGGCTTCAGTAACGAGCCGACTTGGCGTTTGGCATCTACCGCGCGGTTAAACCCTGTAAATTCACTACCACTACCTACTACAGATACTAGCTCGCCAGTCTCAGGGTTGGCACTCACCAACGCCCCTTGTAAATCCTTAGTTTTGCTACTGTTACGGCGCAGCTCACCAAGTTTTCTATCAACGGCTTTGTCTGCGGCCAATTGAGCGATAGGGTCTAGAGTACTGATAATAATCAGACCTTCGTTCTTGAGGTCATCAGAATAATAAACGGTATTTAGCTCACGTTTAACAATATCTAAGAAGTCAGGGAACTGGCTTTTGCCTTCAGCAGGTTTATCCACGATACCAAGCGGTTGCTCTAAGGCTTTATCGTAGTCTTCTTGGCTCAGTGTGCCCATTGTCAGCATATTGTTAAGTACCACATCACGGCGTGCTTTTGAGTCATTTGGATTGCGACGTGGATTATAGATACTTGGACCTTTTGCCATACCAACCAGCATCGCTTGCTGATCTAAGCGCAGCTCATTAAGAGGTTTGTCAAAATAAAACTGTGATGCCAAACCAAAACCATTGATCGAGCGATTGCCATTTTGACCCAGATAAATCTCATTCAAATAGGTCTGTAAAATCTCATCTTTGCTGTAATGCAGCTCAAGTAGCACGGCCATCAATGCTTCATTGGCTTTACGTTTGATAGTGCGATCTGAGTTGAGATAAAAGTTTTTGATCAGCTGCTGGGTGATGGTCGAGCCACCTTGTCTGGCACCACCAGTAAAGTTGTTAATTACGGCACGGGCGATACCACGTACCGATACCCCTTTATGCTCATAAAACGCGCGATCTTCGGTAGCGATAAGGGCATCAATCAACGGCTGAGGCACTTCGTCCAAAGACACAACCATCCGATCTTCATTACTGTCTGGATAGATACCACCGATATTGACAGGTTCTAGACGAATGATGCCGCTTTTGGCAGGCAGAGTACTCTGGATAGATTCTACTTTATTGCCAGAAATCGTCATTTTGATGACTTGCTCGGCATCTTTATCATTGGCGCTATACGTAAAGCCGCGCGTGTGAATAAAGTAAGTATTGCCTGTCCGATGATAGGTACCCGTGCGATCATAAGCTTTGTTGCTTTGATAGTTAAGCAACTCTAGCCATGTCTTCATCGTATCTCTATCGACATTGGCGCCTTGATACAGCTCAAGCGGCTGAGAATACACTTTGGCTGGAATGTCCCAGCGCTTGCCCTCAAACTTATGAGTAATGGTGCGATCAAGTTTGATCAAATACAGCGCCAACAGCACCATGCCTGCGATGATGATAATTAATAGCAGACTACTAAAGACCAAGCCGCGCTGCTGCGAGGGTAGCGTGTGCATAGCAGACTTAGATGACGCTGATAACTTGGTATTTGGTAACTTGTAATTAGGTTTTTGCACGGATGTCGCACCATTTTTGGATAAAAAACTGCCTCATAATGACGCAAATTGACAAATTTTTCAATCTATCATCGTCAACGCAGGCATTTATTGGTCGTAGGCCATGAGCGATGGTACTGCTCATAGCGATAGCTTATAGTATAATCCCTATTAAAATACCGATACTTGTAATAAAGCGTCAGTCACTTTCAATCTGGTAGATAAACGCCATATAAGATAACAATTTACGATTGCCCTCATGATGTATTTTGTATGAATTCGCTGTTGCTAATTGTTTGCTATTAGCCGTTTGTTATGAATACTATGCTACTAATGGTAGTGATATTTATGTGATTAAAAACGGCTCTATTGCATGACGTACAGTACAGTCAATACGAGCAAGTTTGCTTTAAATGAATGCATTTTGAGCAAGCCTGTCAAAGGAAGTAAGCGCGACTATGTCTAGTATCCCATCATCAGTATCATCTGCTACCAATCATTCTTATGAAGACACTTCTATCATCGAAGGCTTAGTGCTCCCGCTGGCTGACCACTGTTTTCACTGTGGTGATCCCGTACCTCAGCCACCCTTTTATGCTGAGATATTAGGTCAGTCACGAGAGATGTGTTGTATGGGCTGTCAGTTAGCTGCCCAAAGCATTGTAGAGGCTGGTCTTGAGCAGTATTATCTTGACCGTTCAGAGATTAACCGTACGGCAAGTTTGCCAACTCAGCTGACGCGTCTCGAGGTCTACGATCATGACGAGATAAAATCACAGTTCGTTTACGCGCAAGATGGCATGTCAGTAGCAGAGCTGTCTGTTAATAACTTACGGTGTGCTGCCTGTACTTGGCTGATTGAGTCGCGTCTCGATGAGCTAGAGGGTATTGGTAAGTGTCAGGTAAATTTGACCAACCAACGTATGCGGGTCATTTGGGATGAGAACAAATTACCCATCAGTCGCATTTTAGCGGTCATCAATGAAATCGGCTATGAAGCCAAGCCTTATCGGCAAGATACTCATGAAGCCATGCTGGCACGTCATAATAATCAAATGCTATTGCGTCTCGGCATCGCTGCACTAGGTTCTATGCAAGCGATGATGTATGCCGTTGCGCTGTATTTTGGCGAGTATAGCGACATGTTGATATTCCAACGTGACTTTTTGCGTTGGGTATCTTTGTTTGTGAGTACGCCTGTATTTTTCTATGCTGGCATTCCTTTCTTTACCTCCGCATGGTCAGCAATTCGTGCCCGCCAAGTCAATATGGATGTGCCCGTCAGTCTTGCGTTGATTATCACTTTCTTTGCTAGTCTCTACGCTACCATCACTGGGCAAGGGGAGACGTATTATGACTCGGTCAGCATGTTTATCTTCTTTTTGTTAGCAGGGCGTTATATCGAGCACAACGCACGTCTAAAAGCCGCGACTATGGCTAATGATTTGGTCGTGGTTGAGCCGGTATTGGTACAAAAAGTCGCTGAAGACAAATCAGCTGCCGAGCATATTTTACAACTGCTGAAAGAAAATACGTCTCAACAAGATGAGCTTATTAAAAGTGAGCTTACTGAAAATGAAACTACTAAAGGTGAGTCGGCTACAGTAGAGCCGACGCCTGATTTTATGCAGCGTATGGACGCCAATGTTTATCAGCTCACATCATGTATCGCTCAAGAATGGCAGCAGTCACGCAACCAACAGAATGCGCTATCACAAGCAGAAGACGATATAGAGTTAAAGCAAATGGTCACCGCTCATAGTTTACAAGTGGGTGACATCATTTTGGTTGAAGCGGGCTCTGAGATTATTAGTGACGGCATCTTGCTAAGTTCTACTGCAACGGTGTCACAAAGTCTACTGACGGGCGAAGGTGATTTAATTATCAAATCCCAAGGTGATTATATTGTTGGCGGTGCACAAAACGATAGCCAGCCGTTCGAAATGCTCGTCACAGCATTGCCAAAAGACAGCCAGATAGGCTTAATTGATCGATTGATGAATCGTGCCATGAGCGAAAAACCAAAATTGGCGCAGCAAGCAGATAAGCTAGCACGTTGGTTTGTGGCGCGCATTTTGGTGCTGTCAGTCTTGGTATTTGTCGGCTGGTATATTGTTGATCCAGGCCGAGCTATTTGGGCAACCGTGGCAGTCTTAGTGGCTACCTGTCCTTGTGCACTATCGTTGGCGACGCCGATTGCCTTGACCGTCTCAACCAATCGTTTAGCAAGCTATGGTTTTTTGACGACGCGTGGACATACATTACAAACGCTAGCTGAAATCACGCATGTCGCTTTTGATAAGACAGGCACGCTGACTTATGGTAAGCCAAATTTATTAAATATTGAGTTAATCACACCAAAAAGCCAGACCGAAATTGACGATTTATCATTAACAGCGCAAAAAGATACGCTGTTGGCCATTGCAGCTGCACTAGAAGTAGGGAGTCGTCATCCAATTGCCCACGCGTTACTGACGGCAGCCTATCAGTTACACCTGCCATCGACGCAAGCCGTACAGCATTATCCAGCAGGCGGGGTGGAAGCGATGATTGATAGCACTATATATCGAATCGGTCATAAAGACTTTGCGTTAGACAGAACAGATAATAGCGACAATGATATAGATGCAAACGATGATTTAACCATTAATCTGGTAGCTCAGCGAGCCAGCTCAGCAGTGGTATTGTCTTATCAAAATACTGATAGCAAAAAATGGCAGGCGCTAGCATGCTTTTATTTCAATGACAAGGTACGTGATAGTACGCAGTCGATGCTCGATACGCTTAAAGCACTAGGTATCGAGTCTGTTATGTTGACAGGTGACCCAAGCCCGCAAGCGCTAGTGATGGCTGAGAACTTGGGAATGCAAGCAGCATATAATGGACTATCACCAACTGATAAGGTCAATCATATCCAGCAACTACAATCCAACGGTGCCGTGGTACTGATGGTGGGTGATGGTATCAACGATGCACCAGTGTTAGCAGCGGCAGATGTCTCGACCTCAATTGCAGGTGCGGCAGACTTAGCACAAGTATCCAGTGATAGTATTATTTTAAACGGACAAATCGAAGCTATCACTGCGGCTAAACGTATCTCTGATAAGACGGAACGTATTATCAAGCAAAACTTCCGCTGGGCGCTCGCTTACAACAGTATCGTCCTGATACCAGCGGCTTTAGGCTATGTGCCACCATGGCTCGCTGCGATTGGTATGTCGCTCAGTTCGCTATTTGTCGTATTAAATGCATTGCGCTTAAAACGTGCTTAGTCTCTTTAAAAGTATTTAATATAAATAGGTCTGTAAAGTTTACTTATAAAAAAACCGCCTTCCATAAATGAAAGGCGGTTTTTTCTATACAGAGATACTGTTAGGTCGCTCTTAAAATTAGTCTTGTAGATAGCTTAATAGACGCATAAATTCGATATACATCCAGACTAGGGTCGCAAGAATACCAATACTGAACAACCACTCGTAATCTTCAGAAACACCCATCGCAACACCGCGATCAATATTATCGAAATCTAATAGCAAGGTAAAAGAAGCAATAACGATGACAAATAAGCTAAAGCCAATAGCGATAGCGCCACCTTCAAATAGGAACGGTAGTGATGAACCAAACGCTAAAGAAAGTACCCACTGTGCTACATAGACAAGCATAATGGCAATAACCGCTGAGGTCACGATAGAACGGAACTTTTCAGTAACCTTAACTAGACCTGAACGATATAGACCCAGCATAACTGCAGCGGTGACGAAAGTTGCACACATTGCAGTGACTGGTACTGTTGGATACATTCTCATGAAAAATAATGAGATACCGCCCAAAAAGATACCTTCTAGCAAGGCGTAAGGCACAGCCAAAGTCTTGGCTTTTTGCGGCTTGAAGGTAATAAAAAGAGCCAGAACAAACGCAGCAATCATGCTACCAAAGGCTGCCATCGTAATAAAACCTTGCGATAAACCTGCCATAAGCGCATAAAAGAAAAAGCCCACACCAGTAATGGCTGATAAACCAAGTAACAAGCTGGTCTTTTGGATTACGCCCTTGACCGTCATTGGATTACCGCCGATCGCAAGTTCTGCGCGACTGACAATAGGATTGGCCATACATAAGTCCTTAATAATAAAATATAAAAATAGTGATGTTAGTTACTTTAGCAAAACCGGCATTATTGTCAACTGTGTTTGCGTGACAACTGCTGCGGTGCAACCTCAGGCTGCTCATTGGCTAGCGCATCGGGCTACTGTATCGCTCAATAAGCTAATTGAAAAACTGAGCAGAAAGATCTAACTAAGTAAAACATTCGATAGCTTTTATATGGGGTCAGTTACGACAGTTAACAACGATAATTCATAAACATGCTAGTCTAAGCGCGCATTTATCGCTATCATTACCTTGTACTTCACCGTTATACCGAGTCGTTTTATGGAAAACTCAGCGCAGTCAGCAAGATTGCCACACTTACATGAATCAGAGCTATTCCACGCTATTAAAAACCCCGCCTTTAGGCGTATTGGTCTAATGGGCCGTGCTGGTAAACGTAGTGTCACTCAAAGCTTGGTACAGATTGCCCAAACCGTCAATGATATGAATTTGACGTTAATAATGGACGTACAAACGGCCAATTTGCCAACGCTTGACCTCACAGACATAGAAAGAGTCAAAATCGTCAAACGCGGTTTGATTGGTGAGATTTGTGACTTGGTTATTGTGGTTGGCGGTGATGGTTCGATATTACATGCCGCTGAGGCGCTAGCACGCTACCGTGTACCTGTATTAGGGGTAAACCGTGGCCGTTTAGGATTTTTAGCAGATGTAAA
Source organism: Psychrobacter nivimaris (assembly GCF_043419765.1). Lineage (NCBI taxonomy): Bacteria > Pseudomonadati > Pseudomonadota > Gammaproteobacteria > Moraxellales > Moraxellaceae > Psychrobacter > Psychrobacter nivimaris. The sequence continues at coordinate 580,802 of NZ_JBHOFX010000002.1, read as the reverse complement.
ACCTGATGAAGCTGCCTTTAAGTTACGTCAAGTATTGATGGGAGACTATCAACTGGACCATCGGTTCTTATTGACGATGGAGATACGAGAAGGGCGCAAAATCATCCATGAAGATATGGCGCTGAACGACATCGTACTGCACGCTGGTAAATCCGTACATATGATTGATTTTCAGATGAAAATTGATGGACATGACGTTTATAGACAGCATAGTGATGGCTTGATAGCAGCAACACCGACTGGCTCTACCGCTTACGCCTTATCAGGTGGCGGTCCAATTATTCATCCGAGTATGGACGCTATTTGTCTGGTGCCGATGCATCCCCATACATTATCTAGCAGACCGATTGTGGTCAGTGGTAATAGTGAGGTCTGTATTCGTATCCACGAAGACAATCGTACTCAGCCGATGGTGAGTGCGGACGGTAAGCCAAGCGTGCCACTTGAGCAAGAGCAACGTCTCCATATTCGTAAGCATCCTGATAAGCTTACTTTGTTGCACCCACCTGGGTTTGACTTTTATGAGGCCTGCCGTACAAAGCTGCACTGGAACGTACATGCCGAAGAATTCAGTCTTGATGTCGATGATGATATTATAGACGATGAATAAGCGTATCTATTAGACCAAAATATGATGCAAAAAATGGTAGTGGAGAGTAGGCAAGATGGATAAACAAACAATACTAGCAAGTCTAACGCCCGAAGTGGTTGATAAATTTCGTATGGCGATTGAGCTAGGTAAATGGCCTGACGGTCGTAAGATTACCGCTGAGCAGCGTGAGACTTGTATGCAAGCTGTGATGGTATGGGAACATGAGCATCTGCCGCCAGCTGAGCGTACAGGTTATATTCATAAACCCGTAAAAGACGATGGTACTGTCGTTGGCGCTGAATGTGATGTCGAGCACGAGCATCACTACCCTAATATGCCGAATCCTAAAGGTGCGGTACAGCCTGTTAAGTTTCGTGATAAATAGATTTATAAATAAGTTGTAATAGTTGTGATAAAAACAATTATCATAAAAAACCACGCTATATAGCGTGGCTTTTTTTACTTTATCAATAATTAAATTATCAGAAATAGCTTAATCATCATAGACGATTAAATAGCAGTCGTATCGACACTAGGACGAACCGTTAGCGGGTTCTTTTGCATCAAAAATCCTTGCCAGCCCCAATGTAAAAAATTACGGATATTGGCATGATCGGTACCGTTAGGCGTTGCTTGAACCTTGGCATAATGCTCGCCAAATAGTTTAAGCGTGTCCAATTGGTTCAGACCATGGTGCTTAGCAAAACCAAAGATCTTTGCGCTACCTTCGTTCTCACCGGCTGCATTATGTACCATTCCATTTACGAAAGGGGCAGGTGCATAGCGATAAAAATCATCGATAAAGCTGATGACATCATTGAATCCAATGGCTTTTTTATTCAAACCATTAAGTAATGCCGATACATCTGATTGGCGGATACTCATAAATAAATGACCTCAGAGCAGATTAAAAAAACAATATAATATTTATGTGTGCTCAATGATGATAGTAGCCGTTGAGCGTTCAGCATTATAATTTAGCTAGCTTAGCGATTAAAATAGTCTTCGTCATCAAACGAAGGCGAAAAGTTGCCTTGCTCAAGATGCTGCATTTGCGACTGTACAGAACGCTCATGCTGAATACGTTGATAAATCTCTTCGCGGTGTACTGCAATATCTTTAGGTGCGTTTACACCGATACGTACTTGATTGCCTTTGACGCCTAGAACCGTCACACTTACTTCGTCGCCAATCATTAGCGTTTCGCCCACGCGGCGTGTCAAAATTAACATGCGTCACACTCCTTATGTCGCATCAACAAATTATTACTCATCAGATTACTTCTCAATTGCAGAACATCACCGCAGCACCAAACATGCAATATAACCATTATCACGATGCCAGATATCGTGCCAATAGCGGTAATGATAGGTAGATTCATTTAGCCCAAATGAAAGCCCCATTATAGGCGGCATAACAGATACTGTCACGGTTTTTCACAAAACTATTAGGTAAATGCTCATTTCAACTATGCTAAAAAATAAAAATAGGACCTAAAAAGATCCTATTTTATTTAAGTACTGTTTTTATTTAGATACTATTGATTCAAACGCTATTAATTTAAATGCTGTTTATCTACATACTATATAAAGTCATTAATAGCGGTTAATAGATAACCATCAATGCTAATGCTATATTTTAACAGTTTTTATGTCTTATAGCCCAGCGATTTTACTTTCACCGTCTTCACGATCTAGGCCAAATGCCGTGTGCAATGATTTAACGGCTTTTTCTAAGTGTTGATCTTGAATCAGAACCGACACTTTGATTTCGCTGGTTGAAATCATTTGGATGTTGATGTTGTTTTCAGCCAGTGTTTGGAACATAAGGCTAGCGACACCTGCGTGTGAACGCATGCCAACACCAACCAATGACACTTTAACAACTTCACTGTTGCCTAATATTTCTTTGGCGCCAATTTCATCTTTCACTTCTTCGTTAAGCACTTTTAGCGTCTTATCTAAATCAGTGCGGTTAACCGTGAAAGTAAAGTCAGTAGTACCGTTATCCGAAAGATTTTGTACAATCATATCGATTTCGATATTGGCACGACCAATTGGGCTTAAGATAGCAGAGGCGATACCAGGATGGTCAGGCACGCCGCGTACTAAGATTTTTGCTTCGTCTCTGTTGAACGCGATACCTGAGATGATTGCCTGTTCCATATTGTCTCCTTCGTCTATCGTAATTAGGGTACCCACGTTGTCTTGAAATTCTTGGTCAAAGCTACCGTCTGTGTTTTCATCAAAGCTAGAGAGTACACGTAGCGGCACGCCATATTTACCAGCGAATTCTACTGAGCGAATTTGTAGAATCTTGGAGCCAAGACTTGCCATTTCAAGCATTTCTTCAAACGTAATTTTTTCAAGCTTTTTGGCTTTTGAGGTCACACGAGGGTCAGTGGTATAGACACCATCAACATCGGTATAAATTTGACACTCATCAGCGCCTAAGGCCGCAGCAATCGCCACACCTGTGGTATCAGAACCGCCGCGCCCTAATGTGGTCGCGTTGCCTTCTTCATCGATACCTTGGAAACCTGCCACAATAACGATATTGCCAGCATCTAATTGCTCGCGTATGTTTTTGTCATCGATGCTTTCGATACGGGCTTTGTTATGTGCGTTGTCGGTCTTAATCGCGACTTGGCGACCAGTCATTGAACGGGCACCAATACCAAGCTCTTTAATGGCCATGGCAAGTAGTGAGATAGAAACCTGCTCACCTGTTGAGACCATTTGATCGTATTCGCGAGGATCAGGCTGCGTGCTAATTTGGCGAGCTAGATCAATCAAACGGTTGGTTTCGCCGCTCATGGCTGAGACCACGACGACCACTTGATGACCATTGTCATGCCAGCGTTTGACTCGTTTGGCGACGTTTTTGATGCGGTCGATACTGCCCATCGAGGTGCCGCCGTATTTCTGTACTATTAACGCCATAAAAATCTACCTATTTATTCAATAATGACTTTTTATTGTCATTGAGGAGAGTCAATGTGATGCTCGTCAATGCTTGTATAGATAAAGCCAGATGATAAGAGTTATGCCTTTAGGTGTTTCGTTCTTCTAATGGTATCTATCAACCTTATGGAATGAACAATATGCCCAAACGTTGACCTTTATACCATATCTACCGCATAACTTTAAGCCTCAGGAGCGCTTAGATATATGGCGATTGGTTATAGTAGTTATAACCAATCATGTATTCTATGCGTAGTAGAGTAAAGCTATACAGTAAATATAAGGTACATTGTGAGACGCTATGCCAATATATTCGCGAGTTTAACATTCACTAGCTTAGCTAAGCTGGGTTTCAATCCAAGCAGGTAGAGCGCTGATAACCGCTGTACTGTTGCCAGACTTCGGTGCACCGCCTTGAGCGTAGTCAGGCTTACCGCCACCTTTACCACCAAGCTCACCTGCCAAATGACGAATAATATCACCAGCCTTCACTTTGGCAGTAACAGATTTTGCGACGCTCGCTGCGAGTGCTAATTGGTCATCTTTATCACCAATCAATACAATCACGCTATCAGGCAGTTTTGATTTGATATCGTCCATCAGTGTACGGATAGATTTACCATCGATACCGCTTAATGTACTGATAAGAACTGGCGTACCTGCGATCGTTTGTACATCATCAAGCAAATTGGCTGCTTGAGCGCTGGCTATTTTTTGTTGCAAACGCTCTAGTTGTTTTTCTAGGTCACGTTGCTTATCAGCCATAGTACGAACACGCTGCGCCACTTCAGGACGTTTTACTTTCAGCTGACTTGCCAATTCGCTCAGTTGTTGCTCGCTTTGCTGAATATTTTTGACCGCGTTCATGCCAGTGACAGCTTCAACTCGGCGGATACCAGCAGCAATACCAGACTCACTGGTGATTTTTAGCACACCAATATCGCCCGTACGCTGTACGTGCAAGCCACCGCATAGCTCGATAGAGAAAGGCTTGCGCTGACCATCAACGATACGGTCTGTACCCATGGTTAGGACTCGAACGTCACTACCGTACTTTTCGCCAAACAGTGCCATAGCGCCTTGGTTCATCGCTTCGTCAATCGACATGTGCTCGATACGGGCAGGGGTGTTGGCTTGAATTTGCTCATTAACGAGACGTTCGACACGCATGATTTCAGCGGCGCTAACAGGCTTATCATAAGCAAAGTCAAAACGTAGTACTTCGCTTGAGACTAGTGAGCCTTTTTGCGTGACCGCATCGCCTAGCACTTCTCTTAGCGCTGCATGCAATAGGTGAGTGGCCGAATGGTTTTTGGCACTGGCTGCACGAATGCTAGACAGTACTTGCGCTTCAGCGGTTTGCTTAGTACTGATATCGCCCATGGTTACGACACCATAATGGATAATCGCCTGACCAGATTTTTTGGTATCTTGTACTTCAAAGACGCCAGATGCTGTACGAATTTCACCAAGCTCACCAACTTGACCACCACCTTCAGCATAAAATGGGGTGCGATCCAATACCACAACGCCTTCCATGCCTTCTGTTAAGCTGTCTGCTGGGTTGCCGTCTTGATAAAGTGCATCAATAGTCACGCCGTCTTCTTCAAGCTGCTCATAGCCAATAAATGTCGTTGGCGTTTCTACTTGGATGACACTGCTGTAATCGACATCAAACTTGCCAGCATCACGCGCACGCTCACGTTGTGCCTGCATATGCTCATCAAATTCTGCTTCATCAATAGCAATACCGCGCTCACGAGTGATATCGGCGGTCAAGTCAAGTGGGAAACCATAGGTATCATAGAGCTTAAATGCCGCTTCACCAGATAGCGTATCGCCATCTTGTAAGCCTTCAAGTTCGCTGGCAAGTAAACGCAAGCCTTGAGCCAGTGTTTTAGCAAACTGTGCTTCTTCTTTTTGAATGGCGTTTTCGATGACGCTCTGCTTGTCTTGTAGCTCAGGATAAGCACTGCCCATTTCAGCGACAAGTGGTGCTACCATTTTATAGAAAAACTCACTATCAGCGCCAAGCTTGTTGCCATGACGTACCGCGCGACGAATGACACGGCGCAATACATAGCCGCGACCTTCATTACTTGGCGTGACACCATCAGCAATCAAAAACGCCACGGCACGAATATGGTCGGCGATGACTTTAAGTGATGATTGTTGCTCATTATTGATTTCTAGGATTTCAGCCGCCGCGTCCATCAAATGGACAAACAAATCGATCTCGTAGTTGCCATGGACGCCTTGCATAATGGCACTAATACGCTCAAGCCCCATGCCTGTATCGACGCTAGGTGCTGGCAGTGGTAACAGCGTGCCGTCTTTTTGACGATTGAACTGCATGAATACACAGTTCCAAATCTCAATATAGCGATCGCCGTCTTCTTCTGGCGTACCTGGCAAGCCGCCTTCGATGTCGGCGCCATGGTCATAAAAGACTTCGGTACAAGGGCCACAAGGACCCGTGTCACCCATTGTCCAAAAGTTATCAGAAGCGTAAGGAGCACCTTTGTTATCACCAATACGAATGATGCGCTCACTTGGAATGCCGATGTTTTTATTCCAAATCTCAAAGGCTTCGTCGTCAGTCTCATAGATAGTGACATAAAGACGATTTTTATCAATCGCTAACCATTTATCTGAGGTCAAAAACTCCCAGATATACTCGATGCCTGCTTGCTTGAAATAATCACCAAATGAGAAGTTGCCAAGCATCTCAAAGAAAGTATGGTGACGTGCGGTATAGCCGACATTATCCAAATCATTATGTTTGCCGCCAGCACGTACACACTTTTGAGAGGTTACTGCACGTGTATAGTCACGTGGTTCCATACCCAAAAAGGTTTCTTTAAACTGATTCATACCGGCATTGGTAAATAGCAATGTCGGATCATTGTGTGGAATCAAGCTAGACGATGAAACTTGGGTGTGCTGCTTGCTTATGAAAAAATCGATAAAGGCTTGGCGAATATCGGCTGAGCGAAATGGCTGGCTCACAGCGGCTCCTTACTGACGGATAGAATTGAGTAAATGACATAAAATAATTTTGCAAGCGATTTTAGCACAAACGCCCAAGCTCTTGGTACAAGAGTTATAACTACTAGGTTATTATACGTATGCTAGTCATCGCCTAATTTGTAGAGTATGCAGACTAATTAGTCAAAATTGCCGCATCCGTTTCATCTAATTTGTCTTGTGTGGTTGGATTAGACTCGATTACCTGTACAGGCAAATAACGTAGTTGAAGCTTGATTGGCAAGTACTCTGGGAAATTCTCTGCCATATCATTAGTGATGAGTGTCTCAATCTGGCGTACGTCATATGAGCTCGGTAAAGTCTCTCCACGCACGATTGCTCGCACCACTTGGTTTTCTTCTGAAGTATCAAACTGCGTATTGGTTAATACATTGCCTTGATCGATAAAATAGTTGTTGATGGCTTCTTTGACACTACTCTCAAATACTTGCTGCTTGGCATTGGTCTGTAGATTGATAGTCAAGTAGGCACCTAGGCCACCAAGTAGTAATAAAGTCACCGCGTTACGCTGCAAAAAAGTCAGATAGGTATTGGATTTATAATCATCATCGACCAAACGACGGAAGCCTAAGACCCATAAGACAAGCGCATTGGTAAACTGGATAGCAAGAATGTTGGTCGCTGCCAATAATAGCGCACCAAGACCAAGTTGCATCTCGCCATTAGCGAGTAAGATACCGCTAGCAGCCAGTGGTGGTACTAAGGCTGTGGCAACTGCAACGCCAACAACAGCAACCGAGAGATGCGGAGATACCATCGCATACGCACCAGCCGTGCCACCTGCTAAGGCAATCATCAAATCCATGGAAGTAGGCTGGGTGCGAGATAGGATTTCTGCGGTTAGCGGTTGGTCTTTATGTAGCCAACCAACGATAAAGCCGACCAATACCACCAGCGAGACACCGATAATGACGGTAAAAAGCGACTTACGCAGTAAGGGCATACGGTGATCGATAATCGCTAGCGCTATACCCGTGATAGGGCCTAGCATCATCGCAACCAGCATCGCTCCGATGACCACGGCTGCTGAATTGGTCACTAGGCCATAACTGGCAATGATGGCAGACAAAATGTTCATGATGAAGTACATCTTGCTAGGCAGCGCGTTCGCCTCAATCCTAACCCGTACTTCTGGGTAATCTACCTTTTGATTGCTGAATTGCTCGGCGACAAACTGCTTATAAGACTCAAGTTTGGCTTCTTTTTCCTCTTGAACCTCATCTTCGTCACTTTCATCTTGAGACTCTTGAGCGTCGCTATCTTCTACATCGGTGTCTTTATTTTGGCTTTTATCTTCTGAGTCATTATTTTGATGGTCGTCATTGCGACTAGATGCATTTTTTGTCTTTTGTTGATTGGTTGTTTTGTTATCTGATGACTGTGCTGCGATGTTTGTGTCACCATCAGGGTCATAGGCAGAGTTGTCTTCTGCTTCTACCATTACTTCATCATCTTGAGCATTTTTTTCTGTTGTTTCTGCCGTATCTGACTGGAAGAAATCGGACTTTTCTTTAGCTTCTATAGTTTCTGATTCTGCAATCTCTGATGCTTCAGTATTTGACTGTGACTCAGGTTCTGTCGATTCCAATGTTGCTACGACCACATCGTCACTGATGGTTTCCATCGTTATTTCGGCGTCAGGTGGCTGCGCACATTCAGTGTCTACTTCGGCGTCTGTTTCGCCATCTGTATCAGTCGATTGCTTGTGTGGATTGTCTTCGCTTTCATCATTGTCTACAGCGGCATTATCAACTACTGGGTCAATTGTCGCGTCTTGATTGTGAGAAGCGTCAGTAGTGGCTGATGAATCGTTTTGATCCACTGAGTTAGGCGCAGTGTTTTTTTCAGATGAGGACATAGCAGATAGCATTCTTAGTAGATAAAGAAAGTCATTATTGTAATGATAAATAGATAAAGATATAGGAGATTCTTGAAAATTATAAAAAAGAGTTGAGAGAAGATGGGAGTAGGAACTGATGTTTCTTATGATTAAGTCTAAAACCTTAATAATAGCATGGTTTTTATTCTAAAGTCATTCAATATAGATGCTACAAGGGTTCACGGTAAATACTTACTTTTTTTGTGGAATTAAGGTTAAATGTATTATATCCACAATAAAGATAAGGAATAACTTATGAACTGGCCTTTATTTTCTGTCATTTACTCAATGACAGCTACCGTGACTATCGGACTTTTTATGATTGGTGCTCTCATTTCAGGGTTTGATGAGATATTTCATATTCAAATAGCAGTGGGATTGGGTGTTTTGGCTTCGATACCTGCAGGATTATTCTTTACCAAAAAAATTGGCAGTATTACTGGGAATGAGGAAGGCTATAAGACATAAAGGCGAACAGTAAGACATAAAGACAAGCAGTGTTATCGATGTGAAGTGGAACCGCCCATCAGCAAACAAAAAAGACCTCAATATTGAGGTCTTTTTTGTCATCATTAAAAATACTTGATAACTAGCAGCGAAGCTAGCTTTAATACAGTTCTATTTATTGAAGTTCGACAACCGCGCCATTTTCGATGTTGGCATAAACTTCTAACACATCCCAGTTGGTTAAACGAACACAACCTGCTGAGCCTTGACGACTGATACCTTCAGGTACTGGTGAGCCATGTAAACCGTAAGAAGGCTTAGATAATCCCATCCAAACGACACCGACTGGGTTGTTTGGTCCTGGTGCTATCATATGAACTTTCTTTTGAGCGCCTTCACCGACGGTTGATTTATACCAAGGCATTTTCACTTTATTGATAATTTTGAACGTGCCTTTTGGAGACGGTGTAGCATCACTACCAACGGTCGTCGGATAAGTAGCAACCAATTTGTCACCATTATAGGCATATAATGTTTTGTCGGCTTTGTTGGCAACCACGCGATTGATACGTTGGTTCAGCTTGTCACGAGTATTTAGTACTGTGATAGTCTCGCCAACAGCGTACTTTTTATTCTTGTTAAGTTTATCTAAGTAACGTACATCCATATGGAAACGTTCACCTAGCATCTCTTTAATATCTTGATAATAAAGACCTTTCATTTTTGACTTCGCTTCTGAACCAGAAGGGGTAGTCGCAAAATTGGTATTGATATCGTCTGCGGTCAACGTATAAGTAACAAGGACAGGTTTGTTCGCAGGGATGTTTTTAACCAAGGCATCCCAAGTTTTTTGATCCATTTTACCAGTCGCTGGCAAGCCTTTCATCGTTTGGAAGTTAACAAGGGCTTTTTTGCTGTTCATACCCCAACCGCCATCGATAGGACCAGGAGAAGCATGGTTCCAATCAAGCAATGCCTGCATTTTGATCGTCATCGCTGAGTTGACTTTCATATTAGGTGACCAGACAGCACCATTCACTTGCTTAGCATAGTTCGACAAGTTCAGCGTTGTATGCTTCTTACCGTCTTTGTCTTCGATGTTTTTGATGGTTGGATCATCGCTAAAGTCTTGACGCTTCTCACTCTCTGGTAACTCAAAAGCGAGTGGGTCAGACGAGTCGATAGATGATAGGTCGCTAGGCGCTGCAACGGCTTGACCTTCACTAATGTCATCATTGCGGTCAGCTTGCTCATCTTTGCGCGTCAGTTCTGCTGCGCTCATATTGTCAGCAGCTGGGGCTGGCGCGTTTTGATTGGCTTCTTGCTTATTATTGATAAGCTGGTTCATGCTGTCGACTGGTTTCGCTTTCTCTGTATTTAACTGTACAGTAGCAGCGCCATCTGAGCGACTACGGTTCTCTTGCACATTCAGGCTAACCTTTTTTGCAAGACCTGGCATAGCGTCAGCCGTGCGTACTGGCAATGTGCGAGTACTATCGGCAGGTGCAGCAATTGCGGCTATACTAGCACTTACAGCTGCGATAGATATGGCAGTAATAATTGGCTTTATTTTCATCATATTGAGTCACTTGTGGTTGCTACTAATGCGGCTATTATGCGCATAATTTGATTGCATCGCAAACTTTTGACACATCTTTTTGCATTTAAGACTTGCCAAACGTCAACTGCTGACGTATTCGCTACAGTTGGGTAATAATTTAACCAAGGTGTGTATGGCGTCGTGCTCGATTCTTACGCAAACTGTTCATTATTCGCACTATTTTTTGTGCAAGTAAAAATGACAGTTATTGGCGCTACCAGAGGTTTACGTCTATAATGTATGACTGAATTTTATTTAATATAACGATTTTTAGCAAAAAGCAATTTAACCCGCTAGCAGTTAATCCACAAGGTGCGATATGTCAGAAGACCAAACAATGAGTGCAGAAGAGTTTCAAAACCAATACTTCAATGATGAGTCTGAGGGCTTAGACGGTGAGATGGAGTATGATTTAGAGACTGGACTTCTTGGTGAGCACGATGAATTTGCTAACTTACATGCAGAGCTAAACGAAGCACGTGAGCAGCTTGTCAGTATTCGCGACTTTATTCGTTTTTCAGTCACGCAGCTGCGTAACTATGACGTCGTTGTTGCACAAGGCACGACCGATGAGTTTGCAGAAGCGTCAGCCATTGTCTTGCACTCTTTGTCTCTCGATTGGTCTGCCAATGAGCAGATTTTAGACTGTCGTCTGACCACGTCTGAAAAACAGTTGGTACTAGGACTATTAGAAGAGCGTATCGCTGAGCGTAAACCACTCAGTTATTTGATTAACTTATCGTACTTCTGCGACTTGCCTTTTTATGTCGATGAGCGGGTTCTTATCCCTCGTTCACCGATTGCAGAGTTGATTCGTCAGCAGTTCCATCCGTACTTTGAAGTTACTGAATTGGCCAAACCACTGGGTGTCAGTCCGAACGAAAAGTCAGCGGTATTTTATGATCATGGCTTGGATGTAAAGCAATTGTCACAGCCTGAGCGTATCTTGGACTTGTGTACTGGCTCTGGCTGTATCGCAATCGCGCTTGCTACTCGTTTCGTTGATGCGTTGGTCGATGCTGTTGATATTGATAAAGGCGCATTAGAAGTGGCAATGGTCAACGTCGATCATCATGACCTTGGTCATCAAGTGAACGTAATTGAGTCTGATTTGTTTGCCAAGATACCTGCTGAGAACCAGTATGAGCTTATCGTCACCAATCCGCCATACGTAGACGCTGCTATCATGGCAGATTTGCCGCCTGAGTTCTTATATGAGCCTGAGCATGCGCTAGCAGCGGGTCAAGATGGCTTAGATTTGGTACATCGTATCTTATTTGAAGCGCCAGATTACCTTAGCCCAGATGGGTTGCTGATCTGTGAAGTAGGTGACAGCGAGTGGGCGCTAAAACAAGCCTATCCTGAAATCCAGTTTGATTGGTTGAAGTTTGCACATGGCGGTCATGGTGTCTTTGCGATTACCTATGATGAGCTAGTCTCAAACCGTCAATTGTTTGCCTCTTATGTTCAGCTATTAGATAGTCTTAAATAGATAAATATTAGCTTGAATGGACGTCGGCTTCATGAGCCGAAACTATAAGCAACAATACAATCACTCATGACAAGCAATATAAGCAATAACCATGAGTGATTGGTCAAATAGTCATCAGTAGCGTTTACTTGTTTAAGGACAGTTATGGCAGGCAATAGTATTGGGCAGGTTTTTACGGTCACCACTTGCGGTGAGTCACATGGCGCAGGTCTTATGGCCATCGTTGATGGCGTACCACCAGGTTTAACATTATCTGCAGACGACCTACAAGTAGATTTGGATCGTCGCAAACCAGGTACGTCTAAGTATTCAACCCAGCGCCGTGAGTCTGATGAAGTTGAGATTATCTCTGGCGTATTTGAAGGCAAAACCACAGGTACGTCTATCGGTTTATTGATTCGTAATACCAATCAAAAATCTAAAGACTATAGCGATATCAAAGATACCTTCCGTCCTGGACACGCTGACTATACTTATAGTATGAAATATGGCTTCCGTGACTATCGTGGTGGCGGTCGTTCGTCAGCGCGTGAGACGGCTATGCGTGTAGCAGCTGGTGCTATCGCCAAGAAATACTTGCAAGAACGTCTGGGCGTACAAATCCGTGGTCACGTGACTCAGATTGGCAATGAGCATAGTAATGTCTTAGACCCAAGCCAAATTGACTGGGAGTTTGTAAATAGCAATCCGTTCTTTTGTGCAGACAAAGAAGCGATTGGCCGTTTTGAAACCTTGATTGATAATTTGCGCCGTGAAGGCACTAGCTGTGGTGCGCGCCTTGATATCATTGCGAGCGGTGTACCAGTAGGCTTAGGCGAGCCAGTATTTGATCGTTTAGATGCAGATATCGCCCATGCGATGATGAGTATCAATGCGGTCAAAGGCGTCGAGATTGGCGATGGGATGGCGGTGGCAGGTCAATTCGGACATAGCGCTCGTGATGAGCTGACGCCAGATGGGTTTGCAGCCAATCATGCTGGCGGTGTCTTGGGCGGTATCTCATCAGGTCAAGATATCCGTGTGAGTATTGCTTTAAAACCAACGTCTAGTATTACTACTGCTGGCAAGAGCATCAACACTCAAGGTGAAGCGGTCGATATGCTCACCAAAGGTCGTCATGATCCTTGCGTTGGTGTGCGTGCTACGCCCATTGCCGAAGCGATGCTAGCGATTGTAGTGCTCGATCACTATCTGCGTCATCGCGGTCAAAACGCGGATGTGAAGCCGCCAGTACAATCGATTACTTAGTATTTTTGCCTTAGAGTAATCAGCCCTTTGTTGTTTCCAGTGATTTGTTACTAGAAATGATAAAGGGCTTTTTTATGTCTAAATAAAATATAGGTGTTACCTAAATACAATTAATGTGTTGAGCGAGCAAGATATCAGGCTGCCAGTTGATACTCATCGATAGCCACGCACTGCTGATGTCGAAAGACCAGTAACAATCGCTGACTAGGAATCGCTAGCCAATGACCAAACTCAATACTATCGACGCCTTGGTTTGATAATGCCTGTGTACAGTGATGACGGCTAAAGCCGATTAGGCTCTTGATAATAGGGTTATCCGTTAATTGATGTGACATAGATTTTTTACTCCTAATTTACTTTACGAATTTGACGATTCAATAGACTCTAGTGCTATCGTAAAACAATGAAGTAGAAATCCTGTGTAGTCATGATGGAAAGTTGATGAACTATTATATAGTCATTCCACTATAAAAGTATTACAGCGTTAACCTCGCTTGAAGTATCACATATACATCTGCACTCGGTTGCCTTGTACTACTCTTAAATTGAATCGACTATAAGTTATTATTCTCAAGCTAAAGGTAGGGTAATACTAACCATCACACCAGAACGCTGGTTTTTACCAGTATCAGTTTTATCAGCGCCCATTTTATTATCATTAGCATGGACATTATTGAGGGCTACCTGACCACCATGATGTTCAATCACTTGCTTTACTAAGGTGAGTCCAAGGCCTGTGCCTTTTTTAAGTGTATTAGTATTATGGTCAGTCTGCCTCGGCTCAGTCGTCGGATCTGCCGACTCTGTATATAGGTCATTACTATCTATACGATTTGTGGTTTGTTCCGTTGCTTGATTCGTTGTTTGAGATGATGGTTGGCTTTGATGAGACAAGCTAAAGTAACGCTCAAATGCTTTTGCGACAGCATATTCGGGTAGCAGCTTACCATCATTGAATATATCGATAGTGACGGTTCGAGCAGTGCTATGCAATGAAATCTCAACGGTACGATTTGCAAAATGTATCGCATTATCAAGCACATTTTGTAGTACCTGTATTAACCAAAACTGGTCAGCATACACACTGGTCGATGCCAGTATTTCTGCTGGCAAGTTTGCAATGTTGGTCACATTCTTATTATCAATATATATATCAATAGGGTATAGATTCTGCTGTTGCTGCTTGGCTGTATTATCTTTAATCAGGCTTTGCAATAACGGTAATAGGGGAGTCAATTGTCGGTTAAGCTTAAAGGTAGGCTGTTCTACTTTAGCAAGCAACAGAAGTCGGTCGATAAGCTGTTGCATTTTTATGCTTTGCTCACCAACCGTCTCAATGAGCATCTGACGATCTTCATTATCCAGTTTATTGCTATCTAATCCATCGTCCTCTAACAGCTCGCTACTGGCACGTATGGCAGTCAAAGGGCTTTTTAGCTCATGGGTCAAAGTATGGACATAATCAGTCACATAAGCACGGTTTTCGAGTCGATGCTTCATAGTCTCGATGGTATCTGTCAGGCTATTTAATTCATGACCCAAATAAAAATAGGGCTTTTTGGTGTCTTCTGCCAATGCACTGGTATATTGAGTCACTAAGGTAATACTTTGCTTAAGCCACCATGCTACTAGACCTGCCAGTATAAGGGCGGCGATGCTAATAAGTAGTGCGGTGATAAGCATGCGGTTACGCGTGTCATCTAAATAAGGCAATACGCTAGCGACAGGCTTACCGACACTGACCACACCGATGATATCTCCAGACGAATTTTTGATGGGCTGAGCCACATACATGACCGAACCATCGCGCCGCTGATAATCTCGCAGCGTGCTTCTTGCGCCGTATTGTCCCTTTAGAGTGAGGTAGACATCATTCCAGCGTCCATAGTTTTGCCCTTCATTATTATCAGGTTTGGGCAGGGAGTCGTAAATGACTATGCCGCTACTGTCTGTCACATACACGCGAAAGCTACTGTAGCTTTTGGTTTGATCGACAGGACTGAGCGTTTCATCCATTGCTGGCATGCCGACAAATGCAGCATCAAGTTGTGCTTGATATTCCTCATCATATAACTGTCCTGTAGATAATGGCACCTGTAGACTGGCTGCTAACAGTTTGCTAGTGTCTAGGAGCGTGTCTTCGATGACTTGCTGCGCGGTTGGCTTGACGTAGCCAAACAATTGAGTAAACACGACCACGCCGCATATGACGAGCACTAACGCAACGGCTAGCCAAATCCTAAAAAATATACTTAAATTGAGCAGTCGTTTGCGTTTAGGAGCTTGCTGAGCAGTACCAATGGGGTGCAATTTGGCATACCAATTGCTTTGGTCGTTATGAATATCATTTTCAGTAGGATTGGTTTTATTATTCATAAACTAGCAGCCACTGTTAAGCGGGACATAGTGCATAACCCAGTCCACGATGTGTATGGATGACATCGACATTAGCATCTACCATAGCGAGCTGTTTACGAATTGATTTGATATGGCTGTCTATAGTTCGCGCCAAGCGGTGATCAGGATAGTCGCTTACTGCGCTAAGCAATTGCTCACGGCTAAAAACTTGCTGCGGTGCTTGCAATAAAGTTAGCAAAATTTTGCGTTCTGTATTACTAAGCTCAAGCTTTTGCTCTTGCCACGTTAATGAATAGTTGAGCGGTTGATAATGCCAAACGCCAGATTGATTTTCAAACGTTAGTGCTTGTCCTGATAGATTATTTGAGGAAGTATTATCAGTACTGTTATCTGAGTCTATGGTATGAGAGCTTGATTGCTGAATCAGCTGTTCACGTCGCCAAATGGCTTTTAAACGAGCGACCAATTCACGTGGACTAAAGGGTTTTGCACAATAATCATCACCGCCCATCTCCAATCCTAAAATACGATCGACCTCATCGCTACGCGCGGTCAAAAACACGATAGGCAAATCTTTTAAGGCGTCGATATCAGGCGTATGACGTATTTGCTGACATAGACTCAAGCCGTCACCGTCTGGCAGGCCGACATCCATAATGATCGCCGATAGATCTTGTGCTTCATGACTATGCAGCATGGGTAACACACTACTGGCATTATCCAACCAAGTTATCTGCCAACCTTCGCGCTTGCAGATGACCTTGAGTGACATCGCGATCGCAGGATCATCTTCTACCAGTAAAATATGGGTCATAGTCTCTACATCGTCTTATAAGCTTAGTAAATTATCGTAGCACAAAACAGCAGACTGCTTTCGCTGCCACGAGTTAAATGGTGTGAAAAGTTAATGGAAAAGTAGGGTGCTCAGTAGATAGTGTACGATGTAATTATTTTAATGCATTTAACAAAAAGGCCAACTCAATAAATAAGCTGGCCTTGGTAACGAAGATTAAGCATGACTGTCTATTAATAGACTAAGCGAAAACCTACTTAAGACCTTTGCAGTTGGCATAGTAGCTCACTGTAGCGGGCCAATCTGAAAAAATGCCTTGGACACCGACGTCTTGCGCTAGTACATCAATATAATTCATCATATCACCATCATTGTTGATAGCATCGCCAAGACCGCTATAGTACCAATCGCCACCATCTGCTAATGGCCCTGAACGCTCTATCGACCAGGTAATGATTTTTAGACCATTGGCCTTGGCTTGTTTTGCGTATTCTGATGGTTGCATATTTCCCTTACCATCAGTAGTGACTAACAACCAAAGTGCTGGTGCAATGGTGTTGATGCCACGTGCTTTGATATCAGCCAATGAGTGCTTCCATGTGGTTGCGTCATCTTTATTAAATGTTTTATCCTTAGCGGTCTCATTACTGTCATCGATTAGATAGACGGCATTAGCCCCATAAGCTGGCTCGTTTTTGATCCAGTAATCCAGATCTTCTATATTGAATGACTGGGCAAATACATCGCGTGCAGGCACGTCCGCTGCCTTATAAGTATCTATCAGCTGTTGGCGATAATCGTCCAAACGATAGTCGTTAAACGGCATGGTCACTGCAGGCGCTTTTAACTCAGGCGTGTGCTTCATACCTAGCTTACGAGCCAATGCGATATGCTCTTTTAAGGTTAACACTTTGCCATTTTGCGAGTATAAGTCCGTTCGCCAAGGTGCAGTCGCATTCATATATTCACTAAGGCTGGTTGCTTTTTTATTGGCAGCATCCATCTTACCCGTCAAGGTTTTAAACTGAGCGGCACTGATATCTGAGGTGCGGCATTCGATACTATCAGCATTGGTAAGTTTGCCTTTAGCATCTAAGGTGGGCGGTACAGTGCATTGCTTGGCGAGCGGCGTGGTTAGAATATTAGTAGTGGTGTGCAAATCATTTTGGGCATGACGACAGACAAGCTCACCGTCATTGGTAAAAGCGACATCACATTCCAAGATGCCAGCACCCATTTGTGCTGACGCCACGTAGCTATCATAAGTATGTTCAGGCAGCTGTAATGGCGCACCTCGATGCGCAATAGAGAAGTCTGTCTTACTTGGCAATTGCCCTTTGCAAGCCTGTAGCTCTTCTTTTAATGGTCCCTCGTCCATATCATTTATCAGGTAAAACGGACGCACTCCATAGGTATATGCGACAGGTGAGGACGATTGTGGCTGTGATTGCGGTTGCGCTGTCGATGAAGGAGATTTTGATGTGAGCATTGAGCGGCTATCGGTAGTGCAGCCTACTATCAATAATGAGCTGATCAGCGTTAAAGGTAAGGCGAGATTAATCTTATTAACCTTAGCCGGCGTCTGCTTACTCAGCTCAAGCGCTGATTTATTAGAAATTGTCATGTAAAATGTTCCTGCAAAATTATAAAAAATCCTATCGGTCAGATTGATAGGAATTGAAAAATTAACGTTTGACTATTGGTTGCTACTTGCCAAAAGAAGCTAAGGGTCGTGCATTCTTGTAAGAACTTAGTTTGGTAAGAGCTTAGTCTTGTAAGAACTTAGTCTTGTAAGAACTTAGCATTAATGCGGATACAATTGTAGGCACATGTACTAAAGAATAGACAGCTGACAGTATTTGAGCTTATCGGTCGTAAAATCATACGTGTCTTCTTATACTGTTCACATTTTCGCTATTGTCCGTTTGGTACCTCACTATTGACCATACTCTCAAACTAACAGATGATATTGACCATATAATGACACACACATTATTTTGGCAAAAAATATAGAAATGCTTAAGGCATATCTCACTACATTATTAAGGATAATTATGAGTAACTATTTAGATGCAGTCGTCGTTGAGCACAATCCCTCTCAAAAAAAGATAGATCGCGCAGTGATTTGGCTGCATGGCTTAGGTGCTAGCGGTCATGATTTTGAGCCAGTGGTACCGCAGCTTGGCTTGGCTGATGATATGGCAGTACGTTTTATCTTCCCACATGCGCCTAAACGCCCAGTCACGGTAAATGGCGGCATGGTGATGCCAGCATGGTACGACATCATAGAGATGAGTCTGGAGCGTAAAGTAGATGTGGCTCAGATTGAAGAGTCTGCTCAGCAAATACAAGATTTGATCAGTCGTGAGATAGAGCGCGGCGTGTTACCAGAGCATATCGTCATCGCAGGGTTTTCGCAGGGCGGTGCAGTTGCATATCATGTGGCACTTGGCTATCCAGAACGTTTGGCTGGCTTGATGACGCTCTCTACCTACTTAGCAACCAATGACAATATTGAGTATAGTGCTGCCAATAAAGATATGCCGATTTTGATTGAACATGGTTCTCATGATCCAGTCGTACCTGTCATCCTAGGTGAGCAAGCACAGCAGTTATTGACAGCAAAGGATTACAATGTGTCTTACAATACGTATCCGATGGCACATCAAGTCTGTATGCCGCAGATTCAAAATATCGGCAAATGGTTAAACACTGTCTTAGCCTAACCTATTAAGCTGTAACGTAATGTAATGCAGGCTACTTCTAGGTTGAAACCTAACCGATATCTCCTATATAATAGCCAGTCTTATTGGGGATGTTCTGGCTTCGACGCTGGTGATGAAACTCAATGATGCATGTCGAGAGTGTATGTCCTCTCGTTAATCAAACATATATTGTTATAGTCGCAAACGACGAAACTTACGCTCTAGCAGCTTAAACCCTGCTTACTTAGTTGCTGATCACCTACAGTTGGTTAATTAAGTTGAAGCGTCCGCATGTAGGCTCGCCACAAGTGATTGTCTCAATTGCTTGGGTTCAAAAGTAGAGAATCGTCCAATCCATCCTGACTGTCGGATCGGTGCGGATTAAAACTAAAGACAGAAACTAAACATGTAGATTCATGAGCGTAATGCTGGCGGACGCGGGTTCAACTCCCGCCATCTCCACCAAACATTAAAAATCCGATCACTTAGGTGGTCGGATTTTTTTTGTCTAAATTTTATGGTTAATTAAAAAAATAATGCTAATGAACTTTTGATGAGAAAATAAAAACTATTTACATGGAGTAATCATCAAGTCTTTAGAATTGAATCACAATTTTTTGTTGTCTATGGAGGACATAATATTAGCTTGTCTTAAAGAATAATTCTGATTATTCTTAGTTGAAGCCTATTCTTCGCATCAGGCGATGCAGTAGCAAGAATAAGCGGACTTTCAAATAACTACAGGGAATGTATTATGTTAGGAAAAATGATGTATCAGCCATTGCTGATCAGTGGTCTAATCGAACACGCTGCCCGTTATCATGGTGATACGGCGGTTTTGTCCAAAGAAGTCGACGGACAGATGACGCATACCAATTGGCGTAATGTCTCAGATAACTCAAAACGATTGGCCAATGCGTTGGCTGCACTGGGACTTAAATCATCAGAACGTATAGCAACTTTGGCTTGGAATAATCGTCGTCATTTAGAAGCTTGGTATGCGATTTCAGGTAGTGGCATGGTTTGCCATACTATCAATCCACGTTTGTTCCCCGAGCAGCTTAGCTACATTATCAATGACGCTGACGATCGAGTACTGTTTTTTGATACTACTTTCCTACCGCTAATTATGGCAATCAAAGAGCATATCAAAGGTGTTGAACACTTCATTTGTCTCGGTGATCGAGATGATAGTATTGTCGAAAAACTGCCTAATGTACTGTTCTTTGATGAGCTATTAGCAGAAAACTCGACTGACTTTGACTGGCCTCAATTCGATGAAGCAACAGCCAGCTCTTTGTGCTACACATCAGGAACTACTGGTAACCCTAAAGGAATTTTATATACGCATCGCTCTTCTGTGCTACATGCGATGGCGTTATGCATGCCTGATGTCTCTGCGCTCTCTGCACAAGATGTTTTGTTACCCGTGGTGCCGATGTTCCATGTCAATGCGTGGGGCACACCTTACGCGGCTGCCTTGACTGGTTGCTCTCTCATACTTCCTGGTCCAAATCTTGATGGTGACAGCCTAGTATCTCTCATTGATGATTGTCATGTCACAGTTGCTCTAGGGGTTCCAACGATTTGGCAAAGTCTATTGACCGCTGCCAAAGT
The DNA here is from genome assembly GCF_043419765.1 of Psychrobacter nivimaris. NCBI lineage: Bacteria > Pseudomonadati > Pseudomonadota > Gammaproteobacteria > Moraxellales > Moraxellaceae > Psychrobacter > Psychrobacter nivimaris. The sequence goes on along the minus strand of NZ_JBHOFX010000002.1, from coordinate 560,060 downwards.
CAGAGGTAGTAAGCTTGATAGCATGACGCGTACCATTGTCGGAGGAGCAGCATGCCCACCATCGGTCATCAAAACGTTTAGAGAAGATTTTAATTGTGATGCAGTACATGGCTGGGGCATGACAGAAACCAGCCCACTTGGAACGATGAATCAAATAAAAGCCAAGCATAAATCGCTGAGTAAAGATGAGATTAATGAGTTGCGTAACTCTCAAGGTCGTCCACCTTACGGCGTTCAGCTACGTCTCATAGATACTGACGAGCCGCTACAGCGAGTCGAAGAAGATGGTATGTCTCAAGGTCGTTTACAGATTAAAGGGCATTGGATCATCAACGATTATTACACAGAAAATCCTGATGCGATAACTGAAGATGGTTGGTTCGACACAGGCGATATTGCAACCATTGATGCCGATGGCTATATGAATATTCGGGATCGCTCAAAAGATTTGATTAAATCTGGTGGAGAATGGATATCGTCAGTAGAGCTAGAAAACATCGCAGTCGCCCATCCGCAGATAAGAATGGCGGCCGCTATTGCTGCAAAGCATAAAAAGTGGAGCGAACGTCCAGTACTGATTGTGGTGAAGGAGCCAGATTCAGAAATCGATGAGTCGCAAGTACTGAGCTTTTACGAAGGTAAAATCGCCAGCTGGCAAGTGCCTGATAAAGTCATATTTGTAGATAATATTGTGCTGAATGGCGCTGGGAAAATGGTCAAAAAAGACCTGCGTGATGATTATGGCAACGTATTATTGGATAGCTGATTTGGCTGTTAAGAGCATAAATTGATAATGCCATTTGAAGAGCTTGGTATATAAGTTAGATAAATTTCTTAAAGTTAGCATATGGTCTTAAATTTTGCACAGCCTCTAATATTAGGGCTGTGCTTTTTTACAAAGTAGCATAATATTATGTAATGTTACTTTAAGTAGATATGAATGACAAAAATAAGAGTGATATAAAAAATTAGCAGGATTGAATAATGGATCGACAGTCAGATAGCTGCTTGTATAGACTGAAGTTATCTAACAGTTTTGACTGTACAAAGTAAGGCAGTTTGTTTTTTTGTCAGGATTTAATTGCTTCACAAGTGTAACTAGGTTGCCTTTATTCTTCGCTTGAAGTATGCCTCAAAAAATTACCCATGCAGCATACTATAGAACAGCTAATCTAATTGACTGCTAAACATTGAAAACACAAATATTAATAGTTTACATGAACCGTTACCGTATCAGAGTAGCTATCTGGGGTGAAGTCGGCGCTAGGCACAATAACGTATATATTTTTTGTTTTAACTTCGCCAGTACCAACATCTACTGCCCAATTTCCTTTTCCATCGCCCCAAGGTATGCGTCCACTTTCACTATCCCGCTGCAGTTGATAGGGTACTTGGTCGGGATTGTTACCTGTGCCACTCATGAAGCTCCTCCCATCATTATTTCCGGCAGCGTTGAAAAGAGTCAAGCCGATTGTATAGGGAGCAGCATTTGTACAGGTCACACCGATACTACTACTACCCTCGATATTAAGCTTGTTTGCTGGGACATTTCCCAAGTTGACATTGGCGGGAGGGGTAGTGATTTTACACTCATTAACAACATTGGCTTCAACAGTAAATGAGAAGGGACTGGTTCCTTCAGTTTCTGATAAGCATCGGCTTGTGTCACTACTAGAATCAACGGTTACGTATGTCAATGCTGCATTACTACCCGTAAAAGCGGCAGTGTAGTCATCTGCTTTGGCAGCATTATTGTTATATAGCAGAGATACTCCAACAACGGTTGTTTTAATGGTTGGTGTAGTAGTACCTGGCGCTACGCTGAAGAAATCAATAAACTCCGTACCACCCACGATGCGATTGCCCCAAGTAGCATTACTCATATCATTAAGTGTCATGTCAAAATTTAAATTTGAACCATCACGCCCAGTCATATGACGTGGACTGATTTGGGAAGTATTATTAGTACCACCATCAACACCAATACAGACGGATGCCCACTGGGTGACATCAGACGTATTAGTGCAACTGTAAGTCAGTGTTTGCTCGACGCTTGCATTGTTGGCATTGCCAAGAGTAATCGTACCAAGATTGGGTGAGACAAAGCTGTCTACTTGGCAAGTAAGTGCTTGCGCATTTGATGGGAGCCACAGCGCAACTGGCAGCAATAACAAACCGTAACGCCATTGAAGTAATTTCATCATGGTTGTACCTTTTGACAAATGAGGGGGCCAATGAGTGGAATCTCATCACCCTGCTTGGAATAATCAAAGCTAACCGTGCAAACATCACCCGAGGGGGTAGTTACCTCAAGCACATTGCGTTTATCAAGCGTGTCGAGATATACCTCACCATCAAAGCCAATGATGGTCGATGGCACTTCCTTGTTGCTAAGCTGACGTACTTGACTGCCAAGCGGGAGCGGTTGTTCATTACTATCTGTTAGGATAACTGACGCCGAACGTACTGGCGTGATATCAAAACCGACAAGAATACCAGCAAGCTCGGTCGGTGTGGCATTTATGTCTATTTTGTCAATACGCAGGTCTGCTGGCAGTTGCATAGGGTCAATGCCAATCTTATTTTCTTGATAGGCATTCAATGGTGTTACCAATAATAGACCTTTACTATTGGTCGTGCCGATGGGACTGTTCTGTAAAGAGACAGGTATATCGGCGATACCATTTGTAGAAACTACGGCAAAGCCATTGTTTATCTGTCGAGCAGCAAACAAGCCACCGCCCATCGCAACTACGGCGCCTGTAGCACTTGCATAGCTTGCGTAGTCACCATTGTTGCTACTGATACCCGCTCGTGCTTGACCGTAGCGTCCAAGGTAATTCAGCTCGGCAAGACCGCTAGTGTCATCCTCTCTATCCATATTACCTTCTAGGCTATGACGTGCTTGCGCCCGCCACCCAATACCACCTGCATTCGAAGCAGGTCGCGAAACATCAGATGAGAAAACGGTGCTATTATCGGTGTGCTGTACACTGTTGCTCAGCGAAATATTGCGATCCAGTGATAAGGATGCGCTAAGAGAGGCGCTGTTATTAGCAGAATCATTAATGTCATAATTGTAGTTGGCGCTTAAGCTTAATCTGCGACCAAAGGATTTAGACCAGTAGGCGCTAGCAAATTGTGTGGTCTCATGCTCAGCCTGCGCTACCTGATTATAACTCACACCAAAACGGCCTAAAGACTTTGTACTATAACCAGTTGAGACTTGCTCACTTCGACGAGCAGGGGCAGAGCCGTATTGTGTGCCTACATCGCGGTAATCGTCAATAGTACCCATGGCATTGATACCAATATTCAAGCGACTGTTACTCCATGAGTAGTTTGTACTGTATTGTATGCCATCTTGACCTTGGCTCTTGCTGCCCGCTAATGAGGCGAATAATATACCGCCTGATCTACCAAGCAGCCACGTGCCACCAACACCCGCATTACTCAGGCCATTGGTGACTTCAGCATGAGCTTCTGCGGTAAAGCGGTCATTCATGCCATAACGCCACGTTCCACTAGCAGCAATATTGCTAGCATAATCAAAAGAATGAATGCCATAGTTTTCTCGCACTGCGCCAAGCTCTATGGACCAGTCAGACAGGCCGGGCTGTAGTAACCGATGCGCATCATATAAAGAGAAATTAAGCGTCGTGCTTTGCCCTAACACGTCGGTCACCACCAGCTGGGCGGTGCCTGCCCCACTAAAGCTTGGCGCTGTATTAAGCTCGAATGGTCCAGCGGGTACATCACCACTGTATTGTTTGAGACCATTGACATAAAGCTCTACCGCTGAAGGTAGGGTGGCTGTGCCAAAAAATGAAGGCAATGGTGTGGTTGATCTATAGGGTTGAAGGGAGAAATTGGTACCAATTTGTAGACCACCCAAGCGCGTAGGTCGTGTCCATGACAACGCACCCGTGAGAATATCGCCTGCACGAACCGTCATTAGCTTATCTGGAAATGACTGACTCCAGCTAGTATCCAGACGTACGCTACGACTATCCCAGTCATTGCTATCAGTATAACTATTCGCGTTAGTCAAAGCAGTAGAGCTGAGTACACCAAGCGTGTTAAACGCGCGCAGTTCAGTATAAACGCTTAAATTTCTCGCGCTATTTTGAGTTTGGGTGCCGTAAACATTATAGTTTAGCAACATGCCAGAAGATGATGTGGGCTGAGGGCGCTTGTTGGTACGCGTGTTACGGACAGTGGTGTCTAAATTGAGCATACTTAGAGGCGCGATAAGTCGCAAGGATTGCTGCCGAGCATCATAATCAATATTGAGATCAAGTAAGCTATTTAGGAGTATGGCGTCAGTCGTATCGGCAGGTACTATAAAGCCAAGCTGTTGTAGAATGGTCTTACTAGCCCAGAGTTGATCATCACGATAATAGAAATGAGTTAAGCCTGCATTAGCACCATTTAGAGTAACGTCTAGATATAGATCTAACCCAAACTCATCGTCGCCAGAGTTGTAGCTGTCTAAGTTGAGCTGGGTAAGTTTGTTTTCGTCAATGCCTATAGCAACATCATTTAGGTCTACGGCGTGACTGGCTGATACTGCCACGCACTGTAGAAAAACTGCTTTAGCGAATGGATGTGTCCATCGTGACGTTTGGTGTCGTCTGAGTGCCATTCATCATAACCTTGAATTTACCGCCTGCGGCCAGGGCAGAGGGCGGTATTTTCAGTGTCCAGTTCATAGTTGCACCGGGTAAGACATACCCTAGCAGCCCTGAATTCATCACCGTACTATTACCAGCTGTATCTACAAAGCTCAGCCTAGCCAGTTGGGCATGACCATTGCCACTGTTGCTGACGCGGAGTGTTATTTCTTTACCATCTGGTTGCAGATGTGTACTCCACTGCAACTGAGGACGAGTCTTAGTCATCCCAACTGGCTGGACAAAGACGGGTAGAGAGTAGCTGAGCGCAAATTGCAAACCTGTCGTTTGGTTTGCAGGCTTAATAGGTATTTCATCGACCGAAATACGGTAAGCGTCCTCTACTGCGCTCGTGCCTTGCGGTGGTGCCTTCGCACGAATGACTCGAATGAGTTGTTTTTCACCCGGTTTTAGCTCAATCATAGGTGGACTGGCCAATAGTCCTCGCGAGGGGGTGAGCTGCTCACCCTTCTCATTCTGTGACCACTGATACACCCGCACTTGCGCATGTACTATATTGTTACCAGAATTACTAAGGGTCAGACCACTGGCAGTCTCGCGAGCTTGTAGACTTAACGAGATGGGAGAGACCTGTAAGCCGCTTGCTTTTGTCAAACCAGATGACAGAAGCAACGCTGAAATAAGCACAGGTCTCACGACATGGCGTAACCAGAGACTTAACATTGCGATTAGTAGTTTACAGAGATATTAACAGTGTCACTATAAACGTCCGGTAGAACGAGGTTAGTGTCGCCTGTCACTTTTGCATATACTGTAAAGGCTTTGTTTTTAGCTGTCGTTGTACCTGTACCTGTACCACCTGTTGTTTCGTTATTTGCAGTTCCAGCCAACCAAATGGTATCACCAGTTGCATCGGTAGCCAGCTGATAATCTAATGTAGCTGAATTAGTATCAGGAGTAGATGATTTTAAGGTGCCCTTACTTTCCCCTGCATTAGTAGAGCCAGTTGTTGGTGACATTGAAACACTGTATGGGGTATCTAGAGAACAGGCTACATTGAAAGTACTGCTTCCAATTGGGGCAGTCGTATCAGTCTTAGCGGTTAGGGCAATGTCGTCGCCTGCTTCTACGATGCAGCTTTTTTGAACTGTCATTTGTACATTAAAAGAGCCTGTATCAGCAGCATTTGCACTAGAGATAGCTGCGAAGCCACCAACAGTGAGAAACGCAGCGGTAAGTAGTTGTTTGTTAAATGTCATGGTAATTCTCCAGAAAATATAAGCGCTTTTAGTATTTCGATAAGTTAGGGGTAATACCAAATAGATATATAGCTTATATTTCATAAAGTATTGAGAATTATAGATCTTCATAATTTACTAAAGTTAGGTTTTTATAGGAACTTACTCAACAATAGCCAATAGAAATATAAACCTTTTATCTCTAAATATATACCGCCTGTCATTTTTTGTAATTGCATTGTAATACAGTTGTCATAATAATGCACGTTAAATGTTTGATTAACATTATGATTTATCAGATTTTACCAATATACAATTAATTTCACCTTCATACTGACGTTACTTAATTTTATCTAAACTCATCCTTTAGAATTATAATAATTACAAACAAAATTTCTATATTATATCCTAGTACCTGCATATAGATTTTAGTTGTACCTAAATGAGTGCTAGTTGGCTAGATATTCTTAACAGTTGAAAACGATAAATATTAATAGCAGTCAATAAAGAGTTTTACACAATGCATAGTGCGATTGGTTTAGAACAAATCTTCAGGAAAAGATAACAATGTTTTATCAAAGCAGTTAAGGTATATAGCTGACCTAGAAAAATAACTATTTATTTAGCACTTTTTATAACTGCTACTAGGGCCAATAGTTGGAGTGTATGGGGAGCGATAAGAACATAGGATGTAGTAACTGTAGAGGACGGAAAACTTTATTAACTTACAAAATAGATAATTATAAAAAACTTGAGCCAATAGAACACATTCTGTCGGTCTGTATATCAATCATATTTTGTAGATGTTAAATATTAAGGGGATTAGCTGTCATACTCCTCTTAGTCGCTGTGCAATTTATAAAATAATTAATGGAAATTCAGATCGTAGCGAGCCAGTGTTCCCCAAGAAAGTACAGTTTACGAAGGTCAGGGTAGTGTGGAGTGAATTAGAAGATAAGTTTAATATTGAGATTGAGATAAGGTAGGCTGAGCAAAAAAGATAGCCGTATTACTTTTAAGTAATACGGCTATCTTTTTTATAAGGTTTAATTATTCTATATATAATATAGGCTGAATTTAACTAATCGTATTATGATATTTGGTAAATGTGGATAATACTATTCGTATTAGCTAGCTAAAGAAAGCTTAATTCTATATTTTGAGTCTAAACTAGTCACTCTTATTTATCTATATTTCAGATACAACAAAGCCCCTGATATCAGGGGCTTTAGCTGTTCTATAAGATAGTATAGGACTATGTAATGGTACCCGGAGCCGGACTTGAACCGGCACGCTATTGCTAGCGAGGGATTTTAAATCCCTTGTGTCTACCAATTTCACCACCCGGGCAAAACTTTTTTTATCTAAAATGTAAACTAGCTGATAGACCATCTAGTTACTAGATAAGTGGTCGCTATTATAATCGGTTGTGATAATAATGCAAGCCAAAATTAACGTAAAGTTAATAAATAATTGGAGGCTGGAGTCGGAATCGAACCGGCGTTAACGGAGTTGCAGTCCGCTGCATGACCACTCTGCCATCCAGCCAATCAAGGTCGCCTATATTAGCAAAAATATAGTAAATTACAAGTCCTTTTTTCGTTAAAAACAGCTTATTTACTATCTTGTCTATATTTAGCCCCAATTTCAGGACATTTATGCTATTAATAGGCTTTTCCAAGCCATCAGTAACCCAGTGTTTAATGATGATAATTTAAAATATAATACGCTAAACAATATCTCTATTGTCACGTTTAGCACTTTTCACATCGCGATAAGTGGCCGTGCAAATTAACACGAGTACGCCAAGAGTAATGGCAGGCCAAATTAAGATATATAAGCCGTAGATAAAAACGTTGTCCATGATATCTCCTTATAGTATTACTAAATAAGTAGCGATTAGCCAAATACTGCTTACTAATCACTACTCGGATAAAGCGACTTGGGTTTAAGATTTAAGTGACGATGGGATTTCCGATTTTTTGTCGTAATTGCCCACGCGCTGCTTAATTAAGTCGAAGTCGAAGTGTTCGTCTCCCATCAAGCTGATAATCACACAGACAACGGTACTAGCGCCGTAAGCCGTTAGAGAGGCTAGCAGGACCATATATTGACGTAAGAAGCCAGTAGCGAAGATAAGCATCAGCACAAGCGTGATAGCTGCGGCGACCATGCCAATCTTACGACCTAAGAACCCAAAGACCATTAGACCAATAACGACTGCTGCACCGACACTGGCCAGTATTTCAAAGAATAGGGCAGTGACACCAGTGATTGGGAGTAATTCGAAACGGGCAACGCAAAATAAGAGTAGTCCGACGATAACTGCTGAGGTAAAGGCAGTATTGGTGACGCGATTCCAAAACACACTGGCAATTACAGGGAAGACGATAGCGCCCCATAAGGCACCAACAAATACTAGCATGACGAGAATATCGAGCTTAAAGCTTGCAAAAATTAGTCCAGCTGCTGTCGCAACAATCATCGTGCCTCGACCAATTAGCATCATCGTTTTAGGTTTAACATGGCCTTTTTTGGCGATGTTTTTACCGTAGACATCTGCCATCATAATAGTTGATAGCGCTGATAAATCTGAGTCAGCGGTCGAGGACAACGACCCAATCACTAAAATAAAGAATAAGGCGATAAAGACAGGATGTAGATAAGTACTGACCATTTGAGGAATGAGGTTATTCATATTGCCATCGAGTGGCTCGACGCCAATCGTTACCGCCATTAGTCCAATCATCCCAAGACCAATAACGATACCAGCATAGCCGACTGTAGCAGTGATAAACGTCGCTTTAATCTTGGTCTTATCAATCGCAAATAATCGCTGAGTGATGGTTTGATTACCGATAGCATATGCTAATACAGCGACGAAGTAGGGCGCACCTTGTTGAAAGAATGCCTCAGAGGAGAAGAAGTTCTGCTGCTCTAATGTCAGGTTTGACAGTCCGCTAACCATGACCTCAGGGCCACCCATGGCAAATAACACGGCGGGAATAATGACAATACCAATGGCCATTAGAGCGACCAACTGGGCAAAATCGGTAAAGACGGATGCTCTAAATCCTGATGTCAATGTATAACTCAGTACACCAATACCTGCGATCATTACCCCTGTTTGGAACGATAGCGGCGATAGAACCGACACCAATGCTCCAGCAGCGGTAAAGTTGACCATCAAGCTAATTAAACTGCCCATAATATTGGATATGGCTAAGATTAATTGGCTTGATGAACCGTGGCGGGCATGAATCAGTTCACCTAGCGTATGACCGTCTGGTGCCAATTCACGAAAGCGCATACCGAAAGGGTAGATAAATAAAATCATCAATGCACCCCAAAAGCCATAATGTATCGGCCCTGATACACCGTATTTATAGCCAGAGGTGGCCGCAGCGTAAAATGAGGCGGCCCAAATCCAAGTGGCGGTCATGCTGGCTGCACCCATACCGAAGCCAACACCATGACCTGCGACCATAAACCCAGAAGTTGTCTCTTTATCTTTTTTAATTAATAAAGACAGTAAATAGGTGCCGCCATAAAATGCTAATAATAATAAAATAATCGTTAACGATGAAAATTGGAACAATGACTCAGTTTTCAAACTCAGACCTCGCAATTGTTAGTTGATGAATAAAGTTCAGTAAAAATGAAAGATACCAAACCATTAGGAATACAGCACAGCCTACACAGCCCTCATACCGAACGTATGTGGCTAATATAAGTAGCGAAAATACCAACTGTAGTGGTAAGCAAATGCTAAGTGTCATGCCCAAATCTTAATGAGACAAATAGTGTCAAATCAAAAAGACAGGGACTACTCTCAATAGGCGTCAATTAATGGGTAAACCATTACGCTATTAATAGGTATACACAAAGGTAACTACATGCTAAAGAGAGCTCATATGATGAGTGTCTATAGCGGAATTACGAATAAGCACTAAGCCATAATTGCATGACCCGAACTCGATTTAGACAGCCTTATCAGCTGTAATAAGCAATAGGTAGGAAGTCTCTACCTATCTATTGCGATTGATGTGTTACTAAGCAGCATTAATAAATAAAACTACATATTTGTTAAGTACCTGTAACATATTTGCGCGGTAAGAGTAACCTATTACGTCACTAACCTCAAACATTATCCGATATTTACCAGACAATGATCTAATATGACATATAAGCATTTATTTAAAGAGATTTAATAAGATGTTCAATGAAATATTGAAAGATAAGGTTTTATTATGAGCGGTATCGAGTGATATATCGCTATGAGCTAAATTATAACTATGCGTAAGTACTTGAAGTTTTCATTAAAAAGAAATAGATAATGAGCGATAGATGGTTAGTCTTAATGAGCAAGTAGAAGTGAATTTTTATATATTATCTTGTTTGGTATAGTAAGTGACTCGGTTATCACGTAAAAATCCAGCCAATCCAAGGCCATAACGCTCAGCCACGCGTACAGCTGTACTGGTAGGTGCTGACATGCCAACTAGCCAAGGAATTTGACTTCGAATAGATTTTTGAACCAGTTCAATAGAGAGACGCGAAGTCATAAGCACACAGCTAACGTCTGTTTTTTGGCGTAATTGCCAACCGATAAGTTTATCGAGTGCATTGTGGCGGCCTACATCCTCAAATAAGTATAGCTGCTGATTGTAGATCGTCGCTGCGGCGTGTACCGCACCTGTCAGCTGATGTGTATGCTGCGCGGCATCCACTTGTTGACGCAGTGCCAATAGGGAGTCAAGACTCGGTGCGCTCGTTTGAATGTCATTTATACCTTTTTGTCGGTTATGTTCGTGGTGTAAATGGTCTGGTGAGTAAGCGCTTAAATCAGGCAAAGCTTGTGTTAGTCCAGTAATACCGCACATACCGCAGCCTGTACGCCCTGCAAGCTGACGTTTTTGTGCTTGGATACGTTGATGGCAGCGCTGGCTCAATACCAACTCCACGACATAGATATCGTAATCTTGAAATTGTTCTAAGCTTTGCTCAATTGATACTGAGTCAAGGCTTTCATCATTCGAATCTTGAGTAAACTTCTGGTAGCTAGCAATATCTGCAAGGTGAGTCACTTCCCAGTCGAGTAACTCGTGACTGTATTGAATTAATCCTTCGCTAAATAAGAACCCAACCGCTAAATACTCTAGCTGATGAGGACTGGCCATCAGTACAGCATAATGAATCCCATTAATAATGATAGAGACTGCAGCTTCTACTGCTAAGCTAATGGTCTGCGACTCGATTTGAAGGTGAGAGTCATGATTAAAATCACTACTAACTGACGGGTAATGATGCTTTTGTGCAAAATGACCACGAGCGAGTGGTGTCTCTGACAACCTCTCATCGTTAGAAAGCTCAGATGTAACTATCTTAGTGCTAGTTGAATTATCTATCATAGTAGGGTCAATAAAAGCATCACTTCGCTCAGCATTATTTTCAATGGTTATCACGGTTTATCATGGCCTAAAATTATGAGCGTGCTTATGGTCATTTGAAGCGAGAGCCAATGAAAATGTCATTCTCATTAGCTCTCCGCAGTATGATTTACGCAGGCGTAGCTATCGATGTATTTGCCTCTACGCGCTCTAACACGACGGTCGTCGATTTGTACGCTGGGATATGAGAATCTGGCGCATGTGTCTCCAAATCAAAGAGGTCATTGCACTCAGGGTAATAAGCAGCAACAGCGTTAGAGGCAATATCCATCTCGCTCAATACCAATGGGCCTAATACGCGTGGTTGCTCTAGGCTGTCTTTGGCACGCTGGCGAGTGACCATAACACGGTCACCTTTTTGCCAACCTAAACGACTTATTTCATCGGGATGCATGAACAGCACGTCACGACGATCCGTTTGACGATAGCGGTCTTTAAACCCAAAAATCATAGTGTTAAATTGGTCATGGCTGCGGACACTGGTCAATTGCCAAATCTTTTGCGCTGTATTTTCAACATCGTCGATATCGTTTGCGGCTGCCATTTGTGCAGCGACAAAAGTAATCGGATATTGTGGTACTTCAAACTGAGCTTTGCCGCTCTCGGTATTCCATACACGATGACGCGCCGCATGATACAAATGAAAGCCACGCTCAGAGGTGCGAATACGCTGATTAAATTCTTCAAATCCATTAATCGCTTGAGCGATATAGTCCCGAATAATATCGAAATCTTCACTCATCGCAAGCCAAGGAATAGACGTGTCGGCGCCGAGTACATGGGTCGCAATATCCGCTACGATTTGCGCTTCAGATTTTAGAGTATCACTAACAGGTTTGAGCTTACCTTGAGTTGGTACGATCTGACACATAGAGTCTTCGATAGTGGCAAACTGCTCACCTTTTGTTGTGACAATACGTTCGGTACGGCCTAAGCAAGGTAGAATCAAATTGTTTGCACCGGGGTATAGCATGGTCTCATTGAGCTTAGTACCGACAAATATATTAAGCTGAGTAGTGGTTAAGGCTTGCTCAATAGCGCTGGTATCAGGGGCGGCCACTGCGTAGTTACCACCCATGCCCATAAAGACTTTCAATTTACCTGCGATAAGAGCCTTGGCACCTGTAACGACATCGTAGCCATGCTCTTGCGGCATAGGGTGCTCAAACACACGCTCTAAACTGTCTAGTAAGCTTTTGCTAGGACGCTCATGGATACCCATGGTACGATCACCCTGTACGTTGGAGTGTCCACGTACTGGAGATGCACCGGCGCCATCGATACCAATCATGCCCATCAACAGGAGCAAATTGGTAATCATCGCGACATTGTCATCACCTTGCACATGCTGAGTAATACCCATGCCCCAAGTACAAATCGTTGCTGGACTATCGGCCACGAGTTCAGCGAGATTGATAATATCTGTCTGAGAAATACCGCAACCAAGTGTGATGTCTGACCATGATTGCTCTGTTAGCCACTGTTTGAGAGGTTCAAAGCCTGAAGTATGAGTGGTAATAAAATCATGATTGATTTTATCGTTTTCAATTAACCACTTGGCAATGCCCGTCAATAGCGCTGCATCACCGCCGATTTGAATTTGAATAACATCATCGACCATGTCAGCACTTTGACCAGCTGCCATGTGTGTTGGTTTTTGCGGATTCCTAAATTTACTCAGGCCTTGCTCACGCATCGGGTTAATTGAGATGATTCGACAGCCTTGCTCATGCGCATGGGCGAGCATCTCTAGCATACGTGGATGGTTAGTCGCTGGGTTTTGCCCAAACATTAATATCAGCTTAGCCTGCTCAAAATCTTCTAGCATCACAGTCGCTTTACCAATACCTAGCTGTCTGCTTAGCATTACTGAGGTTGGCTCGTGACACATGTTTGAGCAATCAGGCAAATTATTGGTACCAAAGCAGCGTACGAATAACTGAAATAAGAAGGCAGGCTCATTAGTCACACGGCCTGATGTATAAAATAATGCCTCATCAGGTGAATCTAGCTGTCCTAACTGTTCAGCGATTATGCTGTAAGCAGCTTCCCAAGGGATAGGAACATAGCGATCTTGCGACGCGTCGTAATACATCGGCTCTGATAAACGACCACTATGCTCCAGCTCGTAACCATTCCAGCTCTGTAGCTCAGTGACGGTATGCCTTGCAAAAAACTCAGCATCTGCTTTGTGGGTCATGGTCTCACTGGCAATGACTTTAATGCCGTTCTCACAAACATCGATAGCTTTGTGTGACTTATGGTCGGGCCAAGCACAGCCTGGGCAGTCAAATCCACCTTGGGGCTGGTTGCTTTTAAATACACTTATACCGCCACGCAAAAATGTCTTATAGTCCATTAGCTTTTGGGTAGAGGAGATCAGCGCAGGCCAACCAGCAGCAGGGTGGGAATAAATAGGAATTTTGCGCATGACAGACCTCATAGATAGATGACAACAGCGAAGCTTTGATAGACAACAACTATATAATGGTCAGTGAGAAGTTCATATGATCATTAACTATAGATAACAAAAAACCTCCAAGAAAAATCAATTCTCTTGAAGGTCTTAGAAGTTATCGGAAATGGTTATATCCGACAGGTACAAATTTATAAGTCGTAAGTCATGGACAGTATTAGCTCAAAAACTTAGCTTAAAATCAGGCTATCGTCTTCAACTTTTTCACCACGTGTCTGCTCAAACATATCGAGTAGATCATGTACGGTCATGCCTTTGCGAATGTCACCAGCCACATCCAACACGACTTGACCCTGATGCAGCATAACGGTGCGTGTGCCATGTGCCAATGCTTGTTGCATAGAGTGGGTAACCATCATCGTGGTCAGTTTATTATCCGTGACAATCTTATCAGTCAATTCTAAGACAAAAGCCGCAGTCTTTGGATCAAGAGCTGCAGTATGCTCATCAAGTAGCAAAATCTTAGAAGGCTGCAATGATGCCATTAGAAGACTTACTGCCTGACGTTGACCACCAGAGAGTAGACCCATACGATCGGTTAGACGATTTTCTAGACCTAACTTTAAAACGGATAGTTTTTCTCGGAACAAATCGCGGTTGTTTTGATTCAGTGCAAATTTCAGACCGCGATTACCGCCGCGTTTGTAGGCCAAAGCCATATTTTCTTCAATCGTGAGCGCTTCACAAGTTCCCGCCATCGGATCCTGAAAGACACGAGCAACCCAATGCGCGCGTTGATGAGCAGACTTTTTGGTCACATCAATGCCATTTAGCAAGATTGAGCCACTATCGACGCGTGTCGTACCGCTTACCGCGTTCAAAAAAGTAGATTTACCTGCGCCATTGGTACCGATGACAGTGACAAATTCACCGTCAGCAATGTTTAAGCTGATACCGCGTAGGGCAGGGTTTTCGATAGGCGTGCCTGGGTTAAAGGTCAACCGTAAATCGGTGGCTTGCATCATAATCGTTATTCCTTATTGTCTCTTCAAGCGTCGCAAGTGTTAAAAATACCTGCTTTGACTGTCATTAGGCGCGAACTTTGCGTGATAAAAACTTGGTTTTCGCTTTTGGCAATACCAAGGCTAATACCACGAGCAATGCGGTAATCAAGTTCAAATCCTGTGGACCAAAGCCGATACTACGTAGCGTATCGCTTGATAGTGCGACCTGAATAAACAGTTTGTACAATACCGCGCCGACAACAACGGCAAAGGTGATCAGCCAAATACGCTTGGCAGGAATGATCGTCTCACCGATGATGACCGCTGCTAGACCGATAACAATCGTACCGATACCAATGGAGATATCTGCGCCACCCTGAGTCTGGACAAACAGCGCACCTGCTAAGGCAATCAAACCGTTAGAAATCGCCATACCGATGATAGTCATCCACGAGGTATTGATACCTTGCGCCTGTGCCATTCTTAGGTTTGAGCCAGTAGCGCGCATCGACAGACCTGTCTCAGTGCTATAGAACCAGTTCAAAAATAACATGGCAGCTGCGACAACGACACCAATAATCAGGCAGCGCATCCAATAACCATTACCATCGGTCACCAAAGTGCTAAACACTGTGGTTTCACCAAGCAGGGGTAGGTTTGGCGCGCCCATGATACGTAGGTTGACAGAATATAAGGCAACCATGACCAAGATACTGGCAAGCAGTTGCAAGATGCCAAGTTTGACATGTAGCCATGCAGTGACGATACCAGCGACTGAACCTGCTAACATCCCAAAAGCACAGGCCAACCATGGGTTGATACCAACGATGATAGAAATACCAGCGACTGCGCCACCTAACGGAAAACTACCGTCAGCGGTCAAATCAGGGAAGTCGAGCGTACGAAATGAGATAAGCACACCGAGTGCTACTAGGCCATAAATCAGACCACTTTCAAGCGCACCAAAAAAAGCAATTAAAGACATAAGAGATCAGTAAGTCATAACCAAGTGTCTAGCGTATGGTACCAAGATAAGTAAATGGCAATTGCCAAAATCATCTACCTGCTAAACAGCTAAGCGGTGAATTTAACAGATTAAGCAATCTGCGGTTAGGGTAAACCAAAACATATCACGATTAACAACGATCATAAGCTACCTTGGTTTGAAGCGATGGTTCAAGGCACTGCAATGCAATCAATAGACCTATCCTCTACTTAACAAGTATCAGATAAATTTTCAGACAAATACAGCACTATTAAACACGCTTGCAAAAAAGACTCTGTTTAGACAAGAAGCCCAGCCTAATGACTCATAGCTGGGTTTCTTATTTAATCATTAGCCGTATATTTAAGGTATACAACACAGTATTAAGTAGTGTCGCTATCTTATTTATACCTGCTATTTTGAGCCAAATACAAAGGTGCGTTATTCTACCACTTCTTTAGCTTTATCGATAACCGCTTGTGGCAACGTGATGCCTTCTTCTTTAGCGTGTTTTGGACTGACGTATAGATCAAGCGCTTGTGGAGTGTAAACAGGAATAGCACCTGCTTTTTCACCGTTTAATATACGTACAACAATTTTACCAGTTTCACGGCCAAGCTCATAGTAGTTCACGCCTAGAGCAGCAACAGCACCGCGCTCAACTGAGCTAGTGTCTGAGGCAATTAAAGGAATCTTACTTTGTTTGGCGATTTGATAAAGTGATTCGTACGCTGATACCACGTTGTTGTCAGTTGAAGTGTAGATCATATCGACCTTACCTTCGAGACTACGCGCTGCCATCGCAATGTCATTACTACGCTGTGCAGGCGCTTCTAATACATTGATACCGAGTGGCGTTAGTTTCTCTTTCAGATTTTTTAAGATAATCGTTGAGTTGACTTCACCTGGGCTATAGACATAACCGACGTTCTTTAATGATGGAATGATTTGACGCATCAAATCAATCTGTGGCTCATACGGTAGGGCATCTGATGCGCCTGTAACGTTGGTGCCAGAACCATCTAGCTTAGGTACCAGTTTTGCTGCTACTGGGTCAGTAACTGCTGAGAATACCAATGGAATGCTGCTAGTAGAAGCGGCAACAGACTGTGCAGACGGTGTTGCGATAGCGACGATAACATCTGGCGCATCAGCGACAAATTGCTTAGCAATCTGACCAGCAGTAGCAGTGTTTCCTTGTGCGCTTTGGAAGTTAACGGTTAGGTTTTCACCGTCCTTGAAGCCTGCTTCGTTTAGCTCGTCGATGACACCTTTACGTACATCATCAAGCGCTGGATGTTCGACGATAGCAGTAATAGCAACGGTCTTCATAGCCGTCGCTGTATCACCATTAGCGGCAGCATCCGTGGAGCTATCATCTTGTGCTGATTGGTTACAACCAGTCAAGATAGCAGTACATACACCGCCTAATAATAAAGCCTTACCGAAATTAAAACGACCAAAACGATTTTGAGACAACATGGGTCTTACTCCTAAAATAATAGTGTGTCCGTACACTATATAAATAATTGACAAGCTAATAGATAGCTTACTACTTTTTATTTGGTTTCAGCATCAATATCAACATTGATGGCGTTTTTTAGTAACTCTGCTGGCAAGCTGACACCCTGTGTTTTGGCGTGCTTAGGACTGACATATAGGGTCAGATCATTCATGACTTCAGGTTTGATGGTGTTGACCGCTTCGCCATTTAATACGCGATATACCATCTTGCCAGTAGTACGACCAAAGTCATAGTCATTAACACCAAGCGCAGCAGTCGCGCCGCGTTTTACACTGAATTCATCAGACGCGATAATTGGTAACTTTAGCTCATTTGCTGCTTGGGTCATGGCCTCAAAGGCAGACGCAACATTGTTGTCAAATGAGGTATAAATAATATCTGCACGTCCTTGCAAGCTGCGCGTCGCCATACCGATATCTGTTGGACGATTGGCAGGAATGTCTAATAGTGACAGACCTCGTGCTGGCAGCGCTTGTTTTAGGTTCTCACGCAATGACACTGAGTTTGCTTCACCTGGGCTATAGACATAACCGATGGTCTTTAAGTCAGGTTTTATCTGCTGCAACAAATCCAACTGCGGCTCTAGTGGTAATTGGCTTGATAGTCCAGTCAAGTTGCTTTGAAAAGGCTTGCCATCTGCCGTAATGAGCTTGGCACCCAATGGATCTGATACAGCGGTGTAGATAATAGGGATAGTGGTGGTCGCGGCTACCACTGACTGCGCAGAAGGCGTTGAGATTGCTACGATCGCATCAGGATTGTCTCCTGCAAATTGCTTGGCAATCTGTCCTGCAGTCGCTGTGTTACCTTGCGCACTTTGAAAGTTAACAGTTAGGTTTTGACCTTCGACATAGCCGTTATCAGCCAACTCATCAATAATACCGCGACGCATATCATCTAATGATGGATGCTCAACAATTTGAGTAATGGCAATAGATTTGGCAGGTTTGTCTGTAGCCGTGCTATTTTCAGCAGTCGCTGCGGTCTCGGTAGAGGAGTTTGAGCAGCCGATTAGTCCAAATGTGCTAATGGCACTAAGAGCAACGCCATATAGGCTTAAGCGTAGAGTAGAAGCGATAGTCATTATTAGGTTAACTCATAGGTTATATCAATCGCAAAAACCAAGTAGATACGGCCAGACTGACTGAGCCTACTAACTTATATAGTAGTGATTTTGCTCATCTGTTTGGTGTGCTTTGGTTTTTTACCATGATATTGAAGAATGCAGATTAGCCAAGTCAATGCTATGTTGATGCTGAAATAGCAGGCTAACAATTAAATAAAGTAATCGTTCCATCGATTATTATGTTCATATTATGACAGTAATGTAAGTTATCGCAATAAGAAATTAATGTGTAGCGGTCATGGTGATGGATAATAAAAAAATCATCACTTCTTTTTATCTTATCAAGACGCGTGGTGCATTGAAGCTCTTATGTAGATCTAAATATAAAGGATGCCACTAGGGTACTTTTGTTTGCTCAAACCATATGCAAAAGGCTTACATCCTAGCAACGCATCTATTACGTACTCACTTCATAATTAACGTAAGCTAATTTTCATACGAGAAACACGATAGGTCTAAGGATAATCCAGTCATTTTGGTGACATTGTGCTGACATAGTGGATATGAAATAGACGCTATTATTTATCTAACTTTTTCGAATGACCATTTTAAGGATAATATTATGAACACTGCTAACCTTAAATTATTAACCATCGCTGGTATCACTGCTACTTCTTTGATTGGATTGCCTGCTATGGCAAAAGATGGTCATGGAAACGGGCACGGTAATGGACATGGTAATAGCAAAAGTAACTCTGCCCATGTCAGTAAAAACTATAAGCATAATGGCAACGCCCACCCAAGTATCAACGCTTATCGCAATGCTAGCCCGAATGCCTCATTTAAGCGTGATCTTGATAGATACGGTTATAGAGTAGTCGGTAAGATTGATAGAAGGGATTATGACCGCTCTGTCGTTTTAGACCGTTATGATGACCGTTACGTTCGTATTCGTACGCCAGAAAATAACATTGTGACGGTGATTAATGACACGTTGCAGATTATCGATATTTTGAGCAGATAAATATAAGGCTTGATTTTTAGTCATCTGCTAAATCAGTCATAAAAAAAGATGCCACTTAGGGCATCTTTTTTTATTTTTAATCCTAAAAATAACAGCTAAGCCAATACATCACCAACAACACAAGCATCTGGCAAGGTAACGACAGTTAAGCCGGTCTTTGGCTCGCCAGTTGACAATACCATGCCTTCTGATATGCCAAATTTCATCTTACGCGGAGCAAGGTTGGTCACGCAAATGACTTTCTTATTAATCAATTGCTCAGGCTCATAGAACTTACGAATACCGCTAAACACGTTGCGTGGTTTGTCTTCGCCAACATCTAGCGTGAACTGTAGTAGTTTATCAGCACCTTCGACATGATTACACTCTAAAACGTGTGCGACTTTCATCTCAACTTTGGCAAAGTCTTCGATACCAATGTAGTCAGTCTGCTCGGCATCTGAATTTGTTACAGGTGCTTTTTCGTTTGCGGCAGGCTTGCTACTTTCAGTCGCGGCAGGCGCGTCTGCCTGAGTTAATGATGCTTTAGAATCTTCTACCATTGCTTCAATATCTTTTTCTTCGATACGTTGCATGAGTGGTTTGAACTTATTGATTTTATGACCTAGTAACCACTCATTACGACTGGCAAAACTGAGATCATCAAGGTTCAAAAACTCTTTGGCATTATTAGTCAGTTCAGGTAGTACTGGCGCAAGATAAACCATCAATTGACGGAAAATATTAATAGCTACCGAGCAGACGTCTTGAACTTCTTGCTCAGTACCCTCCAACTTCGCGAGTGACCATGGTTTTTTGGCATCGATATATTCGTTGGCTTTGTCCGCACATTGCATGATTAAACGCATAGCACGCGAGAATTCACGATTCTCATAAGCAGCAGCAATCTCATCGCCCGTTTTGGTGATGTCTTCTAACAGCTCTGACTCGACGCAAACTTCTGAAAGCATGCCGTCGTATTTCTTAACCAAGAATCCTGCACTACGACTGGCAATATTGACGACTTTACCAACCAAGTCAGAGTTGACCTTTTGCATAAAGTCTTCTAAATCTAAGTTGATGTCTTCAACTTTGTCAGACAGTTTACTGGCGAAATAATAACGCAGGTATTCAGGATGTAAGTGCTCAGCATACGTCTCGGCCTTGATAAAAGTACCGCGTGACTTACTCATTTTTTCGCCATTGACCATCAAGAAGCCATGGGCAAAAACACCAGTCGGTGTACGGTATTCGCTACCAGCTAGCATAGCTGGCCAAAACAAGGCATGGAAGTAAACAATGTCTTTACCGATGAAGTGATAAACCTCGGTTTTATGCTCGTTTTCTTGTGCCCAATAACGGTCAAAATCAAGTGCTTGGTCTGTGCCTGCACGCTTATCACATAGGTTTTTAAAGCTCGCCATGTAGCCAACTGGCGCATCTAGCCACACATAAAAGTATTTGTCTGGCTCATCGCTTGGGGTGTCTGGAATTTGGAAGCCGAAGTAGGGCGCATCGCGTGAGATATCCCAGCTGGCAAGTCCTGCCTCAAACCATTCTTGCAATTTATTAGCCACTGACGTTTGCAAACGGTTGTCACTGCGCGTCCAGTCCTGTAAGAACTGCTCAAACTCTGGCAAATCAAAGAAATAATGCTTAGAGGTTTTGAGTACAGGCGTTGCATCAGACAATGTTGAGTGCGGGTCTTTTAGATCCGTTGCATCGTAAGTGGTGCCACATACTTCACAGTTATCGCCGTACTGGTCTGGTGAATCACACTCTGGACAAGTACCTTTGACAAAGCGATCCGCTAGAAATAATTGCTTTTCAGGATCAAACAGCTGCTCGACATCCTTTGTGCTGATATGCCCAGCATCATTGAGACGACGATAAATCAGCTCAGAGAACTGTTTGTTTTCTTCTGAATGAGTGCTGTGGTAGTTATCAAAGTTGATAAGGAACTTTGAAAAATCCGCTTCATGTGAAGCTTTAACTGAGGCAATTTGCTCTTCTGGTGTTACGCCATTGGCTTCTGCTTTGAGCATGATTGCCGTACCGTGTGCATCATCCGCGCAGACATAGGTGACCTGATGGCCTTGCGCTTTCATCGCACGTACCCAAATGTCAGTCTGAATATATTCTACAAGATGCCCCAAATGGATATAGCCATTGGCGTAGGGCAGCGCACTGGTTACTAGAATCTCACGCACAAAATCACCTATATTTTTATATAAACGGGTTAGTTATCGAACATCCCAAGCGGTTCATCGCTCATCGATGCGACATCGTTAATGCTAAAAACTTCTAAAAATAATAAAAATTCAAAAAGTGTGCCTATGATACCGTAAATCAAATAAATTTGTGATATTCCTTGGTAATTACTTCTCATTTGGCAGGCATTTATCAACCACAAACAATAGCCTTGCATTGAATTTGGTCATTATAGAATGGTTATCAATCAACCATGAAAAAACCCACCAAGCAGTATGCCGAGTGGGTTTGTAATTTATCTATTATTCGCTTAGATACCAGTAGTGAGTCATAATAAATGGCTAAGCGACTAAGCTAGCTTAGAATGAACCAAACATCGTACCTAAGATAATCACAGCGACCACAGCGACCAATGGAATGACCATCGTAACCATCGCCAAGTTTAAATAAGACTGCTTATGGGTCAGACCACAAATCGCTAGCAAGGTGATGACAGCGCCACTGTGCGGAAGCGTATCAAGTCCACCTGCCGCCATGACGGCTACGCGGTGCATTAGCTCAGGATCGATACCGGCATTGACTGCCATTCTGAGATAGTCTTCACCCAATGTCGACAGCGCAATACTCAAACCGCCAGACGATGAACCTGTGATACCAGCAAGCGTAGTCATAGCGACCGCTTCTGAGATCAGAGGGTTGTCAGGGTTTAAGTTCAGGATGCTATCACGAATGATCAGGAAGCCTGCTAGTGAGGCGATAACTGCACCGTAACCCACTTCTGATGCGGTATTAAAAATCGGCAACATAGAATCATAAGTACCACGGTTAATGGTTTTTTGTAGGTTATTCCAATGTCCGATACGCAGCAAAATTAATACCACACAAGCCACGACCAACGAGATAATAATTGACCATAACCCAAGTGAGCCTGCGATATTTAAGTCTGGAAATTGAGTTTGTAGACTGCTGAAATCTATCGATGGGAATACCACATAGGTCAATAGAGCGTTCAAGCCAATGACCAATACAAGTGGAATCATCGCAATGGTAAAAGAAGTATGGTGAGTGTTTAATACCTCAGCTTCTTTTGCCGTTGCGCCAACACCGCCTACATCTTCTTCGTCATGCTGACCATAACCTTCGCCCGCTGCATTGGCTTTTCTGGCGCGTGACTGGAGCCACATCCAACCACAAACAAACATGATCGTACCACCGATGATACCCAAAATAGGTGCGGCAAATACGTTGGTGTTGTAGTAAGGAATTGGAATAGCATTCTGAATGGCTGGCGTGCCTGGCAGTGCAGTCATCGTAAATGTAAATGACCCTAAAGCAATCGCTGCTGGAATCAAACGTTTTGGGATATCTGCCGCTCTAAACAAGTCTTTGGCGATTGGATAGATAGCAAAAGCCACAACGAACAACGATACGCCGCCATAGGTCAAAATAGCACAGACCAAAATTACCGCAAGGATAGCTTTGCTAGCACCGAGCTTTTCGACGACCGTATTGGCAATGGCAGTTGCTGCGCCAGAGTCTGCCATTAGGCGTCCAAATAGTGCGCCTAGCAAGAATATCGGGAAGAATTTGAGTAAGAATCCACTCAACGCGCCCATAAAGACATCGGTATAAGCGGGAATGGTGCTTAAGAAGTCACCTGACAGTAAGACTGCTAATGTCGCCATAATCGGTGCTAGGATCAACACAGAATAACCGCGATAAGCAAAGAACATGAGTAATAATAGGGTAATGACAATAGCAAGTGTACTAAACATGACGGCCCTCCTTGGCAAAAAAATAAGGCAGCGAGTATGCCGTGCTTGTCGATATAGGTCAATAAAATTAATCAAAATAAGCCTATTCGGTCTGTTTTATCAAACATAAATCTAGACTTATAGACTGCTAAGCATTAATATCTCGACAATTTAACTCCTGCACAGCGTTGACTCACATGCGCTGATGGTTATTTTCTAGTCGCTACGAAAATAATATGTTAAGTTAGCACAAGTGTTTCACGCATGATATAGCGAGATAGAATGTATTGTTATGAACGCCAATGTAAAATATAATGCTTGCCCTTTATCAGATGTAGTGGCAGTAACCGCACTCAACTCTGATAAGCGTTTAACAAAGCGCTAATAACAACTCTCAAAACCGAACATCAAATTTACAAGGAATGTGAATATGTTTAGTGCCATCACTAATATGAGTGTGCAGTTAGTCAATCGCTATCTACCATCCCCATTCGTATTTTCGATCGTTTTAACCCTTATCGCGTTTGCTGTAGGACTGGCTACTACTGGCCAGGACATGATTGCTATGGCAGGGCACTGGGGCAATGGACTGTGGTCACTGCATAGCTTTGCCATGCAAATGGCGTTGGTCCTAGTAACCGGTTATGCCTTTGCTAGCGCACCATTCATTCAGCGTTTATTGGACAATCTCGCTAGTAGAGTCCACTCTCCTACGACCGCCATTATCGTATCAACCTTAGTTGGACTGGTTGGTTCATGGATAAACTGGGGTTTTGGTTTAATCATCGGGGCAATCTTTGCAAAGGCACTGGCCAGAAAAGTGGCTAACGTCGACTATCCGCTATTGGTCGCTGCCGCCTATTCAGGCTTTGTAATTTGGCATGGTGGCTTTTCAGGTTCGATACCGCTGACACTTAGCTCGGGCGGTGATACGCTACTGACGCTGTCAGGCAATACCATGACCGAAGCAGTACCTTTATCGCAGACGGTATTTGCAGGCTACAACATGCTGCTAGTAGGTTTGCTTATCGTTATTTTGCCACTCGTCAATCGCTTTATGCATCCTAAAAACCCTACGGTTATTGATCCTAAGCTGATCAAAGAAGAGATCTACGTCGCGCCCCAAAGAGACACGCCTGCACAAAAGCTAGATGATAGCCGTATTATCGCTGTCATCTTATTGGCCTTAGCACTGATGTACTATATCAGCGAGTTTGGTAGTAACGGTTTTAACCTAGGGCTAAACATTGTCATTGGGCTATTCTTGTTCATAGGTTTGCTATCGCATGGCACGCTAGAGCGTTATTATCGTGCTGTACACTCAGGGATAGGTGGCATCACGGGTATTGTGCTATTGTTCCCGTTCTACGGTGGCATCATGGGCATCATGACCGGTGCCAATGCGGATGGTATCTCTATCAGTACGCAAGTGACCGAGTTTTTTGTCAATTCAGCTTCTGCAGACAGCTTTCCGATTTTTGCATTTTTAAGTGCTGGCTTGGTCAACGTCTTTGTACCATCGGGCGGTGGACAGTTTGCGGTACAAGGCCCTGTTATGATTCCTGCTGGTATTGAGCTAGGTGTTAGTCCAGCCATTACTGCGATGGCGATTGCATGGGGTGATGCGTGGACCAACATGATTCAACCGTTTTGGGCCTTGCCATTACTGGGTATCGCAGGTTTGGATGCGCGAGCCATTATGGGATATTGCCTGATCGTACTGGCAGTATCGGGTGCTATTATCATGAGCGTGTTTTGGCTATTGGTATAGTCATTTCACTATAAAAGTATTACTGCGTTAACCTCGCTTGAAGTATTAGATATACATCTACACTCGGTTGCCTTGTACTATTTTTAAATTGAATTGACTATATGGCGTTATAACGCTCAAAAGAAAAATAAGCATGATGAATTTTCACTGTTAGGTTTTATTAAAAGCAACAATCAAACGGATAATTGAGACACTTAATTCAGCATTAGGGCATGTCCTAATATATGCACGGATTAAAAATATAAATAACAGTCATAGGAGACAAGCATGAGTCAGTCAAAAGTATATAACAGTGCCGAAGAAGCGCTAAAAGGCGTCGTCAGTGACGGGCAAACGCTCGCGATTGGTGGATTCGGTCTATGCGGTATTCCAGAAGCATTAATCGAAGCGCTGCGTGATAGCAAAGTTAAAGAGCTTACTTGTATCAGTAATAACGCTGGTGTCGATGACTTCGGTCTAGGGCTATTGCTACAGACGCGCCAAATCAAAAAAATGATTTCATCTTATGTGGGCGAGAACAAAGAGTTTGAGCGCCAGTATTTGGCAGGCGAGTTAGAAGTTGAGTTGACGCCACAAGGAACCTTGGCTGAAAAATTGCGTTCAGGTGGTGCAGGTATCCCTGCGTTTTATACCGCAACAGGTGTAGGTACTCTGGTCGCTGAAGGCAAAGAGACTCGTGACTTTGATGGTCGTACTTATGTGCTAGAGCATTCCTTACGCGCTGATGTCGCTCTAATTAAAGCGCAAAAAGCTGACAAAGCGGGCAACCTAATATTTAACAAAACCGCTCGTAACTTTAACCCAGACTGCGCGATGGCCGGTAAAATCACGATCGTTGAAGTCGAAGAAATCGTCGAAACAGGTACGTTTGATCCAGATGAAGTGCATCTACCGGGTATTTTTGTTCAACGTATTGTATTGAATGCTAGCCCTGAAAAACGTATCGAAAAAACCACGACTAAAGCTGTAGAAGGCGCGTAAATAAAAACGTGGTCGGAGCTTAATCATACGTGAAATCAACAGTTAATTTTAGATGGATAATAGTTTAGACAGCCAATTGATTAAATAACTGGCTGTCTAAATGAATAAAAATAGAATATCGTAAAAAAATAAGGAAATCAGCATGGCATGGACAAGAGAGCAAATGGCGCAACGCGCTGCAAAAGAGCTACAAGATGGCTACTATGTGAACCTAGGCATCGGTCTACCAACGTTGGTCGCCAACTACATTCCTGAAGGCGTGGACGTATGGCTACAATCAGAGAATGGCTTGCTAGGTATTGGTGAGTTCCCTACAGCAGAAAACGTAGATGCGGACTTGATTAATGCGGGCAAGCAAACAGTAACCGCAGAAGCTGGTGCTAGCTATTTTAGTAGCTCAGAGTCTTTTTCAATGATTCGTGGCGGTCATGTCAACTTGGCAATATTGGGTGCAATGGAAGTCTCAGAAAAAGGCGACCTTGCCAACTGGATGATTCCCAAGAAGATGGTTAAAGGCATGGGCGGGGCGATGGATTTGGTCGCAGGTGTGCAGCGTGTGATTGTATTGATGGAGCAGGTCAATAAACATGGTGAACCAAAAATTCTAGCCAATTGCGAGCTACCATTGACAGGAAAAGGCGTGGTTGATCGTATCATCACCGAGCTTGCTGTATTAGACGTTACTGATAATGGCCTAAAGCTGGTTGAGTTAGCAGATGGTGTGAGCTTTGACGAACTACAAGAAAAAACGCCAGTAAGTATTATTCAGTAAACTCTGTACAGTAAAGTGACTGTCGTAAGATTAATATGTTTTATCCCGCAAATAAATACGCCACTATGATTATAGTGGCGTATTTGTTCAGTTCAATTTTATAAAAACTAATAATATTTTAGACCATGATAAGGAATATGTATGGCGACCCAATTAGAACAAGATTTGACAGGCAAAGTAGCATTAGTCACTGGCTCTGCAAGTGGTATCGGACGTGACATCGCTGAAACTTATGCAAAAGCAGGCGCAGCGGTTGGTATTGCTGATATCAATCTCGAAGCGGCACAAAAAACCGTTGATGCTATTGAAGCTGCTGGTGGACGTGCTATAGCAATTGCCATGGATGTTACCTCAGAAGATGCAGTAAACGATGGTGTACAACAGCTAGTTGATACTTTTGGTAGTATTGATATTTTGGTTTCTAATGCTGGTATTCAGATCATCGACCCTATTGATAAAATGGCGTTTAGCGATTGGAAGAAAATGCTTAATATCCACTTAGATGGCGCTTTTTTGACCACGAAAGCAGCGATTAAGCACATGTATAAAGGTGATAAGGGCGGCACAGTTATTTATATGGGCTCTGCGCACTCGCATGAGGCATCATTATATAAAGCCCCTTATGTAACCGCGAAGCACGGACTACTAGGGCTGTGCCGTGTGTTGGCCAAAGAAGGTGCAGCGCATAAGGTACGCTCGCATGTGATTTGTCCAGGGTTTGTCAAAACGCCATTGGTAGAAAAACAAATCCCAGAGCAAGCAGCTGAAAAAGGCATCAGTGAAGAGTCGGTTATTAACGATATCATGTTGGTCAATACCGTAGATAAAGAATTTACGACAGTAGAAGATATTGCCCAATTGGCGCTATTTTTAGCGGCCTTCCCAACCAATGTATTCACTGGACAATCTATCGTGGCCAGTCATGGTTGGTTTATGAATTAATATATATACAATTTGCATATACCACAACGTCAGACCTACTGGCGTTGTGGTTTTTTTATGAGTCCAATTCAGCTACACTGTCACGATAGAAGGTTTGGCAAATGTACTTATTAACGCTATCGGTTGCGAGGTATGCAATGAGACGGCTTGAGCAATTTGCCAGATCTACCCACTTGTATAGGCCATAATAGTAGCTATGTTTAACTTTATGAAGAAAAAAACCACAAAAACCGAAACGCCTCAGCAGCAGGCAGAGCGTGATAGTGCCGTCGACAAAGTCCTACTTGGATATGAAATAGGTGCTGTCAGTATTGCCACGATGGTCACAGGGCTTGAGCGTGATGGCGAAGCACTTACCTTAGACCTACGTTTGCCAAAAGATAGCAATCCTGAAGTTATCCAGCAGGAGCTTGGACAGTTGCTACATCTGCATGGTATTACCACGATTCATATGAATGTGCGTCTGCCTGCGCCAGAAAAAGGTTCAGGCTCGAGCTTACCAAAGCAGATGCCAAAGACAACCAATGCGATGGAATCTCAGTCTTCATCTGGCGCTGATAACAATGCTAGTAACACTAACGCTGAGCCACCGATTACAAAAGCGGCACCTACCCAAGCATCGTTGGCAGCGCATCCTCGTATCCGTCATATTATTGTCGTGGCATCAGGTAAGGGCGGTGTTGGCAAATCAACCACCACGGTCAATATCGCACTAGCACTACAGAAGCTTGGCAATCGTGTTGGTGTACTGGATGCAGATATCTATGGTCCTAGTATGCCAACGATGTTGGGCGTTGCTGATGTGAAGCCGCAACTAGAAAACGAGCAGTTCGTGCCAGTTGATGCGCATGGTATGGCAATGCTCTCTATCGGTAGTTTGCTTGATGGAGATAATACCCCGGTTGCATGGCGTGGACCAAAAGCCACGGGTGCATTGATGCAGCTATATAATCAAACCAACTGGCCGCAGCTAGACTATCTAGTGATTGATATGCCACCAGGTACGGGTGATATACAGCTGACATTGGCGCAGCGTATTCCAGTCACGGGTGCTGTCATTGTCACGACACCGCAGCATGTTGCCTTGCTCGATGCGCAAAAAGGCGTTGAGATGTTCAATAAAACCAACATTCCTGTGCTTGGTGTGGTTGAAAATATGGCGCTACACACTTGTAGCAACTGTAACCACACTGAAGCGATCTTTGGTACGGGTGGCGGTGAGTTTATCGCTGAGCAGTATCAGGTACCGCTATTGGGTCAGCTACCGCTTGCCAGTGGCATTCGTGCACAAGTGGATAAAGGTGAGCCAAGCGTATTGGCTGATGATGAGTTTGCACAATATTACCTAGATATTGCCAAAAACATCGAAACCAATATCAATAAATTTGCAAAGCCTGTCGATGATAAGCGGATTTTTTGATGATGGAGAAGTAGCCTAAGCTGGCGACTTTTAAAGTGAATGTATTGTCTAAAAAGAGGATATCTTGAACTTATCTATTTATCAAAGCCATTTAGACAATACTCCCAAGCAGTATAGAGTCTTACGATTATTTCGCCCACCGATATACATCATTGAACTCTCAAACAATCAGTTGATTGCCGTTTGCTACTATAAAGATGGCAGTAGCAAACGCTATCAGATTAATGCTGACTTTAGCAATCGCCGAATGGTAATTGCCGATTTTAACAAATTCGCAAAGGCTCTCGCTGAGCTGTTAAAAAAGTTTCCAAGACACTTTTTATGGATGAGTGCGCTTGCATCAATCAATGTTACAGAAACACTAGCAGATGGATTAACCAATATTGAAGTTAAGGTGATAACTGAAGCGTTTTTTGTGGGTTCTGTACAGGCAAAAAGAAGAATTTTACATAGCACCGTGAGCTATCAAGGACAGATAGTACCTTTAGAAAAATTTGGCTAGGATGCCGATATCATGAATAAAAGCCACGACAAACCGTATACTGCCGCCAAATTAAAACTGGCAAATCTCGAATATCTTATCCAAAATGGTCAGCCTGTTTTTGGTGTTTTCTCCCAAGTCAAAAGCATCAATTATCTGGATTATTACAGTCATCTTATTTCGCAAAAGTCCTTACCTAATTGGCGTAAAGAACTAAAAGCCAACCAGTTCTGCTTCATTCAGATACTCCAGCCCCCTTATCGAGTGTGCCTCGCGCTCGCAACGATTAAGCTTGCGACTATTGCTTTCGTTTACATTTATAATGAGGATACTCAGCAGCTGGAAGTCTGTGAGGCGCTACAGCCTTTGACGCATCATACGCACTTAGATGGTGATGGTTATCAAGGGCAGATGGCATTTACACATACAAAGCTCAGCGTCACCTTGGATTTTAGTCCTGCTCAGATGACTATTGCGCTCGACAGTCAGTATGTTGCAATCACGGCAGCGTTAGCACGAAGCGCACAACCGTTAGCCATATGTACGCCGACTGGTAGGCGTGGCTGGACGTTTACGCAAAAAGAGCCGTTGACCGCACTATCTGGGCATTTACTTATTAAAACCAAGTCAAAGTTTCATACTGATGCTCCTGACGCTCAACCTCAAAAAATAACTTTCACCGATGCCACTATTGCCAATCTAGATTGGACGCTCGGCTATATGCGTCATGAGACCAATTGGTTTTGGAGCTGTATCACTAGCTATTTGTCAGATGGCCGTCGCTTTTTGCTCAATCTGTCTATGGGTGTCAATGAGACAGGAGCCAGTGAAAATGCTTGCTGGCTTGATGGGCAGATATTCTATTTACCACCCGTTATGTTTGCTCGTGAGGGTTCAAATATTCGATCAAGTCAGCCAGACAGTCTTAAGCCAAGTATAGAAGGTATAGAAACTGACGCTAGCGCCACAAAGCCGTGGCGTATTTATCATCAAAATCTAGGGTGGAGCAATGTCGATATTGATTTGAGCTTCACACCGATTACCGTCTATAAAAAGACTGATAATTTTGGTGTGATAGCCAGTATCTTTGAGCAATGGATAGGTTTTTATAGTGGTGAAATTCGAATAAGAGATGAAGTTATTAGGCTTGATAATGTCATGGGGCTCGCAGAAGATCATTTTGCTAAATGGTAGCTTCTGAGATATAACATGGGGGTAAATGAGATTATTGGCTGTATTCAGTTTTAAGTAGCCGCTCCTCTATAAATTCAGTTATCAATTCCGTATAATCGTCGCTATCAAAATACTGTTATCATAACCGCTATTAAATATTTGCTAAGGAACAACAATGTCTATCAAGTCTGACCGCTGGATTCGTAAAATGGCCGAAGAGCACGGCATGATTGAGCCATACGAGCCAGGTCAAGTACGCTTTAATGATGCAGGCGAGCGTTTGGTTAGCTACGGCACCTCAAGCTACGGTTATGATGTGCGCTGTGCTCCTGAATTTAAAGTTTTTACCAACGTACATTCAGTGGTCGTTGATCCTAAAAACTTCGATGATAAAAGCTTTATCGATATTGTTGGTGATGAGTGCATTATTCCACCTAATTCGTTTGCTTTAGCTCGTACTATGGAGTATTTCCGTATTCCGCGTGATGTATTGACTATTTGCCTAGGTAAGTCGACTTACGCGCGCTGTGGTATTATCGTCAACGTAACGCCGCTTGAGCCAGAGTGGGAAGGGCACGTCACTTTAGAATTTAGTAATACCACCAATCTGCCAGCCCGTATCTATGCTGGCGAAGGCGTTGCGCAAATGCTGTTCTTCCAAAGCGATGCTGATGATGTCTGCGAGACCAGTTATAAAGATCGCGGTGGCAAATACCAAGGTCAACGTGGCGTGACACTGCCAAGAACCTAGTCAGTAAGCGTCCGTTTAAAAGCTTATCAGTTATAGAAAGTTAATAAGCCTTTAAATAGTTAATAAAAAAGCTAGTCATATTAAATATGGCTAGCTTTTTTATTGTGTTAAATAAAACTGGTCTAAGGTTCTATTTATTTCAAGACTTTCTACTTTAAGACCTTTAAACCCGCTTTATTATCGCGCTTTGGTTTAGGTGCTTTGGCAGGACTGTTGTTAGACATTGGTGCTGAATCGTCTTCTGGCTGATAGTTATCATATTCTTTTGGATCAAAGAACATCCCTTGCGAATTCTCTTTAGCATAAATCCCCATCACCGCAGTAAGTGGCACCCAAATCTCTTGTGAGACGCCGCCAAAGCGCGCACTAAAATGAATATAGTCATTTTCCATGCTCATGTTACCAGTAGCACGGCTAGCGATATTTAATACAATGCGACCGTCTTGCACATGCTCGGTTGGTATTTGCACATTGTCAGCAGTGGCATCGACCATCAAATATGGTGTCAGAGCGTTGTCTTCTATCCATTGATATAGTGCGCGTACCATATAAGGGCGGGTAGGTGTAATAGAGGTGGTTTCGCTCATCTAATGATTTCCTATACTAATAATTTTTAATAATGAAAAATATCTCGTTCAGCAATTTATCAAATGACAAATGCTAATTAACGTTTATCTTATTTATACTTTATTTTAGGACAGCTTTTGATACTTGTCTAATCAACACACGCTTTTTTGGAAGCTACTGCGCTCAAACACTCTTGTTTGGTATTCAAACAATGGACGGCTAATGGCACGTGGCAGCTCAATACCCATCTCGTCTAATCGCCATAATAGTGGTGCTAATAACACGTCACACCAGCCAAACTCATCAGCCATAAAATAAGGCTTATGAGCGAACAGCGGTGACAGAGTAATCAACGAATCACTAAGCTGTTTTTTGGCAACGGCAGCCTGTGCTTTATTAAAGCTATCTGGATGCGTCAGCAGACGCTTGCCAAGTACTAACCAATCACGCTGAATGCGCCAAGCCAATTGGCGAAATTGTGCACGCTCTTGCGGTGTCTCAGGGAGCAGTTTATTTGTATGATAGCGCTCTTCAAGATACTCAAAAATGACGTTAATCTCATAAAGCGCAATCTCACGCTGCTGTAATACAGGCAAGGTATGATAGGGGTTTAGCTCAGTCAAATCTTCAGGGCGCTCAGAATGTAAGCGAGACAAATAGTAAGCGAGCTTTTTTTCTTCAAGTAATAGGCGTACCACATGACTGTCGTAGCCGTCATCAGCATACAAAATTAGCTGACTACTTGGAATGTCATTCGCATCAATCATGAAAGCCTAATGTTAATAGTGAAGGTTGTCATCGTAAACAAACTCGCAACGTTTATCAAGGTAGTGTACGTAAACATTAGCGCTGAGCGACTTATTTTCCGGCATATCTAGTATTTATTCTCTATATCAAGGCACAAAAAAGCACTACCGAAGTAGTGCCTTTTTTATTTCTCAGAACTGTCTGCTGACTATGACTTATTTAACATCTTTCCAGAATTCTTTATTCAATAAGTAAACTGGGATGAGCAGTACTAATAAGAATAGAATTACAAAGAAACCAATTACTTGACGGTCATGACGAGCAGGTTCGCCCATCCACGCCATAAAGTTAACCAAGTCACCAACCTCAGATTCAAACTCTTCTTGGCTCAACTCTTCTTGCATATTATGCAATACGTGAGGCATCGCTGCATTGGCCAGTACTAAGTTGTTTGCACCCCAAGGACGGCTTGGATCTTCATAGAACGATAGTAGGTAAGTATATACCCAATCATCGCCACGTAGACGTGTCTCAAGTGATAGATCAGGCGGCGCTGCGCCAAACCAAGACGCTTGAATCTCAGGATCGATCTCAGCAGTAATGTGGTCACCGATTTGATCGGTGGTAACCATCAGATACTTTTCAACCAACTCAGGCGGTATCTCTAAATCTTTGGCAATGCGTGAGTGACGAACATACTTAGCTGAGTGACACCCAGCGCAGTAGTTCATAAAGATTTTTGCACCGTTTTGTAGCGAGCCCTTATTGGTAAAATCAATAGGAGCAGTACTACAAGCCAAATGCTCTTCAACACCTTCAGCGTTAGTAAATGTGCCACATCCGTGACCACCAGCCGCCATTGCCGTACCAGCAGTCAACGTCAATGCCGCGCCTAAGCCTAGACCAGCTAGGGATTTAATTAGCGTGCTCATTAGTGACCTCCGGTAACGCGTTCTGGTGGCTGTTTACACTTCTCGATGGCAGTGTAGAACGGCATCAGTAAGAAGAACAAGAAATATAGAATCGTGAATACACGAGCCATGATAGTTGCAGTTGGGGTAGCAGGCGTCGCACCCAAGTAGCCCAATACAACAAAGCTAATAGCAAATACAGTAAGCGCGATTTTAGACAAGATACCTTTATAACGCATAGAGCGTACAGGCGATCTATCAAGCCATGGAATCAAGAACAATACAGCAATTGCAGCACCCATTGCGATAACACCACCAAGCTTATCAGGAACAGCACGCAAGATAGCGTAGAAAGGCGTGTAGTACCATACTGGTGCAATATGCGCTGGTGTTTTTAGTGAGTTCGCTGTCTCAAAGTTTGGTGGCTCAAGGAAGAAACCGCCGCCTTCTGGGAAGAAGAATACCACTGCAAAGAAACAGATAAAGAATACTACGATACCAACCATGTCATGTACAGTGTAGTACGGATGGAATTCGATACCGTCTAATGGTACACCATTTTTATCTTTTAGCTTTTTGATGTCGATGCCATCAGGGTTGTTCGAACCCACATGGTGCAACGCCACAATATGCATAAATACTAGGCCCACGAGTACTAATGGAATAGCAACAACGTGTAGAGCAAAGAAACGGTTTAGGGTAATACCAGAGATGATATAGTCACCACGTACCCATTCAGCAAGGCCATCACCAATAACAGGTAGCGCTGCAGGTAAGTTCAAGATAACCTGTGCACCCCAGAATGACATGTTGCCCCAAGGTAGTAGGTAACCGAAGAAACCTTCTGCCATAAGTGCTAGGTAGATACCCATACCAATGAGCCAGATAAGCTCACGAGGTTTTTGGTATGAACCGTATAGCAAGGCTCTAAACATATGCAGGTATACAACGACGAAAAACGCAGATGCGCCAGTTGAGTGCATATAGCGAATGAGCCAACCACCTTTTACGTCACGCATAATGTATTCAACAGACGCAAATGCCCCTTCGGCACTTGGGTTGTACATCATCGTAAGCCATATACCAGTCACCAATTGGTTGACCAGTACAATCATTGATAACACGCCAAAGAAGTACCAAAAGTTAAAGTTCTTTGGTGCGTAGTACTTTGACATATGGTATTCATAGGTTTCGGTCGCTGGAAAACGCGCGTCCACCCAATGCATTAACTTTTTACCCATACTCATATTAAGCCTCCCCAACCGTCAAGATGGTACCATCCATACCATATTCTGGAACGGGTAAATTAAGTGGTGCAGGGACGCCGCTATATACGCGACCTGCTAAGTCATATTTTGACCCGTGACACGGACAGAAAAATCCGCCGTACCAATCATTACCACCTAAATCCACCGCGCCCACATCAGGACGGTAGTTTGGTGCACAGCCCAAATGTGTGCAAACGCCTTCGACAACCAATACGGTTGGATCTAAAGAGCGAGTAGGATTTTTGCAATATTCAGGTTGTAGAGACGCATCAGACTCAGGATCAGATAATAGAGGTTTGACTGACTCTAGTCCTGCAACCATGTCTTCGGTGCGCTTAACCACATAAATAGGTTTACCACGGTATTTGACGACGATCATTTGTCCATCTTCGATAGAACCAATATCTTGGGTCACTGCAGCCCCTGCAGCCTCAGCTTTAGCGCTTGGGTACCAAGAACGGACAAAAGGTGTCGCCACGGCAGCTACCCCAGCTGCACCAATCGCGGCAGTTGAGGCAATAAGAACTCTACGGCGTTGTACATTAACGCCTTCGGCTTGGCTCATTAATACTTCCTCCAGGTGAATGAAATGGGATTATCCCACACTGGGTTTGTGGCTTAGAAAATATACAATATCAAGCCACTTTAGCTGTGCCTAATTTTGCTAATTGTTGCTATTCTAAGCTATTTCGGTGATAAAATAAATTATTGCGTTAAAAATAAAGCAACCTCAATAGGACATATTAGAAGGTTGAATATGACAATCAAACCAAAACAGTTGGATTATCAACGTTTAACGCTAACTTTGCTTTAACAAGGATTATGATGTGATGACCTTATAAATAATAAGGATTTTCAGCAATAGCGAATGATACTTGAAATTAAGGTAATGTTCACTAACTTTCACCATCTAACTACTTTGTAAGTTGCTGTAAAACAAATATCACCACTCTATATAATAAAGTGGTGATGTCTTCATAATGATTAATAATGTTTTGTCAAATTATCAGGAACTTATTTATCGAAATACGCAATGCAAAATACATATGCGATATCTCAATAAACTCAGCTAGAAAATTGCTAATACTAGCCTTCTAGCTCACTCCAGCGTTCAAGCTTGTGCATCACCTCATCTTCGATGGTTAAGAGACGCTCACTAGCAGCTGTCGCCGCATCAAAGTCAGTATTGAACCAAGAGCCATCGGCCAGCTTTTCTTGCAACTGAGCTTGTTCGGCTTCGAGTGCAGCGATTTCTTTTGGCAAATTATCCAGTTCGCGTTGATCATTATAATTTAGCTTTTTGGCTGCCTTATTTGGTTTCGCTGCTGTGCCAGACTTGTTTGTCGCTTTATTGCTTGCTGCATTGTTGGCAGGTGCTTTGGCAGCACGGGATGCTTCTTCACGGTTTTTTTGTACGAGGTACTCTTGATAACCACCTACATACTCACTGACCACTCCTTTACCATCTTCATCTTCGCCAAACACCCACGTAGAGGTAACGACGTTATCCATGAATGAACGATCATGACTGATCAGCAAAATCGTACCACCAAAGCTGGCGACTGACTCTTCTAATAGCTCAAGTGTTGCCATATCCAAATCGTTGGTCGGCTCATCGAGTACCAAAATATTGGCAGGTTTCAATAACTGCTTGGCCAGTAGTACTCGATTACGCTCACCACCAGACAAGGCTTTGACAGGTGTACGTGCGCGTTCTGGTGCAAATAAGAAATCTTGCAAGTAGCTCATGATGTGCGTCTTACGGCCACCAACTTCGACAAAGTCAGAACCTTCCGAAACGTTTTGTGCAACGCTTGCTTCAAGATCTAACTGATCACGCAGCTGATCGAAGAATGCGATTTTCAGGTTAGTACCTAATTCGACGCTACCAGACTTGGTAACTTCGGCATCAGACATATCGAGTAGGGCTTTAATAAGCGTAGTCTTGCCGGCACCGTTAGGGCCGACAATACCGATTTTATCGCCACGCATAATAGTGGTCGTAAAATCATCTACTAGTACGTTGCCGTCATATTCAAGATGTAAGTTTTTAACTTTACAGACAAGCTTACCGCTCTTCTCGCCTTGACCCATTGTGATATTTACATTGCCCACTTGCTCACGGCGATCGCTACGCTCTTCACGTAAGGCTTTTAGTTCACGGACACGGCCCTCATTACGGGTGCGACGTGCTTTGATACCTTGGCGAATCCAAACTTCTTCTTGTGCCAGTTTTTTATCAAAGTTGGCATTGTTTTTTTCTTCAGCCTGCAACTGTAGCTCTTTTAGCTCTTGATAGCGTGCGTAACCACCTTCACCTTGTGTTACGTCATAGCTGGTCAATTGGCCACGATCAAGCTCAATAATGCGAGTCGATAGCTTATTTACGAATGCTCTATCATGAGTCACGAACAACAACGTCAGGCCTTGCCAATCAAGCAAAAAGCGCTCTAACCATTCGATACTTTCAACATCTAAATGGTTGGTTGGCTCATCTAGTAGTAGTACATCAGGCTTGGTAACTAGCGCACGAGCAAGTAACACGCGGCGCTTACGACCACCAGATAGAGATGATAAGTCGTCTTCTGGATTAAGGCCCATGGTCGTAATTAGACGCATGGCATCGCGTTCTAAGTCCCAACCATGTACCGCATCGATATCATGCTGTAGGGTCGCCATATGCTCACAGGCATCCATATCACCATTCGCGCACATATCGACTTGCTTATTATAGTTAATGAGCAAATCAGCCGTACGACGACTACCGCCCATAACGATGTCTAATATGCGACCACTGGTCTCGGGAACGTCTTGCTCTAGCATCGCTACACGCATGCTACTGTTGGTAATAATTTCGCCACTGTCAGGCTGCAATGAGCCATTGATCAGTTTAAACAAAGTGGATTTACCTTCGCCGTTGCGGCCAATCAAGCACACACGCTCGCCTGTATTGATAGAAAAATCAATACCATCAAGAACAGGCGCGACGCCAAAGGCTAAGTGAATGTCTTTTAAATGAATCAGTGCCATAGAGTATCTTAAGCTTATATAATAGTGAGGTAGGGGTTGTTGCAAAATTGCCTGCAGTATAACATGCCACCGCGTCACTGTAGTGCGAGTAAATAGTTTTATCAGTACTATTTATTGCTTTTACTAACTGCTCCTATTCCATGACTATGTTCGTAGATTTATCGCTAATCTACGGCACTCTTCAAACTCCTTAGTGATCCATCCTTTCACTTTAATACTTACTATAATTTAGAGAAAAATATGAACCAACCTAAAATTACAGATGATACTTCTGATATTCAAAATGATTTGCAAACCCAAGTA
Source organism: Psychrobacter nivimaris (assembly GCF_043419765.1). Lineage (NCBI taxonomy): Bacteria > Pseudomonadati > Pseudomonadota > Gammaproteobacteria > Moraxellales > Moraxellaceae > Psychrobacter > Psychrobacter nivimaris. Next base: position 521,657 of record NZ_JBHOFX010000002.1, on the reverse strand, counting down.
GTCGATTTGCAAATGAGCCTCGCGCATCTTGAAGTAACTGTCGAACGACTGGATGACGTTATTACGCGACAAGATAGAGATATTCATACGCTGCAACGTCAACTACAGCTAATCTATAAACAGATTGAAGGTCAAGATACAGAAAGTGGTATTGCACCATTCGATGTAATGGCAGACAGACCGCCACATTATTAATAAGTAGAATTTGGAAAGAAAGCATCTAATAGCGGAAAATATATACGTATTTTTATATATAGATACTGTCTGATGACTATGTGGTCATAACATAGAAATAATGTGTTTTTGTAGTTGTTTTAGTGTTAAAAAGTCTTTACTATCTTCCACCTCGGATGCTGATTACCTATTAATTAATACTTGGTAAAACAGTAAAACAATGCGGATGTTTGGAGATATAAAATGCGCCACACCTTTCATTTAAAAACTCTTGCAGTAGCTGTTGCTACTCTTTCTGTTGCTAGCGTCGCTAGTGCTGCTGGCCTTGATCGCTCAGGCCAAGATATCACCGCATTCCTACAAGACGGCACTTATGCAGAAGCTGTCTACACTTATATCGATGCTGATGTTACTGGTAAAGATACCTCAGGCAATAAAATCGATGACATCGCAGAATCTTATGATTTTTTCCGTTACGGTGTAAAAGCAGATATCAATGAAACTTATAGTGTTGGTATCTTATATGATGAGCCTTTCGGTGCTGCCGCTGATTATGTTGGTGAAAGTAACTTTGTAGATCAAAATCCTGCTTCACCTAGAAATGGCGAAGGCACTAATGTAGAAGTACGCACTGAAAGCATCACAGGTATATTGGGAGCAAAACTTGGTGAGAATAAAAACTTCCAAGTATATGGTGGTCCAGTTGCTCAGCGTGTTCAAGCTGATGTAAAGCTACGTGGTACAGCTTATAGTGCTGCCAATGGCTATACTACGCACATTAGTGCTGACCAAGATTATGGCTGGTTGGCTGGTGTGGCTTATAGTAAGCCTGAAATTGCATTAAAAGCGGCATTAACATACCGTTCAGAAATTGAGCACAGTGCTAATTCATCTGAGAGTTATCCTTTCGTTGATAGTGGCTTGATACCAGCTCCTGTTGTATCAGCATTAGGTCTTTCATCAAATAGAAGTAGTAGTATCGAGATTACAACTCCTGAGTCTATCAACTTTGATTTCCAAACAGGTATTAATCCAACGACATTAGTAACTGCAAAAGTGCGTTGGGTACCATGGAGTGATTTCGCGATCGTACCGTCGCTATATAATGACGTTAGTAAACTATCGACAGGAGATGATGACGGTTTAGCATTAGTCAGCTATGATGATGACCAGTGGCAAGTAGAATTAGGTCTTGCTAAACGCCTAGCACCAGCACTAGCAGTAAGTGGAACTGTTGGTTGGGATAGCGGTGCTGGCAACCCTGTTACTTCACTTGGACCTACTGAAGGTTATTATAGTGCAGGATTAGGTGCCAAATATAACGTTACTGAAAACTGGGCAGTATCAGCGGGTGGTAAATACTTATGGCTTGGCGATGCTGAAGGCCAGATACCGACTAAAGCGATCGTTAGTGATTTTGAGAGTAATGACGGTTTTGTACTTGGTGTAAAAGTTTCTTACCAAGCTCAGTAATTCATAGCTTAGTTATATAGCAAATATTTTAAACGTTATTGATAAAAAAGCGATCCTTTGAGGGTCGCTTTTTTTGTGGGCAGTATTATAGTCATAGTGAACCCGTTTTATTCTGAGGAAAAACTCTCCTGTGAACAAATACTTTTTTAGAAAATTCACATTTAAAAGTAGAAGTAAACGACATTGTTTAATTTATATCTTATTTGTACTGTTCAGTCATAATCGAGAAATAAAGCACTTTAATTGTTGTTTTAGTGTCAAAAAGGCATTAGTATTCAACTTAGGACACGACTTTGACACTCTCAATGTTAAGCGCAGCAATGCTATATATTGATTATCAAAGTAGTAATACAACAAGGACCGTTGGAGATACACAATGCGCACTACCTTTCACTTGAAAACCCTTGCAGTAGCAATCGCTACTCTCTCTGTCGCTAGCATGACTAATGCTGCTGGTCTTGATCGTTCAGGCCAAGATGTCACTGCTTTCTTTCAAGATGGTACCTATGCAGAAGCCGTCTATACTTATATTGATGCTGATGTAAGTGGTTATGATAGTGCTAACAATAACCCTTCTCAAAATGATTATGTACGTGGTGATAAGACAGGTGATATTGCTGAGTCTTACGATTTCTTCCGCTATGGCGTAAAAGCAGACATTAACGATACCTTTAGTGTTGGTATCTTATATGATGAGCCTTTCGGTGCAGCTGCTGAATATACTCAAAGTAACTTCGTCTCACAAGGAGATGTCGACGCTTCTATTGCTTCTATTACTAATGGCGCAGCGCCAAGTCTTGCAGCGGCACAGGCTGGAATTGGTGCTCTGGCTGCAGGAGAAACAGCGGGTGTTTTAACTCCAGCACAGCAGGCTCAGTTAGATGGATTGCGTGGAGCAGTAGCGGTAGCACAAGCTGAAGCAAGTACCGCGGGCGAAAATACTAATGTAGAAGTTCGTAGCCAAAGCCTCACAGGGATTTTGGGTATGAAGTTTGGTGCCAACAAAAACTTCCAAATTTATGGTGGTCCAGTTGCACAGCGTACTCAGTCTGAAACCAAATTACGCGGTTTAGCTTATGGTCCTGCTAGCGGTTACACTTCAAACAGTAATCCTGATATGGACTATGGTTATATAGCAGGTATTGCTTATAGTAAGCCGGAAATTGCATTAAAAGCTGCTTTAACTTACCGTTCTGAAATCGATCATGATATACAAATATCTGAGTCATATCCGTTAGTAGCTATTAGAGCTACAGCAGCAGGAGCTACTCCAGAACAAGCGGTTGCTGCAGCAAATAGAAACAGCAAATACGAAATTACTACTCCTAAATCAGTCAACTTTGATTTCCAAACAGGTATTAATCCTACGACACTAGCAACAGCAAAAGTACGCTGGGTACCATGGAGTGATTTTGTTATTACACCACCACTTTATAACGACACTAGTAAAATCAGTTATGGCCCTGATGGACTGAACTTGGTAGAATATAAAGATGACCAGTGGCAAGTAGAACTAGGCTTAGCGAAACGTTTAGCGCCAGCATTGGCAGTAAGTGGTACCGTTGGTTGGGATAGTGGTGCTGGTAACCCTGTAACTTCGTTAGGCCCGGTCGAAGGCTACTATAGTGTTGGTCTTGGTGCCAAATATAACGTCACGGAAAACTGGGCAGTATCTGTAGGTGGTAAATACCTGTGGTTCGGTGATGCCCAAGGTCAATTACCAACAGGCAAAATCGTCGCCGATTTTGAAGACAATGATGGTTATATCGCTGGTGTGAAGCTTTCTTATCAAGGGAAATAATCTTTCTATATAACTGCTAAACAATAAAAAAGCGGCCTACAATAGGTCGCTTTTTTTATGGGTTTTCTATTAAGTATTTGATTGTTAGTGCTCAAATATAGGTACAACAGCAAAGATAATCTTTATAGTACTAATTCATATAGCAGGGCTACATTTTATTTGCCTAGTTTAGCTTAGTGTCCATATACAGCAAATACCCTTGCATTTAAGAACCTATACGCACTCGTACCTTACCGAATGAGCTTTTAATAACGTAGCATACTTGAGGTACACAAGGAAAAGATCTAAATAGGTAATCAAATGTGATATTAAGAAAAGAAGAATTGTTGATAAAGGCTTACTTCGCAAAAGTGAGTAGCAGTTGGACTGCCAAATAGGCTAGGATAATCTAGCGTAGTATATCCATCACAGAGCTATCAGATGCTACTATCTTTGTCCGTACAACTGTCTCATTGGTCATAATTTTTCTTGTTCTGTTACTGTAGTGGGTTAAATATACTAAGTCGTTACTCATAAAAAAACCTCGCCAATAGTGACGAGGTTTTTTTATAACAATAATCTTAAGATTTTACTTAAACTTATTTGTTTAAGTTTAGCTCCATCTCTTTGTACTTAGCAGAAACTGAAGGTCTTGGACCACCAGTCATGATACTAACGGCGAAGATAGCGATAGTACTTAAGATAAAGCCTGGAACGATAGCGTATAACCAGCTATTTAGTGCCATACCATCTACTTGGAAAGGACCATAAATCCATAGGATAACAGTCAACGCACCAACGACCATACCAGCAACAGCACCATTACGGTTCATACCACGCCATGTCAGACTGAAAATAACCAATGGACCAAACGCAGCACCAAATCCTGCCCATGCGTTAGAAACTAGGTTCAATACTGAGCTGTCTGGATTAGAAGCAAGCATGATAGATACTAGCGCAACCACTACGACAGAAACACGACCAACCAATACCTGACGAGCTTCTGGTGCGTCTTTATCAAAGAATAGTTTGTATACATCTTTGGTTAGAGAGCTTGACACAACCAATAGCTGCGATGAGATAGTACTCATAATTGCCGCTAAAATAGCTGCTAATAGGAAACCTGAAACCAATGGATGGAACAAGAACTGAGTAAATACTAAGAAGATAGTCTCAGGGTCATCCAACGTCATAGCAGTTTTTTGTACATAAGCACGACCAGCAAAACCAGTCATCAGTGAACCAATAAGACTCACAACCATCCAGCTCATACCGATATTACGTGCAGTCGGTACATCTCTCACTGAACGAATCGCCATAAAACGTACAATAATATGCGGTTGGCCAAAGTAACCTAAGCCCCATGCCATTAACGAAATAATACCGATGACACTCATACCGCTAGTAACGTCTAAAAGGGTAGGGTCGATATTTCTAACCGCTTCTGTAGTGGCTGAAATACCACCAAGATCAGTAAAGGCAACGACAGGTACGATTACCATGGCAAACAGCATGATGACGCCCTGTACGAAATCGGTCATAGATACCGCTAAGAAACCACCGAATAACGTATAAGCCACAACCACACCAGCAGTAACCCATAGGCCAGTACTATACGATAGGTTAAGTGAGCTTTCGAAGAGTTTACCACCACCTACAAGACTTGCAGCGGTATAGACGGTAAAGAATAGAATGATGACCACTGCTGAGATGACGCGTAGCATGTGCGACTTGTCTTCAAAGCGGTTGGCGAAATAATCAGGTAGGGTGATAGCGTTGTCAGCCACTTCGGTATAAACACGAAGGCGAGGTGCTACGATGAGATAGTTTAGTAATGCACCTAATGTCAAACCAAGCGCGATCCAAATACTAACCACACCATCGGCAAACATATAACCAGGTAAGCCAAGTAGTAACCAACCTGACATATCTGACGCACCTGCAGAAAGTGCGGTTACTGCTGGGCCTAAGTTACGACCCCCTAACATATAGCCTTCAGTATCATTGGCTTGCTTAAAATAAGCGTAAACGCCAATCCCAATCATCACTAAGAAATAGGCGCCGAGTGATATCAGCACGCCACTAGAAACTCCGTTCATATAAATTGTCCTTAACCAACATAATTGGCTGTAATTATTTTTTAACTATAAAAGTTCTGTCCTACAAGGCGATGTCCAAAACAATATTTAAAGACAAAAAAAGCCATTAATTGAGACATAATGGCTTTTTTCAGTATCTTCTGTAGTTATATATGATTGATGTCGTTCTATGGCTAGCACTCATATAGAGATAGAGAACAATGGGAATTTCGCATTCCACTTATCTATTGTTATTGCTCGCATCTGCTATTTATATATGAGTATTAGCAACCTACACAATCAATCAAAACCATTAAACCTACTGTTAACCATCATATCTTACTAGAAGTATTCAATATATGACTATCAGTGTCCTTGTGGTAAATTTTTGTTATACAAACAACGTTAAGCGTATTATAACGCATGATAGATTCAAATGCGAATAGGTAGAATTTATATATTGTTATAGTTAGCGAGTCTTATTCAATAGGAGCCAGTAAATCTAAGAGCGCGGTGACACTGCTAGACTGTGTAAGCTTTGGATTAATGACCACACCTAGATAACGCTGCAGCTCAATATTGTCTGCCATATCAATACGTTCCAAATCTTGGCTGACCATCGTTTGAGGCAGTACTGACCAGCCAAGACCGACAGACACTAGCATACGAATAGACTCAAGCGGGTTGGTGCTCATCGTGGCATAAGGCTTTAAGTTGTGCTTGGCAAATTCGGCCAAAGTAATCTGACTAGTAAAGGTATTGGCAGACGGTAGAATAGCAGGGTATCGGGCCAGCTGCTCTAAAGTGACATTTGATTTGGTTGCCAACGCTGATAGCGTACCAGTCATAAAGTAAAGAGGGTCTGACCATAGCGTATGATAGGTTAGCCGCTTGTCATAGACAGGTGGAAGCGTAACAAAGGCTAAAGACAAATCACCATCTAGTACTGCTTTGTGTGCTTTTTCAGAATCTACGAAGTGTACTTCTAACTGAACAGCTGGATAAGCTTGAATGAAGTGTTTCAGGACAGGTGCTAAATGATGTAGGCCAATATGATGGCTAGTACCAATGACTAACTTGCCAGAGACGATATGCTGAGAATGCTGTAAGTTGATTTTAAAATTTTCATAGTCTTCTAGCCAACGCTTGGCATGAGGTAGCATTTCACTAGCCGCTTGAGTAGGTACAATTCCGCGTCCTACCGTATCAAACAAGGTAATGTTAAACTCGTCTTCTAAGTTTTTGATACGTTTACTGACAGCAGGCTGCGTGATAAACAGCTTTTCTGCGGCGCCTGAGATACTGCCAGTGTGCATAACGGTAACGAATGTCGTCAAGTTTGTGGTGTTCAAACGAATGTCCTTAGCTACTTTATGAGCTATAAATAAAAGTTGGCTGACCCAATCACAACGTATTAGAAATAAAAGTTTGCGTCTGGTTAAAAATCATCAATTATTATTATAGGATTTGCCTGCTATAATCACAAGACATCGAGGCATATTGTGACATATTTATTCTAAAAAATTGGCTATTTGCCATTTAAAACGTATTTTAAGCGTTAATTTTAGTCATATTTAGAGTCTCATGAAGAAATAATATTTAAATTTTAGATACGACAGTAATTATTAAACACTATGGATAGACATAGCATTTACATAGAATCTTAGCTTGGCAATGTTCAAGTAAGTAAAAATTAAGTAATTAATAACCTATAAAGGATAGCAATATGGTTGGTCAAACGTTATATGACAAACTTTGGAACGCTCACGAAGTCACTAAGCGCGACGATGGTTCGAGCCTGATTTATATCGACCGCCACCTGTTGCACGAAGTGACGAGTCCACAAGCATTTGAAGGGTTGGAATTGGCAAATAGAGCGCCATGGCGTCTATCGGCTAACATTGCTAGTCCAGATCACAATGTGCCAACCGTCACTAAAGAGCGCCTAGAAGGGGTACCTGGTATTAAAGACAAGGTATCACGTTTGCAGGTTGTCACGTTGGACGATAATTGCACCAAGTTTGATATTGCTGAATTTACTATCAATGATGCGCGTCAAGGAATTTTGCACGTGGTCGGTCCAGAGCAAGGTTTGGTCTTGCCAGGTATGACGGTTGTTTGTGGCGACTCGCATACAGCGACCCACGGAGCACTTGGTTGTTTGGCTCATGGTATTGGAACTTCTGAAGTTGAGCATGTACTGGCAACGCAGTGTTTGATTCAAAAGAAATCAAAAAATATGCAAATCCGCGTCACTGGTCAACTTGGCACTGGCGTTACTTCAAAAGATGTGGTGTTAGCTATTATTGCAAAGATCGGCACAGCAGGTGGAACAGGACACGCGATTGAATTTGCAGGTCAAGTGTTCGAAGACATGAGTATGGAAGGTCGTATGACCGTCTGTAACATGGCGATCGAAGCAGGCGCGCGTGTCGGTATGGTTGCGGTAGATGACACGACGATTGACTATGTTAAAGGTCGTCCATATGCGCCAAGCGAAGCACAATGGGAACAAGCGGAAGCCTACTGGCGTACACTATATTCAGACGATGACGCGGTATTTGATACTGTAGTGGAAATCGACGGTAGTCAGATCGCACCGCAAGTATCTTGGGGTACATCGCCTGAGATGGTGGTAGATATCACGCAATCTGTACCGACACCAGATCAAGCCATTGATGACGCTCAAGAAGAAGGCTGGTTACGCGCTTATACTTATATGGGGCTAGAAGCTGGTCAGAAAATTACGGATATTCAACTTGACCGTATATTTATCGGTTCATGTACCAATTCACGAATCGAAGATTTACGTGATGCGGCAGCGGTAATCAAAGGTCGTAAAGTTGCTGATAATGTAAAAGAAGCAATCGTTGTTGCAGGTTCTGGACAGGTGAAGTTGCAAGCAGAGGCTGAAGGCTTGGATACATTATTTACTGAAGCTGGTTTTGAATGGCGTGAGCCGGGCTGCTCAATGTGTCTGGCAATGAATGCAGACAAACTTGAGCCGCAAGAGCACTGTGCCTCAACGTCTAATCGTAATTTTGAAGGTCGTCAGGGTAATGGTGGTCGTACGCATTTGGTAAGCCCAGCAATGGCAGCTGCCGCCGCGTTGGCAGGTCATTTTGTGGATGTTCGTACGTTTTAAGACTGATAATAAGTAACTGACATCATGCTTGTATGAACGATAAATATATGGGCATGGTGTCAAAGATGGTAAAAATTATTTACTGTTTAATACGCTTATCAAGATCATCAGCCAGCAAAAATATAATTGATAGGAAATTTTATGCAAGCTTATAACACCCAAACAGGTATCGTTTGCCCGTTAGATCGCGCAAATGTCGATACTGACCAAATTATCGCAAAACAGTTTTTAAAGTCTATTAAACGTACAGGTTTTGGCGTGAATCTATTTGACGATTGGCGCTATCTTGACGAAGGCTATCCTGGTCAAGACAACAGTACACGAGTCATCAATCCAGACTTTGTATTGAATAAACCACGTTATCAAGGTGCTACTATCTTGCTAGCACGTAGAAACTTTGGTTGTGGCTCTAGTCGTGAGCATGCACCTTGGGCGTTATCAGAGTATGGTTTCCGTACGGTAATTGCGCCTAGCTTTGCAGATATTTTCTACAATAACTGTTTCAAAAATGGCATGTTGCCGGTTGTATTGGATGAATCGATTGTCGATACGTTAATGAAGGCGACTTTTGATAACGAAGGCTATGAATTGACCGCTGATCTTGAGCGTCAAGTCGTTATTACACCAACTGGTGAAGAGTATGCTTTTGAAGTAGATGCCTTTCGTAAACATTGCTTGTTAAACGGACTGGATGATATTGGTCTAACCTTGCAACAAAGTGATGCTATCAAAGATTATGAACAACAAATGATGCAAAAAACACCGTGGATATTTAACGACGTAAGAGCGTAGAGGGTTATTCTATAATCTACTGCTCATAAAACTGCGAGTAGTCGCAACGCAGCGTTGAGTTATGGCGGTGAACTGTCTAAAATGAAGGATAGTTTTTCACTACATTTTATTATCTCTCTTGAATAGTAGCCGCCATTATGAATACAAAACGTTATGCTCTATGGACAAGTACAATTGTTGCTGCAAGCTTATTATTGTCAGGCTGTCAGCTATTGACGGGCTATCAAAAAATAAATGAGGCAGAGAGTGCTGAAGCATGGGTGGGTAAAATCAAACCTATCGTTGGTGAAGTAAATATTGCATGTGTGGGTACATATCATTGCGAAATTGTGCAGATAGATAAAACGCTCATTATTGCGCCCAACAGTCACGAGCCAATCAATCCTCAGATTATGACAGCCTTACCACGTCAAGAAGGTATGGCAAAAACATCGATGAATATGGATATGACACCACTCGTCAATAAAAATGCCATAAAAGTTGTGCCGTTAGCACCTTCGAGTATGCCAGGATTGACCAACTATTATGCACGGGTCATGCCTGCCAAACACGAGGTACATGTGAATTTTTATCCAGAGAATAACATGGGCTATGTTGAGCGTTTTGCGATGATTCATGATTTCACTGAAGCAGGTACCTATCAGTTACGTGCTTATCAAAAGAAGAGCAGCGAAAAATCAGGCAGTCTATTGGACACAGCATCACCTGAGCCTTTATGTATTGAGCTATCGCAAGGTACTCAAGTACAGCGCCGATTCTGTAAGCAACTAGACGCTGAGCATCAAGGCGAGTTTGTAGAGACGGGTATGGCCAAAGCAGTGACATCAGCACCTAAAGTCAAAAAAATGGCAGTATAAAATATGAGTATAAAAAGCTCGAAAATATAATCAACCAATAAAAATATTTCCAAAAGGATCAGTATGGCAACGATTTTAACATTAGCGGGTGATGGTATTGGCCCTGAAATTATGACCCAAGCCATTGACGTCCTCAAAGCTGTCAATGATAAGTTTTCACTTGATTTAACGCTTGAGTCTGGATTGATTGGCGGTATAGCTATTGATGCAACTGGTGAGCCTTTGCCAGATGAGACATTGGCTCGTGCTCGCGCCGCAGATGCCGTATTGCTAGGTGCAGTTGGTGGTCCTAAATGGGATGCAATCGAGCGTAGTAAACGCCCTGAACGTGGTCTATTGAAAATCCGTGGTGAGCTTGGTTTATTTGCCAACCTACGCGTAGCCAAGCTCTATCCACAGTTGGCTAATGCCTCAAGTATCAAACCTGAAATTATCTCAGGTTTAGATCTATTGATCGTTCGTGAGCTAACAGGCGGTATCTATTTTGGTGAGCCTCGTGGTATCCGCACATTAGAAAACGGTGAGCAGCAGGGCTATAACACGATGGTGTATAGCACAAGTGAGATTCAGCGCATTGGTAAAGTTGCCTTTGAATTGGCAAAAACGCGTGCGCAAGCAGCAGGCACAGCAGCTAAGGTATGTTCAGTTGATAAAGCTAATGTGTTAGAAGTCACCGAGCTGTGGAAACAGACGATGATCGAGATGCAGCAAGCTGACTATAGCGATGTGGCGCTATCACATATGTATGCTGACAATGCTTGCATGCAGTTGATTAAAGATCCTAAGCAGTTCGATGTCATGGTGACGGGAAACATGTTTGGCGATATCCTATCTGATGAAGCTGCGATGTTAACAGGATCAATCGGGATGTTGCCATCAGCGAGCTTAGATGAGTCAGGTAAGGGCATGTATGAGCCGTGTCATGGTTCAGCACCTGATATCGCAGGACAAGATAAAGCCAATCCATTAGCGACTATCTTATCTGTTGCTATGATGCTGCGTTATACCTTCAAGCAAGAAGAAGCGGCACAAGCAATTGAGCAGGCAGTCAGTGATGTGCTTGATGATGGTTTACGTACGCTTGATATTTTAGATAGCAGTGAAGCTGGACTTAAGCAGGTAGGCTGTAAAGAAATGGGTCAAGCGGTCTTGGCCAAACTGATTTAAACTAACTTGCGCTTAAAGGCTATTCCTATATAGCATTCCACAGTCTTATTTTGCGTGTTATATACCCATAAGCTATCAAGTGGCTTATGGGTTTTTATTGTTTATCTGTTAGCAAAGCTTATCTACAAGCACCTTATTAACAGAGACGCTGTACAACGAAGCTCCTTTTAACACAAAGCTGTTATATGCTCACAAGGTAATATGACAATATTAGTAGCTTATAAAGGAGCTAAAATATTTCGCTGTTAGCAAAAGTAAAATATCCAAAATCTAGATGCCAAAGGTAAGTTCTAAAAATCCAAAAAACTGTAGTATTTGCAAACTTAAAACAAAAATAAAATTTTTTAAATGAGGAGTGTTACATGTATCAACTAACAAGAATCAGTAAAGCATTAACAGTGGTTAGTCTCTCTAGCTTACTATTCATGGGGCAAAGTATTGCAGCAGAACCAACGAACAGTGTGAGCGTAAGTAATAGCGTCAAGTCTCCGGCAGAAGTCAGTCCGGTGACTAATGGCGTAAGTCAAAAGTTAACAGGAGATAGTAAAGCCGCGACTTCATTGAATAAGCTACTGCCTACTATTAAATACACAACTGAGAACCTATCTGACAATGCAAAGAAAGTAAATAGTGTCACTTGGACGGCAGATGCAGAGATCGATCGTAATATAGGAACAAAGCTGCAGGCTCTATTAAACTGGCATCACAACGGAGTAGGGCCTGTTGATGGGTACTGGGGCAAAAATACTCGCAAGGCCATGCAAGCATTTCAAAAAGCAAATGGTTTAGATATAACCGACACGCTAAATGCTGAGACGTGGCAAGCGCTGACCAAAAATGAGAAGCTCACAACTCAACCAGTGCTAGTTAGTTATCAGCTCACTGAAGCAGATGTGAATGTCAAAACCACAACCATACCTGCTGATTCTGTTGCCAAATCTAAGCTTGAGGGGATGTACTACGAAAGTCTTACTGAGGCGTTGGCAGAGAAGTTTCATATCAGTGAGAAGTATTTAAAATCGCTTAATCCTGATGCCAGTTTTACTGCTGGTGAAATTATCACGGTATATAACCCTGGTAATCCTAATACCAAGCCTGTGCATCGCGTTGTCGCTGATAAAGCCACTGAAACACTCTACGCATATGATGAGAACAACAATTTGATTGCTAGCTATCCGACGACAGTGGGCAGTACCGCAACACCATCACCAACAGGTACGCATACTGTCAAGGTAAAGGTGCACGAGCCCAACTATACTTACACGGCCAATGACGGTAGCAAGTCTATCATTCCACCAGGTCCTAACAATCCAGTTGGTTCGGTATGGATTGGACTTAGTAAACCAACTTATGGCATTCATGGGTCACCCGATCCTGCGCGTATCAGTCGTCAGGCATCAGCAGGCTGTGTGCGTTTGACCAACTGGGATGCGCTTAGTTTGCTCGGAGTAATAAAAAACGGCGCAACTGTCGAATTTAGTTAAATAAGATAGTACTAAGTCATAAAAAACGGACAAAAAAATACCGCTAAAATCTAGCGGTATTTTTTGTGGTAAGCAGAAACAGTCAATACTAAATAACTAAAATATTGATAGGCAATAATGAGCAGATTAGCATTTTCATTATTATTATCAGTTTCACTACCCAAGCGTCATATCAGCTATCAGCGATAACGTAGCTATTCGGCTATTGGCTGTATCTTACCAATGCTAATACTTTCATAACCCTATTGGTCAGTCAGTATTTAGTTTTTACCACGGTAGGTGATACGGCCTTTAGATAGGTCATAAGGCGTCATTTCAACTTTAACCTTATCACCCGTCAAGATACGAATATAATGCTTACGCATCTTACCAGAGATATGCGCAATGATTTCGTGCCCGTTTTCTAAACGAACTTTGAACAAAGTATTAGGAAGGGTATCAATGACTTCGCCTTCAAATTCAATAATATCGTCTTTTGCCATAATTTGTATCAATCAATTAAAAAATAAGCCCATATTATACGTAAGTTAGCGGATTAAAGCAATACGAACCTGCTTTTGACTTGACAGCATGTAAGTGATATGTATGCCAAATGATATTGATTTAATCAGGCAAATTTAACCAGACAGGCGTTAGCGGTGCATCTGGCAATAAGCTTTGAAAACGCTCAGGATAATAGGCATTGATAAAATATAGTCCATCACCTGAAGCAGTAGGTGGTGCAATCGTTCGATCTTTTTTCTGCAAAATCTTCAAAAAATCGGCTGGCTCTAGCTCATGTCTACCAATGGCATACAATGTACCCATCAAATTGCGAACCATATGATGTAAAAATCCATCTGCTTGTATATCAAAAACGATAAATTGACCATGAGCAAAGAGGTTTGCATGGCTAATCGTACGCACCGGTTGATTGGATTGACAGGCAGCAGCACGGTAACTGCTAAAATCATGTGTACCGACAATATCAGCTGCTGCTTGCTGCATGGCTTCTAAATCAAGCGGTTCATAGATATGAGTCACTTGATGATTTAGTATGGCAGGGCGCTGCGCTTGGTTGAGCGTAATATAACGATAGCGACGAGCAATGGCGCCAAAGCGCGCATGAAAGTCAGCTGGCATGGGTTGTATCCAGCGTAGAGCAATATCATCAGGGAGTAGGCTGTTTACACCGCGCAACCAGTTATGAGTAGGGCGATACGCATGAGTTGTAAAATGGGCAATCATATTGCTCGCATGTACACTAGCGTCAGTACGCCCAGCTGCGATGACTTCTACAGGCTCGTTAGCCACTTTGCCGATAGCTGTCTCTAAGGCTTCTTGTACACCCAAAACCTCTCGTTGTCGTTGCCAGCCATGATAATGAGTTCCTAAGAACTCAATGGCAATCGCTAAAGTGTAGGTTGGTTCAGTTTCAATAATTTCAGTCTCAGACATTAGGGTTTCTAAACTTATAAAATGGGAATTAATTAAAAGTCGCTTAGCGCTTCTTGATGCTAGTGCCAGTTTGATTGACATTATTCAACCAACGCTGTCTACGTCTTGCAGGACTATCATAGCGAAGTAGCAACCATAGTAATCGGGCATAAATAGCAGGTATGGTCAAACGCCCACCAGCAATAACATGATGCTCGTACTGCCAACTACCTGCTGCATAGCTATCGCTGACACCGCCAAACGGACATTGACTGGCTGATATCACCATATGTCCACGTTCATGAGCAAGGGTCAGTGTCTCTGCTAGTGCAGCTGAGTAAGGGATGTTACCGGCGCCAAATCCCAATAGAATAATGCCACATGGTGGCTGCGACAATAAAGCTTGTAGCTGGTTGTTTATCATCGAAACATCGTTAGGTAGGCAATATAGCGCATGAACACTCGCATTTTCAGCGCGTGTTTTAATACTGGATAGCAAGTCTTGTTGATCATCAAGCCAATGTTGCCTACGCGTGTCAGGTAGATTTTTTATATAGCTATTGGCTGGATAAGCGGCGCGGGAATGACCAGTAAATGCCATCAGATCATGGCTGTGAATTTTTTGTACCGTTTGAGCAGGCCATGATTCGCCGCCAAAACTAATTTTCACGCCTGATTCACCAGCAGTGGCTAGTTTTAATGAGTCGTTGAGATTGCCCCAAGCATCGCTATGTTCATCGATGTTATAGGAGTGCAATATTTCACTGTCTAATAATGGGCGCATACTTGCGGTCAGAACAATACAAATATCACTACCTGCAAACGCTTCTGCTAAAAATGCGCCTAAGTAACTCAACGTATCCGTGCCAGTAATGAGCACAAACCGTCTATCACCTTTGGCATAAGCATTTAGTAGTAGTTGATAGAAATGGGTAAAGTCGCTAGGAGTAAGTTGGCTGCTGTCTTTGATCAGGGTGTTTTCTAACCATGAGATTGTTGGTAAATTATTCGTACTATCTTGTGCAGATAAAAGTTTTTGTAGAGTAGGCAAAAACACTTCTGCTGATAATGGCGCTAAAGGTCTGCCGTAGCTACCGAAGGTACCACCAGCATAAATCAGTTGAATAGGATCGGATAGATTTTTGAGCATAACAGAAGATGGCATAGTATCAACACAGTAAACAAGTATGGAAGAAAAGAGGTGCTGGAGAATTGAGCAACGATGGCTAAAGGGTTCAATAATAGATAGTATTAGAGTTAAATGCAAAAAAAATCAGCAAGCATCCCGTGATTAGGAAGTACTTGCTGATGAGAGACTAGACTGTTAACTACGCAGTACGTTCAAGTAGTAACTGTGCTTGCTGTTTCTGTTCACTATTACCTTGAGCTATCACCTCATTGAGTAGACGCTTTGCACTGTCATATTCACCCAGCTGTAAATATTGATCTGCTAAGTCTAACGTCACTTGATTACTGTCTAATGATTTTACGAAATCAAAATCTGCTGCGAAACGTGAAGAAAAATCTTCTGCTGACTCAGCCTCTTGAGGCGTGATAGAAGTGTCACTCTTAACTGGCGCAGCTGTAGAGACTGGGGTAGTGGCCGATGGAGCGTCAAATAGAGAATCAGCATCGTCAATATTAAAATCATCGTCCATCAGCGTATTGTCATCAAACCTCAATGATGCAGTAGGTGCGACATTCGATTCTTCAACATCATTAACCTCGATATCATCATTGAGTAATGGTTCCTCAAGGTTAATATCTGCAAAGCTATTTTCTTTAAGAGTAGTGTTTTCGGAGGCATTGTCTTCAAAGTCAATATCCTCAAAAATGAAGTTATCGATATCATCACTATTTGTTTCAGTAGTAGGTAGTTCATCACTTAAGGTAGTATCTATATTATCCAATGTATCTAGGTTATCTAGAGATAAAGCAAAGTCATCTTCACTGTTTTGAATAGTATCGATAGAGTGTTCTTCTGTATTAGAATCCTCGTCACTAGTTACGGCTATATCTTCATCTACATCGGCTGATAGATCGTCGAAGTCTAAGATAAAATCATCTTCTTCTAGTACTGCTTTCTCATTGTCATTATGTGAGAGATTAGTGTCTATAGTTGATTCATTCGAAGTATCATCAAATGAATCAAAGTCAAACTCAAAGTCACTGAGTTCATCATCTTCATTATTACTAATATTATCGTTAGCAGAAGTCTCTAAAACGTTGTCATTTACGTTGTCCAATGGTATGACAGGCGTTTCATTTGTCGTATTAGGCGCATCGAAATCATTCTCTAAATCGCTGAGCGTCAGATCAAAGCTATCATTCGAAGTTTCGGTAGTAGGACTAATATTGTTAACTTCGTCTGACACTTCTAAGCTGTCGATAGGCTCACTTATTGCAATATCATTATTTTCTTCTTCTTCTTCAATTGACTGATGGCTTGATGCATCGATGTTATCAGTTTGACTAATAGGCAAATCGAAGTCGATACCACCAAAATCATTGTTAGCATTATCTGTTGCTAGCGTTTGCACAGCGGCAGGTTCTAATTCATCGAAAGATAAATTTCTTATCTCGTCTGCTTGAGCGATAGTCTTACTATCATTATGAGTTTTTATAGACTCATAAACATTATTAAAGTCTTTTGGCTGATCTATCGTAGCGTATATGCTTAGTAACTTAAGAGAAAGTGCTCCATCATTAGGTTTGTCACTTAAACCGCGTTTGAGAGTTTCAATTGCTTTATCATAACGTTGCTGATCCACAAAACGCTGAGCAATGGTAACGTGATCGAATTTATTCTCATCAATTGCAATATTTTGGGTAGGAGCACCATAATCTACTTTTGACGTTGGGGTAATTGTGTTTCTTTCTGAATTTGTAGGCAATTGTGCTGACGATTTTTGAGCTTTATTTTTGCGTAATAAAAAACCAGCTACTAATAAAATAAGTACCAATCCAGCGATGATATATAGCATATTGTCCATAGTTACTCCTACGCCTGTGATCACAATCTATTGTGTTGATCAACCAGACAATTATTGATTACGTAATTTTTTAAGACGAGCTTGTAGCTCAGCCAGTTTTTGATTCTGTAGTTGAAGCTTTTTAGTATAACTATTAAGAGCGTTACTAGTACTTGATAAACGCTGAGCTTGTGCTGCAGTTTTCTGCCTTGTGGCTTTCAGAGTTGCCAGTATATCGGTGCTCAAACCACTCCCAGTATTTGAAGCTGATTTCGTTTGAGTTCCATCTGCATTACCGTCTCGCCCGGGCGCAAGCACAGAAAACTGCGCTTTTGGTAATATTTGCGTTTTAGTAATCACTACTTTCTTAGGACGTTTGGCCTTGACTGTTTGAGTGCTTTTGGATGGTTTCTTAATAGATTTTTGAGCTGTTTTTTGCATTGCAGCCGTATTTGCTCTACGAATATATTGTCTTTGTGCATCGATGGCCGCTTCTAGATTTTTCTGTGACGGTATGACATCGTAACTGGGTAGACTGAGCTTAGCATCTGCTTTTAATTGGTCCGCATCTCTATTGATAAAGGCATCAGGGTTTTGTGTTTGAATTTGCTTCATCACAGTTGAAGTATCTAGGTTATTTTCTTGCGCTATCTGTTGGGCAATGATCCATAGACTATCGTTACGTTGTACTTGGTATTGATTAACTGTCGAACTATCTATTGCTATGTCATTTGAAGAGGTATTATTAATAGCGCTATTAGGAGTTTTCGAAGTTGTATTGTCAATAGAAGCTGCAATGACGCTAGTATCATTGTTCTCAGTATTGCTTGCTATGATGCTAGTAGTTGGAGTAGGTACGGGTGATGTATCAGCATCTGTTTTCTTACGACTCGGCTGTATCTGCCGTATGACTTGAATATTTAGAGTGTCAAGTGGTTTATCAATTAATACTTTATCTAATATTGGAGTGCTTTTTATACTTGCCTTATCGCTATCGTTGTCAATAGCTTTCGTAGGTTCAGTGCTGTTATTCGCACTCAAAGCACTGCTATCTAAACGGTTTGATGAACTAAGGCCGTTATCAGTATTCTTTGCATTACTGATAGTATTTTTTATATCAGAATCACTATTTAAACGCCCATTATCAAGCCGACTAGGTGCGTAAGTAAGATTGCTAGTCTGCGAAGTAGCTGTCACTGTCGGGGCTTGTATGTTAGATACTGATCTGGAAATAGAAGAATCAACTGCTGCTATGTTTGCTAGAGCTGGTTGGTTTTCAGCAGTGTTAGATACTGATATTAGTGGCGGCGGCGCACCTTTTCTTACGGTTAACGGTTTGACTGTGCTTGCAGAAACACTAGGTAAATTAGGTTTTTTTGTACCTTTGACAATGTTTTCTGGAGTCTTATTAATCGGTAGACTATCGCTTAACGGCATTAATAATGTTTTTGGTACGACATTTTGCTGCCCATTATCATTGATCGATAAGACCAAATCAGCAAAAGGCTTGGACACAGGCTGCGATGTGCTGATTAATACCTGACCACTGGTCGCTGAAGTTGCTTGAAAACGCACCTGCATTGAATCAGTCGGCGTCAAGCCCATCTGTTGATAGATAACTGGATTGGCCAAGCTCGCTGAAAAGTCAGCCGCTCGTATGTCGGTGACCACGATACTTGCGTTCAAAGGTTCATGCTGAGCTGAGCTAACCACTGTCTTACCGATAGTTGCCGCTTGCGCGCTTGGAATAATAGCCGCCAAACCTACAGAATAAAGTAATGCCATCGATACCGCGCGATGTACAGGAGTCAAGCGACGAGATAAATGACAAGACATGAGCAGTCCTTTACAAAATAAGTTATCTTTGCTGTTATAACAAAGTACGGTTTAGTTTACCAGTTTATTTCACAACTGTTGCGTCCAATGCATAAATGTTTATTTAATGTTCAGCTTATTTTCTTGTCAAGTAACATCGCATCGCCATAGCTAAAGAATCGATATTCTTTTTCAATAGCATGTTGATAGGCATGTTCAATCGATGCTTTGCCAGAAAAAGCTGATACCAACATTAGCAATGTCGATTTGGGTAAATGAAAGTTTGTTAACAGTCGATCAATGACACCGAATTTAAATCCTGGATAAATAAAGATGTCTGTGTCCCCTGACCAGCTAGAGAGTACTTGTCCATTAATAGCCGTTTTTTGATACGCCGTTTCAAGGACGCGAGTCACCGTGGTACCAATCGCGATAACCTTATTACCATTTGCATGCGTTTGATTAATCAGCTCAGCAGTTGCTTGTGGCAGATGTGCATACTCACTGTGCATAGTATGATTGAGTAGGTTGTCTGTTTTAACTGGCGCAAAAGTACCAGCGCCAACATGCAATGTCACAAAAGCAGTATTGATGCCTTTTTCTGCCAACTTATTGAGCACCAATTCATCAAAATGCAAACTTGCTGTCGGTGCAGCGACACTTGCAAGCTTAGCAGGATCATGAAACACAGTTTGATAACGAGTATTATCGGTGTCATCAGCATGACGTTCAAAGTAAGGCGGGATAGGTAGCTCACCATAAATTTCTAAATCAGGCAAAATTGGCGCATCAAAGGCTAAAATAAATAAGTTGTCCTGACGACCAATCATCGCGCCACTCATATGATTATCAGCCAGTTGAAAGCGTTGTCCCAGTTTCAGTGCTTTGCTGGCTTTTACATGGCAAAGGGCAATATGTTCTTGGTTGACTGACTCATTATTTAAATCTTCTAAATGCAGTGTTGCTATATCTAAGTCTGAGACAGTAACCAATCGCTCAATCAAGACCTCGAGTTTACCGCCAGTGTCTTTTTGACCGAATAGGCGTGCCTTCATCACCTTTGTATCATTAAATACAATTAGGTCTCCAGCGTCTAACAATTCAGGCAACTCAGAAAACAAACAGTCCTTTACAGGCGTAGCATTCGTGTCAGTGTGAGCAGGTAAGTACAAAAGTTTTGAAGCAGAACGCTGTGCCAATGGATATCGCGCAATCAAACGATCTGGTAGGTCATAGTCGTAATCTTCCACGCTTAGATAATCTAAGACGTCACTATTGTTATCGGTATCAAGCGGGGCATTAGAATCGGAAGATGCAGTGTGAGAGTTGGTCATAATCAGTCTTTAAATGGATAGAAATTTTGGCATAATTGTAGCAGAAATACTGCTATAAAAGGTTGCTTTACTAAGTAGTCACCGTGCACAAAACATATCTGAATCACTTAAATAGCCTAAGCGATAAACTTTTAACTGTCCTAAGGTTTATTACGTTAGTCTTTGCTTATTTTACTCAAATAAATTTAATTGAAGCAATAGTTGGGCTGCAGGTGTCAATGACGAAAAAGTGACCCCGACTAATCGAATAGGAAGCTGGCGCGGAATATCTAAAAATAACTTGTCTAACCAGTAATGAGCAGATTCAGCACTACTAAAAGCGGTGGTTAGCGTGTGCGTACGGGTAATCTGAGTAAAGTCGGCATACTTCACCTTGAGTGTTATAGTATGAGCGATGAGATTTTTTTTGTGCAGTTGCGCGAAGGCATCCGCATTTTGTTCATAGATTTGTACACGTAACGCCGTGTCATCGTTTAGGTTTTCTCTAAAAGTAGTCTCCGAACCAACAGACTTATGCAGGCGCTCAGATTTGACAGCGCGTTCATCCCGACCATGAGCGATATCGTGATAAAACTGCCCTCGCTTACCAAACTCATTAATCAATACTTCGGCTGACATACGGCGTAGATCAGCACCGTTAGTCACGCCCATCGCATGTAATCGTCTTGCCGTTGCTTTACCTATCCCATGAAATCGTTCAATAGGCAGTGTACTGATAAAAGCATCAGCGTCTTCTGGTGTGATAATAGCGGTGCCGTTAGGCTTGTTGATGTCAGAGGCAATCTTGGCCAACATCTTGTTGAAGGACACGCCAGCAGAAGCGGTCAATTCTGTATGTTGTAATATTTGTGCTCTTAACCAGTTGGCCATCAATGTCGCTGAGCCTTTATGTACAGTAAGACCAGTGACATCGAGATAAGCTTCATCTAGTGATAATGGCTCAACATGAGACGTTAAGCTGTACATGATATTTCGAATATCGCTGCTCACAGCTCGATATACTTCAAAACGTGGTCTGACAAATATGACTTCTGGACAACGTTTGCGAGCCTCATAACAAGACATGGCTGAGCGCACTCCAAACTGACGTACCTCATAGCTAGCTGCTGCTACAACACCGCGACCATTTGGATCTCCACCAACCACTAGTGGTTTGCCCCGTAATTCTGGGAAGTCACGTTGTTCTACACTGGCATAAAATGCATCCATATCTATATGAATGATTTTACGTGGATTGAATGCTGTAGGAGTTTTCATTATTAATATTTTACATCACTCAATACTTTTATTTCAGTATCGATTATTAAACGGTAAAGGTTTTTTTCGAATATAGAACCATAAAAATATGGCAATATGTGAATAATTTATATATCAATAATTAAATATAGTGTAAGGTTAATAGTCAGAGATATATGGCGTTAAAACACTAGCAAATTTAATATAGTTAACATATGTTTACTAAGAGATGTTCAGTATGGTGTATACCTTAAGTTTTTCAGATTTTCTATACCGCCTGTCTGAATA
Organism: Psychrobacter nivimaris; assembly: GCF_043419765.1. Taxonomy (NCBI): domain Bacteria; kingdom Pseudomonadati; phylum Pseudomonadota; class Gammaproteobacteria; order Moraxellales; family Moraxellaceae; genus Psychrobacter; species Psychrobacter nivimaris. The sequence continues at coordinate 499,646 of NZ_JBHOFX010000002.1, read as the reverse complement.
TTATCGCCTTCCATCATGAATATTATAGTTATATGTTACAGTTCTAATGCTATCGTTTTACAATATATTAACCACGATAATCAATAGTTATGAAAGTAATAAATGGTCTTTTATAGGAATTGTATTTACCTGATAAGACATTGTTTATAGCTCATACCAAACTTATAAATTGAGTACTGGTAAATTAACTTTCTAAAAAAATAGTAATGAGAAAGTTCAAGATAATTAAGGAGCTGATGATGAGTCATGAATTAAAAGGGAGTGATTTGACACGAGCAATGCTAGCGCGGGGTGATAAAAAAATATGGTGCGCAGTGTGTGATGAAAGCGATGAGCAAGCGATGATGGATCAGTGTGGTAATGATTTTACAGCCTATATTGTGTCATTTAATGATGGATATTTTTATTGTAGTGCTGGCATGCCATGGAGTTATGCAGTACCAATTAAGATAAGCGCTGTCATGCCATTTGAAGTATCGATATAAACGAGCTAGGAATTTATTAAAAAAAATATAAATAATAAGCACAAAAAAACCTCCGATAAAGGAGGCTAGTTTGTACTAAATAATGGTACCAGTGGTCGGACTCGAACCGACACGCTTTTAAAGGCAACGGATTTTGAATCCGTCATGTCTACCAATTCCATCACACTGGCATGTTAGGTGATAATAGTTATTGACTAAATATTACCGAATTGGGCTACAGTGTTGACTGTATAGGCTGCGTATTATAGCAGCCTATTTACATGCGTCAAGTATTATTTTATACAAATTTTCATTTATTCTACTAATGCTAAATAGCATCATTCTAACCGACAAAGGCACGCTCAACTGCGTAATCTGCCTGCACACCCATACGTGGTGAAACAGTCAGGCCGAAGTCATCTAAAATAGCAGAAACCTCAGCATTAAACGGCATGCTGCCACAAAGCATGACACGGTCGTCGTCTTTATTCATTGGCGGTAAACCAATATCTTCGAACAACTTGCCTGATTTCATCAAATCAGTGACACGTCCTTGGTTTCTAAACTCTTCACGCGTAACAGTTGGATAATAGATGAATTTTTCGCGATACCATTCACCAAAGATTTCATCATTAGGCAGCTCATTTTCAAACATTTCACGATAAGCCAAATCATGAACATGACGTACGCCATGTACTAAGATGATTTTGTCAAAACGCTCATACACTTCAGGATCACGTGCTAGTGACAAGAAAGGAGCAAGGCCAGTACCTGTAGAGAGCATGTAGAGGTTCTTACCTGGTAGCAGATCGTCCAATACTAGTGTGCCTGTTGGCTTTTTACTGACTAACAGCTCGTCGCCTACTTTAATGTGTTGCAAGCGCGAGGTTAATGGACCATCTTGAACTTTGATAGAGAAGAATTCTAAATGATCTTCATAGTTAGGGCTGGCAATTGAATAAGCGCGTAGTAGTGGCTTGCCATCAACAACAAGTCCAATCATCGCAAATTCGCCATTACGAAAGCGCAAGCCATCGTCACGAGTGGTTTTGATACTAAATAGAGAATCATTCCAGTGATGAACCTCTGTGACCGTTTCGGTGCGAAGTTTTGACATAAAGTCCTCGTTAATAAGTTGTTATTTGTGTGTTGAGTTTGAATAAGTATTAAATCAGAATTTTCAATGTTAAATTGAACATTATAAAAACGTATCAGTCTTTTAATCGTTGTCGAAACTGCTATTTTTATGAACGAGTAAATGATGAGTAAGCGTAATAGAGTTGGTTTATCAGCTTATATATAGCCAGCTATTACGTCATTAGACATAGTAAATTTGCGTCAACGATGACAGCATTACCGGTCATATCGCCCAAATGTAAATGACTCTCATCAAATTTCTTGCTCATAATACCAAACTTTAAAATAAAAATCCGTCTAGCAGTGTTTGTCTAGCATGATAAAATGGAATATCGTTAGTGAGTAATTTTGTATCATTTGGCAAAACTGCTTTATCAAGACAGTTTTGTATTACTGGAGTTGGTATATGCTTGATGAGAATCCCCTGTTAGATAACTACCATCAAGCTCCTGTCATTGGCTATCACCGTGCGCCGATTTCACAAAAATTCGGTGCGCCGCGCCAGCCAAACCTAGTAGCCCTGACTAGTGTCATTGAGATGTTAGCGCCATATGATACGCCAGCTGCATTTGATGGTTTGGATAAGTTTAGCCATATATGGGTGAGTTGGCAGTTTCATCATAATTATCGATATAAAAACAATAATAAAACCAGTAGTGACTTTCGCGCTCAAGTACGACCACCGAGATTGGGCGGTAATCAAAAAATAGGGGTATTTGCCAGTCGAAGCATGTATCGTCCTTCGGGGTTAGGCCTATCTGTCGTCAAGCTCGAACAAGTCAAAATAGTTCAAGGCCGTGTATTATTGATTATCAAAGGTGCTGATATGATAGACGGCACGCCAATCATCGATATAAAGCCATATGTGGCCTATAGCGATGCACTGATTCAGACAGAGAGTGGATTTGCACCAACTGCTCCAGAATTATTAAACGTAACCGTGACCGATGCCGCTAACGAACAGTTTATGATGCTAGTAAGCGCAGGCGAGCCTAGTAATGCTAACAATGATACAAGTATCAAAGACGCAAACAATGGATCGAATAGTACGACAGTTGCGTCTACGATTCATCGTATACAAAATCAATTAGTAGCCTCAGATATGAGTATTATTGAAGAGCTAATTGCCCAAGACCCGCGTCCAGCTTATCGACGGACAGAGATCGCTACGACATTTGTTATGCGCTATAAATCGGTTGACGTGAGTTTTCAGTTGATAGAATCAGGACAGCTACAGATAATCGCTGTGGTTACTGTGTAGTTGGCTTGCATGATAGCGTTTTTGACAACACATTTTAAAATAATAGAAGAAGAAAGATATGTCTGCTCAACAGTACTCGATAGTGATTGATTTGCGTTGGTGTCTAGATGAGCTATTGGCAGATAAAGTGATTGACCAACGCGGCTATAACCTAGTCATTACTAGCCGTCGCGACAAAGCGCAGCATCCTCTACTAACGATTAGTGAATTTGGCTTGCCTAATGGCCATGCAACGGACAATAGCGCTGAAAATAAATTAACTTTGGCTTGGCTTAACCAATGGTTGGCGGCTAAAGCAGATATGACTCTCGTTCGTATTGACCCTCTAAAAGTTGATGTCCCTGCAGTCACACAATTGATGTCATTTGAATATGCACGTTCACAGCATATTTTACCGATTGAGGTCGCTGTAGACGAAGTGATTATTGGAACGGATCAGCCTTTTTATACGGATTGGCACTCAAGTATTGAAAAATTGATCAAATCAAAAAGCTATCGTACGGTCTATATCAATCCTGAGCAGATTAAACGCTACCGGCAGGAGTTCTATCAAGTCACCCAAGCGATTGCAGGCGCAAATAGTGTCCATAAGCGTGCAGCTGCCGATGTGACCAATGTCGAAGCATTATTGCAATTGGGTGACAATACTAATCCTGATGCCAATGACCAGCATATTGTCAGAGTCGTTGATTGGCTGTTGCAATATGCCTTTGAGCAACGAGCCAGTGATATCCATTTAGAGCCACGTCGTGAGACAGGTAAAGTGCGCTTCCGTATCGATGGTGTACTCCATACGGTGTATGAGATGCCATTGGCAATCATCGTCGCGGTGACCGCACGTATTAAAATTCTAGGGCGACTAAACGTGGCAGAAAAGCGTAAGCCGCAAGATGGTCGTTTAAAGACGCGAACGCCGAAGGGACTAGAGACAGAGCTTCGTTTATCGACTATGCCAACCGCTTTTGGTGAAAAGTTGGTCATGCGGGTATTCGATCCTGAAGTACTGGTGCGTTCCTTCGCTCAGCTTGGTCTATCCGGCAAGCAGCTTGAAACATGGCATGAGTTGACGGCTCATCCAAACGGGATTATTTTGGTCACTGGGCCTACAGGTTCGGGTAAGACCACGACCTTGTATAGTACTCTCAAGCAGTTAGCGACTGAACAAGTCAATGTCTGTACCATTGAAGATCCTATTGAAATGATTGAACCTGCATTTAACCAAATGCAAGTGAATCCAGGTGTCGATTTAAACTTTGCTGACGGCATTCGCTCCTTGATGCGTCAAGATCCTGACATCATTATGGTAGGGGAGATTCGTGATGCTGAAACAGCCAATATGGCAGTACAAGCCTCATTAACAGGGCATTTGGTGCTCTCGACATTACATACTAACGATGCGCCAAGTTCAATCACTCGCTTGCATGATTTGGGGATTCAGCCATTTTTGACATCAGCGACTATCTTAGGCGTAATGGCACAGCGCTTGTTACGTACGCTATGCCCGCATTGCAAAAAAGCGGTAGACGTTGTGCCAGACAGTGAGATTGCTATTCAATGGCAGGAGTTGGTACAGCCTTGGCGTGCGCCTGCCCCAGCACAAATTTATATGGCTCAAGGCTGCGAGCATTGTCGACACACTGGTTATCAGGGACGAGTCGGCCTATACGAGATTATGCCGTTATCTAACGAATTAAAAAAACTGGTCGCAGCCGATACAAACTTAGATGTGCTCAAACAACAAGCCTATCGTGAAGGTCTACAGCCGTTACGTTTATCAGGGGCAAAACGTATTAGTGAAGGCGTGACAACCATAGAAGAGGTGATGCGAGTCGTGCCTCTTAATTAGTCTCATGTATTAGGACGTGCATTAGTGAATAGGTTTTTAAAAATAGGAAATACGATGCCACTTGAAAACAGCTTCCTTCACAGCAATCAATGCAAATAAGATTTAAATTTTTAATTCCCAGACTTTTAATTGAGAAAGCTTCAACAACGAGATTATTTATGTTTACAGATACTCATTGTCACCTTAACCGTTTAGATTTGACGAAATACGATGGTAAATTATCTGGCGCAATTGACGCCATGAAAACTGCTAATGTTACCCGTGCGATGGCAATCATGTGTGATTTTATAGAATATGATGAGATTGCCAATATTGTGAGCACCTACGGTGACGAGACACTAAATCTAGGGATGAGTGTAGGGATTCATCCCTGTGAAGATATCGAAGTACTGAAATCAGCGACGGTTGAGCGTCTAATAGAGACTGCTGATAAAGACCATGTATGGGCAATAGGCGAGACAGGGCTAGATTACTACTGGTCTACAGAAAATAAAAAAGAGCAGCAAGCCAGTCTTGCACGTCATATCCATGCCAGTCAGCAACTAAAAAAACCGCTTGTCATCCATATGCGTGATGCAAAAGAAGATACGATCGATATCTTAAAAAGTGAAGGTGCTGAGCATGGTATTATCCATTGCTTCACTGAAGATTGGGAGACTGCGAAACGTGCTTTAGATTTAGGGTTTTATATCTCCTTCTCAGGCATTGTCAGTTTTAAAAGTGCCCAAAATATCCAAGATGCTGCAAGGCACATGCCTAGAGACAGGATCTTGATTGAGACTGACAGTCCATATTTGGCGCCTGTACCTAAGCGTGGTCGTCCCAATGAGCCTGCCTACGTACCCTACGTCGCGAGCTTTATCGCAGATATGTATGGTTGTGATAGTAACGAGGTTGGAGCATTAACCGCAAAAAACTTTGAAAATTTACTGGCACAGTATCGCTAAAATGGTTATGCTATGACCAGTCAGTCATTTATGTGATAGTCTTATAGTTTAATCCCCTTTAGTATTTGAATTACTAAATGTAACTATATGATTATCAATGACTATTTGTAAATATAAGCATATCCCTCTTATGGTGTTTCAGCAGTTCTTGTATAGTTTTATACGTTCATTGCCAAATGTACGCACATAATTGATGGTCATATGCTTAATCTTGTCATGTTTTAGGAGAGATTATGAGTCGTCAGCACCAGTTCAAGGCACGAGAAGAGAACATCTTAGCGATGGCAGAACAATTGCTACTTGAGTCAGGCGATGGTGATATCACTTTAGACAGTTTGGCAGATCAGCTCGATTTGGCTAAAGGCACCCTGTACAAGCATTTCTCCAGTAAAGATGAGCTTTATCTGCGTATTATTATTCGTTACGAAGAGCAATTGTTTGAGATTAACCGTATTGATGACTGCCCGTCGGCAGGTGTTGCCCGTATGATTTTTCAGCAGTTATTCAATCCGCAAAAAGCCATGCTTTTGAACCAAATCGAAGAGCGTCTGGCAGCATCAGTAACTGGTCTCAATCGTTTGTTTGGTGAGTTATATGATATCCGTCGCCAGCGCATGAAGCGTTTGATTGATATTATTAGCGCATACCTAAAAGATGAGCACAGTAATTTGAGTACTCGTGATTATCTGTCGTCTATTTGGGCAATTGGCCAGGGCGGTGCAGGGCTCTTAAATTCAAGCTTTTACCAACGCTACTTAGGTCGTCGTGATACGCTACGTTATGCCTTTGTTCAGCAAGTGCTAGAGTTGCCAAGCCATTATCCTGCTGATGATGAAGAGGTCATGGATGAGGATATGCAAGAGCTAGTAGAGCAAATCGATACTGAATCAGAAGAGCACCGCAATACCAACTACTAAAGTAGTTATTGATAAAGTAGCTCTTAGTAAAGTAACTATTAATAAAGTAGCAAGTAATTTTGAGGTTGTGAACCTTTCTTAACTTTAATAAATCGTGTTGTAATGCTTACTATTGCAGCACGATTTGTATTATGAATTTATATATCTTCTAATATTCTTCAACCCCCCTTTCTCATTCTGCGACAATTAAATTTGGGCTTATAGGTGCAATATGCCGGTCACTGTCAAGACTCAGTCCAGTTCAGCGACTATTTGCTCTTTTACTCTAATTAGTCAAACGTCTCAGTCAAATTGCTTAGATATAAGCCCTACAGGCCATTGTCGCCGCTGCGTCTCTATATCAACTAATACCTATCACTTAACATCAGTCTCACCAATAAACAGTCGGACACAGACTGGTTTTACATTGGTAGAAATCGTGGTGGTAGTGGTTATCTTATCTATATTTGCTGGCATAATGAGTTTGTCTGTCGGTAGCAGTGAATCCCGAAAAAACCGCGCTTTTTATGAGCATCTGACTGATTCTTTGAGCTACGTTCGACTATTATCGGCTGAACGTATGCAGCCGATGGGTTTGCGTATGCAGGCAGATAAGCAAGGTCAAGTAGAGCCAGTCATCGTTACTCTATCAAATCCATATGCCGCGTACCAGACAACGGAGATGACGTCAGATAGCATCGACAGTCAGCATAAAAATGCTATGGAGCTGTCGGCAGAGGTAGCTGGTTTATCAGGCTCTAATGATGAGCAAAAACCAATGCCAAGTTGGGAGGTTGAGTCAGGTGTTAGCTTGCCTGAACTGCCTACTGGCGTAAGTATGAGAGTTCAAAGTTTGGATTCTAGCGGTTTACAGAATACGGGACGAACCCAAACGTTACAGCCTTGGTTTAGCGATCAAAACGTACCGCAGGTATTGTGGTTTGGTACAGGACAAGCAGCGCCCGTCACCATTGAAGTGCTTCATGATTCGCGTTTAGTGGGCGAGGTGATTACGATAATGCCAGATGGTAGCATGCGAATCGGACAGAGAATATAGTGACTAAATTATATAAACCTTCTATGACAAATCAGCCTGTGTCATCAAAATTTATATCACTCAAGTCTGGGCGCGAGAGCGGCTTTACCCTTATCGAAGTGATGGTTGCTCTGGCTATTTTGGCAGTGGTAGCAGTCGCGGCGAGCCGTGCCAGTAGTGCATATCTGAGCTCAGTTGATATATTGCGTACTCGTACGCTTGCTCACTTCGTCGCTCAAAATGCCGCCGCTGATTTACGTATTCAAGAGACGTGGCTGACAGCCAACCGTACCCAAACCGTTAATGCACAAGGGCGTGATTGGCAAATAGTAATGACAGTCGGTGACGCTATCACACCTGCCCTAAAAGAAGTAAATATTGCAGTTTCGCCTATTATAGATGGACAGACTCGCACATCGGTCACTGATATCACTGTGATGCTAAGTAATGCTGAGCAAGATACAGGCAGTTTGGATTTGAGTGGTCTAAGCATAGCAGGTAATAGCGAGCAGGCCGGAGGCAGTCTGTGAGGCATCAGCGTGGTTTTACACTGCTTGAGCTAATGGTTGCCATGGCAATATTTGCGATGTTAGCCGTTGCAGGCTGGCAAGTGTTTGATGGGGTCAACCGTGCTCGCGAGCGCGCACAATTCCATGCTGACAATCTGGCTGTCTTGCAGTACGCTTATTTACAGTTACAGCAAGACATGGGTCAAATCATCCCTTATCAAGCGGCTACCCAAAGTGTCAGTGCAGCGAACAATAATACAAGCAACAGTACTAGTTCAGGTAATAATACTCAATCAAGCGAGCAAATAAACAAAATAGCGCCTGAGCCCTTTATGAGCTTAGATGGCGAGCATGTCAGCTTTGTACGCTTTGCCGATCCTGATCCACGATATCAGAGTAGCAATAGCCTCCAACGTATCGAATATATTTTTGCGGATGAGCGTTTAATACGTCGCCAGTATACCAGTATGGAAGGCGGGCGTGACAGCGTCAGCTTGGACAGCGTATTGCTCGAAGGTGTCACAGCAGGAAGCTGGCAAGCTTATCTACCAGAGCTAAGTACCAAGTTTCCGAGCGATGACGCTAACAGTGGCGGTAGTATAAATACAGCGGTGAGACAATCAGCGAATACAGGGAGTCCTAAGCCCACAGCTGTTTTATTGCCGAAAGGAGTCGCGGTTAGCTTTACATACCAAGACATGCCAATCACTTGGCAATGGGCACTTGCTCCGCAACCGATATCGTATAGCAATAGTCAAAGCACAGCCAATGATACAGATGGTGGTAGCAATGATAATGCCAATGCCAATAATGACAACAGCGGTAATGATGATAGTGACAATAATAGCAGTGCGGGAACGAATAATTGAGAAGGTAGTAGTTAAAATGCATCAATTGCTCAATAACAAAGGCTATGTATGTCGATGACTGCGAACTCTCAACGCGGTGTTGCACTGCTGACTATCTTATTACTGGTAGTAAGTATTACTGTGGTTGCAGGATCGATGCTTGCTAGCCAAAAAATTGCAATTAGGCGTAGTGGGCTGTTATTCGATCAAAATCAGTTGCTGCAAGATATCGATGCAGGTCAACAGTTGGCAGTGACGATGATTCGCGCTGATAGCAACCTCAATGATACGGATAGTGCGCAAGATATCTGGGCGCAGCCTATACCACCTTATACATTGGCTAATCATAGTGTCAGCATCGAGCTACGCGATGAGTCTGGTCGTTTTAACATTAACAACTTGTATCAAGATGGGTCGGCCAATACCACTGCTTTAGCAGTATTCCAACGACTACTCACGCAACTAAATCTAGAGCCTGATATCGCTATTACTATACTTGATTGGCAAGATGCAGACGGCGAGGTATATCAAGATGGCGGTGATGAAAATACGGTATATGCGCAGCAGTCAAACGCTGTAGCAACAGATGCTCTGCCAAATCAGCCTTTTGTCAGTATCGATCAGCTACTAGAAGTGACAGGGGTGAGCGCTGAGACATTATCAGTATTACGGCCTTATCTTACTGCAGTGCCTTATTATGTGCCTATTAATATCAATACTGCCAATCCCGTATTGTTAGCCGCACTAGTTGATGGTGCTAACAGCCAACAGATGCAGGCTCTGGTAGATATGCGCGCACAGCAGGCGCTGACGTCTATTGATGCAGTATGGCAATTACCGATATTTGGCAGTGTGAATGATGAGCAACGAAAAGCCTTGACACCCATGCTCGCCGTTGATAGCCAAGCATTCATGGCGCTTATCACAGCGACTGATAATGCAACTGTCGGTCAAGCTAGAGAGCGTTTTGCTACTGTTTTGATTAGTAAAACTGTCGTTGATAATAATCAAGCAGTGAATAGTAGTGAGGCTGCTAGTAATAATCAGGCGAGTACCAGTAGTGAGGTAAACGGTAAAATGCCCAAGGAAGTCAAAGTAGTGGCACAGCGACTATGGGCATTTCGTCCGAGCTTTTAGCAGATGGTATTAAGATCGTATTTAGTCTTTGAGGCGTGTTTCTTCGCTAGACTTCCAATTATATGCCCCGTAAAAAAGCATCTGTGCTTGACGAGTACAGTTATGCAGCATCAGCTGTTTGTTTTCTTCGATTTCGTTTAGATCAATTTCATCATCATGATCTTCCGTGTAGGTCAGCTCTAGCCAATCAATAATCCAAGAGAAGAACATATTTACGCCAGCCTCAGCCAATAGGCGACGGTCATAAGCATTGATATGGGTAAACGCTGGCTGCAACGCTAAGTCGTCGGCCAAACCTTGAGCATGTATCTTAATCAACTCATTAATGGCTTTTCGTACTGCTTCTGACCCACCATAACGCTCACTGACCAAGAACTGCCAGTAATAAGGCTGATCGCTGACCATGTACAAGAATAGCTGAATACTTTTTGCGATTTGACGATCGAAGCTACGTTTGCGGCCAATCTGCAGGCTATCACTTAACGTGGCCAACGTACCGCCCAATTCCTCAATGACCAAAGCGCGCCCGAGTGACTCCATATCATCAAAATGGCGATAAAACGCCGTCGGCACAACGCCAACCTCGCGTGTTACTTGTCTGAGACTGATAGAGCTAAAAGATTGCCCTGTCATACATAAATCGAGCACAGCATTAAAAAAGGCGTGCCGAGTTTGAAGTTTTTTTTGTTCGCGACTGCTCATAATATTTCAAAATTGTCCGGTAGGTGTTTATCATACTCATTTCAACGCATAAATACGACTGAAATACGCCATTCGTGTTAATTTACTAAATCTGTACTGGTCTTTTAAACCACTGTGCCCCAATGACCCTGCAATTCTTGCGCCAGTCGATAAGCTTCATGATCATTCATACCTGTAATAAAATCCAAAATATTTAAGACATTATGATAGATATCGTCAGACAAGATGCGGCGATGTTCGTCAAGATGGGGCTGTAGTAATCTTAACAGACGTTGCTGCTCAAAAGACATCGGCGGCTGCGTAGTAGCAGATTGAGAGCCAGTCCAAGCGAGCGGCATAAAGGCATTCAATAGGCTATGCAAGCATTGATTGGCCATTAGCTCCATTCTTACCTTGCTCGGATGATTGAATATTTTTTCGCGTGCCAGTTGCTTAGCTTGATTGATACCATTCTGTACGCTGGTATCGCAATGGGCAAACAGGCTGCCTTGTAATGTACCAGCTAGCAATGCATCACTGTTGGCTACAAAGGCATCGGTGACGGTATTGACCAAACGCATCATGGCTCGTGCCCGTAGAGACGCGAGACTTTGCCTGACAGACATATGCGCTGGCAAGTTTACGCTACTCGGACGTTCACCAATCAGCTCATAAAATATCGTGGCGACTTCGCTATAGGTTAGCATATTCAGATTGATGCCATCTTCTAAATCGATTAGCGCATAACAGATATCATCTGCCGCTTCCAATAAATAAGCCAATGGATGGCGCGCAAAGCCATCGTGTTGCTCCGAGCGCGGTAAGTGCAAACATGCCGCTAACTCTTCTAACTGAGAAGCCTCGCTATAAAAGCAGCCAAATTTCTGCACGTTATAATGATTGTCATTGACATCATTGCTGTGAGTCGCCAACCATGGATATTTCATAAACGCGCCTAGCGTGGAACAGGTGAGCCGCATACCGCCCTTATCAGGGTGATGTTCATTACGTGCCAATAGGCGAAACCCTTGAGCATTACCCTCGTATGCCAGTAAGTCTAATCGCTCGTTGCTGCTTAAATTTTGCAAAATCGCTTGCGGTTCAGGTTGTCTAAACCAATCACGAATCGCATACTCTCCAGCGTGGCCAAAAGGCGGATTGCCAATGTCATGAGCGAGACAAGCTGCTTGTACGATCACGCCGACGTCTGCTGGTGAAACTCCTGCTGGTAGGCCGCTACCTAATGCATCATGGATTTTTTCGGCAGCCATCATTCCCAAAGAGCGACCAATAGAAGACACTTCTAGCGAGTGAGTCAGGCGCGTATGAATACCGAGCTGATTGGTCAATGGATGGACTTGGGTTTTTTGATTTAACTGGCGAAAAGAGTGAGAAAATACCAGTCTGTCATAGTCTTTGTGAAACTGAGAACGAGTACTGGTATTAGCGTTAAATTTTTTGGCAGCACCAAGACGCTGTGAGTTGAGGAGATGTGACCATTGTGTGGTAGGGGACGACAAGGAGGTTGGTTTATTTAGCATATTGAAACATCCGTAGCCAAGGGAGCCTCTAGCATAGCAAAATAGCGCCCTTGGTACAGCTAGATAGTCAGAGAACTACTAAATGGCTACGGTGTTACCTTCCTTAGAGGTACTATTTGTATAATCTGCCATCGGCTACCTTGTACCCGTTTTAGACTTCTTTGACTAGAGTCAATGCCCTATAAATTGGATACGGTGCCAGTTTTGCTTAGCCTACTATTGGTGCTTTGACTCGCCTTGCTTGTATTCAAATTATATTGAAACGACTATATTAAGACTTTTGACAGTTAAAAAGTACGTCTTCCTTGTCGATAGCTACATCGCTGTCCAGTGTCTTATTAAGCAATGTCGCCTTGTCTCCATTTACTTGCCATATGATGCCGTGGGTATTGTCTAATCCGATATCGCTGGTATAGATTCCCTTATCAGCCTCAGTTTCACTATTAGCAGTAGCTGTTAAATCGTATTCGATACCATCGATGAGCAAATGCGCTGTCTGTGGTGTACTGTCGCTATGATAAGAAACGCCGATAGTAGCAGTAGGCTCACAAGAGAAAGGAGTGCTGTTGCTGGCATGAGCTGCATGATCGTGACCTGCGTGCGCATGTTCTTCGTGGCTATGACTCTCATGATCGTGTCCTTCATGATTAGGCCCTTCATGATCGTGTTCCATATCGCTATGTTCTTCGTGACCGTGATCTTCATGCTCTTTATTGTCATGCATTTCATGACCTTGTTCATGATCGGCGTGATTATCTACTGGTGCTTCTTCAGATACCGCTACATCGGTATCGTTGTTTGGCTGACAGCCCAGTAAAGAGCCTGCCATTACACTTCCTAATATAGTAATACCTGCAAGTCTAGAAAAGTAATTAACCACGGTATAAGTCCTCAAATAAGCAAAATAAAGATATGTTATAATATAACAATATGATGACAAAATAAAGCCGATGATGGAGAATATCCAACATCGGCTAGTTAACTTTAAATAAGCTGTACTATTTAAAGTTATACGTTAAATCTAAAGTGCATTACGTCGCCATCCTGCACGATGTAAGTTTTACCTTCTAAACGCGATTTACCAGCAGCAGCAGCGCCTTTTTCACCGTTGTATTCGATAAAGTCATCATACGCGATGACCTCAGCACGAATAAAACCACGCTCAAAATCAGTATGAATCACGCCAGCTGCTTGCGGTGCTGTCGCACCAATAGCGACAGTCCAAGCACGTACTTCTTTTACACCAGCGGTAAAGTAAGTCTGCATATCAAGCAAGTCATAACCACCGCGGATTACTTGATCAAGGCCGGCTTCTTCCATATCCATCTCAGCTAGGAAGTCTTTTTTGTCGTCTTCATCGAGCTGCGCAATTTCAGATTCGATCTGGTTACATAGCGCGATAACGATAGAGTCTTCACCAGTGGCATAGTCACGAACAGCGTCAAGGTATGGGTTATTTTCAAAACCATCTTCAGAAACGTTAGCGATATACATGGTTGGCTTTAGCGTAATTAAACCATAACTTCTGATCAGTTTTTTCTCATCAGCATCTAGGTTAGCTGCACGAGCCGCTTTACCTTCTGCTAATAATGGTTCAACTTTTTTGAACACATCAAGCAATGCTTGCGCGTCCTTATCACCACCTTTAGCCTTTTTGGTTTGGTTGTGGATTGCGCGCTCAACAGCTTCTAAATCTGCAAGTGCCAGTTCAGTGTTGATGGTTTCGATATCATCAATCGGGCTAACACGGCCATCAACGTGTACGACGTTGTCATCATCAAAACAGCGTACCACATGAGCAATTGCATCGGTCTCACGGATGTTGGCTAGGAACTGGTTACCCATACCTTCGCCTTTCGATGCGCCTGCCACCAAACCTGCGATATCGACAAACTCCATCGTCGTTGGTAATACGCGTTCAGGATTGACGATATCAGCCAGTTGCTTTAGGCGTGGATCTGGTACTGGCACGATACCCGTGTTGGGATCTTTGGTACAAAATGGAAAGTTTTCAGCGGCGATACCCGCTTTGGTCAACGCATTAAACAAGGTGGATTTACCCACGTTTGGTAGGCCGACGATGCCGCAATTAAAACCCATAACATTCTCTCAATGTATTAATAAAATCAGTTGGTATAAAGTTTGGTTAAATGATAAATCAAAATTGGGCACATTGTAGCAAATTTACCTGAATAGGGGTGAGGTTGTTACGGTATATGCTCAGGTTTTTACCTGATAATGATAAGCAGCTTTATGATAAAAGCAGGTCATATTAGGAGCTTAAAAATGAATAAGGCGAATCAATAAGAGTGACGCATAGCTTATGTGGGCTGATAAACCCTATTTTTTAATATGGTAAACTGTCACGTATGAATAAGGGCTTAAAGTTCACATATATTCTGCTAGGTTTAGCAAATAATACTTATTCTAAAGCTATAAACAGTCAGATATAAGCTGATAATATCGCCAAAATAAAATGTAAGGCAATTTTAGACAATGACAACCTCGATTTTTGACACACGCCACTATAAATACCCGCAGAACTTCCTTGAGATTAAGCCCAAGCTGGCACGTCTGGAAAAGGCGATTAAAAAGCTAGAGGCAAATTTAATCGATGCTAATGACGATGCAAATATTGAGCTGTTAGAAGAAAGGTTGAATAATGAATTAGGATTAAAAATAGACTATGCCCGTGAGTTAAATCCTGACCAGTTATTAGCAGCCACAACTATCGAAGGCAAAGTGTTGGTCATTGCAGGTGCAGGCTCTGGTAAGACCAAAACGCTCACGTACCGGACCAGTTATTTGTTAGAGAACGGGGTCACGCCCAAAAGCATCTTGCTACTGACTTTTACGCGTAAAGCCGCCAATGAAATCAAGAATCGTGCAAAGACTTTATTGACTAATAGTTTATCTGATGAGGATTTGGCCAAGGATAAACTGCCAACTGATAAGCGGCTCAACGATATCACTAGTGGTACTTTTCACTCGTTTTGTAATATGTTGCTACGTCAATATTCAGGGCTGCTCGGTATCAATCCGCGATTTACGATTTTGGATACGGGCGATAGTGAGGACGCTATCGACTTGGTGCATAAAGAAAAAAAGTATCCCACACAAACCAAAAGCCAAGCCTTTCCACGCAAAAAAACGCTGCAAAATATCATCTCGACGTCTAGAAACAGACGTATACATATTCGCGACTTAATCGAAAATAACTACCCCGATATTGCCGTGCATATTCCTATCATCGAGCAGCTGGCAGTCGATTTTCATGAGTATAAGCGCGCCAATCACTTATATGATTTTGACGATATTATCAGTCAGGTGGTACGCCACTTAAAAACCAATGACACCTTTCGACAGCTACTGCAAAGCCAATATCGTTACATTATGGTTGATGAATACCAAGACACCAATATTCCGCAAAAGCAGCTAATTGACTTAATATGTGAGCCTGAGTCGGTATCGCTGATGGTAGTCGGTGATGACAATCAAAGTATTTACGCGTTTCGCGGTGCCAATTATGAAAACATTTTGCTGTTCGGTGAGACCTATCCTCAAGCCAAACTTATTAAGCTTGAGCAAAATTATCGCAGCTCGCCGTCCGTCTTAAACTATATCAATGCGTTGTCCGCGCAAATCACGCTAGGTTATCAAAAGCAGCTGTATTCTGATGCGCCGATAGAAGGACACAAGCCAGTATTTCGACGACTCAGTGATGAGCCAAAAGAGGCGGGCTATATCACTGATAAAATTGTCGCGCTAAAGCCAGAGTATGACTACAACGACTTTGCTGTCTTATGCCGTACGTCATTTCAGTCCAATTACGTACAGCTAGAATTTATGGCGCGCAACATTCCCTTTATCGTTGTGGGTGGTATCAAGTTCATTGAAAGACGTCATATCAAAGATGTGTTGGCCTTTGTCAAAATACTCTATAACCCAAATGACACGATTGCTTGGCATCGTATTTTAACTTTGTTTAAAGGGGTGGGTGCAGTGACGGCGACGCGCTTAACCCAAGCCATTACTGCTGACAATAATGCATTTGAATCCTTACTGGCCGCGCCCTTTGCAAAAAAGAGCGATCAGCTAGAACCTCTATATCATGCGCTTACCAAGGCACAGCAAGCTGAGTCGGTCGAGACAGCTATTGAGCATATTTTTGAGTTTTATATTCCAGTCTTAAAGCTGATTGAAGAAAATTGGCGTGAGCGTACCGAAGACTTCCGGGTATTGAAGAACTTAGCGACAGAGCACACAAGCCTTGATAGCTTTTTAGAAAATCTCGCTTTAGACCCACCTAATGATTCGGTGGCTGTAATGGGCAATTCGGATAATGGACAAGACAGTAGCAATGACAAAGTCACTATCTCGACCATTCATAGCGCTAAAGGGCTTGAGTGGCCAGTAGTGTTTGTTAACTCATTGGTAGATGGCATCACGCCGCATCATCGTTCTTTAGATGACTTTGAAGCATTAGAAGAAGAGCGTAAGCTGTTTTATGTTGCCTGTAGTCGTGCCAAAACGCAGTTATATCTGACCGCGCCAAATTACTTTTCTAGTTATTCTGGATATTTTGACAAACCCTCACGGTTTATCGCTGAGCTATCTGCGGATGAGGTAACGGTTGAAACGACAAGGCGAACCATAATAGAAGACGATGATCCCATTTGGTGGTAATACGCTATGTTTAGTTGATTATCCAATCAATTAAACATAAGCTAATAAGGCTATGCAGTAATATCTATAAGTGAGCTGTCGAATACTTGAGCGTTTTATAACTAAAACATTAGATAATTTGCCGCAATTCTCAATAAAATTGTTGCTAGATTATTGCTCAAAGCCAGTATTATTCCTATCAAAAATACCTTCTTAAAAACTCCATAACCAAAAGTATGTGACGCGAAAATATTTCTCAGATAAGGGTTTCAAATTTATCCTAATGCGTTACTATTACCACCTAATTCTGTTAGACCCTTATATTTGATACTCTGTATTAACACCCTAAGAAAAGGATAGGTTATGCGCTACGAAGTTATCGTTATCGGTGCAGGTATGGTTGGCACGTCAATCGCGTGGCATCTACAAAAAAATAACTCAAATGTATTATTGTTAGACAAAAAATTGCCAGGGTCAGAGACCTCATACGGCAATGCAGGATTGATTCAGCGCGAAGCCATTCATACACATCCTTTTCCTCGTCAGCTGACAGAAATGATCAGAGTGTTGCCAAACCAAGGGACTGACATTCGTTACCGTATCCCGGCAATTCTGCGTTATCACCAAGCCCTGCTTCAGTACTGGAAATACTCTACACCAGCATCCGTCAAAAAGATTGAATCAGAGTGGCAGACGCTGATTGAGCATTGTACCAGTGAGCACCAAGCCATGATTAGCGCTTCTGGTGCTGACGAGCTCATTACTCGTGATGGTTGGTTGCAATTGCATCGCTCAGAAGAGACGTTTAAAGAAGCGCAAGCAGCAGCCATTGATGCTCGCAACCAAGGCGTTGAGCATAATGTGTTGAACGTTGCAGAACTAAAAGCCATGGAGCCTAGTGCCAATTTTGAAGGTTTTGTTGGCGCAATTCATTGGAAAAACTCTTGGCAAGTATCGAACCCAAGCTCGCTCGTGAAAGCTTATGCAAAAAACTTCCAAGATATGCAGGGTACGATCAAAGAGAGCGATGTAAAAGAAATCGTAAAAGATGGCGAAGGCTGGAAAATCATCACTGATAATGACACTTATTATAGTGACAAGTTGGTCATTGCAGCGGGTCCATGGTCGAACGACTTGATCAGACCACTTGGTTATAATCTGCCATTGTTCCCAATGCGCGGCTATCATCAGCATTTCAAAGTGACAGAGAAGAACACCATCAATCACAGTATGTTTGATATGGACAAAGGCTTTGTAATGGGGCCAATGCAGCAGGGTATCCGTATCACCACTGGTGCTGAGATGACCACGATGAATGCGCCAAAGAACTTTGGTCAGTTAAAAACCGTATTGAAGCTTGCTAAAAAAATCTTGCCATTAGAAGATGCAGTTGAGAGTGAAGCATGGGCAGGCTCTCGTCCTTGTATGCCTGATATGAAGCCAGTAATCGGTCCTGCAGACAAGCATGACAAACTATGGTTCGCATTTGGTCACAGCCATCAAGGCTTTACCTTAGGGCCAATGACAGGGCGTCTGGTTGAAGAGATGATCCACGATAAGCCTACATTGGTCAATCTTGCACCATTTAGTGCCCAGCGTTTTTCTAACTAAGCGCGTATCTGATATATAGTTGGTCCAGTTTAAGAGCGGTACAAGGCAACCGAGTGCAGATGTATATGTCATACTTCAAGCGAGGTTAACGCTGTAACGCTTTTATAGTGGATTGACTATAGTTAGCACAGACTTAAATTAATAAATGAAAGGTATAGACATGATTAAGAAGCTACACAGCAATCAACGTATGAGCAAAACCGTAATCCATAACCAAACTATCTATTTGTGTGGTCAGGTAGGTAATGCAGAAGACGATATCAAAGCGCAAACATTGACTTGTCTAGAAAAAATCCAAACGTTGCTAGAAGAGGTAGGCAGTGACAAATCAAAGCTACTATCAGTAACAGTTTGGATCAAAGACATGGCTGACTTTGCTGCCATGAATGAAGTTTATGACCAGTGGTTTGAAGGTATTCAGCCACCAGCTCGCGCTTGTGGTGAGTCAGCTTTAGCACGTCCTGAGCTATTGGTTGAGATGATCGCCATCGCTGCTGAGTAATAAACGGCTCGCAGCATCTGTAGTACCTGTATCAAATAGAAATAAAAAAGGCCATGATAGCGATATCGTGGCCTTTTTTATGCTTGGCAATAAGCAAATTTAATTATTGAAAAAGGGCGTGCTAGCTTTCTAGATAAAGCCTGCGCTGTATGACGTCATCTAAAAAATACAGTGATTATTGTCATAGGTACTAACACCCTTTCCATACCGCTTGGCGCTTCTCAATAAACGCATCAATACCTTCACCCACATCGTCTGCCATCATATTGCCCGTCATTACTTCACTGGCATAATCATATGCATCTTCGATGTTCATACCCAGTTGTTTATAAAACATATCTTTGCCAGTTCTTACTGCTACTGGAGACTTGGTAGTAATCGCCGTTATCAGTGACTGTAGTGTTTGATCGAGTTGCTCTGCTGGCGCAACTCGATTGATCAATCCATATTGCAAGGCAGTATGCGCGTCGATAAATTCACCTGTGATTAGCATTTCAAACGCTTGCTTACGAGGTAGATTACGGCTGACAGCAACGGCAGGCGTGGAACAGAAAAGTCCAACGTTTATCCCAGAGGTGGCAAATTTTGCATTATCAGCGGCAACGGCTAAGTCACAAGCTGCGATTAGCTGACATCCTGCAGCGGTAGCAATGCCTTGTACTTTTGCGATAACGACTTGCGGCACACGGTTGATGGTAAGCATCATTTGGCTGCATTGCTGAAATAGGGCACGGTGAAATGCTGCATCTGTATGCGTGCGCATTTGCTTTAGATTATGACCAGCACAGAATGCCTTGCCTGTCGCTTGAATAACCACGACTCTGATCGTATCGTCTTGAGCGATACTGTCTAGCTCTGTTTGCATGGCAGACAGCACTTCAACGGACAGGGCATTGAATTGTTTGGGTTGGTTTAAGGTGAGCGTGACTACGCCACTTTCTTTATTGTCTTCTCTAATAACCAGAAGGTCATCTAGGTCTAGAGTAATGTCAGACTGTGTCATTTATCATCCTTGATAATGGGTTGCTTGGTTTGGAAAATATTATTATTTATAAAGCTATATAAAGCGATTTAAATAGTAGCATGACTCATATTCTATACAATAGATGGAGCACATAGAAAGCTCATAACAAAATAGCGCACTTAGATGATGAGTACGCTATTGGTTTTTCAGTCAGATATAAGCTAAATTTATACTAACTTAAATTTATACTAAGCTGTATTTATACTGAACTTAGTATGCACCTTCGCTATAGATAAGCTCGTAACTGTGGCTGTATATCTCGACGATGTTACCGAATGGGTCTTCCATATAAATCATGCGGTAAGGTTTTTCGCCAGGGTAGTAGTAGCGTGGTTTTTCCATACGCTTTTTACCACCTGCGGCAACCATACGCTCAGCCAAATCTTCAACATTTGGATCTTGAACGCAGAAGTGAAAGATACCTGTCTTCCAGTATTCAAAATTGTTTTCAGGGTTTTCTTGATTTTTGAATTCAAAAATCTCAACACCGATACGGTCGCCAGTAGATAGGTGAGCGATACGGAAACTGCCCCAACCAGAACCAAATACTTCAGTACACATCTCACCAATCGGGCTGTCATCTTCGACAATCTCAGTTGGTTCCATGATGGTGTACCAACCCATCACTTCGGTATAAAATTTTACGGCGGCATCTAAGTCAGGGACTGACAGACCGATGTGCGAAAAGCTTCTTGGATAAACGTT
Organism: Psychrobacter nivimaris; assembly: GCF_043419765.1. Taxonomy (NCBI): domain Bacteria; kingdom Pseudomonadati; phylum Pseudomonadota; class Gammaproteobacteria; order Moraxellales; family Moraxellaceae; genus Psychrobacter; species Psychrobacter nivimaris. Next base: position 478,836 of record NZ_JBHOFX010000002.1, on the reverse strand, counting down.
GTTCATAGCTTGTGCTCCTGTTTGCTGTACTCTTGTTTAACGTGAGGCCAGTATACAAACGCACTGTCATTATGTAAAATTATCAAATATTATATAAATAAGTATGAAAAGTAATGATAAATATCATATGGCTACGAACTTTCTGTACGCTTGCTGAAGTTGGGCACTTTACCCGTACGGCTGAACGTCTATATATGACGCAGTCCGGTGTGAGCCAACACATAAGTAAGTTAGAGGAGCAACTAGATACGGACTTGTTGATTCGTCAAGGAAAGCAGTTCTCATTGACCAATGCAGGTGAGCACCTTTATAAAGAAGCAGGCGAGATATTGCAGCGATTATCAAATTTAGAACAGCGCATCGGTGAAGATCCACCTTATGAAGGATTGGTGCGTTTGATGTCACCGGGTAGTGTGGGACTTAAGCTATATCCGCAGCTTTTGACATTACAGCAGCAGTATCCAAAACTAGTGATTGATTACCGTTTTGCTCCAAATTCTGATATTGAGCGGGCGCTGGCAAATCACGAAATTGATATTGGCTTTATGACAAATATCTCAGACGATGAAACGGTTAGTTGCAAACCTATGGCGCAAGAAGCATTGATACTAGTAACCCCTGCGGCTACAGTAGCGCCTAGCTGGGAGCAGCTTATTGAGCTCGGATTTATCGATCATCCAGATGGCGCTCATCATGCAGGCATGCTACTGACTGCCAATTATGAGCAATTTCAGCATATCAATGATTTTGAGAAAAAAGGCTTTTCGAATCAGATAGGGTTAATTTTAGAGCCCGTCAGCAGAGGAATAGGCTTTACTGTTTTGCCAGCACATGCCGTGGCTGCCTATCCAAAGCCTGAGCTGATTAACAGTCATCATTTACCAGTTGCCGTTAGTGAGACGCTATATCTGGCAGTCAGACGACAGCAGGCACTTTCTAATAGAATGCATACGGTCATTGATGAAGTAAAAGAATGGCTATAGACATGTTAAGAATGATAAATGCACAGCTAACGAAGGGTTAATCGAAAGTTCAATAGCTGTGCGTTTAACAAAAGATGTTCATTGATAGATTGCGACTATAAAAGATTGCGTCTATTTTAAAGTCTGACCAAGTTTGATACTTGCAGCGATATTAGCAGCAGTAGTCTCAATATTGTTATAAGCAGAGCCTAATACGTTATCAATCGTGTCTACTTTTTGGATACTCGGCATGACCACATCGAACTGGCTGGTCTGAGCAGGTTTTAGCCCATCGACGCTGCCGCAGATAGCGATAACAGGTGTACGGCTGGCGTTAGCGATTTGGCTGATACCGCCTGCCACTTTACCCATGGCCGTTTGCGCATCAAGCTTACCTTCACCAGTGATGACAAGATCAGTCTCTGCGATATGCTGTGACAGGTGAGCCACTTCGGCAACCGTATCAAAGCCTGATTTTAGCTGAGCTTGAAAGAAAGTCATCATCGCATAACCAAGACCGCCCGCAGCGCCAGCGCCTTCAACGTATTGACAGTCTTCATAGCCATGCTGTCCACATATGGTCGCAAAGTGACTGAGTGCCTTGTCCAAGGTATTGACTTGTTCTGGACAAGCGCCTTTTTGTGGGCCAAACACTGCGCTTGCACCCAACAGACCGCATAATGGATTGGTTACATCACAAGCAACCTCAAATACCGTGTCTGATATCTTTGTATGAAGGCTAGTATTATCGAGCTTATGTAAGCTAGCAAGTGCGCCACCACCATGAGTGAGTAGGCTATCATTGATGTCATGAAATGTTATGCCTAACGCCATTAGCATACCAAGTCCTGCATCATTGGTTGCGCTACCACCTAGACCAATGACGATACGCTTAGCACCTTCTTCTAACGCATCTTCGATCAGCTCCCCAACACCATAACTGCTCGCAATAACAGGATTACGCTCATCAGCTGTCAGTAGATGCAATCCGCACGCTTGAGCCACTTCGATAACAGCGGTCGCGTCAGGCAATAACAGATACTTTGCGGTAATCGGTCTCATCAATGGGTCATGTACTCTGACTTCTTTCCAGCGCCCGCCCAATACATAAGACAATACCGCTGAGGTGCCTTCACCGCCATCGGCCATTGGCAACAGCTTGTAGTCAGCATCTGGAAACACTTGACTAAAGCCAGACTGAATGGCATGGCACACGTCCAGTGCTTCTAAACTTTCTTTAAACGAGTCAGGGGCGATCAAAATTTTCATACGGCTCTCTTTGAATATCTTAATGACACGATCATTGCGATAGTGTCATGTTTTAAAACGTTTACTTAGCAATCATCAAATAAACGTATGTAGAAATACCCAATTTTATGAACTAGATAAACACTAGGGTCAACAACCAGATAAATACGATGCTAGTCACACCTTGAATACCAGTGGCCATTGAATGAGCCTTGTACGCTTGTGCGACGCTCATGCGACTAAACTGGCTAACAATCCAAAAGAAACTGTCATTGGCATGTGAGATGGTCATGGCACCGGCACCGATTGCCATCACGCAGAACACGCGTCCAAGCTCGCTGTCTAGGCCAATCTGGCTCAATAGTGGGGCAACCATAGCAGAAGTAGTAACCAATGCGACTGTGGTTGAGCCTTGTGCTGTTTTTAGCGCTGCAGAGACGATAAATGGCATGAAGATACCTAAACCCAAAGCAGATAGCGTTGAACCTAGGTAGTCACCAATTGGCGTCACTTTTAGCATGGCACCAAACGCGCCACCAGCTCCAGTGATCAATAGAATAGGGGCTGCTACTACCAAACCTTGCGAGATACTGCCGCTGATTTCTTGCGTTTTTTGGCTTGATTTAATCAAGAAGAACGATAAGAACAAACCTATAAGTAACGCAGTCAATGGGTTACCAATGAATATCAAAATCTCCGCTACCATGCTACTGCCAAATGGTGCGCTTGGGAAATTAGCAACCGAAGACAGGCAGATTAATATGATAGGAACGATGATTGGTAAAAACGCCATTGTTGCTGAAGGCAAGTGACTGTAATCATCACGAGTCTTCATTCCTTCAGGCATTGCGGCTGTAGGAGCGTCTGCCGCATTGATATTGTCAGGCGTAGCGTTAAGGAAACGATTAGACCACCACCAACCAGCCAGTACCGCAACGGCTGTCACGACCACACCGACCATAATGACCAAACCTAAGTTTGACTCTAGACCTAAGTTACCTGCCGCTGCGATTGGGCCTGGCGTAGGCGGGACAAAGGTGTGGGTAGCGTATAGACCAGTGGCCAAGGCAATGCTCATCGCGACACTTGATACATGTAAGCGCTCAGCTAAAGACTCTTTTAGAGAGTTCAAGATAATATAGCCTGAGTCACAAAATACAGGTATCGAAACGACCGCACCGACGATAGACATGGTCAACGTCGGGAAGCGTGGCCCCAATACTTTGATGACGGACTCTGCCATTACGATAGCAGCACCCGTTTTTTCAAGGATTAAGCCAATAATCGTACCAAATACAATCACAAGACCGATATAGCCTAAGATACCACCGAAACCATCAGAAATCGTTTTGGCGACCGTATTAAGTGGTACTTGATAAAATAGCGCGACCAAAAAAGCGGATAAAATCAACACTAAAAAGGGATGCCACTTTAATTTTGCGGTAGCGAAAATAATAAAAAGAATGGTCAGCACAAGCCAAAATACAATCATCACTGTCTCAATATGGTTTATATCTTAATTGATTACCAATGCAATATAGTCAATTATATCGAGATTAAACACGGTATATAGCTTGCTAAGTCTACTCTGTGTAGTACTGTCACAGGCTTTTACCATGTCTACATTTAAACGATATCGAACCAACTATCTGCATCACTAACGATACGAAATTTTAAAGGGGCATATTTTATAGCAAATAGACGCCGCTAGGAAATAGATTCGTTAAATAGTTGGCGCTATTGACAAAAAACCGAGAGATACTTAATTTTGAACTGAGAGAAGTTAGTAAGAAAACGTCGAAGACGTGTGTGGAAATACTTGTATAACTAGCAATTGCTAATACTTCAAACCAAAAAAACTGGCCACTTATAATGACCAGTTTTTGTCTAAACAATATTTACCTACCTGAGTAATAATCATTCTTAAGATAAGCATTCTAAGAAGTGCTGGTATTTACAGTTAGGCAATCTTATCAAAAAAAGCTTTATTATTGGTAGCAGTTACAGTATCAAAGCTAACGTAAATGCCCTGATCATCCAACGTGGCATACCAATGATCATCATTGCCACTGGTCAGCAGCTGAAAGTATTTGTCATTGACTATTCTGCCAACTGTATACACCTCACCTTCGGAGTAGTATGCATTACCTTGAGTACAGATAAGCTTGTCATTAGTATGGATATTATTATTTTCTTTCATGTTCTTGCGCCCTATTAGTACATTAAATAGCAGTAGATTATCAATTCTGCTAATAGTAATAAAGATGATTATATAGGCAGTATCTTGTTGTTTGGTATAGCGTTTTTAAGGTAGTTGTTGCATTTAGTTACTACAATATTGCATAGATAACTCCGCTATCATAGCAATAGATTTTTTGAGAATCCTAAGCTGTTTAGGAATATACAAAATCCTAATTTATCAAGATAAAGGAAAGTAAGTTAGCGATATAAATGGTCTAAATACATAGACTCTAATGTCAAAAATGACGCACGTAAAAAAGCCAGCAACCTAAGTTGCTGGCTTTTTGCAGACTGAGTCTAACTACATAGAAGATTACTCTTCAGAATAGTCTTCTTCAGCAGCTTCTTCGTCAGCTGAATCTTCGTTGTTACCATCTTCAGAAAGAATAGTAACTAAGATGCTAGCAGTAACGTCATGGTGTAGCTGAATATCAACATTGTATTCGCCAACTTGACGTAGAGTGCCTTCAGGTAGCTTGATTTCAGCACGGTCTACTTCTAGACCTGAGTTAGTCAATGCTTCAGCGATATCGCGAGTACCGATAGAGCCGAATAGCTTGCCTTCGTCACCTGATTTAGCACGCATGATAACATTAACGTCAGTCAATGCATCAGCACGCTCTTGAGCAACAGCGATCTCTTTTGCTTCTTCAGCTTCAAGTTCAGCACGACGTGCTTCGAACTTTTCGATGTTAGCTTTAGTAGCAGGTAGTGCTTTGCCCTGAGGGATAAGAAAGTTACGTCCGTAACCTGGTTTTACATCGACAGTTTCACCGAGTTTACCAAGGTTGACGATACGCTGTAACAAAATAATTTGCATGAGTCATTCCTAGTTAGCGGTTAACCTTGATGGTTATCAGTGTATGGAAGTAGCGATAAGTAACGAGCTTGCTTGATAGCAGTCGCTAATTGACGCTGATATTTAGTAGATGTACCAGTAATACGGCTTGGTACGATTTTACCATTATCACTAATGTACTGTTTTAGCAATTCAACATCTTTATAGTCGATGTGAGTAATGCCTTCAGCAGTGAAACGGCAGAATTTGCGACGGCGATAGAAACGTGCCATGAGTATTCTCCTTTAATTAGTCTTCACTGTTGTCGTTGTCGTCATTATCGTTTTCACGATTGTCTGGACGACGAGTAGTTGCTTTGCGTGCGCGTTTTTCATCGGCATTCTTGGCTAACTGCGACTCTTCAGTGACAGCTTCGTCACGGCGCATAACTAGACTACGAATGATCGCGTCGTTATAACGGAATAATTCTTCAAGTTCAGCTAAAGTTTCACCGTCAGTTTCAATGTTGAAAAGAACGTAATGAGCTTTGTGAATCTTGTTGATTGGATAAGCCAGTTGACGACGGCCCCAATCTTCTAGACGATGGATAACACCGTTGTTGTCTTGAACTAACTTGATGTAGCGCTCAACCATGCCGACCACTTGGTCGCTTTGGTCTGGGTGTACAAGTAACACCAGTTCGTAATGTCGCATTATGACTCCTTACGGATTAGTAGCTATTAACCCTATGTTAATAGCAAGGAGATTTATAAGGTAAGCCCAATTCTAGTCATATTTTATAAAAAACAATCAAGAATAAGCTTAGTTTATAAAGCGCCGTATTATAACAGTACTCGGCAACTAACACAAAGGTTAATCACCAAGCTACTGCCAATAAAATATAAAAAGAGGCTAAATAAGCTTTGCTAAATAAAAAAGCCGCGATAGTACGCAGCTTTTTTAAGTATAACGAGCTATAAAACCAATAGCCAAATCAAAATACTGTTATTCAGATTTTGACTTCTTTGCCAATTGGCTACTGTCTGCTTTGACCACTAAGGTTTTGGCAAGTTTGTCATGCCAACCAATATTTTCAGGGCTTTTCGATGCCATGTAATAGTGAATAGCAATAATCACAAAGCCTAAAAAACTGGTGAACGAAAACAGTAAGTTATAGATAATAAATAACAGTAAGGTACGTGTACCGATAAGCTTAATAAACGAAGGTAGGCGATGCGTGGTTTGATCCACAACACGAATACCAGTGATCAGCTTGCCTAGCGATTGACCGCGCATGGTAATAAATACCAATTGTAAGGCAAATAGACCGAAGACCATCACTTGTGACATCATCAATGTGCTACTAGGAAGACTTTCCATCAGCGTCATTGAGTATTGATAAGCGGCATCCATATCTTGAATGTTTTGGAACTTGGTATAGTCCACATCCATCTGAGTCAATGCCATTACTAACGGCAGTATGGCCAATATATAAAGTAGGCCATTCAATGCAGTCGCCAATACGCGTGACATAATTGGGGCAAGTACCACGTTGCCGACGACTTTATCATTGTCTGCAACAGCCTTTTTGAGAGTAGACTTGTTTAATGAGACATTGTTGTGCGGCGTTTGATGACGATTGGTCGTCATGTCGGCTTTCACGTTTTTAGGACGTTCAGGCTTGCCATATAGTCTGTCTAACGATACTGACTTATCATCTTTCGCTTTATTGGTATCTTCAGGGAAGACAGTCACGTTATTGATGATAGAGTCGTTTACTTCAGGCGTGTTAGCACCGGTCGGGCGATAAACCGTTTGGTTATTGGTAACATCACCTACGCGCTGCCACTGAGCTAAGCCTTCATGCCACATCAAATCATCAAGCAATACTTCACCAGATGCCAGCATGATATTCAGCTGCTCCAACTGATATGGGCCAGCTTGTACGTTATTTCGAGCAAGGAAAATCTGCATAATTGCCTGCATAGTTAGTCATGTCTTAGGACATTATATTAGGGTCTATTTGAAAAAATCAAATAGACCCTAATAGTGGTATCTTTAATGACTGTGTGAATGACCGCTGTGACTAAACGTAGCGGTTTACTTCGCTTCTTCACCAGCTAAGAAGAACCAAGTATCTAGTACTGAGTCAGGGTTCAATGACACTGAGCTGATACCTTGCTCCATTAGCCAGAATGCTAGATCTGGATGGTCTGATGGACCTTGACCACAGATGCCGACATATTTATTTTGCTTGCGGCAAGCTTCGATAGCCATAGATAATAGTTTCTTAACAGCAGGATCACGCTCATCAAATAGATGCGAGACGATACCTGAGTCACGGTCAAGACCAAGTGTTAGCTGAGTCAAATCGTTAGAACCGATTGAGAAACCATCAAAATGCTCTAGGAACTCTTCTGCCAATAGGGCGTTGGTTGGTAGCTCACACATCATGATGACGCGTAGACCATTTTCGCCACGTTTTAGACCGTTTTTCTCAAGTAACTCGATGACTTCTTTGGCTTCGCCGACAGTACGTACGAATGGAATCATGATCTCAACGTTGGTCAAGCCCATGTCATCACGTACACGTTTTAGTGCTTTACACTCAAGCTCAAAACAGTCACGGAAGTTATCAGACACATAACGGCTAGCACCGCGGAAACCAAGCATTGGGTTCTCTTCTGATGGCTCGTATAACTTACCACCAAGCAGGTTAGCGTATTCGTTTGATTTGAAATCTGACATACGAACGATAACGGGCTGATCCATAAAGGCAACAGCTAGCGTTGAGATACCTTCGACCAATTTATCAACATAAAAGTCAACAGGTGACGCATAGCCAGCGATACGCTCTTGGATCGCTTGTGCAATTTCACGTGGCAAGCTGTTCATGTTTAGTAGTGCTTTTGGATGCACACCAATCATACGGTTGATGATGAACTCTAGACGTGCAAGACCGATACCTTCGTTTGGCATTTGGGTGAATGAGAATGCGCGATCTGGGTTACCAACGTTCATCATCACTTTAAATGCTAGCTCTGGCATAGATTCAACAGAGTTAGTCTGTACTTCAAAATCAATCTGGCTTTCGTAGATGAAACCAGTGTCGCCTTCAGCACAAGAAGCAGTTACGTCTTGACCATCAACCAATAGCTCAGTTGCGTTACCACAACCAACGATAGCTGGCACACCTAGCTCACGCGCGATAATAGCAGCGTGACAGGTACGACCACCACGGTTGGTGATGATAGCAGAAGCGCGCTTCATAACTGGTTCCCAATCCGGATCAGTCATGTCTGATACGAGTACGTCGCCTTCTTCTACTTTGTCCATCTCGTTTAGGTTGCTAACGATACGCACTTTACCTGAACCGATACGTTGACCGATTGAACGACCTTCACACAATACTTTTGCGCCAGTCGTGTCGATGACATAACGTTCCATTACGTTGCTGTCTTGACGGCTCTTAACAGTCTCAGGACGTGCTTGAACGATAAAGATTTCGTTAGTATCGCCATCTTTTGCCCACTCGATATCCATCGCTTGGCCATAATGCTGTTCGATCGTTACCGCTTGCTTGGCAAGTGAGGTTAGCTCTTCAGTAGATAAAGAGAACTGCATGCGATCTTGTTTTTCAACATCAACGGTTTTAACTGATTTAGCCGTGCTGCCTTCATCACCATAAACCATTTTCTTATGCTTGCTACCTAGGTTGCGGCGGATAACTGATGGCTTACCGTTGGCTAGCAATTTCTTAGAGATGTAGAACTCATCTGGGTTAACTGCACCCTGTACAACCATTTCACCTAGGCCATAGCTTGACGTGATGAATACTACTTGATCAAAGCCACTTTCAGTATCTAGCGTGAACATAACACCAGCAGCACCAGTCTCTGAACGTACCATACGCTGTACGGCAGCAGATAGTGCAACACCTTCGTGCTCAAAACCTTTATGTACACGGTAAGAGATTGCACGGTCGTTATATAGAGAGGCAAATACTTCTTTAATAGCAATTAGGACGTTATCAATACCGCGAATGTTCAAAAAGGTTTCTTGTTGACCGGCAAATGACGCATCTGGTAAATCTTCAGCAGTGGCAGAAGAACGTACAGCAACAGCGATGTCTTCGCCACCGCTCATGGTTTCAAATGATTGACGTACTTCTTGCTCAAGATCTTTTGGCAGTTCTTGTTCAATAATCCAAGTACGAATCTTTTTACCAGTAGCCGCAAGCTTATTAACATCATTTACGTCTAGTGTCTTTAGCTCGCTGTTGATTTTGTCAAGCAAGCCGGTTTCAGTCAAAAAGCGGTTGAATGCATTTGAAGTGGTGGCAAAGCCGCCTGGAACACTAACGCCTAAATCAGAAAGATGGCTGATCATTTCGCCAAGCGAAGCGTTCTTACCACCAACCATTTCGATGTCGTCTTTTCCTAGCTGATCAAGATTGATTACAAGTGCTGTAGATTGCGCTGCCATGATAACTCCAGAAAATAAGGTTATTTAGTAAAGATTATAACGGTGAATTATACCGCCATATTAGGACAATTTCGAGGGTTTTCACCAAAAAACTTGTTAAAAATATACAAATTGTGGGGTTTGCTACATAAATTAGGGCCAGTCCTACCGGGTTTCGTATTTACTCGGATGAAAAATATCATTATTAGTGACGATGTTATACGCTTATAAAAGCCAATTACTGCATAAAGTAGGCATGTTTAAATAGGTGGCATTTAGAGTATTTCTACAATTTATGTCTCAATCTTATGTATCTGTATAAACAAAGCATAATAGAAGAAGCATAAAAAAATGCCTTAATGAGAGGCGGATTAGCTATGCCAACAAGATTAAAAACAATGTTGGTGCTAAGTGTACGCCTGTAACATTGATTTCTATTAAGAGGCTAATATGCGTATAATGTAGCGCATAGATAGTTGATGCGCATTGCATACTAAATGTGCGGTATAGGTGCTGAAAAAGGTTCGTTTTAAGAAGGCAGTTATAAAACTTAGTTATACGAGTTATAAAGGCAGCTATAAGAAGCCGAGTAAAATTCACGCTATTAATAGTCAATAACTGCTAAACGTTTGCTAAGTCTGAATTATTACTCAGAGCTATACCAAAAACTAAATGAAGGTCACTATTGAGTTTTCAACCGAGGTGTCAACGATATGTACTCAAGCAATCCATCTGAACAAGTTAAGTCCACTATCCAAAATCGCCACGCGCTAAACTTGGACAGCTCACAAGCCATTAGAACGGCATTTTTTATCTCAGATGGCACAGCGATTACGGCTGAGACACTTGGACGCGCTATTTTGAGTCAGTTTGCCTCGGTTCCTTTTGAAACAAGAGTATTGCCATACGTCGATAGCTTAGAGCGTGCGGAAGATGCGGTTGAACAAATCAATATGGCGTATCAGCGCGATGGGTCGTTGCCATTGGTTTTCGATACGATCGTCAATCCTGAGATTCGTGAAAAAATTAACTCAGCACATAGCTGTAACTTGGATATGTATGAAGGGCTGATTGGCCGTGTTGCAGAGGAGACTGGTGTGGAGCCAGATGGTCATTCAGGGCATGCACATGATGATGTCGATTCTGAAACTTATAAAGAGCGTATCGATGCAGTGCATTTTGCCTTAGACAATGATGATGGCGCGCGTACTCGTCACTATAATGCAGCCGATATTATTTTGGTGGGTGTGTCGCGCTCTGGTAAGACGCCGACTTCTTTATACTTAGCATTACAATTCGGTATTCGAGCGGCTAACTATCCTTTGACTGAAGATGATTTGTACGACAATCAGTTGCCGAAAGCATTACGTGAGCACAAAGACAAATTATTTGGTTTGCTCATTGATACCGATCGCTTAGTAAAAATCCGTCAAGAGCGCCGTGCAGGCAGCCGTTATTCTAGCTATCAGCAATGCCAGCAAGAGCAGCGCGCGATTCAGGGTATTTATATCACGCACGGTATCCCAAGCTTAGATGTATCAGAGATGTCTGTTGAAGAAATTGCCACACGTATTTTGCAGATGACAGGTCTCAAACGCCGTATTGGATAATGAATATCAGCTTAAACAGTATCTGTTCAATCGGTATTAATAAGTGCTCAGGCAGCTTTAATAAAAGCGCAAAAAACACTAATAAACATACATCATTTCATCCTAGATAATTATCATATAGAGAATACTATGATTTCAGCCTATCAATCTATAAAGCCATCGTTGTTGCTGGCAGGTTTAATCAGTGCAGCGACTTTATTGAGTGCTTGTCAAACATCACCATTTGCAAAGGATCCAGTACCTGAGCCGCGCTATATTCCAAGTATCGTATTGGGAGAGGCGCAAACACTGACCGTCATGCCAAACCGTGTAGCTTGTGCTTCAGAATTGCCAATGCAGTGCCTGCTTGCTAAATCTAAAGACGGTAGCGTGTTTCAGATTCCTTACGACTGGATCGATGACTTCAAACCAACCCTTGGTACAGAGTACATTATTAGCGCCCGCCCGCAGATTGATGAAGGGCAACAGAGCGCCACTGGTCATTGGACATTGCAAAACATATTGTCACAACGTATGGTGGGCATGCCTTAGTAGGGCGGTATTCATTTATCTACATGATACTAACTCAGCTACATATTGATTCATTTATATCTCAAACATTTACTCGATAAATAAATATAAAGAGGACATCATGGTAAGTAAAAGTGCAAGCGACGAGACCAACGATACTGGTAAAGATATTCATACCGAAGTATCAAATAAATCTAGCGGACACGTGCCAAGCCCTGAACATACCGAAGGTAAGAACAAAAAAGAAAAAATAGAGCAGACCCACGAGCAAGTGACCGATGATGTCATGCATCATCCAGACCTAGTGAATCCGCTCGATGACACACGAATCGATATTAAATCTGGCTTTACCAAAGACTCTCGTCGTCTAAAAAGTGACGATCATGAGTATGAGTATGATGCCGTTGTTTTAGGGGCGGGCCCTGCCGGTGAAGCCGCTGCTATGAAGCTGACCAAGTCTGGTAAAAGAGTGGTCGTTGTCGATCCACGTGATCAAGTAGGCGGTAACTCTACTCACGTCGGTACAATTCCAAGTAAAGCACTGCGCCAATCTGTATTTAACTTGATTAATTTCCGCCGCGATCCAATGTTTACCAAGGCGATGGAATATAAGCAAGTACCGCTAAATGAAGTACTGGCTAAGGCGCGTCAAGTTATCCGTCGTCAAGTCAGTACCCACACACGTTTTTATGAGCGCAACCGTATCGAAGTCATTCAAGGTTGGGCAAGTTTCATTGACGCTCACACACTACGTATTGAAGTCGATGAAAATGTTTACGAAACCATCACTTTCAATAAAGCCATCATTACTGTCGGTAGTCGTCCTTACCGTCCTGAGATTTTAGACTTTAACCATCCACGCGTTTTTGACTCTGACAAAATCTTGCAAATGGATTATGTGGTCAAAAAAATCATCATTTACGGTGCAGGGGTGATTGGTTGTGAGTATGCGTCTATCTTTACTGGTCTTGGCTACAAAGTTGATCTAATCAATAACCAAGATCAGTTGCTCAACTACTTAGACAGCGAAATCAGTGATGCCATCGCGCATGACTTTAGACAGTTCGGTGTGCTTATCCGTAGTAATGAAGAGATTGATCATCTTGAGACTCATGATGATTATGTGGTGTTACACTTAAAGAGTGGCAAGCGCATCAAATCTGATGCCATTCTTTGGTCAAATGGTCGCTCAGGTAACACCGAAGGCTTGAATTTAGAAGCCATTGGGCTAAAAGCAAACGGCCGTGGTCAGCTAAAAGTAGATGACACTTACTGTACGGACGTCGACAATATCTATGCGGCGGGCGACGTAATTGGTTGGCCATCATTAGCTTCTGCTGCCTATGACCAAGGTCGCTGTGCCGCTGCCTTTATGGTTGGTGATAGTGATGCTGAGCCAGTATCTAGTGTACCGACGGGTATCTATACGATTCCTGAGATATCTTGTATCGGTAAGACAGAGCAAGAGCTAACGGATGAAAAAGTTCCGTATGAAGTGGGTCAGGCGTTCTTTAAGCATTTGGCACGTGCCCAAATCATTGGTGAACGTTCAGGCGTATTAAAGATATTGTTCCATCGTGATACGTTAGAAATTCTAGGTATCCATTGCTACGGTAACCACGCTTCAGAAATTATCCATATCGGTCAAGCAGTGATGAAGTGTAAGAGCAACAACACGCTTGAATACTTTGTAAATACGACTTTCAACTATCCAACGATGGCAGAAGCGTATCGTGTGGCGGCATTGAATGGTTTGAACAGAGTGTTTTAAACCACCGCTATTTATATCGTATAAATAAAAAAGCGCCTACTATTATTAGCAGGCGCTTTTTTATGCTCATAGGTTTAATTAATTTGAAGGTTTATGAGTAGGCTTTTCGCTAGGGAATACGCTTGCGTAAAAATAGCAATAAAACAAAATAGAGCAACCATAAGCCAGCCAACGCATAAAATCCTACAGCGACTTGAGAGATACTGGCACCCATTTGGTTAAGCTGCACAGAGGTATTGATTGCAGGCGTAGTCGGTACCAGCCAACGTATTACTTGTAATACTTGAGGCAATTGGTCTGCTGGCCAAGGGTAGCCGCTTAAGAAGAATATCGGTAAGGAGATAAAAATTAAGATCTGCATACTGCGCTCACGCTGCCGGAACCATAATCCGAGCACGCAGCCGAGCGTTGCGACTGTCGGACAAAATAGTGCCAAAAATAGCAGCGTACCAAGCATATTTTGTCCGCGTGGATAATGATGTAGCTCAAACGCCCACCCATAGTAAAAGCAGCCAACGATAAAGCTAAGTGAGCTTAGCGCTCCAATACGTCCTAGCCAGCCACGTACACTCGTACTGTGACGGCGCTGCTCATACCATGTGCCAATCAGCATTGCTGTCGCCATTAAAAGTGTCTGCTGTAAGATAATAACAGAGACAGCTGGTACAACATAAGCACCATAGCCCTCGGTTTGGTTATACAGTGGCATAATCCGCAGCGGTACAGCTTGAGTATTCTGTGCTGCGGTAGATGCATAAGCGCCTTTCGCAATGCTTTTTTTTACCTTAATACCAGCCGATACCGTACCTACCGCTTGAGAGAAACCCAGTTGGACGTTTTTATTTAAAATAAAATAACCGCCATTACCTAGTACGCTGACGTGCGCTTGCTCTCCGGACTGAACTTGTTCTTCGAGACCAGCTGGAATCACCATATAGCCTGCAATTTGATCTGACCATATGGCTTCTTTGGCAGCCTGCTCATTGATAAATCGTTCAGTGTCTAGATATGGGCTAGCACTCGCATAGCGAACGAGAGTACGCGATAAGTTGCTATTGTCATGATCAATGATACCTACTGGCACATGATTGACTACTTCAGATGAGTAAGGCCAAGGATAAAAAAACCCATAGATAATAGGGGCGATAATTAACATCAAAAGTACGCCTTTGTCGCCAAAGACGTCTTTAAAAGTTTGGATAAAGCTGGTCCAAAAACTTTGTGATGCCGGAGTGTCGGTTAAATTAGCTTTTGAGTGTATATTATTTGATTGTGCAGACATTAGCGTGCTCCCCAACGTTCAGGATGCGCCAATGCGCGTTTGGTTAATAGTGCTGCAAGTATTAGCGCTATTATGGCTGCAAGCATGAGGCCATAGACGATAGGTAGCGATATGGCGATCGGTGCTTGCATTTGTAACTGTGCAATATGGAGCTTTAGATAATGCGTTAATGGCAGTGCATTTGACCAATATTGCGCGCTATCACTAATCGAAATATAAGGAAAAGTAACACCAGCAAAGGCATAAGAAGGCGCTGAAATAAATCCAGTAGTCGATAGACCCATACGTAATGAAAAAGAATTCAAAGTAAAAATAGCACCCAGCCAAAACGACAATACCATTAGGCACAGAAACCCAGCATAGACTGCCATAAGAGACGTAATGTTGATATTCTGATTGGACGTTGCCAGCCACAATATCAACGCTGACCACAAGCTATATGCCAGTATTGGCCAAAAGTACTTACCCAATAGACCAAATACCAAAACTGATAGGCTGACCGAGTTAGGCACTTTTGCGCTTGACGATGATGTTTTGTTATTGCTGCTATTTTGTTTGGTTGATAGCGAAGATGTCGTTTTTGAGGCTCTGGATAAGGTTAGACTAGGTTTGCCTGTATCAATAAAACGGTACCAGCGCCCGATATTCTTATCGCGTAACTCGCGGCCAATCGTGGTTGCACCAATGACCATCGCCAATATATGTAATAAGGCAGGTATGACAGTCGATGCCAAAAACTGCTGATAATTGGTCGCAGCATTGAATAAGCTAATACGCTGCACACTGATAGGCGCATAAGCCGTCGTCGCTTGTGATGGCGCTACGCCTTGTTTGACCAATCGTTTGATCTCTACGCCTGCGGATAATGTACTAGCGACCGCTTGGACACCTGCCTGAATAATACCAGAGTGCGTACCGTACTGTGCATTAACTTGCAGAGTCAACGGAGCAGGCTGGCTCGATAAGATATTACGAGAAAAGTCTTCTGGAATAATGACAACAGCGTAAATATCACGCTGTAAAATGGCAGCCTCTGCATCCGCTTGGGAGTAATACAGCTGTCTGACTGTCAAAGTAGGACTGGCCTCTAGGTAACGGACGGCAGTATTGGCAACAGCGCTATTGTCTTGATCGATGACTCCGATAGGCAAATCGGTAATTTGAGTCTGTGAAAATATCCACCATATTAGCAGCACCGTTGCCAGTGGTATCCATACCACCATGCTAAAGTCCCAGTGATTTTTTGCCAAAAAACGGCGCTCGTAGGCTGCACTGCGTAAAAAAGCCTCACTTAACTTAGTCAAGTGCATGGCTTACTCTTGATTCTGATTGACAGGAGTAGGATTGATACGTACGACCACACTCATACCTGAGCGGATACGGGCATCGGGCTTAGAGGGTCGTGCCTTTACCTCAAAAGTACGCACATCAAAACCATCATCATTATTGGTCGGACGCCAAGTAGCAAAGTCTGATAGGGTCGATGTCGCATAGACGGTAAACTGTTTTGTATAAGGCTTATCCACTGATGACAGTGCTGGGATAGTACCGGTAAATGTCTGACCAATAGCGAATTGATTTAAATAAGACTCAGTGACGTTAAGTACTACCCATTGGTCATTGGTATCCACCAACGTCAGGAGTGGAACCCCTTGACCGATAACTTCTCCAGCACTCACGATGACATTATCGACGATACCAGCGATAGGACTTCTTAGGTTCGCTTCCTCTTTTGCTACTAGCGCTTCATCGAGTTTTGCATCGACCTGTGCGACTTGTGCAGTGGCCGCTGACTTATCTTCAGTACGTGCGCCTTCTAGTGCCAAATCATACTGTAAGCGGGCTGCTTCGGTTTGGTCCTGAGTAGCAAGATATTGCGCATATGCTTCATCACGCTTTTGTCGCGCCATCAGTCCTTCTTCGTAAAGGCGATTGACACGCTGATAGGTGTTTTCTGCCAAGTCAGACGCGGCTTTATTGGCTTGCCAAGCGGCTTTTGCTTGGGCGATTTCTTGCGGGCGCGCACCATTTTCTGCTTTATCTAATTGGCTTTGCGCGATTTGCTTACCAGCACGTGCTTGATTAATCTTGGCATTAATCTCAGGCGAATCCATTTCAACTAATTGCTGACCTGCCGTTACCGTATCACCCTCTGTTACCATAATTTGGGCAATACGCCCTGGCACTTTTGCAGCGATCGACGTTTGCTGCATCTGCATTTGCCCTTGCAGCGTAATAACTTCTGGCTCGCTATGCGCATTACTTTTGTATAAGCCGTACGCAATCGTACTAAGGACAATTAGTATGAATAGGGCAAGTAAGGCTTTTTTTATACGCGCCGATTTGTCAGTTTTAGAGGCGCTACGATTATAAGCAGGTGCCGGTTGCTCTGGTTCAATATCAGACACGTCTTCTACAGGATCGACTGAATTTTGTGTATCTTGAGAGGTCACTGACTCGGTTGCTTCAGCTGATTTATTTGAGTCGTCTGATTCGCGTGGTAATTCTGTCATGACAATGAGATTCCTAAAGCAACAAAGTTGAAAATAAAGGGTTTATTACTAGTACACTCGAAACGCATAAGGCTTGGCGTTGTCTATAGTTTCAGAATTAAAAATAGCACCAAGAGCGACGATAAATGCTGAATAATATAGCCACAGCATAATGACTACAGCAGCTGAAAGCGCGCCAAACTCAGCACTATAGTTATTAAAATTTTGCACATAAATTGAAAACAAGATGGACAATATAATCCATAAAACCGTTGCCAGCGCAGCGCCCGGCATTAATTTCTTGAGGGCGACGGCATCACGATTTGGGGCTAGACGATAAAGGCCCAAAAAGCTTAAGAATATGATACCTGTCAATATTGGCCACCTGCTCCAAAGCGTAATTGTTTTAGCTATCTGAGGGAAAGGAAAGTAGGCCGCCCCCAAAGGAATAATCGCGATAGAGGAGACCGCGATAATCAATACGACTACTGCTGCAAAGGTCAAACCAACTGCGCGAATCGTGCTTTGTACAAAACTGCGCTCTTGAGTAATATGGAACGCAAGGTTAATAAGAATAATTAAAGATTTGATACCTTTAGAGCCAGCATAAAGTGCGAGCAAGGACGAGATAAGCAGGCTGAAAGTCAGGGCAGACGTAGTTGTAGAAACCAACTCGCTCAGACGAGAGTTGAGCACCTCATATACTGTATCAGGTATAAACTGACTCAAAAGCGAGATTTGCTCTTGCATCTCGACAGGAGAAAACGCAAGACCATAAAGTAGGACAAACACAGCCATCACTGGAAAAATTGATAAGAATCCAAAGAAACCTACACTTGCGCAATGCGCCCAAACATTAGAGTTATTGGCAATACGCCATGTTTCTAGTAACGTCTGTAGCCAGTTTTTTAACGATTTAGAGGTCAATTTTTTCATAAAAGCAGCTGTTCGTAATAGGGTTGGTAATAGTATTTTCGATGTCGGCTTCATGGTAATACAAAGCATTTATCAGCACGACTTATGGTTTCTCATATCACATCATTGCTCAGTATATAAAGTAGGCAATTGAATATCAGCGGCATTGAGATAAGCATTAAAAGCAAGTGGCGTACCACAGCTTTGCATAAGGGCAGCCAGTGACTGTACATAGTCATTAGCAGCCTGTGCTTGCTCGGTACGTGCTTTAAGCGATTGCGTCTGTGCCTGCACCACGTCAACGGTAGTATTTACACCTTCTTGTAATCCTAAGCGTCGTAGTCGTAATACTTCTGCTGCCAAATCAACATTACTTTGCAATGCCTGATAGCGTGATTGAGCATTATTGACATCGTGCCAGTTTTTTTCTACCAGTAGCAATAAATTGTCACTGACTTCAATCTCAGAGAGGTCGGCCTGACGTATTTTGGCACTACTGGATGCTAATGATGCGGCTTTATCGAGTCCGCCCCATAGTTTCCAACTGGCAGATATACCAGCGACCCAGCTTGGATCTTTCTCTACCTGACCATAACCGTATAGCAATACCGTAGGCTTGTAGCCCGTATCTGATAGCGCATGCAATTGCTGAGCCTGTGCCCGCTTGGCTGCAACTTTTTGCAGTCCGGGATGGTTATTTAGTGCCAAGTCCTGAAAGTAGCTCACATCTGGTAGAGGGCGACTAGAGACAAACAAAGGCGTGGTTGGTTTAATACGGTAGTCGGTACGTAGTAGACGCTGTAGCGCAATCATGGCTAGGCGCGCGTCGTTATTGGCATTGACGGATTCACTCTTGGCATCCGCAAGCGCAGACTGTGCTTCTAGTCTATCGACACGTGAGATAAAACCTTCTTCAAACAGACGCTCGGCCATATGGTCGGTTTGCTGCAATGTATCGTAAGCGTCTTCTCGTAAGTAAGCGGCGATAATCGCTAACTGTGCCTTAAAATAACGCTCAATTAACGTATTATAGAGCTCATTTTTATCCAGTACGCTATCAGCCATCGCTTCTTGTGTACGTGCATCCGAGGCGCCAGTCAATGCGTCTGTACGCCCAGCAGTATAAATAGGCCAAACGACACCAAGACCTGCGCCCGACGTAGAGCCTGAGCGCTTGAGATTGTAAGAGTCGGGAATACGCTCACCGACCAGCTCACCAAAGTCTGGTAAGTCTGCTGTAGGAGGGACTATGTTATCTAAGCCATTGTTTACTTCGTTAACGATACCACTTCTGAGAGAAGATAAATCTACATCCTCGTCTAAGTGATAGGCACTGGCGGATACTCGAGCAAATACGAGCGGATTGTCGATGGTTCTAAGCGCGTCAGTTTGGTATTCGCTAGCGGCAATCGCTGCTTGATTGGCAGCGATTTTAGGTGATACTTGTACCAGCAGCTTCTGCGCTTGCTCTAAGCTCAAAAAGCTTGAGACGTCTAGGGCGTAGCTGTTATCGACTGCTTTATGTGTAATAGGGTCAACAAGCGTAGACAGTGCTTGCGACTCAGCGTGTTGAGGGTTTGGTACTGTATGAAAAGGTGCTACAGTTGGTTTATTATTATCAGTCAGACTATCAACATCTATGATTTGTGTCACAGCCACTGGTGTAACATCATCTGACACTTCTATACTGTCAGTGTCAGTGCTCGCGTAAGTCATGACAGGCACGCTCATGACTGCAACTGTCATCATAGCAGTCGGTAGCGCTGATAAAATGAATTTCATAAGTCACATAAGCCATTAATTAGAATGTAAGGTATTATAAAATAAGGAACAGCACCGATAGGTTTCATTGCTCAGGATATAAAGTTGCTGAACTATTATAGACTATTTGCCAGCTAGCGAAAAAATGATGCTTAAATAAATCATTCATATTCTAATATAAAAATACGTCTATATTAAAAGCGCTAACAAGCGGTCATTCGTCATAAGAGGTACACTGTAGAGCCACAATGGTGACGGGTCAATGCTCAGTATTTTGCCGTTTTCTATTGTGCAGCCAGTAGCGGTATGATAGAGGTTGGATTTAATTTTTAAATATCTGTTTATAAGTAACAACATAGCCAATAAGACGTTTTCAATTCACGCGATTTATTTTTAGATATATTTTGTTTTTAATCTTACTATGAAAGCATTTAGACCGTAATTAACAAAATAAAAAATGCTCAATAAGCATCAGTCAATCAGTAGCAATTAATAAGTAGCAGTCAATGAATAGTCACTAAATGGCTATCAAATAGAATAAATAATATTAGTAGAGGGTGTGTCATGGCAGGGTATATTTTAGCGTTGGATCAAGGGACCACGTCAAGTCGCGCGATATTGTACGATGATCATGCGCGTCCTATCAAAATGGTACAACAGCCAACGACGCTGCAAACACCAAGAGCTGGATTCGTTGAACAAGATGCACAGCAGATCTGGCAAACTCAGATTAGCTGTGCACATGATGTTATTAATCGGGCAGGGCTGCTTGCCACTGACGTTACCAGTATTGCAATTACCAATCAGCGTGAGTCGATTGTGATATGGGATAAACAAACTGGTAAGCCACTGGCTCCCGCCATCATTTGGCAAGACAGGCGTACCGCAAATTACTGTAAGACACTCGCTGCTGAAAGCGCTAGCAATAGTATGAATGACCCTGTGCATCAGGGCGTTGATAGCGTCAACATGGCACATGAAGCTCAGCGTATTACAGGCCTGCGTTTAGATCCGTATTTTAGTGCCAGTAAGATTGCTTGGTTACTCGAAAACAACCCGAAGCTGAGTCTACAAGCCAGCAGAGGTGAGATAGCGGTTGGCACGATTGATAGTTGGCTGATTTATAAGCTCACAGGCGGGGAGCATGTCATTGATGTGACCAATGCTTCTCGTACATTGTTATTCGATATCCATAAGCTGGCATGGTCAGAGACACTTTGTGACCGATTTGCTATACCTATGAATATATTGCCTAAAGTACTATCGTCCGACGGTGATTTTGGCAAAACTAAAAAAGGCCTGTTTGCAAAGCAAATACCTATTCAAGCAGTATTGGGTGA
This sequence comes from Psychrobacter nivimaris, assembly GCF_043419765.1. Taxonomy (NCBI): domain Bacteria; kingdom Pseudomonadati; phylum Pseudomonadota; class Gammaproteobacteria; order Moraxellales; family Moraxellaceae; genus Psychrobacter; species Psychrobacter nivimaris. Next base: position 457,462 of record NZ_JBHOFX010000002.1, on the reverse strand, counting down.
TCAGCAAGCAGCGCTCTTTGGGCAAGGTTGCCTTGATGCAGGCATGGCCAAAAACACTTATGGCACAGGCTGCTTTATGCTAATGAATATTGGCCAACAGCCAAAATTGAGTGAGCATAAGCTGCTAACCACCATTGCATGGCAACGTAAAACGTCACCAATTCGTCCAGATAATTTATCATTTGACCAAATCGTACAGTCAGGCAAACGCATGCTACAGCCACCCAAAAAGGAAGTCACTTATGCCTTAGAGGGCAGTGTCTTTATGGCAGGGGCTATCGTTCAATGGCTGCGTGATAATTTGGGCATGATTCAGCAGAGTAGTGATATCGAAGACTTAGCCCGTCAAGTAGACAGTAGCGAAGATGTCGTTCTATTACCTGCTTTTACTGGATTGGGCGCGCCTTACTGGCGTTCAGATATTAGCGCTAGCATCACTGGTATGAGCCGCGGCACTACTAAGGCACATATTGCCCGCGCTGCATTGGAGGCCGTTGCTTATCAAACCTATGATGTACTTATCGCTATGCAAAAGGACAGCCCTCATCCTTTGACTGAGCTCAGAGTAGATGGCGGCGCTGCAAATAATGACTTACTCATGCAGTTCCAAGCAGATTTGTTGGGTGTTCCGGTATTACGTCCTAGAGATACAGAGATTACGGCAAAGGGCGCGGCACTACTCGCAGGTCTGAAAACTGGGCTATATGATGAATCGACCATGAAAGCTTCATGGCAGGTAGATCGCGTGTTTGAACCAAGTATGTCGGCTGATACTCGTGAGCGACATCTTGCTAAATGGCAACAAGCTATCAAAAGGTCTCTAATGCCGTTATAAGATTGATTTACTTAGTAAATTTATTGTAATAGTACATTTATACTTACTCAAAGTATGAGGCTGCCGTACACAAATGTGATAAAGATACAGGCTGTAACGCAAGATAATCGCAATACGGACACAGTTTACAAAATCGGCCTATCTGTCCTTACCTATAAATTTCTATACTTCAATTGGATTTAGTAGGACCGCTAATAATTAGCAAATAAATAATTCAATAAATAATAAATAATTTAAGGACAATACTATGAGTAACCATGATGCTATCGATCGCAGTGAAGTAAAACATATGTCAAAAGAGACAAAAGAAGATTTAAACGCAGACATCATTACCGGTGAGCCAGGCTCGCATCCAGTAGGTACAGGTATCGGCGGTGTAGGCGGTGCAGCAGCAGGTGCAGCTATCGGTACGATGGCAGGTCCATTGGGTACACTAATTGGTGGTGCTATTGGTGCTATCGTTGGTGGCGGCGCAGGTCATGCAGCAGCTGAAGCCATTGATCCAACTCACGAAGAAGCGTACTGGCGTGCAGAGTATGCAAATGCTGACTACCATAGAGAAGAATACGATTTCGACCGTGACTTACATCCAGCATATGCAGTCGGTTATGCGAATCGTGCTCGTTATCCAGTAGATGCTCGTTTTGAAGATCATGAAGCAGATTTAGAGCGTTCATGGCACGAAGTAAAAGGCGAGTCTCGTATGGAATGGAATGAAGCGCGTCAAGCATCACGTGATGCATGGAATCGCGTATCATAAGAGAGGCTAAATAACTAATAGAACGATTAGGCAAACATCTTGGCAGCCAATGCATTTAGTAATTAGCTAGTATCAGGGATTGCTATACCATTGCCTGAAATAGATTAATTGTATGTCCAGTTCTATTAGTAAATCTACTTATCAACATTTATGCTATTTTAAAACTTCCAAAGTTTAACTTTGGGAGTTTTTTTAGGCATAAAATTTGCAGCGTATACACATACGTGAATATTATGTACTATAATAATGAGAGCGATGGGGAATATATGAGTAATAACACTGAAGGTCATAAACAGTTTTATATCGCAACGGCAAACCTGCTGAACTTTGCGAACCCTAATCGGACTTATTATGAAAATGCGCCAGCTTATAATGATAAAGCTTACGAACATAAGCTGCGAGGTCTTACAGATTTATTGGCTAAAGCGCATGCTGACATTATCGCAGTACAAGAGGTTTGGGATAGTGATGCATTAGAAGAGTTGGCTGTTTCACTAGGTTTCAAGCCCGAGCATGCGGTCATTCCACTTGCCAGTAACGATAGCTCGAGTATATATACCAAAGGCATGGGTGCACAGAATACACCTGCTGTCGGTATTATCAGCCGATTTGAGCAGTTAGAAACCAGTTTGCTAGAAAATATAGCACCAAAAGCCATTATTGATGTACCTGATATCGGTCCTTATCAACGCTTCAACCGTCCTCCATTAGTATTACGTGTTGACGCATACGGACAGCCCATTACTATTATTACAGCGCATCTAAAAAGCAAACGTGCTTTTTTCTTACGTGACGAAAATGGTGACCTATTAGAAGACATGGACGATCCAAATATTCGAGTTCGCGCCAAGCTTCGTAGTTTATGTATGCGCGCGGCAGAAGCGGCCTCTATCCGTATGTCTATTATAGAGCGGTTGCAACATACCCGTGAGCCATTGATTCTATTGGGCGATATGAATGATGTCACAGGTAGCGTGACTACTCAGTTGATGACAGAAACTGGGGAAGTTAATTACGATAAAAGTATGCGTGATGTTGCGCTTTTTGATGCTGCTCGTATTCAAGCACGATATGGCTGGATGAAGGATGTTGCCTATACCCATATATATCAAGGCATGCCAGAAGTTATCGACCAGTTATTTGTCTCAGAAGAGTTTTTGCCTGATAGTAAATTTTCGCTCGGTTATGTCGAACGGGTCGATTATTTTAATGATCATTTAAAGTGGGACTATGCCGATAGAGTCACTGATCATGGTATTATAAGGGCGAAAATAAAACTCAATGATTAACTTTATAAAATTAGACGGTTAGCTCTATTAAATTGCTGATCGTAGTATTGTTTTTTAACCTATTCATGTCCCTTGCTTGATAATGTACAAGCGTTTATGATGCCTCTGCATTGAATAGAGTAGTGACCATATAGGCTTTATATTTTAGCCAACAGTCAACCATCCTTTATTTGAGGATAAATACTATTCAATGCAGATTATATTTATAAAATAGGGCGCAACATTAAGAGATTCACAATGAGTGATAATAAAGACGAAAAGATTGAAGATGTGTTGGTAGATTCGGAATTGGCAAAAAAGCTTGTACCTAATAAGTTTAAGTTTACTAGCCAACAAGGCCGTGCACGTCGTCAAAAACTATTGGCTGGTGCCAAAAAATTGAGCGAAACACATGCTATTAACGATATTACGTTAGCGGCTGTATGTGAAGAAGCGGGCATACCAAGAGCGTCTGCTTACCATTTTTTCCCCAATATTGAAGCAATATTTTTAGCATTACGTTTTTTGAATGCGATTGAAATATTAGAGATGGTAGAGACGGTCGATATTGGCAACTATGACAGATGGCAAGGGTATTTAACGGCGCTTATCGATCATTGTATTACGATATTCCATAACGATGAGACAAAAGCCAAGCTTATCTATGACACCAATACACCTGATTTCGAAGGTGACAGCTTTGGTGAAGACATGGATCATCAAATCGTTGATCTGGTCTATAAGCGTTTGTCAGAGCGTTATGAGATGCCAAACTTCCATGATATCCAAGATACCTTGTTGATTGCTTATAGCATCGTAAATGCTATCTTTACGTTGTCTTATCGCCGTCATCAGAGTATTACTGAAGAGTATATCCAAGAAGCAAATACAGCATTTATTGCTTATTTACGTTGTTACCTACCAGAAAAGTTACCCCGTAAAAACCGCTAATTTAGCTCACTTTAAACATAAAAAAGCCGACAAATATGTCGGCTTTTTCGCGTCTAATTTTTAGTATAAGATTGGAAGTAATAGAGGTTAATATTTTTAATAAAACAGCGACTATTCTAACGGTTAGATGTCAAATCTTGTCCACGGCAAGTATCATCGCTCGCGTCTAAAGGCGAGTACTGCTTATGATAACTGACTATTGACTTCTCTAGCGCTACATTGGTCTGTGAGTTATTGGCATTGACGTAAGCTTCGCGAGCTTGTTCAAGCCAGCGATCAGCCATGCGAAAATGCATACCAGATTCGCGCCAGCCTCGCGCACATTGATTGGTTGCTGCCCAAATTAAAGCCACTTCACTAAAAGCCATCTCACGTGGTGCTGACGCTATGCCATCACCGTCTTTAAGCGCGCTTAAAGTTGCCCATAGGTCAGGACGCATTAGAGCAGAGGTAGACGGAATATCTTGATGCAAGCCCAAGTCCTGTACCGTGTCATTATCTAGCGCTTGCAATATAGGCTTTGCCATTTTTAACGCAACTTGACCCGCAGATGAGCGGCTATTCATACTGTCTTGATGAATAGCATAGTTCAACCAAGCTTGCGCTTTATATGCGAAATACTGTTGAGCGGCTGTCTTGTCTTTTTGTTGATAAGGTTTCAATTGCGTGACCATACAATTTAATAGGCGCTGCTGTTCGCTTTGATATCTATAAGAGTGTGCTTGGCTCTGCCTATCATCACGGCAGTATTTAGCCATGCTAGTTGAGTTAGCCACTTGGATAGTCTCACTCTTAGCTAAAGCTGGCTGCATAAAGGTTAACGAGAATAAAGCTGATAGTGTAACGTATACTGAGCGCTTGAAAGGTGCTGCTTTGATGGCTGAATCAAACATGGTGTAAACCTTATGTTAAGGTAATAAACGTTGGTATTATTTACCATTACTAGGGCTGACCTAATTGTTTATTGAATGACAAAATAATTTGTCATAAGACAATCATGATACTGTCATAAGGTTGTACTTACGACAGTATCATTAGTATAAAACAATTAAAATGCAGAATTGCTGCTCAGACGTTGGTTCTTACGTGGGTCTTCACGTTTAAATAAGTCTTCATCGAACTTAAAGCGCAATCTAAAGTAAGCACCTTGCTGAGTACTGTCGTCATAAGCAATATCTTCATCTTCAAAGCCCATGAAGTTATAACCAAGTGATAACCAAAGGTTGGTCATTGGGCTATAACCCACTTCTGCACCAAGCATATAAGTTAAGTCATTTGCTTGATCATTCCAATAAGTCCCTGCTTGTAAACCAATATCCCAGCGCTCACTGATGTCATAAAGACCGCGGCCATAAACAGCGTGAGCCGTGTTATCGTTGGTTAAGCTATCTGCTTCATATTCTGTATACTTACCAGCATAACGTCCAGACAACGTTAAAGGACGCGTAGGATGGTAATTACCATTCCATGACCAAATCATGGTGTCTTTTTGATAAGCGTCATCGCCAGTATTGTTATCATCCAAACGATATTCGAATTTTGCAAGCATATCTAACTGATTGCTATCGTAGTCACGATATGCAGCACCTAGCTGAAAACGATTGATAGTGCGATCACCATCACTATAGTCAGTGCGTGAATAGATGTCTTTGGCTAAGAAGGTAACCTCATCAGTATAGCGATAGGCGATACCAGCACTACCAAGTAGCGTATCACTTGTTTCGCCCCAACGTTTTTCAAAACGTCCCGATGCCTTATAATTCTCTTTGGCAAGATATTCAACACCGATACCTGCCGCTGTTGCAGTGTTACTTTCTTCACCTTCCAGAGATTCAACACGCTCAAATAAAGTGTTTAAGGTTAAACCTTCTTGAACATACCACTTGTTTTTTAGACCAATAGCTGCTTCTGCCTCACGTGCACTGATGGCGTCACGCATGCGGTATTCGCTATAAACCTTACCATCTTTCATGTAAGTGGCATCAAAACCAACAGTGGTACGTTGACGCTCATCTGTATCATCAAGACCATAAGTACCAGATAGGCTATTAATCAAATCATGACGTGCGTATAGTCGACCTAGATTTCCGAGTGGTGTCTCACCACCGATAGAAGTTGCATTACGTGAGCTGTTTTCGATATCTTGCTCATACTCTGCAAATACCAAGCTGTTATTCAACTTAGGTAGACGAGAGGTAACACGAGCACGAACAGTCGTACCTTCAATATCTTCTTCAGCGTTACTAACGCTGCTCAACGCTGACTGATTGATAATGTCATCATTAAACAAAGTGTCGTCTGTAATATCTACAACGTCTGTCGCGGCTTGAGTATTACGTGAGGCAGCAGTCGCGTCTTGTTTGTAATAACGAACCCCAATTTCACCAACGATGTTTTCGCTTAAACGATGCTCAACGCTTGCCTGCACGCCTTCGCGGCTAGCGTCAGTAGTATGCTCTTCTGTGCGTATACCTTCTAACTTAAGAGCAGTTTTCTTATCATTTAGAGTATGAGTAACCTCTACACCAGATTCAGTACGTCCAGCGGTAAGCGGTGATGCACCAGTGACAAAACCTTCATCAGCATCATTATAATAAGCTTTAGCTCGCGTATTTTTCTTATTATCAAAATCAAGCTCAATACGTAATGCGTTACCTTCAACGTCACTATCAGTCAATTCTGTCGTGTTGATTTGATTGCTTGACTGAAAATTTGGGTTCTCAGCTTTGTTCATCGCATATTCAGCGACCAGCTTTAGCTTATCATTGAATTTAACAACACTATTAACACTAGCTAACTCTTCTTTATTCAATGGGTCATCGCTATTCACATAGCTACCACCGATGGCGACTTTATCCGTTAGTTGCTGTTTCGCGGCAATACCACCAACGAAGTAATCCTCACCACCTTCATCAACTTCGACAGTGACACGGATATAGATAGGATTGCCTTCGATATCCTGACTAGCAATCGGTGCCGTCAAGAATAAGCTGCGGCTGATAGGGTCAATCTCATAATCAGCAAAGCGAGTAAGCGTCTCACGATTGATAATAAGCCCAGGGTTGTTGGCATCACGAGTAATAACTTCAACTGTTTCAGAGTTTTCTAATACCGCATCGAAGTTCTCAGCCAATGGATATGGGCCTGAAATGCCTAAACCGCGAGTCTCATTTACACGTTGGCTAGTACTGGTTTCTGCTAAAAAGGCAGTAACACGAGTATTGCTATCTTCAAATTGAGCTTTTAGACCAGTTAATGTACGGTTGTATTGACCAAGCTTGATACCTTCGTCATCATCAATCTGAGTTTTCAAATCACCATACATAGCGAACGAACGACCTTTATCAAGGCGCACGTAAAGCTTGCTAGTAGACTGAGCATCAAAGCCTTTAGCTGATGAGTCGCCATAGACAGGATAGTATTCGCCCGGCTCGATATCACGGAACAAACGCTCGCCTTTTTTATCACTATCATAAGCAAGCGTTAGCAGGTAGTCACCGCGCACTTTTCCTTTTAGGAACATTGCGGCACGACCAGAAGCTGTGTAATCATCATTACCAGCAAAGTCATTTAGCTCTTGCTCAAACGCACCTTGAGCATCGGTAATGCTGCTACCATCAAAGTCTTTTAGTGAAATAGCACCTTCTACAATACCAACAGCGAGTAGTGGACGTAGTTGAGCAGTAAACTGTAACGGAATGATTTGTTTGCTGCTACCAGTGTCAATTACTAGCTCGCCCTTACCTGGTACGCTTGACGCGATGACTGGTATGAGTAGCTCACCACCTGATACAGTCACTTGGGTGCCAGCTTGATCTTTGCTGCTGTCTTCCAAATTGATACGACCGATATTAGTATCAAGCGTAAGAGAAGTAGTACCAATATAAGGACGATTATCGCGATCTTTTAGGCTGATGACGACTTGGTATTCACTAATACCGTCAGCTGGAACTAATTGTGCTTGGGTACGGTAGTCGATAGCTTGTAGGCTATCAGGAGTTAATACCTTAATCGTCTGCTCAGAGATGATCTGACCATTTATATCAGTCGCAACACCGCGTAATGTGTTCTTGCCGCGCTGTAAATCAACAGCATAGTAATCGAAAGCCGTTACATTCTGTTTTTCTTGCTCAGCAGTTTTACCTATTTTTTGTTCTGATACAGCTTTGCCGTTGGCATATAGTGTGAACACAGACCCAAGCGGTGCCTGAACCTGTACCATTTGTTTATAAGTGCTAAGCTGCTGACCTTCGTTTAGGTTAATGAAGGCAACATCGTTACTCGCCACTTCTTTTAAGTATTCTTCGAGCTCTTTTTCTACTGGCGGAGCAACAGTGGTCACTGTCATATCAACACGGCTATCTACTGGATTGGCCATGTCATTAACGATAGCCGAATCACAGTTATTACCAAGGTCTAAGTCACCATTGATGTTACAACCACTAGCATCTACATTGTCAGTAGTATCGGTATCATAATCAGGATCTAAAGTCAGCTCGGTTTTTACCGCTTGCTCTAACGTGTCATTTTTAGCTTCTACTAATTTGCTACGAGCAATTAGCTCAGCGTTTAAGCGTTCAGTGCTATCTGCCATGCCAGCAACGATTGCAAAATCCGCACGATGTAATTCGCCGTACTTCAAATCAACAAAACGACTACCGGCATCACCAGCATTACGATTGCTTTGGGTAACCAGTTCAGTCTCTCTAGGGATAGTAGTACGATCGACCTTTAGTACGTGTGTTTTGGCACTGATACCATAGAAGTTATATTTACCTTCAGGATCAGTCACGATGAAGTTGCCGTTCTCCATATAGATACGTACACCAGCGACACCAAGTTCGCCGTCTTCTTTTTGCTGAATACCGTCGCGGTTGATATCGTGATAGACCTTGCCGACGATAATACCGTCGGTATTCATCACTCCGCGTTCTACATCAATTTTCCACTGAGCTTCTCTTGAGCCTACGCTTTGACCTTGGTCATTTCTAGCAGCTGCGGTGGCGCGGTTGATACCATCGCCGCCTAGTGATGACGCACCTATGAGCACACGATAAGTAATTTTTTTACTTTCGCCAACTGCCATGTTTCCTAAGTTCAATACCTGATATTTACCATCAGCTTTAAACTCGGTAGTCTGTGCTTGATTGATATCAAGATTAGTCGTTGGACTAACACGTACACTGTTCTCAACGTAGTCAAAACCACGTGGTAAAGCGTCTTTTAGTTGTACATCGTAAGCAGTCGATTTGCCGTTATTGGTAATATCGATGGTATAGCTGACATAATCACCAAGCTCTGCAGTTTTGACATCGCTTTCTTTAGTGACGACTAGGCTTGCATTATTATCGATGATGTTTACTTGAGAGCTCAGATCATCGATACGTACAGTAAAATCGCTATCATTTGGTAGCTGATCAGCACCTGTGCCAACAGAAGGAGCAATACAAGCTGTTAACTCAGCAGTCAACGTATCGTCGACCAATGTCTGAATCAGTTTATCGTCAATAGCATTGGCATTATTCTGTGTTGGTACAGATAAGTGATATTTGCCTGTATTATTACCAGTTTCAATTCCTTTAAGAGAGTAGGTATCACCAGTCATTGGCGACTTAACAGTAATCCATACTTGATCAGGTTTATCAGATTGCACGTTACACTGCGCGTAACTGGCATCAATATAAACGTTGTCCCCGATTTGCGAGGTGGTTTTAGTACCGTCAAATTGAGGGGTAGTAAAGTTGATTTTAGGTTCAACAATAACCAGTCTGTCAATTGCTTCAACAGCTGCTATTGATGGGTCTTCTAATATGATAGCGCCAATCTTCACATCAGCGGTATCGCCATCTTCACCGTCGGCATCTGATAGAGCCTGTACGATAAGCTGAATACTCTCACTCTGACCAAGTTTGATCTGAGCGCTCAGGTTAACGAGCATGATTTGTCGATCTTCTGAATCGACTTCTCCGTTATTATTAAGATCTTGATAGACTTTTAAATTAGAGACAGTTGGCGATATAGCAAGTGTCAATTCAACAGTCTGATCACTATAGCTGGCGTTACTCAGTACGTTGACCCAACTTACCTGTGTATTAGGCATGACTGTACGTAAAGCATGCTGAGTCAAACTGATACCATATTCAGGTAAATTTGAGGCTTTTACTTGTACTTGGTTTGAGTCAGTACTGATAGTCGTGCTGGTCTCACTGTCAACGTTGTAGCTGGCTTGAGCAGTGTTATTGATCAGCTGTACCAATGAATCAGTTGCAGCAGATGCGGTATTTGATTGCATAAGCAACATTGCAAATGACAGCGCAGAGATCTTCGCTGTATGCAACGTAGCACGATTAGACAGTGTCATTAAAGATTTAGTCATATGTCGCTTATCCAATAAAATATAAAGGGGTAGGGTAGTAACGCTCCAGCTTGGCTAACCAAAATCAATTAGGTCAAGCTGGATAGTTAGTCTATAAGCGTCTTGTGAAGCTTATAGACTTTGTAATATTAAATATAAATTAACGAGCATTTTTAATTTTGATCTTAAAGGTCAAGGTGCCAACGCCGCCAGGAACTAATGTATAGTTAGTACCAAGAACCGCAGTACTGGTAGTACTAGCTGTGCCTGCAGTAGATGACGTAGTAGCAGAAGTAGCAGGTGAATTAGCTACTAAATCCGCACCAGCTGAAAAGTTAGACAACAAATCCGAAATCGTTACACCAGTAAGATTAAAACCTAATGCTGCTGAAGAAGTGTTAGTCGCCTGAATACGATAGATAACACATTGATCAGGGGTTGCATCAATAGCAGTTTGAACAAAGGTACTTGAAGCAACCGTACCTGAACAAGTCGCATCTAATGATTGAGCCTTCACTAAACTTAAGCCTCTAACATTAGTCGTATCAGTCACTGAAGTCACAGCAGGTGGATTAGTGCCAGCTGGGGTCAGAGTTACGATAGTCGTTTCAGTGCTACCGACAGCAGCAGCGTCAGCAACAGTTGTAGGAGTAGTTACATTGCCTGAAGACACATTATAGTTGATCGCTAATGTACCACCAGGTGCAATACCATTTGGAAATTGAGCGGTTGGTAGTGTAGAGCTATTAAGAGTGTACGTATTACCACCAGCAACGGTAGGTTGCAGTGTTATAGTAACCGGAGCTCCACCACCAGGCGGCGTATAAGTAACACTAACAGGACCAGTAACAGGTCTGACAGCCGCATTGTTGCCACCATCAGCAATAGTAAAGGTCAATGGGTTAGCATTGGTACCTTCAGCATCTTGACCGCTGTTGGTAATAAGAGTTGAGTGAATAGCTTGATTAGCAGTACCTGAGGCAGGGGCAATCTCTCTAGTCGTTGGATTGCTCACTACAACCGCTCGTCTGGTGAAGTTAGTAACACCAGCAGTATCTATACCAGCGCCGTTAGCTTGATCTGCAGCAGCAGGAACTCTAGTCACATCTATATTGTTATTTGTACTATCCAAAATATTATAGTCAGTACCAAGTACAGGAGCAGCAATTAACGGACTAACCGCACCGATGAACTTATCGTAGACTTCCACGTTGTTCGTTGCTGAACTATTAGCAGCTGTATACTGAGTTTTATCGACATTAACTGTGAAAGTAATTGTGCGACTTGCGCCAACGGCTAAGTTTGCTACGGCAACATTAATAGCTTGTCGAGTACCAACAGTAGAAATCGTAGCAGTGCCAGCACCAGTTACGGTCACGTCTGAGGCTGTGCCATTAGGCAAACTCAAACCTGCAGGAAGGACATCCCTGATGACAATATCAGTCGCAGCAGTACTATACTCAGTATCCACGTTAGTGACTACGATAGTATAGTTGATCTGCGGATTAGCCACTGTCAAGTCGACAGTACTGGTCGCTGTTTTTGCAATTTTAAAGGTAGGCAATCTCACGATAGTTTGGTTTTCGTTCACCAACGTCGCATTTGCTGGAAGATTAGCAGTAAAGAAAGTACTGGTTGCTGTTAACGTACCAACGCCTTTGTCATTACCGTTACGAGTGTCTGGCGTAGCTGCTTCGTAGCTTAGATTAGCTCTAGTGCCTGGCTGTAGTTTAATAGTACCACCATTGGCTACTGTACCTGTCTGTGCTTGACCATTTAAAGCGGTTACTTGAGCAGAAGTCAAAGGAGTACCATCTGCTTGTACAATAGTAAACGTAACAGGCGCAGTACCTAACGCATAGTCTGGAGTAGCCGTTACTAGTGCTGAGTCATTACCTGTGGTATTAATGGTATAAGTATCAGTAACGTTACCCGTGTTGGTTAAGTTATGAGTAAAGGTAGTCGTACCACCTGGCGTAGCAGTCTGATTGATAGCAATATCGTCACCAATGCTGCCATCATCAATAGTCGACGTGAGTGAAAAGTTGGCCGTTTCGCTAACGTTGACAGTTACGATGTTTGACGACACGTTTGGCTGAGCGATACCAGCAACACTGTAGTTTGCGGTTGCAACGTTATTGATAGCAGCAGCACCTGCACTAACACCACCAGTAGTATTAGGAGTAGCTGCATTAGCACCACCAGAGATACCCATTACTGCGGCAATACCGACAGCAAGCAAGCTATAGTTAAAAGTATTTGATTTCATGTAGTACTCCAAAATGGATAGTAAAAGGCCGAATTAATAATGGAAGGGTGAAAAATAAAGGTTTAACCTTCTGTTAATTAGTTAACAGTAGTGTTTAAAGCCACAGCAGCTGATTTCTTAGCTGGTAACAACTTGATATTCCAGCGTAAGGTACGGTATTCAGAATACGGCACTTTAACCATTTTGCCATCGACCTTGCGCATTAGCGGCATATCAGCATAGTTCTTGCCATCAGTACTGGCTTGTGCGCTTGCAGGATTTGCCTCACCAGTAAAAGTCATGTTTGCAGGGATAGGCAGTGTCACCATCAGATCATTAATGTCTTTATTGATGGTATTGGTATAAGTTGCTTTGTATTGAATGACAGTACCAGCTGGTGCTGTACGTACTGGTGAATATACTGTTTTGCCGTCCGCATTCTTAATGACCTGATTAGCAGTCAGTTCCATTTTTAGAGCGTCGTCAGCATGAGCAGTACCTAGCAAACAAGCAGAGGCAAAAGTTGCTAGCATGACATTATGTAAGAGGTTAAAACGTTTCATATAAAATCCTTTCTTAGAACATGACTATCAGTAAAAAGCGAACGTCGTATATCATGATGGAGGAGCTAGTAATCTAATATCATTCGTCGTTTTAAAAGGTATCTATCTCCCTTTCTTCTATTTTCACGTAATTAATACAATTAATCATCACAAAAATGACAACTGGCATTTTGGAGTATACAAACGGTAAAAGCCCTATCTGGCTAGACAGGGCTTGAGTAAAAGTTTAATAAACAGGTGTTTAGTTACTAATGGTAGTACCATATTTAGTATTAAAACGAATGGCCTGACGACGAGTAGTGGTGGTAGTACCTAAAGAAAAAGTATTGGTAGTAACTGTACCGTTGTTGCCAATAGATACCGAATTTGTTGCAAATGATGGAGTACCACTATTTTCACCAATAGGTGTTGGATTTGCTAAAGTAGAGGTAATCGATGAATTATTAGAGTCATTTTTACTCTGTAGCGTATCCTTAATAACAATATCTGCTAAGGAAACATTACCGCGATTTATAGCTTCAATTCTATAAGCGATACATTGTCCAGGGATAATGTTAGATATTGGTTTTGTACTATACGCACTACTAGCACTACCGTCATAATTAACACCAATGGTGGCAAGGTTATTTAGGCTACAGTCATGGACATACTGACTTTTGATTAATACCAAGGCAGTATTTTCTGGAACAACATCACCGAAATCATTGCTAGGGTAGTTATATTTACTGTTAGTAATGTCTATTTGTAGGACATTGCTTGTAGTATCTACAGAATATGTATAGTTGCTAGGCTCATTTTGAGTAACGCAAAGCCTTGTATAACTACCTACTTGTGCTGCCGTCAAGCTAAAACTATAGGTTCCATTATTACCAATGTTTACCGTCTGAGGTGAGAACGTACCACTATCACCTGTACATTTGTTTAGAGTAATGGTATGACCCGTAGTAAAGGGAATACCAGATTCAGTTGTTGAATCGTATTTGCCATTGAAATAGAGGCTATTATTTAGGTATTTATCTGATACATCGTCTTTATTTGGGCTTACAACGTTACCGTTATCGTTAAATACGGTGCCTGAGAACACATAGTTTGCAGTATTAGTAATAGTACACGTAATATCATCGCCATAGGTGGCATTACTAAGCGTAAATGAACGAGTCTTGGCTGAAGCATTATAGCTCATTGCTGAGGTAGGCATGACTGTAGTACTACCTGTCGTAGCATTACTACAAATATAAGTCGCACTATAGTTGGCTATGTCACCTAGTGTAGTACCATTCATCACACGCTCAGTAATGGTATAACTTGTGCTATCTGCTAATGTAAGCGTTGTACTGGTTCCGTTAGTGATGGTCGAGCCTGTACCAGTAGTAGTAAAGCTATTAGCAGCTAATGATCCACCACTAACTGCTATTTCAAATTGGTCGTTAGTGTTGACACGTGTACTACTCAACGCTTTTTTTACGATGAGCTTAGGCGGTGCCAGACAGAAATAGAAGTCTGAATAACCTACTACATGATCACCTGTTGATGTAGTTGTAGAGGCACTAGCATAATTATTACCATGAGTCGTAATAAACGGTGTATTTGCTGCTTGGGCCTCCCATTCAATATTAAAATTACAGGGAAGAGTGGGACTACAATTGGTCCACTGGTTTGCAGTAATCGTTTTATTTGAATTAGATACGGTAAAGTTATTAGCAAAATTGCTAAAAGAACCACCTGTAGTAACAATTGATACCGACTCAGTGTATCTTCCAGCAGCATTCGCATCCAAGTCTTGAACGACAAAACCGTATTTTGTAACGGGTTTATTAATAGTGGCCGTCAACCTGTGATTCACATCGATTTTTTCGCTGCTATGACGCATGTTAAGAGCATTGGTAGTAACACCAGTAAAACTGCTAACTTCTGGATAGCCAGTCCTAACAAAGTTAATATCGGAAAAAGATAAGACAAGTTTAAGACCACTGTCAAAGCTATAAGTGGTACTAGAGTTGCCTGCTGCTGACCAACTCAAAGTAGCCTTAGGTGCTGTTGTAGTACTCTTAGAACCTAAATAATACATAGCATGTCCACTTGGACATACGGGATCAGCTTCAGCAAAAGCTACATTACTAATAAAAAACATAGGAATAGCAGCAAGCAATGTCATTATCTGACATATATATTTATTGAATAAATGCTTTTTCGTTGAATTCAAAAGTCGTTCTACCTTTTGCATCTCAATATTCCTATATATTAAAGCCTAATGTAAACGTTTATTTACCAAAAAAAAATGTGTTATACATATTTTGTATTTTAAGTAATATTTTTGTAAAAATCATATTAAATAGATGAATGGCGTTTTTGTCATGACCAGTTACCGTATGTTGTATAGTCAATCAATCATATTCCGCAGAGCTATTAATAAATAATATTTACCTAACAACTAATCATTATTTATTTAAAAAATACTTGCGATTTCTTCATTTCTCTACAGCCATAAACAACCAGCGCGTAAACGCCTATAATGGAATGTCATAGTAATTAACGTTTGAATAGAATAGTCGTAGCATTATGACGATCTGGCAGGTGTGTTGATTTGATGCATTTGTCGATATGAGTAATACTATTTTTATAATCAAGCTGTATATCATCGCACAAAACAATGGAATGCTTGGACGTAGCAAGGATGTCATAAGTAAACCAATCTCTCATCATGCATTTTTCAATGAAGCCCTGCCATTAGGTAGGTATGACTGATATAAAAGGATTAACAAGAATGAATTATTATAAGGATGCTGATAGCACCGAAACTCAGGAATGGCTGGCAGCCTTTGAGTCTGTGGTTAAACACGCAGACAAGGACCGTGCTCAGTTCCTCCTAAAAGCCTTATACAATATGGCAGTTCAAGAAGGGTTGCCGTTCAACAGACTAGACACTGCGTACGTCAATAGTATCGCTGTTGAAGATGAGCCAATGTACCCAGGCGATCTAGGCATGGAGCGTAAGATACGTGCGTTAATTCGCTACAACGCACTTGCTATGGTTATGCGTGCCAATAAAAATGACGATGATTTGGGTGGTCACTTAGCGACATTCGCCTCTAGTGCAACGCTTTATGAAACGGGTTTTAACCATTTCTTCCGCGCCGCTAGCGATCACTTCGGTGGTGACATGATCTATTATCAAGGTCACTCAGCACCAGGTATCTATGCACGCTCTTATTTAGAAGGTCGTTTGACCGAAGATCAGCTCGATAATTTCCGTCGTGAAGTAGGCGGCAAAGGTCTATCAAGCTATCCGCATCCATATCTAATGCCTGATTACTGGCAGTTCCCAACGGTATCGATGGGACTTGGCCCAATCATGTCTATCTATCACGCCCATGTACATCGCTATATGGAAAACCGTGGATTGCTAGAAAAAGAAGGTCGTAAGATTTGGACATTCTTGGGTGATGGTGAAACGGATGAGCCAGAAAGCTTAGGTGCTATTTCTCTGGCAGGTCGTGAGAAGTTGGACAATCTAATATGGGTAGTTAACTGTAACTTGCAGCGTCTTGATGGTCCAGTCCGTGGTAACGGTAAAATCATTCAAGAGCTAGAGTCAGTATTCCGCGGCGCAGGCTGGCGAGTTATCAAAGTTATTTGGGGTGGCAACTGGGATTCATTACTTGGTAAAGATCATACGGGTGTCCTTAAACAACGTATGGAAGAAGTGGTGGATGGTGAGTATCAGCTATATGAAGCTCGTACGCCTGAATTTACTCGCAAAGAGTTCTTTGGTAAATATCCAGAGCTAGAAGAGATGGCAGATGCGTTGACTGACGAAGAAATCTCGCGTCTGAACCGTGGTGGCCATGATCCAGTTAAAGTTTATGCTGCCTTTAGCGAAGCTATGAAAACCAAAGGCCAGCCGACAGTTATTTTGGTTAAGACCGTTAAAGGTTATGGCTTGTCTGCCCAAACGCAAGCAGTCAACAAATCGCATCAGGTGAAAAAGCTTGATCAAGAAGCGTTGATGTATTTCCGTGATCGTTTTGATTTGCCATTTACTGATGAGCAGTTAGAGACTCTACCATTCTACCGCCCTGAAGAAGGTTCGGCAGAGATGAAGTATCTAAAAGGTCGTCGTGAGTCGTTAGGTGGTCATCTACCAAACCGCCGTAGTGGTCATATTCCACTAAATATCCCTGAACTATCAATGTTCGATCGGGTATTAAAAGGTAGCAATGGTAAAGAGCAATCGACGACGATGGTATTTGTGCGATTGCTATCTGCAATGCTCAAAAACAAAGACATTCAAGATCGTGTCGTACCAATCGTACCTGACGAAGCGCGTACTTTCGGTCTAGAAGGTATGTTCCGTCAGTTAGGTATCTACTCGGCTGTTGGCCAAAAATATACGCCAGAAGACAGTGAAGCGTTGATGGGCTATAAAGAAGCTATCGATGGTCACATGTTAGAAGAAGGTATCAACGAAGCAGGCGCAATGAGTACTTGGATTGCATTGGCAACCAGTTATTCTGTGAACGCGCTACCGATGATTCCGATGTATATCTATTACTCAATGTTTGGTTTCCAACGTGTGGGTGATTTGGCTTGGGCAGCAGGTGATTGTCAAGCACAAGGCTTCTTGTTAGGCGCAACTGCTGGTCGTACAACGCTTAATGGTGAAGGCTTGCAGCATCAAGATGGTCATTCACAGATTCTGTTCAATGTCGTGCCAAACTGCGTCAGCTATGATCCTTGCTTCGGTTATGAGCTAGCTGTGGTCATGCATGACGGTCTACGCCGTATGTATGGTGAAGGCGAGCGTGTCTATTATTACTTGACGTTGATGAACGAAAACTACGAGCAACCTGCTATGCCAGAAGGTGCCGAAGAAGGTATCAAACGTGGTATGTACTTGCTTGAAGACAATGGTTCAACACAAGTACAGTTATTAGGCTCTGGTGTTATCTTGCGCGAAGTACAGAAGGCATCACAGATACTAAAAGACGAGTTCAATATTACGTCTAACGTTTGGAGCGTAACCAGCTTTAATGAGTTGACTCGTGATGGTATGGTTTGTGATGACTACAACCGTCTACATCCAATGGACGAAGAGAAAGTGCCTTGGGTTACTGAGCAGTTAGCACCGCACGAAGGTATCGTGGTTGCAGCGACAGATTATATGCGTAACTACTCAGAGCAGATTCGTGCTTGGTTACCAGACAACCGTCCTTACACGACTCTGGGTACCGATGGTTATGGCCGTTCTGATACACGCGAAAACCTACGCAGTTTCTTTAACGTTGATGCGGCGCATATCGTTGTGGCAACGCTTAAACGCCTAGCCGATGAAGGCGAAGTTGAGATGCGTTTGGTTAAAGACGCGATTTCAAGCTTAGGTATCGATGTGGATCATCCACCTGCATGGCAACAGCAGTCTTACTATGATCAGTCTCCAGATGCACCAGCGCCAGGTAACGTAAATCCAAATCCTGTACCTGAGTTTATCGCTGAAGACGATGATGAAATCAGTAATGAAGGTCGTGCTGAAGATCAAGCAGATGCAAATGTACTTGATGATAAAGATGTCAAATAATAATAACCATAAGACGAGGAAATAAATCATGGACATTAAAGCCCCCGATTTAGGTGTGGATAGCGCCGAAGTCAGCGAGATTATGGTAGAAGTTGGTGATGTTATTGCAAAAGACGACAACATCGTATTATTAGAATCTGACAAAGCATCGGTTGAAGTACCAAGCTCTGCTGCTGGTAAAGTGACTAAGATTAGCGTTGCTATTGGTGATCAAGTTAGCGAAGGTATGGTGCTAATTGAGCTTGAAAGCGCAGAGGATAGCGCAGAAAGCAACGATGACAATGCTGCTGCTGAAGAGCAAGAAGCAAACAGCACAGACGATGTTAAACCAGAATCAAAACCTGAGCCTGCTGCAACTGAATCAAAGCAATCAGAGTCTGCTGCCAAGCCAGCCGCTAATGCTGGTAAAGCAACTACTCATGCATTACCTGACTTAGGTGTTGATGAAGCGCAAGTTTCTGAAATTATGGTCAGTGTGGGCGATACAGTGACTGCGGATCAGTCAATTTTATTGATTGAATCTGACAAAGCCTCTGTTGAAGTACCAGCTCCAGTTGCCGGTAAGATTGAGAAAATCTTGGTCGAAGCAGGTGATATGGTTGCTAATGGTCAGGACTTTATCGTCATCATGGAAAGTAGTACAGATGATGCTAGTGATAGTAAATCTGAAGCGCCTAAGACACAAGAATCAGCACCAGCCAAAACAGAAGATAAGCCAGCTGCTAAAACTACTGGTGAGCCAAAACAAGCTGCCAAACCGACCAATACTGATACAGCTGCTAGCAAAATAGAGGGTAAGTTAACTGAAGCACAGGTCAATGAAAAATTGGTTGATGTGTATGCAGGTCCTGCCGTCCGTAAACTAGCGCGTCAGTTGGGTGTTGATATCACACAAGTGAATGGTTCAGCTCTAAACGATCGCATTCTAAAAGAAGACTTGTTTGCACATGTTAAAAACAGTCTAACCAAGCAGAAAGCGGCACCTGTAAGCAGTAATCCTGTTAGCTCAGGTCTACCGAAACTACCTGATATGAGTAACGCTGAGATCTGGGGTGAGACGGAAACACAAGACCTCAGCCGCTTGCAGAAAGTCTCGATACCACAGCTCAACTACAATACTTTGCTACCGCAAGTAACGCAGTTCGATCTGTCTGATATCACTGAGACCGAAAAACTACGCGGTGAGCTAAAAGGTGGCATGAAAGCTGAAGGTATTGGCTTTACTATCTTGGCCTTTGTGGTTAAAGCAACTGCTTACGCGTTGACCCAGCATCCACGATTCAACAGTCATTTGAGCGATGAAAATACTCAGGTTATATTGCGTAAAAGTGTCAATATGGGTATTGCTGTGGCAACAGATGATGGTCTTATCGTACCTGTTATCAAAAACGTACAAGATAAAGGTTTGAAGCAAATTGCGATTGAGATTGGCGAGCTTGCTGTAAAAGCTCGTGATAAGAAGCTCAGTACCAAAGATTTGCAAGGGGCAAGCTTTACCATATCGAGCCAAGGTAACTTGGGCGGTACAGCATTTACGCCACTAGTTAATTGGCCACAAGTTGGTATTTTAGGTGTGTCTGAGGCAAGTATGCAGCCACGTTGGGATGCCAAAAAGCAAAACTTTGAGCCACGTTTGATGCTCCCACTGTCTTTGTCTTATGACCACCGTGTGATCAATGGCGCAGACGCTGCTGTATTCACTCGTTATATCGCAACGCTATTGGCAGATCCACGTCGTATCTTGATCTAAAGCTAGCTAGCAATTAAAAAAGACTGCCCACGGGTAGTCTTTTTTTGTGTGCTGTTATCTGGTAGCTAGGGTCAACACTAATATAATCGTAACTAGTAGGCACAAAAAAGCCAGCTATCAAGCTGGCTCTTATTACACACGATATCTTTACTAAATTAGAACTGTTTAACGAATGCTACGCCATATACCCAAGGACTGATATCAACTTCACCGATATCAGTACCGTTTAGGCTTGCATCTGTTTTGATGTCCATATAACGGGCATCAATACGGAAAGCTTCGGTAGGAGCAAAAGGAATATCAAGACCAACATGGCCAGCTACACCAACGCTATCATCAAGCTCTAAATCATTACCGTTACCAAGGTAGATTCTTTCTTTGAAGAAAGTTGTGTAGTTTACACCAACACCAACAAAAGGCTTCACGTTCATAGGCAGATCATAGCCATCGAAGTGATACTGTACAGATAGAGTAGGTGGTAGGTGCTGAGTTTCTGCATCAATAGTAGTATCACCAGTTTTTAGAGTGATGTCATGATGGAATGGAATAGCAGCTAGCAGTTCAACACCAACGTTGTTAGCGATGAAATACTCACCACTGATAGTTGGACGTACATCGCCATCAACATCAACAGATAAACCGTTATCTAGAGTACCGTTGTCGCTTTTAGGGTCAACATAATGTGCGCCAGCAGCAACAGACCAAGTACCAGCAGGGACTGCAAAAGCAGTTGTCATTGTAAGTGCAGCAGCAGTTGCTAAAACTAGGGATTGTAGTTTCATCATTTCATTCCTTAACGTAATAAAAAATTATCAGCAGTTTTCTAATGAGGGATGGCATTAGCTACTGATACATAATGTCATGATTAAAGTTTAATCTGTAACATTTAATCTCTATTATAATACGAAAATCATTATTATTGGTAAGGTTTTGAGCATAAAGTAGCAATGTTTCTGCAATAAATTACATTTACGTGTAATTCAATTGTCTACAGTCTATAATTAAACACAACAAAAGCTGCTTTTTAAGTAAGTGTCATTGACGTAAGTCGGTATCTCTTATTTATGATTCAACAAGAGGTGCAATATATTATGCTTGGCTATTGCAGTAACTCCCCTCTACGCTGTACGAATGCGCGTACGATGAAAATACTGAATCAGGTAGACTCTTGTTGTCCTGAATGTCACTTGTTTTTGATACCTGCGCAAGATATTAGCCAGCAGCTTCGTGCTGACGAACAGTTCTTAAGATTCTCTATCCTACTAATTGTGTTTATACTGCTGGTATCGGTCTATATTTATTATCTGCATTTTGTATAGCCGATAGTCATGGCTGATAATGGACAGGTCAGTACTGAAATGAAGCGTTTCTGATAAAAGTCACGGATGATTGCTGCAAATATCTCCTATGTGCTGTGATGAAAGTTTGGTTTTTATTGTTTGACCGTTGTTTTATTCTACTAATATTAAATCGGTATTTCACCGCATAGGGCTGGCATGTTATTCCAATCTATACGGCGCTTGCGTCATTTTGTTTATGATATTTTACAAAATGAAGAACATGACACGTTATTTAGCCGTTACGTCGATTATTTTCTTATATTTTTGATTATGACTAACGTAGCGGCTGTGATAGCGGAGTCTGTCGATCAGTGGTATTACCCTTATCAAGATTACTTCACCTTATTCGAAAACTTCTCTATCGTTGTCTTTTCCATTGAATACTTATTGCGTCTGTGGAGTGTGGCTGAAGCAAAGCCTGATAACACAACGTGGAAACAGCGATGGGATTGGCTTAGAAGCCCATCCGCATTGATTGACTTAGTAGCCATCGTGCCCGCCTTTTTGAATTTCTTTGTCAATATTGATTTGCGTTTCTTGCGTATTTTACGTTTGTTTCGAATCCTAAAATTGACGCGTTATTTTGCCTCAATGCGTATCTTGCTAGTTGTGATTAGCAAGGAGCGAGGCTCATTTCAGGCTGTTATCTTTATTCTCATTATTATGATTGTGACCGCCTCTAGCGGTATTTATCTGGTAGAGAATCACGCACAGCCAGATGAGTTTGAGTCCATACCTAAAGCAATGTGGTGGGCTGTGGTGACACTGACAACAGTAGGCTACGGAGATGTCACGCCAATTACTAATGCGGGCAAAATATTGGGTGCGGTCATTACGATATTGGGTGTGGGTCTCGCCGCACTGCCAGCTGGTATTCTAGCGACAGGACTAGCGAATGAATTGGCTCAGCGCCGTGAAGAGCTTGAACAGCATTTTCGTGAGCAGCTCATTGATAGTGACTTTGATCTGGTACAGAATCAAATGATGATTGATAAAATTCGTCGAGAGCTGGGTTTAGATAAAGAACAGGCACAAAATATCGTTTTACAGGTACTTAGAGAGCAAGAACTTGAACGGCGTGAGAAAGAAGTTGAGACACGTCAAAAGAACTTCTGTCCGCATTGCGGTGAAGTTTTATAGGCAAGTGTGAAGTGATTTATGAGAGATAGGTTTTTAGTAGCTAATCGTAGTTAATATTTTGACCATAAAAAGAGGTCTTGTGTTTACATAGCACAAGACCTCTTTTATATGCGATTACTAGTTGCTCTTATATTCCCTGAGGGATAGGCAGTGCACGTGCTAACTCATGAGCTACTTCTTGTGCTGCATCTGCTAGATCTTCTGCAGTGAGTGGTAAGTTTTGCAATGTTAAATGCCAGTCATCAACAGATCGGCGCAAATGGGCTACCCATAACGTGGTGCAGACGCGTGGAAGCTGCTTAAGGTTTACCTCAAAACAACGGTTTCCTTCATCATCGCTAAGATGAATTTCGCCTTTTTTCACCCTAGAAAACGAATGACCATGGTATGAGTTGGCAATTAAACCAATATGAGTGATATGAGCGGGAATTTTTTCGAGTTCCAATCTGATTTGCTCTTGATCAAGCGGGGCCAGATACATGGCTTGCTCGCCGCGATCCTTACCATTTAAGCTGTCTCCTTGATGCTTGACCGACTCAGCTTTATCTCGTAATTGTTTAAACCAAACGATGTCACTGATGACGCAATTATCATCATATAACACACAAGCCAAATCAATATCCATCGCGCTTTGATTTTTTTTGAAGCGCTTAAACATGCCTTTTGGCTCAATTTTGGTAAATTCATAATTGAGCGCAAAGAACAAAGTCCCTGCGTCTAGTCCAAGTCCTCGTAAACTATCTGACAACAGTGGGGATGGGGCAGTGGTCGACATAACTTTCCTTTTTTATTCTTAGTTTTTAACAGTTATCTAGATTTATTGACTGCTTACTTGAGTAGTGGTGATTTAAGCAAGTTTAATACCAGTGATGTCATTCATTGATTGCTGTCGTAGGTTTATCTAATACTGCTTGATAAAGTAGTTCAGGCTTAGCATCTAATAACCCACTACCAAATCCGCGTAGCCACCAGACCAGCTGTGAGGTCAAGTTAACAGTAGCTTTTATAGTAAGGGTGTTATCCTCATTTAGCGTCACGGTTTGATTATCATTAAGCTTACTTTCGGTCAGACTCTTACCAGCTTGCCTAGTGAATCTAAGCTCAACAGCGGTATTCTTGCCACGCTCGTCCAATTCGCCAAACAGTGGGTGACTAAAGCCCATGCTGCCTTCATCCAAATACGTATCGAGTTGAAAGTTCTCTGGCGTTTTTGCAGCGGTTTCGAGAATCTCAACACTATCAAAACGATGTAATGCAAAGGTGCGAATGGTGGCTTCTGGATCGTCAGTACGAGTTGCCAGTAGATAGATAATCACACCGCGCTGGATAATTGCGATTGGATTTAGGATATATTCGCTGGCTTGTAATTTGTTGCTACGAGTATAACAAGCATGAATTTGCAGCTGATAAAATAGAGCATGGTAAATATTGTCTTTACTGTCCAAATCTATATCTGGTGCAATAAGCGGCTGAGTGGCAGGCTCGATACGCACTCTGTCTATCCAAGAGTGGGTCACTTTGCTATTTTTAAGCTGTCGCCGTGCTAAGTCAAACCAAGGAAATAATTCATCTAAAATAACAGGTGGCAGTAACTGGGTCAGATTGGCCTCGACCATATTAAAAGCAACCGCTTGTGATAAGTTCATATGCGGCAAGCTTTGTAATGGGGCGTCTTCTTTCCAGCGCCATCCTTGTGGATTGGCATTGTTTTTTTCGATAGGGAAGCGTTTGGCAAGGGCGTTCAAATCGCGTTGGACAGTACGTAGGCTGATATCGAAGCCTGCCATCATCAGCTGCTCATAAATATGCGTGGTGCCTACCCAGCGATTGCGCTGCAGCTGTGATAGTACCTGCCATTGCCGAGCAGTCGTTGCCGCACCATGTCGATTGTCACTAATATTGGCGGCATTGGCCTCTTTTGAGGTACCAGTGTCTACAGCGGCAAGCGCACCTGCCTGCTCACTAGGATTAGACTGAGCTTGGATGTTATCAGTATCAGTAGGATGTACAGTCATTAAGAGATACCCTTTATGAAGTTACAAGTCGGTTTCTGGCACGATATTGCTCGATTAGGAACCGTTAATCATCGCAGAAAAGCAGCGTAGCGTCTAGCGACGTTCATGCATGCGTATGTTTATTTAATAGTTGCTATTCGATGGTTGCTGCTCGATCTAGCCATAGACATAACAATGAATCTAGTCGAACAGCAATGTGCGTGCGTATCGGTAGTACCGTTTACATTTTAATTGCCATCCTCATCGATAGCTGTTGTCTCGCTATCGCTTAGGGTGTCATCAATAGGCTCAGCATCGCTTTGCTTGTTACTTTCCTCGCTACTTTTCTTATCACTTCTCTCACCTTTTCGCTTTTCTTTTATTCTCTTACCTTCTTTCTTTTGACGTTTTTCTTTACGCTTTTTCTTCGCTTTCTTTTTTGACTTTTCATCATCGATGTCATCAGTGCTTTCTTGATTTTCATCCCATAGCATCAGACGACTTAATACTTTGCCAAATAAAGTATCTTTACGATAACGGCCTTTTTTATTCATGGTGTCGATGGGCAAACCAGTCATCAACGTCAGGGCCTCACTTAGAGTATAGACGCCATAGATATGAAATTTGCCTCTATTTACCGCATCGATAATGTCGTCACGTAGCATCAGTTGTTTGACATTAGCCATCGGAATGACGACGCCTTGATCGCCTGTTAGCTCTTGCTCGCGGCAGGCGTCGAAGAAACCTGCGATTTTGGCATTGATGCCACCAACTGCCTGTACTTCGCCTAACTGGTTCATAGATCCAGTAATTGCGAGAGACTGATTGATGGGGACGTTTGCTAACGCGGATAGCAATGCACAGCCTTCGCTCACAGTGGCACTATCACCATCGATTTGCGCGTAGCTCTGCTCGAATGCCAGTGAGGCACTAAAATTCAGCGCATGATGTTGACTAAATAGCGCGCGCAAATAGCTGGTCATAATCAGCATGCCCTTGGCGTGTAAACTACCGCCCAAGTCTACATCACGCTCAATATCAAGAATTTCACCTGTGCCAATATTGGGCTGAATGACCGCAGTAAGCCGTGCTGGCATGCCAAACTCACTATCAGCATAACTGACCACGGTCAATGCATTAACTTGTCCGATAGCATCGCCTTGCGTTTGGATCAACTGCTGGCCGTTTTTCAGCTCATCCCAGTACAGATCGCGCAAATATCCTGAACGCTCATCCATGTCATCGATTGCTTGAGTGACGTGATCTGCCGTCACCATAGTCTCATTGTTTAAGCGAGCGTGACGGTTTGATTCATGCAAGAGTTTAATCAACAAGTCACTGTGTAGGCTTAAGCGATCTTGTTCTTCAGCTTGCAGGCTTAAATGCTCAAGTAGTGTGGCCTGTGCACTGCTATCAAACGGATAAAGGTCGGCATGGTCGATGATATCGGCCATTTTTGCGACCAGTGCCAATTCATGCTCAATGGTACGAGGCACATCGTCATGAAAGTCAGCGCGGACTTTGAATACCGCATCAAATTCAGGCTCAAGCTCTAGTAGCTCGTAATATAAATCTGCTTCACCTAACAAGATAACCTTGATATCTAAATCAATAGGCGCTGGTGAAAGAGATAAGCTACCGGTTAGCGTCAGCATTTGCTCTAGACTTGATAGTTTGATTTTTCGTGATTGTAATGCACGCTTTAAGCCTTGCCACGCATAAGGATGCTC
Organism: Psychrobacter nivimaris; assembly: GCF_043419765.1. NCBI lineage: Bacteria > Pseudomonadati > Pseudomonadota > Gammaproteobacteria > Moraxellales > Moraxellaceae > Psychrobacter > Psychrobacter nivimaris. The sequence goes on along the minus strand of NZ_JBHOFX010000002.1, from coordinate 430,953 downwards.
AAGGACGTGGCTGGCTTCTAATAGTAAATAGCCGCCATTAGCGCGATGTAGAGCACCTGCACGAATCATACTCACGTCAGTGGTTACTGTGCCTAATTGGGTGATTTGCTCGACATGCCCCAATAAATTGAGATGGGTTGGCAAATCCTCAAAGACTACGGGCGCGCCACTGTCAGGTGTGTGACTGACAATAACATTGACCGCATAACGACTGGGCGTCGTAGCCAATACTGCCGTCACAAACTCTTCATCATCGCCATTGACGATACGCTCTACGTGAGTGACCATATCATCGAATACAGCTTTGAGATATGCCACGACAAGTGAATGAGTTGCAAACTGCTCATAGATAGGGGTAAATAATGACTGTAGAGCACGTTGGGCAATACTACGATGTAACGCCTCAATCTCATCGTTGGCTTCGTCTTCTAGCTGCTCTAAAGCGATGGTCAGTTGACTCAGGCGCTTTTGCATATGGTTCTTTTGTACAAAGTTATTCAGCTCAGCTTCATACTCATTATTGCCATATGTAGAATCTTGGTTTTCCTTATACCCATTATCTTCATCGCTCAAAGTGTTAACTTTTTCGCTATCATCGAGCTTTTCTGCATTTTTATGATTGCTAGGTGTTTCTACCTGTTTGTTATCATCGCTATTACTTTCTGTAGGCAGTTGACTAGGATGAACAAATACGGCTTTATTATCGAACGAGCGAAACGTCAATGCTAGGTCATATTGTTTGCCTTCAGCATTAAGCGCGTCATAGGCATGACTTTCTTTTTGATGAGTACTATTTTTGATGGCTTCGATTTTGCTTTGGTATTGATCGCTACGAAAGCGTTGGCTTAAACGCTTTTTTGCTTGCTGCCATAAGTTATTAACTTGCTGTTGTAATAGCGAGGCTTGACCAGCTGGTAGACGCAGCGCCAATGGGGTGCGTGGATCGGTAAAATTATGCACGTATACCCAATCATCTGGCGTCGGTGCGTCGGCGGCAATACGCGTTAACAGACGACTAATGACAGTACGTTTGCCCAAACCGTTTTCACCAGCGGCAAACACATGATAACCACTGGCTTTAATATCCAGCGCTGTATGTAATGCTTTAAGCGCGCGTTGTTGACCGAAGCCAACATCTAAGTCAGGCGCAGTGCGAGTGTCTGTAGGCAATTCATCAGGGTCGCTATAGCGTTTTAATTGCTCAGCGGAAATGCGACAATTTTGCTGAACTTCTGTGAAGATAGGGTTTGGGGTATCAGGTGCTTTTTGCTTAGTATTTTTTGTATTGGTAGTAGGTACTACTATATTGTTAGCGTCTTTTGATACTGGCGATATAGGGGTGTAGGGTTGTTCTGTCATAGGCGTTTGAAAAATCATCTTAAAAAGTATTAAAGGAATATGAGAAGTGATTGGTTTTATCTGTTCAGGCGTATTCTGAGTTTTTTATAGTCAATCATGACATCTTACAAGATATAGTCACCTATTAGCGAAGTCATTAAGCGCAGTTTTGTATCATATTTAGACAAATGCCTGAGTAAAACTGGTAAAAAACGAATGAATTAATCAACGAATTGGAGGCAATCAAAGCAGAATAACGCCTCATGATAAGCGTAGATAGTATAAGATGTCCCACATTGGCGCAATCTGCAACTATTCAATGGGCAGACTGCATGATAAAATAAACGGTTCACAAGTCAAAACTGGATAACTCGTTGTATGTCAGCTTCCGCTAAAAACTCTTCATCGTCTGCTAGTGCGGGTAATATCAATATTGATCCGACTGGTTTCGTAAAGCTTGGTTCACAATTGCCAAAGCTGACTAATATCTTGGCGCAAGCGATAAATGAGCTGGGTCTGCCGTTAAGTGAAACGCAGCAGCGCACTTTATTATTGTACTTAGACCAGCTTTTATTATGGAATAAAGCGTATAATCTGACCGCGATCACTGATCCAGAAGAAGCGCTGATCAAGCATGTGATAGATTGTTTGTCTATTATAACGCATTTACCCGCCGGATCGTTGCTAGATATCGGCACGGGAGCAGGGTTGCCAGCAGTGATTATTGCCATTTGTCAGCCTGAGCGCCAGTGTACTGCGCTTGATAGCAATCAGAAGAAAATTCGCTTTATTAAGCAAATCAGTAGCGAGCTTGGTTTGAGTAATATGCAGCCGATTGCATCGCGTATTGAAGCGCATGAAGCAAGCTATGCGGTGGTGACATCACGAGCGTTTGCCAGTTTGATAGATTTTGTAGAAGTAGCGCAGCCAAGATTAGCAGATGGTGGCTTCTTATGTGCTATGAAGGGCAAAGTGCCGAGTGAGGAAGAGCTACAAGCACTAGATAATGATTGGCATATCAAAACTATTAAACTGACAGTGCCACGTTTGCACGACAGTCGTCATTTAATTGAAATGTCTGCCAAAGATAGCTAAGGCATAAACACTTCGCAGTCATGAAACAGGCACTGTTTTTTGTGAAACACAGTTTACGTCTGTATCTAAATGACATAGTATTTAAAAGCATTTAAAATGCTCGACCGCAAACTGAGTATTTTAGACCATGAATGGCTGACTTCTAAATACTGAGTGAGTGTCGCTGTACAAGATTGAATAAAAATAATCGTACCAACCGAGTCAAAAGTAATAGACCCTAATAAAATTGAGTGAGTGTATGGAAATCATAGCAATTGCGAATCAAAAAGGCGGTGTGGGTAAAACCACAACGGCAGTAAATTTGACCGCCAGCTTGGCTGCTAAACGCAAGCATGTACTGCTGATTGACTTAGACCCACAAGGTAATGCGACCAGTGGTACAGGCGTCGACAAAAACGAGTTAGATCTTACCATAGCGGACGTTTTGCTAGATGGTGTTGCATTGTCTGAAGCGATTGTTACTAGTCCTGCAGGGTTCGATGTCATCGGTGCCAATCGCGATTTGGCTGGCATGGACATTACGCTAATGAGTAAGACGGACAGTCATGAGCTGTTTAAAACTGCGATGGCCGAATTGGTTAACGATCAGGTATCCACACAAAAACAACCATACGATTATGTGATTATCGATTGTGCGCCTAGTTTGAATCTACTGACGATTAATGTGTTGGTGGCTACAGATAGTGTGATTATTCCTATGCAGTGTGAGTATTATGCACTAGAAGGGTTGGCAGACTTATCACAAACGATTGAACGTCTTACAGAATTGAACCCTAAGCTATATATTCGCGGTGTGGTCAGAACGCTATTTGATGCGCGTAACACGCTTGCCCGTGATGTCTCTACTGAGCTAGAAGCGCATTTTGGCGATATCATGTACAAGACCCATATTCCAAGGAATATTCGCTTAGCAGAAGCTCCTGCGCACGGCTTACCCGTTATTGCGTATGAGAGATGGTCAAAAGGCGCACGCGCGTATCAAAAGCTGGCCGCTGAAGTGATGAAGCAAAGCAGCTAGTTTTTATCTAAAGTCTCTTACAAAGGATTTTTAGATAAAAAGTGTCAATGATCAAGACAGTAAATGAATAGCATAAGCATAGAGCACTTAACATTGTATTTAGTAAGCCGCATCAGTAATCAATTGGCTTTTATTTTAGCGTTAGAGGATAGGTAATCATGGCGAAGAAAAGAGGGTTGGCTGCTAATCGGGGCTTAGATGCCTTATTAGGGTCAATCAAAAAAGAAAAGCAAATTACCGCCTCTGCCTTGCAAGACGACATGGTGGCGCGTGAAAATGCTGCGCCAGATATTAATGTGCCTGCAGATACTAATGTGCCTGCAGATACTAATGCGCCTGTAGATACTGTATCCACAGATATAGCGCCTGATATCACTCCGACAAAAGCCAGTGAAAAATCATCTGCGAAGACTACTGATAACGATGCTGCTAGTGAAAATAGTACTCGCGCGCCACGTTCATCTCGCACTACTAGCAAGACGTCGCTCAACAAATCGCGTGGCAATAGTGCAGATACGAGCACAACCGAAGACCAGATTAGCCTTGTCCAGATCGATGTCACACGTTTGCAAGCAGGTAAGTATCAGCCTCGTCGTGATATGAGTGAGACAGCACTTGCAGAATTGGCATCTTCTATCGAACAGCATGGCGTGATGCAGCCTATCGTTATCCGCCCGCTATTGGCAAATGAAGATAAGAGCGAAGCATTTGTCACTCACGAAATTATCGCTGGTGAACGCCGCTGGCGTGCAGCAAAAATGGCAGGAAAAGCGGTTATCCCTGCGATTGAGCGTGCTTTATCTGACGAGTTGGCGATTGCCCTAGCATTGATTGAAAACATCCAGCGCGAAGACTTGTCAGTGATTGAGCAGGCAGCGGCTTTGCAGCGATTTCATACGGAGTTTGGTATGAGTCATGCCATGATCGCTGAAGTCGTCGGCAAGGCGCGTACGACAGTATCGAATCTACTCCGCTTGAATCAGCTGCATGATACAGTAAAAGACCATTTGGCCAATAGTGCGCTAGATATGGGTCATGCTCGTACGCTTTTAGCATTGTCCTCTGAACAACAACCTATCATCGCGCAGAAAATTATTGATGGCGGTATGACCGTGCGAGAGGCTGAAAAATTGGTCAAATCGATTTTGCAGCCAGCGCCCAAGATCAACCGTGCTGAACAAGCACAATCTCGTGATGTAGAGCGTTTGACCCAAAGATTGACAGACATGCTTGGTGCTGAAGTCAAACTAAAGCATAAAAAAGATGGTCAAGGTAGTGTTGAGATATTTTTCCACAATCAAGATCAATTAGCTGCGTTGATTAAACATATAGAAGCTCAAGCTTAATAACGTTTGCGAGTTAGCCGTATCTATCCAATTGCTAAGTCGCTTCTGTAATAATTATTTTTGTGAAAATATGGAAGAGAGTGAGTATGTGGGAATTGGTAAAAGCAGGTGGCTGGCTAATGACACCTATCGTGGTCTGTTCTATATTGGCATTAGTCATCATTATTGAACGTAGCCATACGCTACAGTTTAACAAAGTCGCTCCTAGCAGGTTACGCGAACAGCTAATAACTCGTTTACGTGAAAATGGCGATATTGGTCGCACACAGTTGATGAATGTAAAAGAGAAGACGGCACTTGGTGATATTTTGGCAACGGGTTTGCTATATCGTCAGTACGGGCTAGAGTCGATGACGATGCACATGCAAAATCGTGCTAGCGTCCAAGTTCATCAGTTAGAAAAAAACATCAATATGTTAGGAACTATCGGTGCGATAGCGCCGTTGCTTGGCCTGTTAGGTACGGTACTAGGGATCATCTCGTCGTTCTTGGCGATTACCGATGGTGCCATGCAAGATCCGACGATGCTAGCTGCTGGTGTATCACAGGCACTAATCACTACCGCTGCTGGTATGATCGTTGCTATCCCTGCGTTGGTTGCTTATCGTTATTTTCAGCGCCGTATCATTGATATTAACGCTCAGTTTGAGACTCAAGCAGGGCTTATGATTCAAGAGCTGTATGATTATCACTTACTTGCTAGTACGCAGCCATCTACATCTTCTAGCCATAAGTCAATAGATGATAGCATTGTGCAAGAACGTTCATTCGGTGGGTTGGATTCGGATAAGACTAGCATAGCGGCAGTGTAGTCAATGCGGTTTTGAAGAATAGAAGTCTTAAGCCTATACATGGTAGCTGAATTAAAGAGATTGATATGCGTTTTAGAAAACCAACGGTTGAACCGCTTGAAATTAATCTAACACCGATGATTGATTGTTTACTATTTTTGATTGTATTTTTATTGCTTGCTACCTCATTCAATCACTTTAGTCGTTTAAATATTATCCTTCCGGAAGCCGAAGGTGTTGCACTGACAGAACAAAACAATAGTATCGAAGTAGCTGTGCAAGAAGATGGTAGCTATTTGGTCAACGGCATTACACTTGCTAGTAGCAATGAGGCTGAACTGACCAGTATGTTGCAGCAAGAGGCGGGCAGCAATCGCGATATGCTATTTGTTATTGCAGCGGATGCCAATGCGACTCATCAGTCTGTGGTACGAGTGATGGATATCGCTGGAAAGCTCGGGTTTTTGAATTTAAATATCAGTACAGTGGTACCACTTGGCCAAACGCTGCCGCAATAACAGATATAGTCTTATCATCATAAAACTGTGTGACACACAGCCCATTCATACCATGATACCCAAATTGAGGCTTTTATGAGCCAAGCTTATTTACCTGACTCTAAAAAATCTTCTGCTAAAAATGCATCGGCAGTATCGCCCGTTACGCCTAAGAGTAAGACATTATTACGCTTATTAAGGTATTTAAAGCCTTACTGGTGGGCATTGCTATTGACAGCTTTAGGTTTTGCGATTAATGCAGGGACAGAGATTTGGACTGCCAAGCTTCTGCAATATATTACTGATGCTATCAATCAGAATGACCGAAGCAAACAAACCTTATTTCCGCTATTGATTATATTGCTATTCTTTGTGCGCGGGGTTGGTAGTTTTTTGGGTAACTATTACTCTGCATTGGTCTCACGCAACTTAGTCTATGAGCTACGTGTAGAAGTTTTTAATAAATTACTACGCTTACCTAGCTCGTTTTATTTGGCCAATCCAGCCGGTACGATTTCATCGAAATTGATATTCGATGTTGAGCAGGTCACGGCCGCCAGTACAGACTCAATGAAGACTTTGCTGCGTGATGGTTTGACCGTTGTCGCATTGATAGGTTTTTTGTTCTATAGCAATTGGCGTCTAACGCTTATTTTATTTGTGGTATTGCCACCAATACTATGGCTAGTGCGCATTGCATCAAAGCGCTATCTTAAGCTTTCAAAAGGTATCCAAGAGACGATGGGTAATGTCAGTCACATTACTAATGAAGTCATCGGCGGCTATCAAGTGGTCAAAAACTACGGTGGTCAATCATACGAGTCAGCACGTTTTGACAAAACATCGAAGAAAAACCTACGCCAAGGTATGAAGGTGGTTGTTACCAATAGTATTAATACGCCAGCCGTACAGCTGTTGATGGCGGTTGCGATGGCCGTTGTCGTCTGGCTTGCGTTGCGACCTGCAGTAATAGATGATATCTCAGCAGGTGAGTTCATCTCTTATATTGCAGCCGCAGGTTTATTGAGTAAGCCAGTGCGTTCGCTGACTGATATTAATCAGAAGCTGCAAAAAGGTCTGGCTGCTGGTGAGTCGATTTTTGCACTACTTGATGAGCCAGAAGAAGAAGACACAGGCACAATCAGTAAAGCGCTATCAGGGCAAATGTCGTTAGACAATATCAGCTTGGTTTATCCAGATTCGACAGTGGCTCTACGTGACTTTACCTTGAATATTAAAGCAGGTGAGACAGTTGCACTAGTAGGGCGAAGTGGTGCGGGCAAGTCCTCATTGGTTAATTTATTAACACGAACTCTAGAGACTTCCTCAGGGCAAATCACATTAGACGGTATGCCTATTGAAGACATTAAGTTAGAGAGTTTGCGTGCCCAGATTGCAATGGTGAACCAGCAGGTAGTATTGTTTAACACCACTGTATTTAATAATATTGCTTACGGCAGCCTAGCTGACAAGACTCAAGCTGAGGTTGAACGAGCAGCAAAAGATGCCTTCGCTCATGACTTTATTATGAAAATGCCAAACGCTTATCAAAGTGAAATTGGTGCCGAAGGGTTGCAACTATCTGGTGGTCAGCGTCAGCGATTGTCTATTGCTCGTGCGCTATTAAAGGATGCACCGATTCTAATTTTAGATGAAGCCACTAGCGCGCTTGATAATGAGTCTGAATATTATATCCAGCAAGCGCTCGATAATGTGATGAAAGACCGCACTACGTTAGTCATTGCCCATCGATTGACGACTATTGAATCAGCGGATCGTATTGCTGTGATGGATGGCGGCCAGATTGTTGAGTTAGGAACGCATAATGAGCTAATGCAACTGCAAGGCCACTATGCGCAAATGTATGCTCGAGATTTTGAGTAGTCAGTTTAGAAACTGTCAGCCAATTTTCACGCAGCCATGAACCAATAAGATAAGCGATATTGATTAATGAGTATTGAGACGACAGTCACCCGCGCATGGCAACGTCAAGCTGTTTGGTTGTGGTTGTTGCTGCCTATCAGTTGGTTATACGGTTTAATCACTTTGCTGCGCCGTCAAGCTTATAAGGCTGGCCTGTTATCAAGCTATCGAGCACCTATTCCCGTGATGGTCATTGGTAATATCAGTGTGGGCGGTAGTGGTAAGACGCCGCTGATTATTGCTCTGGTCAACTACTTACAAAAAAAAGGCATAAAAGTAGGAGTAATCAGTCGCGGGTATGGCGGTGATACGAGTCAAATGCCAGCATTGGTTAGTGCTACCAGCTTACCTCATATAGTCGGGGATGAGCCGTGCTTGATTGCTCATATGACAGGCGCTGCTATGGCAGTCTGCCCCAATCGCCAACAAGCGATTGCCACTCTATTAAAGGCAGAGCCTAATTTGCAATTGATTATTGCAGATGATGGTTTGCAGCACTATGCACTACAGCGCGATATCGAATGGATTGTGGTAGATGCCGCCCGTGGGTTTGGTAATAAGCAGCTATTACCAACAGGTTTTTTGCGTGAGCCTATGTCACGATTAGAGGGTGCAAATGTTATATATCATGAAAAGCCAAGTACAGATTTAACTCAGACTTCTAGAAGTGGTAATAAGATACAGTCTACTGATCGTTTGACCATGCATTTGCAAGCTAGTGAGTTGCAACATTTATGGAATCCTACATCGAGTACAGCTCAACTTAATAGTGTGCAGCCTACCACTAACAGCCGAGTTCATGCTGTTAGTGGTATCGGCTATCCGCAGCGGTTTTTTGATACCTTAGAATCTATTGGCTTTGAGGTCATAGGGCATCCTTACCCTGACCATTATGATTTTAGTTTGGCTGAGCTTTTACGATATGGTGATTATCCTATCATCGTAACCAGTAAAGATGCGGTAAAAATCAGCGCATTATTGGCAGACTATACAGCGACACAAGCACTCAGTGACAAGTATGTAGAACTTGTTAGTAGACTATGGGTATTACCAGTGACGGCTGTATTATCAGAGAATAGTTATCATAATCTAGATGCGCAGCTAAAGGCGCTAGGGGTTCGCATCGATCATGATATAAATACGTCAGCCTCATTATAAACATCAGCCAATATTTTAAATCTCCGTACCACTTTTATAGGAATACGCCATGTCGTTCGCCACCACACCTGCCAAAACCCATATCGTGATTCCTGCACGTTTTAAAAGTACGAGACTACCTGGTAAGCCATTGCTAAGTATTCATGGTAAACCGATGATACTTTGGGTGGCAGAAAAAGCGCAGACAGCAAGTTTTGCTGATGACATGTGTATAGCGACTGATGATGAGCAAATTGCAAAAGTTTGTATCGATGCAGGATTTGATGTTGTTATGACCAGTAGTGAGCATGCTTCGGGTACGGATCGCTTGGCAGAGGTAGCAGCTATCAAAGGTTGGGCTGACCACGATATTGTGGTAAATATGCAAGGCGATGAGCCCCTTGTACCGCCATTGCTTTTGGAGCAAGTACAGGCGCTTTTGGTAGCGGATGAGGATAGCGTGATGGCCACACTTTGTGAGCCTATTAATGACTATGATACGTTCCAAAAACCATCGGTAGTAAAAGTAGTCAGCCAATCTGCTAATAACTTACAGCGTGCGCTCTATTTCAGCCGCGCACCGATTCCTTGTGACCGTGACGTCGTATTAGCTGATAATAATCAGACGCAACCACCAAAGAACGCCTATCGCCATTTGGGTTTATACGCTTATCGTGTCAGTTTATTACAGCAGTTCGTAAACTGGCCACAAACGCCACTTGAGATACTTGAAAGCTTAGAGCAGTTACGTGTTTTAGAAAATGGTCAGCATATCGCTATCGCAGAAGCTGCCTGTCAGCTACCAGCTGGCGTCGACACACAAGAAGATTTAGACCGTCTAAATGCGATGAGCTTAGATAACTTTCATAACTCTCATAAGTAATAGTCTGAGCAAAGTTGCGTGCGATTCTAAGTTTTCTACAACGCTAAAGTATCGTTGTCGTGGCTATACCTGAAATACCTAATCAATGTGATAGAGCCATAACCATGAATAATTTGACAGGAAATATGGACGCATTAGATAACACAGACCGTATATATTTTGCGCCACTATTGCCATGGCAAAAAGTACTGTGGTTACAGTTGACCAAGCGCGTACTTAAGCAGCAGTCTTTGCCGCATGCATTGCTCGCTGCTGGTATGCAAGGTATGGGCAAACGCGCCTTTGTATGGCGATTGGTCGCTTGGCTATTATGCCGTGAGCGTGGCGCACACCCACTAGGTGCTTGTGAAGTGTGTGAGAGCTGTCAATGGCTCAAGTCGGGAACTCATCCGAGCCTACAAGTATTACCACTCGTTAGTATGCTGATCAGTGCCGAGAGCGATGCGCTTCAAGAAAAATCAAGTAGCACAAAAGATAAAAAAGGCGCTAAAGCTACTAGCAACAGCGCACTTAAGATCAAAGTAGATGATATTCGTGCTTTGCAGCCTTTTATTTATCAAGGCGGGCAAGGGATGCGCATCTGTGTATTAGATCACGCTGAAAAAATGACGGTGGCCGCTGCCAATGCGCTGCTTAAAACATTGGAAGAACCGCAAGCGCAGGTGCATCTGTTTTTGATTAGTGATACGCCTGCTCAGCTATTGCCAACGATTAAGAGTCGTGTTCAACAGTTAGCACTACAGACAATTGAGCCGACTGTTGCTGTCGATTACGTGACGCATGCATTAGGTCACACGATTAACCGCGAAGCCGTCGGTAGCGCTGCGATTGAGCAGTTGATACAACTGGCCAATGGTGCGCCTTTAGCTGCTATAGCTTTGGCACAAGCACCATGGTATAGCAAGCGCAGCCTATGGCTGACCACGTGGCAGGCATTACGTAGTGGTAAACGTAGTGGTGTGGCGGCAAGTGATTATTGGCAAGGTCAGCTTAATATTAAAGAGTTTATACAGCTGTCTGAGCTGATGTTCCTTGATATACGCCGTGTCTGTTTGGGGCTGAGTGAACTACAAAAGGATGTCAATCTATCAACGATATTGGCGACTTATCAGCCTACTGATAGCGGGTTAGAGGCATTTGCCAACAGCGTGCAGCAGACCAAAATCGCACTGCAACAAAATGTGCAAGAAAAATTTGCCTATGATAAGCTAATGCAAGAGTTAGCAAGCTTATAGAGCCATGTTTTAACGCTTAATTTGTGTTCGAAAATTTGCAATTGTTCTTAACTATATACTATCGACCATTTATATAAACATACTAAACCCAGTTGATGAAGGAAGCTGACTATGGCAATGCCAGGACGTGGCGGGATTTTAACCTGTCATTATGAAAGTATCGAAATGTTATATGCCAGCTATTTGTCATTTGTCAGTAATGGCGCTTTGTTTGTACCGTCTGACAAACCTCAGCAACTGGGTGATGAAGTGTTTATTGCCATTACGCTACCCAACTCTAGTGAACGCCTACCAATGAATGGTAAGGTTGTTTGGATTAACTCTAAGAGTCAAGGCAGTCGACCTGCAGGGTTTGCTGTGCAAATTGGTAGTGATGTCTCTGGCCAAAGAATTAAGAATGAGGTTGAGCGCCTACTAGCGGGAAAAATCGATAGTTTGCAATCGACTTATACTATGTAGTATCTAGGTAATAACTAGGTAATATCTAGAAATCGTACTTGTATCTTTAATAAGTTTGGCTGTGGTTTTTAACTTATTAATATAAAAAAAGCAGCCTTATTATTTAGTAAGGCTGCTTTTTTAGATCAATTTTCTTTAATTTTTATAGTAGTAGGTGCTAGTTGCTTAATAACGAGGCGGTACATACATATCATCGGGAATAGGTTCGCGGTAGTACTCATCATCGCGTTTGCGATTGGGTAACTCAATTTCGTCACGAGGCACTTCTTTGTAAGGGATTTGGTCGAGCAAATGGGCAATACAGTTCAGTCTAGCACGTTTTTTATTATTGCCTTCGACAACCCACCAGGGTGCTTCAGGAATATGAGTACGCTCAAACATGGTTTCTTTTGCTTTGGTGTAATCTTCCCAGCGTCGGCGCGACTGTAGGTCCATTGGTGAGAGTTTCCACTGCTTAAGCGGATCATATATTCGGCTCATAAATCGTGCATGTTGCTCATCATCAGTGATAGAAAACCAGTATTTTACTAAGCGAATGCCTGAGCGTACGAGCATACGCTCAAACTCTGGTACTGATTGAAAAAATTCTTCATATTGCGCGTCAGTACAAAACCCCATGACACGCTCAACGCCTCCGCGGTTGTACCAACTACGGTCAAACAATACGATTTCGCCTGCTGCAGGCAAGTGGGCCACGTAACGTTGGAAGTACCACTGCGTTTGCTCGCGCTCAGTGGGAGCCGGCAGGGCAGCTACCCTGCAAACGCGTGGGTTCAATCGTTGGGTAATGCGTTTAATGGCACCACCTTTACCAGCAGAATCCCGCCCTTCAAAAATAACGACGATACGTTCACCGCGATCAACGACCCAATCTTGTAATTTTATCAGTTCTCGCTGTAGTCGTACCAACTCTTGAAAGTAGGTGCGTCGATCCAGTTTTTCTTGCTCGCTCATCTCACGTCCGTTAAAACGAAAGTCACGTGCATAGTCATCTATTTCATTTTCTAGTTCTTCATCATATGTATCGATTAAGTCTTGGTGCATTTTTCGACGTAAATCATCATCAAGAATGTCTTTTTCGATGCGTTCAGTAAGAATGGCTTGTTCCTGATGGTACCGATCTAAATCTTCCTCAGACGTTAGAGATTGAAAATCAGCGGTTGCAAGCGGCTCTGTCATCACCAGTTTTTCAGAGCCAAAAATGACTTGCCTCATTTTTCTTAATAAAATTTTTGTCTTACCCATAAATATTACCTTTGTTTTGCGTATCGGCTTTTTTAAGAGGCTACTATCTAGGTCGTTTCTATCATAGCAAAGTACAGACAATAAAAAATGCCCTTTAAATAAATTAAAGGGCATTTTTTTATTGATAGATATGTACTGATTAAAATAATAAGTCAGCGTATCTTTTCCACTTAAAAGTAACCAAGCTTATTTTTCTAGGATACAAGTTACGCCTTGGCCACCTGCTGCGCAGATAGAGATAAGTGCACGGCCTGAACCTTTTTGATCCAATAATTTAGCAGCAGTGGCTAGAATACGACCACCAGTGGCTGCAAATGGATGACCTGCCGCTAGTGATGAACCGTTTACGTTTAATTTGCTACGATCGATAGAACCTAGCGGGGCATCTAAGCCTAAGCGCTCTTCACAGAATTTCTCATCTTCCCAAGCAGCTAAGGTTGATAGTACTTGTGAAGCGAAGGCTTCATGAATCTCATAAAAGTCAAAGTCTTGTAGAGTCAGACCAGCGCGTTCAAGCATACGTGGTACCGCATAAGCTGGTGCCATTAGTAAGCCTTCTGTCGTGCCAGATTTACCGATGAAGTCTACCGCTGCGGTTTCTTGATGAACGATATAAGCAAGTGGTTTTAGCCCGTGCTCTTTTGCCCACTCATCAGTACCTAGTAGTACACAAGAAGCACCATCAGTAAGCGGCGTAGAGTTGGCAGCCGTCATCGTTGGGTTAGCATTTTTTCTACCAAATACTGGCTTTAATTTACCCAATTTTTCTAATGTAGTATCTGGACGCAAGTTGTTATCACGAGTCAGGCCTTTGTATGGCGTGATTAAGTCGTCAAAGAAACCTTCGTCATAAGCGCGTGCTAGGTTTTGATGGCTGTTAAATGCAAGCTCATCCTGCGCTTCACGGCTGATATTCCACTCAAGCGTGGTAATCGCTTGATGATCGCCCATTGATAGACCAGTGCGCGGCTCACCATTTTGCGGTGAATCGATTAAGTCTTTTGGATTGAGACCCATTAGTGCTTTTAGACGTTGCTTGTTGTCTTTTGCCGCACCAAGTTTGATCAGTACTTTACGCAAGCCATCGCCGACAGCAATAGGAGCGTCAGAAGTAGTATCTACACCGCCAGTGATTGCCGAATCGATCAGACCAAGTGCAATCTTGTTAGCAGAAGCAAAGGTCGCTTGTAAGCCAGTACCGCAAGCTTGTGAGATATCATAAGTCGGCGTATGTGGGTTTAGCGCGGTATTCAATGTGGCTTCACGAGTAAGGTTGATATCACGGCTAAGTTTCATGACCGCGCCAGATACCACTTCACCTACGGTTTCGCCTTGCAGGTTATAACGCTCAACCAAACCGTCCAATGCAGCTGTTAGCATATCTGTGTTGCTAACGTCAGCGTATGATCCATTTGAGCGCGCGAATGGAATACGGTTACCACCTAAGATCGCAACACGGTTTAGGTTTGAAGCTGGTTTGGTTGCGCTGGCTTTTTTAGCTGGAGCAGGTTTTTTGGCAGCAGCGGTTTCTACTTTTTTATCGACCGCTTTTTTGCTAGCAGTTTCTTTAGCGCTAGTGTCTTTAGTCGTGGTGTTTTTTGCAGCGGTTTCTTTTTTTGCTGTATCTGATTTTGTATCCGTTGCTTTAACAACTGTACTTTCAACAACAGGGCTATCTGGATGATTGTTTTTATTACTCATAATATTATCCTTAAAAAGTATGGGTAGAAGTAAAAAGTGATAGGTAATAATAAAAAATAGTTAAGTTATTTTATACAAGCAAATATTATCATTTATTACGCGATACAGCTGTTTATCATAAGGCGTTTTTTATTCACTTAATGTATCTCTTTAGCAAACTATGTGACGCTTGTATGAGGTAGGTAGTAGATTCATGATCATGACGCATCGCTCTAATAGACTGACTAGTAAGAAATATTAGCATTGCATAACAGTACGTTTGATAATATATTGTTATCAATAATTAAGTATGCCATAACCTATAGGTCAGATTTTAACATGTTATAGTGGCGCTTAACGCTGCTAAAAACGACTGGCTTGTATACTGACTTGTTTACAGATTGTTGTAGACATTATCTGTTTTTGGACTTGTTTATAAGGGAAGTGTATAGTTAGGCTAGTTTTGAGGCGATTTACTAAATTTAAATAATTACGATGTCAATGTCTCTATATAATAGATTCATTGCATTTTTTATTATTCTACGAATCATTAATTATAAGGATTATATTATGTCAGACCGTTACGGTGATTTTGTTCAATCTTCTATTGGCAAAAAAGTAGCAAAAAATTTAGGTTTGCCGATGCCAACGACACTTGATCGTTTCGAAAGCGGTGAGCGTTTGGTGCGTGGTAGTGTATTGGTTGGCCGTGCTACTGGTGATGACAAGAGCGTCAGTGAGTCTGTTGCCCGTATCCTGTCAGACGTCCATGCCGAAGTATATGTAAACAGCAGTGATGATATCAAAGACGCACTTGCTGATGCAGGCGTAGAGGCAAAAGCCAACACGGGCGGCGATGATCAATTCAAAGTACTGCTTTTTGATGCCAGTAATATCAGCAATGCTGAACAGCTAAAAGAGCTTTATGAGTTTTTCCATACAGTTGCACGCCGCGTAGAAAAATCAGGCCGTGTGGTTGTGGTGGGTCGTACGCCAGAGAACATCACGGATATTGAAACAGCAATGGCTCAACGCTCGCTTGAAGGTTTTGTGAAGTCAGTGGGTAAAGAGTTTAAGCGCGGTATCACAGCGCAGCTGATTTATGTTGAAGAAGGCGCAGAGCAAAACCTAGATTCGACCTTACGCTTTTTTACCTCAGCTCGTTCAGCTTATGTATCAGGACAAGTAGTACGTGTCAGTAAAGGCAGCTCAGTCGATGTTGACTGGAACCAGCCTTTGGGCGGTAAAACTATGCTAGTGACTGGCGCCAGTCGCGGTATTGGCGAAGCTATCGCTCGCGTCTTGGCTCGTGAAGGGGCGCATGTTATCTGTCTAGATGTACCGCAGCAGCAAGCTGACCTACAAAAAGTTGCTAGCGAAATCAGTGGCTCTGCTTTGACAGTAGATATCACTAGTGAAGACGCTGGTGCAGAAATCGCTGACGCTGCCCAAAAACGTGGTGGTCTAGATTCAATCATCCATAATGCTGGCGTGACTCGCGATAAGACGTTGGCTAAGATGGATGAGAAAAAATGGAACATGGTCATTGATATCAACTTAGGCAGTATCGCTAGATTGAATCGCTACTTGTTAGATAACGATGTACTAAAAGAAAACGCACGTATCGTATGTGTGTCATCAATTTCAGGTATCGCTGGCAACATGGGTCAGACCAACTATGCCACTTCTAAAGCTGGGGTAATTGGTTTGGTTAACGCAACTGCCAAGCAATTAGAAGATAATGCTAAAGGCATGACGATCAATGCAGTCGCTCCTGGTTTCATCGAAACCCAAATGACAGAAGCCATTCCATTTGCTATTCGTGAAGCTGGTCGCCGCATGAACTCAATGAGCCAAGGCGGCTTGCCAGTAGATGTGGCTGAGACTATCGCATGGCTTGCATCACCTGCGTCTGGCGGTCTAAATGGCAACACGGTTCGCGTCTGTGGTCAAAGCTTACTTGGTGCATAACGTTGATTAATTGATAAGTATATGTGAGAAATAAGGTGCAGGTAGAGAAAGTAGTTGTATCATATGAGCTATTATTTCTCGTTTGTATCACATATGCTTACGAAATAATCTCTGATAAAGTGTAATAAAGCTGCCCAAGGGTGGCTTTTTTATGATAAAAACACAAGAACCAATAGCCAAACTATTTTTTGCTATTAAAGATACTCATGAGGTTGATTAAATTTAATGCTTATTAGATGATTTAATAGTAGGCTTTAGTCAATGACTGCAGATTGTCTTTATATACGTTAAAGAACTTGTTCAAGCCACACTTAGGATGTACTTATGTCAGACAAACATTATGATGCGTTGCCAAAAGCGCACACCACTTACGCCAATATTGTCAAAAGCTTATTGCCTATCGGTAATGGCGGCAAGGTCAGTAGAGACCAGTTGCCACAATCTACTTACTATGTAGATGACTTGCATATCGATCAAGAAAACCTAGATGACTATCGCAAAATTTGCGGTTTTGCTGATGATGGTAAAGTGCCAGCGACCTATTTCTCGGTATTGTCGCAGACGCTGCAGATGAACATGATGGTCAAAGAGCCATTCCCATTTGCCATGTTAGGTCTTGTTCACGTTGATAATAGCGTCACTCAGTATCGTCCGATTGGAGAGCGTGAAACGGTAGCAATGTCGGTTACTTTTGATAACCTACGCGATCATGCTCAAGGTCAGCAGTTTGACTTTGTGACTATTGTAAAGTCAGAAGATGAAGTCATCTGGGAAGGTACATCGACTTATTTATCACGTAGCAAAAAACCTAGTAGTAAAGATAAAAAGAGCGCGCCGCGTCCGGTAATGGTCAAGCCTGAAGTAAACGAAGCAGGTGTTCATAGCATTTTTGAAGTGCCAGAAGATATCGGTCGTCGTTATGCTTTTGTCTCAGGCGATTTTAACTTGATTCATTTGCATCCACTATCAGCACGTGCGTTTGGTTTCCCTAAAGCGATTGCACACGGTATGTGGTCAAAGGCTAAATGCCTTGCTCTGATGGGTGACCTGCCTGATGCTTACACGATTGACGTCTCATTTAAGCTGCCTATCTTTTTGCCAGCTGAAGTAGAGCTGATTGCTGAGCCAGTAGCCCAACTTACAAACGTAGATGATACTTGTGAGTTTGGACTGTATAGCTCTAAAAACAATAAACCGCATTTGGCGGGTGTTGTGACCTTAAAGAGCGACAGCAAGTAATATAAACATCATAAAGCTTCTATTTTAACAGCCATATTTAACGTACATATTTATTATTATGACTTCACAAAACATGCCTTCAGAAGAAAACGCGATAGACGTAGATCAAACAGATAGCTCGATAGCGACTAATACGGTTGCTGCTAACGATAGCGGCGCTAACATTCATATTAGTGCCGATAATGGCGTTGATTTGGCCGATATCTTTAAGCCTTATTTTCGTCCAGATGCAAACACTATCGTGTGCGGTGCATTAGATGACGAAAAAGTTGCGGCTTTAGCGAAAGCGGGCGTCGAGCTGGTCATCAACTTGCAGCCTGATGACGAGTTAAGCTTTGATGAGGCATCAGCAGTTGAGCAAGCAGGTATGCACTACGAACAGCTGCCTATCAGCGGTGCTAAAGAGCTAAAGCAGCTTAAGATATTGGCGTTTGATAATGTATTACGCCAGCACCATGGCAAAAAAGTCGCTATGCACTGTGGGTCAGGTAATAGAGTGGGAGCTGCAATAGCGCTGCGGGCAGGATGGTTGCGTGGACGTAAGATGGATACAGCGATGGAACGTGGTCGCAGTCATGGTTTGACCAAGCTTGAACAAGAAGTTCATAATCGTTTGCTAGTACCGCGTTAACTAAATTTACAGCACTGCATTTCAATGCTGTCTTAGACGTGAGTAAACTCTAAAAATAACATCAAAATAAATAATAAAAAAGGCGACCAATGGGTGGCCTTTTTTATTGGCTCACAATTCATTTATACTGGTTCAAATATTTTATATAGCTTACGTATTCCTATCATCTTAAAAACAGAATAATTCATATCACTGGAGCAAGGTAATAATAATGGATCATAATACAGAAAATTCTAATACATCTATAAATGCTGAATTTCAAAAAAAATTACAGCAATTATTGACAGATTTACAGCTTGATGATGTACCTGCTGGCGGGGCTGTGGCCGTGTATCAGGCAGGTCATTGTATCGCGCAAGTCAGTACAGGTATGGCGCGTCCTGATATGCCGTGGCAGCCTGATACGTTGGCCATTAATTTTTCTACTGGTAAAGGAGTATTGGCAACATTGGTTCATGTGCTGGTTTCGCAGCAACTGCTTGAATATGACAAACCTATTGCTCATTACTGGCCAGAGTTTGCTGCAAACGGTAAAGACCAAATGACGTTACGACAAGTCATGTCACATCAGGCCGATTTGTTTTCGATTCAAAGTATTGATGTCGATAGCGAGACGGTACTTGATTGGGATACGATGCTGCGCCATATTGCAGTGATGCCCATTACCTCTCCCGAAAATGCTACTAAGTATGACAGCGCTTATAGTGCATTGATCTATGGCTGGGTATTGGGCGGCGTAGTAGAGGCGGTTACTCATTTGTCGCTAGCCGAAGCACTGCGCCAGTATCTAACGGATCCTCTGGGTATTGCCGATAGCTGCTATTTTGGTGTGCCAGATAGTAAAGTAGATCAGGTGGCAAAATTGGCCAAAGATTTTGAAGAAACAGAGGATACGAGTGCTCAATTAAAATCGAGACGTCAAAAACCAACCTTAAAAGTAGACTCTCAAGAGACTTTACGTACTTATGCAAGCTTACCTAGTTATCACTGCTGGCAGCAGAAAATGATAAATGATAAGCGTGCAGCTGAGACGCAAAATAGCCTTGATGAAAAGCTAGCTAGCTCTGACAATGATAGCGTACAACCTACCTTAAATACTGCGCGTATCAATAGCTTATATTTCAATACCAGTCAGCTTAATCTAAAAAACTATAAGGCGGCGCTGATACCTGCTGGCAAGCACGCGCTTGATTATCATGACCGCCAAACATTACAGGCGGTCATTCCAGCGGCAAATGGTGTCGCTTCCGCCAAAGCACTGGCAACGATTTATGCAATGCTCGCTAATGGCGGTCTATGGCAAGGAAAGACGCTGATTGATAGTGCTACTTTTGAGCAGTTATCTACTCCGCAGGTTGAGGGTTTAGATGCGGTTATGCCAGCAGCTATGAAATGGCGATTGGGTTACCATAGATTATTTAGCTTGTATGCTAACAACGATGATACGGATAAGAGAATGAGTTCTGATTTATCAGGATTTGGGCATATGGGATATAACGGCTCGGTTGCTTGGTGTGACCCTGAACGCCAATTGTCATTTGCTTTTATTCATAGTTTTGATACCACCATGCTCAATGACGTTCGTCAGTTTGCGCTGACAGAAGCCGTCTTGAGCTGGGTAGAAGAGATACTTTAATAATGCCAACTTCAATCGCGAATTGATTCTGTCTCAAATATAAGCAGCATTAATGTTAATGCTGCTTGTTTGGTGTCATTTTGAGCAATCTTGATGCGCTGAGACCATGGATAAAGATAGAAGTCAAAATGACTATCGAACAGACAATCCACAATTTGAGCGCATCCTCATCCGCGAAGAATCCTTGATTAAGCGCATAGGACAGATAATATAGGGTACCGATACCGCGAATACCCAAAGCCGATATTGCGTATTTCTCGGTATGAGGCAGATTTAATCCTGATAAAGCAATAAACCCACCAATCGGCCGTATAAGTAGTAGGAAGGTAAAGCTGACGATATAGACGCGCCATGTCAGCTCGACACCTGCTTGCAACCCTTGACCGAGGAACATGCCGAAGATAACCAGCACTAATGACATCAATAAGCCTTCTGATTGCTCAGCGAAATCATGCAGTTTTTGATGATAGGTATGCTCACACTCCGAACGACGAAACGCAAATGCAGCCACGAATACAGCGATAAAGCCGTAACTGTGTACATACTCTGCAAGTCCATAGGCTAGTAGTGTCAAAGCAATAACCACATAGCCTTGCGAGATGGTAGTCTCGCGAGTATGTTTAGAAAACACGACTTTGGCCAATAATTTACCAACCAATACACCTACCACTATACCTGCGCCAATCTTCCACAAAACATCATGAGTAAACCACGACCATAGCATCTCGTAAGTAAAGGCTGTGCCTTCACTGAATGCTTCTGCGATCTTAATCGCTAGGTACACAAACGGAAAAGCCAGACCATCGTTCAACCCGGCCTCTGACGTTAAGGTAAAGCGAGGTGTGTCTTCTCTTCCTGTATTGGGAGGTCCTACCTGAATGCTCGAAGCTAACACTGGATCAGTAGGCGCTAACACTGCACCTAATAAAATAGCTGCACCAAGGCTCAAACCAAACGCGTAATACCCCAAGACTGCCATCGCAAAAATACCAATAGGCATGGTAATGAGTAGCAGTCTTACTGTTGGTCGCCACAATCGCCAAGACAGCTCCGTATCGATTTTAATACCAGCACCAACCAATGAGACCAATACAACAATCTCAGTCAGCTTCTCGATGAGTAAACCGTTATCAAGTGGGTCTAAAAAGGATAAAGACGTCCACCAGTAGCCCATCATCAGACCGAAGCTGACTTGGAGCATCGGTAATGAGATAGAGGTGCGCTTAAAAATAACAGGAAACAAGGCCCCGAGTAAAAAGGCAATCCCGCAGATTAATAAGAATAGGTTATATTTTTCAATCATAAAATTTACGCACGTCGTTATGTTTTAAGGATCGATTTTAAGAGGGTGATTTTAGTTATTGATGACAATTCACAGCAATAGTTGATAGTCAGTCATTGATACTCTTTATCATGACGTCAAAATAAAATAATTACCGCAAAAAATAGTTATCAAAACGACAGCTACGTTGTTTTTTGGTGAAAAAAAAGCCTGCATTGCGCAGGCTTAATATATTTTCATTAGTATATTTGGAGCGTTGATAGCTTATAGACTAGCGTTCGACTTGACTCACGTCACGTACGGCACCAGTATCAGCACTGGTGGTCATAGCCGCATAAGCACGTAATGCTGGCGAGACATGACGGTCACGGGTGACAGGTTTCCATGCATCACGACCACGCGCTTCCATAGCTTCTCGGCGAACGGCTAAGTCTGCATCGCTCACTTGCATGTTGATGGTACGATTTGGGATATCGATATGAATGCTATCGCCTTCTTCGACCAAACCAATCGCCCCACCTTCAGCAGCTTCTGGGCTAGCATGACCAATTGATAGGCCTGATGTACCACCAGAGAAACGACCATCTGTCAGTAGGGCACATTCTTTACCCAATCCTTTTGACTTCAGATAAGTCGTTGGATAAAGCATCTCTTGCATACCAGGGCCGCCTTTAGGGCCTTCGTAGCGAATGATGACCACATCGCCTGCAACGATTTGATCAGCCAATACCGCAGCAACCGCATCATCTTGTGATTCAAATAGTCGCGCTCGACCAGTAAAGGTCAAGATGCTTTCGTCGACGCCTGCGGTTTTGACCACACAGCCGCGCTCAGCGATATTGCCATATAGTACGGCTAAGCCGCCATCTGTAGAGTAGGCGTGTTTGGTACTACGGATACAGCCTGACTCACGGTTGACATCGAGGTTTGACCACTCTTTTGATTGTGAGAATGCTTCTGTGGTACGTACGCCACCAGGTGCTGCAAGGAAGCGTGCGCGAGCTTCATGATTGTCAGGGTTCATGATATCCCACTTATCAATCGCTTCTTTCATCGTTGCGCTATGGATAGTTGGTACATCAGTTTTTAGTAACTCGGCGCGATCAAGCTCAGCAAGTAATGCAAAGACACCGCCAGCACGATGCACGTCTTCCATATGGTATTTCTGTGAGGCAGGGGCTACTTTTGCCAGACAAGGCACACCGCGACTCAAACGGTCAATATCAGCCATCTTAAAGTCGATTTCTGCTTCATTAGCCGCAGCAAGTAGATGCAAGATGGTATTGGTTGAGCCGCCCATAGCGATATCTAAGCTCATGGCATTTTCAAAAGCGGCTTTGGTAGCGATAGAGCGTGGTAGTACAGAGTCATCATCTTGCTCATAACGACGTTTAGCAAGCGACACGATGGTACGACCCGCTTCTAAGAATAGCTCGCGGCGTAATGAATGAGTAGCTAGCAGTGAGCCATTACCTGGTAGTGCTAGGCCTAAAGCTTCGGTCAAGCAGTTCATCGAGTTGGCGGTAAACATACCAGAGCATGAGCCACAAGTAGGGCAGGCTGAGGCTTCAATAGCAGCGACGTCTTCATCACTGATGCTATCATCAGCAGCGTCCATCATCGCATCGACAAGGTCAAGTTTGCGAACAGCACTGCTGTCACTATTATCGGTATTGTGGCTCTTACCAACAGTACTGGCTAAGATTTTGCCCGCTTCCATTGGACCACCTGAGATAAATACCACTGGAATGTTAAGGCGCATGGCGGCCATCAACATACCCGGAGTGATTTTGTCACAGTTAGAAATACAAACTAGCGCATCTGCACAGTGGGCATTGACCATATATTCGACAGAATCAGCGATCAAATCGCGGCTTGGTAGCGAGTACAACATACCGCTATGGCCCATCGCAATACCATCATCGACCGCAATGGTATTGAACTCTTTTGCAACGCCGCCTGCTTGCTCAATCTCACGGGCGACCAGTTGTCCAAGGTCTTTTAGATGCACATGGCCGGGTACAAACTGGGTAAAAGAGTTAGCAATCGCAATGATTGGCTTGCCAAAGTCGCCGTCAGTCATGCCGGTTGCACGCCATAATGCGCGCGCGCCTGCCATATTACGACCGCCGGTAGAGGTTTTTGAGCGATAATCCATGTGATATTCCTTACAAATAGGCGGGGTTGTTAAAATGTGCACCCTCAGTTTTAATAGGGATAGTGTGCTTTTTATAGAGAGTGAGTACTAGTGAATAATACTAATTCGTTACCATACCATTAGATATGAATAACTAAAAACAATATGCTAATAACAGTGAATTAATAATAACGAATTAATAATCACAAGCGATGAGCAAAAAAAACAGTTATTCAAAATAGCTATTCAATACGTTCTAATATGGCTTTGTCAAACCAAGGAAGATCAGCTTTGTCTGCTTCTAATTTCACAATGGCTGCAAGCGCATGAGTAGCCAGTAGCTGTTGATAATCGCTACTAGCTTCAATCGTCAGCAATGATTCGGCAGGTAGTGCTTGCGTATTAGGGTTTTGCTCGTCAATACTAACTAATGTCTGCTTATTATTTTTATAAAGGACGTCTACACGACCAAAAAACTGCCAGTCTTTAAAAGCGGCAATAATAGCGTCGGCAGCATTCTTAGTATATACCTGCTGCGTCTCTTTACCCGTATTGGTCCAGTGTAGCCGTACAGCCAACTGCAATGCCTCACTAAAGACTACCAACGAGCCGATAATTTTTACATGCCAAGGACTGGTCAGCAGCTCCTCGTCAATGCCAATTAATTTGGCAGCTTGATGAGCCGACATGGGTGTATTGAATTGAAGCAGTAACTCAGGAGTGAGCGAGTGCGTTTGTTTGATCGCATCATCTAAACTGTCATAGTGATACAAAAAAGGCAGTGGCAAATCTTGCGTGACAATCTTCTTTATAATTTTACAATTGTGTATCTGCCAGCTGATGGCTTTATCAGTCAATGCTTCTGCTAATATGATAGCGTTCGGATCAATGGTTTGAGTACCACTTTCACTCTCAATATCAGAGTGTTCTTCCTTACTATCAAGGGTTGCAGCAGTGTTATCCATATCTGTTTGAGTTGGCAAAGTAGGCAAATCCATAAACATAGCGTTATTAAAATAGAGAGTTAATATAACATTTTAAGGGTATGGCCTGCCAATAAATTAGTGAGCTAGCATGGTTGGAATATGGCTTGATATTTTTCAAATTCGATTGTCATACTGACTTGTACTAAAGTTATATTTCGTCCACTATATGACAGATGCTTTTATCTATTTTGGATAGCTATTAATCAACTAATAATAAAACTCTTAAAGGAAGAAATAATGACTGAATTGAATCAACAGACTACTTACGACGACAATAATATCTTTGCCAAAATGTTAGATGGTGATATTCCGTATCACAAAGTATATGAAGATGATAAAACGCTCGCCTTTATGGATATCATGCCGCAAGCAGAAGGCCACGTATTGGTGATACCGAAGCAAAAAGCTGTTGATTTGGCCGATCTTGAGCCAGAGTATGCTGCTGCGGTATTAATGACGTCTAAAAAGGTTATGCAAGCCCAGCGTCAAGTGTTTGAGCGTGAAGGCGTTATCCAAATGCAGTTGAATGGCTCACAAGCAGGTCAAACGGTCTTTCATTATCATGTACATCTCATTCCATCAAGTATCCATGAATTGGGTCGTCATGCAGTGACCCAAGCCGATAACAATGATTTGTCAGATATTGCACAGAAACTGGCGGCAGTGATTGATGCCTAGTTAGGAAACAGATTGCTTCTGTTTAGGTACAAAAAATATTGGTATTTACGAATTAGCGAGCATTTATAGGTTATAAATCACTAAAAAAATACATATACAATCAAAAGGCAGCTAGCAAGCTGCCTTTTTTATTTTCTTGGTAATAGTCATGTAACATTCGTTAAAGTCATGTTACGAGTTGAACGCTTGTCTAGGGTTTTGGAAAAGAGTGTGATAATTATTATGACCATTCACACACATTTTCTAATCTTTGCCTTAATTAAAAATTTTCATAAAAAGGCATCGTCAACTTTTGAGGATATTATCTTTCATGAGTAAATTACCTCGTTCGACTATTTTATTACCAGTCTTTGTACCTGCAGCAATTATTATGCTGCTATTGGTCATTGGTACGGCTATTAATCCTGAAGCAGCGGGTGCTCTGTTTAGTGATGTGCTTAGTTTTACGACTGAGACATTCGGCTGGTTTTATATGCTGGCAGTGGCACTGTTTTTGATGTTCATTATTGTACTGGCGTTTTCGTCTTATGGCAGTATCAAGCTAGGCCCTGATCATGCTGAGGCGGAGTACGGATTCCTTGAATGGTTTGCCATGCTGTTTTCGGCCGGTTACGGGATTGCGTTACTGTTTTATGGGGTAGCGGAACCAGTGATGCACTTTTCTAGTCCGCCAATGTCGGATCCGCAGACTATCGCCGCGGCAAAAGAGGCGATGCAAATAGCGTATTTTCACTGGGGTTTTCATATTTGGGCAATTTATGGTGTCGTTGGTTTATCACTAGCTTATTTTGCGTTTCGTCATGGTCTACCACTATCAATACGCTCGACGCTGTATCCGATTATTGGTGACAGGATTCATGGCCCTATCGGTCATACGGTTGATGTGTTTGCGATATTGGGTACGATGTTCGGTATTGCGACCAGTCTTGGCTTGTCGGTGTCGCAAATTAATGCGGGACTCAATTATCTATTGCCAGATATCATTCCAATGAATACGACCGTACAGGTGATTGCCATTGCCTTGGTGACCGCCGCAGCATTGGTATCGGTATTAGCAGGGATGGATAAGGGTGTAAAACGCTTATCTATTTTAAATATGCTATTAGCAACTGCGTTGATGCTGTTCGTATTTGTTGTCGGTCCGACCATTTTTATCTTGAATGCCTTTATGGAAAATACGGGTAGCTATTTGGGTAATATCGTTGAACGCACCTTTAGCTTGCAGGCATACGAAAATAGCAATTGGATCGGTAGCTGGACCTTGTTTATTTTTGCATGGACAATCGCATGGGCACCTTTTGTAGGTCTGTTTATCGCCAAGATTAGCCGTGGTCGTACTATTCGTGAGTTCGTGTTGGGTGTGATGTTGGTACCGACCTTCTTTACATTCTTTTGGTTTTCGGTGTTTGGCGATACCGCACTACACATGATCATGGTCGATGGTTATACCTCGTTAATCAGTGAAGTACAAAACAACCAAGCGATTGCTTTGTTTAAACTGTTAGAGAATCTACCGTTTACTGAATTTGTGTCGTCGTTGACCATTTTATTGATTATTACCTTTTTTGTGACGTCATCGGATTCTGGCTCATTGGTAATCGACTCGCTAGCGGCAGGTGGTCGCAGTGATACACCATGGTGGCAGCGTAGCTTTTGGGTAGTGACTGAAGGTGCTGTCGCAGCAGTATTGCTACTTGCAGGTGGTTTAGAAGCCCTACAAACAGCGGCTATCGTTAGTGCATTACCATTTGCGATTATTATTCTTATTTCAATGTTTGGTATGTGGCGTGCGCTGCGTATCGAAGGACATCGTAATCAGAGCCTTGGTAATGACAACAGACTACCGCCGCATTTACTCAAACCGTCTGCATGGCGCGAGCGTATTGATTATATGACCGATAAGCCAACGCGTGAAAAGGTCTTAAGTTATATCAAAGAAGTGGTTATGCCTTCGATGATGGAGGTGTCGTCTAAATTTGCAGAAACTGGTTGGACGACTGAGGTCAACTATGACGCGGTTAATAACCGAGCCGTATTAGAGCTACAGCGTGGTGACGATGTCGAGTTTTGGTATGAAGTTCGCTTATCTGAACATGATGCGCCTGATTATTATACTGAAGACAGCGCAGATACCTTGCCACAAGAGCATCATCATCGCGCTGAGGTGTATCTACGCCGTGGTGGTCAGACCTATGACTTATACGGCTACAAATCTGAATCAGTGATTAATGACATCATTGATCAGTTTGAGAAGTATTTACATTTCCTCAATGTATCGCCTGATAGCCTACCGTGGCGCATGCAAGAGCA
This sequence comes from Psychrobacter nivimaris, assembly GCF_043419765.1. Taxonomy (NCBI): domain Bacteria; kingdom Pseudomonadati; phylum Pseudomonadota; class Gammaproteobacteria; order Moraxellales; family Moraxellaceae; genus Psychrobacter; species Psychrobacter nivimaris. The sequence continues at coordinate 403,436 of NZ_JBHOFX010000002.1, read as the reverse complement.
TGATGATGACATCACGCTAGAGCAGGGCAGTGTGCTTGATAAATAATGCATAAAATGTATCAAAAATGACCAATGCTTATGCAAGCTATTCACGTTAATCGCTTGCAATAAACGCAGGAATCCTTAGAATAACGGCTTGTTTTCTTTACAAATCAAGCCGTTTTTTATGTCTATTGATTCTCCCATTTTACCTTTATCCTCGACTTTGTCTGATCATCCATTGTTGCAGCCATTGAACATAGGTGGCCTGACGATTGAAAATCGTTTGATGGTCGCACCGATGGCAGGCGTGACGGACAATCCTTTTCGTCGATTGTGCAAATCATTTGGCGCAGGTCATGCGGTCAGCGAGATGATCATCGCTGATACGGCCCTTTATGCACGCAAGAAATCCTTGTACCGTGCTAATTTTGACAATGAGATTGCGCCTATTTCGGCACAGATAGCAGGTGCTGAGCCGGACAAACTGGCTGAAGCGGCACGATATCAGATTGATAATGGCGCACAGATTATCGATATCAACATGGGCTGTCCGGCTAAAAAGGTCTGTCGTAAGCTGGCAGGCTCTGCATTGTTGCAAGACGAAGATTTGGTCGCGCGCTTGCTAGATGCCACGGTCAATGCGGTGGATGCACCTGTCACGCTAAAGACACGTCTAGGTTTTGAGAATGGTCGTGAAAATATCTTACGAGTCGCCAAGCGTGCTGAGCAGGCAGGTATTGCAGCGATTGCTATTCATGGACGTACGCGTGAAGACATGTACACAGGCAATGCACGCTATGAGCTAATACGCGAAGTCAAAGAAAGCATCAGTATTCCTGTTATAGCCAATGGCGATATCGATAGCGCACAAAAAGCCCAACACGTCTATGAGATGACAGGCTGTGATGCGGTGATGATTGGGCGTGCTGCACAAGGGCAACCGTGGATATTTCGCGATATTGAGCATTTCTTGCGTACTGGCGAGCGTCTAGAGGCACCGAGCGTTAGTGAAATAAAAGAGATCGTACTGGCCCATTTGCAAGAGCTTTATGATTTCTATGGGGAGTACTCAGGCTGCCGTATCGCTCGCAAACATATTGCTTGGTATACGACAGGCATTCCAAATTCTAACGCCTTTAGACAGGCGATGTATGGCGAAGAAAGCACGGCTGGGCAATTCAAAGTGGTCGAGACTTTTTTGCAGGCGCATGAGTAGCAATTGCTTAAATCTTGTTTTATAAATCAGTGCTAACTTGTTTTATAAACTCGTGCTAATCATGTCTATGCATCGTTTCTTGATGGCATTTTTGTCCAACAGCTATGCTTTATCAATTGGCACAGTATGATTGTCAGTATCAGGCTGTTTGTCAGGCGCAGGTTTTCTATTTTGCCAAGGGAATCGACCTTCTAATTCAACCTGTAGCGATAAGCTTAAAAAGGTTCGAATCAGTACGATAAAACCTAGCACCAGTACGCTGCGTAGCGATGGCTCGGTGACGACAGTAGCCACGATATCAGCGGCGATTAGCACCTCTAACCCTAACAATATAGACTTGCCTACGGTCTGTCTGATTTCAACATAAGTATCATTATTAAAATGCCCCGACGCTCGAAAAGCTCTATATAAAGCAAGAAATAGCCCAAAAAACATAATGAGGACGCCAATGACTTCGATCATTTTGGCAATTAAGTCGATATAGTGAGTTAGTGTGTCTATCAAAGCAGGTACTCCTCATAATTGATCAGAAAAAAGCTTAACACTTAGTACTTAGTAATTAACAACAAGCTAAAAATGTATTTATAAATATTTATGTCGACGAAATTTGTAAAAGTCCCGTTAGCTAATGCCTACTATGGTTTTGTTCACTCCATACGACATTTTTTGCTATGCTATAACCGAATACCAATAACTATAGAATAAACGAAAAGGACTTTTTATGGCCAATCTCTCGAAAAAAGCAATTACCAAAGCCGTCAAAGGCAAGAATATTATCATCACAGGCGCATCAAGTGGTATCGGCGAGCGTACGGCTTTTTTGCTCAGTGAATGTGGCGCGCATGTTATTTTGCTGGCCCGTACTGAAGATAAGCTAAAAATGGTCAAGGAAAATATTGAAACGCTTGGCGGCGCGGCCAGTTACTATCCATGCGATCTGACCAATATGGATGAGATTGAAAAAACCAGTGAAAAGATTTTGGCTGACTTTAAACATGTCGATGTACTAGTCAATAATGCGGGTCGTTCGATTCGCCGTTCAGTGCATGAGTCGGTCAACCGTTTTCATGATTTTGAACGTACCATGGAGATTAATTATTTTGGCGCGGTCAAAATCATTCTTGGTTTCTTGCCAACGATGATTGGTCGCCAGACCGGTCAAATCGTGAACATATCTTCAATTGGGGTATTGGCAAACAGTCCGCGCTTTTCAGCGTATGTCGCGTCAAAAGCTGCCTTAGACGCATTTAGTCGCTGTTTGGCTGCTGAAGTCAAAGGCGATAATATCAAAGTAACCAATATCTTTATGCCACTTGTGCGTACCCCGATGATTGCGCCAACCAAGCTATATCGCTATATGCCAGCATTGATGCCTGACGAAGCCGCGATGATGGTCGCAAAAGCCATCGTTCATAAGCCAAATAGCATTGCGAGTAATATGGGTAAATTTGCCTCGGCGACTTATTCACTGGTACCAGCCTTTAACGTTGGTGTCCAGTCCATTGGTTATCGTATTTTCCCAAGTTCGACTGCTGCACAAACGACTGATAGCAAGCCTAACCTTGCTCAGCGCGCCTTTGCCAAAATTCTACCTGGTGAGCATCACTAGAATAAATTTGTTATTAGCTTCGAATATGATGAGAAAGGATACTACGGTATCCTTTTTTTATGCCTCAAATACTCTTAATCAGTATAAAAGCCTTCTTCTCCGTTTATATGTGAAAGACTTAGTTATACGTTAAATAAACCTTTAAAACTTCCTCTGTTAAGTTTCCTTTATATATCTAATTTTCAGGAAGGTGAATAAAATTCATCTTATGTTTAAATTGTATCATTTTTATTCATGTTTAGATTTCGGTATGATTCACCTCATACACAGATTTGGTTTTATCTCAGATAAATAAGGTAGCGGATCACCATGAGTAAAGAATTCAATTGTTCAATCAAGCACATTCGTTTTGACGAAAACTATCAGCCTGCAGATAGCACGCGTTTGACGACTAACTTTGCAAATTTGGCACGCGGCGAGCACCGCCAAGAGAACTTACGCAAAACGTTAACCATGATCAATAACCGCTTTAATGCATTGGCGCATTGGGACAATCTGACAGCAGATCGTTATTCTGTTGAAGTTGATATCATCTCTGTCGATCTAGATGTTAAAGGCAATGGTCAGACGTTTCCTATTATCGAAACGCTAAAAACAACGATTGTGGATCACAAAGAAAACAAGCGTATCGACGGGATGGTTGGCAACAGTTTCTCATCTTATGTGCGTGATTATGACTTTAGTATTGTGTTACCAGAGCATCGTGACAAAAACCTAGCATCCATAACGCCAGATAATTTTGGTGAGTTGCATGGCAAATTGTTTCAGTATTTATTAAATTCAGAGGCTTACAACGCTCATTTTCACAAAAAACCAGTGATTTGCCTGAGCGTGTCAACCAGCAAGACTTACTATCGTACTGTCAATCAGCACCCTGTATTGGGCATTGAATACAAACAAGATGAATACTCGTTGACCGACGACTACTTTCATAAAATGGGCTTAACGGTACGTTATTTTAAGCCTGAAGGCAGCGCCGCGCCATTAGCATTTTATTTTGCAGGGGACTTGCTCAGTGATTACACCGATCTTGAGCTGATTAGTGCGATTAGCACCATGGAGACCTTTCAGAAGATCTACCGTCCTGAGATTTACAACGCCAACTCAAGCGCTGGACAAGTGTATCAACCTAGCCTGAACTACCAAGACTATTCATTGACTCAAGTGGTCTATGACCGTGCCGAACGTAGTCAGATGGCAGTGACCCAAGGCAGATTTACTGAGACACATTTTATTAAGCCGTATCAAACAATCCTTGAGGAATGGGCTACAAGCTATGATGTAACAGGCGATACTGCTCAAAAAGAAGCTGCTGATAAAAAAACGGCTAGGAAGCAAGCCGCTTAACTGAGCATCACTCATCAACATAATAAAAAATAAATTAATCAGAAGATAAATCGTATGAAACTACTATTACCGACGTCTACCGCTGGCAGCTTACCAAAACCTTCTTGGCTAGCAGAACCAGAGAAAATTTGGTCACCTTGGGCGTTAGAGGGCGAGCAGTTGCTTGAAGCCAAGCAAGATGCGCTGCGTGTATCATTGCAAGAGCAGCAGCATGCAGGGATTGATATTGTCAGTGATGGCGAGCAGACCCGTCAGCATTTTGTGACTACGTTCATCGAGCACCTTGATGGTGTTGACTTTGAGAAGCGTGAAACGGTCAAAATCCGCAATCGCTATGATGCGAGCGTGCCCTCAGTCGTTGGTGCGGTGAGCCGTCCAAAGTCCGTATTCGTTGATGATGCCAAGTTTTTACGTCAGCAAACCGATCAGCCAATCAAATGGGCGTTGCCAGGGCCGATGACGATGATTGATACGTTATATGACGGGCATTATAAAAGCCGTGAAAAATTGGCTTGGGAATTTGCTAAAATCCTGAATCAAGAGGCAAAAGAATTAGAAGCGGCTGGCGTCGATATTATCCAGTTTGATGAGCCTGCATTCAATGTATTCTTTGATGATGTGAACGACTGGGGTATTGCGACTTTAGAGCGCGCCATTGAAGGTCTAAAGTGTGAGACAGCTGTTCATATTTGCTACGGCTATGGCATCAAAGCCAATACCGATTGGAAAAAGACACTGGGCTCAGAGTGGCGCGAATACGAAAAAGCGTTCCCTAAACTGCAACAGTCGAAAATCGATATCATCTCACTGGAGTGTCAAAACTCACGTGTACCTATGGATCTGATTGAATTGATTCGTGGTAAAAAAGTGATGGTCGGTGCCATTGATGTGGCAACCAACACTATCGAGACACCAGAAGAGGTGGCCGATACGCTACGCAAAGCGCTACAATTTGTCGATGCTGATAAGCTGTATCCTGCGACCAATTGCGGCATGGCACCTTTGTCTCGCCAAGTCGCCCGTGGTAAGCTCGCAGCATTAAGCGCTGGTGCTCAAATCGTTCGTCAAGAACTGACTGCTTAGAGTTTAGCCGTTTAGGAAATTCTATTTAAAGAATTTCCCTTGCAAAACTAAAATTGAAGCACAATTTTTTAACGTTATTTCTTAACGTTTCTCAGGATTGAAGCAATGATTAAAGATAAGATTGACGCGACCGACTTTAGAGATGCTATGTCTTTGCTAACGACTGCGGTCAATGTGGTGACCACAGCAGGGGCAACGGGCGTACATGGGTTTACAGCATCGGCAGTATGTAGTGTCACAGACACACCGCCGACCTTGCTTGTCTGTATGAATCAAACGTCTCGGTCACATAGCTACTTTCTTGAAAATAAGGTTTTAAGTGTCAATGTATTGGGCGCGCAACATGAGCAACTGTCAAATGCTTTTGCCTCTAAACTGTGTTCAGAAGAACGGTTTGAATATGGTTCTTGGACACAATTACAAACAGGCGCTCCTGTACTGGTGGATGCCTTGGTCAGCTTTGATTGTGAGATTGAACAAATTCAAGAAGTCGGCACGCATAGCGTCTTTATGTGCCGCGTTGTCGCTATCAATCAGGCTGAGCCACAAGGCGGAACTGATGAAGGGTTGGTTTACTTTAACCGTGCCTATTCTAGAGTTGGGCAAGTGGAGCTTATTTAATCCAGTATTTATAATCCAACATCTATAATCCAACACCTAAGCCTATGGGCTATTGCTCGTCCAACATTAAGCAGTCGTTTAACTATAATTATCATTTCATTAAATCTAAATAAGAAGTAACTATCCTGTGGAATTAATAACTTTTTTAATAATAGGGGCGCTAGCAGGATTTGCTGCGGGGCTATTTGGAGTAGGCGGTGGCACTATTATCGTACCGCTGCTATTTATTGTCTTTACGCAAATGGGTTACAGTCCTGACAGTATTATGCACTTGGCCTTGGGTACTTCACTAGCGACTATTATTGTCACGTCCATAAGCTCGCTCATGGCGCATAACAAAAAAGGCGCAGTCATGTGGCCTGTCTTTAAAAATCTGACGCCAGGTTTGGCGATAGGGTGCTTTTTAGGAGCAGGGATCGCAGGACAGATATCTGGTTTATATCTGCAGTTGATTGTTGGTGTGTTTTTGCTTTGGGTCGCTTATAAAATGTTTATGGGTGGTAAAAAGAAAGCAAATAACGATGCTGGTAATGTTCATATAGCTTTGCCTTCAAAACCTAAGCAGCTAGCAGCAGGGGCGGGTATCGGTATCGCTTCTGCTATTTTTGGGATTGGCGGTGGTAGCTTAACCGTACCTTATCTCACGCGTTACGGTGTGGTTATGCAAAAAGCCGTTGGAACCTCAGCCGCATGTGGATTGCCGATCGCCATTGCAGGCGCGCTAGGGTTTATGTTCTTTGGCATGCAAGCTCAAGTCGACGTGCCCAATACGCTTGGCTTTGTTCATATCTATGCTTTTTTAGGTATTAGTATCATGAGCTTTTTTACCGCCAAGCTAGGCGCAAAAGTCGCTCACTCATTATCGCCGCAGTTGCTGAAAAAATGCTTTGCAGTACTATTGACCGTCGTAGGCTGTTACTTCTTATATAAAGGATTGCTCTAAGTAATTTGAGATTAATGGACGCTTAAAAGGATTCAAGGGCAGGTTTTCAATAAACTATTCGACTAGCTACATTCTTAAATTATAGCTAGTCGGTATGTGGCTGTATGGGGAATATGTCGAGCCAGTTTCTTATTTAGCTAAACACTTAACCAAATACTCGCCACAATATCCAAAATATTCCTATCATCAAAACAGCGATCACGAGTAGTCGTTTTAGCCAATAAGGCAGTAGAGGTTTCTTATAGCCTAAGTCATTTAGCTGACTATCGACACCGTCTTGCAGCCCCTTAAACCCTTGACTCTGTTTGGTGGTTTTGACACGATTTTTCACCAATGGCCCAGGCTCGTCTTCCTCTTGTTCTCTATCAAAGCTAATGGCTTGATTTGGAATGCCTTGTTTACTAGCGATAGTATTGAGCTTCTGTTGTTGCTTTACCTTTAGCTGGGTCTCATAAGCATCAATTCTACTTTTGGCTTCATCCATACTGATGTTTTCGTCTGCCGCCAAAGTTTTAATGGCCATTACTAGGTTGTTTTTTTCGACCATCATAATGACGTCTCTTGGCAACTTGGTATTGACCGGTTTTGCGCTAGGGTCGGGGTTAAACATGACTGTCCTTATTACGGCGTATAAGTGTGAATGAGTAATATGCTCATTATAACCATGTTAGATAAGCAATGTTCAAGCAAAAAAATACCGCGGCCACTATGGTGACTGCGGTATTTTATTATTTATCGTTATTGGCATTTTTGCCAATATTTGATAATTATAGATCTTTCCAACGTTGGATAGACTCTTTGATAACTTCTTTCGCTTCTGCAACATCACCCCAAGATTCAACAACCGTCGTACCAGCTTTTTTCAGGTCTTTATAATGACTGAAATGGAACTCTAATTGGTTGATCAACTGCTTTGGTAGGTCTTCTAAGCTGTTGTAAGCATTGCCTGTGTCACGGTCGTCAGCAGGGACAACAACGATTTTGTCATCTACTTCGCCATCATCAACAAACTTCATCACGCCGATAACTTTTGCTTTTAAGAAAATACCAGTCGGTAGTGGCTGCTCAGTCAATAGCAATACGTCAAGCTCATCGCCGTCTTCGTCAAGTGTTTGTGGGATGAAACCATAGTTACAAGGTTTGGCAAAAATCTGTGGGTCAATACGGTCAAGCTCAAATACTGCTAATTCGCGATTCCACTCAATTTTATGGCTGCTACCAGCTGGGATCTCTACTACTACGTTGATGATGCCGCCGTCTACGTCGCCTGCGTCCAAAATTTTGTTAAAATCTGCCATAAAATGCTCCAATTTGCTTTTGTTTTAGATGTTTGAATAAGGGGTTGAGCTAGGGATACAGCAAGGATAGTTACTGCGTCCGATTTGTACTGCATGCGATTATAGCAAGTTTGTACTGAATTTTCTCTTAATGCTTAAGTCTAAGCGTGCAAGATATTATGCAAAAAAAGATTATGCAAAAATAGGCTCAAAACTTACTTGGGCGCGATAGCTCGTAACTCAATCAGACCAGCATGGCGCTTGGCGATGTTATCAATAAGTTTTTGAGTGACTGTCTCATAGCTGAATGAATCGCTCATTTGCTGTTCAGTTTGCGCCTCTGGCTCTGTTTGCTCTGAATCTGTCTGCATGGCTACAAAGTCAGACAGTCGCAACATCTGCATGCCGGCATAGCCACAAGGATTGATGGCGTTAAATGAGGACAGGTCACAATTTAAATTAATCGCAATACCATGGTAGCTAAAGCCATGCTTAATCTTAAAGCCTAGCGAGGCCATTTTGCCAAGCATAATCTTATTATCAAGAGAGTTGTCATCTGTAGCGGTGCGGTCATCTGTTGCAGCAGTATCTGCATATAAGTAGACACCTGGGGCATCGCGGCGTGCACGAGCACTGATATTGTCGCTACTAGATGGTGAGCTACGCAAGCAGTCATTGATGACGTCTTCTATCGCTTGCTCAGCATGGGAGACAAGATTGCGCACACTCCATTTGAGGCTGTCCAAGTCAAACAACCAATAGATAACCAGCTGCCCATGACCATGCCATGTCACCTGACCACCGCGATCGGTCTTGATAATAGGTGTATCAGTACGCTGTAATATGTGCTCTTCTTTGCCTGCCTGTCCAAGCGTATAGACATCGTTATGATCGACAATCCATAATTCATCAGGCGTACGCAGTCCTTGTTGCTTTTTTAGATCGATACGTTCGAGGGTGCGTGCCAGCATCGCATCGAGAGTAGGGACATAATCGGCGGCTGATAGAGATTTGCTGACAAGCGTATCATTAAGGGGTTGTGTGTCATTTTGCATGAGAGTATCTGTCTTATTATTATCAAGTTTAAAATAAATAATGCTCATCGGTAGTGTAGCAGTTTTGGTGACTATCACCCAAAGATATATACTGGTGCAATGTCTGTAAGTGGCATAAATGCTAATAATAAACAGTTAACAATGGCTGACGAAATAATAGGTATAGAACAGTAGCAAGTGGTTCATAGCGGTGCTGCTAGTACAGACGCAGTAGTCAACCAAAGGTGCTGTTCATTGCTCAGTCGATGCGCTACATTAAAGTATGATGAATGGAATCTGATGAAATTTATAGTCAGAGTAGGTTATAAAAGAGTGCACCTGACTAGAAAGATAGAGCCTCTAACCCAATATAATGTAGTGACTACAAACCTTATGACTATTACTATGATTATGACAAGGAAGACAAATGACAGATAGCAACCGAAGCGCCCATGAGCAGGCAGTGACCGAGACAGGTTTTGCGCTGCAGCGTGTGCCTGAAGCCCTAAGTACGGCGACGACTATCGATGAGATGAAAGCGCAATTCTCACGCTTGCAAATGTTAAGCCGTACCCAGCCAATCAACGATTGGGGCACTCGTACGATGCAGCTAGACAATCTAGAAGTGATGCTTAGCGATAACCAAGAGAGTTTTGCAAAGGCGATTAGTGCAGATTTTGGCTATCGTAGCCAGTCAGAGACTCAGTTCGCTGAGTTGTTTCCTAGCTTTACCGGTATCAGCCATGCCAAAAAACACGGCAAAAAATGGATGAAAGCACATCGTGCGCCTATTTCAGCGCTATACATGCCAGCCCATAATGAAATTCAGCCGCAGCCATTGGGTGTGGTCGGTATCATGGTGCCTTGGAACTATCCGTTATTTTTAGCAATTGGCCCGATGATTGATGCACTCACCGCGGGTAACCGCATTATGGTCAAAATGAGTGAGGCCGCGCCGCAATTTGCTCAGACGTTTGCTGACGCTATTGCTCGTTATTTTTCGCCAGATATGATCTGTGTGGTGCTCGGTGAAGTTGAGATTGCTGCCGCCTTTAGTGAGCTACCATTTGACCATCTGCTATATACCGGATCGACTGCGGTGGGCAAAAAAGTCATGGCTGCCGCTGCACCAAATCTAACGCCAGTGACGCTTGAGCTTGGTGGTAAATCACCAGTGATTGTACTGGATGATGTCAATCTAGAGTCTGTCGTCAATCGAGTGATGATGGGTAAGACACTAAATGCTGGACAGACGTGTATTGCGCCAGATTATGTCTTGATTCAGCGCCAATACCATGATCAGTTTATCCAACTCGCAAAAGAGTGGATGACCAAGCATTATCCTAATATTGAAGAAAACCCAGATTATTCTCGCATTATTAATGGTGAGCAGTTCAAACGGGTAAAAGGCTATCTAGATGCACTAACAGGTGGCGAGGTACATGCGTTAACCGCCGTTGAGCCTAATATAGAAACCCGTCTTATGCCGCCAGTCATCGTCAGCGAGCCTGCGCCTGACAGCGACCTTATGCAAAATGAGATTTTTGCCCCGATTTTGCCGCTGATGCATTATGAGACGCTTGATGATGCCATTTATTTTGTGAACTCACGCCCACGTCCATTGGCGCTATATGTGTTTAGTGATAACTACAGCAGTATCGAAAATGTGCGTAACAATACGGTCTCGGGTGGCTTATGTATCAACGAAGTTTTGATACATGTGGCTCAGCACGACTTGCCGTTTGGTGGCGTGGGTGACTCTGGTACTGGTGCGTACCATGGTAAGGCTGGCTTTGAACGTCTAAGCCATATGAAGCCGATTTTTGTACAAACCAAGCTCAATGGTCTGAATTTATTATTGCCGCCTTATGGTGGACTGTTTAAAAAGGCGATGGCGCTGTTTTTAAAATAACAATTCTTTAGTTAGACATTTTATAGTAGCTATAGAAATTAATAGTGACCTTTTTCAATCGATATCACAACCAATAGCACCTATCCAAATAGGTGCTATTTTTTTGTCTAAAATATGAATTTATAAGCATAGATTTCTAAAATTAAGAGTGACTTATCTTAAGAGCTTTATCAAAACTATCGTAAATTTATCTAATGCGTTAATCGACAAATAAGCGTTTGTCATCACTTCTATAAATCGCTACACTTTGTAGTAAGTCTAAACAACAGTAGATAGTAGCTGAATGGTCTATGGCTAGCATTGGTAAACTTGTTATAGCGACGTTCAGATTTTTTTAGCTCTATTGTTTTAATAGTGATTTCATGCCGATACAACATAATAATAGGAAAGAGCATGCGCCAATGGATTGCATTAAGCTTACTGTGGATGAGCGCGATACTACTGCCTGTAACGGCGTCAGCGGCGTGTGAATCACCGATTAAATTTGGGGCGCTAACTTGGGAGAGTGGGCAGTTTACCTCTGGCGTACTCAGACATATCGTAGAAGATGGATACGGTTGTACAGTAGAGGAAGTACCAGGAGCAGGGCCTGCACTTGATACGGCGCTATCACAGAATGACATTCAGGTCATCGGGGAACAGTGGGTTGGTCGCTCGCCAATCATGGAAAAAGCCATTGAGCAAAATAAAGTGGCCATCATTGGCGATACGCTAAAAGGTGGTGCAACTCAAGGCTGGTATGTCCCAAGATATGTATTGGAAGAGAACCCAAGACTACGCAGCTATCAAGATTTGCCTAAATATACTGAGCTATTTAAAGACCCTGAAGATCCTGGTAGATCACGCTTTATGAACTGTCCCTCTGGTTGGACGTGTGAGATTTTTAACACACGTTTGCTAGAAACCACCGGCCTAGACAGTCTTTTTAACAACGCACACCCTGGTACGGGTGCTGCTCTCGATGCCGAAATTGCCTCCGCTTTTGAACAGCATAAGCCACTGTTATTTTACTACTGGCAACCCACTGGGCTAATGGCCAAATATGACCTTGCGCCACTAGAGTTCCCAGCTTATGAGGATGCTTGTTGGCAAAGTCTTTTGCTCGCTGATGGTAAGATGGATTGCGTGTCAGGATTCCCAGTATCACCGTTAGGTATTGCCGTTTCTACCCCGTTTGTCGAATCCAATCCTGAACTAGCGAATGTCTTTGAAAAGGTGCAATTTACCTCTGATGAGCTAAACGGTGCTATCTTGGAAATGAGCGAAAGTAAACGTACTGGCGATGAGCAAGCCATGGTGTTTTTGCTTGACAACCCAGAGGTTTGGCAAGCATGGTTATCCGATGAGGCTGCTACCAATCTCGCTACCAAGTTAGGTCTTAGCTCAACGGGTGCTATCTCTACAGAAGCAACTGCATCTAGTATCAATGCGTCAGCGCTCGCATCAAGCTTTCCTTCATGGTCGCTTGAGACCCCGCTCAATAACGCTTTAGCAAACGTTGTTCAAAACTATGGCGATGTATTTCGTACTATTAGCACGATGGCCCTTACTTATCTGCTACTACCTATTGAACGATTATTAACGGTTATCCCGCCTTGGTTGATTATTGCATTTGTGACTGTGCTTGGCTGGTTTGGTGTCCGCAAGATTTGGTTTGCGCTGGCATGTGGTGCAGGGCTGTTTTTGATAGGTGCTTTTGGCTTATGGGGCGCACTGATCGATACTTTAGCGCTGCTTATCGTATCGGTACTGGTCACGGTGGTGATTGGTATTCCTATTGGTATCGCTATGTCAGGTAGCAAACTGCTACGCAAGATTGTGACGCCAGTGCTAGATATCATGCAGACGATGCCGAGTTTTGTATATCTCATACCAGTGCTGATGTTGTTTGGTATTGGTAAAGTGCCTGCGTTATTCGCGACCGTGATTTATGCTTTGCCACCCTTGATTCGTTTGACGACATTGGGGATTACGCAAGTCAATCATGAAATGGTCGAGGCAGGGCGCTCTTTTGGTAGTACGCATTTACAGCTACTTCTCTGGATTAAATTGCCACAAGCATTGCCCAGTATTATGGCAGGTATCAATCAGGCTGTGATGATGTCACTTGCCATGGTGGTATTGGCCTCAATGATTGGTGCTCCTGGGCTTGGTGAAGATGTATTGCAGTCTATCCAAACGCTCAATATCGGTCAGGGCCTACAAGCAGGTACGGCCATCGTTATCGTTGCCATTATCATTGACCGTATCACGCAAGCATTCGGTCAAGGTAAGCGTACCCGTCAAAAAACCATCGAAGCAGGCAGACGTCCGATTGGATAAAAAATTATCTAGTGGTATACGATTGAATCCATGGTAATCGACCGAAGCCCTAATGATAAAAACCACGTGAATAGTGAGAGCACCGATGAATCATATCCAATTAAAAAATATCAGTAAGATTTATAATGCCAGTAGCACGCAAGCACAGTCTGCATTGGCATTGCTGGCTGAGGGTATGGATAGCATCAAAGTAAAAGAGCAAACGGGCTATTCAGTTGGTCTTTATGATATCAATCTAGATATCAAGGCAGGCGAGTTGCATTGCATCATGGGTTTATCAGGATCGGGTAAGTCAACGCTGATACGCCATATTAATCGCTTGATCGATCCAACCAGTGGTGAGATATGGGTAGATACTGCTCTGAATAGAGAACATGCGACTCACACAACAGCTGATAGGCAATCAGTGATAGATAATATGAGTAAGGCAGTAGAAGAAAGCTCTGCTACGGCTATTAATATTTTAGCGCTCAATGATAAGCAGTTGCAGCATTATCGTCAGCAGACCGTCAGTATGGTTTTTCAGCATTTCGGCTTAGTGCCGCACATGACGGTCATACAAAACGTCGCTTATGGGCTGCGTGTTCGAAAAATGAGCGTAAACGAGCGACACGAAACGGCTCGACATTGGCTGAATGAAGTCGGTCTATATAGTTTGGAAAATAGCTACCCTGATGAGCTATCAGGCGGTATGCAGCAGCGCGTCGGGCTAGCTCGTGCTTTAGCGACGGACAACCCAATTTTGCTAATGGATGAAGCGTTCTCTGCGCTTGATCCGCTCATTCGCGCTCAGCTGCAAGACCAACTACTCGAATTACAAGATCGATTGAACAAAACCATTGTATTTATTACCCATGATATCGATGAAGCTGTCAAAGTAGGTCAGCGTATCAGTATGCTAAATGGTGGTCGACTCATACAAACGGGGACGCCAAGCGAGTTGCGGTACAATCCTGCTGATGACTATGTCGAGCAGTTTATGAGTGCAAAAGCGTAAGCTATGATAACCATTTATGAATGGATTGTCTGGATAGACTTATACGATGTTTTTATAAATGGTTTAAATAATCGCAATCATTTTACTGGCTTTTCACTATCATTTTGCTGCAATCAAAAGTGAACTCTGAAATAAATACCAAACTTCGTTATACTGAACGGTTTATCGATGGCTCATAATGAATGAGCGTGTATTGTTTATCGTCCACATATGATGTCGCTTTGTCTATCAAATGACGTTTGTTTCTTATTTTGCACTTTTAAGGCCATAGCATGACCGTTTCTTATGCACCTATTATTACTTCATTGCTTGATAATGATTTGTACAAATTTACGATGTTACAAGCCATGCTGCATCAGTTTCCGCAAACCCATGGTGTTTATCGCTTTCGCTGTCGTAATAACAAAGATGCCGCCTATCCATTGGCTGATATCCAAAAAGATCTAGAGCAGCAACTAGACAGCTTATGCGAATTGCGCTTTTTACCAGATGAGCTAGAGTACTTACGTAGCTTACGCTTTATTCGCTCAGATTTCGTTGACTACCTAGAGCTGTTTAAGCTAAAACGCCGTTTTATTACGGTAAGTACAGACGATAAAGGTCGCCTGTTTATCGATATCGAAGGACCAATGATTCAAGCGATGTTCTTTGAAGTATTTGTACTAGCCATTGTCAATGAGCTGTATTTTAATGCGCTATCTAATGACAGCGTGATTAAAGAAGGGCAACGTCGCCTTGATGCAAAAGTAGCGCTATTACATCAGTATGCTGAAAAGCAAGCTCAGTACGGTCAGGAGACGCCGCCATTTATCGTTGCGGATTTTGGCACGCGTAGACGCTTTAGTCGACGTTGGCAAGCACATGTAGTGGAAACACTACATAAAGCTGAGCCAAAGATAGTCGGTGGTACATCTAACGTGTATTTGGCCAAACAATTAGGAATGACGCCAATAGGCACCATGGCGCATGAGTTTATGCAGGCGTTTCAGGCATTAGATGTGCGTCTGCGCGACTCACAAAAGGCTGCGCTTGAAGCGTGGGTGCATGAGTATCGTGGCGACTTAGGTATTGCATTAACAGACGTAGTCGGAATGGATGCGTTCTTACGTGATTTTGATTTGTATTTTGCTAAGCTATTCGACGGTCTGCGTCATGATAGCGGCGACCCATATATTTGGGGTGATAAGGCAATTGCCCATTATGAGAAGTTAAAAATAGACCCAAAAACCAAGATTTTGACCTTTAGCGATGGGTTGGATTTAGAGAAGGCGTGGGAGCTGCATCAATACTTTAAAGGTCGCATTAGAACCAGTTTCGGCATCGGCACCAATTTGACCAATGATATGGGCATTACGCCGATTAATATTGTGCTTAAATTGGTAGAGTGCAATGGTCAGCCAGTTGCTAAGCTATCCGACAGCCCAGGCAAGACCATGATCAATAATGACACGTATCTTGCCTATCTGCGCCAAGTCTTTGAGGTCGACGAACCAGAGTAAAC
Organism: Psychrobacter nivimaris; assembly: GCF_043419765.1. Lineage (NCBI taxonomy): Bacteria > Pseudomonadati > Pseudomonadota > Gammaproteobacteria > Moraxellales > Moraxellaceae > Psychrobacter > Psychrobacter nivimaris. The sequence continues at coordinate 387,592 of NZ_JBHOFX010000002.1, read as the reverse complement.
AGAATATCAAACTGTTGCGTTGCCAAATGAGCTTGATGCGCTTGGTTTGACTAATCAGCTGCTATTTAGTGGCTGTCTTTTTAACTATCAACACTGCTGGTAGATTTTTCTTCGGCAAAGGCCACATCTAGTGCTTGCTGTACAGCATTGATACGAGTCTCGCAAACGCGATAAGCGGCAATAGATTCTTCGACCGTTGTCATAAGATTATCAATATCAGGCTCGTCCTGTTGCTGTAGTTCAGCCGCATTGGTTTTTAAGATATCGTAAGCCGCCTTAAAGGTTTTTGGGGCGGCTTTTTTGCGTCGGCGAGTAGGGGTTGTCATAAATTTTCCTAGTTTTTAAAGGTAAGTAGATGAGTAATCGTTAGATATTATTATGTGGTCAAGTTGGAGTGCCTGAAGTTTCCGTCGCTTCTTTATCCATATTGACATCTATAATCTGCGCTTTTGCGTTGCCATCTTTTAAAATGATATTAACGGTTTGCTCAGGATACAGTTGGGTACTACTAGTGAGAGTCTGCTTGTTTTGAGCATCCGTGAGCATGGTATAGCCCTGCTTGAGCACGCGAGACGGGCGATGTAATAGCACGACGTCACGTAGATGTTCGCTATCGCGCTGTGCTTGCACAATTTTCTGCTGCGCGTTCTGCATGATTGACTCTTGATAACTTTTGCTATTGGTAGCGGCTTTTGCGAGCTGTTGACGCGCCAAGGTTTGCGTTTGTGTGTATCGCTCAGCCGTCAGTCTGACTGCTTGCTTTACTTGGCGCTGGGCACTTTGTTGAATACTGCGCCATGCATAGTCACTGTCTTTTCGTAGAGCGGTCAGTTGGCCAATCGTTTGCGACTGTATTTGGCTTAACTGGCGTGCGGTTTGTTGCTCAGCAGTATTCAATTGACGCTGAGCCGCTTGCTTAATTTGTGCTTGATATTGTAGCGTCTGAGTGACGAGCTGAGCCAAATGGCTATGGATAGCAGCAATCACCTTTGAGGGTGTATCAAAGCTAGTATGAGCGACTTCATCTAAGATGACTTTGTCACGTTCATGACCGATACCCACCCAGACAGGGACAGGCTGCTCAGCAACCAAAGCTGCCAACTCATAATCATTGAGATAAGCCAAATCACCAACCGCACCGCCGCCGCGAATGATGACTAGTAAGTCTGGTAGGCGTTGATAAGTATCGTAAAACTGCTGCTGGGCGCTAACGATGGCTTGACGGATTTCAGCGGGTGCATGATTGCCCTGAAAGGTTGCATTATGGTAGTGGAACTGACACGCACCTGTACTGGCTAAGCGATCGGCATCTGCTTGAAAATCTCCTAGTCCAGCCGCCTTTTCAGGAGCGATGACTAGCACATGCTCGATATCAAAAGGAGCAGGTAGCTGCTGATTAAGATGTAATAGCCCTTCACCTGTTAAGCGGTCAACCATTTCTGCATACTGCCGTGCCAAGTCGCCTAGCGTATAGCTAGGATCAATATCTTCAATGGTGATTGAAAAGCCGTACTGAGCATGGAACCCTGCCGATACTTTAAGAAGTACGGTCAAATCACGCTCAAGCGGCATACCAGTTGCACGTTCAAACTTGGCTAATACACGCGCAGCCTTAAAGCGCCAGAGATTGCCACGGCAGCTGGCGACCACTTTGCCATCGTCATCTTTTTCTGCCAGTTCAAAGTAGTAATGACCACCTTTACTCGACAGATTACGGATTTCAGCTTTTACCCAGACACGGTGGTCAAAAGTTTGTTTGATGACCATTTCAACCGCTGATAAATAATCACTTAGGCGTAGGACCGTATCCTCTAAATGATCTTCCTGCTCAGCGAGTTCTGCCTCTAGAGTGGCCAAATCTTTGGCAGGTGCTAATACTTTGGCCTGTTTAATATTTGAAAGATTGGGTTTGCGCATAATATTAGACCAAAGATAATGAAAATATAAAGACTGACGAGGACGTGCTGAATACGATAGCGGATAGTTTAACGTAAAAGCGCGCACACAAAAAGCGAAGCCAACAAGCTTTGATTGATATATTATCTATATCGCAGTTTGTTGGCTGTTTAATCAGAGAAGGATTGTATGTCACTTAATGTTAGCGGTTAGATCGTAAACCTGTTTGCGTCTAAAAGAGATTGTCGTGTAGAGAAAAGTAGATGGATATTTTTAGCTAGAGATAGTCGGTCCAAGATAATTCAGATACAAGGAGGGCAAGTGAAAGTGCTACAAATAGTAGGCTGAGTGAGCCTGACACTGTATCTGATTTATATGGTATTGAAGATATTTATTGGCAACGGAAGTTAATGGTGTATTCGTAATCATCGCTACGTGACAAATCTGGTGTACCCGTGCCAAATATCGAACCAACGACAGCACCTACTTGGCCAACCATACGACCAGTACGCTCGTTTAAGATGCCATTATATTTTACATTATCATCAACGATAATCACTTGCTTGCTTCGACAGGTTTTTTGAGCACTATCGATCGCATTTTGTTGTGCTTTGACCTTGGTATCAGCGATACCTGTTGTCTCATAGATAGAGTTGGCACGCTGAATCACGGGTGAAGAAGGCGTACTCTGACAGGCGCCCAAAGCAAGTGCAGCCACTAACGTAGCCGTCAAACTGGCAGTTTTATTAAAAGTATTCATAAATAATTCCTGATTTATATAAGCAGAACGTCTTAGCTATAGGCAAAGCTTTATGAATGTAGCTTATCTAGATATTACCTGTCTAGACAGTTATTGTGTGCTGTATTACGGGTATATTGCCGATGAACCATGCACTAGATATAAACCAGTTTAATATCTTAAGAACAGCAATATTGCAAAACTGTAGACAACCGTTATTGACCAAAAATAAAACAAGTCGCATCCGTACACAGCAAATCACTTGAAATATAAATTGTATCTAGGATAATTGAGCCATTCATTTTTTATTAATAAGTAATACTATGCAATTAATTCCTGCTCCTGCTGGCGTGCTCGAGGTTGACGCACTGTGGCAAAATGATAATCCTAATGATCCAAATACAGACACGGTGGCGCTGCTGTGCCATCCCAATCCGTTGTTTGATGGTACGATGAATAACAAGGTGGTCACCACTATGTATCGCTTTGCCCGTGATAATGGTATGCATGTAGTGCGCTTTAACTTTCGCGGCGTTGGTCAATCGACAGGCGAGCATGATTATGCGGAAGGTGAAGTGGTCGATGCAATGACCGTGCTACAATGGATTGCTGAACAAACCAATGCTCGAAAGCTATGGCTAGGTGGTTTTTCTTTTGGTGGTTATGTCACGGCACGCGTGGCTGAACAAGTGCTTGAGGCCGCACATATATGGGGATTGGGTGACTTTGAAGTGACGAAAATCGCCCTTATCGCACCATCAGTCGAAAAAAACGACAGTACTGATATTAGTTTGCCTGCGGATAGAACTTTTGAGATTTATGGTAATGCCGATGAAGTGATTGAACCTGACAATATGCAGGCATTTGCAGACCGATTAGGCATTGAAGTCAGCGTGGTTGATGGCGCGGGTCATTTCTTCCATGGTCGCTTATCAGAGCTCAAAGGTTTATTAGACAAGCATAGCTTTGGGCAGGACAGCTAGATTTATTTGTTACCTAGCTTAGCTTCATAGTTTTCGTTTTGAGATGTTTTGAGATGTTTTGTTTGGTAGCACCAGCATTATGCTAAATTGCCCTACTATTTTGATATTTATTTAATTCAACGATGAGTCGTATTATGAGTTTATCTCCATTGCAACGTTACGAGAAAGCCGTCAGTACAGATGAGTTTACTCGGGATGAGCAGCAATTTCAGGCCATGAGCTATCTTGATGAGATATACCATCAGCTCATCAATAGCGCACCGAAAAAGAAAGGTTTTTTTGGCTTTTTAAAATCTAAACCTGTCGCGCCAACAGGCCTTTATATGTGGGGCGGGGTGGGCCGCGGTAAAACGTGGATGATGGATATGTTTTATGACTCGTTGACCATCGAGCGTAAGATGCGTCTACATTTCCATCATTTTATGCAGCGTGTCCATAGAGAGCTTAACAAACTACAAGGTGAGAGCGATCCACTCGAAAAAGTCGCTGATATTATTTATAAAGAAGCGGTTATCATCTGTTTTGATGAGTTTTTTGTTTCTAACGTCTCTGATGCCATGATATTGGGCGATTTGTTCACTATGCTGTTCAATCGCGGTATTACTTTGGTTGCTACTTCAAACATTGAACCAGCTGGATTGTATAAAGATGGCTTACATCGTGACCGTTTTATGCCTGCCATTGCGGAAGTTGAGCGTCATACGACGGTCATGAATATTGACTCGGGAATTGATTATCGTCTGCGCGTATTGCAGCAAGCTGAATTATACGAAGCGCCGCTTACTAAGGCGAACTACCATTGGTTAGCCAACCGTTTTGCGAGCTTGTCAAATAATCAGAAAATCAGTAAAGAGCCCATTATTATCAATGGACGAGAAGTAAAAATCAACGCTTGTACCGAAGATATCTTATTCTGTGACTTCCGTCATCTTTGTATGGCGCCGCGATCAGCCGCTGATTTTATTGAGCTTGCCAAACGCTTTAGCACCGTTTTAGTTGACTCTGTGCCAGCACTAGATGACGACTTGCGTGATCCAACGCGCCGCTTTATTTATCTTGTCGATGAGTTTTATGATCGCCGTGTAAAATTATTGGTACGGGCAGAGCAGCCGATTCTAGAACTGTATCAAGGAGAGAAGTTGGCGTTTGAGATTGAGCGTACTCGCTCACGTCTGCTTGAGATGCAGTCAGAGGACTACCTACGCATGGACCACCGAGTCGAAGATGTTGCGTAGTTTATCGCTGAGTTGAGACTGCCTATGTGTAGTTCTCAACTGCTCTATAGCTGTTAAAAAATAAGAAAATGATATTATAAATAATAAGTAGTGATAGATAATAATAAATTAAGGACAAAACAATGACTACAACTGACAAAGTTGATAATGAAAGCCAAAAAATAGAAGACAAAAAACTGTCTGTGAAGAACGTAGCAGCGAATGATATCTCATCTACCAGTGACGAGCTGATAGGTTGGATTAATTCAAGACGCAGTATGGGCAATCTAGATGAGCCAGCACCGACGCGTGCGCAGATTGAATCTGCCATTGAATGTGCGGCAACTGCGCCAGATCATAAAAAATTGCGTCCGTGGCGGTTTATCGTGACGCAAGGTGAGGCGCGCCATGAATTAGGCCGTGCCTTGCTCGAAGCTGTCCAAGCAAAAGCGCTACAAGATGGCGAAGAGTTGTCTGAAAAAACCATCACTAAAACTCAAAATATGCCATTGCGAGCGCCGCTGATCATAACGGCTGTGACTCAAATGCAAGAACACAAAAAAGTACCACCTTTTGAGCAGATGCTCAGTGCGGGCGCTGCTGTGCAAAATCTAATCTTGGCATTAAAAGCTCAAGGGTTTAGTACGGTTTGGCGCACTGGGCTGCTATGCAATGAGCCTGCAGTAAAAGCGTATTTCGGCGTAGGCGCAGATGATTATGTGACCGCTTTTGTTTATACTGGCACAAGTCCCAAGGATGAGTCCAAACGCAAACCTATTGATATCGAATCGTTAGTTCGCTTCGAGTCGTAATGTAGCTCAGTACTGTCTATTAATAAGATTATAATTTCACAAAGTTGTAATTTAAAGATAATGAGGCCAGTAGCTGAGCACGATAGATTCTATTGATAATACGTCAGTCAACACGGATAAAAGAACATGACAAGCCCTAACAATAGTAATAAAAACAACACCAGTGCTAATAATGAAACGGACAAAGAGTCGTCTGAAAAACAGAACGGTATGCTTGCAGGTATTTTTGAGCGAGCAACCAAGTCAGGTCTCGGCCGTAAAAAGTCAAATCCTAGCCCTGTTGAATCGGCTGTGGCAAAGGATATGGCCGACATTCATAGCAATCCAACCAAGCTGCGTTTGGCGTTTTTAGGTGGTGGTAGCTTTGGTACGGCAATGGCAAATTTAGCCGCACGTAATGGCTGTGATACTACGCTGTGGGTACGTAATAAGCGTACCGTAAAAGCGATGGCAAAAACACAAACCAATAAAAAGTATCTACCAGGCTATAAGCTTGATGATCGACTGAAATACAGCCATGATTTGGCGGCAAGCGTCAAAGATAAAGACATTATTTTTATCGCTGTGCCAGGTTTGGCCTTTCGCGAGACGCTAAAAAACATCGCACCTTTTATCAGTGGTCAGTCCATTGTATCGTTGACCAAAGGTATGGAAAAAGACACCTTTGCGATGATGAGCGATATCATCAAAGAAGTGCTGCCAGAAGTGAACTTTGGTGTCATGTCAGGGCCGAACCTTGCTATCGAAATCATGAAAAATATGCCGTCTGCCACGGTTATCGCAAGTGAGTCAGAGCCATTACGTCATGCCGTACAAGCAGCATTACATAGTGCCTTCTTTAGAGTATTTGCTAGTGATGATATACGCGGCGTCGAGCTTGGCGGCGCGCTAAAAAACATCTATGCAATTGCTATGGGGATGGCGGCAGCTTATGAAGTAGGTGAGAATACTAAAGCGATGATTCTTACTCGTGCTTTGGCAGAAATGAGTCGTTTTGGCGTTGAGGAAGGCGCCAATCCGCTCACTTTCTTGGGCTTATCAGGGGTAGGTGATTTGTACGCCACTTGTAGCTCAGAGCTGAGTCGTAACTATCGTATCGGTAATATGCTCGGTCGCGGTATGAGTATTGATGCCGCGGTCAAAAAGCTTGGCCAGACCGCTGAAGGGGTAAATACCATTCAGCAAGTACATGAAAAGGCGACCAAAGCGGGTATCTATATGCCAATTACTCATGCGCTCTATGCAGTTATTTATGAGGACAAGGCCGCTCTAGGCGTTGCGCTACATCTAATGGAAGCTGGGTTCCGTAGCGATGTTGAGTTTGTCATGGCGCATGATCATAGCAATGCAGCACTTACCGCTCATATGAAAACCTCTGGTAGCAATACCAAAAGCAAAGACAGCGATGCTGATAAGTAAGACACACCGTTAAAAATCAGTATTGAGAGAGTCGAACTTAGCGCTCCAAGGAAGGTTATGAAAATTATATTAGTACGTCATGGTCAAGCAGAAGACGAAACACGTCCAGATAGCGCGCGTCAGCTGACGGACTTTGGTCAGCAGCAGGCAGCACAAACGGCAGAATATGTGACCACTCACTATAGCCCAGATCGTTTTGTGGTCAGCCCTTATACGAGAGCGCGGCAGACATTATCTGCGTTCCAGTCGCGAGCGCCGCAAGTCGCCTCATCTGTGCAGGACAATATCACGCCCTCTGATGATGCGCGCCAAGCTCTGATAGATATTGCCAATATTGAAGCTGAGTGTTTGGTCGTTGTTTGTCATATGTCGATCGTCGCCTATATCGCGGGATTGCTTACAGGCGATTATCCAGAGTCGTTCTCTCTAGCGGAAGCCAGAGTGTTTGATATGGAATTTGTGATGACTGGCATGGCAACGGAAGTTGATCGTTTTGTTCCTGATCAGCCTTATTAGACTAGACTTCTAATATCTTGCTTATATGTAACTTGTTAGAGCATAGTTGATTGAATATAACGGATTTGAAGTGGTATTTGCGAGAAGCATGCCAGTTATTAATCGTATAAAGTCATCCAATGCTTTCAAAAACCGCATCAATCCTTAACGATATTTTGATAACAGCAGCAATAATTGAGGACACGTTTAGTGTTACATGTTTGGTTACGAGCGCAGCATAGCCCGCTAGCTGTCTGGCATGAAGATGTACAGCAATGGCAAATGGTTGACGGTTGGCAACAGCTGCAAACAATCTATGGTAACTATAAGTCCAGTAGCCAAAAGGCGCTTTGTTTATATTTTCCCTCAAGTCATGCGTTGCAAGTGGACACGGTGCTCAATGCTGCTCAGCTTAAACAGCTTGGTAATAGTGGTAAGCAGTACTTATTTGAAGAAACCTCATTAACGCCTATTGAGCAATTGAACATCCGTCAATTGAGCCATGCTGATACGACGCAACTGTACGCACTGGCACAAAACGACATTGAGTCCTGGCAACAAAGCGCGCAGCTAGCCGGTATGAATATAGTGGCGTTACTGCCAGATTTTTTATTGTTGCCACCGCCAGAAGAGGGCGCAGGTCAGCAAGTGACCCTTTATCAAGATTCGCAGACTATGCTGCTGCGCCAATCATTGCGTCAGGGTATGGCCGTCAGCTACTTACCGCTAATGTTTGAGCGTTTCCCACATTTGAGTGAGGTAATGGTACAGCCGTCTATTGAGGCACCTATTGACGTATCGCTTGACTCACTAGATTCATCATCACCCATGGATTTTATAGCGCAAACTAAAGCGCTGATCACCGATCATCAGCTGCTACTGACGATCCTGCCTACAGTACCTAAGCCAATTGACAGTCCCGAACGTCACGCGCTTAATTTCTTTATGAAATCTACTGACTCACAATTATCACCATATTTGCGAGTGGCGATGATGGTTGCGCTATCAGCGTTAGTGCTGCAAATGGCAACCGATGGTGTGCAGTGGTATAAATATAATGAAGCGACCGCCGCAACCAAGGCTGCAATTGCAGCACAGTATCAATCTTGGTTCGCCGATGAGCCCCTAAGTACGCGCACCAAACTGCAAGTACAGCTGCAACCAAAACTGCGTAGCGATAGCCAAGCACCTGCATCGCATATGGCCGCACTGTCACGCATATCACCATTAATTAAGCAGTCTTCATTGCATGCACAGTCGCTAGTAATGCAACCGTCGGCGCTCAGCTTTACCTTGATTGCCCCAGATCGCGGTAGTCTTGATAAATTTACGAGCACGCTGGTAGCACAAGGCTTAAATGCTAAACTTGCACAAGTGAATAGTAATGAGCAAGGTCAGTTTAGTGGTCAAGTCACTGTCAACGTAGTAGAAAACAATATTGCAGAAAACAGCGACATGGCAAACAATGCGGCAGCGTCGTAACTCATCAAGGTATTGGTAATAAAGGTCAAAACATGAAACGATTACAACGCCGTACCAAACGTAATGCAGCGGTCTCTGCAACCAGTACTAAGGCTCATGTATTGTCAGAGCGTATGAATAATTATCAAAATGTACTAACGACGCGCTGGCAAGCATTACCTCCCCGTGATCAACTAGCGCTAGCTATATTGTCTATATTTTTACTGTTATTTATTGGCGGCTATGGTGGCTATAGCGTTCATCAAGCAGCAAGCGATAGTAAAAACGACTATCAGGAGCAAGTGGCAGATTATTTTTGGTTGCGTGCTCAAGCAGGTAATATTGATAGTAATGCATTGAATACTGGGAATAACGCTACTGGAGAGGCTGATATGCCACCCACTAGTCGTATCAATGCGCTGCTCAATAACTCAGGTATAGCAGGTGCTCAGGTGGTTGCGACTGGAGATGCAGTGCAATTGAGCTTTACGCATCCTAGTCAAGCGGTCGTCAGCACTGCACTGGGTAAGCTTGAACAGCAAGGCTGGCAGTTTACACAGTTATCTATGCAGCAAGATCTGACCAATAAATCTATTCAGGTACAAGCAACGGTCACTTCTTAAAACGCGTCAGACTGTGATAGAAATTTTAGATACTTATATCACTGTATGCTTAGTACTCGACACTCGATCCTAGACAGCAAAACGATGCTTTATCGTTGGCATCATTGAAAAGCCATTTATCCGGCTCCATTAAATAGTTAACCATATGACTATCGAACAAAAATATTACCAGTAAGGAAAACCTCACATAATGCGGGACAGTATGAGCAACGATAAGCGCCGTTCTTTAATTACTTATAACCATATCACTTATTTCTTATATGTGATCAGCTACTTTACTGCGGGTTTACTGTGGATTGTGCCGATTGTCATGAACTATGCTAAGCGCCATGATGCTAGTGGGTCATGGTTGGCCACGCATTTTGACTGGCAAATCAAGACCTTTTGGTACAGTATCGTTTGGTTCGTCATTGGCATTATTTTGATTACCTTTGCATTAGGCGGCTTTGGCGTTAGCGTATTGGCGGATAGTGGCAATATCGCTATTGGCTCAATATTATTGGCTGGGCTTGGTTTGCTGATTATGACCTTTACCTTTATCTGGCATTTATATCGCATTATACGTGGTTGGATTGCGTTGACTGATGGACGTCCAGTACCGTAGATGTTTAAGAGTACCTTTGTGCTATGTCTTTAGCTTAGAAAACGGCAATTTATTGTTATTTAGTAGAGATTCATCAGTATTGGTTACTGCTTAAATGTAGAAATTTAGCGACTGAAACTTTGCTCTTATTTCTGTTAAGCTGATATAATCGCTGCGCCCGATTTCATTCGCATTTTTTATTCACTATTTCTTCCAAGCAGGGTCTGCCATCACTATGTCTTATGCCTTACTTCGTCCTTTTTTGTTTAATATGGATCCCGAACACGCCCATGAGATGACGCTATCTTTATTGGATAAAGCGCATAAAGCGCGTGTTTTAGGCTTGGCGTATGGTCAGTCAATGCAACCAACAGATTGTATGGGTTTGCAGTTTTCTAACCCAGTTGGTCTGGCAGCAGGCATGGACAAAAACGGCGATTATATTGACGCGCTGGCTGAGCTAGGGTTTGGTTTTATAGAAGTAGGAACCGTTACGCCAAGACCACAGGTAGGCAACGATAAGCCAAGGCTGTTTAGAATCAAGCAAGCAGACGCGATTATCAATCGTATGGGCTTTAACAATGAAGGCGTTGATTATCTAATCGACAATGTCAAACGCTGTAAATATAAAGGCAATATCGGTATCAATATTGGTAAAAATGCTGATACACCAGTAGAGCAGGCCGCCGATGATTATGTATATTGTTTAGAGCGTGTGTATCCGCATGCCTCATACATTACGGTCAACATCTCATCGCCAAACACTAAAAATTTACGTGATTTGCAAAGTGGTGAAGCGCTGACTCAGTTGATGGATACGATTAAAAACCGTCACAGTCAGTTGGCTACTGAATATGGTTTTTATGTCCCATTAGTGCTTAAGGTTGCTCCAGATTTAGAACCATTACAAGTTGATTATATCTCGCAGCAATTAATAGACTTTGAGATTGATGGTTTGATTGCGACCAATACGACATTGAGCCGCGTAGGTGTCGAAGATTTGCGTGATGGTGACCAAATGGGCGGCTTATCTGGTCGTCCTGTGAGTCATATTAGTACTCAGATTTTGCAACAATTCTCTGATCAGTTAGATGGTAAAGTCGCTTTGATAGGCGTAGGCGGTATCGATAGCGGTGCCAAAGCCGTCAAGAAAATCGAAGCAGGCGCAGACATGGTACAGCTCTATACGGGGCTTATTTATCGTGGTCCTGGGCTGGTGCAGTCTTGCATTCAGGCAATCGGTGGCTATTACGATGCCATGGAAAGCTAATCCAATAAATAAGATAATAAGGCGTAAAGCATGAGTGGTTTAGATATTGTGATTGCTATCGTTGTCTTGATTGGCTTATGGCGCGGCTTTCAAGTAGGACTGATTAAAACAGCAATAGGCTTGGTAGGTTGGTTTATCGCCCTTATCGCTGCTACTAGGTTGGCAGGAGTAGTGTCGCCCCAATTAACGGGTATCGTACAAAACCCTGTACTACAGATGGCCATGGCTTTTTTATTGGTAGTGATTGCCATATTGGCAGTCATGCATCTGATGGCTTTTGTGTTCTCAGGCGTGCTCAAAACCTTACGTTTGGGCGTCTTGGATAAAATGGCGGGCGGCGTACTGGGTGCTGCCAAAAATGTATTAATGGTTTTGGTTGTACTGAGCGTCAGTGCGCCATTGCTAGTACAGATGCCGCAGTGGCAAACCTCAGTACTAGCGCCTGAGCTAATGCCGTATGCACCGATGGGCAAGGCTCTAGTATCAGATGTACTAGGCATGGCTTGGGATCAGGTCAATCAGTCGTAATTGTTGAATTGCCTATTATTTTATCTAACTGTCCATTATTTTACTTCTTTTTATACTTCTAAATGTTTGCACGTGTCACTGATAATCAAACATAGATTATCGAAAAATCTCGTTAAGTTTCTTACAATATCATCAGGTTAGCGGCGTGCGACAGTGAGTGATTTTAGCAATATACTGTCGCTAAGTTTGCCGTTATTGTCGTACTAATGTATGAGTCAAAATAGGATATAGCTATTATGTGTGGAGTCATTGGAGTTGCAGCTCACGAACCAGTCAATCAGATTCTTTATGACGGTTTGACGATGCTACAGCATCGCGGGCAAGATGCAGCAGGTATTGTCACTTTGCAAGATGGGCGACTCTATCTACGTAAAGAAAATGGCATGGTACGTGACGTATTTATGAATCGTCATATGATGAAACTGGTTGGTAAGTTCGGTATCGGTCACGTTCGTTACCCGACAGCGGGTACTTCTAGCAGCGCTGAAGCGCAGCCATTTTATGTCAACTCGCCTTATGGTATTACCCTTGCGCATAATGGTAACTTGACCAATGCTGAGAGTTTGGCCAAATCTTTGTATATCGAAGATCGTCGCCATCTTAATACTGACTCAGATTCTGAAGTGCTGTTAAACGTACTGGCACATGAGATGCAGAATCTAGGCAAAACCCATCCAACGGCTGATGATATCTTTGAAGCGGTAAAAGCTGTCTATAAACGCTGTGAAGGCGCTTATGGCGTTGTCGCTTTGATCACGGGTCATGGTTTACTTGCATTCCGCGATCCAAACGGTATCCGTCCACTTATCTTTGGTAAGCGTATGGCACCGAATGGCGGCACTGAGTATATGGTTGCCTCTGAATCAGTTGCATTGACAGGTTCTGGCTTTACTATCGTTCGTGATGTAAAACCAGGCGAAGCAATTTTTATTGATTTGAACCATAAACTGCATACGCATCAGTGCGTCGAGCAAAAAGAATACACGCCTTGTATCTTTGAATATGTGTACTTTGCTCGTCCAGATTCGATTATGGACAATATCTCAGTTTATAAATCTCGCCTACGTATGGGTGAGAAACTGGCAGATAAAATCCTTGCTGAATGGGGTGACGATCATGATATCGATGTGGTCATTCCAATTCCAGACACGTCGCGTACTTCAGCGATGGAGCTGGCGCTAAAAATGAACGTCAAGTACCGTGAAGGGTTTATGAAAAACCGCTACATCGGTCGTACATTTATTATGCCAGGTCAGCAGCAGCGCAAAAAATCAGTTCGCCAGAAACTCAGCGCTGTACCGCTAGAGTTCAAAGGCAAGAACGTCCTATTGGTTGATGATTCTATCGTTCGTGGTACGACCTGTCATGAAATCATTCAAATGGCACGAGATGCTGGTGCTAACAAGGTGTTTTTTGCCAGTGCTGCGCCACCAGTGAAATTTCCAAACGTATACGGCATTGATATGCCAGTACGTAGCGAGCTTATTGCTTCGGGTAATAGCGTTGAAGAAGTACGTGATATTATCGGCGCAGATCGTTTGATCTTCCAAGATTTGGATGATTTGATCGACGCAGTAAAAGATACCAAGCATAGCCGAGTTGAAGGCTTTGATTGTGCGGTATTTAACGGCTGCTACATCACTGGCCAGATCAATGAAGCGTATCTTGATCATCTGCAAGAGCAGCGTAATGATACGGCTAAAACCGGTAAAAAAGGCGTACAAATAGTGGCTGATACCCCAGTCGATATGATGGGTGTAGAAGAGCTTTAAGTCGTATTAAAACCATTATTCTGAAATAAGAAAAGCTAGATTCTGAATGGAATCTAGCTTTTTTATGTTTAAAATATCGCTAAGGGTACTGACGTTTATATAAATGGTCGAAACAGTTTTAGCCTAGAAAACTGTTAAATAACCAAAATAGACCATTGATTGCTGCGATACCGACAACCATACTGACCAAAAGCTGACGGCTGATATGATAAATAAACAATACCAAAATAAGTGCGCCGATTTGTGCCATTAATAGATGCAACTCGGTGTCGCTTAAAGCAACAGTCGTCGATAGGTCTTGATAGGAGAGGCTAGTCACAATTAGAAGCACCATCACTGATAATGGTAAACTCTCATTTAATCGGTGTAGCCAAGGTGTATCTAGTAGCTTTCTAGGTATCAGTGCGGGTAGCGCACGAGTGATAAAGGTCACTGCTGCCATGGCAAGCGTAGCAAAAATAAGATAACTACTGGTCATAAGAGTCTCCCGTCTTTTGACGCTCTATCCAAAACCCACGTACCAAAATCATAAACATACAGATAGTGATGGCTACTAGTAGCAACCAGTCACTGGTAAATAGCGAAGCAATGATTAAGCCAAGCACCGCAATACCAATCGGGAAGTAGCGTTTGATGCTTTGAAACTGCTCATAAGCGAGAATTGCAAACAGACAAACCAACGCAAAATCCAAATTTGGCACCAAATCACTGAGCGTACTGCCAATCATGACGCCAACCGTACTCGCAAGTACCCACCAGCTTTGGTTAAATAGGCTGATAGGAAGTATCAGCGCTCGTCGCGACTCATTTGGTAAGCTTGTCATGATCGAAAAAGTCTCGTCGGTCAAAGCAAATAAACAATACGTCTTGGCTAGCTTATTTTTTGGTAAATACTGTAATAACGGCATACCGTAGAATACATGGCGTAGATTAATCGCGGCAATATTGGTGGCGATATTGCCAATCGGCAGGCCTGCGCTCAGCATTGGCAAACAAGCATACTGAGCTGCACCAGCATAGAGAACGATACTGAGCATAATCGTTGCCCATATCGGGATACCTGCTACCTGTGCGAGTACACCAAAGGCAATACCGGCAGGCAGATATCCCATAGCAACTGGCAAGCTTTTTTTAAAGCCCTCAGCCCAGTGGTAGTGACTCTTATGTTGGTGGCTTAATTCATTTGAATGAGTATTCACATGACATCCTAAATTTTTCTTATGATATTTTTATAAATCTATCGATATAAAAATTATTGATTCAAACGGTATTGCTGCAAAATTAAAAATTGATAGAGCAAACACTATATAAAATTAACTAAGCTTCAGGTTGTAGTTTCTCATAACTGCCAGTCTGATTGGCACGGTACAAAAACCCGCCTAGAATGACTAGTCTTAATAGTAATAGACACCAAACGCTAAGCCAAATACCTGTCATATCCCATTGCTGATAGAGCAACCAGCTTAACGGGAAGAAAATAGCAGCCAGTATCAGCGCCGCATTACGAATCACGCTACCAGCCGTCAAGCCGAAAAATATCCCATCTAGCCAATAGGCACCAACGCCGACAAGAGGCAATAACACGGCATATAAATGGTAGTCATAGGCGAGGGCAAACACCGACTCAATATTGGTCATAAATCCTAAATATGTAGGCATTGCAAGCCACCAAATGGCGCTCAACATGATAGCAAGGCCATAACTAACCACGCCTGTACGATTCACAATAATACGAAAACGTGGCCAATCGCGACGTCCTGCAGCTTGTCCACTTAACGTTTCAGCAGAGACAGCGACGCCATCTAAAGCGAAGGCAGATATGCTTAATACTTGCAATAAAATAGCATTGGCAGCCAGTATGACATCACCGCTTTGAGCAGATAGTCGAGTAATCCAAGCAAAGCTTAGCGTTAAAATAAGGGTACGTACAAAGATATCTTTATTTAAAGAAAATAGCCTAAGCATCTTTTCTTTCGTAAAATACTGACGATCCGCTTTAAATAATACAGACCACGATATTTTTAAATGTTGGCGGCTCAACCACAGGGCCATCAGTATTCCAAACCAAAATGCAATAGTCGTTCCCAGTGCAACACCAGCCAATCCCATTTGCATTGCAAATACAAAAAACAGAGTCAGTACAATATTAAGTACAGCAATAAAGCCTTGCTGGTAAAGCATATAACGGGTCTTACCCTGTCCTGCAAACCAACCGATAAATGCAAAATTCATCAGCTCCGCAATCACGCCCCAAAAGCGTACGTCTAAGTAGGTTTTCGCCGCGCGTCCACTTTCAGGATTTGCTGATAGGGCTTGTAAGCCAAAATCAATCAGCCATGGTTTTGCGAGTAGTAATATTGCTCCGATAACAAATGCCAATAGTAAAGCGCGTTGTAAGATAGACAGCAAAGGCGTGGGCACTGATACGGCCGATGTATTGCTAGTATTATTCGCCAGTTGTCCCAATGCCTGCGCAGCAAGCCCAGATGATGCATACTGCAAAAAGTTAAAGCTAACAAGCAATAGCGACAGCAGTTGTATGGCTAGACCCATACCAGCAAGTTTCGCCGTGTCATTCATATTGCCTACAATGGCCGTATCAATAACGCTCTGCAATGGCATAGCCAAATTGGCGAGTAGCACAGGCAGCGCAATCGCGATAATACGCTTATAGCTTGTGTCAATAGGTGGCATCGCCTGAGAAGTTGCGGAATTAGCTGACATGGGTAACTCGTTTATACGTGAACGATAAAGAGGTGTGTTCGTTAAATGATAATAGACTCGTAAGGCAGTACATTTAATATAAGAGACAAAATAGCTATAAAGACAAAAGCACCTAGACTCATTATTCATGAGTCAGGTGCTCTTATTTAAACGTTGTAGCTGTGCACTCAGTAGGTCTATAAAGATTGATAACACGCTAGTTCAACGTATCAATCCATCTAATATACCTTACTAAACGTTGTCTTGCTCAAACATTTTTGGATCGTTGAAAGTAACGATTTCTTCTTCAAACTCTGGTTTTACTTTTACGATAAAGTCATCACGCGACAGCCCCATGCGCAGCGGAATCGAGCTGGCAATATAAGTCGATGAGTAAGTACCCGCAAGCAAACCAATAAACAGAGCTACTGAGAACCAGTATAATCCATCACCGCCCAAGAAGAGCATGGCTAGTACGACCAATAAAACAGTTGAAATGGTCATAATCGTACGGCGTAGCGTCTCGGTCAATGACAAATCAATCGTCTGTTCAGGCGTAATTCCGCGAACACGGCGGAAGTTTTCACGGATACGGTCATAGACAACGATGGTATCGTTCAATGAATAACCAATCAATGCCAATACTGCAGCCAAGACTGTTAAGTCAAATGGGAAACCGAATAGTGCAAATACACCGATGGTTACGACGGCATCATGGAATAGTGACAGTACTGCACCTAGAGACAGTTTGAACTGAAAGCGTAGGGCAACATAGCCAAGCATACAAACCAGTGCCAATACCAATGCCATGACTGAGTTTAGATAAACCTCATTACCAACTTGGCTACCGATGATATTAACGTTGCTAATCGTAGCGGTGTTGCTAGGTAGTGCCAATGCTTGCGTTAGATTTGCGCTTAGCCCATCGACGTTATCAGACTGAGGAGGTAGACGTACCAATAGCTCTTCACGAGTACCTAGATACTGTACAACCGCATCATCAAAGCCATTGTCTGCCAGTGCTTGTACAACAGCAACTTGCTCGACAGGCTGCTCATAGCGCACATCAGCAGAGACACCACCAGTAAAATCAAGACCTAAGTTCAGACCATTTACCGCGATAGCAATGATACTACCGATCACCATAAATAAAGATAGTAGTGCCATCGGCTTTTCTATCTTCATAAATGGAATGATACGCTGGTTGCCAACTGCCTTGATGCCACCTTCAGCGACAGCTGCGGCATCGTCAGCGGCGTCACCTGATATTACGTCAGAATCAACAGCGGTAGACAGTGCTTGACTGTCTTTGGCATTTTGACCGTTACCACCGCGACGACTAGGGCTTTTGCCTAACTTTGCGGTAGTAGGGTTATTGGTTTTAGTATTGCTACCTTTACCATCACGACGCGGTTTGTTACGGCGACGCGTACTTGCATTGGTCGTCTCACCGTTTGAGCCATTTCGATCAGGATTATTCTGCTGTTCTAAAGGGTTGTTATTATCGATCGCCATAATATTCTCCTAACCGATGCTCAGACTTTTGATGGATTTACGCTTACCATAAGCAATTTGTACCAGTGCACGTGTCACCAAAATTGCAGTGAATAGCGAGCTGACAATACCAATAGCTAGCGTAATCGCAAAGCCTTTAATCGGACCAGTACCAATCGCAAATAGGATAAACGCGACCAATAAGGTTGTAATGTTGGCATCAAAAATACTGCTAAATGCGCGATCGAAACCTGCCACAATGGCTGATTTTGGCCGGACACCATTGGCAATCTCTTCTCGTATTCGCTCAAAAATCAGTACGTTAGCATCAACCGCCATACCGATGGTCAAAACGATACCTGCGATACCCGGTAGGGTAAGTGATGAACCCAAAATTGACATAATCGCAATGATAATAATAACGTTAACGGCTAGCGCAACGTTGGCAATCACACCAAACAGACGATAGAAGATAATCATAAACGCGAAGACTAGTAGATAGCCGACCTGCGTAGAGAACAACCCTTTATCAATGTTTTCTTGTCCGAGTGATGGACCAATAGTGCGCTCTTCTACGAAGTACATCGGTGCAGCAAGTGCGCCCGAGCGTAGCAATAGCGCAAGCTCAGCTGCTTCAGCACTACTATCTAGACCAGTAATACGGAATGATGAACCTAATACCGCTTGAATGTTGGCACGGTTGATGACTTTGGTTTCAGCGTAAGGTGTGCGTACTTCAGTCGTCTCACCAGTCGCTGGATCTTCTTCGTAAGTAATTCTTTGTTTGTTTTCAATGAACAATACAGCCATTTGTTGACCAACCGCTGTACGAGTGGCGTTCTGCATGAGCTTGCCGCCAGCACTGTCCAAGGTAATACTTACTTCAGGTAGACCACTTTCATCCAAGCCAGTTTGTGCGTTGGTTACTTTGTCCCCGGTGACGATCGCTTGACGATCTAACAATACAGGCGGGCCATCGAGTGTCTCAAATGGGAATGCCTCTGTACCTGTTGGAGGTATGCCGCCAGTATAGGTATCGGCATCTTCTGCCACCATACGGAACTCAAGGTTTGCAGTACGACCAAGTACACGTTTCGCTTCAGCAGTATCTTGTACACCAGGTAGCTCAACGACAATACGGCTAGCGCCTTGCGACTGTACCAAAGCTTCGGTCACACCCAGCTCAGCAATACGGTTACGTAAGGTTGTTAAGTTCTGATTGACCGCGTAGCTATTGATTTCGTCAAGTGTCGCATCGTTATACGATAAAACCAATGCAGGACCTTGATCATCAATAGAAGACTGCAAGTTAAAGGTATTGCTCATCGAGCCTTGCAATACATTCTGGGCACGGTTACGAGTATCAGTATCAGCAAAATGCAATACCACGCCGCGATCTTCGGTTTTGATACCTTTGATTGCTACTCGCTCAGCACGTAGCTCACGTCGCATATCACGACTGGCGCTGGTCAAACGCTGTTCAAGCGCTTTGTCCATATCGACTTCGAGTACAAAGCGTACACCACCACGTAAATCGAGACCAAGCTTCATCGGTCTTGCGCCAATATCGCGTAGCCACTGCGGGGTAGTCTGTGCTAGGTTAAGGGCAACGACATAGTCTTCGCCCAAGTTTTGACGTAGCACTTCTTGCGCTTTTAGCTGATCGACTGGGTTGTTGAGGCGTACCAGCGCGCTGTTGCCCTCAAACGTACCATCGTGGTTATCTAGACCTGCCTCTTCGAGTAAGCTTTGAGACTCAGTCAAGATGCCTTCAGATAGCTGAGTTCCTGCGGCTGCGCTCGTAATCTGCACAGCAGGTTCGTCAGGATAAAGGTTGGGGGCAGCATATAGACCGGCAACGAGTAGCACGACGGCAATTAGTAAGTATTTCCAAGCGGGATATTGCATAATCACTTCTTTAAGTTGATAAACGACTGGCGACGTAGGCCACAAGTTAGCAGATGGGAAGTTAGCGATAGCAACGGTCGAGTGCTATGTTCAGCAGCCGTCATCATGCACCATTGCGATCATCCGCGATGATAGTAACGCATAAAACAGTAAAGCAAATAATACAGATGTCTGTTTATCTGGTCACCAAAAATCATATGGCTGATTTGGATAAAGATAGGACATCTAAACAGTAAGCCTAATTTATATAGCAATTTTACCTTACTGTGTTAATAGCGAAAAATGACCGTAAATCATATACGGTCATTTTTTAGTCATTACATTCGTTAATGTAACGACTATTGAATGTTCACTAATAAATTTTCACTAATAAAAGCTAGTGAACATTCTAATTAGACGCTTTCGATCGTGCCAGCAGGCAATACTGAAATAACAGAAGCACGTTGTACTTTCACGTCAGTATTGTTGTTTAGGCTCACAACGGCATAGTCGCCTTCGATTGCTTTGATACGACCCATTAAACCACCAGCAAAAATAATTTCACTACCCACGGTTAATGCGTTAACCATGGCACGGTGTTCTTTGGTACGCTTAGACTGCGGGCGAATGACCAAGAAGTAAAAAATCGCAAAAAACGCAACAGGCAGTAAAATCTGACCGAATAGACCTGCAGCACCTGCAGTCTCTGGCGCAGCATGGGCAGCTTGAATAAATAAGCTCATAATATCTCTCAGTAAGTCATAGACAATAATAAAATTAGACGCATAGTAACAAAAAATCCCAGACTTGGTAACTGTTAATCATAGGCTGAGCGTGTTTTTCTTAGCGCAAGGCATACTATCAGCCAACGGGTAGGACAACAATGTTTTTACTATATTCAGATAATCCATATAAAGCCTCAGGCTAAATAACTGTCATGAATTGGCTAGTAAAGATTTCGTCATACAACCGTTAATAGTAGGGTAATAAAAGTCATCAAAAAACAAAAACTTAAAAATGGTGACTTATTGTGAAATGGTATCATCAATGCTACTATCAAATGGCAATGATTGCCTGTATTTAGTATGCTACATATTGAACCATATTACGGCTTTTTAAAGCATAGTATGGCTTTGAAATAGTTATTAAATCAGCTTTGAGTAACTATTTATACGATAGACAGATGTCTTTTATTACTTTGTTAAAGATAATCTAAAAATCAATATAAATTACTCATGACATTATCTTCCTTTTACTCTTTTTAGGTTACCTAACTTGTTCACCACTTTTATGTTTGTACCTCGTTTATGTCGTCCGCGCGCTCATCGTAAAGACGCATCTGCAGAACCTCCCCCGAGAATGACTACTAGTTCTCGATTTGGTTATACTTCTTTTTCGGCGCTATCTGCATTAGCAATTCTTATGCTACCGCAGGCAGTGTGGGCAGCTGGTGCTGTATCAACATCCAGCGAGGCGGCAGCACCAACTGCGCTTAGCGTTTCTTTATTGATATTTTTTGTCTTACTCGCCATTGGTGTCTCTTTCGTCTGTTCATTAGCAGAGTCTGTTTTGCTGAGCATGACGCCATCGTTTATTGCGGATGTACAAGAGACCAGTCCTAAAAAAGCAGAAATGCTTAAAAGCCTTAAAGTGGACAATATTGATCAGTCGCTAGCCGCTATTTTGACGTTAAATACGGTTGCTCATACACTTGGCTCTATCGGTGCGGGTGCACAGGCCACGATCGTATTTGGTAGTGCGTGGTTTGGTCTGTTTTCGGCCCTCATGACGCTTGCTATCTTATTCTTATCTGAGATTATTCCAAAAACACTGGGTACAGTTTACTGGCGTCAACTAAGTGGTTTGGTTGCTTATTTCGTTCGTGGCATCATCATGCTGCTATACCCGTTAATCTGGTTCTCAGAGCGTCTGACGAAACTATTGGTACGCGGTAAAGAGCCGCAAACATTTAGTCGCCGTGAGTTTGCTGCTCTTGCTAGTATCGGTGAAGAGTCAGGTCAAATCGACCCACTAGAGTCGCGTATCATTCGTAACTTGCTCGCGTTTGGCGCGATTAAAGTCGAAGATATCATGACACCACGCTCGGTGATGCTTGCATTTGAAGAGAATAAGACCGTCGCTGAACTATTGGTTGATCGTCCAAAGCTGACGTTTTCTCGCTTGCCAATCTACGATGGTGACTTGGACAACATTACAGGCTTTGTCCTAAAAACGGACATGCTACTGGCTAAAGTTAATCATGCTATGCATAAGCCGTTGACGCAATTTCAACGAGACATCACTTTTGTCTTCTCTAAGATGAAGCTGTTTGATTTGTTGGAGTTGATGCTAAAAAACCGTATTCATATTGCGATTACAGTCGGTGAATATGGTGAAGTTAAAGGCTTGGTCACGTTAGAAGATGTATTTGAGACATTGTTAGGTCTTGAAATTGTTGATGAAATAGACCGCGTCGAAGACATGCAAGCCTTGGCTCGTCAGATGATGGATAGACGAGTAGAGCGTTTGGGCATGAAGCTCAGCGATGATGAGCAGTATGAAGATAGTAACAGCGAACCTAAGTCCTAACTATGCCTTAACGAAGCCAAACTCTAACGTTAATAGCTTAACTATAAGTATTGATGGTTCTAAAGATTGATGGTTTAAAAATGGTCAGCTCATTATGGGCTGACTATCAAGCTAGAGCTACAAAGCATCTAACCGTTTGAGCTAGGATTTACAGCATAAAATGTTAAGAACATTTGATTTGATAGCTTGTGTTTCTATTCGCAATAATTACACAGGGTGTCACATGGCTGTGAGAATTCGATGATAGGCTCGGCATATGATATGAGTATACTTATATAGATATATCTATACAGATACACTGCCGAAATAAATGATAAAAGAGCGTTAATCGTCACTATATGACACTAACGAAAAAAATATCGCTAAGGATTATCATGAAAAAATTATTGGGAAATAGGCTATTAGCTCTATTGGTGAAAAGCGCCAGCATCACTGCAATCGTAGCAGTAGCCAGCACCATCAGTATCAATGCACAAGCGGCAACTATGACCGAAGATTTGGTACAGAACTATGCCGCCGCAATGAAAGCATCAGCGAATAGCCAAAGTATCAATCAGGTATCGCGCCTTGTGTCAGATGACGCGCTTATTTCTTTATCTAGAAAAGACAAATCTACCAGTCTAGACAAAGACGCGTACTTAAAGCTGCTTCAAAACAGCTGGAATGATACGTCTAATTATCGCTATGATATTTCGGTAGATAATGTGGTGATTACTGGTTCACAAGCCAAAGCCAATGTGACGACCAATGAGAGCTGGGTAAAAAATGGTCAGCAAGTATCATTTGTTACCACATCTCGTGTGACCTTAACCTTGTCTACTGGTAATGCAGTGCTCTTGCGCGCAGTATCACAGGTAGCTATTAATTAAGTCGCCATTGACCAAGCAAGACTCAAAATACAATAGGTAACATAAACAATAGCTGATTGAGCTAGCTGCAATTTCGACCTATAGAAAGTCTTAGCTAGCTAACAATAGTCATTACTTAGTTTTATAGGCTACTTGAGCGTCTATTATTATCTTTTATATTAGGCTAGTCTTTGCTTTACATTGCATACTATACTATCCATCAACTTTATCTTATTAATTTCTGTCGTTAGGAAACCTCCAATATCATGTCTACTGTGCTATCACACTCTCGCTCATTTATTGCGTTGCCATTGACGCTTGCGGTATCCACTTTACTGATTAGTGCGTGTAGCAATACATCAGCGGTAAAAAACAAAGGTGCGACCAATAGCTCATCTGTCATCACCAAAAGTCCTGCCAATCAAGGGGCTAATACAGGTAGTGCAGACTACTCAACTGCGTTTTTGGACGCAGAGAGTTTGGATGAGTTGGCTGACTTGTTAGAAGCCACTGACATGACCATGGTAGAAGGTAACCAGCTTGCTATTCAGCAGTATGGTGATTTGTGGAATCGTCTACGCGCAGGCTACCGCATGAATGGTGGTAAGCCAATCTATAATCAGCGTATTGAAGGTCAAAAAAGCTGGTTTACCAGTAGACAGGATTATCTAAATCGCCTAACTGCACGTGCCAGTCGCTATATCTATCATACGGTACGAGAGGCAGAGCGTCGCAATATCCCAACAGAACTTGCCTTGTTACCAGTTATCGAAAGCTCTTACGATCCAAGTGGTACGAGTAGTGCAGCAGCTGCGGGCTTATGGCAGTTTATTCCAAGTACGGGCCGTATCTATGGCTTGAATCAAAGCAGCACTTATGATGGTCGCCGTGATGTTATTGAGTCGACACGTGCTGCCTATGATTTCTTGACAGCACTGCACAACCAGTTTGGTAGTTGGGAGCTAGCATTGGCTGCTTATAACGCTGGACCTGGCCGTGTACAGAAAGCAATCGATGCCAACGCAGCGCGCGGACTACCAACAGACTATTGGTCACTTCAACTGCCGACTGAAACGATGAACTATGTGCCGCGTTTCTTAGCTGTAGCTGAAATCGTCGCCAAGCCTGAACAGTATGGTGTGTATTTACCCGCTATCGCTAACCGTCAGCATTTCCGCAGTGTACCTGTTAACTATGGTGTGAGCTTGGCAGAAGTATCGCAGTTAACTGGCGTTAGCTACGATGAGCTAGAGCGTCTAAATACTGCACTGACATCAGGCCGTGTTGACTCTTCAGGTCCACAGCGTGTCATCATTCCAAACGACGTCAGTCTCAATGCCGATGCCAAATTGAGTGGGCTCAGAGGTAATGGTACAGGTAACGTGCTTGCATCAAATAACGCAAGTAGCTCAAGTACGACAGCGACTACGCCAAGCTATAATAATAAACCATATACTGCCTCATCACTGCCATCTACTGGTAGCGCATTGGCTGATTATGCCGCTAGCGCAAGTGTACCTCAGCAGACCACAAGCTATATCTCACCATCTGCGACACCGACT
Source organism: Psychrobacter nivimaris (assembly GCF_043419765.1). NCBI lineage: Bacteria > Pseudomonadati > Pseudomonadota > Gammaproteobacteria > Moraxellales > Moraxellaceae > Psychrobacter > Psychrobacter nivimaris. The sequence goes on along the minus strand of NZ_JBHOFX010000002.1, from coordinate 362,714 downwards.
AGCAGTTCTGTATACAGTGGCAATTCCTCAGCTCGTACTGAGCCACCACTGACCACTGCAGAGACTAACAAAATCAATGCTGAGCTTAAGAGCAGTAACAGTCTACCGACTACCTCAGCACAGATTACTCAGAACAATACGATTGTCCAAGAGCCACCGCTTAGCAAAGAAGAACGTGATTTTATTGCCAATCAAATCCGTAGAAATACTTCTGAGACCAATGTTATCAATGCTGATGGCAACATCAATCTATCAGCCGTACAGACACAGCAGTCTATCTTAGAAGCGAGCGGTGCAGAGAAGAAACTTAGCTTTGCCAAAACCTCGGTAAGTAAACCAAAACCACAAGGCACTCGTACCACTTATACGGTAAAACGTGGCGATACGCTCTCGAACATTGCGAGTCGAGCAGGGGTCAGCTGGCGTGATATCGCAGAATGGAACCAAATAGATGCCAGTGCGAATTTGCTCTCTGGCAGTACGTTATATCTATATGACGCCAAGACTATTGAGCCATTAAGCACTGCTAATAACGCCGCCGCTAGTCAGCCTGACAGTTATGTTGTACAAGGCGGTGATACGCTTATCGGTACGGCCAATCGCTTTGGCTTATCGGTCACTCAGCTAGCCAGTTATAACAACCTGAGCAGCCGTGCTGATCTGCTCAGAGGTCAAAAATTATGGCTCATACCGGGTAAAGTGACTGCCCCTGCGACGACACCTGCCGCGCCTTCTACCAAGCCGAGTAAATCAAGCACTGCGACCAAAAACTATAAAGTAAAAGCAGGAGACGGCTTAATTGCATTGGCACGTCAATTCAATGTGTCGACAGATACTTTAGCCAGTCTCAACGGTATTAACAGCACAAGTTCGCTATATGTTGGTCAGACGCTTAAAGTGCCAGCCAGTGTTGATTTCGATGCTGCAAGTACGACAAGCGCTAGCAGTAATAACAGCTCAAGCTCGGTCGCGACCACCAATTACAAAGTAAAATCAGGTGATACGCTGATTGGCATTGCGAATAGCATCGGAGTGAGTGCAACGGAACTTGCTGCGGTAAATAGCAATTTTGATGCAAAAGCTCGCTTGCAACGTGGTCAAACGATTAAAGTTCCTGCTACTAAAGAATTGGTCGACCGTCAGTTAAATGACAAAGCGGTCAGCTACAAAGTAAAATCAGGTGATACGCTAACGGGTGTCGCCAGACGTTACAATATTGGCTTAAGTGATTTGGCATCAGCAAATAACTTAAATACCAACTCGAATCTGATACTGGGCCGTACTATCACTATCCCTGCTAGCGGTAGTGTGGCAAGTGTATCTAGTAGTAGCCAAAGCAACAGCTCTGCTAGTAGCAGCAGTAGTAGCTCAGCAAGCAGTGGTACGAAATTAGGTAATACTGAAAGCTATAAAGTTAAATCTGGCGATGGTCTGATTGCTTTGGCACGTCAGTTTGGCATATCGGTAGAGGATTTGGCAGCGACCAACGATCTAGCGACCAATGCTCAGCTACAACGCGGCCAAACGCTTAAAGTACCAAAAGCGACAGTAAGCTACACGGTTGGCTCGGGCGATAGCTTGATTGGTCTAGCACGTAAATATGGTGTCTCAACACAAGAGCTGGCTGATATGAACAATATCGCCGCTGATACTATGTTGCAGCGTGGTCAGCGTCTGACAGTTCCAAATCGTTAATGAATAAGATATTAATGGATACCGTTTATATAAGGCGTCACTAATATTAATCATTAATCGTATCGCACAAAAAAGCTGCTCTTTATAAGAGCAGCTTTTTTTATTCAATAAAAATGACTTACTGTTAGAAGTTAGCTTGCGAACCGTTTAGTAATAGCTACAAACTAGACCGTCTGAGTTTTAATAGTCTCAAGATAGCTTCGGATATTACTGACATAATGCATGGCTTGACCATAGCGGCTATTTGACGCTCTATTGTCTGCTAAATAAGCATAGACATTCGCCCAACTCTTATCATCGATACCTTGAGCTCGTAGTTCGCGTTGGATTCTTTTTACCGCATTGGGACCCATGTTATAACCTGCAAGGGCAAACCAAATACGGTCAGTTTTTGGCACATCAGAGAAGTCTGCTTTCACTTGCTCTAGATAGCGTGCACCGCCACCAATACTTTGGTAAGGATCAACGCGGTCTGAGACGCCCATCGCTTTTGCAGTGTTGTTGGTCAGCATCATTAACCCGCGTACGCCAGTCGGCGAGACAGCGTTGGCATCAAGATGTGACTCTTGATAACCCATCGCTACCAGTAGTTCCCAATCATGATTATAATTACGTGCTTGCTCTTCAAACGAAGATTGATAGTCCGGTAACTTTTCTGTCAACGTCCTCTGGAAATGATCCTGACTATAGGCGTCTTTAAGCAAGTTTTGATTGTAGAACGCGGCAAGTTTTTGTGTGTTTTTTAGCTTGATGCTATCGCACAAAAAGTAACTGGCCTTTCTTGATAGTGGGTCATTGGATGAGCTAAACGTCCAACTTACCTTAGGATGTAGACCATTCTTAGTCAGACTAGAGTCATAACCACAGCTGACATTGATAGACGATAGGTTCAGCTGGCTTTTTAGCTTAGTACTAGCTGTAGTCAATGCCATGTCAGCGTTGCCGGTTCTTAGTGCTTTTAGAGCCGCTTCTTCACTGGCGTAGGCTTTTAGATTGATATCGACACCGAGCTCGTCGGCATAAGTGCGCACCAGATCAAACCCAAAACCATGTTGGAAGCCATCGGTAGCAAAGTAAGTGCTATCGCCTGGTACCGCAGCAATGGTCAAGGTGTTTTCCAGCATGACATTGTCATAGGCTGGTACCGATGTGTTCATGGTCGTCAAACTCTCAGCGGGCAACGAGAGTAGAGCGATGCTAGAGATTTGTGCCAGCTTCTTGGTTCTGGCAAAACGATTAGACGCAATAGGGGTAACGGATGAAACGATGTTACTTTTGGTGTTTAGTAGGCGTTTAGATGGACGCAGTAAATAAGAAATACGGCGTTTGGCCCCTTGCGCAGATACTTTTACACGATAAGTAATACGCTGCATGGATGTCTCCTGATTTTAGCCATCCTTCTTACCGCAAAAACACGAATAAATATATGTGCATAATATTGACATATATCGATATCGTATCTTAAATAGAGTGGCATTTTTAATAGGATAAATGCTGCTCTATCTTGTTTGACTATAGCGCCACTAGCGTACTCTCTCTAAGAGTTAGTGGGATAGTTTGTCGTCAGCCAGCTATCGATATGTCATAAAAGCGTTCTAAACAGTGTTTATAAGTACTGGTTTAAAATACTGAACGCACAACGACGCGAAGGATATAAATCAGATGATTCCTTCATCGATAACTAAATATGGCTAGTGGCCAAACAACTATATATCAAACATAGGTAAGGTCATGATTAAGTTATTGAGACAAAGACATAGCTTGAAACATTGATGTAAGGTTTTGCCAATGAGGCAAATACAGTCATCTGTTTTAACTATGCTAACTTTGATGGCTGGCTATACTTTGACTCACTAATATTAAGTTACTAGTAATAGGATAGCTGGCTACTAAAGTTGTTTGTCCAGCAATGAGGGTAAGCAAAATAACCAGAATTGATAGTTTATAGCTGTCTATCAAACTAACTATGTCATACCGTCATCGCGACACCAAAAATAAAAAAATACCATGCTGCTAACATACATAGTGCAAACATAGTATTTCAATGGGTAGCGGCTTAAAATCTTATCGCTGATATAGCATGATAAAGTCTTAAACAACTACCAGCATTATTTTAGTGCCATAACCGGAAGCTGTAATAATGGGAAGTTTCATGACAAAACGTTCTTTCTTACGGGTAGTAATATGCGGTTACTAATTGCATTATTCAAGTGGAGTTAAGAAAAAAGCGATAAAACTTAACAATTGAGATATAAACGGTTAATTTTCCAGATATTTGGTACATAATAATTAAAAATAGAATAACAAAGTTCAAATAGTAGTAAAACTAGACTTTGTGCTTATAGTTTGACTATAGCATTAGCAAGTCTAGTTTGGCTATCGAACTATCATTTTCTCTACAAATTTTTCTCTATAAATGACAACCGTTTAAACTGATAATTTAAGTGGCTACCTTATGCTGGATTTTCGATATCGATAAAAGTAACTGGCAGACCAAATTTTTGAGCGACTATCTCTCCTAAAGCTTGAATGCCGCCGCGCTCCGTTGCGTGATGACCACAAGCAAAATAGTCAATTCCAAGCTCACGCGCGCTATGCGTGGTACGCTCAGATATCTCACCAGAGATAAACGCATCACAGCCTATGCTAGCCGCTTGCTCAATCATATCTTGCGCACCGCCCGTACATATACCCACACGTTTGATCAGCCTACCATTTGTCTGAGCAGAAGCGTCTGCATGATATTCAGCTGAAATATGTAATGGCGCGCGACCTAAGGCTTGAGTAATGGTTGCAATGAGATCGTCAGCAGTTTGCGGTGTGCAAGTGGCGATATTGCCCACAGGGTGGGACTCGGTAGGATAGAGTGCACCAGTAATCGTCAGGCCGAGCATGTCAGCAAGTTTTGCGTTGTTGCCAGAGATTGGGTGTGCATCAAGCGGTAGATGATAGCCAATCATAGAGATACCGTGTTGCATCAGCTTGCGCACGCGTCGACCTTTCATGCCAGTAAGCGTAGCAGGTTCGCCTTTCCAGAAGTATCCATGATGCACCATAATCGCATCGGCATTGTCAGCGATCGCAGCATCTATCAAGGCTTCACAAGCAGTGACACCAGTAACGATACGTTGAATCGGGCGTCCACCATCGACCTGCAGACCATTTGGCGCATAGTCTTTAAACGCACTGGTAGATAAGTAGTCGTCACAGAACTGTGTCAATGCCTGAACGCTAATGCTTTGAATATTTGATTCAGCTATCGTATGATTTGCAGTCATTATGTTTTCCTGTCATCAATAAAATGTAGGTCGTAAGGTGCTGTAGATTAACTAAGCAAAAATTGTGTATTATCTGTCATGTTTGAGAGTGTTTGGTTTTGCTCTTTTGACTTTATATTCAACTCTCAAGATGCTTAAGTGTCGAGTATCGTAAAAGCTATTTTAACATGCCGTTGTAAGCAAGCAGACAAGCTGGATAACTGAAATGGTACACGATACGTTACTATTTACTGGTATTGCGGTTATAATTTATACACGTGAGTCTGCCTAGCTGTATAGCATTTGACCATTCAATTGATGAGTCAAGAATAGCTAAGCGGTCGCCGTTATCTCACATCGTTTTTCACTGTCTGTTTGCAATAAATTTATAGAGGTTTTATATGTCGTCATCCCGGAACACCAATAACAAGGCGTCTTTATTAAAATGGTTACCTTGGGTCTTATTGCTGCTAGTGTTGGCAGCGTTTATCTGGTTGTTCACGAGTATGAAGTCAACGTCGGAGGCCACATGGGAGCCGCCGAGAACCCCGCCTGCGGAACAGCAAGCAGCAGAACCAGTGTCGGACACGCCAGCGCCTATCTCTTCTTATCATAATGCAGTTGCGCGTGCGTCGCAGTCTGTAGTCAATATCTATACGACACAAACGATGACCGAGCATCCTTATATGGATGATCCCGTACTGCGCCGATTTTTTGAATATCATGGTGGCCCATCACAAGAGCAGGGCAATACCAATTTAGGCTCTGGTGTGATCGTATCAGAAGACGGCTATATCGTGACCAATGCCCACGTAATCGAAAAAGCAGATGAGATCACAGTCGCGTTCAATGATGGTCGTAAGAGTCGTGCTAGAATCATCGGTACAGATCCTGATAGCGACTTAGCAGTGATTAAGGTCGATATGACAGGGCTGACACCACTTGGCTTCCGCGAAGATCCGATTCGTGTAGGGGATTTGGCACTAGCGATTGGTAATCCATTCGGTGTGGGTCAGACAGTGACGCAGGGGATTATCTCAGCGACTGGACGTACTGGACTGGGCGTTAATAAGTTTGAAGACTTTATCCAGACGGATGCGGCAATTAATCCTGGTAATTCAGGCGGCGCACTGGTCGATGCTCATGGTGAGCTAGTTGGTATCAACACCGTCATATTCTCGCGCTCTGGTGGCTCGATGGGCATTGGCTTTGCGATTCCAACGGCACTGGTTGAGCAAGTGATGAATGCCTTGATCAAAGATGGGCGCGTTAGTCGTGGTTGGTTAGGTATCGAGATTCAGTCACAGCTACGTGACCCAACGCAGTTAGAGACATCAACAGGCGTAGAAGTGCTAAACGTCATTGATAACAGTCCAGCGGCAAAAAGTGGTCTACGTGTCGGTGATATTGTACTGACCATCGATGATGTCGAGATGACAGATGCCAATACCTTGATTCAGTATGTTGCTCGTAAGCCACCAAATACTGAACTGGATGCACAAATATTGCGTCAAGGTAAAAACGCCCAAGTGAAAATCACGTTAGAAGAGCGCCCAGCACAAGAGCCGCTTGAGCGTCCTGTCGTACTACAAAATGAGAGCATGGGCGGAATGGAGCAGCCAAACATTCAAGGTGATGAAGAAACACCGATGATGTCAAAGGCAGAGCGTGATCGTATGCGTGAAGAGCTGATGAAACTGTTTGAGCAAGATACCGCGTCGCAGTAAGTCGTAGTTACTGTTACCACTATGTGCTGACTCATATATACATTATGAGTCAGCATTTTTATTTGGCTGATAACATAAAAAAGCGCGTTCCTTATCTAAAGGAGCGCGCTTTTTGTTGGGGGCTGATTTTTTGAATTTTAAAGGCTAGGTTTATTTATATGTAACCCTGCTATAACTTCTCAATCGGGTCATGATTGATATAAATTACACCTTGCACACGGCAACAGCAGGGCAGGATCTCATCTTCTTCAATCATCGCCAGTGGGTCAAATGGATAATCAACCGTATGCGAGCTAGCAATACGCTTGACTCGGCAACTACCACAATAGCCTTCGCGGCATTGATAGTTTACATCGTGTCCGGTGCGTAGCAGTCCATCTAGCAGACTCTCGTCATCATGTAGATAGAACTGCTTTTTACTGGTCATTACCCAAGTCATCGTGAATCCTATTGGGATATGTCTGTGCTACTGCTATCCCTACTATTAACCCATAAGACGATTACAGCGGTAGAAATTTTATAACTTCAAATATCTACCGCTCAAACCTTTATAGCTCAAATCTCTTACAACTCAGCTCTTATAATTTATATTTTTCTAGCGCAAAGCTCTTACAATTCAAAGTCATCAAAATCACTGTCTGATAAGTCAGAGTCAATCTGACCAACCAAGTACGAGCTAATCTCAGTCTCTTGCGGGGCTACTTGCACATTGTCAGACGACAACCACGTGTTGATCCACGGGATTGGGTTTGATTTTGAGTTCGGGAACGCCGCTGGCAAGCCGACGGTCTCCATACGCAAGTTAGTGATGTATTCGATATATTGGCACAAAATGTCTTTGTTTAGACCAATCATTGAGCCATCTTTGAACAGATAGCCTGCCCATTCTTTTTCTTGCTCGGCAGCCTTGCGGAAAATCTCGATGCTTTCCTCATAGCACTCTGCGGCAATCTCGACCATCTCAGGATCGTCACGACCATTACGCATCAGGTTCAGCATATGCTGCGTACCCGTCAAATGCAGCGCTTCATCACGAGCGATTAACTTGATGATTTTGGCATTACCTTCCATCAATTTACGCTCAGCAAACGCAAACGAGCAAGCAAACGACACATAGAAACGAATGGCTTCTAGGACGTTGACCGCCATGATGCATAGGTACATTTGCTTTTTCAGTGATCTTAAATCAACCGTCACTTGCTCGCCATTGATGTTGTGCGTACCTGGACCGTACAGGCTATATAGCTGCGAGTTGCGGTACAGCTCATCATAGTACTGGGCGATATCAGAGGCACGGCCTAAGATGTGCTCGTTTTGCATAATGTCATCAAAGATAATATTTGGGTCATTGACGATATTACGGATGATATGCGTATAGCTGCGTGAGTGAATGGTCTCAGAGAACGACCATGTCTCAATCCACGTCTCAAGCTCAGGGATAGACACTAGCGGCAGTAGCACTACGTTTGGACTACGACCTTGGATAGAGTCGAGTAGGGTCTGGTACTTGAGGTTACTCAAAAATATGTGCTGCTCATGTGAGGATAGATTGCTAAAGTCGATACGATCGCGTGATACATCGACTTCTTCTGGACGCCAAAAGAACGATAGCTGCTTTTCAATCAATTGCTCAAAGATAGGGTGCTTTTGTTGGTCATAGCGCGCCACGTTGACGGGCTGACCAAAGAACATCGGCTCTTTTAGCGCATTGTTTGGCGTTTGAGAAAAAATCGAGTAAGTCATGGGACTGCCTTTATAATTGATACGGTTATTAATTTATAGGGGTTTGACTGGTTTTGATTTGAGGTTATGACACGTTTTTGGATTATAGCGTTTTAGCTTAGAGGTTCTCTAGTGATATCTGTGACGACTCTTGTCCATCGTTCATATAGGCTTTGAATATCTCGCTCAGCTCACTATCATCGAGTGCTTCTAGTTCATCAAGTGCGCTTTTGCGTAGGGTACTCACATCAGACTCTTCTGCTGCTATTTTTAAGTCTTTTTTAGCCGCTCTCGATACTGGCTTTTTGGCTGCTTTTGCCACGCTTTTTTTGGCGACGGTTGTCTTTGGTGCTTCATCCACACCTAACTGCTGACGCACCTCTGCAATATCAACCTCGACTTGTACGATATGCGAGCCACTATCGTTTAGGTCTGAAAATACGTTTGGGATAAACAAACCACCGTCTTTGATGATTGCGGTATATTGCACATGACCTCCGTTGTTTTTGTTCTGTCTGTATGTTTTCACTATAACAGTAGCCAATCCCGCCTACCGCTTGTATCTGCTTAGTCGCTGGCGTGCAGTCTATCGTGTCTGACCGCATTCCTGTTGTCTCGATACCACTTCCAGACACAGACCGCATCGCCATCGTCGTCAGCAGGATACCGCTATAGTCGGGGCTAAAAAGCCTTATTAGGTCGGCTTTCTTTTTTCTTAACGACTCTTCTGATTGGGCATAATTTTCAGGGTGTGCCTCGCGCACCCTACAAAATATCCGTTTTATATGCTTTTGAGTAGGTTGGTGTCGAGGTACGAGACCCAACAAAGACTCAAACCGTTGGGTTTCCTTCGTCAACCCAACCTACGTGCTTTAAACACAGTTTCCATAACATCGGTGCGCTGGGCGCATCCTACAACTACAATTTTTTGGAGTAGGTTGGTGTCGAGGCACGAGACCCAACATGATATGTTTATATAATGAGAATTGTTGGGTTTCCTTCGTCAACCCAACCTACGCGCTTAACGACTCTTCTGATTGGGCGCACCCTACAATCTATTTATCTTCAAGCCTACGCTTTCTAAAAAATCTATAGATATTTGGAATCGATATAATTGATATAAATAAAATTCCTGTAGGAAATGCATACATCGGTACGTTTGCAAGTTTCAATAGAGTATCTTCAGCAGTATAACTGCGCTGAAACATCGGTGTGAAATAATACATCCAAACGAAGCTTGCAAAAAAAGCAATTGGTAAATATATCCAGTCATTGACAATAAAGAATGGCTCTTTATACTTTTTGACATTGACACCTTGGATTCTATCGATAATAGTAAAACTACTATCTTCACCTTCAATAATTAAGTTCAAAGTGAACCCTTCATTGGAGTTTAGAAGTAATGGATCAATAGTTATTGTGTTTTTTGCATGGTTAAAATTTAATGATAAGCTGTCAGGATTTAAATTTGTGCTTTCACATTGAATAATTTTTACATCACTATGAAATACCAGTTTAATACTTTCTTCAAAATCAGAAGTACTAATGGGTTGGTTTCCATTATTTAGAAATCTAATTATTAATATTTGAGGATTTTCTACTTTATTTTTTTCATAATATACTTCAATTTTATCTTTTACCTTAGAGCTCACCTTAACTAAAGGAGTGTTTAGCACTATTTCATAAGACAATTTCTTTATTTTATTTTGATAAATAGCAACTCCTATTACTACAATAGTAGGAATAGCTATACTTAATATAGGTAATAAATATTGATTCATACTTTATTTTTCTCTAATCAATTTTTATGCTCTAAATTATAAATATTTGATAACCTCTTACTAAATTTATAATCTTCAAGGTTTAGTGAAGTGCTTTTTTATTAAATTCTATTTATAAAATCATTAACACTTGCCATTCGTAAATATATATTCACAAATGGCTTGAAAAAGAAAGAATAAAACCGTGGCAATATAATTAGACCTAGATCTTGCACGCACCGCCAGCACAATCATCTTCCATATCCGCTTGGGCATCGTTCGCACCATCGCGAGTGTTATGGTAGTACAACGTCTTCACACCCATTTTATAAGCGTTTAGTAAGTCTTTTAGCAATATCTTCATCGGTACACGGCCACCAGCATAACGAACTGGGTCATAGTTGGTATTGGCAGAGATACTTTGATCGACGAACTTCTGCATGATAGCGACCAGCTTTAGGTAACCGTCATTGTTTGGCATTTGCCATAGTAGCTCGTACTGATCTTTTAGCTTGTCAATCTCAGGCACGACTTGCTTTAAGATGCCATCTTTTGACGCTTTGATAGAGACCAGACCCCGTGGTGGCTCGATACCGTTGGTCGCGTTGGCGATCTGACTTGAGGTCTCAGACGGCATCAAGGCGGTTAGGGTAGAGTTGCGTAGACCGTGCTCAGTGATCTCGCCACGTAGCGTTTCCCAATCGAGATGTAGCGGCTCTTGGCAGATTTTGTCCAAGTCGGCTTTGTACGTATCAATCGGCAAGATACCTTGTGAATATGTAGTCTCATTGAACGCAGGACACGCGCCTTGCTCTTTGGCTAATTTGTTCGACGCTTTCAAGAGATAGAACTGTAATGCTTCAAACGTCTGATGGGTTAGACCAAGCGCGCTGTCGTCAGAGTAGCGTGCGCCATTCTTAGCTAAGTAATAAGCATAGTTAATCACGCCCACACCGAGCGTACGACGACGCATGCTGCCGTTTTGAGCCGCTTTTACTGGATAGTCTTGGTAGTCGAGCAGGGCATCAAGTGCACGGACGATTAGCTCGGCTGGCTCTTCGATGTCGCTGACGTTTTCGACTTTACCCAAGTTGACCGCTGATAGCGTACAAAGCGCGATTTCGCCTTCTTCGTCATTGATGTTATCCAGTGGCTTGGTCGGTAGCGCGATTTCCATACATAGGTTTGACTGGCGAATCGGGGCAACCGTCGCGTCAAATGGGCTATGCGTGTTGCAATGGTCGACGTTTTGGATATAGATACGACCCGTACTGGCGCGCTCTTGCATCATTAGGCTGAACAAATCAGCAGCTGGGATCTGACGGCTACGAACGTTAGGATCGTTTTCGTACTTGGTATATAGCTCTTCGAACTTGTCTTGATCTTCAAAGAACGCATCATACAGGCCTGGCGTATCACCTGGTGAGAATAGCGAGATGTCTTGGCCTTTGATTAGGCGCGTGTACATTGTCTTATTTAACTGTACGCCGTAATCCATATGACGGACACGGTTGTCTTCGACGCCGCGGTTGTTTTTCAGTACCAGTAATGACTCCACTTCTAAATGCCATAGTGGGTAGAACAACGTCGCAGCACCGCCACGTACGCCACCTTGTGAGCAGCATTTCACAGCCGTTTGGAACAGTTTGTAGAATGGGATACAGCCAGTATGCTGTGCTTCACCGCCACGGATAGGGCTACCAAGGGCACGGATGCGACCTGCGTTGATGCCGATACCAGCACGCTGTGACACATAGCGTACGATGGCGCTGGTGGTCGCGTTGATAGAGTCTAGGCTATCACCACATTCGATCAATACGCACGAGCTAAACTGGCGCGATGGCGTACGCACACCTGACATAATAGGCGTCGGTAGTGAGATTTTGAACTCTGAGGTTGCATCATAGAAGCGTTTGACGAAATCAAGACGGTCTGACTTGTCGTATTGGCTAAACAGACACATACCGACGAGCATGTATAAGAACTGCGGGCTCTCATAAACAGTTTTGCTCACACGATCTTGTACCAAGTACTTACCAGCCATTTGCTCAACAGCGGCATAAGCCAAGTTCATATCGCGCCAGTGATCGAGATACTCTTCTAACTCATCAAATTCAGCACGGCTATAGTCAGCTAGGATATGCTGATCGTATTTGCCAGCATCAGTCAAAGTTTTGACATGGTCATATAGGTGCGGCGGGGTAAATTTGTTATAAGCAATCTTACGTAAGTGGAAAATAGCCAAACGCGCAGCCAGATATTGATAGTCAGGCGTGGTTTCAGAGATTAGGTCGGCGGCAGATTTGATGATGGTTTCGTGAATGTCACGAGTCTTGATACCTTCATAAAACTGGATGTGCGACTTTAGCTCAACTTGAGACACAGACACGTTGTCCAAGCCGTGAGCTGCCCACGCTATTACCTTGTGAATTTTGTCTAAATCAATAGGCTCTAAACGTCCATCACGTTTGGTTACTTGGATTTTGTCAATATGTGTCATGCTGGCCTCTATTTTGATTGCTTATTGTGATGTTGCGCGCTGAATCAGCGGCAGACATTCTTTATAACGCTATTATGTGGGGTTGTGCTAGCTGGTTTTTTTGGGCAAAAAGCTACCACTACTCATAGTGACGGTTAAAATCACTGAGTACTACATATAGCGTGTTTGTTAATTGGTAGACACAATATAGCGGGAAAATTTTGAAAATACTATATTGATTTTAGAATAAAACTATGTTGCTACAAGGTTGTAGGCAGTCTAAATTTTGGCAAAGGACGATGGGATAAGGGTTAGACGCAAATGCGGTCAATAATAAAATTTTTGTAAAAATATCGAGAGATTTACTTTTCATTCTCTCGGTTATTGTCGACTGATAATGGGAGTCATGGCGGCAATAATGCGGGCGCAGATTGTACATCAAACCACAAAAAATCGCCACCCGTATGAGTGACGATTTGGACTAAAAAGGCGTGAAAGTTTTTTATGCGACTTATAAAACAATACGAACCGTTTTTGCATTATCAAGTGACGCATAAAGCGCATTCACTTGCTCAGCCGCGGTTAGGTATAAATTGACCCGTGCTGAGTGAAAACGACCTGTTTTAGACGGCTTAACTTCGATAGACGCCAAATCAAAATCAGGGAACTGGCTACCCAAAATTAGTTTCACTTCATTAAGCAAACTCTCACGCTCGCCTTCATGACCGATGATGCTTAGTGGGTAGTTCATCGGGAACTCCCAAAGCTCTGGATTTTGAATATCGGTCTTTTTGCCTACCAATGCGCCTTTATTTGGCGTCAGGTCAGTGACTTTAACTGATGGCTGATTGCTAGTTGGGTTATTTGAATTGTTATCATTGTTGTCTTTTGAATCATCACTCATGATATGAGCCTCGCTTATATAGGTAAATAGGAAAAAGTTAATCAGTCATTAGTAGTAAGTAAATAACTAACATTAAGTCATTCGAAAATCGCTGCTATAGACATTCAGTTAGTTAAACATCTGCTCAAATCATACCGAAATCATAACGCAAAAATCTGAGACAGGCTCAGTATGGTCGTAAGTGGCATTTAAATCGGTCAAGCTATAGTCGATTCAATTTAAAAGTAGTACAAGGCAACCGAGTGTAGATGTACATGTGATACTTCAAACGAGGTTAACGCTGTCATACTTTTATAGTGGAATGGCTATATTAGGCAGAGAATATATGCACTGTTTATAGTGGTCTATGGACGATTATTCAAGTGAAGTCTGTATTTAGTCCTTTCTATCTTGAAGTAGTAAGCTAAGTGGCTTTTATTGAAACTATTATAAAAGCTATTGCAAATAGCCGTTGATAGGAGTGATATCAGGTGGAATATCCGTCTCTCCCAATGCCTCTCGCAGGTTAATCTCGATAGTGCGTGACAAGGCAGTCAAAGGTAACTGATTAGCCGCCAAGCCAAAAGGCTCTTCTAACTCTTCACTAAGCGCATCCAAACCAAAAAAGGTATAAGCAATCACCGCACAAATCAACGGGGTCGCCCAACCAAGTGAGGCCACCAAGCCAAAAGGCAACATAATACAATACAGATAGGTCGTGCGATGTACCAGCAGCATGTAAGCAAATGGCAGTGGTGTATTATGAATGCGCTCGCACGCTGCCAGTACAATTGTCATAGAGGTCAGGCGCTCGTCCATGTTTTGTATGACTTGCTCCGATACCAGTCCTTGACGCCGAATGTCGCCTAGCTGCTTACCCATTAGGCGCATTATGTAATCAGGTACGTTTTTCGCTTGGTGCATACGGTCATGATGTATCGCTGCGACAAGAGGCTCGATATCCGCCCAAGGTGGCGTGCCACGCAATCTGTGGCGCACAGCATGGGCAAACGCAATGGTCAGATATACCATCGTTCGCTGAGTATCGCGTCCAGTCTCATTGTGAACCTCGCTATCTTCTATACCATTCGCATCGTCATTATCTATAAAGGACAGTACTTGGCGGGTTAAGCTACGAGAATCATATACTAGCTGACCCCATAGTCCGCGAGCTTCCCACCAACGCTGATAACTGGCATTGTTTCGAAACCCAAGAAACAACGATAGGGCGATTCCAAGCAAGGTAAACGTTGCCATACCATAATAGGGAAACGAGTCAGGAAGCCAGTGCTGGATAATTGTGATAAGCGTACTAAGAATAGTAATCAGCAAAATTTGCGGATAGATTTTTGGAATGATTGATCCACGCAGGGTGAAAAATATCTTAAGGGCATTGGGTGTTTGCCGGACAATCATGTCAGTTTCCTAGCGATGAGGTATATGGAGACATATGAAGACACTATTCAATGTCTCGTGTGATTCTAATATAGAATCGAGTTCTGTAAAGCCCAAAAGGCTATAAATTTATTCAAACTAAGAAGTAGGGTAATCACTTAAGCTCGGTAATTGAGATAGCCAAAAAAGTTAAATGCTCGCCAAAAGGGCGATGTTTTTATTAATCTACTTTATGTATGTTAAAATGACGCGGAATATCACTCTTTAACTCTATAAAAGCTGTCACCACAAAGATGAATACGCCACCCTAGCTGACCCTCTCCTCAGTAATGATTGCTTCCTATAGCAATTACTCTCATAAAGCGTCTGACGCTTTTTCTTGTGCGCACGCACTGCTTTAACGTTTGTATCACTATTCGATATATCTAGTGGGTCATAAAGATTATCCCACTAAAAGTAAGTTATGACGATAACTCGATAACTATGCTCGTTCACATTTTTATATTTATCATTTGATAGGCAATGGGCAACGTGTCTGGATATCAAAGGGTATAAACAGAGATGTGCCTAGATAGCAAAGGATCTAAATAAAGATGTGTCAGACTTTTCATGTGAGATGATTTTTAACTACTTTTTAGATACTTTCCAATTAGATGCTTTCCTAAGTAACTATTAGATACCTCGTTTATTGACAGACTACAGCAGTTCCCCAAAACTGAGTTAAATATGTTAAATACAATTAAAGAGCATTGGCTATCCAATGCGCGCGGCGATGTCTTGGCTGGCATGGTCGTCGCTTTGGCGCTTATTCCTGAAGCAATTGCGTTTTCTATCATTGCTGGTGTCGATCCTCAAGTAGGGCTTTATGCCTCGTTTTGTATAGCGGTAGTGATTTCGTTTGTCGGCGGTCGTCCAGCGATGATTTCGGCGGCGACGGGTGCGATGGCGTTACTGATGGTGACACTGGTCAAAGACTATGGCTTGCAGTATTTGTTAGCAGCTAGTGTGCTGACAGGTGTTATACAGATTATCTTTGGCTTCTTAAAGCTAGGTAATCTGATGAAATATGTGTCTCAATCCGTAGTGCTCGGCTTTATCAATGCCTTGGCTATTTTGATTTTTATGTCGCAGGTTCCTGAGCTGATGCCGCAGGCAGGTTCAAATTTAGTACACGTATACGGACTTGTGGCGCTAGGTCTAGTTATTATCTATGGCTATCCATATATTCCAAAGATCGGCAAAGTGATTCCATCGCCATTGGTTAGTATTGTACTGGTTACGGCTATAGCCATCTTATTGGGTGCAGAGGCGCGAACCATCAATGATATGGGACAGCTGCCTGACACTCTGCCGATGTTTTTGATACCTGATATCCCCTTGAACTTAGATACGTTGATTATTATTTTTCCGTACTCTATCAGTTTGGCGATAGTGGGCTTACTTGAGTCTATGATGACCATGACAATCGTAGATGATTTAACTGATACCAAAGGCGACCGTACGCAAGAGTGCAAAGGCCAAGGTATTGCCAATGTGGTTAGCAGTTTTTTTGGCGGGATGGCAGGCTGTGCGATGATTGGCCAGTCTATCATCAACGTCAAATCAGGCGGCTATACGCGTCTTTCTACCTTAGTGGCAGGCGTATTTTTGTTATTGATGGTTGTGTTCTTAAGCGATTGGCTAAAGATTATTCCAATGGCCGCATTGGTCGCTGTGATGATTATGGTGTCTATCGGTACTTTTAACTGGGGTTCATTTAAAGAGCTAAAAACCAAGCCGCTGCAAAGTAACGTGGTCATGATTACGACCGTCGCTGTGGTAGTCGCAACTCATAACTTGGCCTATGGCGTATTGATTGGGGTATTGCTGTCAGCATTGTTCTTTGCCAATAAGATTGAGCGCTATATGAGTGTGCATAGTCACATGGATGAAGCATCGCAAACGCGTCATTATCAAGTTGATGGACAAGTATTCTTCTCATCAGCAGAGCGTATGATCGACTCCTTCGATATTAAAGAATCTGTCTCTAAAGTAGTCATTGACGTGTCGCGCGCGCATTTTTGGGACGTGACAGCAGTCGCCGCCATAGATAAAGTCATCATTAAATTTCGCCGTGAAGGCACTGAAGTAGAGCTCATCGGTTTGAACGAGGCGAGCCAAGCGATGATAGACAATTTCGGTGTGCATGATAAGCCAGATGCTGAGCAAAGTTTAGGCGCGCATTAATTTAGCTACGTATTAATAGTATTATATTCACAAATATAAAAAAGCTGAGTGTACCTCGGCTTTTTTTGTGCAAATTAAAAACTGATTAGAAGACTATATTCTATTATGGATAAATATTTTAGGAGGCAATAGATAATCAGAAGGGACAAGATAGCTAGAAGAGAAGAGGATGATAATTTAGAAAATGGTGTGATATTGAGATAGTTAATCGTTATATTGAAATATTTAGATGTTGTGTAGTGAAACAAAATAGCTCTAAAGATTATGAGAAATTTTTAAAGCTTTAACAGCTCTTTTTCAACTTCATTGAGAAATGCTTCGATGTTAGCTTCATGACGCTGATAAAACGTCCATTGTCCATGGCGTTCGGACGTAACCAATCCTGCTTTTTTTAACACACCCATATAGTTTGAAATGGTTGATTGCGACAATCCAGCTTTTTCTTGAATGTAACTGACGCATACACCATCCAGATTAGCATGCTCTGGTAATGACGCTGGAAAGTTCGACCTGTCCTTCAACCACTTTATGATTTGACGACGCATGGGGTTGTTAAGTGCAGATATTATGTTTTCTGTATTCATAAAATGTGTGATATCGATACCTAGTTAATAATCAACAACTGTCAGAGTGGAACATTAGATTTTTAGTTTACTCATTATGAGTATAAACACTAAAGCGGAGTAGAATCTATTTACTGCCAATGTGTCAACTATATACAAATAAACGGCTACTAGTAGCATACAGCTTATAACTAGCGTTTATATTCTGACTATACGTTTCTATAACAGTAGAGTATACAGCCAAAACCAGATTAATTATGACAGTTGTACTGTATAGTCATCGGAATATTGTCGAATAGTCACAATATATGATGGACAAAAAAGACTGTTTCAAATCGAACTTAACACTAAACGTTGTTACGATTGACTTATTAAATACACGTTAGTTCTTTGCCAAACCAGCAGTAAAATAGTATTAGAAAGCTTCTGACATGACAAGGGCGGGTTGTATATTCAACAAGCCCTTGATGCTTTATGTTCTTAAATTTTATTAAGCTTTTTTATTAATTTAGTTAGCATCACGGTAGAGTACCGAAAAACCTAATAAGCATCGTTGTGATATTTTAGCTTTTTAGAAATGCCTCAATTTTTGGTTTAATAGTCATAGAAACGATGACCATTAACGTCAATCCTACTGGTAATGCAACTAGAAACCCTTCTAACCAGCCATTTAAAAATGCCGTTTGGTTGGCAAAACCAATCGTCTTTGAGGCAGTACTAAAGGCCAACATAGACTCCATTATGCAAGCCATTAATATGCCTGTGATGAGATTACGCTTGTACGCTTTGGTATTAGGTAGCTTGTGATTAATAAATTTTGTGACCAGACCCATCAGTAAGAAGCCAATCGGCATGATCGCATACGCTGCCAGTAGCGCTCTAGACCAGTCTATAAAAAATGTATCGGAGTATCCGACATTCATATAGGTCATCACACCTGTTAAGAGACCACCTATGACAGTCATTAAGGCAAGTATTAACAACACTTTGTAGAGCAACGGTGTTTTTTTAGTGCCATCATTATTAACGCCACTATTTTTATTGCCATCAATGAGCAGGGTCTCGGTATTTGCCGGCATAGTATTTGGAGCCATAGTCATTTTCCTATCATCATAAAGAGCGTTTAATTAGTCGGTGTTTTTTTCTGCCTGTCGATCGCTTACAGATTGATCTTCTGCAACACCTGCTTTCCAGTAAGAAAAGGCATATAGCTCATCCTTAGACCACTGTTGCTCGACCTTTAGGTAATGACGAAGGGCTTTGACAGATGAGAATTCGCTAGCGATATAAGCAAAACGGCTCTGCTCTACAGTTGGCAAATCGAGAGATTTTACTGTGTCGATTAATTGACTGCCTTGCGTTGGATTTGGGTTATGTAACCATGTCATGGTGATATTGGCTGCTGTCGGCAATTCTTGCTCATCTTCTGCACCGTGCACTTCGATGATGCATTGACCAGTCGCACTGGCAGGCAAGCTTTCTAATATTGAGCCGAGCACTGGTATCGCTGTGGCATCGCCAATCAGTAGGAAGTTATCTGCATCGGGACAAAGCGCTTTGGTTTTAGGCTTCATTAAGATACCAATCTCGTCGCCAACCTCAGCATGAGTGGCCCAGCCTGAAGCGGGCGCCTCGTCACCATGAGCGACAAAATCAATCCAAATCTGTTGTTTTGCTACATCAGCGCCGCGATGAGTATACGTGCGGACAATGAAAGTAGCATTGTCATTTAGGTCAATTGGCTGAGCTTTATCGACAGGAATAAGCACTTTGTTATTTGCGCCAACTGTCATGGTCGCGATATTGGCAATAGTATCTGCTTGGCCTGTGAGGTATATACGGATGTAGTGCGGAGTAATCATTTGCTTGTGAGCAACGGTCATGATTTCGCGCACTGGTTTCTGATTTATTGTGTTATTCATACGGATCTGTCCTTACTTATTTATCGGTAGTCTTGCTGTTGCTAACGTTGTCTATCATGGTGCGACTGACACGGAAGAATAACGCAAGCTCTACGAGACTTAAATCTTTCGTTAATCGCTGTCTTGTCCATTCTTCTGCTGCATCAAGCTTTGTCATAACCTCTTCACCTTTAGGGGTCAGCTGTAGTAATTGGCTGCGACCATCAAGCGGGTTATCTGTCTTTAATATTAGCTCAGCCGCCAATAGGTCATTTAAGGCACGGGTGATTTGCGCTTTGTCTCGCTGCATATGCTTAGAGATAGATAGCGCAGTGCTATTCGGGTTATAACAAACGCCTTTTAAGGTTCTAATATTGGTCACGGACAACTCGACACCTTGCTGACGAATGCCTTCTAGCAGCAGGTTGGTATAGGTATGCATCAATTGATGTAGTGTTTCGCTCAATGAATTGTTAGACATAAAAACTCTTTGGTATAGTTGATAGAAGCAACTATATAGAATAAGGTTGATAGTGTCAACTATAAAGTGGTTTTTGAAGGAGTGTGTCTATCTAAACTTGGATAGTTGTGAATAAGAGAAGAGAGTAGAGGGTCAAGAAAATAGGGATATATTGAACGAGGAGCTCTTAGATTGAAGGGTTTTATGACTAGGAGGCTTTGTAATTAAGGAGCTTTATAATTGAACAGCTTTGCAATTAAAAAAATTGTAATTAATAAACACAGTGATTAGTAAGTTCTAGAATTAAAAAGCAGGCACAAAAAAAGCTGAGACATACTCAGCTTTTTTATTTTTGGCGATTATCAAAAGCCTATTAGCTAGGCTCAGTATTTCTCTGAGAAATTAGTCATTTTCAAGGAAAGAGCGCAAGTGCTCAGAACGTGATGGATGACGCAATTTACGCAATGCTTTTGCCTCAATCTGACGAATACGCTCACGCGTTACATCGAACTGCTTACCGACTTCTTCCAAAGTATGATCGGTTGGCATATCGATACCGAAACGCATTTTTAGGACACGCGCTTCACGCTCCGTCAGGTTCCCCAATACATCACGCGTCGCTTCTTGCAGACCGGCAGCAGTCGCATCATCAACAGGGCTTGAGATCGTACCATCTTCAATGAAATCACCTAGATGCGAATCTTCATCATCACCGATCGGGGTTTCCATAGAGATAGGCTCTTTAGCAATTTTCAGCACTTTACGGACTTTAACTTCGTCCATCTCTAAGCGTTCGCCTAATTCCTCAGGTGTTGGCTCGCGACCCATTTCCTGTAGCAATTGACGTGAAACGCGGTTTATCTTGTTGATCGTCTCAATCATATGCACAGGAATACGGATGGTGCGCGCTTGGTCAGCGATAGAGCGGGTAATCGCCTGACGAATCCACCATGTGGCGTACGTCGAGAACTTATAACCACGGCGATATTCAAACTTATCAACGGCTTTCATCAGACCGATGTTACCTTCTTGGATAAGATCCAAGAACTGTAGGCCACGGTTGGTATATTTCTTCGCGATAGAGATAACCAGACGTAGGTTAGCTTCAACCATTTCTTTTTTCGCGCGGCGAGCTTTTGCTTCACCAACTGCCATACGACGTGCCACATCTTTCATGTCGTGAATTTTCATGTCGAGCTGCTGCTCGTAATCACGAATACGACGTTGAAGTAAAATAACGTCATCAGTGACTTTTTCTAGCGTACCAGCAAATGCAGGCTTACCTTTGATACGTTCAATCAACCAATCAACATTGGTTTCATTGCTAGGGAAGGTCTTACGGAACTCTTCACGCGGCATACGACCACGGCGAATCACCAAACGCATGATTTGACGCTCTTGCTTACGTACGTCGTCGTAGACGTCATGCATAATAGCCATGACTTGGTCTGACAAGCGATTGTTTAGCTTTAGCATCATAAAGCGTTCAGCAAGTAGGGCATACGCTGTATCAGCCTGTACGCTACCACGACCATAATCAATCAATGCTTGCTTAGCTTTGATAAATAGATGCTCGATCTCTTCTAGACGCAAACGAACTTCTTCTGGATCAAGACCGCTGGTTTCTTCTTCAGCTTCGTCTTCAACATCATCTTCGTCTTCGTCGTCATCATCAAGCGCGGCTGCTTTCGCATTGACCTTGGCTTTGATAACTGGTGGGTTTTCTTTTTCTTCTTTAATGCGCTCACGTTCTTCTTTCGCCGCTTCTTTTGCTTCTTGGGCAGCGATTTTGTCTTCTTCGGTTTCAGGGTCTAAGAAACCAGTGATAACGTCAGATAGCTTTTTTTCGCCGTCTTGGACTTTTTGATACTCGTCAAGGACAAACTGTACGGTACCAGGCCAGTAAGACATGGCATGCTGCACATCACGAATACCTTCTTCGATACGCTTAGCAATGGCAATCTCGCCTTCGCGAGTCAGTAGGTCAACCGTACCCATTTCACGCATATACATACGTACAGGGTCAGTGGTACGACCAGGCTCAGTTTCAACAGAGGCGAGTACTGCCGCTGCCTCATCTGCTGCCATATCATCATCGCTTGAATCATCGTTCATCAAGATGTCATCGGCATCAGGAGCTGATTCAAAGATTTTGATACCGACATCGGTCAGCATTTGCACAATGTCTTCGATCTGATCGCTTTCGGTAATAGAGTCGGGCAGCTGGTCATTCACCTCAGCGTAGGTAAGATACCCTTGCTCTTTGCCCATTTGGATTAAGGTGGCCAGTTGAGATGTGGACTTAGAAACTGACTTATCGTTCATAAATACTCGCTTACTTGCATCGGACATTTTTATATTGTGACTCGCTATCGCTCGCTCTTTGCGTTGATCTTATCAATCGATTGATCAAAATATGGCGTAGAGGTTGTCAATAATATCAAAAATGAGTTGATATGAATAAAGGCTCAAAACACTACAATAACAATGCTGATAAACAGCTAAAAATTAGAAAAGCTAAAAAGACTTCAATATGGTACTTAAAAAAATACAGTACTTAAAATTTAATACTCAAAAATAGTATCTAAAAGCTGATACGTAAAAATAATACCTAAAATTTGTGCTTAACAATGCATGCTCACAATCATTCACCAAGCAGTGCTGTCAATATACAGCGACACAGTTTAACACAGACCACAGTCGTCAAGCACGAGCTAGTGATAGCTACCGACCATTTTTTACTGATTATTTGCCATCAGCTAAATGATTTAGAAGCGACTCATGCTACTGGGCATAATCATTAGTAGTGGGGGCAGCTGCTAGACTTTTAAAGGGTCAACATTTGAAATTAAACATTAAGACTGCACCGTGACCATCTGTGCGGATTGCTCTGCCTGCTGTGCCCGTAGCCAATCATTCAATAATTGGGTTTGTTTACGGACGATCGCAAGCTTAATATGATCTGGGTTCTGTATCAGCTCTTGTATTTTTTTCTTCATGTTGCGCTCAAGCAGCTGACTGACTAGCTCTTCGATTAGGCCATCAAGCCCCAAAATATTGCGTGCGGTTAGCGCTTTATAGAAGCCGCCCCAATTACGGCTGAGCATGTCTTGGGTCGCAGGTTTTACGTTTGATAAGATAAAATGCGCCGCTGCATTGACATCTTTTGGTAGGTAATTAAGACAGCGCTTAATAGTACTTACGATGTCTAGCAGAGCAGCATCTTGCAAGTCTTCCCACGCAAGCGGACGTAGCGTATCAGGCGATGCTTTTTGTTTGATATGAGCAGGTAGGTGTAAACCATTAATCCCTGACTGTTGCCAAATCGACTCAATAGGGTCGTCGATTAACGCGCGCGGCTGAAACAAAAAGCAAAGCTGCAATTGCTGACTGATGGTCATATCACCATCAAAATCTAGCAGCGCATCTTTAGCCTCGACATTCTGACTGCGTTTACCGCCAAGCTTTTGATAAACGTCATTGTTGAGCAAATAGCGAAAGCTACTGCCTTTGGGCAAGGCGGTCGTCAACGAGCGTACTTGGGACATGAGCTTGGCTTTGCCTTCAGCCAGACTCATATCATAACGTTCACTCAAATACGCAAAAATATACTGTGATAGCGGCATGGCATTAGCGATTTGCTCACGCATGGCATCGCTGCCCTGACTCTTAATAAAAGTATCAGGATCATGATTGTTAGGCAGGGTTAAAAACCGCAGCTCTTTGTCATCGGCCAGTACAGGCAGCGCAACTTCAAGTGTACGCCAAGCGGCTTTTTGTCCTGCACTATCCCCATCAAAGCTCAAAGTAAGCGTTGGATTAAGTGTCAGTAGACGCGATATTTGGCTTTCATTAATCGCTGTACCCATCGAGGCGATTGCCCCATAGATACCTGCTTGATACAGGGCGATCACATCCATATAGCCTTCGACCACCAGCCAGCTGTCTGCGCGCTGCTGACGTGATTCATAATAGCCGTATAGTACATGCTGCTTATGAAAGACGGGCGAGTCTGAGGAGTTGATATATTTAGGCTTTACTTCGTCATCGAGCGCCCGACCGCCAAAACCAATAGTGCGGCCTTGATTGTCACGGATTGGGAAGATGACTCGGTCGCGCAATAGATCGTAGTCGCGGCCAGACTCTGACTGACGTACCAATCCTAAAGCTTTTAGACCCTCAATATCCTGCGGAAATTGATGCTCAAGATGCTGCCAACCAAACGGTGCATAGCCAAGACCGAAGGTCTCAAAGATGTCTTCAGTGATACCGCGCGATAAAAAGTAGTGCTTGGCATGGGGATGCGTGGTTAGGTTGTGCTGATAGAATTGTTGGATTTGCTCTAGTAGCTCATATAGATTGCCATCTTTATCATCGTTTTGGCCAATGTCATGAGCGCCCTGCATACCAGCGCTAGTATCGGTATCTGTCAGCCATGCTGGCGGATAGCCACTGTCAGCTGAATGGTTTGGCAAATACGGCTCTGAGGAATAGGAGTCCATCGAATATGACGCTGAATCATACGCCTCTAACGGCGGGAAATTCTCATAGCCCTGATTGTCATCATAAATGGGCTGGTCGATGTAGTTTTGGTCACTTTGGACGACATTGTTTTGATGACTGTCTTGACGATTATTTTGATGGTTGTCTTGATTTGTACCGTCTTGGCTTACTTTGCTATGTTCTACAGTTGGGCTAGGCACATTGTGCACAGGCGGCGGTGCAATAGGTTTGGGTGCGCGACGTTGATAACTAACGTTTTGCTGTTCTTCTTTTGGTACTTCAATGCCTGTTTGCTTTGATAGTTCATTGACCGCTTCAATGAATGTCAAATTTTCATAATCACGCAAAAAACTGATGGCATTGCCACCGACGCTACAGCCAAAGCAGTGATAGATGTTTTTTTGTGGATTGACATAAAAGGAAGGCGATTTTTCACCGTGAAAAGGGCAACAGCCTTTATATTCACTACCAGCGCGTTTGAGCGTGGTGTGTTTGCCAATGATGCTGATCAGGTCAGCTTGGCTATTTAATTGTTCAAGAATATGGTTAGGAATGCTCATACAAAAAACAGTTTACCATAGGTCGATTATATTGGGGCAGAGGTAATAAGATACTGCTAGAAAAATAAGGCCAACATAATGTTGACCTTATTATCAATGAATACAGACTGTGTTAGCTAGGCTAAAAGACTTCACGTAATCAATTATTATCCATATCACTCACACTGTCGTCATTTAACGTAGTGCGACGTGTCGGATTGGTATTTAGTGGATCGACGTTGGCTTCTCTTGCAGTTGAGCCAGTACTTGATTGACTGGTTACACGCTCAGCTGACGCTTCAGGCAGACCTAAGCCTACGCTAATACCATTACGCGCAGCAGCATTATTGGCGACTGGAGTATTAGCAGGCGTAGTGTTAGTCCCTGCTAGTCTCAACTGGGCTGCATTACGAATCATTTGTGTCTTGGTTGCGCCATTATACTCGCCAGATGCGACTGATTTGTCAGTCGTGTTCGAACGACCAAGCTTGCCAAAGGTAATCTTATTGAGCCAAGTACGGTCACGTTTGGTGCTTAATTTCACACTACCGTTGCTGGTTAGCATTTCTGGGTAGTTGATCTGCAACAGCGTTTTGTACTCATTGGCCAAATCGTTTAGACCAAGTTTTTCATGGCTATAAGCTAATACCGCAAGAGCATCTGGGGTTGACTCACTCAGCGGGTAGTACTGAAATACCCATTTGGCACGGTTAACCGCTGCTACATAAGCTTCACGCTCGATATACCAATTTGCGGCGCTCATTTCGCTCTCAGCAAACTGATTATAGATGAACGTCATACGCTGAGCGGCATCTGGTGCATACGGGCTGTTTGGATATTTATTGATAAGCTCTTGGAAATTGGCAAAGGCAATACGCAAATACGCGGTATCACGCTCAGCTTGGTTCAGTTTAAAGAGCTTTAGGCTCTCAGATGAACCTTCCATATTGGCAACGCCGCGCACATAGTAGGCATAGCTGACTTGTGGGTTAGACGGATACAGACGGATAAACTGCTCAGCACTTGCTGCCGCCATCTCATACTTGTCGCCTTCGTATTGTGCATACATCATGTCAAGCAAAGCTTGTTCAGCGTACTGTCCGGTTGGGTAGAATGTGCGCAGATTGGTCAGCTCTTCGATACCTTGGATATAGTGACCTTTGTCAATCTGATTGACGGCCTCGTTATAATACCCTTGCTCTGATTTTTCAGCTGTTTCTACTGCCTCACCATCTTTGGCGCCAGTTAGATTTTTAAAAGTCTGGCAACCCACTAGATTGACGCTAAGCGCCAGTAGGGTTATTGAGGACAGTTTGATAAACGTATTGCCAACAGCTTGCATACTTCTTCTCCGACACAAGACGCATAATAGCAGCGGCGCTATCATGCTATATAAAAGGTTAGTGATAAAAAACGACGCTAAATAGTCAGCGATCCACCAGCAAAATTTTTTATCGAATGCAGTTTTTGTTATGACGTATTGTACTGATAGATTGGGTTTGATGCATAGCGCTTGTATAGTAAGCCTGTCATAGACCACATGCATTTAGCCATAATCAAAAGGTTTAAATGGCAATCACGGTCAACAAGCCCCAATGCTATTTTCATACTGTATCTAAATACGGCATTCGCATACAGTGCCATAGCATACAGCAAAACATGGCTATACTTTATAGAATAACATTTGCTACGTCTATTTTTTCGCCATCTATATTGTATAGGCAGTTTAACATGAGCGGCTGTCACGAGCGATATCGAATGTCGCTAGCATGAGTAAATATACAGTAAATTACAGCAATGTCATGTTCTAGAGAGTTAAGCGAAGCATCTTACAGCCCAAAGGTATGCTCAAAAATTAACAGATAGCATGCAGCTTCTATATGGCTTATGCCTGCAACATGATACACTAGAGCGGTATTGTCTTCGCTTTTTTGTACCTTAAAGGTTGTTATTGCCATTTATAGGCAAAAAACGACAATTTTTTATACTGCTATTTATAATACTATCTTCGAAGTCACCTCACAAAACACTGTCAGGGACTTTGCCATGTATCAATGTATCAATCCGCTATGAATAATGATGCCATGACTACCAATTTATCACCGAATCAATCGCTAGATACTGATTCATCAGCACAAGAGTCACCAATGCCAAATGATGTTTTGAACAATAATGAGTTACCTGATAATCAACCAATGATGAGTGAGCAAGTGCTTGATAATGAAGAAATGCTCATCGATGATGGTAATGATCTGAACGATAGCGACATTGATGATAGTGATATTGATGACAGCGATATGGACGGCGACGATGATGAAGCCCCAGTAGCGGGTCAAGCTGTACCAGTGATTGTAGATATGACGCATGTGGTCACAGAAGATCAGGCTGGTCTGCGTATTGACAAGGTCGCCTCACAAGCGTTTTCAGACTTTTCGCGGGTACAACTACAAAACTGGATCACTGACGGCAGTCTGCTCTATAACGGCAGTGTTCAAAAACCGAAAGTCCGTGTCAAAGCAGATGACGTATTGCATCTATCAACGACGTTACAGCAGCATGGCGAAGACCAACCAGAAAACATAGATATCGATGTCGTCTATGAAGATGACGACGTATTGGTAATTAATAAACCTGTTGGTATGGTGGTTCACCCAGGCGCGGGTAATCAAAACGGCACTTTGGTCAATGCATTGCTATATCATTATCCTCAGCAGCATCATTTACCGCGTGCAGGTCTCGTACACCGTATTGATAAAGACACCTCTGGATTGCTATTGATTGGCAAAACCAAACCTGCTCAGATGGCACTGATGGAACAGCTAAAAGACAAGTCTGTTTATCGTCACTATAAGTGTGTGGTGGCAGGGGACCAAGCAAGTTTATCTCGTCATCGTCGTATCGATGCGCCGATTGGTCGACATCGCAATCAGCGTACTAAAATGACGGTAATGACCGCTGGCCGCGAAGCGGTAACGCATCTACTAAATGTCACACCATTGAACGAAAACTACTGTCTGCTAGATGTCGGGCTTGAGACTGGACGTACGCATCAAATTCGTGTGCATTTAAGTCACATTACTTATCCTCTAGTCGGTGACCGTGTCTATGGTGGCCGTCGTCAGTTGCGTTCTGGATTGACAGAAGCTCAGCGCCAAGCAATTAATAATTTCCCACGTCAAGCATTGCATGCCTATACGCTAGGGTTTGTGCATCCGACGACAGGTGAAGACATTGAAGTCACGACACCACTACCTGAAGATATGCAAAAACTCATGGCAGTACTAAGCGACGGTTATTATGAAGAGTAAACGCTAACGTTTACTAGATGAGAGGTGAGAGCGAGCAGCCATGATGAACACGTTCCCGATGACAATGATTGCGCAAATTGATGATGTGGCTGTTTTTCAGACGGCTGCTTTTGTGCATGGTGATATTGATGACTCTGCTGCTAAAAACCAGCGTACAGGGTTTGAGGGTCAGTCAAATTACGGCGAGCTGAATTTAGGTCTGCATGTCAATGATAATGCACTGCAAGTATTAGATAACCGCATGAATCTATTGGCTGCTATCAATGAGCAGCTGACAGATAAGTCTGCACAAAACGAGCAGCATGCGGCCATTAATCGCTTACATTGGGTCAGTCAGGTTCATGGTAAACATATTCATGATGTCGATGCTACTACGCTGAATATGGCGCCAATGTCTGCTGATGCGATGGTCAGTCAACAAAGTGGTTGTGGTCTGGCGATCATGACGGCAGACTGTGTACCGATTGTCTTATATCAGCCTACCAGTGGCAAAATCGCAGCGATTCATGCAGGCTGGCAAGGATTGGCCTGTGGTGTGATACAAGAGGCTGTCAACCGCTTTACCGATTCAGGTCCTATACAAGCTTGGATAGGCGTTTGTATCAGTCAGGAAAATTATGAAGTAAGTGTAGACGTTCGCGATAAGCTATTGGCTGGGTGTATAGCCAACCAGACGTTGTCAAAGAAGCATATCGATGACTTTGTGTCGCTATTTTCCATATCGTCTCATGATGACAAGATAAAGTTGGATTTACCCAAGCTTGCTGCCATGCAGTTAGAAGCTGCTGGTGCTACAGTTATGAATGATTTGCCTGTTGACTGTAGTTACGCAAATACTCACTATTACTCGTATCGCCGTCAGACTCATATGCACCAGCCTGCAACAGGTCGGATGGCACTGGTCATCGTTCGTTTTTAGCAGCTTTATAGCCAGCGAACTACTAAACCGCTACGGTGTTACCCTCCCTAGATGTACTATATGTACAATCTACGGTCGGCTGCCTTGTAGCTGTTTTAGATTTCTTTGGCTATATAATAATGAGTAGTGGCAAGGAAGTGATAAACAACAAAAAACAGCAGATTATTCTGCTGTTTTTTATTTGAGAGCTACATTCGTATTAACATAAGGTCTGTATTAATACAAAATCTGTATTAACAAACGGAGTCGCTAGATTTTGGCACTGATAGGCCAAATAGAGGACGTAAATATAGTGCCAAGAACGTACCTGCCATTGCCAGTATGCCCCAGATATAACCATGTAAGCTGAAAGAGGCGATACCACCAAAGTAAGCGCCGATATTACAACCGAACGCGAGACGGGCGCCATATCCCATCATCAATCCGCCGATGACCGATGCTGCAAAGTTACCGGCAGTAATCTTAGTAAACTTAAACAAACCACCTGCAGCAGAGGCGATAAACGCGCCAATGATAATGCCGATATTTAATACAGTGGTCGAATCTGCAAAGATAGAGGCCTCAAGTGCTGCTGCATTAGCGCCTTGCCAATAGCCCCAACTAGCCACATCCATGCCAAAGCCGCTTGCAATTTTAGAGCCCCATAATGTGAATGCTGACGTAATACCCCACGGTTGACCACGTGTGAGTAATGTCAGACCGTTAAGTAAAGCCAAAACGATTGCAGCAGCAAATAGCGGCCAAGAACCACGAAAGATCCGTTTCCAACCAGACTCAGAAGGTACGGGCGCCATCTTCGGTGCGTTTCTTTTTTTCTCAACGACTAACGTCACCCATGCGATAATGCCGAATATGGCTAGCGACACCAGCCATGCACCTGTATAACCAAGACTTGTAGAGGTTGCTAAAGAGAAAGGCGCATAAGCGGGCATTTCTTCTGTCCAGAATGGTAAATGATAAGCCCCAATCGTGGCACCTACTATGAAGAAAATAAAGGTGATGAACATAACAGAGCGTCCACCGCCTACTGCATAGAGCGTACCAGAGGCACAGCCGCCGCCCAGTTGCATGCCGATACCAAATACAAATGCACCTACGACTAGACTGACCCCTAATGGCGCGACATAACCTGCGACAGGACCGCCAAATAGAGTCGTGCCATAAGCAAGGATTGGCGCAAATAGCGTAACAGCAACTGCCAGCATCAGCATGTGTGAACGCATCGCCTGACCGTTACCCACTGACATCATACGTCTAAAGGCAGAGGTAAAGCCAAAGCGGGCATGAAAAAGGGTATAGCCTAACAAAAGACCTATCCCAAGCAGCAATGATTGAGAGATATGTTGAGTGGCTAGTAGATACGCAAGCACCATCAATCCTACGATGCCGCCTCCCATAATTAAGGGTTTTTGCGGTGCATTTAATGCCAGATCATCTCTGACGATAGGATCTTTTGTGTCGTTTACAGGTTGAACGAGAGTAGTCAAGGTAATAGCTTCCTTATCCGATGATGTTATCAGATATCATTTTTATAAGAATTTATATGAGTATAGTTGCGCAGGTTTGCAGAATTGGAAACTGTATTTCTGTTAATTTGGTTAAGCAGTAACAAGCGTTACATCATAATCCTATTGTCATTAATGTAAATACGGAGAGATTAGAAAAAATAGAATGAGTATATGATGATATGGAATAAATAAACTGCTGTATATATTATTTGATATTAATAGTTGCCTATAGTTCTGATAATTATAGGTTTATCAGGTATCGGGAAGTTGTTTGTGTCATATTATCAGTTAACGCGACTTACCCATTTATACAAAATATATTAAAAGGATATATGATCTGATTAGTCAGACTTTAATAAATAACTTAAAAACGAAAATACGTCTGATACAATGGGCTTGAATTCAATGAAGGTCGTCGCATATATACTGGTATGTATACGCTGACGTATAGAGACTATGTAATTAAGGACTGTGCAGTTAAAGACTATGCGATTGCTCTATCATTATTGATGTTTCTACCAGTTAAATTGACTCAAAGAAGCGTTGCTTGATTCTGTTATATCGCCTGATAGTTCGAAAGTTTGAGCTATCGATAAGTACTTATCAGTGAAAGTGAAGTCACCAACTATCGATTGTGGCTAAGTATCCAATATTTTGTAAGTTTTATATTCAACCAATTATTTATTATTAGAGTACGTATGAATACACCTGCTAAATCGTCTAACACCTCTACATCTACTGATAACGCGCCTAATGTCTCAATCGCTGTTATCTTCCATAGTAATTATGGTCATACCAAGCGTGTCGCTGAGGCGATAGTACAAGGTGCGCATCAGCAATTGCCAGAAGCACAAGCCAAAGCTGTCGATGTTTATGATGTTGATTGGGATTATTTAGATCAGGCAGACTTGCTGGTTTTTGGTAGTGCAGTGTATATGGGTAGCGTGACGGCTGAGTTTAAGACCTTTATGGATGAGACATCTAAGCGTTGGTATCATCGTAAGTGGGAGGGTAAATGGGCAGCAGCGTTTGCCAATTCGGGCGGCCTGAGCGGTGATAAACTTGCCGTATTGCAGCAGATTTCTCTATATGCGATGCAACATGGTATGAACTGGATTGGTCTGCCATTGATGCCGACAGGTCATGAGGCTCACGACTTAAACCGTCTGTCTAGCTTTTTGGGGTTGATGACTCAGTCGCTTGATGGGCCACCTGAAGAGACACCAGGTTCGGGTGATATTGATACTGCTATTTGGTTTGGTGATCATCTGGCCAAAACGATTATTAAGCATCAACCAGCTGATGCTAAGCGTTAAAAACAGCTAGAACCGACAGAGCGATCGAATAAAAAAGCAGACATTATTGATGTCTGCTTTTTTTTGTGCCAATTTTTATTGAGCGGTAAGTTCTATTAAGTGCTAGGCTTTTTATGGAGCAACAAGCTTAGTAGGGGCGGGCTTCACGGGGATAGGACTGTCAACGAATTGAAATGATTGACAACCTCCTAACAGCATCGTTGCTACTAGCAAATGGGTAAAGGCAAATGACTTCATAGTAATATCTCAAAAACGATTCTAGCCCAACGACATCTCACGACTAACCATCATTAGAAATAATAGTAGTGAAGAGTCGGGCTTATTTGCAGACATTATATATAAAAATCAGCTGTTCATAGCAGTTTAAAGGCGATATATGTATTCAGTACTGTTTTTACGCAGGCTATCTCGCTGTTTATAGTATGACTCATCTAACGCTCAGCTTTATTATTCACTATGTATAAAATTAGAAATATTTATAAAAACAGTGTCTGGTTTTGAGTGGCTGAGCAGTGAATAAAGTCTATAAAACGTATAGGTATTTACTTAGATTTAAGTTATTCACCAATTATTCGCCAACTGTTTGATAGTATCTATAGGCATTTTAACGGGTTGTGTTATAAATAAGAATAGTGATAATATGTTGAAAGCTGACCAAATAGTCAAGTATCCTATAGTACGAGTTTTCTAACAATATTGTTCGATGCTTGCTGATTTTTTCTATCTCTTAAGAATGTGTTAGCAAACAAAACAGCGAATACTTTAAAAGTTATAAAACAGAATAACCGTACTTGAACGGTTGCAGCATGATGTAAACCAAGTGCTTACGTTCAGCATTTAAGCCGTTAAATTCCTTAAGCCTTAAGCCTTATGCTTATCTTCATTATTTTATTTTAGCCGAGTCTTGCTATGATTAGTTTTTACTTAAATGGGAAACGCCACGAGCTAACCCAGCTTAACCCTAATACGACGGTGCTTGAGTATCTACGATTGCATGAAGGCCAAACGGATACGAAGGAAGGCTGTGGTAGTGGTGATTGCGGTGCCTGTACTGTGATGGTTCAGCGCCTGCCTAACGCTAGCCAGCAAGTGCTTAATGATGAAAATGGCGACGAAAAAAATGCTACGCCACCGTTCTATACGATTAACTCTTGCATTACGCTAGTGTCGCTTATGGATGGTCATCATCTGATGACGGCTTCTTATTTAGCAGATAATCCAGAACATCACCCAGAACGTGCTTTGCTGCATCCAGCACAGCAAGCCATGGTTGAATGTCACGGATCGCAGTGCGGTTTTTGTACACCTGGGTTTGTGATGTCGCTGGCTTGTGTTTACGAAAACAATCGTATGCAGACAAGTCAAGAGACAGCAAGTCAGAACGATGCCAAGCAACTAAGCTATGATGAAGTGGTTGCTTCAATCTCTGGCAATCTATGCCGCTGTACAGGTTATCGACCGATTATCGAGGCGGGCCTACTGATGAGTGATATCGGTCAGCAGAGAGAAGCAGAGCATTCAGCGGTGAAAGACTTGACTATCAGTCTAGCCACAGACGCGATTCGTAGTACAAAAGAATCAGCAGTATCTGAAAACGTGCTAGATAACGTCGAATTAAAGAATGAAGAGTCGAAAGCGATTGCCCCTGTAATCAGTGATGCTGGGCGACAATTATATATGCCCAAGTCACTAGATGAGCTTAACCAAGTATTAGCGGCCTATCCGCATGCAACGATTTGGGCAGGCGGTACGGATTTGGGATTGAGTGTAACCCAGCATTTGGTTGATCACGAGGTCATTATCCAACTTTCGGGTATTGAGGCATTAAAATCATGGTCATTATTTGACGCAAAGTATGACTCAAGCAATGAAGAGTCGGATGACAAGCAAGCTCCTAGCCAATCACTAGTATTAGGTGCTGGCATGAGCTATCAGCAGATGTTGCCTGTACTTGAGCAGTATTTTCCAAGTTTTGCGCAAGTATTTGAGCGCATTGCCTCTCCGCAAATTCGTAATATGGGTACCATCGGCGGCAATATAGCCAACGCTTCTCCAATTGGTGATTTACCACCGATTTTATTAGCGTTAGATGCGTCAATTCATCTGCGTCATTGCGCGGATAATCATGAAGAATCAGGTAACGATTTAGATAATAGTGATTCGGTTTATACGGATGAGATCATACCTTTATCAGAATTTTTCTTAGATTATAAAAAGACCAAACTGCAAGCAGGCAGTTACGTAGTCGCTATTCATATTCCTCTGATGCATGACAATCAGCACTTATTTATTCATAAAATTAGCAAACGCTACGAAGATGATATTTCAGCGTGTCTATTGGCTGCGCGAATCGATGTATCAGCAGATGGCATGACGATAGAGAATGCAAAGCTTGGGCTTGGCGGAATGGCTGCCATACCATTGTTAGCCACAACCTGTCAGCAAGCGCTCATTGGGCAAGCGGCTGAAGTTGCGAGTTTTGAGCAAGCAGCACAAGTCTTGTCTGTAGACGTTACGCCTATGACTGATGTTAGAGCCAGCCGTGAATATCGCTCACATGTGGTACAGCGTCTACTGGTGAAGTGCGGTAAGCAATTGGTAGCAGGTAGACAGACCGAGACCGCTTAACTAGCAGAGTTGTTGTTTGCTAATACCGCCTTATCGTTATATTTGCCAGAAATAAAAAAGCATTAATTAAAGCGTCCTAATAGAAGAGATCCGCCATGAGCCATCATTCGTCCTTATTTGACAGTTATAGTATCCGCCGCGTGCGTCCGCCAAAAAACAAAATTGGTACCTCGGCTAAGCATGATAGTGCGATTAGTCATGTCATGGGGACGGCGACTTATGTGGATGATATTGCAAAACCGCAAGGCACGCTACATCTGGCAGTAGGTAAAAGCAGCCATGCTCATGCACGTGTACTGAGTATGGATTTAAGCGCTGTTAGAGATGCGGATGGGGTGGTAGATGTCTTAAGTTTTAAAGATTTGCCTGCGCAGACGGATATCGGTGCGGTGTTCGACGGTGAGCCACTGATGGTGGATGACATCACAGAGTATGTGGGTCAGACGTTATTTGTAGTAGTAGCGAGCAGTCATCGCGCTGCCAAAAAAGCGGCTACCAAGGCAGTGGTGGAGTATGAGCCATTGCCAGCAGTACTTAGTATTGATAAAGCGTTAGAGCAAGAGTTCTTTGTACGTCCGAGTCACTTTATGAAGCGTGGTGACGCGGCGACTGCACTTGAGAACGCACCGATTCGCATTGAAGGTCATATTCATATGCGCGGGCAAGAGCACTTTTATCTCGAAGGCCAAGTGTCTTATGTCGTGCCTTGTGACGATGGCGGGCTAGAAGTATACACGTCGTCACAGCATCCAAGCGAAGTACAGCAGCTCGTCGCTGAAGTAACGGATTTGCCATTTCATGCGGTAAACACAGTCGTGCGCCGTATGGGTGGCGGGTTTGGTGGTAAAGAAACGCAAGCCGCTGCATGGGCATGTCTGTGCGGTATTATCGCCAAACGCCATAACGTCCCTGTCAGTATGCGTCTAGATCGCCAAGATGACATGGTGGTGACGGGTAAGCGCCATGAGTTTGCCAACCGCTACGAAGTCGGTTTAGACGAGTCTGGTTGTATATTGGGCGTGGACATGCAACTGGCTGGTTTGTGTGGTTACGCACCAGATTTGTCTGATGCCATCGTTGATAGAGCGATGTTCCACTGTGATAATGCCTACTATTATCCAGCTGCCCATGTTGCGGGTCATCGCTGCAAAACGCATACCGTATCCAATACTGCCTATCGAGGATTTGGTGGTCCACAAGGTTTGATGACTGCTGAATATATGATGGATCATATTGCCTATACATTAGGGCAGGATCCGCTGCAAGTACGCTTAGCAAACTTATATCAAGATGGTCAAAGTACCCATTACGGTCAGACGATTGAGCATTTTGATTTAGCGACCATCATGACCAAGTTGGCAGACGATTGTGATTATGACAATCGTCGTCAACAAATCCTAGAAGCCAATCAAAAAGCTGCCGCTAAAGGCAGTGACAAACGCTTGGGTCTTGCTCTAACGCCAGTAAAATTCGGTATTTCATTTACGGTGCAGACGCTTAATCAGGCAGGTGCATTGGTACATATTTATACTGATGGCAGTATCCATCTCAATCACGGCGGTACAGAGATGGGGCAAGGACTGTATATTAAAATTGCCCAGATTGTTGCCAATGAATTTGATGTTGATTTGGACACGGTCAAAGTATCAGCGACACGTACCGACAAAGTGCCTAATACCTCACCAACTGCCGCGTCATCAGGTACCGATATCAATGGTAAGGCGGCACAGAACGCTTGTCTATGCATTAAATCTCGCATACTTGAATTTGCCGCTGAGCATTTCGAAGTGGCGCAAGAAGACATACGTTTTGAAAAGAACCATGTCTATATTGGCGATAAAGAAACACTGACTTTTGCTGAGATGATTCAACTGTCGTACCAGAACCGTATCAGTCTGTCGTCTACTGGCTACTATAAAACGCCTAAGATATTCTATGATCGCTCCAAAGCATGGGGACGTCCGTTCTTCTACTTTGCTTTGGGTGCAGCTTGTGCTGAGGTTGAGATTGATACATTGACAGGTGAGTACAAAGTATTACGCTGTGATGTGTTACATGACGCAGGACAATCGATCAACCCTGCCATTGATATTGGGCAAATTGAAGGTGGTTTTGTGCAAGGTATGGGTTGGCTTACGGCAGAAGAGCTGATCTGGAATGACAAAGGTAAGCTGGCATCCGACAGTCCTGCCAATTATAAAATTCCAACCGCGCATGACTTGCCTAAGCAGTGGAATGTCAAACTGTACGATCGCAAAAACGAAGAACAAACTATCTATAACTCTAAAGCCGTTGGCGAGCCGCCGTTTATGTTGGCAGCCAGTGTTTGGTGCGCACTCAATAATGCGGTCGCGAGCCTTGGTGATTATAAGAAGAATCCAGAGCTGACCATGCCTGCGACGCCAGAAGCGGTATTAAAAGCAGTCATGCGCATGCAAGGCACATCGTGGGATTTAACAACTAAAGTAGATACAGATACGGTTGATAGTTTAGTCAAAGGTGCAGAAGAGAACAGTGACCTTTACAACGAGAAGGTAATGCCGCAAGACGTACGTCATGCCAAAGATATCGATCCAAAAGAAGTCGAAGGCAAACAAACCGATGATCAGCCTAATGCGATAGAGCATCCGAATGTAGCAGGGGCAAGAGGTCCTGCGCACAGTGAATGAGT
This sequence comes from Psychrobacter nivimaris, assembly GCF_043419765.1. Classification (NCBI taxonomy): domain Bacteria; kingdom Pseudomonadati; phylum Pseudomonadota; class Gammaproteobacteria; order Moraxellales; family Moraxellaceae; genus Psychrobacter; species Psychrobacter nivimaris. Next base: position 325,254 of record NZ_JBHOFX010000002.1, on the reverse strand, counting down.
CGTTAACACCGCCAGTCGTCTGGTATGAAGGTCTAGCGCGATATCAGCAGCGCGGCATTGCTCACGTATTGGCGACGGTCGTGGCTGTGAATGGATCTGCTCCTCGAGCGCTACAGGCGAAGATGATCATCACGCAAGACAATATCGTGGATACGCTGGGCGGCGGCGGTCTAGAGCACGATGTTATCAACACGGCACGGCAGCTATTGAATGGTGAAATAGCATCAACGGTATCAAAAGAAGTAAAACCAAAAGTCGCTGAAACTGACGGTGAAAGCACGTTAATACCTTCTAAAGCAGTGCGCCGTGATGCTGTCTACACCAAGCACTACCCGCTAGGTGCGAAATTGGCACAGTGTTGCGGCGGTAGCGTCACCGTTATGTTCGAATGCTTCAATGTAACGCCGCCGATGTCAGTACTAGTGTTTGGTGCAGGGCATGTAGCATCAGCGCTAATGACCATCCTCGCTGAGCTACCTTGTCAGGTAGATTGGGTGGACAGTCGCCCAGAGATGTTTAAGCGTTACTTAGTTGATGAATCTACTACTAATCAATCCAAACTTTATAACTTACCAGCGCATATCCGTCCGCATATCGATGATGAGCCTGTAGATTTTGTGCGCCCATTTATCGAGCAGGGTGGTCAGCGTTTTATTCTGGTTATGACTCATGACCATAGTGTTGATTTTGAGTTAGTGCGGGCGGCATTAGATACTATTTATGATACTAGCTCGTCTGAGGATCAATGTTCAGATATTTCAGCACCTTACATAGGCTGCATTGCCTCAGCAACCAAAGCCAAGCGTTTTAGAGATCGCTTGATGCAGCGTGGCTACAGTGAGCAACTGGTCAATCAGTTGGTCATGCCAATCGGATTGCAAGTTGGTGGGAAAGAGCCGATGGCGGTGGCGGTTTCTATCGTGGCACAGCTCTTACAGCAGTATCATCAAGCTATTTCTTGAACGGTTCACTCCATATAACTTTTATACTTTTTATCAAATTATTAAAGCGCTCAGTACTATTTATTAAAACGCTCAGGACTACCAAGCCATTGTGAGATCTACGAATGACCCTACATATTTATCAAGCTCGACTGCTGCACTACTTGACCGAAAGCGATCGTACTGAGCGTGCAACCTCTGATCATTCACAGACATTAGCTGTGGAACGAGACGTAACGTTACTACCAGTGATTGAAGGTGTACAGGTTTATCCTGAATACATCGCTGATGGTGCGCTTGTCGTAGATGATGTGACAGGGCGCATTGTAGAGTATGGGCATAATGAGACAATATTAGCGAAATATACTAATATCTCTGAGCAAGCAGGTCAGTTAGTAGTCAAGGTGCATGACTATCGCGATAAGTTAATCATGCCAGGCTTTATTGACACTCATGTACATTATCCGCAAATAGATATGATTGCTGCTTACGGTGAGCAATTACTTGATTGGCTTAATAATTATACTTTCGTCACCGAGGCCAATTTTGGCGATCCGAAAGTAGCACATGATACGGCACAGTTCTTTTTAAAGCAGTTGCTAGCCAATGGTACGACGAGCGCCATGGTATTTTCTACCAGCCACTCTGAATCAGTAAACGCATTTTTTACGGAAAGTCAAAGGCTCAACACCCGTATGATCACAGGCAATGTCTTGATGGATCAAAATGCGCCTGATAATTTGTGTGTACCTGCTGAGCAGGGCATTCGAGATACCCAAAACATCATTGATAATTGGCATGAGCGCGGCCGCCAACATGTGGCTATTACGCCAAGATTTGCCATTACCTCGTCACCCAAGCAACTACAAATGGCAGGTGAGCTGTATGCCAGTTACGAGAATGTTTATCTGCAGACGCATTTGGCAGAAAATCATGATGAGATTGCCTTTGTAAAACAATTGTATCCCAATCATAAAGGTTATCTAGACGTCTATGATACGATGGGATTACTGGGTCGCCGCACCACTTTGGCACATGGTATTCACCTTGAAAAATCGGAGTATGAACGCTTACGCGATACTGGTACGCAGATATCACACTGTCCGACGTCCAACCTGTTTTTGGGTAGTGGATTGTTCGATTTACCCAAGACGTTAAGTTATACTGGTGTCAGTATCGCCACTGACGTTGGAGCAGGGACAAGTCTGTCGATGCTGACGACTCTGTCAGAAGCGTATAAAATCCAACAACTACAAAGCAATCAACTATCCGCTCATCAAGGGCTGTACCAAATTACGTTGGGTAATGCCCAGTCGCTATTATTGGACAATAAAATCGGTAACTTTATGCCCAATAAAGAAGCAGATTTTGTGGTTATCGATATGGGTGCAACGGAATTGCTTGAGCGACGTATGGCGCAGACCAAAACACTGGAAGAGCAGTTGTTTGTACTAATGATGCTAGGCGATGATAGAGTAATTGATCAGACAGTCATCGCTGGCGTGAGTCGCTATCGTAAATCGACTTTATAGGCGTAAATAAACGCTGTACCTAAATCAGGAACAAGTGAGACTGCTTTCAGATATAAAAAATAAACCCTTGTTCCAACTATATAGGAACAAGGGTTTATTTCTGCCAAGAGAGTTTCTATTGAGTATTAAAAATGGAATTTTACCAATGCACTAGGAGAGTTTTGATTCACACCATCGACACCGTATTTATTTTTCCAATAGCTATACTCCATACCGACTTCTAAGCGGTTATCAATACCGAGCACTTCTTGTAAGTTGTATTTAATTTGTGGATTAATATGAATATTATCTTCAATATCATCATTATTAAATGAATAATCAATAAAACCATCTACGACGAAATTATTGCGTTCCCAACCATAGGTTAAGGTAATTTGCTGATCATCGTCAGTATTGTCATTAAACGCATGATATAGAGTAGCCGACGCAAACTTCATTCCTGGAATAGGTACATTGAGATCTGCACCAATACCAACCAGATAATTATCTTGGTCAAAGCCAGTGCTGTTCGAACCAAATTCATAAGTAGCGGCTAAATTAACCTGCTTGATAAAACTGTCATTAAAAGTTGCTATTTTGAATGTAGGAGACAGCTCACCATAAGTTTCTCTAAATCTATTGTTTTCAATGTCATCGGCACCTTGGTTTCGATCGACAAAGAAGAACACGCCGCCCCAGTCATGCGCGGAAGCATGCTCTAATGTGACGGTCGTCAGCTCTCCGTCTTCTACAAGTTCATAGTCATCACCGTAAAGTACGGAGACACTCGTATCAGTAAAGAAGGTCTTAGCATGGATGCTAGACATACTACCTAAAGCAGCGATAGCAACAGCTGCTATTGATAATGGTTTGAGTAAAGCTAGCTTTTGGCTAGATGAATTGGTATGACAGGATAAGCTCGTTAATAAATCAAAACGCAAAATATGACCCCTTTATGTACAATTGATTGTTGATTGCCCCAAAACTGCATCGTTATTATTTGCTAGCAAACAAATTATTAATCCAATGCTCGTTAGACAACGGTTGGTTGATAGCGCTTAAATGCTTACTACTAAAGAGCATTCAATAACTGTGCCACAAATGACCTAGAGAACTGTCATCTACAGAGTCATATAACTTTTAGTCTTATTAACCACTAATTAGGGTAGAAATAAGCAAAATAGTCTTTAACTGTTCTCAAATGAGAGAGCCAATTTCCGTGCATTTATATATATGTGGCAAACAATGTTTTTCGAAGTATCAGATCCGCCATAAAAGCACCAAAATGGATATCTATGTGCCCCAAATTGGGTCGTCTGACAGGCTTTAATCAATTGATAGGCATATGATTTAATAACTCAATGAACATAAAAAAGCCAGCTAATAGACATTAGCTGGCGTTAAGTTTGTACTTGTTGGATGCGACTATTTTTTATTCAGTTAACTGCATTCGCCTTTTAACTCAATAGACACATGCCAATCTGTGATATCAATCTCATGGCAGTTATTACCCTCGCCATTGATACGATCTATAACTAAGAAATCACTGTCACGGCCAAGCGCGAGTAGAGGGTGATGCCAGACATTAGCATCGTACTGTACACCTTGGTGAGATTTCGCATAAAACACTACTAGGTCATCAGGCGATTGCGGCGGCACACCAGCTTTGGCAACTACGATGATATAGTCTTGGCCTTCCATAGATACAAACGCCTGTGTCCCAAGCGGATGGTATTCCATGACCGAAAGGGCAATCGGATTCTCACGCTTTTTGGCGCGAAAGATACTCATGCCAACTGAGCCACCGTCTAGTTTACTTTCGGCAAGTGCATGATGACGAACCGCATAGCCATTGTTGATCTCATAAGTATTGTCAGCGGTTTGCTCATCAATACTATAGCGCTGGATGACCGAGCCATAGGGGGCAAAGTTTGCCTTAGTCAAAGGCTTGGCCGTTAGAGTGACACTCATTATTTTGCCTCTTTGCTATCAATATCAGTACCAGTGTCAGTATTAGCCTCAGCAATTTTTCCATACACGCGTACACGGCTGATACCACCATCTGGAAAAATATTAACCCGAATATGAGTGATAGGCTGGTCTATCTGAAGCTTGTCTTTACTAAAAGTATGAACGTCGTCAGCATTGGTTTTTTGCGGCTCAAGCAAGGTATCCCAAAACATACTTTGAGTCACTAAAGTTTGCTCTGGTGTATTCGGTGAGTAGACGGCTTGGATCGAGACTTTATCAGGGTAATTGCCTTTAAAGTGGGCAGTATCTATCTCGATAGCGTCAACGATACCTGCTTGACCTAGCGCGATGATGCACCAGTCATTGCCTGGCTCACGGCGACGACGGGTCTCCCAACCATCGCCCATGTTAGGCGCTTTAGTTGGTAGCAGTAAATTACTAGCTGCACCAAAGTGCGCATCGTTACTGGCAATGGCGCGACCACCGTTTAACGCGCCCGCCAAGTCAAGCATCTCGCCTTGTATGTTTAGGCTGGCATCAAGTTGGATATCACCATAGACACGTAGTCGGGCAACGCCGCCATCTGGATAAATATTCAAACGAATATGGGTGACCGTTTGCTCATGATCAATCTCGACAAGCTCATGATTGTGACCTTGAAGCGGGGTCATACCTACTAGCGCCTGCCAGTTTTTATTGTCCCAGTCTTCTTTGCTTAGACTGGTAAGTTCAGCTTCATCTTGCTGCAGCAGCTCGGGCGCGTATAAAGCATCGACACTGGCGGAAGAGGGGAAGTTACCCGTAAAGTGACTGGTATCAATATCAAGACCAGAAATTTTGGTTGGGCGAGCAAGCTGGATAACTAAATAATCGTAACCCAAATGGCGCTTGCGACGAGTTTCCCAGCCGTCCATCCACTTACCGTTGTCATCGAATTTACCCACGACAAAAATAGGTGAATCAGGATTTAGAATACGGCTTTTATCCGCAAAAAAATCATCGGTGGCGAACAGTGATTTTGCCCCCAAGCGACTGTCAGCGACGTTTGATTTTTTGGTAAATGCTGGCAGGGTATCAGGTAGATTGTTTGCGGAAATAATTTGTCCAACTTCTGAAGTGTTTTGACTCACAATGATTCCTTTTTTAATAATGGTGTGTGTTGATAGTGTGGGTACTATCTTATTTATTCATCTATGCCAATTCGCACTCGCTTAGCCAAGTATAACGAGTACTAGGACGATAGCCTAAGCTTACATCCAGTTAGCCGTGTTGTCTGACGTAGCAGGATGGTTTTCGTACCAGTGCTTGGCGATATCATCACGGCGGCATATCCATACGTCGGGCTTATTGGTGATATATTGCAAAAACTGCTTTAGCGCTTTGATGCGTCCTGCACGCCCAATAATGCGGCAATGCAAGCCAATGGTCAGCATTTTAGGGGTATGTGCGCCTTCTTCGTATAAGGTGTCAAAGCTGTCTTTTAGATATTGGTAAAATGGTTCAGCATGGGTGAATCCTGGGCTAGAAGAAAAACGCATGTCATTGGTCTCGAGGCTATAAGGTATAACCAAATGTGGTTTGCGCGTAATCATATTGCCGTCTTGAACCTTTACGTTGAGCCAATACGGTAACTCATCACCGTACGAGTCAGAGTCATAGGTATAGCCACCTTGTTCGGCGACCAGTTCACGAGTATTTGGACTATCACGTCCTGTATACCAACCGAGAGGTTGGCCGCCTAGCATACGTTTAAATATTTGGGTGGCACAGCGAATGTGTTCGCGCTCCGTTTCACGGTACATGTCCTGATAGGTAATCCAGCGTAGACCATGACTGGCAATTTCATGACCATCTTCTAATACACGCTCGATAATATGCGGGGTCTTTTCAGCAGCGGCGGCACAGGTAAACGTGGTGATAGGAATACCATAATCTTTAAAGACATCTAGCACACGCCATACACCGACACGGCTACCATATTCGAATGCAGATTCAATAGACTGGTGACGGTTGTTAAATTCTGGCGTGCCTAAGATATCAGACAAAAAACGCTCTGATTGACCATCGCCATGGATGACGCTATTTTCTGCCCCTTCTTCGATATTTAATACAAACTGTACGGCGATTTTTGCGCCACCTGGCCATTTCGCTTTTGGTGGATTGCCAGCATAGCCTTTTAGGTCGCGGGGATATGTGCTCAGATCAAAGTCACTGGTAATTTTTTTGCTCATTATCTATATTCCTATATCGCTTAGAGCCTTAAATGTTTATTAAAATGTTGCTCGTAAAGGACAGTTATTTTTTATCAAAAATTAAAGTGATGATGCATAGGCCACGAGCTGTTGGCGCTCCGCATCTGTCAACTGAGTAATATTACCAAGCGGCATATAGCCAGTTTGTACCGCAGTGACGATTTTAGCTTTATGGATTTTTAGGTCTTCTGGTGTTTGCAAAATGATTCCTGCTGGCGGTGCGGCGAAGCCTTGCTGTGTTGGCTGCACAGCATGACAGGTGCTACAGCGCGTATGCACAACATCCATCATAGCGTCATCTGCTGATGCGCTCACGGGTACGGATTGAGCAGTGGCAGTATCAGTGCTAATACTGTTGTTAGCACTATTATTAGCATTGCTATTAGAACTGTTATTAGCATTAGCAACGGTATCAGTGCTTGAGTCAGTAGTCGCGCTTGTAGCTGGCGGCGTGCTATCAGTCGTCGTAGGTGTTACTGAGGCAGTAGCAGGCGTTGCAGGCGCTGGCTCGATCGGTTCAGGTCGCATCCAAATAATTAACAACACTGTCAATATGGTTGGAATAACCAAGTAGCGTGGTTTTTTATGACCCAAATGCTTTTGGTTAAAGTAATGACGCGCAGTCGCGGTAATGATACCGACGAAGACCAATACCAACCAACCTTTCTCATGAGCATACATCATTGGGTAATGGTTGCTGATCATGGTAAAGATAAGCGGTAGGGTAAAGTAGTTATTCATCAGTGAGCGATTTTTGGCTTGTAATGCCAATTCAGCAACTTCTTTACCCGGCTTTTCACCGCGCCGCACACAATCAACGAGGGCGCGCTGCGCTGGCATAATACCGAAAAAGACATTACCTACCATCACTGTGCCCAAGATAGCACCGATATGAATGAACGAGGCGCGATCACTAAACAGCTGATAAGAGCCCCAGCTCGCGATGACCAGTAAGATAAAAATCAAGGTGCTAAAGATAAAGGCATTTTTACCTAAATGACTGCGCACAATGACTTCATAAATAAAGTAACTACCAAATAAAAACAGCAAGCTAGTCGCAATGGCACCGATACTGGTAAAAGGCACTTTGCTTGGGTCAATTAGGTAGGCAGTTGCATTGGCATAATAGACGATAGACATCATCGCCGCACCCGTCAGCCAAGTGGTATAAGCTTCCCATTTAAACCAATGTAGCGTCTTTGGCATCTCTTCTGGTTCGAGTTTGTATTTGGCAATCTCATAAAACCCGCCGCCATGGACGGCCCAAAGATCACCCGAAATGCCTTTGTCTGTTTTCCACTGTGGCGGCTTGCGTAGGCTTAGATCTAGCCACACAAAATAAAACGATGCACCAATCCATGCTACTCCAGCGATAACATGAAACCAGCGGAAAAATAAACTCAACCATTCGAGAAGATAGGCGCCCATGTAATAAATGTCCTTTAATATGACAGTGTCTTAATAAAATGTCTTTTGATAGTATTTCTTGAAAACTAATAACAAAGCAGAGAGCTAAACAACGCTAGAGCTATGATCCGCGATAAGTGCTATAACCGTGCGCACTAAGCAGAAGTGGCACGTGATAATGACTGGCGTCGTTTACCACAAAGTCGATAACCACTTGCGGGTAAAATGCTGTCAGCTGCTGAGCATCAAAATAAGACTGAGTATCGAACGTTACGGTATAGCGGCCAATATCTAGCTGACGCTCTGTGCTATCGATGGCTGTATCAAACTGCCAAGCGTCTGGTGTGACACGGCCATCACTATTGGTTGTACCATGCGCTAGTAATGTGGCGACACCATTGTCTTGTACGCGGTGTAAAGTAACGGAGACATCAGCGGCAGGTTTGCCAAGATGAGTGTCTAAGATATGTGATGATAGGGTGGCAGACATAATGCTTCCTTTGTATTCGTGAAAAATATAAATAGGGTGAAAATGCTAGTCTAACTCTGCGACTACTATTTGCCTGTCTCAGCATTACCTAGTAATTTGTTTAAACGTAGACGCGTAATTTTATTTTGCTCAGCGGCTGCGTTAGCTAGTTCAGTAGCGCGATCATTAGGCAGGCGCGCCAATAACAGATCCAGCATTTGCTGCGCGCTTTTACCGGTCGCAAAGACAATAAAAATAAAACCAAATTTATCAAGATAGTCTCGATTGCCTTTGGCAAGTGCTTCGAGGACTTCGTCTGCTGCATCGTTAGCGCCTGACTGTTCGTGTGCAGCGCTTCTTTGTGTGTTGCGGTATTTTTCTTTTAGAGATGCCACGTTACCGATTTGCGGATGCCCATCAAATGCTTCTAATAAGTTAGCCTCATCTTTTTTTACTTTGTTCCAGATAGCGTCGCTACTTGCTAGCAGTGCATCAACGTCTGTAAAAGGGCGGGCGTCTGCAAGTTTATAGGCCCAGCTTTTACTGGTGCAGCAAGTCAATAGCTGAGCGATGGCGACTTCTTGTGATAAATCGTTGAATTGCGCTAAGGTTAAGCTCACGATGACATCCTTTTCTAATATGACAACCCGTTATCTGTATTGGGTGATAAATGTTTGATAGAGGTTTATACCTTATGATTATTTGCATAAACTTATAGGTACAAGCAGTAATTTTGATAAGTAGCGGTTGCTTCAGCTTTATGGATGATTTGATTAATCTAATCGCTACTAATTTTCTTAAAATCAAAAGTCGATAATCTATGTGTTCGTAGTCAGAGCTTTGGCGCTTATATACGCTTTGCATAATTTCAAGTTATAGTGAACTGACAATATGAAACAGATTTGCTAAGGAAACACTGATATTTTGACCGTCCAAAACGTCTGGCAAAAGGTAATTAATGACGGCGTAATTGATTTACAGTTCCCATTTTGCTAAAACCTGACTAATTGGTCAACTGTTTTATGCGAAATATTTTTATTTAACAGGTTATGCTGATCAAATCTATATGTTTATATAAGAATACACAGCAAAATATAGCGACTATTTTGTCGAACCTGTCTCTTAGAGTGAGATACCACTGCTATGACTCAAAACAATCAAAAGGAAGAAACCTCAGTGACTGATACGCCCTCGCACCGTAGCCAACAAGCCATTCGCGCACAGAATCAAGCGCTTATCTTAGCGGCAGCCGAAGAAGAGTTTGTGCTCCAAAGCTATCGCGGCGCTACGATGCAGGGCATTGCCGATAGAGCAGGCTTACCTAAAGCCAATGTTCACTACTACTTTAAAAATAAAAAAAACCTCTACATGGCAGTGCTGCGCTCGATCATTCAAGAATGGAATGAAGGCTTGGTAACCATGACAGTAGATAGCGACCCAAAAACGGTCATTGAAAAATTCGTCCGTACCAAGCTACATCAAGCCTTTGTCAATCCAAGTCGCCATAAACTGTTTGCGATTGAAGTCATCGGCGGCGCACCGCATCTGCATGAATTTATGTCCACCACGATGAAGGAGTGGGTACACGATAAAGCACAGGTAATGAAAGAGTGGCACAAGCAAGGCAAAATTGGGATTACTGATCCTCTACAGCTACTGATTTTGATTTGGGCGACTACCCAACGTTATGCTGAATTTGAGATTGAAATCGTTGGATTAATGGATAAGACGGCATATGACGCAGCAGATGAAGCACGTGCGGCAGACTTTCTGGTGCCTTTTATTCTAAGGGGCTGTGGCCTTGAATAATGACAAGATAGCTATTCGACAAGGTTCCTATTTGACAGGATGCCTATTTAATAAGTCAGGTGCTTAATCAGCGAAGTGCACAGATTGTTTCTATTTTTCTGTGCACCTCGTTTACGGCGAAACACTTCGATATATTTAACCCTAGCTTTTTCTTACCTTTACGCTACTTCTTGCGTTGGTTCTAAACCGTCGTCAGCATGCTGTGCTTTGGTATCAAACTCGATGCCATAGTTTTTGGGTAAAATCATATCAAGCGTGATTGCCACAATCCCTGCCATCGTTACTGCTGAGCCAAAGATATTCTGAAAGAACTGCGGCGTTTGTGACAGCACATCAGGGACGAAGGCGATACCCGTTGCCAGACCTAGTGAAGTGGCAATGATTAAGACATTACGATGCGTAAATTGCACGGTAGATAAGATACGAATACCAGCAGTCGCCACAGTCGCAAACATCAGTAGCGTGACGCCGCCAACGACAGGCTTCGGTAATTGCGTAAAAACAGCACCAAGCACAGGGAACAGTCCCATCAGGCATAGGATGCCGCCCACATAGAAACCCACATAGCGACTGGCAATACCCGTCATTTGGATCACACCATTGTTTTGGCTAAAGGTCGTCACAGGGAAGGTATTGAATACTGCAGCAATCAGAGAGTTAACACCATCTCCTAGTACGCCGCCCTTGATGCGTTTCTCATAGAGAGGGCCTTTGATTGGTTCACCCGATATCATCGAGGTAGCTGTCAAATCGCCTGAGGTCTCGATACTGGTAATGATGTACATAAAGGCAATAGGAATAAAAGCCTGCCAATCAAAACCAAAGCCATACTTAAAGGGGATTGGCACCGTAAAAAAAGCCGCTTCAGAAACCAGTGAAAAATCGATACGTCCCATAAATACGGCCGCGATAAGGCCGAGCATCAAACCGATAAAGATGGCGCTTGAGCGAATGACTTTATTGTTGATGATGCTAATCAGTACGACACTTGCCAGCACACCACCGCCCAAGAGTAAGTTTGGAATACTACCAAAATCCTCAGCACCAAACCCGCCCGCTAAGTCAGTCAGACCTACCTTGGTTAGTGACAAACCAATCGTGACAATTACGCAGCCTGTAACAATAGGACTCATAAAAGATTTGAGTTTGGTGATAAATTGACTCAAAAATATCTCAACAAATGCACCGAGAAAGGAAACACCAAAAATAACGGATAAAATCTCTTCTGGACCACCGCCACGGTTTTTTACCACAAAACCTGCTGTCAGTACCGCTGCTAAAAATCCAAAGCTAGTACCTTGTAACGCCATGAGACCAGAGCCAACAGGACCTACTTTACGGGTCTGAATAAAGGTTGCGACGCCAGATACTATCAATGACATACTGAGAAGGTAGGGGATATGCTCTCCTAAACCTAATGTGCCACCTATGATAAGAGAGGGTGTGATGATACCTACAAACGCTGCAAGTACGTGCTGTATAGCACCTAAAAATGCTTTAATGGGGGTAGGACGGTCATGCAGTCTATACAGTAAATCGGTATTCGCTGGAACGTTTTCACTCATGGTGGTTTCCTCCTAAAATAACTGCTTAGCACCCGCTTAACTGTAGATATCAGACAATGTGGTAAATCACGAGATCAAAGTTTTAACCCAATCTTTGACTTGTTTTTTATCGATGTAAACAATAGGGGTACGCATCCGTCTGTAAGATAAATAATGAAAATAGCTAATATATGTTGGCTAATATTTGAACAACCTGACCAATTAGTCAGGTATATTTAGGGTATAGGTAAAATACAAGTCATTGCAATGTTTTTTTTGGTACTAGTGCGTTTACAGGTTTGTTACGAAGGAGGGAGGGTTAGGTAACATTGAAAAGTAGATCGAAAAAACGAGGAGTACTGACTGACCATTGAGAACGAATAAGTACTAAGATCTATCGGCAGCTCTATTGCTGTTTTTTAAACAAAAAAAAGCCCAACCATAACGACTATGATTGGGGCATTTCAATTTTGCTTAACGGTTGATATTTATTCTACTATAACCAAAATTACTACTTTGGTGGACGACCAGTTATTTTGGGCTTGATGACCATACGGGTGAGCGGATAACGCCTTGTCCTGATTTACCAAACGCTTCGCCACCGTTGAGAGATTTGATGGTCAGTACGCCTTTGCCGCCTTGGGTCGATGCGTAGACCACGCGTTTACCGTTTGGTGAGAAGCTTGGTGCTTCATCGATACCCGTATTGCCAAGATTGGTAGTGATAGCGCCATTGCTATTCATAATAGCTGCTGAGCGTCCACTCAAAAAGGCAATTTGTGTACCGTCACTGCTAAACTGCGGGCTGGTTGCATAACCACCGTTTGACACTTTAGTCGTTTGTCCTGTGGCAAACTCGTAGCGATAGACTTGCGGCTTGTTAAAGCCAGTTTTATCACTGACAAACACAAAAGATTTGCCGTCTGGTGCATAGCTTGGCTGCACTTCACTGCTTGGTAAGTTGGTGAGCCTTCTAGGCGTACCGCCGCTGGCGCTCATCTCATAGATATCAGCACTGCCTTCAAAACTACTAGAGAATAATATCTTGCTGCCATCAGGAGAGAACGAGGGGCTTAGGTTGCTACCTGAAAAAGGCGTCAGGGCAGTTGCGCCGCCGCCACTGACGTTTTGCACGTAAATGACAGGATACGATTTTTCACGTTGTACTGAGTAGGCGATACGGTTGCCATCAGGTGACCACGCTGGTGAGAAGATAGAGCCTGCGACTTCAGTAATGGTTCTAGCATTTTCGCCATCAGCATCCATCACTTTGAGACGCGAGATCTTTTGCTTGCCTGTTCCTGTTTCTTCAATATAAGCAATGCGCCCTGAGAAGTCTCCTGGAATACCAGTAATCAGCTCGTATACTTTGTCTGCGATGACATGACCGGCATAACGCATACTTTCTCTATTGTTGTCAACGGTTAGGCTTTGCTTGCCTTCTATCACGCGACCAGATTTGACATCGATGACTTCATAATCAGTGATTATTTTGCCACGATTGGTACGCGTGCTACCGACGACCAGATACGGTATGCCCATGCTTTGCCAAACAGGTAATGTACCTGTCAGCTCTTTACTACTGTGCGGCTGCTGCGGTAGATCTTGATTGGTTACTTTTAGCTCAGTTTTACTCAAGTCATTTAATATAATCGGTGATAAGACAGAGTCACCTGCAAACGGCACAAACGCGACTTGGTTTTGCTGAACAGGAATCTCATAGTCCAATTCTAGTACAATAGGTGCAGCGAGCACGCTTTGCGATATCAGCAATGCTGAGGTACTGGCGAGTAATGAGACTAGTAATTTTTTGTGGGTACGCATGAGTAAATGGAGCTCCTAAAATTAGTATGATATTCATTTTTTATTTAATGAGACAAGCATCTAGATGAGGCAGCAACCTATGCGAGACAAGCCGCTTAACGTCACGTTACCAATATTATAAGAACCTAGCAACTGATTAATTGCTGCCTTTAAACTGTATGGTAAAAGTCGGGTATTTAGGGTCATCAGCATCAATCGGGAGACTGCCAGTATTGAGTACCGCTTGTCTTGCCGCTTCGTTGACCGTGCTATCAGGTCCAGAGGCGGTCACATTGATCACATCGCCATTTGCATTGACAGTGATGGTTAGGGTGGCACGTTGAGTAGAGCCTCGCGCAGCAGTAGGCGGCGTATAGTTACGCTTGATTAAATTGATGATTTCGCTGTTGCTGGCACCGCGACTGCCACTGGATGCAGAACGACTACTACCCTTGGACGTACTAGAGGTTGACGTATCACCAGACACAGTAGACTGCCCATCTGACAGGCTAAAGGTTTTGCCTGCATTGCCAGAGCCGGCAGTATCAATCTCAATATTGCGATCAGTAGCAGTAGGACGTTTTATCTTTGGTGGATTGTTCTGCTTTTGACGAAACTCTCCCAGCCTTTTTTGTTCTTCTATGATCTGATCGCGTTTGCTTTGATCGACTTGATCGAGCTCTTCCACAGCTGATTCGTCTAGTTGTGCTGCCCACTCAGCCATTTTGCGCTCATACTCTTGATTCTGCTCAAGCAGACGTTGTTGATGGTCTTCGCTCATCAGTATGGGTTGACCAGCTAGCTCCTCAGATCGTGTAAATACAGGCACGCGCTGAGAGCTTGACTGACTTGGATTTTGTGCACTGACGCTACTACCAGACACTTCTGGCTGAGCACTACTGGACGAATCGCTAGTGCTGCTATCCATCTGCATTGCGCTGGCTGCTGCACGGTTGGCCAGTATTTGTCCTTGCATTTCAGCAAGTTGCTCAGGAGATACCATGACCGTCTCAATACTACCAGCAGTCTCAACTTCAGTGGTTTGATAGTTATAAACCAGTATGCCGATGATAAGGCCATGCGCCAGTAAGCTTAGCAACGTCGGCAGTGTTAACCCGTTGCTTTCTGGTTCGGTAGGTACATAGACGGCAGGAGCATTATGCATGGTAAGGATACTCATGAACGTGATTTGTCAGATTGACTACTAGAATTGGCTATTATGATATAAGACATTTACTAAAGGACGCTTATCACTATAAAGAAGGTGTGGGTAGTGGCGCACCAGTCAGTAACCCAACTTTCTCGATACCTGCTTGTTGCAAAGTTGCCATGAGCGTCATGATGGCACCATACTGATTGTTTTGATCGGCATTGATCATTACCTGTACTGGCTCAGTGTTACTATTATCGCTCTGAGACTGCAGGTTAGATAATGTATTAATCAGCTCAGGCTCACTTACTGGCACATCGACATTGCTTTCATAACTGATGAAAATATCACCCTTGTCAGTCAAAGAAACAATCACAGGTAATTGGCTTTGACTCATGGTATTAGTTTGTTCTTTTGGCAGATCAACATCGACACCTGTAATCAGCATTGGCGCTGTGACCATAAATATCACCAGTAGCACTAGCATGACGTCAATATAAGGTACGACGTTCATTTCTGCATTAAGGGCTTTTTTTTCACGGCCGTAGGGGTTTGGTTTCATAGCCCTGTCACCTGACCTGCATTAACTTGGGTTTCTTTGCTAATAGGCGCTTGTACGCTTGTCTCACGCTGCAGCATGCCCGTCATCTCATCACAAAATAAGGCACGCGAGTCATATAGTCGGCTCGATTTTGCTGTGAAGTGATTGTATGCCAATACTGCAGGGATAGCGGCAAACAAACCCATGGCTGTAGCAATCAGTGCTTCGGCAATACCGGGTGCTACAGAGGCGAGGGTAGCTTGCTCAGTTTGAGACAGTCCCAAGAATGCATTCATGATACCCCACACGGTACCGAACAATCCGATATACGGAGCAACGGAGCCAATGCTGGCTAGCGTCGTCAGTCCTGACTCAAGCAATTGCTGCTGACGACCTAGGCCGACACGTAGCTTGCGTTCAACACCATCGATAATATCGTCTTTAGGTTGACGTTTCTTATGCATTCTTAGGTATTCTGAAAAGCCTACATAAAAAATTTGCTCAAGTCCCTGACGGTCAGGAGAGCCCTGAATGCCTTGATATAGCTTGGCCAAGTCTTCGCCTGACCAAAACCAAGTCTCAAACTGTTGATCAAAGTTTTTGGCTGTACCAAGTCGCGCACTCATGCGAAAAATAATAACCCAACTGAGTAAAGAGGCTAATAACAATAGTGCCATCACAATCTGCACCAATAGACTGGCTTGGGTAATAAGATCGACAATATTTAATGATTCAGGCATGTAATGGACTCACGAATAATTGATAACAGCTGGCTGGAATAGTGATATCCGAACCAGACAACCTCTAAACAAACACTATTTACTTTTTATTATTTAACACGCAGCACGATTCTTCACTAAAAATTTGTAACTGTGCTTAGAAAAATGCTGCAACAGTAAGTATCGCGATTTAGGTATCGGTATAATAACCCCCTAGTTTACTTCTAAATGAGAGAAAGGTCATTATTAATGTGTTAAACGACTATTTAGTTGGGCTGCTACTGATTCATTCAATAGTTAGTTGGATAACATGAATAATGACCGAGCAAATACTTATCATCTAAAATTATTGACTCAAACCGAATATTATCTTAATGACGAATAGAAAGTAGTTTTTCGAATAGCGTAGGGCAACATGGCTGTATGTGGCTTTTCATATGGCTTTTCTGACCAATAGTCTTGAAGTCTTTCAAAATCGCATTTTGTACGAGATAGACATTATCAATGATTGAGTTTGTAAGATAACTGGTCTAATATGTTACGCTTTGTTACTACATTATTCTTATTGTGGCATCGTTATTTTTTCGCTGAGGTCATGTTTAATTTTAGGTAATGATGACTTTTTATTAGCCAGTCGGGGGCGACACTTATGAATGCAATTGAACGCTATTTTGGGATTAATGGTGAAAATACCACGATCAAAACAGAAATCATCGCTGGTATAACCACGTTCTTGACGATGGCCTATATTATCTTTGTCAACCCTAACGTCTTAGCCGATGCGGGTATGGATAAGGGGGCCGTATTTGTAGCGACCTGTATAGCAGCAGCAGTAGGTTGTTTCATCATGGGTATCTACGCCCGACTACCAGTTGCACTTGCACCAGGTATGGGGCTTAATGCTTTCTTTACCTATGGTGTGGTGCTTGGTATGGGCTACGCGTGGCAGACAGCGTTAGGTGCGGTGTTCTTGTCTGGTTGTATCTTCGTACTATTGAGTCTATTCAAGATTCGTGAAGCAATCATTAATGCCATTCCAACGTCTCTCAAAAACGGCGTAGTTGCTGGTATTGGTGCGTTCTTGGCGTTTATTGCATTGCAAAGCGCAGGTATCATCGTCAATCATGATGCAACCCTAGTTGGCCTTGGTGACATGACGTCATTTGGTCCTGTCATGGCTTCATTAGGTTTTGTTGTTATCATTGGCCTGTCTTATAAGAGAGTCCCAGGTGCGGTAACCATTGGTATTTTATTGGTTGCACTGATTAGCTTATTAATGGGCTATACGCAGTTCACAGGTATCATCTCTTCACCGCCTTCTATTGCACCGACGCTTATGCAGTTAGACATTGCTGGTGCATTTGATGTGGGCATGATCAGTGTTATCTTTGCTTTCTTATTTGTCGATTTGTTTGATACTGCTGGTACTTTGATTGCTACCACTAGCCAAGCAAAGCTAACGGACAAAGATGGCAATATCCCGAACATGGGCAAAGCACTACTCGCTGATTCAACCGCGACAGTAGCGGGTTCTTTACTGGGTACTTCATCGACGACTAGCTATATTGAGAGTATCTCTGGTATCGCCTCAGGTGGCCGTACAGGCTTAATGGCTGTTACGGTAGGTGTGCTATTCCTATTCAGTATTTTCTTCTCACCACTAGCAGGTATGATTCCAGCTTATGCAACGGCTGGCGCTATCTTTTATGTAGCCGTACTTATGATGGGTACCCTAAAGGACATTAACTGGAGCGACTTAACAGAAGCGGCACCAGTGGTCGTGGTATTGCTATTCACACCACTTACATACTCTATCGCTGACGGTATCGCACTTGGTTTTATTACCTTTACAGCTGTAAAAGCAATTGCAGGCAAGTTTGCAGATATCAGTATCGCTGTCTGGATTTTGACTGCTATATTGTTGTTCAAGATTATTTTCTTATAATGCAACGTGTAGTAAGACATTAATAGCATCTTAAACAAAAAAACCTCCTTACCAGCTGATGATAAGGAGGTTTTTTTTTGTCAGCATTATAAGCCTATCGTCTTAATTTAATCCCGATATTCTTATGGTTAATGTTTAGTATTTCTGATACCAGTATTAAGTAGGGTGATGCCAAACTATGGGCAATAGTAAACAAAAAAACGTAACCAAAGCGTCATGTCCAATAAAGTGCTTGTAAGTTATTGTTATTTAGATATATATTAATTTATGAAAATAATAAATTTCGTTAGTTTGAAAAAAACTTTCGTGATATTATAGCCGAGTTAAGCGCATCACCTCAATCAACGCCGTAGAGGTTTTTCTTACAGTGAATTAGCATCACCAAAGATGACGGATTTGTGATTATTAGAGCGATTTTTCGGTTCAATAAGGCGATATTTGGTCATCACACTCCTTTCACTACTAACAAGAAGAAGGCACTAATGCCGCTTAGCTTTTCGTTGTTGCCTTTGTATTGTTAACGTAGCCCGTTTAACAGTCGAACGACCTACTTAACCGTCTCCAGCCTATGCTGGATTTTTAGTTTTGTGATGGCGCCGTTTGGTCTTTTGATTATTGCTGTGAATATCCGTCAATAACCCCTATTTTTTGATAGCGGTTATGAGCAGTTATACAGGACGATCAGACTTCCTAAAGCACCATTTATTATGGTTTTTAAACGATAGTTATGGAGTTATTATGAACCCAGTAGACCAGTTTACCCCGCAAGAGCCGATCTTGTTTAATCCTGTTGATATGCTGTCGCCTGAGTATCTCGCCCAGTCAGCAGAAGCGCTAAATAAGCGTATTTCGCCGCTATATAGCGCCGATGAAGAACGTTGGTTGTCTGAGTTATTGCCACTTGCCAAACCCAGTATAGAAGAACGCGATGCTGCTGCTGAGCAAACGCGCAAACTGGTCGAGCACGTACGTAATGATGGTAAAGCCGTCAAGATGGTTGACTCATTATTGCTTGAGTATAGCCTTGATACCCAAGAAGGTATCTTGCTAATGAGCTTGGCAGAAGCCTTGATTCGTGTGCCAGACAACTATACGGCTGATGCATTGATTCATGACAAAATGAGTGTGGCTGACTGGAAAAAGCACATTAAAAATGACAATGGCTTTATGGTCAATGCCTCTACTTGGGGCATGATGATGACTGGTCGCGTTGTCAGTATTGACAGCAGCACCACTGCATCAGGTTTCTTGGATCGCATGACTAAGAAGATGGGTGAGCCTGTCATTCGTAGTG
Organism: Psychrobacter nivimaris; assembly: GCF_043419765.1. NCBI lineage: Bacteria > Pseudomonadati > Pseudomonadota > Gammaproteobacteria > Moraxellales > Moraxellaceae > Psychrobacter > Psychrobacter nivimaris. The sequence continues at coordinate 305,898 of NZ_JBHOFX010000002.1, read as the reverse complement.
CGATGCAAAAAGCCATGCGTATCATGGGCCATCAGTTTGTATTGGGCGAAACCATCGAAGACGCCAATAAAAACAGCCAACCATATCGTAATAGAGGCTATACCTATTCATTTGATATGTTAGGCGAAGCGGCGATCACGCATAAAGATGCGGAAAAATACTTCAACGACTATCTACATGCGATCAGAGCTACGGCGAACGTAAAAGTTAAAGAAGGCATGCCAAAGCCGTCAGTGTCTATCAAATTATCAGCACTGCATCCTCGCTATGAAGCTACGCAAGAAGCACAAGTAATGGGCTTATTGCGTCAGCGCTGCCTGCTATTGATTGAAGCGGCACGTGAAGTCAATGTCGATATCAGTATTGATGCTGAAGAAGCAGATCGCCTTGAGATTTCTCTAAAACTGTTTGAGTCTTTGTACCGTGATAATTTGACAGCGGACTGGGATGGTTTAGGTATCGTTGTACAAGGGTACTCTAAACGTGCTATCGCTGTATTAGCATGGCTTGCTCGTTTGTCTACTGAAGTCGGTGATCGTATTCCAGTACGTCTAGTAAAAGGTGCTTACTGGGATACTGAGATCAAACTTGCTCAGCAAAAAGGTCTATCAGGCTATCCCGTTTGGACACGTAAAGAAGGTACGGATACTGCATACCTTGCTTGTGCGCGCTTCTTATTGTCAGACCATCTGCGCGGGCTAATCTGGCCACAGTTTGCGACGCATAATGCGCATACACTGTCATCAATCATGACCATGAGTGCACATAGAGACTTTGAATTCCAACGTCTGCACGGCATGGGCGATGCGCTTTATGATCATATTTTGCAAGCTTATGAGATTCCTGTACGTATCTATGCGCCAGTAGGTGCACACAAAGATTTGCTACCATACTTGGTACGCCGCTTGTTAGAAAACGGCGCCAACAGCTCGTTTGTTCATCAGTTGCTAGACAAGTCTTACCCAATCGAAAAGCTAACAGTGCATCCATACGACAAGCTGCTTGGTAATGCAACATTGCACAATCCAGACATCCCGTTACCGTTAGAGATTTACGGTGAACGTCGTGCAAGTTTTGGCCCTAATATCTTTATAGAGTCACAATGGTTGCCGTTCAAATCAGCGATTGATAGCCATCTACACAAAACATGGTCAGCAACCTCTATCATTAATGGTAAAGCTGTTGATACCTATGAAGTAGACGGTCAAACGAATCAACTTGATACGCAGACTGTACTTGCGCCTTGGAACCACGAAGTTAGTGCTGGTAAAGTAACTTATGCTAACGCTGAAGTGGCTCGCCAAGCGATTGATGTTGCTGTTGCTGGTCAAGATGTATGGAAAAATGTACCAGCTGCTAAGCGTGCTGAGATATTACGTAAGATTGCTGAGCTATACGAAGAAAACTACGCTGAACTAATGGCACTATGCCAAGTTGAAGCAGGTAAAACCATGCAAGATGGCATCGATGAAATCAAAGAAGCCGTTGATTTCTGTCGTTTCTATGCTGACGAAGCAGAGCGTCTAGATGACGTCGTACATGAGTTCACAGACTTGGTTGGCAAGCAGTCTCGTCAAGTGTATAAAGCACGCGGTACTTTCGTTTGTATCAGTCCATGGAACTTCCCATTGGCTATCTATACGGGACAGATTGTAGCTGCACTTGCTGCAGGTAACACGGTAGTAGCGAAACCTGCTGAACAAACCAGTTTGGTAGCTCACTTTGGTGCACAGTTGATGTATAAAGCGGGTATACCTGCAGAAGCATTGCAATTGGTCATTGGTGCAGGCGACGTAGGTGGTGCTTTGACGGCTGCTGATAATATCGCAGGTGTGATATTTACAGGTTCGACTCAAACAGCCCAACGTATCAACCAAAGCCTAAACGACCATGCACAAACCAGTGGCGAATTGCCTGTATTTATCGCTGAGACTGGCGGTCAAAACGCGATGATCGTTGACTCAACAGCATTGCCAGAGCAAGTCGTTAGAGATGCAGTACTATCAGCATTTGGTTCAGCAGGTCAGCGTTGTTCAGCTTGTCGCATATTGTGTGTACAAGAAGAAATGGCGGATGATTTAATCGAGCTATTGCAAGGTAATATGGCTGAGTTGTCTGTAGGTAATCCTCTATATGCTGCCACAGATGTAGGTCCAGTAATTGATGCGGATGCTAAGCATGGTTTAGAGGCGCACATCGAACGTATGGGTGCTGAGCCGACTGCTACTATTTTGGCACAGACGCCGATGAGCTCAAGCTCAGTCGTCAGTCAAGAGAAGTCTACTTTTGTACTGCCAACAGCGATCGAAGTAAAGAGCATTGATGTGATCGGTGGTGAGCACTTTGGCCCAATTCTACACGTACTTCGTTATCAAGCACGTGATTTGAATAAGCTGATTGATGCCATTAACAACACAGGCTTTGGTTTGACATTAGGTATCCATAGCCGTATTGAGAATACTGTCGAGCACATTGAGCGCCGTGCATTTGTCGGTAACACTTACATTAACCGTAACCAAATCGGCGCGGTCGTAAACGTACAGCCATTCGGTGGTTGTGGTCTGTCAGGTACTGGCCCTAAAGCTGGTGGCCCGCACTATGTCGCGCGTCTGATGCAACTTAGCTCAGAAACAGTCAACGCTGAACAGTCAGCTGCTCATATGACAGCGACTGAAACCCAAACTACCACTCAAACAGAACTCGCATAAGGAGTAGCAACATGGCGACTGAATTCAAAAAAAATCATGCCCAGGTTTGTGAATCTTGGCGATTACTCGGCGCAGTCAACCGCGCAACGTATCTACAAGCAGCCATTCCAAAACTGGCATTGCTCACTGGTGATGCCAATAAAGCAAAGCGTTTATTCAACCATTTGTTGAGCGCTGCGCCTAGCTTGGATGAGATGCATCGTATGACAGGAGCAACAGGCGAGTCTAATGACTTGTATGTGACTGGTCGTGGTAAAACCATGGTCGTCGGTGGCGAAACTGCTAGAGCCATGGCAGTATTAGGTCAGCTTATCGCGGCACTACTAACAGGTAATGAAGTTATATTGCATTGTCCAAGCCAAGATGAGATGTGTAATGAAGCTGCTAAGATACTGCACGACACAGGTATCAGCGAAGATGTATTAAGTGTGGCTAACGATTCGCAAACGGTCACGCTTTTATACATCGATCGTCTAGCACAAGTGGCTGTCTCTGGTAGCCGCAGCGAGGTGCAAGCTATCAGTCAAGAGCTTGCCAATACTGACGGTATTTTGACACAGGTTATCAGTGTCACTGATATGGAAGGCTTGTCAGAAATGCTAACACCTGATTATCTGCATCGTTTTGTCACTGAGCGAGTCAAGACTATCAATACCACAGCAATCGGTGGTAACGCGAGCTTGCTTGAGCTTGGTACAGAGTAGAGTCAATGCAGTAATTACGAATCTGCTTAGCTTTTATATTAACTTTTATAAAGGCTAAGCGGTGTTTGGTAGCGCTATAACTACCAAACTAGTGATTGCATAAGATGTATAAGAAAAAACCGCTATCTGCGTAATTATCAGATAGCGGTTTTTTTGTTTGCGTTGTTTGGCTGAAGTTTGATTATGAGATTTTATTCAGCCACATCCACCCATACCCAACCGTTCTCTAGCCATTCGCTCAAATCATCTGCATCAACATCGGTGACGTCGCTATGTTGTAATGCTTCACCATTGGCCAAGCGTACTAGTACTACTATCGCCGCTTCATCAAGCCCGTCGATACGTTGACCATTGGCATACAGCACGGTGCCATCAGTGGTCTGGCTATAGAGTAGGCGGTTGCTATAGTCCGCCTGTAATGTGGCCCCTTCTGATAGCGCTTGCATAAGCTCATCAGTATCTAACGTCTCTTCTGGCATCAGCGCATCATATTGGCGTTTACTAACCACTTCAGAAACTGCTTGGCGAATCATATCATCACCGCGATCAGATTGTAGCATCTCTAGCAATTGCGCCTTGATAGCCGCAATACTATCTACTTGCAATTCACCTGACGCTTGTAGCGCTTGCGGTAGTAGCATCGGGATAAACAGCTTGCTGTCGTTAGTCGCAATATCGGCCACACTATCGATGATTTGCATCAGGTTTGGACGGCGGCAACCAAACGAGAAAGTCAAACAGTCATTTTGTGCCACACCGAAATGTGATAATTTCGGCGGTACATAAAGGACATCACCCGCTTCTAGTATCTCATCAAAAATAAGCTCGCCCATGTCGTCAAATAAACGAAGCGGCTCATCAGCAACAAACTCTGTCTGGTCATCACAGAATTTGCCTAACTGCCAACGTCTAGAGCCGTAGCCTTGTGCCAAAAATACATCGTAGTCGTCATAATGCTTACCGACCGATCCACCTGCTGGCGCATAAGAGACCATGATATCGTCGCGCTGCCATTGCGGAATAAAGTCAAATGCTTGCCACAACTGGCCAAGCTCTGGCGACCATTGTTCAAGATTCTGCACCAGTACGGTCCATTGCTCTGGTAAGTTTTCAAAATCCGTTTCATTCAGTGGGCTTTTTTTGAGTTGCCACTGTGCCTGACCTTCTTTTTTACTGGCTGCTTGAGTCAGCAGTCTTGCGCTAGCATCTTCTTCAAGCGCAAGACCAATCATGTCATCTGGCTCAAACATATTAACTAGCTGTGGCAACCCTTGCTTGATAAGCAGTGGCTTCTTTTGCCAGTATTCAGTTAGGAATTGCTCAGGCGTGATAGAGTCGGGTAAACAAAGAGGAATAGAAGTCATTGATAAATCCATATTTTGGCGGTGTACAAGATTAATAATAAGGGATGCTTTATAGGAAGGTTTTAATAGTTTAAGATTGTCATCTATTTGATGTCTATTATTTTGGTGACGTTTATATAGTACATATAAGCAATAACGATTATCAAAATAATAGCTGTCAGCAGAGCATCCACTCAATCGTAGGAACGTTATGAAAAAGCTGCATTTTGTTGTCATCATCGCTAGCGTGTTTTTGCTACAAGCCTGTGTCCATAAAATCGTCACAGTACCCGCAAAAATCGCTTATAAAACTACCAAAGGCGTGGTCAAAGGAACCGTTGCTGTAGGTAAAGCCATCATACCGGGCGACAGTGATGACGATGATGATAAAAAATAAAACCTTACTTATCGACTATGGGTTTTGAATCAAAAGCAATCGAATCAAAACCAATCATAGCGTTCAAAGTAAGGTTACTGTTTATTCAGATAATAGCTATTAAGATAACAACTGAATAAGATAAAAATACTATCAAGTAGGAGCGAGTAAATAATACTAAGCGCTCCTACCTTTCTAGTCCGATCTTATTATCAGTATGCTCTTATCAGTTATTAAAGCTTGGCAATCCATTCTTTAATAGCGCGTGCTTGCTCAGTGGCATTACCGATATAAGTAGCAGGCGTCAATGCACGTAGGCGTTCTTTGTCCGCATCACTAACTGCCGATAGCTCATCGCTTTCGACAAACGTTAGCATGGCTTCACGAGTCATGGCATTACCACGAGTCAAGGCTTTTAGTTTCTCATACGGGTTTTCAACACGGTAGCGACGCATGACCGTTTGAATGGGCTCTGCCAACACTTCTTGCGCTTGATTCAAATCATCATTTAAACGCTGTGCATTTAGCTCAAGTTTACCCACGCCTTTTAGACAAGCATCAAACGCAATCATGCTCTGTGCTAGGCCAACACCGATATTACGCAGCACCGTTGAGTCCGATAGATCACGCTGCATACGTGAAATTGGTAACTTCTCACCCAAATGGGCCAGCATCGCATTGGCAACGCCCAAGTTACCTTCAGAGTTTTCAAAGTCAATTGGATTAACTTTATGCGGCATGGTAGAAGAGCCAACTTCACCGTCTTTTAGGCGCTGTTTGAAATAGCCTAAGCTAATATATTGCCAAATATCACGGTTAAAATCGATCAAGATTGTGTTGAAGCGCTTAACGGCATCAAACAATTCAGCGATATAGTCGTGTGGCTCAATTTGAGTGGTGTAAGGGTTAAATGTTAGCTCTAAACGCTGATTGATAAACGCTTCAGCATGGCTCTGCCAGTCGACATCAGGGTACGCTGAAAAATGCGCATTATAGTTACCGACTGCGCCGTTGATTTTACCTAATAGCTCTACTTGATTGATTTGCTTGATTTGACGGGCTAGGCGGTAGGCTACGTTGGCCATCTCTTTACCCAATGTCGTTGGACTGGCTGTCTGACCGTGGGTACGTGATAGCATTGGCTGATCAGCGTGAGCAATAGATAAGTCGACGATGCTATCAGTCACTTGCTGCATTTTGGCAACGACTAGCTCGCGGCTGTCTTTGAGCATCAATGCATACGATAAGTTATTGATGTCTTCACTGGTACAGGCAAAGTGAATAAACTCAAGTGAGTCAATCAAGGCATCCTGACCACGGAACTTGTCTTTGATAAAGTACTCAACCGCTTTTACATCATGATTGGTCGTCGCTTCAATGTCTTTGATAGCTTGAGCATCTGCTTCGCTAAAGTCATCAACGATTGCATTCAAAAAAGCGTTAGTCTGGTCATCAAATGCTGCTAATTCACCAATTGCGCTGTTGTCAGCTAAAGACTGCAACCAGCGAATCTCTACCGTAACGCGGGCTTTGATTAGACCAAATTCAGATAAATAAGGACGTAAGCTGTCAGCCTTTGATGCGTAACGACCATCAATTGGAGAGAGAGCGGTAAGTGGGGTCATGGTTATGCCTCAGTAGTTATGAAATAAAAAACTGCAAGAGTCTAGATAAAAAATTACCATATAAAAAACGACGTCAAAATCGTTGCGCGTAATATAGCAGAAATATGATATTAAAAAAGCGGTCTATGCAAATAAAGCGATGTTGGAGCTCGTTAAAATCAATCTATTCACTGCGTCAACATCTGTGCTTTAGGTTGGGTCTTAAGAAGTAATTAAAATCCGCAAGGTGCATCAATAGATTCAATAACGCCACCGCCCAGACATACTTCATCGATATAAAATACTGCTGACTGACCAGGGGTGACGGCGCGCTGTGGCTCATCAAATACCACGCGCACTTCGCTGCCATCAGCATTGGTCGCAAATACGCGACACGCTTGATCTGGCTGGCGATAGCGAGACTTTTCCATACAGGTTAGACCTTCGTCGCTAAACACATCCGCAGGTGGTAAACCATCAATCCAATCAAGCTTATAGGCTTTTAGCTCGTTGCTCATTAGCATGGGATGTTCATGCCCTTGACCGACGATTAAACGGTTTTTCTCTAAGTCTTTTGCCAATACAAACCACGGTGCCTCTACACGGTCTTTAACACCGCCAATGCCGATGCCGCCGCGTTGACCTAACGTGTAATACATGAGGCCATCATGAGTACCGATGACTTTATTATCATCAGTAAGTATCTCGCCTTTTTGAGCAGGCAGATATTGCTGCAAGAAGTCTTTAAAACGGCGCTCACCAATAAAGCAAATACCCGTAGAGTCTTTCTTTTTAGCCGTCGCTAGGTCATGCTCTTCAGCGATCTGACGTACCACTGGCTTTTCAAGCTCACCAACTGGGAATAGCGTTTTGGCGATTTTGTCACCGCCAACCGCATGCAAGAAATAGCTTTGGTCTTTATTATTATCAAGACCGCGTAAGAGCTGTGCAACCTCATCACCTTCGGCATTGGTATAGTTCACACTGCGACGCGTATAGTGACCTGTAGCGATATAATCTGCACCAAGGGTCAACGCATAGTCCAAAAACGCCTTAAACTTAATTTCTTTGTTGCACAAGATATCAGGGTTTGGGGTGCGTCCTGCTTTATATTCCGCCAAAAAGTGCTCGAATACGCGATCCCAATATTCCATAGCAAAGTTAGCCGTGTGCAGCTTCATACCGATTTTGTCACATACGGCTTGCGCGTCTGCTAGATCATCCATCGCCGTACAGTATTCGGTGCCGTCATCTTCTTCCCAGTTCTTCATAAACAAGCCTTCGACTTTGAAGCCTGCCTGCTGAAGTAATACGGCTGATACAGAAGAATCGACCCCACCTGACATACCGACGATTACATGCTTGGTGCTAGGATTTTCGACATCAGCAAGTGTTAAAGGGCGATGAGCATTAAAAGACTCAGAAACGATTGTGCTTGAGGTATTTTGTATGGCTGACATAAAACGGCTCAACTATTTATACGTTATCCAAAGTACATGCCGACGCCAAGTATCATGCAATAACTACAATACGTAGTCTCAGCACAACAACATCAGCTTGTCTTTTGGATCTGGTATTATGATAAAATAAACATCATATTATACCAGTTAATTGAAACTGGTGGCGACCGATGGTGTCTGGCTACTAGTAAAACCACTTTGAAAATTCAGATAGTGGTTTTGAATTATTTTAATCACCTTTAACTCATCTTGGAATAATAATGATAAAAATTGGTCAAGGTATCGACGTTCACGCTTTTCATAATAATGGTCAGCAGCAGCAATATGTCATTCTAGCGGGCGTGCCTATTGAGCATACTCACAGTTTGCTCGCACACTCTGATGGGGACGTGGTCTTGCATGCATTGGCTGATGCGCTACTTGGTGCATTGGCATTTGGTGATATCGGGCAGCATTTTCCCGATACCGATGCGGCACATGCTGGATTGGATTCACGAGTATTGCTGCGTTATGTTTATAGTAAAGTGCAAGAGGCTGGTTATAGCCTAGGCAACGCTGATATTACGGTGATGTGTGAACGTCCAAAGTTAGCGCCGCATAATCTAGCCATGCGCGCCAATATCGCTAGTGACCTGCAAACGGATATTAGCAATATCAGTGTGAAAGCCACCACGACTGAAAAATTGGGATTTACGGGTCGTCAAGAGGGCATCATGGCCAATGCCGTGGTATTATTAGTCCCTAATGCTGTCGAACCTACATAGATCGAAAATTCGTGCTTGTAATACAGCGGCAGTCGCCCCATGTATTAGCCACGTCTTTACACAATTATTTTATATAAATAATCATTTTAATGAACCGCTTTATCAATAGGAGCTTTTATGAGTGAGCAAAACCCAAACACTGCTGCAAACGACGTTGAACAATTGATCCGTGATCAAATCCGTGACAATAAAGTTATTATCTACATGAAAGGCACACCGCAATTTCCACAGTGTGGCTTTTCAGCGCGCTCTATCGAAGTGTTGACTCAGATTGGTCGTCCATTTGCGTTTGTAAACATTTTAGAAAATCCAGAAATCCGTGCAACGTTGCCAAAAATCGCTAACTGGCCAACGTTCCCGCAATTATGGATTGATGGCGAGTTGATGGGTGGATCAGACATCATCTTGCAAATGTATCAATCAGGCGAGCTAAAGCCATTGGTTGAAGCAAACAGCCCTGCTGCTTAATACTTAAAAGTGTGAATTGGATGTCTTTAATGTCCAATTAGCCTTTGCAAGATACGAGCATAGCAAACCCAAGTAGTCATTAATGGCTATTTGGGTTTTTTTATTGTCGCTATTAGTGTTACTAGTACTGTATTTATTGTTGTTTCCATTAGTATTTCCATGCGCCTATGTTATTAGACTTCATTGTTTTTATAGGATTTACCCCCATATAGTGTCCAAGATACCAGCGATATAAATAACAATTATCAGATGAGTAAGAGAGCTTTATGAATAACCAAACCAGCGAACAGTTAAATGAGCAAAGAGAAGCGGCTGAGCAGGCGGCGATTGAAAAACGCCGTGAACGTTTAAAAAATGAATCGACACGCATTATTGAGATTGCTAATAATGAGTCATACTCAGCACTTAAATGTATTCATCAGCTTAGTGTGGCAGGCGGTGCAACTGAAGCGACATATGTGGCTATCGAGCAGCGCATCGTTGTAGACCAAGATCCTGCGGGTGCCTATCATTTGGCACTTTTAGCACAGAACACACCAGATTTGCCAATTGATGCTCGTCAGCTTATCGAGTTGGTAGTCAACAAGGGTGATAACCATCAACGCTTGGCATTGCTTAAAAACTTACCATTACCGCCGGTTGAGCTTATCAAAGAGCAGATTTTGGCCAGTGATGATGGTGAGGCAATTGGTCAAATGAACGCCTATCTACAGATCAATCCAGAAGGGTATGGTAGCCATCATATGCTGTCTAGTGGTCAATCAGATCAGATCGTACCGCTTAGCCGTGGAAACAGTAATAACTAAGACATCATCACGAACTCAAAAGCTAGCAACCAAAGTGATGAGGGCATAAATATCTTTGCGCTTAATTATAATAGTTTTTGTCCTAGCGTTTTTTAAGCGTGAAAAAATTGTTATAATGATAGGTTATTCAACCAATTATGAACGACTTATCTAAGTCGTTATCTTTTTATAAATTCGACTGACGTTTATTTGCTGACTGTTTTCTTATTTGAACATAAGATATGGCAATCAGCAGCGTTATGAGTCAAGTGAGGCACACATGCAATACCCAAAACATTACGACGTGATAGTGATCGGCGGTGGTCATGCTGGTACAGAAGCTGCTCTGGCGGCTGCACGTATGGGCGCACAGACCTTATTGTTGACGCATAATATTGAGACGCTCGGGCAGATGAGTTGTAACCCTGCGATTGGCGGTATCGGTAAATCGCATCTAGTACGTGAGATTGATGCGTTGGGCGGTGCAATGGCATTGGCAACGGATAAAGCAGGTATCCAGTTCCGCGTATTGAACAGCCGTAAAGGGGCTGCCGTTCGTGCCACGCGTGCGCAAGCAGATCGCATCTTGTATAAAGCAGCTATCCGCCATACGCTAGAAAACCAGCCAAACCTAGATATATTCCAGCAAGCTGCTGATGATATCTTAGTCGAAAATGGCCGCGCAACGGCTGTTGTGACTTCTACAGGTATTGTCTTTAAGACCGAAACAGTGGTATTGACCTCAGGAACTTTCTTGGGCGGTGTCATTCATATTGGTTTAGAGAACTCAAAGGGTGGCCGTGCAGGGGATCAGCCTTCTATCAAGTTGGCAGATCGTCTACGTGAGCTTAAGCTGCCAGTTGGTCGTCTAAAGACAGGTACGCCAGCACGTATCGATGCGCGTAGTGTTGACTTTAGTGTAATGACGGTACAGCCGGGCGATACGCCATTGCCAGTGATGAGCTATATGGGTGATGTCTCTATGCATCCTGAGCAAGTCAATTGCTATATCACCCATACCAATGCGCGTACTCATGACATCATTCGTGAAAATCTTGACCGTTCACCAATGTTCTCTGGGAAAATCGAAGGCGTAGGCCCACGTTATTGCCCATCTATCGAAGATAAGATTCATCGTTTTGCGGATAAAGACAGCCATCAGATCTTCATCGAGCCAGAAGGTCTGACCACACATGAGCTATATCCGAATGGTATCTCAACCAGTTTGCCATTCGATGTGCAGTTAGACTTTATTCATAGTATGAAAGGCTTAGAAAACGCCCATATTACTCGTCCAGGTTATGCGATTGAGTATGATTACTTCGATCCACAAAACCTAAAGCCAACTCTTGAAACCAAGTCGATTGATCGTCTGTACTTTGCGGGTCAGATTAATGGTACGACAGGCTATGAAGAAGCGGGTGTACAAGGCTTGCTTGCAGGTACCAATGCGGCATTGGTCACTACTAACAATAGCGAGTTTGACACGTGGACCCCGCGCCGCGATGAAGCGTATCTTGGTGTGCTTGTCGATGACTTGATTACCCACGGTACTACCGAGCCGTATCGTATGTTTACGAGCCGTGCAGAATATCGCTTGCTCTTACGTGAAGACAATGCAGATCAGCGTTTGACGGAGACTGGTCGTAAGCTGGGTCTAGTAGACGATGTACGCTGGCAGGCCTATCAAGAAAAAATGGAAGCCATCGCCACAGAAACTTCACGCCTAAAAGATATGTGGGCCACGCCTGCTAATGCATTAGGTAAGCAAGTGACCGAGCAAACAGGTGAAGTGCTGTCTAAAGAGTCGACTGCCTTTGATTTGCTAAAGCGTCCGCAAATACATTTTGCTGATATCGCCGCTATCACGGACTCAACCGTTGATGCGCAAGTGGGCGAGCAGATAGAGATTTCTGTTAAATATGCTGGCTATATCGATCGTCAACAAGAAGATATCGATCAAATGAAGCGACTAGAAAATACAGCGCTACCGTTAGATTTTGATTATAGTATCGTGTCAGGTCTATCGAACGAGATAGTACAAAAACTTACGCAAGTTCGTCCTGCGACGCTAGCCCAAGCGGGACGCGTAAGCGGTGTAACCCCTGCTGCTATTCAGTTGTTGGCAATGACTGTTAAAAAGCATAAAAAAGCAAAAGCTGCATTGGACTCATAATAGCTATGCAATAAAGCCTTTTATTATAAAGCACTTATAGTATAAAAAGCCCGTAACGATATTTCTTTACGGGCTTTTGTTTGTCAAAAAAACAGTCAGTTTTAAAAGAAAATCACATGTAACCTTGTCCTACTTGCTACTTTGTCTCTATACTAGGTCAGTAAATTTTCTTACTACTTGTTAATTTGTCTCGCTGATGTCCATATATTCATGGGCTTGTCACCGAACTGAGTCTACTTATGATTGATGCTATTGTTTTTGCTATTACCATTGTCTTACCCAACCTTGCCTTAATGTGGTTGGGTTTTTTTATGCAACGACGTGGTGAAGCAAGCCAAACTTTTATCGACCAGGCATCAAGTTTTGTCTTTAATTATTGCTTGCCGTGTTTATTATTTTTTAGCGTGGTCGATAGCGACGTCGATTATGGTAAGCAAATTACGCTTATCCTTGTTGGTATCTTGGTGACGTTTATATTATTTATTGGTGCAGAGTTTTATGCCAAACGCTTCGTCAAGCGTCCTGAAGACCAAGGTGTGTTTGTACAAGGCGTATTCCGTAGCAACATGGCCATCATTGGCCTTGCAACCGTGGCCAACGCTTACGGCGCGCAAGGGTTAAGTATCGGTGCTGTCTATATGGGCGTGGTGACGATACTGTTTAATATCTTAGCGGTCATTACCTTGAGTCGTGTATCCAAAAGCGTGGATGACACATGGGTTAGTCGCGGCACGATGATTGTGAAAAAGTTACTGACCAATCCTTTAATTTTGGCATTGGTTGGGGCATTCGTCTATAAAGCATTGCCGCTACCACCGCTTACTGGGGTGATTCATACGACTGGCGACTTACTGGCAGCGGTGGCTCTGCCGCTAGCACTGATCTGTGCGGGTGCTAGTATTAACCTAAAATCTATGTTGCATCCTTCGGGCTTATCCATGCAGGCGAGTATTGGACGAATTGTCATTGCACCATTAATTGCTATCGCTGTTGGGCTCGGATTTGGGCTATCAGGCGTGCATATGGGGGTGTTGTTTTTGATGGTCGCATCACCAACAGCTGCAGCCAGCTATGTCATGGCAAAAGCAATGGGTGGCAATGATGTACTCGCTGCCAATATACTTGCCTTTACTACCGTTGTCGGCATGTTTGGTATGGCGATTGGGGCAGCGTCGTTACGTGCACTTGGGTTAATGTAATGCAGATTTTGTACTATTTTTAAATAAGTAAGTACTTTCGCTTTATCTAACTTTGATAGCCTTAAAAAAGCCCTCTTTTCAAATAAGAAAAGAGGGCTTTTGGTATTAATCTAGCGTTCACTATTACGCTTGTCTTCACGGCGCTGCTTGCGCTTTGGGCTAGTACGGTAGGTTAAATAACCACCGATAGCCATAACTGCAAGAAAGGCAATGATATACATAAATATTGACGAGCCAATCATGAGCGATGCACCGATAATGGGAGTTGCTTCCATGTCAAAAATCCAGTTAAGGTTCATCAATAATTATGCAAGTGTCTCATTTCATTGTAAAGTAAATAAGTTTAGCTCCGGTGTAAGTTCAAGTGAACGGATACGGGCGGCTTGGTCATAAATATTGGCCGTCACAATCAGCTCATCTGGCTGATAAGTTGCCAAAAACGCAGCGAGTCTTGGTTTGACCGTTTCGACTGAGCCAATGAATGATACTGACAATGCGTTATCTACCATCATTTTCTCTGCTTGACTCCAGATACTGTCCATATCGTGGGTAGGCTTAGGCATTTGACCTGTTTCGCCACGGCGCAGACGTACAAAGCTTTGCTGTGCTGAGGTAAAGTGATATTGAGCGGTCGCATCATCATCAGCCAGCAATAAGTTTGCAGCCAACATCACATAAGGCTTATCTAGATAGACAGACGGTTTAAATTGCTCACGGTAAGCCTCAATTGCTTGCCCAAGCATTTGCGGGGCAAAGTGAGAGGCAAACACATAAGGTAGTCCTAAATGTGCAGCTAAAGTCGCACCAAATAGAGAAGATCCTAATATCCAAATCGGTATGCCTGATTTTGCGCCAGGAAATGCCTGTACAGGGCTGCCATCTGTATCATTGCCCAAGAAGTACATCAGCTCTTGTACATCTTGTGGAAAACGCTCGGCGTCTTTCATCTGGCGGCGCAGTGCCTGAAATGTAGCGCCATCAGTGCCAGGTGCGCGTCCTAACCCTAAGTCTACACGGTCGCCATATAGGGCCTGCAAAGTACCAAACTGCTCAGCAATCACAAGAGGAGCATGGTTAGGTAGCATAACGCCGCCAGCACCAATACGGATACGGCTGGTTTGACTACCGATATGCGATAGTAGTACTGAAGTGGCTGCACTGGCGATACCGGGCATATTGTGATGCTCTGCCATCCAGTAGCGATTTAAGCCTGATTTTTCTGCTTGCTGCGCGGTTTCCACCGTTTGGGCGATGCCTTCAGCGATGGTTTTGCCTTGAGGTACAGGCGCAAGATCTAAAAAAGATAAAGGGATTTTGTTACTCATAAATTTTCCAGTAGTGTGTGAGTTATTTTCTACTGATATGCTTATAGACAGTGGTAGTTTCAAGTGCCGCTAGTCACTGTTAATGAATCATAACAAAGCCAGCTAACTCTGTTTTTAAACTCGCTTAACAATTATTAAGGTGTATTTATAAAGGTTGTCGTTGGTCAAAATAAGCGATAAATAAACCATAAGTGAGGTCATAAAAGGATTTAGCAGCATTACACTATGGCATTAAAAAAAGATGGCATTAAAAAAAGCAGGCAACCTAGGTTACCTGCTTGTCTAATTAGTCGATTATAAGATAATGGTTATTTAATTTATCATTATCTTAAGCACCAAGTGCAACATTATTTATCTTGGTCACCAAGCTTATAAGCTAAGACATAATCACCAATGGTTGTTCCAACTGAACCATGACCACCTGCGACCAATACGACCATTTGCTCACCTTTAGAGTTTAAGTAAGTCATTGGCGTGGCTTGACCACCTGCTGGAATACGGACATTCCATAGTACGTCGCCATTTTTCAAGTCATAAGCTCGGAAATTGTTTTCTGTCGCCGCTGACAAGAACGCGACGCCGCCTTTAGTGATGATAGGTCCACCGATACCAGGTACGCCCAATTCCAGTTTGATAGGAATAGGAGACAAGTCTTGTACCGTACCATTTTTGCGTTGATAAGCGATATCACCTGTGGCTAGGTCAGCACCAGCGATTGTGCCCCATGGTGGCTGCTGACAAGGTACGCCTAATGGTGACAAGAAGGGCCCCAATTCTACTGCATAATCTGCACCTTCATTGGCGTTGACGCCTTGCTCGCCTTTATTGGTCTCTGCATCGCCCAACGTGTCTCTAGGAATGAGTTTTGAGGTAAATGCCAAATATGTTGGCATACCGAACATCACGCCATTCTCAGGATCGACTGCGATACCACCCCAATTAAAGGTACCAAAGTTACCAGGATAGACCAAGCTACCATTGGTTGATGGTGGAGTATAACGACCATCATAGTTGAGCTGATTGAACTCAATACGGCACATCATTTGATCAACGAGACTGGCACCCCACATGTCTTTTTCAGTCAGTGGTTCAGGCTCAAAGCTCAAGCCAGAATAAGGCTGAGTTGGCGCTGCGTGCTCTCCTGCTATGAGATAGCCTTGCGGTGCAGGACGCTCCTTAATCGGTACAATAGGCTCACCCGTTGCGCGGTTCAAGACGTATACATCGCCTTGTTTGGTTGGTACAACCAGCGCAGGCTGTACACCGTCGGCCGTATCTAGATCAAGTAAGGTTGGCTGAGCAGGCGTGTCCATGTCCCAAAGGTCATGATGGACAAACTGCTGAACCCAGCGTGCTTCACCAGTCTCGATATCTAGAGCGACAACAGACGTTGCATATTTTTCTTCAGCGGCATTTCGATAACTGCCTAGCTGATCCGGCGTACGGTTACCCATAGGGAAATATGCCAATCCAAGCTCTTCGTCGGCAGTAGCGACTGACCATGAATTTGGCGAACTGGTCTTATAAGTTTGGGTTGGATCATTGACATCGAAAGGCGCTGTATTATCAGGATCGCCTGAGTCCCAGTTCCAAAGAAGCTCACCAGTATTGACATCATACGCACGGATCACACCAGATGGCGAGTTAACATCATAGTTATCATTGACAGCACCAGCGACGATAATGGTATCACCCGCGATAACTGGTGGTGACGTAGAATAATAGTAACCTGCTTGATTGAACGGCATGTTATGCATCAAGTCTAGTGCACCATCATCACCAAAATCTTGGCAGCGTTGCCCAGTATTTGGATCGAGTGCATATAGTTTCGCATCAGAAGTTGGGATAAATATCTTGGCATCGCATTGCTTAGATGCGTTTTCAAAGGTATTGCCAGCAATTTTCTGTACTTGCACGGGGCTAGCTGTACTGTTGCTATTCTCTGCTGAATTATTAGCAGCGGTAGAGATAGGGTCAGGACTGGTTGCTTGACCAGCATAATAAGACACACCGCGACAGGTTTGGTGCTGACGTTGTAAGTTTTCCTCTACTTGAGGATCAAACTTCCACAGCGTCTCACCAGAGTCGGCATCTAGCGCTAGTACCCAGTTGTGAGGGGTACATAGGTATAAACCGTTACCGATTTTTAATGGCGTTGCCTGATAAGTGGTCTCACCGACATCGTTAGGCCCTTTGACATCACCTGTTTGGATTTGCCATGCTAGCTCTAGATCTTTGACATTATCAGTATTGATTTTATCTAGAGGCGAGTAGCGCTGACCATAATCAGTACGACCATACGCGCTCCACTCGCCATCTGGCGTTTGCTGACCGTTTGATAATGGGTCACCAAGGTTAGCTGAGGTCTCATCTGAGCTGACGTTTTGCTCGTCATCATTTGCAGCAGTCAAATCAAGCTCACCGAGTTTGTCAGTGGCATTATTGGCTAGACTACCAAAAGAGAGTAGTGCACCTACGATTACGCTTACGAGCAGACCCCAATAATACAGAGGGCTTTTCTTAACATTGCTTGTGGTTGGTGTGCTATTTGAAGCTACTTGAGTTTTAGGCCCACGCATTTTGTTGGATACCCATGGCAATAGCATGAGCAAACCGAAGATGAGCGGGAAGCCAACTCGAGGTGCTAGCGCCCACCAATAGAACCCAGATTCCCAAAGTGCCCAAGCCATGGTTGCTACGATAAATAGCGCATATAACCCGTAAGCACTCCAGTGTTTTTTGAACAATAAAAAAGCTGTCGTTAGTATAATAACGCCAGCAATGAGGTAGTAAGGACTACCGCCTAAGGACAATAAATAAGCGCCGCCAATGAGTAGAGGGGCGGCAAAAATTGCCATAATGATCGCTACGAATTTTTCCATGAGCGGTATCACCTGTTTACAGAAGAGCAAGTTAATATGTATTGATATTTAGTCAACTTCATTCGACCAAATATCAATACAAGTGTGAATAATATATAAAAGAAACATTGAATAACGTTCTAGAATTTATTTTATCATCCACAGCTCAGTCTAGTAAGGGTGAGCAAGTCTGAGATACTTTATTTAACAAATGCTCATTAATTTGCAAATTGCTTTTGGCATAGCTCCATGAAAGCGCGACCATATTGACGGATTTCTGCATCATCGCGTACCGCCATCCAACTGGTAAAGCGACCAAAATGATCGACGGGTATGGCAGTCAGGTTTTGATAATGGCTTGGCTCAAATGCCATTTCTGCGATGATACCAATACCTAGGCCCAGACCGACATAGGTGCTGATCACATCGGCATCGAGCGCCGCTAATACGATATCTGGCTCTAGTCCTGCTTCGTCGAACGTCTTGTCAATCGCGCCGCGTCCTGTAAATCCACCGTGATAGGTCACAATCGGATAGCTGGCAAGCGTGGGCAGGTCAATAGACTCTTGGCTAGCCAGTTCGTGATCACTCGGTACGATAACGCGATGCGTCCAGTCATAGTAACGATAGCATCTAAGATAATTATTATGTAGCAGGGACTCAGTTGCGATACCGATATCGGCTTGACCACGTATGACCATCTGAGCGATGGTCTCAGGATCTGCCTGTTGCAAAATCAAATTTACTTTAGGGAAACGATCTTTGAATTCTTTAACCACTTGCGGCAGTACATAACGCGCTTGTGTGTGAGTGGTGGCAATCGTCAGCGTACCGATGTTAGGATTATTAAAATCTAAACTTAGGTTTTCAATGGTACGAATTTCAGCAAAAATAGACTCGATATGAGGCATAAGCGCTGTGCCCATAGTGGTCAGTCCCGTCAGGCGTTTGCCTTGGCGTACGAATACTTCCGTCTTTAACTGGTTTTCTAACGCAGCAATATGCTTTGATAAGCTTGATTGACTGGTATGTAGCACGGTCGCCGCCTGGCTTAAGTTATAACCGTTAATCACCGTATGCCATACTGTTTCTAGCTGTTTGAGCTGAATCTGCAAATGCCGTTGGTTGACCACTACGTCGATTGCCATAACTTAATCCTATTGTATAAATATACAAACCTCGTCTGTATATGAAAGTAAAAATGTCTGAACATACAGTAATAAAGTAGTGTAAAACAAAGCTATTATTCTTGTATATAATAAATAGCTATCAATTTATGATAATTATGAATATAGAATTTGTATTTTGCAATGCTAAAAAATTATTTGTTCAGTAAATGCTGTTTAGTCAGGGAAGCCATTTGACCTAACAATTCATAAAGAACGGTCATTATTGAGCATAAAAAAACAGCTACCTTCTAAAAGATAGCTGTTCGTTGATTATAAAGTTATTTATTACTGGTAATTAGTTGATACTGACCAACTTCAAACTCAGTTTATTTGGCAATATCAAAGCGATCTGCATTCATAACCTTGTTCCAAGCACGGACGAAGTCACGAACGAATTTCTCTAAGTTATCATCTTGCGCGTATAGCTCAGCATAAGCACGTAATATAGAGTTAGAGCCAAATACCAAGTCTACACGGCTTGCTTGCCATTTGACGTTTCCTGTACCACGCTCACGTACTTCGTAGCTATTAGCAGTATTGTCAGCTGCTTTTACAGGATGCCATGTGTAGTTCATGTCCGTTAAATTAACAAAGAAGTCATTGGTAAGCACGCCCGCACGTTCCGTAAAGACGCCGTGTTGGCTCTGACCGTGGTTGGTATCAAGCACTCGCATACCACCAAGCAATACAACCATCTCAGGAGCAGTTAGACCCATTAGCTGCGTGCGATCAAGTAGCATCTCTTCTGGTGATACCGCATAGTCACCCTGAATCCAGTTACGATAGCCATCATGTAGCGGCTCTAAATCAGCGAAAGATTCGGCGTCAGTCATTTCAGCGTCAGCATCACCGCGACCTGGATTAAACGGTACAGTAATATCTACGCCTGCATCGTTTGCTGCTTGTTCAATAGCGGCGTTACCAGCCAATACAATGAGGTCTGCTAAGCTAACGTCTTTATCAAAGCCAGACTGAATACTGGTCAATGTCTCAAGCACACGTTGTAGCTGTTCTGGCTCATTGCCTGTCCAATCTTTCTGTGGGGCTAAACGGATGCGTGCACCATTTGCACCGCCGCGATAGTCCGAAGCGCGGAATGTACGAGCGCTGTCCCATGCTGTAATGATCAACTCACGACGACTAATGTTACTGTTTAATATTTGCGATTTTAGCGTTGCAATATCATCAGCAGTCAAGTCCGCATTACCTGTAGGAATAGGGTCTTGCCATACAAAGTCTTCGCTCGGTACGTCGGCACCTAAGTAACGAGATTTCGGTCCCAAATCGCGGTGAGTCAGTTTGAACCACGCTCTAGCGAATACTTTATCAAAGTACTCTGGGTTGTTATGGAACTTCTCTGAAATCTCACGATAAATAGGATCTTTGCTCAATGCCATATCTGCGTCAGTCATGATTGGATTACGACGTACACTTGGATCATGAGCATCTAACGGACGATCTTCCTCTTTGATGTCAGTTGGTTCCCACTGCCATGCGCCCGCTGGACTTTTGGTCAGTGCCCATTCATGGTTCAATAGTAGCTCGAAATAACCGTGGTCCCACTGGGTCGGATTGGTGGTCCATGCGCCTTCGATACCACTTGAAACAGTATCACCTGCATTACCACGACCTTTAGGATTGCGCCAGCCTAGACCTTGCTCTTTGATATCAGCGGCTTCTGGCTCATCTTCTAGTATTGTCGCATCACCATTACCATGACATTTACCAACGGTATGTCCACCAGCGGTTAGAGCGACCGTCTCTTCATCGTTCATTGACATACGAGCAAAGGTAGTACGCATATCTTGAGCAGTTTTTAGTGGGTCAGGGTTGCCGTCGACACCTTCAGGGTTGACATAAATCAAGCCCATTTGTACTGCTGCTAGTGGGTTTTCTAGTGACGCGCGGTCTTCGTCGCTGTCATAACGGTTTTTGGTAGCGGCTAACCATTCGCGCTCAGAACCCCAGTAGATGTCTTTTTCTGGATGCCAAATATCAGCTCGGCCACCAGCAAATCCTAGGGTTTTGAAGCCCATAGATTCATAAGCCATGTTACCTGCCAAAATCATCAAATCGGCCCAAGACAATTTATTGCCGTATTTTTTCTTGATTGGCCACAATAGACGGCGGGCTTTATCAAGGTTGACGTTGTCAGGCCAGCTGTTCAATGGTGCAAAGCGTTGGTTACCAGTATTAGAGCCGCCGCGACCATCAGCACCGCGATACGTACCAGCTGAATGCCAAGCCATACGAATCATCAAGCCGCCATAGTGCCCCCAATCCGCTGGCCACCATTCTTGCGACTCAGTCATTAGGTTTTTTAAGTCAGTTTTGACCGCTTCTAGATCTAGCTGTTTAAAAGCTTCAGCATAGTCAAAGTCCTCACCCATTGGGTCAGTCTTTTTGTCTTGCTGGTGCAATATGTCTAAGTTTAGTGCGTTTGGCCACCAATCTGTCGCAGCAGATGCAGTGGTAGTATGTGCCTGATGCATAACAGGGCAGCCACCCATGCTCGGACGCTCAGGCTCATGCGAGTTATCAACGTTTTCGCTATGGATCGTTGGGCCTTGACCATCACCCTGCTCATAGGTTGTGTTAGTAGGCGCATTATTATTATTGCTTTCGTGATCTACAGGACAACGAGCAGCATCTGGAGCAGTGTTTTTGTCGGTGGTATTATTGGCTGAGTCGGACATGGTATAACTCCTAGGCTATGATAATAGAAAGAACAAACCGTGAATCTCGGTAGTCGTTGTTTATGTACAAAGCATAACTAAGCTGAGTAGATTTATAAAACTAATATATAAGAATTATAAGTTTTAAATTACTAATCATAAAAAGCTTGATGTTTTGTTTATCTCAATCGCTATTAACGCCCTTGCTTATCATCGCCAGTTAAGAATAAACCAATAGAGTGCACCCAACCAATGAAGCCTGCGTCAGTTTTACTACTACCTTTATATTACCTATAAATAATGTCATTGTCAGACATCTTTCAAAATAGAAATTAGCAATAAAAAAGAGAGCTAAGATAACCTTGGTAAGACACTGCAGTTTTTTGCGTTACGATTAAGAAATATAAGCGATTGCACATGGCCTGCAATCGCTAAGTTAATGCAAAAACATCTAGTCAAGATAAAGGTTCTCAAGTACCATAACTGGATTTTGTTGTAATGATAATATTGGTGCAACGTAGAGCAATTTTTATCGATCCTTTTGTCGATAACTGATTCTAAAGATTGATAAAAATTGTGCGCGGTTGTGTTCTTTGTCTGAATTGTTGGTGAGTTATTATGTCTGCTGTCAAATCTGTACCGCCCAATCAACCAATTGCCAAAAAGTCATGGGGCGAGGCTACAAAAGCTTATCTCGATCCTCGTGTCATTATTATGCTGTTTTTGGGGTTCTCAGCGGGTATACCTATTCTGCTGATTTTCTCAAGTCTATCGCTATGGCTGAGAGAAGCAGGCATTGATCGTAGTGTCGTCACTATGTTCAGCTGGGCAGCATTGGGTTATTCGTTCAAATTTATTTGGGCGCCATTGATTGATGCGCTCCCTGTACCATTTTTGACCAAGTGGCTGGGGCGTCGTCGTAGTTGGATGGTGGTATCACAGCTGCTTATCGTGCTGGCGATCTTTTTGATGGCAAGGGTAAATCCTGTTAGCGAAGATGTCTTGGTTTATATGGCAGGCGCGGCCGTGTTGCTTGGGTTCTCTTCTGCGACGCAAGATATCGTAATTGATGCGTACCGTATTGAGCTTGCACCGCCGTCTATGCAGTCTATCTTGTCCTCTATCTATGTGTCAGGCTACCGCATCGGTATGATTGTCGCAGGGGCAGGCGCGTTATATTTGGCTGATTATTTCGGCTCAAATGAGACATTTTATAGTTATGAAGCGTGGCGCAACACCTATTACATCATGGCAGGGGTCATGACATTAGGGGTATTAACGACGTTTGCCAGTTATGAGCCAACCGCTGAGACCCTGCAAAGTAAAAAGCAGAAGGGTAACTTAAAAGTATTCCTGATTTATTCAGCGTTACTGCTTATCCCAGGCCTACTGTTTGGTGTTATTTACCTAATTAATATTTTGATCAATACAGTATTTAATAGCACAGTGGCCTTGATACCACTAATGGTAATGCCAGCGATCAAGTTTTACTTTTTAGCATTGGTCGCGTGCGCACCATTGTTATTACTGTACTTTATTATCAATCAACCAAAAATAATTAACAAAGCCCCGTTGGTCGCTGAAACTCGTGAAGACTACGTCAGACTGGTAGCGTTGTTTGTATTTTCAGTGATTGCCTTTATCGCCGCTTATATACTGATGGGACAGGTCTTACCAGAGTTTGAAGGCGCGTTTTCTAGCTTCTTTGTAGAAACCTTGCACTTATTAGTAAGCCTAGGCGCGGCGATGGCAGCAGGTTATGCCCTGGTACAAGTAGGACTGGTAAAAAAAGAAGTGGCAATGGCAACATGGATCGAGCCTGTTTTAGACTTTTTCCGACGTTATGGCAAAAAAGCCTTGCTGCTATTAGCCTTGATTGGTCTATACCGTATCTCAGATATCGTCGCAGGCGTGATCTCCAACGTCTTTTATCAAGACATGGGCTTTAGCAAAACCGATATCGCCAATGCCGTAAAACTGGTCGGTGTGATTATGGCAATCGCAGGTGGCTTCTTGGGTGGTATTTTGGCTCAACGTTTCCGTATCATGCATGCCATGATGATTGGTGCGATTTTGGCGTGTGCGACTAACCTGTTGTTTGTAGTATTAACATACAACCCAGGTAGCCTACCCATCATGTATATGGCAGTGATATTTGATAACTTGGCTGCGGGCCTTGCAAGCGCTGTATTCATCGCTTTCTTATCAGCACTGACATCGATTCGCTTTACTGCTGTACAGTATGCGATTTTTTCCTCATTGATGACCCTGATACCCAAAGTGATGGGTGGGTACTCAGGTGCTATCGTCGATAATATGGGTTATCCATTTTTCTTTATCTTTACCTTTGCTATTGGTATTCCAATTCTGGCACTGATCTACTTTGTCGATAGACATATTGTCATTGGTGATAACGATGATATTTATGGCGATGACAATAATGATGGCAGCGGTGGCAATGGGGTAGGTGACAAGCTAAGCAAAACCAATCCTAACCTGACCGATACCAAAGAGCCACCGCGCGCATCAGAGTAGGCTAAGTAGTATTTTACCTTTATACATTCATTGTTTTTTAAGAGCTATTTATGACCGTATCAACCATTCGTCAAATCAAGCAGCAGATTCAACAACTGACGAATGGTTATACTGATAGTCAGTTACCGTCGTTTTGGCTAACGGATTGGTTATTGCATGTCATTGATAAGCCTGCGATAGCGTTGATGACTGACGAAGATTATCAGCTAACTGATAGTGAGGTTACACGTTTCAATGACGGTGTGGTAAAAATGCAGCAAGGCATACCGCTTGCCTACCTGACTGGGCAGCAGGAGTTTTGGTCGCTTAACTTTATGGTAAACGAGCATACTTTGATTCCTAGGCCTGATACCGAAGTATTGGTCGAGCAGGTATTAAACTGGATAAATGACCATTCAACATGTCTCAGTAATAAACGATTACTAGATTTGGGGACAGGGTCAGGTTGTATCGCTATCAGTCTTGCTCATGAGTTAAAGCACGCTAATTGGCAAGTCGTGGCGGTTGATTTGTCGTCAGAGGCGCTTAAAGTTGCTCAGCATAACGCCGTGAGCAATAATGTTGCCAATGTTGAATTTGTCCAAAGCAGTTGGTATCAAGCGCTACCTATTTATGATGAGCCGCAGTTTGATATTATCGTGTCAAACCCTCCTTATATTGACGAAACAGACGAGCATTTGGCAGGTCTAACAGCTGAACCGATTAGTGCGCTCAGTGCACCCAATCAGGGTTTGGCTGATATCGAGCATATCGTCCAGCAAGCAACGACCTATCTATGTATAGGTGGGTTATTGGCCATTGAACATGGTTATGATCAAGGTGATGCGGTTCGGCAGCTGTTTCTAGACAATGGGTTTGAATCAGTACATACCGTAAAAGACTACGGTGGTAATGATCGTGTCACGCTAGGACAAGTTTAATAGGTAGTTTTTTGGTAGTAGATTTCTTTGATTATAGGTTGTAGATGAATATGGTAGAAGAGATGGTACAGCTATCGGATGATGAGCTGCTCCGTTATGCTCGACAAGTATTATTAGACGGTTGGGATATGGATGCTCAGCTGCGACTAAAGACAGCACGTGTGGTCATAATAGGGGCAGGTGGCCTTGGCTGTCCTGCGTCTGAGACATTGGTACGGGCTGGAGTGGGTCATGTCCATCTGATTGATGATGACGAGATTGAGGCGAGCAATCTACAACGGCAAACGTTGTTTTTGCCAGAGGATGTTGGTCAGTCTAAAGCACTGACCGCAGCGCATATGTTAGAGCGTATCAATCCTTTGATAAAGACTCG
Organism: Psychrobacter nivimaris; assembly: GCF_043419765.1. Classification (NCBI taxonomy): domain Bacteria; kingdom Pseudomonadati; phylum Pseudomonadota; class Gammaproteobacteria; order Moraxellales; family Moraxellaceae; genus Psychrobacter; species Psychrobacter nivimaris. The sequence goes on along the minus strand of NZ_JBHOFX010000002.1, from coordinate 280,453 downwards.
CGGCACAGTCGCACGACTAGATGAAGACAACGCTTATGAGTTGCTCGATATAGCAGCAGGAAAGCCTGACTTACTCTTAGACTGTACGGATAATTTTGTCACGCGCGACATCATCAATCGTATTAGTGTACGCTACCAGATTCCGCTGTTATCAGCCTCAGCGATTGCGATGCAAGGGCAGTTGGCACTGTTCGAACCTCAGATCGATACAGGTTGTTATCATTGCGTATTTGGCTCAGTAGTGCTCGACGAAGCCGCTGACGAGCGTACTTGTGCCAATTCAGGAGTGCTGGCTAGCACTACTGCCGTCATGGGTAATTTGCAAGCCAATGCTGCACTGCAATATTTAGGATTAACCAAAAATCCACTGACAAACAAGCTGCTCATATGGGATGGTAGCCAGATGCAGCAGCGACTAATGGGCTATCGAAAAGACCCACAGTGTCCTGTCTGTAGCAGTCCTATAGTCAACTCTCTATAAATTGGATACGGTGTCAGGATCGCTTAGTCTACGACTGGTAGTACTTTCACTCGCCTTCCTTGTATCCAAATTATATTGAACCGACTATAACTGTGTAATCTGATTTTAATGCATTTTTATATTGTATTGCCTATCTTCAAACCTCCTTCTTATTACCATAGTTGTTTTTTATGAAAATTCATCGTCCGCATTTATTAAAGCATACTTTTAATGTCATGAACCGTGTTCGCCAAACAGCGAGTGTGGCAGGTTTGTCTGCGCTAAGAGTGGCAAAAGGTGAGAAACCTGACGCGATGCTACTCAAAGAAACCTTTGAGCAGTTAGGTACGACTTATATCAAAATCGGTCAGTTCATCGCCAGTACGCCGTCACTGTTTCCGCGTGATTATGTTAAGGCTTTCCAGAGCTGCTTGGATCAAACCACGCCATTGTCTTATGCTTATATCGAGCAAGTGCTAAGAGAGGAGCTAGCGACTAATGGCATGACGCTTGATGATGCGTTTGCACATATTGACTCAGAGCCACTAGCATCAGCTTCTATCGCTCAAGTGCATGCAGCTCGTCTGCACAATGGCGATGAGGTGGTGCTAAAGGTACAAAAGCCTGGCGTCGAAACCATCATGCAGACCGACTTGGGTGTATTGCATGGCGTAACCAAGCTACTTGAAATACTAATGCCCTCAATGAAGTTTGCGAGTATTGCACCAATTATTGACGAGATTCGTCTGCGTATGCTTGCCGAGACGGACTTTATCGCCGAAGCACAAAACATTCGCGATTTTCAGCAGTTCTTAGCGGTATCAGGTAATACTCGTGTCGTTGCACCAACTGTCTATGAAGAGCTGACTACCAAGCGTGTGCTAACGATGAGCCGTCTATATGGCGTTTCTATGGTCGATGAATCGCTCATGCGTCAGTACTGTGCAGATCCTGCGCAAGTCATGGCAGACACTTTGAACACATGGTTTGCCAGTCTTATGCTGTGTAATAGTTTCCATGCGGATTTACATGCTGGTAATTTGATGTTATTGACCGATGGCCGTATTGGATTTTTGGATTTTGGTATTGTGGGTAAACTCAAAGCTGAGAGCTGGCGTGCGTGCATGGGCATGATGCAAGCCATGCAAGACAGCGACTATCAAGCCATGGCACGCCATATGATTGATATGGAAATGACGCATGGTGGTAATAAAGTCGATGTGGCTGCACTGGGGAATGATTTGCAGCGTATGATGACAACCATCATGGCAGAAGATAAGACCTTTACGAGCGGTGTACCTTTCAATAGTAAAGAGCAAGCCGATGAGCTTAATAAAATGATGCTTGAGATTGTCGAAGTTGGCAAACGTCATGGTATCCATTTCCCACGCGACTTTGCTTTACTGACCAAACAGATGTTGTATTTTGATCGATTTATGCGTACGCTAGCTCCAGATATGGATATGTTTAGCGATCAGCGTGTACAGATGCTAGGACAAGATACGGTAGAGACGCCAACGTTAGACGTATCATAGTTTTTGCTGATATTTCATCTCGACCTAACATATCTAATAACTGTTTATTCTTGCTTTTTTACTACTGCTTTTGACTGTCTAACACAAAGGATTGTGTGCTAATTGCCACAAAAATGGCGCTGTCATGATGACTGCTTTTAAAAGCCGTATGATCCCGACGATTACCAATGAAGCTGCCATTGCCTGTATCGGTATGTACTGCATGGCAGTCGTTATGGGTTATGGTCGCTTTCTTTTTACCGCCACCTTACCTGATATTATGGTGCAATTGTCGCTATCAACGACGATTGCAGGCTGGCTGGCATCAATCAATTATATCGGCTACTTTATCGGTGCGCTTATTGCTATGTTTGTGCCTCAGCGCTCAACGTGGCAGGCCATGACGCTGTGGGCGATTATCAGTGTTGTCACCACGATGTTACTTGTCATACCAAATATGTCGCTCACGCTATGGTATATCATTCGTTTAATTGCAGGCATTGCAAGTGGCGTGGCGATGATTCTAAGCTCATCGTTTGTCATTCAAAACCTTAGCCCTGAGCGCCGTTCTGTGTTATCAGCAGTCCACTATGCAGGTATTGGCGTTGGCATTAGCGCCTCTGCCATAGTGACATGGTGGCTATTAAAACTAGGCTATCACTTCGATGTAATTTGGCTAGTCACAGGTGTCACCAGTTTGCCGCTTGTATGGCTACTGTATGCGATAAAACCAAGACGAGTACGGGCTGTTGATTCACAGCAGATTGATGCCAAACAACACGTGTCAGTGCACCAGACCTATTTAAACTTTAAACGCTCCTTATACGAAGCCATCTCTGGACACCATAAAGCGCTTACTTTACTTTTCGTCAGCTACGTACTGGCAGGGTTTGGTTATATTAGCTCGGCAACTTTTTTGCCCGTTATGGCAGCGCAGCGCCTAACGACACAGACGTATGCTGGATTGATGATTTGGTTGGTCGTTGGTATTTTTGCAATGTTGTCAAACCCCCTATGGGGCGCGCTTGCTAAACGTATCGGTGAGATAAAAACCTTGATGGGGCTGACGGTATTGCAAGCATTTGGGATGTGCTTGCCTATATGGTTTGATGGTGCGCTTGGGTTATATGGCAATGCTGCGATTTTAGGATTGACCTTTGTCGGTATGGTATCGATGACACTGACGCTATTTAAAAATATCAACCCTGCCTATTCTAATTTACTGATTGCTTTGGCAACGTTGGCCTATGCGTTAGGGCAGTTTTTAGGACCTTTGGTGACAGTGGCGCTGGCAGGGAAGGATGGTAATTTCAATGCAGGGTTACTTGTCGCTGCTATCGGATTGATGATCGGGTTTGTACTATTGGTATGGTTCCGTCGACAGTCACCAACGACCGTTTAGATCGTCTAAACTACACTACGGCTAAATACTTCTCGTAATTCAAAACTGGTATGAACTTGAGCCACACCTTCAATACGATTGAGGCGATGTAATAAAAACTCTTCGTAATGTGTCATATCACGTACCCTGACCTTAATCAGATAGTCTTCGGTGCGTCCTGTGACAATACTACAGCTAATGACTTCCTCAAAGCTTTGAACTTTGCGTTCAAACTGCTCAAAACGTTCTGCTGTATGTCGATCCATGCTAATAGCGATAAACACGGCTAGCGGATAGCCAAGTTTTTGCGCATCGGTTTTGGTGTGGTAGCCGGTGATAATGTTCGCATCTTCTAAGCGCTTTATACGACGTGCGCAAGGGGTGGCAGATAGGTTGACGCGTTCAGCAAGTTCAGTAATGCTCATACGCGCCTGTGTTTGCAATAAGCGTAGCAACTGTCTATCTGTCTCGTCTATATCTGCAGTCCCTGTACTATCAATATGATTATCTGGCATTTCTTAAGCCTTAATAGTGAATTTATTCGATTATAATGTCTAAATTGTGTTTTTCCACTAAAATAACAGAAAATAAAGTAAAAGAAAGCAGGTTTCTCTCTGTTAAACTTTGATATTATTATGGTATGAACACTAGTTATCTCGTATGATAAATACTGATCTAATCAACAGCTAATCGCCTAGCTAAATATATAAATAACCATATCATCTAAGGATTGATTATGTCTGACCAAGCCACGCACACTGCAGCCACAGGGACTGCAAAGATTACACCAAAAAGTGCCGCTTTTGACTTCCGTAAATACCGTCCATTTGCATTTGCGCCATCGCTGCCAGATCGTACTTGGCCAAGCAAGACGATTGAGAAGTCACCGATATGGGCAAGTGTGGATCTGCGTGATGGTAACCAAGCACTGATTGATCCGATGACCATTGAACAAAAAATGCGCTTCTTTAAGACTTTAGTAGATGTTGGTTTTAAAGAGATTGAGATTGGTTTTCCATCAGCGGCGCAGGTAGAATTTGACTTTGCGCGTAAGCTTATCGAAGAAAACCACGTACCTGAAGATGTGACGTTACAAGTATTGGTACAAGCGCGCGAGCATTTGATTGCCCGTACTTTTGAATCATTAAAAGGTGCTAAACGTGCGGTTGTCCATGTCTATAACTCAACCAGCCGTGTACAACGCGAGAAAGTCTATGGCAAAGATAAAGCTGAAATCAAAGAGATTGCGATTGCAGGTGCCAAGCTATTGCAAGAATATGCAGCAAAGTATCCTGAGACAGATTGGGTATTTCAGTACTCGCCAGAGAGCTTTAGCCAGACAGAAACTGAATATGCCGTAGAGGTTTGCGATGCAGTGTGTGACGTGTGGCAACCACAGCAGGGTCAGGAAGTTATTTTCAACTTGCCAGCGACTGTCGAAGCATCTATGCCCAATGTCTTTGCTGATCAAGTAGAGTACTTCTGCCGCAATTTAGCGCAGCGTGAGCACGTGATTGTGAGCTTGCATACCCATAATGACCGTGGCTGTGCGGTAGCAGCAGCTGAATTGGGCGTGCTTGCGGGTGCAGATCGTATCGAAGGCACATTGCTTGGTAACGGTGAGCGTACAGGTAACATGGACATCATGGTCATGGCAATGAACTTGTTTAGCCAAGGTATCGATCCTGAGCTTGATTTTAGCAACATGAGTGAAATCGTACAGGTTGTGAGCGAATGCAACAATCTACCATTGCACCCGCGTCATCCTTATGTAGGCGAGTTGGTCTTCACGGCCTTTAGTGGCTCACATCAAGATGCTATCAAAAAATCTCTCGACTACAATGAAAGCAATCAGAGCGAAACAGACAACGTCTGGGACGTGGCTTATCTACCCATTGATCCTGCGCATATTGGCCGTAGCTACCAAGATGTGGTACGTATCAATAGTCAGTCAGGCAAAGGCGGCGTCGCATATATCTTGCAACGTAATTACGGTTTTAACTTACCACGTTGGATGCAGATTGACTTTAGCCGTGTGGTACAAAAGCAAGCTGAAGCGGCGGCACGCGAGCTGCAGAATGATGAAATCTTACAGACCTTTGAAGATACTTACTTGCAGCAGGGCAAGTTTGAGCTACTAGACTATAGCGTCAACAACAAAGGCGGTGCGGTTTACTTTAGTGGTCAAGTACAAATGAATAGCGACACCATCGATATTGATGGTACTGGTAACGGCCCATTGTCATCGTTTATTGATGGACTTGCGCAGCATACGGGCAAATCACTACATATTATTAACTATGCAGAACATGCGATTAACCCGCATCATAACAGCGGTAATGGTATCGATGATGATACCAATAGTGATAACAAAACCAATGCCAATGCTGCCGCTTACATTCAGCTAAATGTCGATGGCGAGGTATACTCTGGCATCGGTACTTGTAGCAGTACAGTATCAGCCATGCTAAAAGGGGCGTTATCAGCTTTTGCTCAAGCGCTAAATACAGAAGCTGCTTAGTGTTAAGTAGTCATTGATATCACGCAAAATTCTGTATGCTAATAACGCCATCGCTTCTTGTCTCTAGCAAGTAAAGCGATGGCGTTATTTTTTGCTATAAATACCTATGAAATTCCGACTATAGGTTTATGAGCAATAGCATAATGTTACTTGTGTTTTTGGTGTCTAAGACTTACGCTAATGTATATATTAAAATATTATAAATAAAAGGTTAATTATGGAACCTATCTCATTTGCTTCATTCACGCTAGCATCTATTTTGGCTTCGTTGCCTGCGAACGGTGAGGCTATTACCAAGCCGACCATCACCACTCATATTAGTCCAGCCATTGCCGGACAGTGGGAAATAGACTTGGACAGCAGCGCTCATTCTACTCACGCCACAATGACCAAGGAAGCGGAAGCTAACCAGTCGGCATCAAATAGTGCGCAACAAGCAAGCAGTATAGAGCCCAAGGTGATAACAGGCATGGACGGCGGCGTACTGACTCAAAGTGAAGAGCGGGTTCTAAACATTCAACCAGTTACTAGTAAGAACTTACTTGCGTCAGTTGGTAAGTCTAACCAGTGCCGCGAGCTATATAACTTTAGTGCGGATAATGAGATGTGGTCTGTCAGTGGTAAAGAGTGGACATACGGACGCTATCTAGTCACCCACCGAGAAGAAGGGCTGCCAGTTATTGCGATCAAGACCGTTTATGATAATAATGAAGTAGACTGCTCAGGCAATCAGATCGACCAGACTGATGAAGCGTTGATTGCATTTATCAATCATGATGGCAATCAGATGCAATGGTGCGCTGACCCTGATGGTAACGAATGCTTTATGAACTTCAATAGAGTGTTGCCATAATCAGAGATGCTCGTTGTACTTTACTTATGATTGACAGATTATTAATGACATAAAAAAACCGCTATATTAATAGCGGCTTTTTTATATGTTTTTTTAAATGATAATTGCAGAGAGCTTATTAAGCTTAGTAGACTCTACAAGTATTTCAGCCTACGAGTCTTTTTTGGCTTTATTCGCAGTCAGCAGTTCTCTTTCGAGATAGTGAATGTTTTGCGCTTCACGAGTAAAGTTATCATCCGCCAAAATTACATCACGATGCAAAGGTATATTGGTTTTGATACCTTCGATAATCAGCTCATCAAGGGCATGTACTGTCTTAGCAATGGCTTGCTGACGAGTTTGACCGTGACAAATAAGCTTACCAATTAATGAATCGTAATAGGTCGGTATTTCATAACCAGGGTATAGATGCGAGTCAAAGCGAATACCAGAACCACTTGGCGTGAACAGTTGGCTAATAGTGCCCGGGCAGGGTACAAACGTCGCTGCATCTTCAGCATTGATACGACATTCGATCGCATGACCTTGGATCTCAATCTCACTTTGACGATAAGACAGGCCGTAACCGGCAGCAATTTTGAGCTGTTCGACCACGACATCGATACCAGTAATCATCTCAGTCACTGGATGCTCAACCTGTACACGAGTGTTCATTTCAATAAAGAAAAACTCGTTATTTTCAAACAAGAATTCAAATGTGCCGGCACCGCGATACTTAACAAGCTCACACGCTTTTACACACGCTTTTAAGATTGGCTCACGTACATCATCTGGGATGTCTGGAGCAGGTGCTTCTTCTAGGACTTTTTGATGGCGACGCTGTAATGAGCAATCACGGTCGTATAGATGGATAGCATTACCATTACCATCACCCAACACCTGCACTTCTACGTGGCGCGGGTTTTGTAGATAGCGCTCCATATAGACAGTGTCATCACCGAACCAGAGCTCAGCTTCTTGTTTAGCAGCTTGTACTTGACCAATCAATTCGTCAAAGCGTTCAACCACACGCATACCGCGTCCACCGCCGCCAGAAGCCGCTTTAATCAATAGTGGGAAGCCAATATTGCGTGCTTGCTCTTCAGCATTGTGCAGGGTCACAGCGCCAACTGAACCAGGTACGGTTGGTACGCCCGCTTTTTTCATAGCATTGATGGCAGAAACTTTGTTGCCCATAAGGCGAATATGATCAGCATTAGGACCAACGAAGGTCAATCCTGCTTCTTCTACTTGTTCAGCAAATTCAGCATTCTCAGACAAAAATCCATAACCGGGATGGATAGCATCTGCACCAGTGATTTCAGCAGCGGTCAAGATGGTATTAATATCAAGGTAGCTTTGGCTAGCATTAGGCTTGCCAATACAAATTGCCTCATCAACAAAGCGCAAGTGCATCAAGTTAGCATCCGCAGTAGAGTAGACACCTACCGTTTCGATACCTAGCGCTTTACAGGCGCGGACGATGCGCAGGGCAATTTCACCTCTGTTGGCAATGAGCAATTTTTTTATCATGGGTTCATCCTTGTCGAAGCGTCAGTCATTGACTGAGTTTCGATACATAGCATCAGGTTATTTAGCATTGACGCGGTATATATACCAAAAGTCAGCCATAATGAAATAAAGTATGGCAAATATCGTTACGCTTTATAGCGTATGACAGGTTGACCGAACTGTACGACTTCAGAGTTATCTACCAAGATTTCGTCAACAATACCACTTTGAGTCGCTTCAAGCGGGTTCATGATTTTCATGGCTTCGATGATACCTAAGGTGTCACCTGCCTGAACCTTTTGACCGACTTTTACAAATGGTGGGTCATTAGGGCTTGGTGCTGAATAAAAAACACCAACCATTGGTGAAGACTCAACGCTACCCGCTTTTTCTGCAGGTTTGCCTTCGACAGCGGCAGCAGCGCTCGCAGCTGGGGCGGCCATCATAGTTGGCGCAGGCGCGTCATAGTGACGAGTTAAGCTAATATGCTCGTCGTCAGAACTGATTTCTAAATTAACCAGTTCACTTTCTTCCATAAGGGCGATGAGGGTGCGTATTTTTTCAATATCCATAGTTTTTATCTGGCCTTGTACTAAATTCGAGAAATAGTGTAACTAAATATTGTCTAATTAATTGCTAATGATACCTAGATTCAGGGCAATGAGCAATCAATGTACAGTTGTTAACTGAGAATTTTTACATATTTTGACGTAAGCCATCTTTTTAGTAAGAAAATCTCCACGATTTTTCATAGTCTGTATGATCAAATAACGCTAACAATGATTATAAAACACAATCCATGAGCAATTGGCTTAACCCCATAGCACAGTTAAGCGTTTTTGCTGATAGCGTAGACGCAAAGTAAGTAAGATAGATGATAAGAATAAACCTGTAATCAACGCCATCCAAAACCCTTGTGCGCCAACGTCAGTGAAACGCACCAGATAGACGCCAAGTGGTAGGGCAACTAACCAATAGCAGAAGAGCGTTACCCACATCGGTATGGTGGTGTCTTGCATACCGCGCAATATACCAGCGACGTTAACCTGCCAGCCATCAAATAATTGATAAGCAAGTGCAAAGATAAGCAAATGCATAGACTGTGCTCTAACTTCTGGATTATCCGTGAATGCTGCTGCCAGTTCTGGCCTGAATAGCCATATCCCAAGCATACAGGTCAAAGCAATCAATACGGTCCATACCAGTCCAGTAGCTTGCACTTGGCGCAGTGCTAATAGGTTTTTTTGGCCAAAACGATTGGAGACCATGATAGTGAGCGCCATGGCGACAGATATCGGTATCATAAATAGCTGTGAGGTCACTGACAGTGCTACTTGATGCGATGCTGTTGCTAGCTCACCCAATGGACTGATAACGAGTGCGCCTAAGCTGAACAAACTGGCTTCAAAGAAAATAGAGATACCAATAGGGATACCAAGTTTCAACAGCTTTTTAATCTGTGTACGATTAGGGCTAGAGAAGCCATAAAAAAATCGTGTGCTCACAAATTCGCGACGTTTCGTGAAGCTAGTATAGGCCGCAAGCAATAGGACATTTATCCATAATACTAGCGCTGTAGCCACCCCGCAGCCTGCACCGCCCATTTCTGGCACGCCAAATAACCCATGAATAAAAATATAGTTCAAAGGGATATCTGCAAGCAGGCCAATGATGCTAATGACAGTCACAGGCTCAGGACGACCCAATGCCTCACAATAACTACGTAGGACGGCGTATACAGCGAGCGCTGGGAAACCAAATGAGACACCATGTAAATACTGCGTCGCTATCGGCTGAATGTTTTCTGGGACACCCATAATGCCAAGGACATTGGGAGCCAAATTGACAATGATAAAACCGATAATGCCAATGACACCTGCGGTCCATAAGGACTGCTGCGTGATATGCGGCACTTGGCCGTGCTGGTCTTGACCAATCGCTTCACCAATCAGAGGTGTGGTTGCGATAAGCACACCTGTGGCCAATAAAAACAATGGTAGCCAAATACCAGAGCCAACTGCTACCGCAGCCAAATCAAGCGCCGAAACTTGACCTGCCATGATGGCATCGACCACGCCAAGTGCGGCTTGGCAAAACTGAGTAATCAAAATAGGGAGGGCAAGTACGCCTAAACGTAAGCTGTAGCTTTTAAAATCTTTGAAAGACAATGGAAAAACCATGGTAAGCAACTTTTTATTCTTTGCGGTAATTGTTATTAAGGTAGTTATTATTAATAAACAAACACTGCTATCAATCGATTAAGATTGACGCAGTAAGGAGAGAGTAGTGCCGACGATAATACTCCGATAAATAATATGAGCAAGCTTATAATGTTGCATAAGTAGATAGGCAGAGTATGAAAATAAAAGTAAAGACACTAAAATAAAAATAACCCGTCGATCCAAGTAGTGGATTGACAGGTCATATACATAGTAAGATGGTAAAGAAGCCACACTATGATGTCAACGCTTTAGCGCCGCTATACAGGTATTAATCTTAGGTTTTTTGTACTCTGTTTCATAGCCAATAGCCAATAGCCAATAGCTCAGAGATGATTTAATAAGTTTACTCCGGCAACAACTCAAGCGTCTCCGCCATATCCATAATTGCTCGCCAATGTTTGGGCTCTAATGGAATCACTGTTAATTGCTGACAGCCTTTCCTTAGTAATAACGAATCTTCCAAAGCTGGCAAAAATTTTAGCTCTGATAATGGTAACGCCTCTATAAAAGCTTGCTCAAAAGTAAGATCGACCATATACCAACGAGGTTCCTCTTCAGTCGCAATGGGGTCATAATGACGATGCTCAGGGTGAAACTGAGTAGGATCAGGATACCCTGCTGTAGTAACTGTCATAATACCAGCGACTCCAGACGGCTTGGCGCTAGAGTGATAAAAGAATACCTTGTCACCAACTTTCATATCATCACGCATAAAGTTACGCGCACGATAGTTGCGAACGCCATCCCAACCGTCGGTACCCAAGCGCTGCAAATCTTCAATACCAAAAAATTTAGGGTTGGATTTCATTAACCAATACGCCATATATCTGTCCTTTGTTTTTTATTTATTCTTTAATTCGTTCTTAAAACTACCAAGGTTAGTTTTTCTTAACTGATTCTCAAACCCGTTTTTAATAGTGTCTGTTCTTAGTAGAGGCTATTTTTAACAGACTCTCTATATACTGCCCATAAGTTGCCATGGTGAATAGGGCGTTTCTACGTGTTTTTGTTAATAGTTTTATGATAGATAGGCTTTTCTTTATCTCATCTAGTCGCTATCCTAGCCTTACTTTTGATATCGATCATTATTGCTCACTACAAAATAAGTTTATTTATGCCCAAAGTGAATACAGACAGTATGCCAAACGACCTGAATACGTTAAGTCTTACTGAACCAACAACGGATACTATCGCGGTAGATGTGACCGACATTCCATTGTCTCTTTACATTCACATCCCGTGGTGTGTAAAGAAATGTCCTTATTGCGATTTTAATTCGCATGAGCTACCGATGGACAGTGAGCTATCCATGTATGAGGAATACGTCGATGCATTACTGTTAGACGCCGCGATGCAGCAACCTTTAACTCAGGGCCGAAAAATTGGTTCGATATTTATCGGTGGTGGTACGCCGTCTTTGTTACCTATCACTCAGTATCAGAGATTGTTTACTGGGTTACGTACATGTTTTGAATTTGCAGAAGACATCGAAGTCACGATGGAGGCCAATCCCGGCACACTTGAGCATGCACCATTTGCGCAGTATTTAGAGGTTGGTATCAATCGTCTGTCTATCGGCGTACAGAGCTTTGCCGCTGATAAGCTAAAGGTACTTGGGCGTATCCATGATCCTGTGCAAGCATTATCAGCAATTCGAGCTGCCAAAGCAGCTGGATTTGCACGGGTCAACGTCGACCTGATGCACGGTCTACCGCAGCAAACCATGAATGAAGCGCTAGAAGATATCCAAATGGCGCATGATGCTGGTGCAACGCATATCTCTTGGTATCAACTGACTATTGAGCCAAATACCGTGTTTTACCGTAGCCAGCCTATTTTACCCGATGAAGACAATTTGGCAGATATCGAACAAGCAGGTCAGTCGCTATTGCAGCAATTAGGTTATAGCAATTATGAGGTGTCGGCATGGGCAGGTGCGTCAGACAAACCATGTCGTCATAATATCAACTATTGGCAGTTTGGCGATTATCTAGCCATTGGTGCTGGGGCACATGGTAAGGTGACGATTGGTCGTGACGATAGCAATGGTAGTAACTCGTCAGACGTAAAAGATAAAATGGAAGATGACTTGTTAGTAGTGTCAGGTATCTATCGCTTTAGCAAATCGCGTTTGCCAAAAGATTATGTAGTAATAAATCCAGATACCACGAAGATGTCTGACATACGCCAAATCACACCAAAAATGGTTGGCTGGCAAGTGATTGAACAAGAGGAGTTAGTGAGCGAGTTTATGCTAAACGCACTGCGCTTACATGGCGGCGTCGCTTGGTCTATGTTCGAAAAGAGAACTGGATTAACGCTTAATAGTATTACTGAACAAGTAAAAAGTTTAGTCAAACAAGGATTGTTGGTAGATAGTGATACGCAGTTGCAACCGACCGTATTAGGTCAGCGTTATCTCAATCAGATATTACGCGCGTTTTTATAAAATCGTGCTTGAGTGATTGTTTAACAGCAGCGGAGTAAGAACACAAAAAAGGCTTATCAAATGAATGATAAGCCTTTTTGAAAATCTAAAAAAGCAGACCTTAGATTTTGTTTTGTACTTCTTGTGCGCCGCCAGTTACAGCATCACCAGCGCTTGATACGTCTTGGCCAAAGCCTTTGAACGTGTTGCAACCAGTTAGAACGAACATAGCAGTTAAAGATGCGATGATTACTTTTTTCATAATAGTATCCTCAAAGATAAATGAATGGTTATAAATAACAACAGTGACGCTAAGCATCGTGCTCAAGCTTCACTGAAGGGGTATTGGATGAGACAGTCATACATAAATGCTATCGCGTTATCCATTACAGACATCATAGTGAAAGTTAAAAACGCTGCACAGTATCAAAATGTAATTATTGGCAGTAAACTGTAACTTTCGATTACCTACCGCTCATAAATTTACATAATAGAGCGCTGAATATTTGTGGAGTAAGAATGACCATCCATATCGTGCTAGTAGCACCAAAAATGCCGAGCAATACTGGCAATATTATTCGACTGTGTGCCAATAGCGGGGCACAGCTACATTTAGTCAGACCGTTAGGGTTTGAGCTTGATGATAAAAAGCTACGCCGCGCAGGTCTCGATTATCATGAATATGCGCATTTGCAAGTGCATGATGATTGGACGGCTGCAAGGCAAGCACTAAAAGCCGCTGATTGCCATGTCGTTACCGCATTGACAACCAAGCTAAGCAAACCATTCTACGATTATGACTTTGGTAAGCACTCGGACTCTGAAGCATCTGATAAGGCTGCTATGCCCAATATTGCGCTAGTATTCGGTTCTGAGACGGCAGGTCTGGCAGATGATATACGTGAAGATATCGGTGCGGATAACTGGTTAAGACTACCCATGCTGGCTGACTCGCGTAGTTTGAACTTATCAAATAGCGTAGCCATTTGTTTGTACGAGATATGGCGACAGCAAGGATTTTCAGGCGATGAAGGTCGTAGTATTGGGTATGAGACATTGACAGTCTATGACCCAAAATAGCTATGTGTTTAAACAATAGCTATAGACTTAGAAATATTTGCGTACTCAATGAGCAGTGAAGTATTAGATGCTGCTCATGTACATATGATAATTTTCTAGTGCGACGTCGATCATATCTTATCGCTTATCATATTTTATCGACTATAAAGTACTTATAAACAGTTTGGTGGTTTGGGTAGTCCTGCTAAGCGATTGACATGACGCGCAACCAAACCTGTATTAAACAACTGCTGTAGCTTTTGATTGCTAATATCGAGTTCTGGCAAAGTCTTTTGTAGCCATTTGATTAATGGACGGGTTGCAGGCGCGTGATTAAATTTGTCAAAAAACGCGCGCACTTGTTGCAAAACTTCTAAATGCTCGTCGCTCAGATTGACCTCTAATGTGTCTGCCAATTGCTGCGCGATAACAGGTGTCCAAATCGTATGGTCACATAGATGGCCGTCTTGATCCAATTCGATGTCAGTCGCTGATAACGCAGCGTTGTGAGTAGTCATGTCATTACTCATAAGGCAATCGTCACTACTTTATCAAACTGAATGCTCTGAGTCAGTCCGACCCATTCTGCGTCGTTTAAAATAGCAGTCAACTTAGTCTCTAAATTAAGCTTGCCAGTTGTATTTGCCGTGAGCTGTTCGATGTCATCTGCCAATGCGTAAATACCAGCAATACCACCTATATCGCTATCATTTAAATAAGCATTGAGCCAATCGATAAAAGCAGGAGTGCTGCCAAGCAGAATGATACTATCACCTGTGCGCCAAGTGCGAGACATCTCTTCGGTGCTGCGTCTAAGGGTAGCCATCGTGCTATGCAATTGATATAAAGTTGCCATAAAGGTGTCCGATTACGTGCTTTATTATTTTATAAGTCTAAGTTATATAGCGATTTAAAAGGTAAGTATCTGCTCAAAGTCTTGCGAGTTGATGACCTCTGGCACGAGTGTGAGCTGTGATGCCAGATCTGTCGGCAACATACCAGTGACCCAGCCACTAAAGACATCATCAGGTAGCCAAGCTGCGGGCATATCGTAAAGCTCAAGTGACTGAATCATACCATGCAGCCGCGAGTCAGATTGCATCAGTAGGCCAAAGACCGGCGCATCTAAGAACAATTGCACCTCATGACCAAATGTCGCTAAAGTTAGTGCAAGCGCACAA
This sequence comes from Psychrobacter nivimaris, assembly GCF_043419765.1. Taxonomy (NCBI): domain Bacteria; kingdom Pseudomonadati; phylum Pseudomonadota; class Gammaproteobacteria; order Moraxellales; family Moraxellaceae; genus Psychrobacter; species Psychrobacter nivimaris. The sequence continues at coordinate 265,343 of NZ_JBHOFX010000002.1, read as the reverse complement.
CCTTCGTAGCTTGCTGCTTCAGTGGGCGTGTGCAGCTGAATTAATAATCTCATTATGTATTCCTAAAAATAGTTACCGCTACCAGTGATCTCAATAGACAAGTTATCAAACGACACACTATCAAAACTGTATCAAACGACTGTCATCTTGCATCATCATGGCAAGCTCACTAAGTCCCACTAACGTAAACCCTGTCGCAAGATTGGCACCGTCAAGCTGATGGCGTGAGCTGTTGTCTACATCACTCACACCGCGGCTAAGGGCTGTACTGACACAGACAGGCAGAGGTAATTGATACTGCTCAGCCAATGACTGCCATTCTTTGGTCAAGTCTAATTGATCGGCTGACTGCCAACGCAAGCGATTGGCTATGTGAGCCGAGTCGCCATAAAAGAAGACATTGAGCAGAGGTTGTTCAGAGGCAGCATTATCGCTGCTGCCTGTACCTGTACTATTAGTGTCATTGTTATCAATATCATGACTATTCGCTGCGCCCTTCAGATAAGCACGTGCGTAGCGTAACGCCAAGTGTGCCAATGGGTGACTAGGGTCAGCAGTAATCAGTAGTAACGGGGAAGTGGTCGTCATAAGGCGCGGTATCACATATTATAAATTAGAGTTTAAAAATTATGGCCGAGTTGCTATAAATGCTTTGTATAAAGTAATTTGGTCGTTATTATTATAGTGCTTGTGTGCAAATTTGCGTGACAGAAAACAGAATTTATACTGATAATGCGACATACAGCGGATCATACTGTCATATCAAATAACGTTATGTCATAAAAGAGAGGTGCGTCGTCTCTATCAAAGATGTTTATGCTAACATAAAGCGCCGCAAACCAAATAGAGTCACTGTTATTTAACGTGGTTTTATCTCAAGTGTAGGCACACTGAGTATTATTATTTGATGCTGTGACTGCCTCGTAAGAAAAAACAATAAACTTATGAGCTAGGTTCACGTAGTCTTACCATTCTATGTAAGGAGTTTTTGTCACTATGTTACCTGCTATGCCCTCACGTGTGAACAATGGTACAGATTATCAGCCTACCGTAGAACAACTGCAAGTCCTGCAGACAGCGAGCGAATTTGCTTATCAGATTTGGGAAAGTCGGACCGTTTCATGTCAGACGTTTTTGCGTAGCTATCCATTGAATAGTACGCTGACCCGTCAGCAAATCGATGATCTGATACAAGATTATACGTTAGATGAGAACTATCAACTCGCTGATGAAATCAAGGTCATGAGTGGTCTGCGTCACTTGCGCACGCTACTAATGATGCGCTGGATTTGGCAAGATGCCTTGCAGACGATCAGTCTGGAGCAGCTGACCGATGAGTTGTCTGAGTTTGCAGATGGTTGTATCTCTTTTGCTAAGGATTATACTTATCAGCACTTAGTTGCTAAATATGGCGAGCCGACCTTTATCAATGAACAAGGCAATGTACAGATTGATGATATGGCAATCATGGCCATGGGTAAACTTGGTGCGCAAGAGCTGAATTTATCAAGTGATATTGATCTAATCTTTGTGCATCAAGCGCGCGGCGAGACCAATGGCAATAAGGCTAAAGGCACACGTAGCATAGACAACAAACGCTTTATGACCAGATTGGGTCAAGGCATCATTAAACTGCTTGATAACAAGACTGCTGACGGTTTTGTCTTTCGAGTAGATATGCGCTTACGTCCATGGGGTGATGGAAGTGATTTGGCTATTCATCTATCCGCATTACAAAAATACTTTACGATGCATGGGCGGGCGTGGGAGCGTTTTGCTTGGTTAAAAGCACGCGTAGTCGGACAAATAGACCAGCCATTTTATGAAGAGATACAAGCGCTGATTAAGCCATTTGTCTTTCGTTATTATGTGGACTACAGTGCGTTTTCGGCATTGAGAGAGATGAAGTCTCTTATTCAAAACCAAGTTGCACAGCGTGAAGACTTGGACAATATCAAGCTTGGCGCGGGTGGTATTAGAGATATTGAGTTTATCGTACAGGCCTTTCAGCTTATCTATGGCGGCCGGCATCCACAGTTGCAAATCAAACCTTGCTTGCAAGCGATGCAAGTATTATGTGAGCTTGGCTATCTGGAGCATTCAACTTACGAGCAGCTACAGGCCGCGTATCGGTTCTTACGCCGGCTTGAGCATGCTATTCAAGCGATTAATGATCAGCAGACCCAGCGCTTACCACACGATGAGCAGTGGCAGCATAATCTAGCAGTGACGCTGAATTTTGAAAACTGGAATGCCTTATTAGATCAGCTTAATCGTCATCGCGAGAGTGTCAATGTGCCGTTTGAGCGTATGGTCACTGAGCGCCAAGTACCTGACAACGAAGATACTGATCTAGAACCAGAGCACTTAGATGAGCAAATTGCTCGTTTAAATGAAGTGCTGACAGAAGAAAATCGCGAGTTACTACAGAACTTTTGGCAATCAAAAATGGTGGCTAATTTAAGTGATGAGGCCAGAGAGCGTTTAGACGACGCATATCCTGTCATTGTCCATGCGTTGTTAGCGCATCAAGAACAGCAGCAACTTGCCAATACTGCTTTACCAAGATTGATCTCACTGCTTGAAGCGATTTGTCGCCGTTCTATCTACTTGGTCATGATTGCTGAAAACCCTAATGCAACGATTGAGCTAATTCCAATGTTATCTGCCAGCCCGTGGATCGCAAAAGAGTTGGCTCAGTATCCTGTATTATTGGATACTTTTTTGCAGCAGCGTTATCGCCATCTGCCAGATAAGCGTGAGCTACGTGATATCTTGCGCCAACAGTTGCTACGCGTCGAGCCAAACGATGAAGAAGAGCTGTTAAGCGTCCTACGTCTATTCAAGAAGAATCAAGTGTTGGCGGTCGCTGCTAGTGATGTATTGGCTGAACGCCCGATTATGAAAGTATCGGATTCATTGACTTATATCGCTGAAGTAGTTCTAGAAGCGGCATTAGAGCGCGCTTTTGCAGAAATTGTTAACCGTTATGGGTATCCTATTGGCCAAGATGGCGACCCAGTCACTGAAGCGGACTGCGGCTTTGCAATTATCGGTTATGGCAAGCTTGGTGGCTTAGAGCTATCGTATTCTTCAGATTTGGACTTGGTATTCTTACACAAGATAAAAGAGCAAGGCATGACCACTGGTGAAAAATCAGTCAGTGGTATGAAGTTTGCCGCGCGTCTTGTACAAAAACTGATGAATTATCTCAATACTCAAACACGTGATGGCCGTGCTTATGAGATTGATATGCGTCTGCGGCCTTCGGGAAATGCTGGCATGATGGTAGTGTCTTGTCATGCGTTTGAAACCTATCAGATGGATAAAGCATGGTCGTGGGAGCATCAAGCGTTGGTACGTGCTCGTGCGATTTGCGGAGATAGACGCGTCACTGCACGCTTTTGTGATATTCGACGCGATGTATTGTCGTTACCACGGACACTGGATCAAGTACGTAGTGAAGTCACCAGCATGCGTATCAAAATGCAAAAGCATCTAGGCACGAGCCAATGGCAGCAGGAAGCGGGTAAGTTTCATCTTAAGCAAGATGCAGGCGGGATTGTAGACATTGAGTTCTTAGCACAGTTTGCTGTATTGGCTTACTCGCATGAATATCCAAGTTTGACCAAATGGAGCGATAATGTGCGAATTTTTGCAGAAGTTGCTTTGCTTGGTATTTGGGATGACCAAGTCTGTCAGGATTTGACTGATGCCTATCTAAGAATACGTGCTGCTACTCATCAATTGGCACTATCAGAGCAGTCTTTGCTCGTTGATGAGTCATTGTGGCAGGAGACGCGAGCGTTAGTACAGTCACAATGGCAGCATCTTATGGGTGTGGAGACAGACGACGAGTAATATCGAAACTTGTATGATTAAGGCCTTGCCGATAGTCCAAGAGACGCTTAAACTGTAATGCGTTATGATAAATAGAAGCTATGAACAAAAACTTTCAATAAAAGCTATAAACGAAAACTATGGATAGAATTGGTAGCTAGGAACGATATAATTAAAAACCATATAGTGCCAAACCAAAAGATTTCATTTGCCAAGACGGCCAGTGATATAATCGGTCACACATCATCATAATACTGTCAGTCGTTTGTCATAATGAAGATGTTGTTTAGGCAATAAAAGTTGACGCTGCGGTGTTATCATACGATGTTGATCAATACTGTTAAATAAAACCTACCTAAAAAAAGTTAGACGTCAGTGCTAGCATAAGGACAATAAAATGAATATGGCAACACAAGATGGTAAGCTTTGGATGAATGGCACGATGATCGAACAGCCAGATGCTAAAGTTCATGTGCTTACACATAGCTTGCATTATGGTATGGCTGTGTTTGAAGGCGTACGCGCTTACCAAACAGCGGATAATCGTACCGCTATTTTCCGCCTAAAAGAACACACCGAGCGTCTCCTTGGCTCAGCTAAAATCTTTCAAATGGACGTATCTTTTGATGCTGCCACTTTAGAGCAAGCACATAAGGATGTGGTCAAGCAAAACAACTTAGCAGAAGCTTATATTCGTCCGCTCATTTGGGTAGGTGCAGAAAAACTTGGCTTGTCTTCACGTGACAATAGCATCAATGCAATGGTTGCTGCTTGGCATTGGGGTGCTTATCTTGGTGAAGAGGGCATCAAAAACGGTATCCGTGTAAAAACGTCATCATATACGCATCACATGCCAAACGTGACTATGTGTAAGGCTAAAGCCTCTAGTAACTATCCTGTGTCTATCATGGCAAACCAAGAAGTGACGCGTAATGGCTATGACGAAGCTATCTTGATGGATCCACAAGGATTTGTATGTCAGGGCGCAGGCGAGAACTTATTTTTGGTGAAAAATGGTGAGCTACATACGCCAGACCTATCAGGTGGTGCATTAGACGGTATTACCCGTCGTACTATCTTGCAGTTCGCAGCTGATCTAGGTATCAATGTTATCGAACGCCGTATCACTCGTGATGAGTTTTACTTGGCTGACGAGATATTTATGACAGGTACTGCTGCTGAAGTGACACCTATTCGTGAATATGACGATCGCATCATCGGCAATGGTGGCCGCGGTCCATTGACTGAAAAACTACAGACCCTATACTTTGATGTGGTTCATGGTCGTAATGAGAAATATATGGACTGGTTAAGCTTTATTGATTAAAATTTTAGATTTTCGTGTAGAAGCAAAAAGCTAAGATTTCAATGGTCTTAGCTTTTTATTAGAAAAATAATACTATTAAGTATCTTCAAAGTTATGAGTAAAACAGGTTGGCAGTCTTACTATTTTATCTATTAGTACAATAGAGAATACTCAGTTTATAAATAGCTTTTCAGAATAATTTACGATATAAGATAAAGAGTGAATAGTTATAATTATGGCATTTTTTAATAACAAAAAACATAAAAAATCAACCACTGAAACTACGGATTATATTGAGACTTTTGATATTGACAGCAATGGAAATTTTACTTCAACGGAACTGATTCATACATACTGGTGGGATGTAACAACTAACTTTGGTGATTTGATAGGTCCATGGTTAATAACTCTGATGACCGATAGACCTGTATCAAACTCTAAATATCTAAATATTAATAGAACTATATTCACCGTAGGTTCTATTATTGAGCATGCTAGTAATTTCCCAAATCAGAAAATATCTATATGGGGTTCAGGACTTATACAGCCTTTAGATAACCCAAAAAAAATAAAGAAATTAAGGCGTTGTCAAATTGATAAGATATTAGCAGTACGAGGTTCACTTACCAGACAGGAGTTATCAAAAATATATGAAATTGATAATAGCCTGCCACTAGGTGATCCAGCTTTGTTACTACCTAGGTTTTTTTCACCAAGTTTAAAAAATATTAATCATATTAGTATAGTCCCACACTTCAATCATAAGAGCTTATTCGAAAGTTATGAAGATACCTTCAATATAATCAATGTGATGCAATCTCCTAAAAATGTTATAGCTGAAATAGCAAGCTCTAAAATTTGTATATCAACATCTTTGCACGGAATTATAATTGCGCAAGCCTATAATATACCGTGGTTACTATTAAGAATTGCAGATGAGACCTTGCTTGGTGACATGTTTAAGTTTAATGATTTTTTCTCAACTTTGAAAGGTGAAGAATTTCCTATTAAGACAATATTAGCTAGTGATCTGCGCAATTTAGATTTCAACAAATTGGCAACAGAAGCTTCGTTGATCCCTATAGAAACTAATTTAAACGACCTTCTAGATGCTTTTAGTATGGAATAAGTTGTTAACCATTATAGTGAAGTTTTTTTGATTTGATTCTTATGTTAGGTTGACTTCTGTTGTAAATGATAAAATTATCTTAGTATAAGTATAAGTATAAGTATAAGTATAAGTATAAGTATATATGAATTAAAAATCAATAAACTTCAATTTGATATGCAAAGATATCAGTCAGCTAGATTTTAAGTCATGTTCAAATTTATCTGATTATGGATTGTTTTCTCAACTTTCTTGATATTTCGAGTGTTGACAGTTTTGCTCATAGCTCTAAAAGGTATAATCAATTTTTCGCCGATACCATCAACTAATACAAATTCTGGCACACCCTGTCTTTGTTCAGTATACATAATACCAGCGATGTTTACCTCACCGAATACAATATGCATTTCGCAGCATTTATCAAAGAATACTTTTAATGCCTCAATATGTTTATCTTCTAACATCTTTTTTTGTGAAAGCTCGTTCAACGATATTGGAAGACCATTAGGACTTATTATTTTCTCAGTAACTAAGCCTAGTCCTTGATCAGTAGGAATAAAGCCATAAACAGTTTCAATAGGAAAAGTAAAGACTTTCTGGTTATAAGTGTTCTTACATAACTGTAAGTATTGTAGTAGTTCTCTACGAAATTGCCTATAAATTCCCTGAGAACGATGTGATCTTAAATAGTGCTGATTAGCTCTACCACCATCATGTGTTGCATTTATAGGTTTCATTATCTTAATAACTTTATCAAAATCTGATGGGTGTTCATACACAAACTTCTGAGTGCCTTGACCCAAGATTGTAAGATTCTCAACTATTTCCATGGATACAGTACCTAATGTGTTTTAATATTAAGGGTAGATAGTTTCAAAGATTATTTAAAAATCACCTTTCTTGCTAACAAAAGCTCTTTTGTTTTAAAGGTTAGTCTTTTGGCTTCTCTATTAATTTTAGAAAAGATAGTTTTTTTCTCTTTCTCTTTTAAAGAATTCCGTATTTTACGTTCTTCTTCTAACGAGCTAGGCAAAGAAAGAGGTTCTAGTGATTCTTTTATAATCATCTCTTGCACACATAGTGCTGGTACCATTTGAAAGATAGGTTCTTGATGATTAAGTATGAAATGATTGAATATAGTTTCATCAATGGGCTGAATTTCACTGTGTAAGACATACTCTAAAAGTATCTTTGCACCTTGCAGAGAAAGAATATATCCTGCTGCTCCTAAGTTCTTGCTTTTAAGCTGTGCTATATAACGTTTTTTTGATAAAACATTATGAGTCTCTGAGGAAAGAAACACTTTTTCATAGAAGCTTTCAATCTTGATTATGTTCCAACCAGGTTGAACCCATTCCGCATTACTTAGTAACGATTTAGCATCTACACCTAGATAAATATCATCTTCAAAAATAGTTACATATGGAATACTTTCATTAATTGCTTTTTTCCAAACAGCAATATGGCTCATCATACAAGCTAGCTCTGTTGGTGTAAGCGGACTTCTATTTAAATCTAACCCTAAAGCTTGTGCGTAAGAAGTCGCTATATCAGGGGTTAGGGCATCAAAGAAATCAAAGTTTATATTATGTTTTTGAAATTCAGTTGTCATATGCTGTCTGCGTTCGGTCTTGTGGTTTAGACTGATGACTAGGTTTTTCATATAAAGATAGCTCTAAAATAGACGATTACGACTAAAGGATGTTTGAACAAGCATTTGTTATATTACTACTTGATAGTATGTTAATAGTTTTTATTTGAAAGGTATTTCTTCGGCATGTAGTGAGTGTTTGGCTTGTTCTACTAGTCTACTTACTTCTCTACGGATTTTTGCTAAGCCTTTTTTCTTTGCATAACCCATACGTTTGCTACGACTCTCTTCTAATGAGCTAGGAAGTAATAGTCCCTTGCCACGCTTACTGATTATAATGTCTTGAACGCAAAGTGCCGGTACCATCTGATAAACAGGTTCGTTATTATCAAGGATATAGTCCCTAAATATAGTTTCATCTATAGGCAGCATTTCACGCTGTAAGCTGTAATCAAATAAATCCTTGATGCCCTGTAAGGTCAGTGTATAAGCTCCTGCTCCTAAGTGTTTATCTTTTAAGGGTATAAGTTGGCGTTCTTTGGGAAGGTTATGGTATCTTTTCTTGTTCAACAATACTTTGTTGTAGACTGTCTCAATCTTAATTATATTCCAATCAGGTTTAATCCATTCGGAACTGCTCAAAAAATACTCAGAATCTACACCTAAATAAATATCATCTTCAAATACGGTTATGTAAGGAATGTTTTCATCAATTGCTTTTTTCCAAACAGCGATATGACTCATCATACAAGCTATTTCAACAGATGTTAAATGCATAGATTCTAGTTGAAAAGGTAAATTATATTTTTGAATATATATTTTTGCGGTCTCTGGTGTTAACGCATCAAAAAACTCAAAGATAACATTATGTTTGCCAAACTCATTAGTAATATGCTCTCTACGCTTTGTCGCTGACTGTAGGCTGATAACAAAATTCTTCATAGTTTAAATAACTCAGATATATTTAGTAATTATTAGGTTTTTAATAGCTGCTGCTTTATCTTGCAACATTCTTTTCTGTTTTTTCAAACTATAAGATGAGTCTCTACCTTCTTTTTCTTTACGTTGTATATTTTGGGTCGCTTGTGTACCTAAGATATCGCTATCGAATCCCATTGGGCTAATCAGTGCAGGCCATAAGCCTAGACCTTTACCATTTTGGCTAAGCCATCTTTGGAAGAAAATGTCGACAGGCATATAAATGGTCTTACCTTGTTTAATAAACTCTTCTGCACCTTTGCGTGACCAAATAAGCCCTAAGCCGCGGATAGGGAAGTAATAAGCATGCCATAAAGTATGCGCATCAAAAGTAACAATGTCTTTAGCAAGCTTCTTCTTTTTAGCTGCGATATTAACCAGATACCAGTCCAACTCTGGATGAGTATGTAGATACGTCAGTGTTTTATCAATAACAGGTTTAAAACTACTGATCATCTTCATATCATCTTCTAATACAACTAAAATATCAGCATCAGTTTCTAGGAACTTTTGTGCACATTGATAATGGCTTAAATAGCAGCCGATTTCTGAATTTAAAAGACTACGACCTAAATTACTTCTGGCTCGTTTGTCATCATAGTCTATAAACTCCGATAAAGCTTTGCTGCGGCCATCATAGGCAGCGATGCGTTCAAATGACCAACCAATATTACTAAGCTGTTGTCTCGATCTTTCTAGGCGCTCATCGCTACCGTCTAGGTTGATCAAGTAAGTAAGAACTTTCATATCATTTACCTTTTGATAGTACATTGGGTTTCTTCTATCAACAACGATTCGGGTAAGTATAGATAGAACTTTTTAATCATTGCTTTATTAACCTTTTGTGAAAACCCTTCACTTAATAAGTCCATGCTTTGAATACAACCGTATTTTATAGATTCATCATCTAAATTTTTTATGAATTTCTCTACGCTATATTCATTTTTAAGATAGTTTAGGTTTAAATCAGGTTTCAGAACGGCTTGTTTTTTCTGTATGCTCAAGTGATTAGCCAAAGAAACTGGATCGAATTGAGATATATCTCTAAAACGATGCTTTATCTGATTTTCCAGAAAAGTAAGGTTGCTTAGTAAATAGCTGCTTAATATGCTCTTGTCAACAATATGAGGATAATGATGTATCTTGAAGAATTGGTTAGTCTTAAGAGGTATAGAGCCTAACATTTGCGCTGTAGTATATTTAGGCTGAATAGGAGTCTCTAAAAATTTGTTTAAGAGTTGCCGATATTTCATTTTAGTATTAAGTACTATTTTCTTTTGCCAATGGCCATGAATAATAATTTTTTCATCATCCAAAAATTCATCCATTTTTACCGGTTGGTTAAAAAAGAAATCATCATTCATATAGATGAAGTAATCAGATAGCCCATTAATATTCCATATCATCGTCTCAATTGAAGTGCTATTAAACGTAGGTAAAAACTGCTCGTAACCTAAAAATATGTCCTTATGATCAACAATGCGTATTTTATCTGCTGAGCAAATACCTTGCTTGGCAAACTCATCGATGAACGCTGGCTTCTGTTGATCTGTGACAAGATATATATGACGACAAAAAGGCACATATTTGATGATAGAAGCAATATTATAATATATCTCATCGTCGCTAGCGAAACGCGTGTCAGTTATTGCGTCAGATGCCACTTCTTTAGTTGGCTTATACTGTTCTCGTTTTTGCTTGAGTATAGGGTCTGCGCCATCTACCCAAGCAATGACGATGTCTAATGTGTTTTCACTAGGCTGCTTCATAACTAATCCTGTTCTTTGCGGATATACATCTATGTTAGTAGCGATATTAGACCAGCTATGATATTTGCTGATGCGATTATTAACAAGGTTTAATCGATTTAGATAGTTAGACTTATTATCATTTTTTATAGAGATACCGTTAAATCCTGCTCGTACTTTACTAAGTAAATGCCGAGCACCAGCGGTAGGTGAGACTAGCATATAAAGTCAGAACGCTGCAATAATTATGACCATAGTTGCATTCATTTGGCTAACCTATCATGCCTATACCGTTAAAAAATCAAGCTGAGACACTAATGCCACCTACTATTCTATTTATTTTAAAAGCGCTTGAAGGTCGCGGTGCTGAGCGTATGGTTACGACTTTGGCAAGTGCTTATGCAGATATGGGCTATCGTACTCATATCCTATGCTTGGAAGCGACGCAAGATATGCTACTAGACGCTCGTGTTCAATATCATATCGTGTCATATGATGAGGTGTTTTCTGAGCAGAATCTCGACCCAGAATCTACGCAAGCACAAGCCTATGAATCAGTCGCTAAACGTATTGATACTTACGTGCTTAGCCAAATAGGGAGGCCAGATTTGATACTGGCTAATATCTATAAGATAAACTGGATTATGGCATATAGTCAGTTGCCAAATATCGTAAATGTACTGCATACAGCACTATCTAAGCAGTTCCAAAACCAATTATTAGAGGCGCCAGTACAGACTATAAATCATTTGAAAATGGTTTATGGCGCTCATCTTTGTAGCTGTGTGAGTAAGGGTGCACGCCAAGATTTGATTGATATTATAGGAGATATCACCAAAACCACAACAATCTATAACCCTTGTGATGCTATCGCTATAAATACCAAAGCAGCAGCATCTAGCCATCTTGAACATTTCAGCTTAGTAGATAAAGAATACATTATACATGTCGCTTCATTTGATAGCATGAAAGGTCATCGAGACTTGCTACAGGCGTATGCCAAAACAGAACGGAAGCTGCCATTAGTACTAGTAGGTAAAGGTAGGCTTGAAGCAGAGATTAAACAGTTGGCTGTCCAACTAAATATTAGCGATTGGATTAAGTTTTTAGGCTTTCAGACCAACCCTTATCCATTAATTAGAACAGCTGCACTGATGGTACTCACCTCTAAGTTTGAAGGCTTTGGCTATGTCATTGTAGAGGCGCAAGCACTGGGCGTACCAGTAATCAGTACGGATTGTCCTTTTGGGCCAAGAGAATTATTACCTGAGCAAAACTTGATTACGGTAGGTGATATTGATGGCTTGGCGTTACTCATCGACCAAGCCATAGACAATCTTACAGATTATATCGTGCCGCTAAACCAGCAGTTATTTCCTGAACATATTGCAAGACAGTACTTAGCGTTTGGTTCTGTTTTAGATTCAGAGAAAAATGAGGGTTTATAACGTGTAGTGGTTCTTAATTAAACGCAATCAAGTAGAGGTTATTAATTGCGAGTCATCAACTAGAAAGTGTCGAATAGCGTTTTAGAGATAGGAGAGTGGTTGACGACGGGTACACCATGCGATTGATAGATTCTGCCGAGCAAGTTAAATGAAGGTACAATGCGCTCGTGCATGACTTTGCTGAGCATACTTGGCGCACTATTATTTTTATTTTCATAAAACCGTGGTTGCTTGCTATTAAGCAGATCAATACCGTACAGATGAATACTCGCTGCTTGGCGCGAAAACGCCAACTGCGCCGCGACATAAGCAACGGTGCCTGCTTCCACAAATCCATGAGTAATGTTAAGAGAGACACCGATGTCAGCCGCTTTATGATCGCTATCAATAATAAAGTTTGGATTATTGATAAAGTACGATAGCGGCATTTTTTTATTGAGTAATTTTTTCTTAAAGATAAGCTTATTAAAAGATAGCTTGTTTGACTTGACTCCCCATGGCCTATCCACTGGGTACAACACCCGCATGGCATGATGGTACGTTTGCATAATATCAGGGTGCGTGGTGGCCATCGCTTCAAAGACAGCTAACGTTGCATATAGAGGTTGACCCGTATAGTACTGCTGTAAAATCTCAGGCTGATGATTGATAAAGCGCGCATCACTGATGACGTAACCAACAATATCGGTAAACTGATGCTGCCCAATCAGGCTGATACTGCCATTGACAAAAATAGTAGGCGTATCTAGGAGCTCTGCTAACGGTAGCTGCTGTATAGATGGCCCTGAAGCGATAATATTGACGTCTTTTCCATGCAAGCTCTGTTCAGGTTCATTGGCATTAAAAGCATTGATAATGATGAGCTCATTATCAATATTGAACCCAGCGGTAGCAGGTAATCTCAAATATAGCGCCATACTATTTTCCAGTCGTTTATTTCACCTATCTTATATCTTAATACACTGCCTTTACGCTAATTATAAATTGTCTAAATATGGTTAATTACTAAGCATCTATTGCCAATGGTCTTTTAACCATGGGCTTGGCTTCACATGTCGATACCATTTACCACCACTACCAGCAATCGCATCGGGCGGGTTAATCTCACCGTGGAAGATAACGATTTTTGCATCATCCGGCAGAGTAGGTGTGCGTACAAAGTTAAAAGGAATCGGCGCAATACATTGGTACTTAAAGCTAACACACCATGTCTTATCCCAATACTCTAGGTGGTGATGTTCACGCAAATAGTTAGAAAGGTAAGCCTGCTCGTGACGTACTTGGGTACGAATGGTTTCAAAGTGTCGCTCAAAATTGGACAGCAAATCAGGATAAGTATTCATACCAATATTAAAGCGGTAGACGGAGCTGTTACCAATCATGCGCCAAGGTTTTTTCCAGTCGCGGATGATGACGACACTGTCTTCATGCTCAGCTTGGTAAGTAAAAAACGCATCGATATTATCGACAATGACAATATCGATATCTAAAAATAGGGCCACACCTTTTAAATCATACAGCTCAGGCTTAAAGGTAGTCAGTTTTTTCCAACCACGTTCAGGACCTGCTGGTAGATCCATATCGGGTATCGGATAGCAGGCAATCGCAGGGTCAATACCTGTGCTGTCATCGGTCAAGCAAACCATCTGAAAATCTAAGGTTAGATGTCGACTAACCATGTTATAGAGACGATTGACATATTCAGGACCATATTTGTCGCCCCATTTCATACAGATGATATAACGCTGTTCAGCAGCATTTATACTGGTTTTCTTAGGATCTGTAGATGATGTCTTAGTTACGTCAGATGTCATAATGCACTCGTATTGAGATAATAGTCAGATAAATGAAGGACTAATAAAAGTAAAAGAATATAGAGTTCAGCCAATATTAGCATAGCTGTGACTGATAGAACGTCTAAACTGATGGTACGTCTAAATAGTGCAACGCTAGGTTGGTGATGACTAATGATTGTCGAGCTTAGTGTTATCGTTTTTAACAGTACTATCGTTTTTAACATTGTCGCTTTCAACATTGTCATTTTTAACGCTATCGTTGATATCACTAGCAGAACGACTAGAAACGCTAGAATGGTGAGATTGGATAAAGGCTGCTAAAGTCTCTTTATCTTTTTTATAAGGATTGCCTAAGTTTGGTATACGCTTAAAACGTCGATAGCCCCACATATAATGACTGTAGTTGTCTGTAATCATACGCTCCATAGCCTGATTGAGAGCATGAGTCGCCACTTCAGCATTGCGGTCATACAAGGCTGGATCATCGAGTTTGTAGCAGTAAATATCAAAACCGCGTCCATCGGTACGGCGAATACAAGATAAGCCAACCAGCGCACATTTGGTTTTGCTTGCCAATTTGGAGGCAAGTGTACTGGTCAATGTTTTGATACCAAAGAACGGAACGACAACGCCGCCTGATGGCTCTGGAACGTGGTCGGGCAGTACGATACTAAAACCACCTTGCTTGAGCGTTTTAAACACGGCTTTGACGCCGCTACCATCAGTAGGTACTAAAGTCGCGTTAAGTCGCGCTCGACCCTGAAGGATAAACTCGTTAGCGAATTTGCCGTCAACTGGCTTATACATAATGGTTGGCGCACCAAACTGGTTGAGCCAAGCATTCATCATCTCCCAAGTGCCGAGATGCGGGACGATAGCAAGCATGCCATTTGGATTGGCAAGACCTTCTAAAAAAATGTCTTTATTATGGACATCACGAATCTGAGCAATACTCCACTCAGGAGGCATCGCCCAACTTTTTATAGATTCAATACTGGTCAGACATTGATGATAAATAATGTCTTTGGTCAATGCGCGCTTTTGCTGCTCAGACAAGGTATGAGTAATCAGCGCCATATTGATCTGAATGGTACGCATGATACTTAAACTGGGTATCTTAATAATAACCCACGCAACAAAACGTGCCAGCATCTGCAGTACAGACAATGGCACGACTTTGAAAATATGATACGGATTCATGACCACTCACACGGTAATGAATCACGTAACAAGCACTGTAGACAGCAACCGCGCATCATTAAGCGATTTATTCAGCAGGCTTGCTGGTATCAGCCTGTGCTTTTTCACGCACACGGATACCAAGCTCACGTAGTTGTTTGCTATCAACGCCAGCAGGTGCTTGGGTCAATGGGCAATCAGCTGTTTTGGTTTTTGGGAAAGCGATAACGTCACGGATAGAGCTTGCACCTACCATCAACATGATCAAACGATCCAAACCAAATGCTAGTCCGCCATGCGGTGGCGCACCGAATTTTAGAGCATCAAGTAAGAAACCAAATTTATCTTCAGCTTCTTGCTCACCAATACCCAAAGCTTCAAGTACAGCTTGCTGCATATCATAAGTGTTGATACGTAAGCTACCACCACCAATCTCAGTACCGTTCAATACCATATCATAAGCGATAGAGAGGGCAGATTCTGGGTTGTTTTTCAACTCTTCAACTGAGCCTTTAGGCTTAGTGAACGGATGATGCATCGACGTCCAACGACCATCGTCAGTTTCTTCAAACATTGGGAAGTCAGTTACCCAAAGTGGAGCCCATTCACAAGTCGTCATTTCAAGATCTAGACCGATTTTTTGACGTAATGCACCAATCGCATCATTCACGACACTGGCTTTATCCGCACCAAAGAAGATAATATCGCCATCTTCTGCAGCAGTACGCTCGATCAAGCTCACCAGTACGTCATCAGTCATGTTTTTGATGATTGGAGACTGTAGGCCAGACTCTTTATCCACACCGTTGTTGATGCTGCTAGCGTCATTGACTTTGATATAAGCCAAACCGCGTGCACCATAAATACCAACAAACTTGGTATAAGCATCGATTTGCTTACGGCTTAACGATGCGCCACCAGGGATGCGTAGGGCAGCCACACGACCTTTAGGATCGTTTGCAGGGCCAGCAAATACCTTAAAGTCAACGTCTTTCATCAAATCTGCAACGTCAACCAACTTTAGAGGAATACGTAAGTCAGGCTTGTCTGATGCGTAGTCACGCATGGCTTCAGCGTAAGTCATGCGAGGGAACTGTTCAAACTCAACGTCCATCATTGTCTTAAACAAATGCTTGATAAGACCTTCATTGATGTTCATGATTTCTTCTTCGTTCAAGAAAGACGTCTCGATATCCACCTGAGTAAATTCAGGCTGACGATCGGCACGTAAATCTTCATCACGGAAGCATTTAGCAATTTGATAATAACGGTCAAAACCTGACACCATCAATAATTGCTTAAATAGCTGTGGTGACTGCGGCAGGGCAAAGAAGTTACCTGGACGAGTACGTGATGGTACAAGATAATCACGCGCACCTTCAGGTGTTGCACGAGTCAAGATAGGCGTCTCAACATCCAAGAAACCATGGTCATCTAAATAACGACGAATCGCTGAAGTTGCCTTGGCACGGAACACCATACGCTCTTGCATTTGCGGACGACGCATATCAAGATAACGATACTTTAGACGCAGGTCTTCAGATACAGTCGTTTTTTCGTCATTCAATGGGAATGGCGGCGTTTCAGACTTAGCCAGTACTTCAATTTCTTTGCCCAATAGCTCAATTTGGCCACTGGTCATATTATTATTTTCAGTACCTTCATAACGACGACGTACGCGGCCAGTTATCTTTAGCACGTATTCAGGACGTACAGCATCAGCTGCTGCGAAAGCTTCTGGGGTATCAGGGTCGACCACGACCTGTAAGATACCCGCGCGGTCACGCATGTCTAAGAAAATCACGCCACCGTGATCGCGACGACGATGTACCCAGCCTACGATACTAATGGTTTGCTCAAGCAAGCTCTCGGTTACGGCTCCGCAATACTCGTCTCGGTATTCGCTATGCGTCATAGTGCTTTGCGTCATAATATGGTTATCCAGTTATCAGCCCAATTCGAAGTACAATAATGCAGCCATTGTTGTGCGTTTCAAGCTATTTGCAAAAAAAACACACAAACAACGCGATTAAGACATATGGTCATCACGTTGGCTGCAGAAAATTTGATATAAACGCATATTATGCCTAATCTGCCTTTGTTATACAACCGGCTGAGTTCAATCAAAGAACGGGAGTGTGCAAGTGTCTGAGGTATTTATTCGATGATATTTATATTGGGTTAAATATTGTCATCATGCTTGAAAACGCCGCTTAGTGTGCACATATCAACCGCACGCTAATAAAAACAGCCATATCAATATATTTACTGACTTGAGGATTTGTAACCATGCTATTTCATCCCCCCAAAAACCCTGTTGAGCTTAAAATACGCCACTTGAATGATGCTCAAAAGCAGCGCCGTGAAGATTTGATGGAAGCCACCCAAGGCAAAGCTGCCCTCAAACAGTTCAAAAAAGCCAAGCAAGCATTGAAAGCAAAAACTAAAAATAAGAAAAAACATACCGATGATAAGGCACAAGTTTTTGTGCTCGATTTTGATGGTGATATCAAAGCAACTGCGGTCAAACATTTGCGTGAAGAAATCAGTACTTTAATTAGTACCGCAAATAAAGGTGACGAAGTTATCGTCCGTCTTGAATCAGGCGGTGGTCTGGTACATGGTTATGGTTTGGCCGCAGCGCAATTGGTTCGCCTAAAAGATGCTGGTTTAAAACTGACTGTTTGTGTTGATAAAGTGGCGGCAAGCGGTGGTTATATGATGGCCTGCGTTGCAGACAAGGTAGTAGCTGCACCATTCGCTATCATTGGTTCAATCGGTGTGGTGTCACAGCTGCCAAACTTCCATAAATGGCTAAAAAACCATGACGTCGATTATGAAATGTTTACCGCTGGTGACTACAAGCGTACGGTAACTGTATTTGGTGAAAATGATGCCGAAGACCGTGCCAAATACCAAGAAGAGCTAGAGCAGACGCATGAGCTATTTAAGCATTTCGTTAATACCTATCGTCCAGCGCTTGATGTTGCTAAAGTAGCTACGGGTGAGCATTGGTATGGCGAAGATGCGTTAAAGCTTAACTTAATTGATAGTCTACAGACTTCAGACAGCTACATTTTGGAACGTATGGAAGACAACGAAGTGTATGCACTATATTCACGTCAGAAGCCGACGTTAGCAGAAAAGTTGGGATTGGCTCAAGCAGCAGAAGCGACATTGAGCATGGCTGTAGATAAATTACCTGATGCACTTGCACGTTTTGATTTGAATAGTCGCCTAAATATTCTGAAATAATGTTAGTTATCATTATGATAGTTAAATAATGGTATTTTAGTGCTCAGAAGTTTTTGTATACATTGTTTATATTTTGTAAAAGGCGTGGCCTAGCTGGTCGCGCCTTTTTGCTGTTTATTGACAATTGCTGTGTTATAAATGTAGCACACGGAAAACAGTATACGTACGTGCACTAAAGCTCTAGTAGAGCTTTTTATTAACATTTGATTTAGACAATCAATAAAGAAAAGGAAGTCATTTATGTCTAACGACAATTTAATGTTTACCGCAACAGAACATGGTCAAGCCATGCATGCCAAAGTCAAAGCGTTCATCGAAACGAATATTGAACCCATCGAAGCCCAATTCTGGGAAGATTGTCATAAGAAAAATCCTGACGGTAATTGGGAAAACTGGGAGTGGCCAGAAGCCTACGAAAACCTGCGCAAGCAAGCGCGTGAAGAAGGCTTGTGGAATTTATTCTTGCCAGATGACACACTAGGTGCAGGACTGTCAGTCACTGATTATGCGCCTATCGCAGAATTGACGGGTCGTAGTTTGCTAGCACCTCATGTATTCAACTGTAATGCCCCTGATAGCGGTAACATGGAGCTGTTATGGCGCTACGGTACTCAAGAGCAGCAAGACAAGTGGCTTACCCCAATCCTAGAAGGTAAGACACGCTCTGTATTCTGTATGACTGAGCCCGATGTGGCATCAAGTGATGCAACCAATATGCAAGCAACCGCCGTAGTCGATGGTGATGAGATTGTCATCAATGGTAGCAAGTGGTGGTCATCTGGTCTTGGCGATCCAGCGGTTGATGTCTTGATTGTGATGGCATATACCGCGGATGAAAGTGCAGACCGTCATCATCAGCATTCGATGGTGCTTGTGCCAGTCAATACTCCGGGTGTGAACATTAAACGCATGCTTAAAGTGTTTGGTGATTATGATGCACCGCACGGGCACGGTGAAATTAGCTTTGAAAATGTACGTGTACCTGTCAGCCACTTTATTGGTGGACCTGGTAAAGGCTTTGAGATTGCACAGGGTCGTCTAGGGCCAGGCCGTATTCATCATTGCATGCGCTGTATCGGCGCTGCCGAAAAATCTCTTGAATTAGCGGTTAAGCGTGGCATGTCACGTACTGCCTTTGGTAAGCCGTTACTACAATTGGGTGGTAACTTTGAGCGTATCAGCGAGGCTCGCATCAAAATCGACCAAGCACGCTTGCTCACGTTGTACGCCGCCCAAAAAATGGACGCTCAAGGCACCAAAGCAGCATTGACTGAAATCTCTGCTATCAAAGTAGTGGCGCCAACTGTATTGCAAGAAGTAGTTGACATGGCGATTCAGATTCATGGTGGTATGGGCGTCTGTCAAGATACCTTGCTACCGAATTTCTACGCGCAAGCACGTGTACTACGTTTGGCAGATGGTCCTGATGAAGTACATAAAACCATGATTGCCAAACTAGAACTCAAACGTCAGGGCTTTAGTCGTTCTGCTAAGTCTGACAAAGCTTAGTCTTAAGCTTAATCTTAACAAACGGTTGTGTGAGTTAGTTTTGATTTGCTCACGCAACTATCAAGAATAAGCCAATCAAAATGCTAATTGAAAATTCACTATTAACGACTTAGTAGTGAATTTTTCATCACTAGAGCGAGTCCTCATTTCAAAAATAGCGAGAAGAATGAGATAAATTGAATTGAGAACTAGCTCGCATATCTGTTATAAAAATAAATGACCACATGATAAGGAATGTCTCATGGCAACTGATAATAAAGTACTAGACAAAGGCGGTGCCGTACGCGAAGGTGAAGAGCTTGATGCCAAAGCAGTCAGTGAATGGCTTCGCGGTCAAGGTGTCGATGTGGTAGGCGAGCCTACGGTCACTCAGTTCTCAGGCGGCGCATCAAACTGGACATATCGACTACAGTATAAGGGTGAAAATAAAAACCAAGACCTCATATTACGTCGTCCACCGAAAGGTACCAAGGCAAAATCTGCCCATGACATGGTGCGTGAGTACACCGTTCAAAAAGCATTAAAAGATGCTTATCCTTATGTACCTGAGATGATTGCGCTATGTACGGATGAAGCTGTTATCGGCGCTGACTTTTATGTGATGGAGCGTATGGAGGGTATTATCCCTCGTGCAGAATTGCCAGAAGGTATCGATCTAAATCCTGAGCAAACGCGTCTGCTTTGCACCAATGTATTAGACGCTTTGGTAGAGTTACATCAGATAGACTATACCGAGCATCCTGATTTGGTCAATTTGGGCCGCGGTGAAGGTTACTGTGAACGCCAGATCAGTGGTTGGGATAAACGTTATGTCAAAGCAAAGACACCTAATGTACCGAGCTTTGCACTGGTCAGACAATGGCTTGCTAAGCATACGCCTGCTGATAGCAAAACTTGTATCATTCATAATGATTGGCGCTTTGACAATGTCATACTTGATGCAGATGAGCCAACCAAAGTGATTGGCGTGCTCGACTGGGAGATGGCAACCCTTGGCGATCCATTGATGGACTTGGGTAGTGCGTTGGCTTACTGGATTGAAGAAGATGATAATATCATCATGCAGCAGTTCCGTCGTCAGCCAACACATTTAGAAGGCATGATGACGCGTGATGAAGTGGTTGAATATTATCTAAAACAGTCAGGTTTAGAGATAGATAATTGGACCTTCTATGAAGTGTTTGGTTTGTTCCGCCTCTCAGGCATTATTCAGCAAATCTACTATCGTTATTATCATAAGCAAACCACCAATCCAGCTTTCAAAAACGCTTGGCTCGTTATACATGTCATGCATGCTAAATGTCTCAAATTAATTGCGCAATATGAAGGTGAAGCCTTATTCAATGCGCATGTGCAGCCGCATTTAGAAGACATAGGCGTAGATGCTGCTGCTATTGAGCAGTTGCCAAGCCCTGTTCAAAAAGTGGTCAAAAGTATTTTACCAAAAGGTTATTTTGCAAAAGCACCTGACTCTCCTGAAGCGTAAGTATTCAGCAAACCGTACTTTAGCAAATATGATATAAGGTAAGAATTTATGACAACCATACTTTTAGCACGTCATGGCCAAGCGTCTTTTGGACAAGAAAACTATGATCAACTCTCAGAACTAGGTACTATCCAAGCCCGAATGCTAGGTCAGCACTATGCAGCCACACAGCGCCGCATCGATGCCATATTCACTGGTAGGTTGGTTCGGCAGCAAGACTCAGCACGTCATTTTTGGGAGCGTTACCAGTCATCTGTACATGCCAGTAATAGCAATGGCACAGCTGTTGCGCCCGCAATCAACTTTGATCAGCCTGATAGTTATATTCTGCCGCAATTTGATGAATTTAATCATAAAGACGTGTTTGTTAAGTCAGCAGAGGCATCTGGCAATCGATCTGACATCTCAGCTGAAATCGCCAAAGCAGAATCGCCAGCGACACGACTGGCTGAGCTATTTGATCAAGCGATGCAGCGCTGGCATGCTGGTGATAATGATCAAGACTATCTTGAAAGTTGGCCCCAGTTTAATAATCGTGCACAGCAAGCCCTTGAACAAGTACGTACAAAAGCAGCAAGCATGAGCTTAGATCAGGACAGCACCGTGCTCGTATTCACTTCAGGTGGTGTCATCGCTGCAATCACTGCCCAGTTATTGCGACAAGGCAGTCAGACCGCTTATCAGCTGAATAAAAGCTTGGTCAATACGGGGGTGACCTCTATTACTTTAAAGAATCAAAGCTCTCGCTTGCTGTCTTTGAATGAATATAGTCATTTATTCTCTGATGGTAAACCGTTTGTGACATGGCGATAAATTTACACATGATTTTACGAATAATATAGTGTCATACCTGCTTAAAGTATAAGCACTATCAGCGTTTATACTAAGAAATACTGATTTGATTCTGTGCAATATCGATATACAAAGGACGGTACATGCAAAGCAAATTAATAAAATTGGTTGCTAAAAGTGCGCGCCATAGCAAAAACCAGATAGTAGGCGCGGTTCGACCTGCAAGCTATCTAAAAGGTTTGAGTCAGCAGCAAGTAGGCAAGGGCAAAACGGTGCTTATCACAGGTGCCAGTTCAGGTCTGGGTGAAGGTATGGCCAGACTGTTTGCTAGCCTTGGCTACAACTTGGCCATATGTGCGCGTCGCACTGATCGTTTAGAACAGTTAAAATCGGAGATGATGGACAAGTATCCTGATATTCGAGTCGAATACCAAGCACTAGATGTAAGTGATTATGATACGGTTTTTCAAGTGTTTGATGCTTTTGCAGATGACTTCGGTAGCATTGAGCGAGTAGTGGTCAATGCAGGCATTGGTGATAGCCGCCGCATTGGTAAAGGACATTTTGAAACCAATCGTCGCACTGCCGTTGTCAATTTTGTCGCCGCACTGGCACAGTGTGAAGCCGCCATGAATATCTTCCGTGCTCAGAACAGTGGCCATTTGGTCGTGATATCTAGCATGTCAGCCATGCGCGGATTACCTAGGCATCTGACGACCTATGGGGCAAGTAAAGCCGGCTTGGCTCATTTAGCAGAAGGTATTCGTGCTGATATGCTTTTGACCAATCTTCCTATTAAAGTTTCTACGATTTACCCAGGTTATATTCGCACCGAAATCAACGAAGGCTCTAAGCCATTACCGTTCGAAGTCGATACAGATACTGGTACTAAAGCTATTGTCGCAGCTATTGAAGCGGGTGTGGATGAAGCCTGTGTGCCGAGCCTACCTTGGTCCATGGTCAGTCACGCGATGAAGCACTTGCCATTACAGGTAATGAATAAACTAAGTTAATCAAATTGGTTTTCCTAAGGTAGAAAAGAAGAAGCCCACTACAATAATAGTGGGCTTCTTCTTTTATTTATTCTGAAATAGCAGGGCAAGTATTACAACGTTTGAGGGTTGTTTGACATATGCTGTTCACGCAGCTTTTGACGCAGTACTTTACCAACGTTACTCTTTGGTAGTTCACTAACAAACTCAATATGACGTGGACATTTATAACCAGTCAAATTGTCTAGCGCAAATTCTTTAATGACTTCTTTAGTGACATTGTTATCGGCAGGTACGATATAAATTTTAACCGCTTCACCTTGGTGGTCATCAGGAATACCAATTACTGCGCAATCGACGATACCATCACAATCGAGCATAACGGATTCGATTTCATTCGGGAATACATTGAATCCTGAAACCAAGATCATGTCTTTCTTACGATCTAGTAGGGTAATATAGCCTTTTTCGTCCATACTGATAATATCACCCGTACGGAAGTAGCCGTCGCTTGTGAAATCATTGGTATTGTCTTTATTAAAGTAACCAGACGTAATATTAGGACCTTTAATACACATTTCGCCTGCTTGATTTAGGCCTACACGTTTGCCACTGTCATCTACTACGATGATATCGACACTAGGAACAGGTATACCAATAGTACCGTTGAATTTACGATCAGTGATAACGTTGGCAGTACCTGCCGCAACACCTTCCGTCATACCCCAACCTTCAACCATAGGGCAGCCAGTTACTTCCAACCAACGTGCTGCGGTTTGCTCAGTTGCCGCCATACCACCAGCCTGAGTGATACGTAATGAACTAAAATCTAAGTTTTTAAAGTTTGGCTGGTCAAGTAACCCTTTGAATAGAGTGTTCACAGCAGGGAAGATGTGGAATGGTTGTTTTGATAACGTTTTAATAAACCCTGGCATATCGCGCGGATTAGGTACTAAGATAAAGGTATAACCTGAACGCATACCGAGCAGACTCAGCATGAAGGCAAAAATATGATATAGCGGTAATGCCATAACCATATTGATATAGACTTCATTGATGTCTGAAGTAACAGGACGATACCATGCTTCTGACTGCATAGCAGCAGCGACGACATTACGTTGTGTTAGGACAGCACCTTTAGACAACCCAGTAGTACCACCTGTATACTGCAAAATAGCTTTCTGTTGTAGGGTAGTTTTTGGCGCTTGAATCGGTAGATTCTTACCTTTCTTTAGAACTTCAGGGAACTTAGTAACGTCATACTTAGGATCGTTTAGGTTGTACTTTGGAACCAAGCGTTTGACCTGACGGATGACAGTATTGACCAAAATACCTTTTAGACCCATCATATCGCCCATTTTTGACAGCACGATACGTTTGATATTGGTTTCTTCAATGACTTGCTCTAAGGCTTGAGCAAAGTTGTCAACAACAAAAATAACCTGAGCGCCCGAGTCGTTCAATTGATGACGCAACTCGCGACCCGTATATAGTGGGTTTACTGGAGTGCAAACATAACCTGCACGTAGAATACCAATCATAGTTGGTAGATATTGGGGAACGTTTGGCATCATAAGAGCTACTACACTGCCTTTAGGTAGGCCTTGTGCTTGTAACCATGCTGCTACTGCAAGTGAGGCTGTATCAACGTCGCCATAAGTATGTGTAACACCCATACAGATAGTCATCGGATGCATACGAAAGCGGTTAAAACACTCTTCATATAACTCTATGAGGCTTTCATATTGATCAGGATTAATCGTCTTGGGTACGTTTTCTGGATATTGAGCAAGCCAAGGTTTATCTACTGTCATGATTAGTGTCCTTAAATATTGAAATAAGTTAAGGCTCTATAAAAAAGTAGTCACGTCCATGTCAACAATTCAAGTTGCTGCTCCATTAGCAAGAAATTGTCGAGTGCTATCCTATGTATTCACATACTGCTAAAATATGGGGCCTATATAAAGTTTGATTTAACCACAAAGCGTAAACATCTAAGTAGATTAAAAAGCCGATTACTATTTTTGATAATGAAAATGACCACTTGTAAAATAATATTAATCAATTGGCCTTAATTGAAAGTACTATAATATTAAAATAACAGAAAGTATAGTGACACATTTTGGCGATACATTAACATAACTACAACTAGGTCTGTTATTCTTATACAAGAACTTGATAGTTTATAATTAAATTTGATAAATAAAAGAATATATGTTGTAGGATACAGTTATTGAGCAATTGGTTCATAAAAATAAATCACTGTCTTATCAAATAATTATCATTACCTGTATTAAGAAAACCAGAATAATTAATTTTATGAATATAATAACGAGAGTTTTAGAAGAGTATTCTCAAATATAAATAATTAAGAATAAATATGCTAAAGAGCATCCTACATTAAATGTAAGGTGCTCTTTAGTAAAAGTAAAATTAAATTTTTGAAAAGTTAAAATTTAAGGTTGTTTTATCTTTGTGGGTAATCTGCATTATGCTTTTCACGCAATTTTTGACGCAGTACTTTACCGACATTACTTTTTGGTAGGTCACTCACAAACTCGATGTGGCGTGGACACTTATAACCCGTTAGATTATCTAAGGCAAAGTCTGTAATCACTTCTTTGGTAACATTATTGTCTTCAGGTACTACGTATATTTTGACCGCTTCACCTTGATGATCGTCAGGAATACCAATTACTGCGCAGTCAAGAATACCATCACAGTCAAGCATCACAGACTCAATTTCGTTCGGGAATACATTAAATCCTGAAACCAAAATCATATCTTTTTTACGATCGAGCAGTTTAATATAACCCTTGTCATCCATGCTGACGATATCACCAGTACGGAAATAACCATCACTAGTAAAATCAGCACTACTGTCTCTATTCAGATATCCAGAGGTTACGTTAGGGCCTTTAATACATAGCTCACCCCCTTCGTTTAAACCTACATGCTTGCCATCTTCATCAATAATGATGACATCGACACCAGGGGCTGGTACACCGATAGTACCGTTAAACTCACGATTGGTAATAACGTTGGCGGTACCGACTGCAACGCCTTCTGTCATACCCCAACCTTCGATCATCGCGCAGCCAGTCACTTCTAACCATCGATTCGCAGTTTGCTCAGTAGCCGCCATACCACCAGCTTGTGAGATACGCAAAGAGCTAAAGTCCAAATCTTTAAAGTTTGGATTATCGAGCAGCCCCTTAAAGAGGGTATTAACTGCAGGGAAAATATGGAACGGTTGTTTTGACAAGGTTTTGACGAATCCTGGAATATCGCGAGGATTGGGTATCAATATAAAAGTATAACCTGAACGCATACCAAGTAAACTCAACATGAATGCGAAGATATGATACAACGGCAGTGCCATTACCATATTGATATATACTTCATTAATTTCTGATGTGATAGGGCGGGTCCATGCTTCTGATTGCATCGCTGCTGCTACGATATTACGCTGCGATAAAATAGCGCCTTTCGAAAGTCCTGTGGTACCACCTGTATATTGCAAAAATGCTTTTTGGTCCAGAGACATGGTTGGTTGTTGAAAAGGTAAGTTTTTACCTTTTTTTAGCACGTCAGGGAATTTAGTGACATGGTATTTGGGGTCATTAAGATTATACTTGGGTACTAAGCGTTTGACCTGACGAATAATCGTATTGACCAAAATACCTTTCAAACCCATCATATCGCCCATTTTCGATAGGATCACACGTTTGATAGCCGTTTCTTCAATGACTTGCTCAAGCGCTTGGGCAAAGTTATCGACCACAAAGATCGCTTGAGCACCAGAATCGTTAAGCTGATGGCGTAATTCTCGGCCAGTATATAGAGGATTAACAGGGGTACAAACGTAGCCTGCACGCAAAATGCCAATCATGGTTGGTAGATACTGTGGAATATTTGGCATCATGAGAGCGACGACACTGCCTTTTGGCAAGCCTTGGTTCTGTAGCCAAGCAGCAACTGCCATCGAAGCATTATCGATATCACCATAGGTATGAGTCACTCCCATACAAATGCTCATCGGATGTCCACGGAAGCGATCGAAGCATTCTTCGTATAGCTCCATGATGCTGCTATATCTATCGGGGTTAATGGTTTTTGGCACACCGGCTGGATATTGAGAAAGCCAAGGTTTGTTCGATATCATAGTTAGCATCCTTGCGATTTGATATAGGCTAAAGTATTTTGAAAAGGTAGTTGTCAATCTATCAATGGTACAAACCACTACTTATTTAAGTGGTATCTACCGTATTCAATAGCATCCCTGTCTATTGATTAATAGCTAGTTTTTTTGCTGCTGTCACAGCATTTTATTTAATGAGTATTTATATAAAGCATTAAATAGAACAAATAAATAAAAAGTTCAGTAATAAAAACAACGCTCGTTCTAAAACTATTTATCTGCAGCTTACCAATAAAGTATCAAAAAAAACGATACATTTGAGCAATACATTAGCATGAATTTAGTCTAAAACAATAACAGTAAGCGATACTGATCAGTACATATATTAACTTATAAGAATATAGTGACTTTGCTGGCTGACAAAAGAAGGATTAGATAATTAATATTGGTGAGCTGATAAAACACAAAGGGATATAGATGCCAAAATTATTGCGGTAAAATGAATTGATCTTTTTTATTAAAGAATCTTCGATAAATAAGTAATGCACTGATGGTGCAGCCAAGTGTACTGCTGACACATATCAGGAACATAGTGACTATTTGATAGCGTACGGCTTGAGTGGGATCGGCGCCCGCTAGGATTTGACCCGTCATCATGCCTGGTAAACTAACAATACCGACGACTAGCATAGAGTTCAGAGTTGGAGTCATGCCATTAGTGATAGCTGCTTTTATCTGCTCATGGACGGCTTCGAACGGCTTAGCAGATAGACTGAGCATCATTTCGATACGTTCAGATTGCTCATGAAAGGATTCAATCAATTGATTGCTCGTTAACGAAATAGCAGTCAGAGAGTTACCTAATATCAGACCCAATATAGGAATAATGAATTGCGGTGTATACCAAGGCTGCACATTCAAAATCGCTATAATCGCAATCGCCGTTACTAGTATTGCTGAGATACCGACTGCTAATAACGTATCTTTTAACAACCCTTTATAGCTGCGTTTGACACGATTTTTGGCGGCACTTGCTGCAATTAGAGTCATGACCGTTAAAATAAGTAGCACTTCATACCATTGTTCACGTGCAAAGATCCATGCCAGTATTAGCCCAATAAAGCTAAGCTGTATAATCGTACGAAGTGCCGCTATTAAAAGGGTCTTGCTTAGCTTTAAACGTAAGCGCCAAGAGATGAGCAATACGATAATAATTAAACTGCTGGCAAGAGCGATATCACCATAAGTGAGAAAAATTTGCATATCATTCGTACCACTCGTATGAGCTTATTTAGGAAGTAATTATAGTAATAATACAAGGTGAGGGTTGAGTTAATTAACGTGCTAAATTGTCCGAGCAGCTATATAAAGACTTACTCATCTGATTAAATATTGCCAATCAAGAAAATGTCAAGAGTCTGCAGTGAGCACACCTGCTTGCATATGCCAGTGTCTATTTGCCAAAGGCATAATATCTTTTGTGTCGTGAGTCACCCATAGGAGTGTGCGCTGTGCATCTGCGTGCAACCAGCTGATGAGTAAGTTGACTAGCTGTGCTGAAGTGTCAATGTCCAAAGCGGCGGTTGGCTCGTCTAGTAATAGAACTTGTGGATTGAACTGTAATAGACGCAATGTATTGACCAGTTGGCGCTCGCCACCAGATAAGTGCTTGGCGTCTTGTTGTAAAAAATCTGCACTTCTATCTAAGTGTTCAAGCTGAGCAACATGCCAGTCTCTATCAAAAGTCTGCGATTGGTGAGCATGCAATTGATAAGGCATTTGTAAGTTTTCAAGGACACTGCCGTCTAGCAACTGTGGATGCTGAGCGAGTAGGGCGACCTGCTTGCGCCACCGCATAGGTGCAGTCTCATGAATATCGTGATAAACATTACTCGACGTGTCATCGTGCAAACGAACAGTACCGCTGCTCATGGAAAATAATCCTGCCAATACTCGCAGCAGTACTGATTTACCGCTACCAGACGCTCCTGTCAAAACAGTGACTTGCTCTGACAATAGCGTACCGCTCGCACCGCTTATTAGCGTTCGATCATGAATTGATGGCTCTTGATTCAATGAAGTGTTTGCGGTTAGCTTGCTTGTCCATTTTTGATAAATACTAGACGGCATAGAGATTTTATTCGAGGCTTCTTTGCTATCTTTAATGCTATGAGTACGTACCGTTCGTTGGTTATGTACCCATAGATTATCAAATTCAAACAACACTCTATCCGTATCTATGCTCATAGCAGTTCTACTGCTGACCATTTAATTGCTCGTCGATAGCTTGTTCGATCGTAACGCGCAGTTTTTTTGGTACACGAATAGGACGCATTGGTGGGGTTGTCGCTGCAGTATCTGGTTTATCGCTGCCTATTTCATCATTACTCATTGGCTCTGGTTTGACAAGGTTTTGTACGCAGGCAATAACGATTTTGGTGCTGCTTAGTAGCTGGCTATCATCTGTTTCCGTAGTACTATGATTTGGTAGATTGCGATATATACTTTGGTAAAATATGATGCTGGCAGGTTTTAGCTCCACTTTATCAATACGTACACTAATTACCTCATCTAATAGAATGGCTCTTTTGTATTGCAAGTCTGCCTGACTCACGACAAAATGCTGTACTTCACCACTGTCAGTCTGCAAAAAATATCCATTTAAGCCCAGCTCAGTAAACCAGTCGCGTCGACAGTTTTCAAAAAATACCAAGTGATTGGCGTGATAGACTATACCGCCAGCATCAGTATGGTTAATATAGACGTTATAATCTTTAGCAAATAATGGTTTGGTACCATCATTCATGGCTGATGTCGTATTTTTTTGCTTAATTGTTGTCATAGTGATGCTCGATATTTTTAATAAGTATTGTTGAATAAAAGTGTTTCAGATAGACCAATAATAGATAGTGCTTATAATAGAGTTACTCTAGCTCAAGATTTCAGGCCATGCAACCGCTAGAACCGCTTACATTTGTTATCATAGTCGTTTATATTTCACCTATTTATAGAACGCTATATTCTAACCAATCAGTATAGGACAGTTTATGACCCGTTTTGTCAGTTTTAACATCAATGGTATCCGTGCACGTCAGCATCAGCTCGAAGCGGTGCGTGAGGTAATCGATCCTGATGTCATGGGCCTACAAGAAACCAAGGTTCATGATGATCAATTTCCGCTTAGCGATATCGAAGGGCTAGGCTACCACGTAGAGTACTTTGGACAAAAAGGGCATTACGGCGTCGCACTATTATCCAAAGCTGCACCTGTATTCGTACAAAAAGGCTTCCCTGGCGAAGATGAAGAAGCCCAAAAACGCTTTATCCATGCACGTTATGAGTTTGAAGGTCGTGAAGTGGATGTGCTCAATGGTTACTTTCCGCAAGGAGAGAGCCAAGATCACCCGACTAAATTTCCTATGAAGCGCGTTTATTATGCCAATTTGATGGCTTATATTGATACGCTAAAAGCGGAAGGTCGTTCGATTATCGTCATGGGTGATATGAATATTGCACCAGAAGATATCGATATTGGTATTGGTGAAGTCAATGCCAAACGTTGGTTGAAAAACAGAAAAACCTCATTTCTGCCGGAAGAGCGCGAATGGTATTCAGCATTGATGTCACGTGAGCTGACAGATACTTACCGTCTGCATTATCCAGAGAGTGCCGAGTTATACAGTTGGTTTGATTATCGCAGTCGCGGCTTCAATGATGAACCTAAGCGCGGGTTACGTATTGATCATATTCTATGCACTTCAGACTTAATCGATAAATGTATTGATGCTGGTATCAGTTATGAGCTACGTGCTATGGAAAAACCGTCTGACCATGCACCGATTTGGTCAGCATTTGACTTAAAGAAACCGTAATACTTATATACCGTGATACCTATATATAGGCAATCTCATGTCAATTAGATACGATGAGTAGCTTGTTCAGTCTGCTAGTCGTAGCACTGTAGCTAGCTATCCTTGTATTTAAGCTGTCTTGAACTGACTATATATTTATCACTTCGTATTCCATAAATAACGATAAAAATTGAGAAATGAGGATTTTATTATGGCTGTTGGAAATGTATCAGTACCTGACGTTATCTATCCTATCGACGGTATCAAGCTCAGTGCCACAGCGGCAGGCGTCCGTTATAAGGACCGCGATGATTTAGTAGTCATCGAAATATCTGATAAGGCCACTACTGCGGTTGTAACCACTAAAAACACCTTTTGTGCCGCGCCAGTGCGAGTATTGCGTGAGCACTTTGCTAAGGTTAGTCCGCGCTATTTAGTCACTAATACGGGTAACGCAAATGCAGGTACGGGCGCTGATGGTAAGCGCCGCGCCATTGATATTTGTACAGCATTGGCCGAAAAGGCCGGTGTAGATACCAACAAAATATTGCCATTCTCTACCGGTGTGATTGGTGAGCCGTTAAATAGTGATGCGGTCATCGCAGGTCTGGATAATGCATTGGCTAATCTAGCGTCTGATAGCTGGCTAGCCGCTGCTAACGGTATTCGCACGACAGATACTATTCCTAAATTAGCCAGCCAAAAAATTGATGTAGCAGGTACTAGCTATCATGTTACTGGTATGTCTAAAGGCTCAGGAATGATATGCCCAAATATGGCGACTATGCTGGGCTATGTGGCGACAGATGCTAATATCGCTGCTGACTTATTACAAGAGATGCTAAGCGCTATCAATGAGCAGTCTTTCAACCGCATTACTGTCGATGGCGATACCTCAACCAATGACTGTTGTGTGTTGATTGCAACAGGTGCTGCTAGCTCAGAGGTGATTGATAGTCCAGAGCATCCACATTATCAGCCTGTATTCGATGCATTGGCTGATGTGTTTATCCGTCTGGCACAACTGATTGTGCGTGATGGCGAAGGCGCTACTAAATTTATGACGGTCAAAGTGACTGGCGGTCAAACCACGCAAGAATGCTGCGATGTGGCTTATGCAGTCGCACATTCACCCTTAGTAAAAACGGCATTTTTTGCTAGTGATGCTAACTGGGGACGCATATTAGCAGCAGTGGGCTATGCTGGTATCGAAGATCTAGACACAGAGCAAGTCGATGTGTATCTAGACGAGGTAATGATTTGCCAAAATGGCGGTGTTGCACCCGATTATACAGAAGAGGCAGGCAAAACAGTCATGAGTCGACCTGAGATTACCATTCATATCGACCTTGCACGTGGTGATGCTAGCGATACGGTGTATACCTGCGACTTGTCATACGATTATGTCAAAATAAACGCTGATTATCGTAGCTAGTCATTCTTAACAAAACAGAATTTGCATAGTTGTATAAGAGCCAGAACAAATATTGTTCTGGCTTTTTAATGTCAGTCATCTCCTCAGTAGCAAATAACTCCGCTATTCAATACGCTTCATTAACATCAGTTGCAAAAGCTGACGTTACTTTACAAAGCAGTCATAGAGGGCAAGACGACTAGCGACCTATACTGGTTTCAGTAAGAAGCAAACAGCCTTATTAGCTTGTAGCAAAGCAAGATAAGGTGTTCAAAACAATAAGTTTATCTAA
This sequence comes from Psychrobacter nivimaris, assembly GCF_043419765.1. NCBI lineage: Bacteria > Pseudomonadati > Pseudomonadota > Gammaproteobacteria > Moraxellales > Moraxellaceae > Psychrobacter > Psychrobacter nivimaris. The sequence goes on along the minus strand of NZ_JBHOFX010000002.1, from coordinate 232,617 downwards.
GTAGCAATGAATTATTAGCTAAATCAATAAATAAGTCAGTAACTAAGCTAACAATAAAGAATCAATAACAATTATCTGAGGATTGAATAATGAAGAAATTAGCACTTGCAGCATTGATGACAACTTTTGCCCTTTCTGGTTGCTCTACGATGGGTATGGACAATGAGCGCACGATGGTTGTTGAAGGACAACCTATGAATGTAAAAGTAGTAAACATCCCGAGTTTTGAAGTAGAAATTGCACCGCGTAAAGCAGTATGTGACCTGACTGCTACTGATGGCAGCATGGTCGAATCACAGTGCTTGCAGTATCGTCAGACCTATCAGAAAAACTACACCACGCTAAACGGTAATATTCAAGGCTTTACCTATGAGCCGAACTATCGTTATGTCCTAGATGTACGTCAAGAAGCAGTAACAGCAGAGGGCTCTAATGTCGTACAGCCAGTTTGGATTCTAAACGAAGTGGTATCAAAAACTGCTGAATAATATTGATAGCAATATATAGACGATAAACCAGTTATACATGACAAAAAGGCCTCTAACGAATTAGAGGCTTTTTTACGTGTTTATTGTTAGTAAATTAGTTTTTGAGAAGTCAAATTAGCATTGACTGTAGTTGACGCTAACACCGCGCGTTGCTGTAGGGATTCTACTATCAGCATAGACCGCCAGACCGCCTCGTGCCGTCTCTTTATATTTATCAGACATATCGGCACCTGTTTGCTTCATCGTCTCTATCGCTTTGTCTAAAGAGACGAAGTGCTGACCATTACCTCTACAGGCTAGACGTGCTGCATTGATTGCTTTAACTGCACCCATCGCATTACGCTCGATACAAGGCACTTGTACCAGTCCGCCAATAGGGTCGCAAGTAAGGCCTAGATTGTGCTCAATACCAATCTCAGCAGCATTTAGGCATTTGGCTGGCGTGCCATTCATGATTTCTGCCAGTGCAGAGCCTGCCATTGCACACGCAGAACCAACCTCACCTTGGCAACCAACTTCAGCACCAGAGATTGAAGCATTTTGTTTGATAAGGCTACCGATAGCAGTGGCGTTTAGCAAAAATTTACGAACGCCATCTTGGCTGTAGTTGGGCAAAAAATCACGATAGTAATGCAGTACGGCAGGAATGATACCTGCTGCGCCATTGGTTGGAGCCGTGACTACTTTGCCGCCATTGGCATTTTCTTCATTGACGGCAAGCGCGTACAAATCGACCCAGTCCATAGCGGCTAACTTATCGGTCTTGGTGATAGGTTGGTCTTTTTCAGCACACAGCTGCGTATGCAAATCTTGGGCACGGCGTTTTACATCTAATCCACCCGGCAAGATGCCGCCATTTTCACAGCCTTGTTTGACACAGTCTTGCATCACTTCCCAAATGCTATCTAGATAAGCAAATACTTCTTCTTTGGCATGGAAGTGACATTCGTTTGCTAGTACCAATTCGCTGATGCTCAAGTCATGCTCACGACATTGCTCTAGTAGCTCTGCTGCGTTATTGAACGGGTAGGGAACTCTATCGATGGTCGGGCTGGCATGATCTTCGTCTGGGTTAGTTGCATCTTCTTCATTGATGACAAAACCGCCACCAACTGAATAATAAGTCTGCTGATAGCGAACGCCTTCAGTTGAGATAGCGCGTAGCGTCAATGCATTAGGGTGATAAGGTAGCACAGTATCGTCATACCAGTAGATGTCTTGCTCTGTATCAAAAGCAATCGTATGCGTGCCTGATACATTAAGAATTTTGTCAGAGAAGATAGGAGATAGGTAGCTACTGGTCATACGTGTGTCTATCGTGCTAGGCGTATGTCCAAGCAGTCCTAACAATATAGCGGTATCTGTTGCATGGCCTTTTCCGGTCGCCGCCAGAGAGCCATATAGCTCAATCTCAATGGTCTTAACCGCAGTCAGTTCCATCTGCTCAGTTAGCGAGGTCAAAAATAAGTTTGCAGCGACCATCGGTCCGACGGTATGCGAACTGGATGGGCCGATGCCGATTTTAAATAAATCAAAAACACTGATCATAATAAGTCACCAAAAATTTTAAGCGCTTTAGCCTATTTTATCTATGGCATTGGGCGCTTTTGTGAAAAATATAATAGACAGCCATCGCTCCTAGTCACCATTGATAGGTGGGCGCGAGACACTATTTATGAAGGTTATAAGGTAAATGAGCACTGAGGGCAGTTGAATAATAACTTTTATTTATTTTGAAACTCCGTTATCATGCTCGCAGTCAACAACTATGTAACATCCTGTAAGTTGGTTATCATCGTAAAATAAGACGGATTAAAAAAGACTGAATTTTTCAGTCAGACATATCTGTATTCATAAATCTAGAAAGATATGGCTATCATACCAAATAATACTTTTGGTTTGTCATATTACAACATAAATGAATGAATTGGGATGACATATTATAGATAGAAAGACTTAATGTTCTGCTATTTATACAAGCCCTTAGAAATATGTCCATTTATTAATATTCTTATTTTATCAGTTATTCTAGCCTATTACTTTAGCTTAGCTCACATAGGACAAGCGCGCATGCCATCTCAAAAAGACCCTTCATCAGCGTCAGACAATAGCGCTCAAGATCTATCGACTCAAAATGCCTTGGAGTCTGCAGGCATTGATTCAGCCGCTATCAATTACCCGCATAATCCAGATTTTGAAAATGGCCGTTGGTTTCCGACATGGCGTCCTTATAAGGGCGACTTAGATCGTGACCCAGTTGGTATCAACGACTATCTACCTCCGTCAAAAAGCGTATTGCTCGGTATACAGCATACGTTTGCCATGTTTGGTGCAACTGTGCTTGCACCTTTATTGATGGGGTTCGATCCTAACTTAGCTATCTTGATGTCCGGTATCTGTACGGTAATGTTCTTTATGATTACCGGTGGGCGTATGCCGAGCTACTTGGGATCAAGCTTTGCTTTTATTGGTCCAGTCATCGCGGTGACCGCTTATGCAGGCGCAGGGTTCAATGACAATCTAAATGTTGCGCTAGGCGGTATTATGGCCTGCGGTATTATTTATGCATTGATTGGTTTGCTAGTGATGAAGACGGGTACAGGTTGGATTGAGCGTTTGATGCCACCTATCGTGACGGGTGCGATTGTCATGATTATCGGTCTTAATTTGGCGCCAGTGACCATTCAAGGCGTGTCTGCCAATCAGTTTGATGCTTGGATGGCCACTTTGACCGTACTGCTCATTAGTGGTGTGGCAGTATTTACTCGCGGTATGTTGCGACGTCTATTGCTACTCGTCGGTCTAGTGCTGTCGTACGTTGCTTATTTTGTCATGACCAATATTCTAGGCTTTGGTACAGCGATTGATTTTAGTACAGTAGCTGCCGCTTCATGGTTTGGACTACCAAGCATTCATACGCCGCGCTTTGAGATGAGCGCTATTATCCTAATTGCACCTGTGGCCTTTATTTTGGTGGCTGAGAACCTAGGGCACTTTAAAGCAGTAGAGGGCATGACTAAGGCTCGTGTGACCCCTTATATGGGCCGAGCATTTTTGGCGGACGGTTTAGCCACAACTTTTTCGGCAGGATTTGGTGGTACAGGTGTCACTACTTACGCTGAAAACATTGGTGTCATGGCGGTTACCAAAGTGTATAGCACGACGATATTTGTCGTAGCAGGTTTGGTTGCTATTATATTGGGACTGTCGCCAAAGTTTGGTGCGATCATTCAGACCATACCAGCGGCTCTATTGGGCGGGGCTTCTATTGTTGTCTTTGGTCTTATCACGGTTGCTGGGATAAAAATCTGGATCGATAGCCATATTGATTTTAGTAAAAACAGCAATCTAATCATCGCGGCAGTGACGGTCATTATGGGTACTGGTAACTTTAGTTTGCACTTAGGTGGCTTTGATTTAGGCGGTATCGGTACTGCTACTTTAGCCGCTATCGTGTTAAACGCTTTGTTTAACCAAAGTTCTGAGGCGAAATAAGTAAGGCTGATGAGATTGAAGTTTGCGCCTATCAAATAAAGACGGTCAAAGCATATCTCATCTAACAAAAAGCGCCCATGCTACCGATAGCATGGGTGCTTTTTTGTACGGCAATATTAAGTAACCGTATTGAAAAAATCAATATTACTTATAGTCACGCTTATAAAATCTTGAAAAAAATCGATAGCGGCGAAGGGCGCGTGGCTTTGGTTTTAAAGAGCCTAAGTAAATAGCAAACATCGTTAATAGTGCGCCACTCCACTGCAAAGTGTTAATCGGCTTGTCCAGCCAACTATAATCAATGACGAGGGCTGCAATAGGTTCAGTCAACAATAGCAGTCCAGTCAGTGCCAGAGATAGCTTAGGAATAGAGTAGGCAATCAATCCCCATGCCAGACACTGCATCACCGTACCATAGATAAGCACCCAACCAATCTCAGACCAGGTATTTGGCAGGATATTACCTGTATCAAATACAAACATCGGTATAATCATGGCTAAGACGCCGCCAATACTGATTAGCTGCATTAGCATAAATATAGGCGTCGGTTCAGTATCGTGTGTTTTGCGGATAAATGTCATTGATGCAGCTAACATCGCACCCGATACAATACCAGTGACGAAACCCCAAGTCGCAGCGGTGTTGTGTGCGAATTCAGGGCTACCTATCATCGCCACGCCTATCATGGCTAAGAACAAACTAATAAGCTGTACGATAGACTGACGCTCATTGAAATACAAAAACCCAATCGCGGCCAAGAAAAATATTTGCAGACTATTAAGCAGCGTCGAAATACCAGGCCCAACCGCATAAATACTCTCATGCCAAAGCGCCAAATCTAATCCTAGAAATGCCCCTGATAATAATGCATAAAAAATAGCGCGTCTTGATTTGGGCATACGTTGGCCCATTATCTTAGCCAATACCGCAAATACAATACCAGAAACAGCCAATCGCCAAAACGACATGGCCCAACCACCAATATCGACGTGAGCGACAATTAAGCTGCCCAATCCAAAAATGATACAACCAATGACTAAGCCAATAGGTGCAGATCGCGTTGAAGCAATAGCCATAATTTGTCCTTATAACAGTATTTGAATAATAGTATTTTGAATAACAGCACTCTTATTATCATTGCATCATGTCAGAACTTATGTTGACATAGAGCCATATTGTCGTGGTTTTAAGTGCAAAATGAAATGGCAAAACCATAATTTATTATGCTGAATACAGGTACTATCGCTATGCGGAAAATTATTGGGCATGTTGGACGCAAATAAATAATCAAAGTATTTGATATAGCTACGTTTTTCACAAGAGTCTTATGACAGTTGGGTAATAGTACTTATATCAAAATATTTGTATCAGGGTGACGATTCGTAGGAGTATGAAAGCGCATGATGTATACAAGTGATATTTTTGTAGAGATGGTTTGTAGGGATAATATGTGTGTAGCACTTTAAGCGACATTATTGCTGCAACACATGTATAGTAGATTGACGATATAATGTATTTAACGTCTGATTTGTTATACCAAACAATCTATATTATTTGTCTAGGTTTATTTATGCTTCAACGATTGCTATCAAAAAAACAGTCACATACACTGTCTGGTTTGCTACCAAAAATATCGCAATACAGTGTCGTCGTGACGATGCTATCTAGCGCATTGTTTTTGATGCCTAGCGCACACGCCGCCAGCTGTAAAATCCCAAAAAGTTATTACAAAAACGTCTCCTGCACGGCCAGTAGCAGTTACTTTTTGGCGATAAAAGACTTTGGTGCGCCAGTGGCTTTAATCGATAAAAAAGGCAAACGAGTCGTTGATTTGTCACGTTATCAAAAAGTCGATGCGGATAAATTATCGGGCGGTCTGTTGCCTGTACTGCGTAACAGCCGAGTCGGTTATCTCAATATGCAGGGCCGCGAAGTCGTGCCTGCCATGTACGATATATTGACAGAGAGTCAAGGTTGGGCGCGGCCTGTATCGGATGGGCGTATCGTAGTAAAAAAAGAGGGTAACTATGGTGTGATTAACACAGCCAATAGTACCGTTGTCTCGTTTTCTGCAGCGATTGATGATATCGATAATTATCGTAATGGGGTGGCGCGTGTACGCAAAGGCCGTGCAACCAGTTGGGTGGATAAAAACGGTAATGCAGCGAATGATCCAAATGCCCAGAATGACACTCAGGCAGTGAACAAACCTACTTCATCTAACGAAAAATCTAGCAAAGCATCACAGTCTGTACCAGCGCGTTTTACGACGCTTCAATCGCGTCAGCAAGATGGTAAATGGGGTTTCGTCGATGATAATAATGTCACTATGATTACGTACTCATTTGATGAAGTGCGTCCGTTTTCTGAGGAATATGCTGGCGTGCGTATCGGTGAAGAGTGGGGCTTTATCAATTTAGGCGGTGAGCTGGTGATTCCTTTTCGCTTTGCTAACAATGGTGTGAACGCTAACGATAGCTATCAGGGCAAACCTTCCTTTGTATTTACAGGTGGTAAGGCGTGGATTGGTAACCTAAAGAATGGGAATAAAATGTGCATTGATAAAGAAGGGGCTGGTGTTGCTTGTGATTGATGCAATTACTAGGGCGTGTCCTCATTTTAAAAATGGTGATAAAAATGAGATAAATCGCAGTCAAACAAGGAAAATAGCGCAGATAATATCGAGATATTAGTCAGCTATTTGACGCCGTTTGGCAAGATTTAGCCATTTTTAACCCATTTAGATAAATATCGATTGAATTGAGGACACGCCCTAGGATTAAATAGGCAATAAAAAAGAGTGTAAAACCTGTGATTTTTCGCTAGGTTTTATACTCTTTTTTTGATATTGATGTTTTTAAAGCTAGTTGCTTGATAAATGATTGCTGATTAAGTCAACCATATAAGGCTGATAATACTCTGGAATATCGTGTGCCATGCCCTCGATGAGATGGAACGTAGCATTAGGGATGGTCTTGGCAACGACTCGGCCCTGCGAGGCAGGCAGGAGTCCGTCAGCGCTACCATGTAATACAATCGTTGGTGCTTTGACTTGCTTACTAAATCGGCTGATAGAACCTGATGCCAAGATAGCATTGAGCTGCTGCACCGTACCAAGCGGGTGAAAATTGCGCTGATAGCGAATCTTAGCGATTTCACGGACCATACGCACATTCACATGACCTGGTGTACCAACGGTCTTCATAAACCAAACGCTATGACGCACGATATCACGCTCAGAGTGGCTCTCTGGACGATTGATAAGGGTATATAGCTGTTTAGGCTTGGGCGGCTTCAAAAATGCACGATTGGTCGTGGTAAACATAAGCGCCATTCGCTGCACTAAGCTCGGATAACGTGCCGCCACGATTTGTGCAATCATACCACCCATCGACGCCCCAAGCAGGTGTGTTTTACCAAGCTTTAGTGCTTTAATCAAACGTGCGGTGTCTTCAGCCATGTCCGTCAAGTTATAAGCAACCTGTGTGCTTTTGTTAGACAGCCCTGTCTGTAGACGAACCATCATTTTGAGCTGGCTAATACGCGGCAAGCCTTCTATCTGTACTTTAGAAGACAAGCCGATATCTCGATTATCAAAACGAATCACAAAAAAACCAGCATCGATAAAGCGCTTAATAAAATTGTCTGGCCAAAATATCATTTGTGATCCTAGCCCCATGATCATCAGCAGTGGCGGATTATTAGGATTACCGCCAGCTTCGACACACAACTCAATACCATCACCGATGTCAATCATTGCTTGACGAAGGTGCTTACTCAAGTCAGAGTCGCGCCATTGATGCTCCCCAAATTTGCGCCACTCAGGAGTAGGGTAGTTATTCAGACGATCTTCTAGATTGTTATCTAGCGTTTCAGGCAATTTGGCACTATTGATGTCATTTGATTTTGTCATGAAGTGTCCTAATTAGAGGGTCATCTACTACAGCTCAAGCATCTCAAAATCAAGCTTGCCGACACCGCACTCAGGGCAAGTCCAGTCATCAGGGATGTCTTCCCACTTAGTACCAGGTGCGATACCTTCTTCTGGGCAGCCAAGCGCCTCATCATATATCCAGCCGCAGACAATACATTCATAACGTTTCATAAATAGTCCTATCGATCATTACCAGTATTACAGTTACAGCGTGCTATAAACGCTCATTTTTAATATTACAGCTATTATATTAGACTGCAAAAACGCACGTAGTTTAGCATATAACCGCAATTTTCATAGTTAAGTTTACACTTGTATATTGAGATGACTTTTCTTTTATCAAGTCAATCACATACGTTACCTTATTAGCGCTTAATAACAAGACTGGACGCCAGCCCGCCATACGAAAACCAATTATGCTATAATAATCGCCGCTAAATTCACAGTAACACTTAGCATTTATCGCTGATATATCATCCAGTTGTTGTCTTATCTAAACTAACTAAACTAACTAAACCATCTAAATACATAAGCTAAGGGTCATCATGAGTACCAATGCCGCCGCCACATCCGCCACCAACAATGAGACGTCTCATGTGCTCAATACTGACCATCCGTTTTGGCAGATTATTCGCACAGTACCAGACTTTCCAAAAGCTGGCATTGATTTTTATGACATTACCCCGTTACTGCGCAGTCATATTGACGCTGTCATTGACGCGCTGCTTGCTGCATTGCCAGAAGGGCTTATGGATGAGGTAGATTGTCTAGGTGCGGTAGAAGCGCGCGGTTTTGTCTTTGCCAGTATGCTAGCAGGCCGTCTGGGCAAAGGCATGATCTTGCTACGTAAACCAGGTAAGCTGCCGCCACCGGTTGCCAACAAAGCCTATGCACTTGAGTATGGTAAAGACACGCTTGAGATGCAAAACAATCTACCGCCTGAGCGCGTACTATTGGTCGATGATATCTTGGCGACTGGTGGCACGTTGACTACTGCTTACGAGCTGTGCCAATCGGCTGACCATACTGTGGTCGGTGCGTTAGTGTTATTGGACTTGGTTGACTTGCATGGCGAGTTCCCAGTACCTGTTTATACGGTATTAAAAGCTTAAAATGAATTGCTATGTTTTTGACTATTAGACATGTCGTATTGTCAATATAGTTAAACGATTCTCCAAATAAAAAGCGCCCTGATACTATGTCAGGGCGCTTTTTCGATACTGTATTGATGTTTTTTAGTATTGTGTTAAGTAGGCTGTATTTATTGCTCTTCGTCTTGTTCGTAATCTTTACAAGACTGCTCTATCACCGTACGACCGACTGTCTTTGGGGTGGTGACTTTAAAGTCTTTTGTGGTCAATATTGGTTTTTCTGACTGCCATGACTTGGTTACTTTGCCTTCAGCATCGTAGTTAACAAAGGCTCGTCTATAGTAACTGGCATCTTTGCATGAAATGAGTAGTTGCTGCTCACTATGGTCAATATTGCTTTTTTCTTCCTTCGAGTCATCTTTGTCTTTAGGATAAGTTCTAAGGATAGATACTGTGATATTTTCGACATCTTTTTCATCTATGATACTGATGTCAGAGCTTTCAATAGAATCCAAATCTATACTAAAAATTGATCCAGAGCTGCTCTCGGACACCTCTACCCAGTTAACTGCCTGGGCGCTAATCGCTAAAGCACTGCCTGCCAATAATATTGATAGCCGTTTCATATAAGCCTTGCTTCTTGTCATTTGAAGTAGGTAATGATAGCCAACTTACTATTAGTAGGCAAATATCTTTTGTGCCAGCCCAGTATCCGTCGTGTGGCTATTATTGTCCGCGAATGGCTGCTAATGTCTTGGCCAGCTCGTCACGCGCCCCGATAAAACCGTCAATTCCCTTAGGTAATAAGTCCTGTGTAACCTTGTCTTGCTGATACGCAGCACTAAACTCTTCATGCGTTAAGCTTACTTGAGTCATCGCTTTCATATCCATCGACATACTCGGAGACAGTTGGCGAGTTACCTCGGTATCCATGGCTGCCAACTCATCAATGAGGTTGGGAGCTATCGTCAACAAGTCACAACCTGCCAATGCCAAAATTTGCTCGGTAGAGCGGAAACTGGCGCCCATCACTTGCGTCTCGTAACCGTGTTGTTTGTAATACTGATAAATGAGCTTGACTGACTGTACGCCCATGTCATCAGAAGCCGGTACGTTTTGACGGCTTTGTTGGCGTTTTTGCCAATCTAGAATACGGCCAACGAAAGGTGATATCAGAGTCACGCCAGCATCTGCACAGGCAATCGCTTGATGTTGTCCAAACAGTAGGGTCAGGTTGCAGTGGATATTTTGAGTCTCAAGATAGCGTGCTGCCTCGATACCTTGCCAAGTTGCCGCCATCTTGATCAATACTCGCTCTGAATCGACGCCCGCTTTTTGGTAAGCGTCCATAAACGCCAGTGCCTTGTCTATCGTCGCTTGAGTGTCGTAAGATAAGCGAGCGTCCACTTCGGTAGAGACTCGGCCTTCGATCAGCTCTAAAATATCGCAGCCAACCTGAATGGTCAGCGCATCGATCACGGCATCCACGTCACCATTGTGACGACTCATGGTCTCTGACAACATGCCTTGGTTGTCAGGATGAATTAGAGCCTTGGTAATAAGGCTTGGGTTGGTGGTTGCATCGATAGGTTTTAAACGGGCAATAGCGGCAAGGTCACCAGTATCAGCAACAATCGTGGTCATAGTGCGTAGCTGTTGTAATGCGCTCATCAGGTATCCTTTTTCTTATTAATCACATGATGCTCCTCTTATATATAACAGGGTAGGGAGCTGAACTGGAACTGTAACACAGTTTTGGGCAGGTGTTGCCTCATAGTTATGCTATGCGCCACTGTTATCTGGCTCAGCTGTGCTAATATTAATCACAGTTGGTATATTTATACGCATTTACGCATGGGCACTGACCTTAGTTTTTGCTATAGTAGAGCCGGCTATGTATCAAGCTGCTGTATTTGGCAGTAAATATAGCATTAACGCCAAATGGCACTAGCAATATAGGGTGTTTTTGATAGACTGTTCTGAGGTTGGTTTTGAAGATAGTTTCTACTATCAGGCTTAGTCTTTAACTAAAAACAGAAAACAGTCAGATTTGGCAATAGTGCTACCTAAGTAATAGCTACGTAATAGTAGAGTTTAAATAATAGTAATATCTAACAGCGATAAAATCTAAAAAGGATGGGCGGTAATGAGCGAGCAGTCACCAGAGCAAACAATGGATAATCTAAATCAAACCACTACAGGCGCTAGCGATACCGCAACTGAAAAAGAGTTTTTAGACAATATTCGCCAAAATATTGACGCAGTAGACTGTGAGATTCAAACGTTAATCAACAACCGTGCAAAGCTGGCTCAGCAAGTAGCCATGGTAAAGAAAAATCATACCGCCGCTGATGACAATAGCAATCCTATCTTTTACCGCCCTGAGCGTGAAGCACAGGTACTAAAAGCTGTCATGGAGCGTAATGCAGGTCCCATCGCTGATGAGAAAATGGCGCGTTTATTCCGTGAAATCATGTCAGTATGCTTGGATTTAGAAGCGCCGCAGCGTATTGCCTTCTTGGGACCTGTCGGTACCTTCACGCATGCCGCTGCGCTCAAGCATTTTGGTAAAGCAGCGGATACCGTACCGATGACAACCATTACTGATGTGTTCCGCGAAGTCGAAGCGGGGACAGCGATGTATGGCGTGGTTCCTGTTGAAAACTCTTCAGAAGGCGTCGTCAACCATACTCTAGATGGTTTCTTGTCTTCTACTTTGAAAATCATTGGCGAAGTTGAACTGCCAATTCATCAAAACTTCTTGGTTGCTGAACATACCAAGATTGATGGCTTGAGCCGTATTTATTCACACCAGCAGTCGCTTGCTCAGTGCCGTCATTGGCTAGATGTAAACTTCCCTAATGTCGAACGCGTTGCTGTATCAAGTAATGGTGAAGCCGCTCGCCGCCTCAAAAACGAATGGCATTCAGCTGCGATTGCAGGTGATGTTGCTGTTGCAGAGTATGACTTGCATAAGCTGTACTCAAACATCGAAGACAATCCAAGTAACACTACACGCTTCCTTATTATCGGTCATGAAGCGATTGCGCCATCTGGTCAAGACAAAACTTCTATCGTCGTCTCCGCTCATGATAAAGCAGGCGCACTGATCGAAATATTAAAACCTTTGTCATATCATGGCGTATCGATGACCAGTATTGAGACGCGTCCTGAGCGTCCTAACAAGTGGGCATACGTATTCTTTATCGATATGAATGGTCATGTTAATGATCCAAACGTTAGCGCTGCCATCAATGATATTCGTCCATTGGTCAAGGATTTACGCATATTGGGCTCATATCCAAAAGCTGTCCTATAGACAACTATAGGCTTACTCACTGGTATTCATACATAATAGATGGGTCTTAGCTTTTGCAGATAGCATTCAAACAAAGCATTTACAGATACCATCTAAGGATAAACCATGCAGACTACTCAATTGACCGCGTCAGATCTATCGCCGTTAACGCCAGCTTACGACAGTATTTTGGCATTGGCACCTTATCAAACCGGTAAGCCAATTGAGGAGCTGACACGTGAGTATGGTGTCTCAGACGTGGTCAAGCTGGCTAGCAATGAGAATCCGATGGGATGCTCCCCACGAGTGACGCTAGCAGTGACTGAGCAGCTAGGGCAGTTGTCGCGCTATCCTGATGGCAATGGTTACTATCTAAAGCAAGCGCTGGCTGACTTTAACGATGTCAATGCCAATCAAATTACCTTAGGTAATGGCTCTGATGATTTGCTCGATATTTTAGCACGCAGCTTTGTGGGTGCTGATGATGCCATCGTCTATAGTCAGTATGCTTTTGTGGTATATCCTATGCTAGCGAAGATGCAAGGTGCCACAGGAATTGAAGTGCCTGCTCAACGCTTTGGCCACAATTTAAAAGCCATGAGCCAAGCGGTTCAAGACAATCCGAATACCAAAATCGTCTTTATTGCCAATCCGAACAATCCAACGGGTACGCAGCTAGAGCAAAAAGAGCTGCGCCAGTTCGTTGCCAGTGTACCAAGCTCAGTCTTGGTGGTACTGGATGAAGCTTATATCGAGTATAGTCCTGAGAGTAACAACCGCGCATTATTGGATGAGTTCGATAATGTCATTATTGTACGTACTTTTTCTAAAGCTTATGGGCTGGCAGGTTTACGCGTCGGTTATGCTCTAAGCTCGATGGCAGTGGCGGATTTACTAAACCGAATTCGTCAGCCATTTAACGTCAGCCGTGTTGGTTTAGCTGCCGCTGCTGCTGCACTTGCCGATCAAGACTTTATCGAAAAAACTCGTCTGATAAACGATGAGCAAATGCGTTGGTTGGAAAAGCAGTTTGACGCGCTAGGATTGGGTTTTGTGAAGTCGCATGCCAATTTTATTATGGTCGAAGTGCAGGTTGAGATGGAAGATATAACCGCTGCTTCTATCCATCAGGCGCTACTTGAACAAGGCGTTATTGTCCGTCCGTTGGATACTTATGGATTACCTAACTGGCTGCGTATCACAGTAGGTGTGGCTGAAGACAATCTGCGTTTGATTGATACTCTGCGTTCTATTTTGACTGAAGACTAAGCGTATCCATAAGTGCTTTGTAATTTAAAAATTGTTCTTAATTAGCCATTAAAATTTATAACACTAAGACTGGCCCTATCTATGTCTTAGTGTGTCCAACGAGAAAAGCCGTGAGTAGTCAGAAAAATAATAAACTTCAATCGCCTCTAAATACTACGCCATCTATATTTAAACAAGTTTGTGTGATTGGACTTGGGCTGATTGGTGCCAGTTTTGCGCAAGCTATTAAAGATAATGGCTTGAGCGAGCGTTTGGTAGCAGTCGATAGGCATGCACCAAGTATCACAGAAGCCATCGAGCATGGTCTGCTAGATGCAGGTAGTGCAAACTTACAGGACGTCATCGCTGGCAGTGATTTAATCATTATTGCAGTGCCAGTACAGGCTGTTCAAGCAGTGTTTGTTGATATCAAACAAGCGATAGATAACGGACAGCTTACCAGTGATTGCATCATGACGGATGTCTGTAGTACTAAAGTCAATATCATTGATGCCGCTAAAGCAGTGTTCGGTTCGCTGCCGACAGGATTGGTGCCAGCGCATCCAATTGCTGGGGCTGAAAATTCAGGGTATCATGCGCGCCGCGCCAGTTTATTTGTTAATCATAGCGTCATTATTTGCGAGCTACCGACGACCAGTGCAACCGCTATTGCAAAGTTGCGACTATTATGGGAATCAGTAGGCGCAAATGTCATGTCAATGGATGCTGAGCACCATGACCGCATATTAGCGCACACCAGCCATTTGCCACATTTACTTGCCTTCAACTTAGTTGAGCAATTGGCAAGCCATGATGACAATTTAGATATGTTTCGTTATGCCGCTGGTGGGTTCCGCGATTTTACCCGTATCGCTGCCAGTGATCCTAAAATGTGGCATGATATATTTTTTGCCAACCAAAGCGCGATTGTCAGCGCCCTTGATGAGTATGGTGTCTATTTACAGACAATGCGCCAGCTTATCATTGATAAAGATTCAACCGCCCTGATAGGACTTTTGGGCCGCGCGCAAGCCGCACGGCGACATTTCGGCCATATGTTAGCCAGCACCCCTTATACGGATACTTCTGCTATGTCAGCTTCTTATAATATTACCCCTAGCAATACTGTTTCTGGCACCATCGCCATTCCTGGTGACAAATCTATCTCGCATCGCAGCATTATGCTCGGCAGTCTTGCCACAGGCGTGACAAATGTGACTGGGTTTTTGGAAGGGGAAGATGCGCTAGCAACGCTACAAGCATTCCGTGATATGGGTGTGACTATCGAAGGCCCTGATAATGGCAATTTGACCATTCATGGCGTCGGTATGAATGGTTTAAAACCTAGCAAAACCCCTTTGTACATGGGTAACTCTGGTACCAGTATGCGTCTGCTGTCTGGTATCTTGGCGGCGCAATCGTTTGATAGCGTGTTGACAGGTGATACTAGCTTGAATAAACGCCCAATGGAGCGCGTGGCGGCACCGCTACGGTCTATGGGAGCTGTGATTCAGAGTACTGGTCATAGTGGTACTGCGCCTCTTAGTATCACCGGTCGTGACACGGTGGGTAAGCCATTACAAGGCACTGAATATGACATGCCAGTCGCTTCAGCTCAGGTAAAGTCTTGCTTGCTACTAGCAGGTCTATGGGCCGAGGGTACGACAACGGTCACACAACCTGAGATCAGCCGTGACCACACTGAGCGTATGCTATCAGCCTTTGGTTATCAAGTAACCGTAGAAGGCAATCGCATCAGTGTCACTGGCGGCGGCACACTAACAGGCGGCGATATCGCTGTTCCTGCTGATATCTCATCTGCAGCATTTTTTATGGTAGCAGCGGCCATCAGTCAAAATAGCGAGCTGACCTTGACCCAAGTAGGTATCAACCCTACGCGTACTGGCGTCATTGATATTCTAAAATTAATGAATGCAAATATTAGCCTAAGCAATGAAACACATGTGGGCGGCGAGCCAGTTGCTGATATTACGATTCGTAGCTCAAACCTAGTCGGTATTGAAATACCAGAGCATCTTGTACCACTGGCGATTGATGAGTTCCCTGTGCTGTTTATCGCAGCCAGCTGTGCCCAAGGTCGTACGGTATTGACTGGTGCTAAAGAGCTGCGTGTTAAAGAATCGGACCGTATCGCTGTGATGGCAGAAGGGTTACATACACTTGGTATTGATTGTACTGTGACTGATGATGGTCTCATTATCGAAGGTAAAGGCGCTGCTACTGAAAACGGTGAAGTAAACAATAGCCAACCTGTCTTCGGTAGCGGTCATATTGTCTCTCATCATGATCACCGCATTGCAATGAGCTTCTCTGTAGCCAGTCTGCGTGCATCCAAGCAAATTACCATTGAAGGGGTTGAAACGGTTAATACCAGTTTCCCAGGATTTGCTGAACTTGCCAACCAAATCGGTATGTCTATCCAAGTGGATACTGTTGCTGAGTAAGTCGCTAAGCTACCATTAACTCTTAAAAGTTTAATCTAACATCGTTAGCAATGTACTCATGTCACTATTGGCATGAGTACATTGCTTTTTACCTTATAATCTCACTGTAGTAACCCTGCGCTTTCACGATTCAATTGACAATAATAATTAGAATTAGGTGAGAGTGCGCTTTGCTCTAAAAAGTTGTCCTATATTATGACTACCCAAAATGTCATCAAAAAACCCGTTGCCCCGATAACCACAACCAGACGCGGCATTATTACTGCGCTTATCGCGTTCTTTATTTGGGGCGGATTTCCGTTATACTTCAAACAGCTATCTAATTATGATGCGACGGAGATCATAGGTCACCGTATCGTTTGGACGTTTTGTTGCCTACTGATTGTGTTAGTGGCTACCAAACGCTGGGGGTGGATAGAAACGCTCAAGCAAAACCCAAGATGGATTGCGCTATCACTCGTCTCTGGGTTAATTATCGCAACTAACTGGCTGACCTATGTATGGGCGGTCAATCAAGACCGTATCCTTGAGGCCAGTTTGGGTTACTTTATTGGGCCATTGGTTGGCGTTGCACTATCCATGATTTTATTCAAAGAGCGTTTGCGTCCTTTGCAATGGGTAGCCATTGGCTTTGCATTATTGTCTGTGGTCATTCAAGTGGTGATGCTTGGCAGTCTGCCGTGGATATCGTTGATTTTGGCGTTCAGTTTCAGTACTTACGGGACGATTCAACGACAAACGCCATTGACTGCTGTTGATGCCATGTTTGTCGAGACCGCCATGCTAGTACCGTTATGTCTGTGGTGGTTTTGGCAATCTGATGTGGCAAGTCATCAACTGAGCTTTTGGTTTAGCTCAAATATTTGGCTGCTCATGATCGCAGGCCCGATTACGCTAATACCGCTTTTATTATTCAATAAATCTACCAAGCTCGTTGCATACAGTATCTTAAGCTTTATGAATTATCTGACGCCGACCTTCATTTTCTTTTTGGCAGTGTTCTATTATAAAGAACCGTTCGATTTACATCGTTTAGCAGTATTTGGTCTGATTTGGTTAGGTCTGTTATTATTCAGCATTGACCTGTGGCGCCATCGTCCAAGTAAAGTGTTAAAAGCGGCGCGCCTACGTGAAGAAGCACTACAATCGGTTAAATAAATTTCAAAAACACGAAAAAAATTAGCAAACAAGGATGAAAGCATGTTTCATACTCAGTCTGACGTGGTATTTATAAAAGGTCTAAAAGTCGATGCAGTAATCGGTGTGTTTGATTGGGAGCGAGCCATTACTCAGCCATTACTCATTGATATCGCGCTTGAGACTGACATTAGCCGTGCTGCTGTGTCAGATGATGTCAGCGATGCCCTGAGTTATAAAGAAGTCTGCGATGATGTGAGTGAGTGGTGCAAAGAGATTCAAGCGAAGCTGCTTGAGCATTTGGCTGGTCAGATCTCTGATAAGATATTTGCAAAATATGACTGTCAAAAAATAACGTTGAGCATTGCTAAGCCTACCGCTATTGCTCAAGCGGATACGGTAGGGGTGCAAATAACGCGCTATGCGCCAGCATCAACCAACGAGCCAGCTACTAAAAAAGCTGCCAAAGAAGTTAACGTCAGCCAAGCTGATGATGCATAAAACGTCAGTGGATTTGAAAATGCTAACACAATGCGCACCTGAGACTGTGCAAACGCATCCCGTGGTAGAGCTAGTGTTAGCGCTAGGTAGTAACTATCAAGCCGACAAGTATCTCCCGCTTGCTCGGCAGCGCTTGGCAGCGCTAGGTGAGGTGCGATTGTCTACGGCTTTTCAAAATCCTGATTTTACTGCGACTACCCAATTACCAAAACCTGATTATACCAATCAGTGTGTCCATCTAACATTGACCACACCGATGAGTCTGCAACAACTACAGCAAACTTTTAAAACGCTTGAAGGCGATTGTAATAGATGCCGACAGACTGAGCCTAACCAAATAAGGCGTGTGACGATAGACATTGATATCTTGCTCATCAAATTATCAAAAGAAAATAATAGCCTAAGCAAGAAATTAGTATCTAAACCAATGTCTGATTGGATAATAATGGCAGATCGTTATCCATTTAAAGCTCATGAGGAAGCAGGGGTTGAAGAATTGATTTTAACCAAGCTCTAATTTTTCTAATGAGTAGCCATATCTTAACTGCTATTATATCTTTTCACCTAAAACTATCGCTATTCAGCATTCACTCTGCCTCAGCGCATCAGTTTCCTAGACAAAAATCTAATAAAAACTATGCGATTATATAGGCAATTGTTAGTATAAGTGACGATGTAATCTTCAAGACACTACTACCTATGCAAAAAACCAATGAACTTTTCGAAGAAAAAGATAGTCACGAGTTTATTAGTAATAATAATCTCTACTTTATCTGCCTGCGATAACACGCCTTCCGAGCATCTTAAAACCCTTACCGAAGATAAATACCCTGTGGTAAAGAACGTTGGTCTATTACATTTAAATATAGCTAGTTTTAAACTAACCCCAGTTATTGATGAAACCTAAAAATTATAAGAAGAGAAGGATGAAAAGTTATAGTAAAAAAATCCGCGGTATCTATCTCGGACATCAAAAACTTATCATCATAACTTTATTATGCGGATACTTTATTTTTGAGGTCTGGGGTGTGCGCTATATCGCTGAAAGAAAAGCAGAAAAACCAAATAATATAAAGGAAGGGTGTTTGTATCTACGAAGTAGTTATACCGACACAAGTAAAATGAAGATATTAAGATTGACCATAGATGGTCATAAAGTTGAGAGTCATAGAACGTTTTCAGGAAATATGCCTTATGGATATAAGTGGAATGGTCAACAGAGGGACGAGTTTTATCAATATCTTGAATACAATAAAGAGAAGTGCCACCCCATTCAGTATGTCGATATCAATTTATTAATTACTAGAAAGATTTTTATTTACGATTACTTGGGCGATTTCAAACCTACTACTGATACTAAAAAGTACTAAATACATGTCGCAGACGGTTAAAAATGAAATAATTGATAGCTTTAGTGAAGTAAACAGTGCGGAAAGGCTGCTAAATAATTTTTTCTAATTTTAACAATATGATAAATCAAAGCTCACAAGAAGCGGTGAGGTCAGGATATATTTATTTAGTAAAAATTGTTAAATATCTGGTATAGCGCAGGCACAGAGATATAGCACAATCTAATTTTGATTATATCGTTGTTGTATACATTGAGTAATATTGGATATACAGGACGAACAAAGGTCTTCTAAGTTATCAACTCATCAGAGAACTTCTTAGCTTGTGCAGCTTACTCTGAGATGAAAGTCAGCGATTCGAAAGATTGGAATTTGCTAGGAAGTCAAGCAAGTCAATCTACCATGTATGCGGATATGGTAGATTTTATCTAAGACCGCCTTGAATTTATTGTGTCTTTTCTACAATTCGTATAAGCATTTGTTATCAGTTTATACGGTAACAGTACTGCCTACTTCTAACGATTGTCTTAGCGATTTTTTTCATCATTGATATCTTCTACATCAGCACGACCAATCACATCTAAATCCTCTAGACACAGTTTGTCATACTCTTTTTTGCAAAAATTGGGATCAATATCACACATCGCTGACTGCAGTTGATCGAGACGATTTTCTGATTGTTGGATGTGCTCAAGCATTTTAGCAAAAGCTTCTGCAACAGGGTCTTGTGAATAAGGGTCGATACCATAAGCACGGAAGGTATTGGTGCGTTTGGCAGTAGGGGTAGTATCTTTAGTTTGATCGTTGCTCTCACCAGCTTGCGCAACTTTTTCTTGTTGCTTGGCATCTTGTACTTTTGTCGCGATTGGATTACCTTTTTCATCGTGATGATCTGAGATCATACGCGCGGCACTGCCGACCATCGTAGCACCTGCTGGTACTGGCTTGACTACCACTGCGTTCGAGCCGATTTTAGCATTTTTACCAACAGTAAACGGCCCCAAAACTTTTGCACCAGCACCGACCGTTACACCGTCTTCTAGCGTTGGGTGACGCTTGCCATTATTCCAAGACACACCGCCCAAAGTAACACCATGGTATAGCGTCACATCGTTGCCGATCTCAGCAGTCTCACCGATGACGACGCCAACACCATGATCGATAAAAAAGCGTCTACCAATCTTGGCAGCAGGGTGAATCTCGATACCTGTCATGATGCGCGAGCCGTAAGAGATCACGCGAGCGGCTAGTTTCTGTTCATTGTTCCAAAGACAGTGTGCACCGCGATGCAAAACAAGCGCATGTATGCCCGGATAAGTTAGGATCACTTCCAGACTATTACGCGCTGCAGGATCTCGGGTGAATACTGCATCAATATCTTCTTTCAAATCATTCTTGATAGTAACAAGTGATTTGAATAATTTGGATGGCAATGACATAAAGCGTCCTATCTATTCGTCGGTAGAGTGTCGTTGCGAAAACAGCGATGCCTCTAATCTGTGGTCATAAAGTTCGGATAATCAGGAATATATATTTTCGCTAAGCTTCTGCAAGTTATAACAGCTTTATACGGCAAAATATAGTAAAAAGCTGTCAAATAAAAACAAGCTTATAAACTATGGCTTGTTTTAGTCTTTTGATAGTTTTGCAATCAAAGCGCTTAATAGCTGATATTCTTTTTGATCAAGCTGTAGGCGTGACCCAAGTCTAGACAAGCGTGATGGCAATGACTTCAAATGTTCGCTATTTGCTAATCCACGCTGCACCATAAGGTCAGTGGTACGCTGAGTGAGCTGTTGCAGCTGCTGCTGATTAATAGCAGGCTCATCCCATTGCTGACGCAAATTCACATTGATTGTCGATTGGGCGTCTGTGCTTGTATCCGAATCTAGACTATCCACTGTCTGAGTGTGCATTTGAGCATAAGCAAAGATAAAGCTGGCGATGACTTGCACCGCTGATGCGACATTTAGCACAGGGTAAGCAGGATTGGCGTCAATTTGAATATGATAATCGGCATAAGCCAATTCTTCATTGGTCAATCCACGGTCTTCACGTCCAAATAGAATAGCAATATTTGATTTGTTAGAAGTAGCAGCAGATGAGGTATCAGCATTACTATCGTCTGCACTTAAAGCTGCCTGCGCATCGATAAAGTCAAACATAATCTTAGCGGCTTGCGTAGGTGTCACGACAGGGCGAGGTAAGTGACGGCTACGACTGCTAGCGGCAAACACCAACTGACAGCCAGAGATAGCAGACTCTAAAGTAGGTGCAATCAAAGCTGACGATAATAACTCACTGCCACCCGCTGCATGAGACACACTGGTTTCGTCAATCGGTAATTTGGGATCGACCACCGTTAAGTGAGACAAGCCCATGGTATGCATCGCGCGGGCAGCCGAACCAATATTGGCAGGTAAAGTTGTATTGACCATGACTACTTGCAAGCAATCAAGGTAGTCGTTCACTGTGCGTGATGATACGGCTAATGAAGCGTCGTTACTCATTATTGTTCCAGTCTCTGATTGATTTCTTGTTCAGCACGGTGTAACGCAATGGCAATCTCTTCGATCAGGACGGCTTGCTCATTGATACGGCGCTCACGGCAGTATTCTTGTAACTGGCTGCTAAGACGGACTAATTGAGTCGTACCTAAGTTGGCGCTAGCACCTTTTAAAGCATGAGCAGTTTCGAAGCCATGGGCGTTATCGTCTTTTTGGTGGGCAATTCGTAGCGCTGCAACTCTTTGCTTACTATCAGCAAAATATACTTGTATCAAATCAACAAAGTCTTCTTCGAGCAGGTCACGCATGTCCTCGAACTGTTCATGATTGATAATTTCTTCATCAGTTTGTCCGAGCATATTATTATTTGTAGTGTCATCCATGGTGGTTGTCCAATTTATAAAAGTTAAAGCAATAAGATTACTATAATGAATTTTTAAAACGTAATGTACGTCTTAGCTGTAATGGAAATGTAAGTTCTCTTCACTGACCAAAGTCTTTAATGTCTGCAGGTTGTCGTCATTTGGATAAACGCGCCAGTGCTCAGACAGTCCAACATTTGCGATGCCATAGACTTCATAAATACTTAGTCCAAGTGGCAGACAGTTATCATTGATAGAAGCGTCAGTATTACTCAGGGCATTATTGGCATAACTGGCTGACATACCGTTTTGATTGGCCGCATCATGGTTCATGTCGCTCTCTAATGCCAATAAATCATTACCGTTCTCATCATACAAGCTGCCACCCATTGCAGGGTCGTAGACATTGTTACCGCCATTACCTTGTTCGTCTTGCTCTTGGTTATAAGCCAGACGCGGCTCGGGAATAATGTCAGCTTGGGCTGATTTAAGTAGTGGTTGTAGACGTGTGAGCAAATTAATATCACTACCGTGAACTTTGATACTGATTTTTTTGAGCCAACGTAGTCTCGCATCTACCATGCTCATGGCACTATCGAGACGTGCAAACAAACGTCCATCACGCTCACGGATGCTGCCTTTGATAATGACGACTTCATCGATTTTCAACTGCTCTTTGACACGGTTAAAACGCTCAGCATAACAGCTGACCTCGAGTCTCGATGTACCGTCATCTAAAGTAATCACGTTACGATTACCAAAGTTGGCAATATCTATAATAAGCCCCGAGAAATAGCAACTGCCGTTATAGCCAGTATCGGTTAACTTGTCGAGACGCGCACCAGAGGTATAGCGTTTCAACTCATCCAAATACTCATTGATTGGATGTCCCGTTAAGTACAATCCCAAGGTGTTCTTTTCCGCTTTTAGGCGGTGTTTGTCACCCCAGATGAGTTCTGGCGTCATCACTAACGGCGGTGCTGCGACCACACCATCCATTTCACCAAACAAATCCATCATACCGATTTCGCGGTTTTGACGGTCTTGCTCAGCGGCTTGTACCGCGCTTGGCAATTGACTCATCAAAGCGCCGCGAATCTCGTAAGCTTCATCGGCTGGCAAGTCAGGTCGTAGCGTGGCGGCAAAGTCATCAAAACAGCCAGCACTGACTAATGCTTCAAGTGTGCGCTTATTGACTTTTTTGATGTCCACACGGCGGCAGAAGTCATATAAATCTTTAAAAGGACCATCCGTGCGGCGTGCATCTACGATAGACTCTACCGCGCCTTCACCCACGCCTTTGATTGCGCCAAGACCATAGATGATATTGGTCGGAGTATCGGCAACGAAATGCCACTCACTGCGATTGACCGAAGGATTGACTACGGTCAACCCAAAGTTTTCACGGCAGTCATTGATAAAGAACACGACGTTGTCGGTGTTGTTCATATCTGAAGTTAAGACCGCTGCCATAAATTCAGCAGGGTAGTATTGCTTTAGATAAGCCGTTTGATAAGCCAATACGCCATAAGCCGCAGAATGCGAGCGGTTAAAACCGTAACCGGCAAACTTTTCCATCAAGTCAAATACACCGCCTGACGTGACCTCATCGATACCTTGTGAGGTGGCACCCGTGACAAAGATATCGCGCTGCTTGGCCATCTCTTCAGGTTTCTTTTTACCCATCGCACGGCGTAGCATATCAGCACCGCCCAAACTATAGCCTGCCATCACCTGCGAGATTTGCATTACCTGTTCTTGATAGACAATAACGCCATTGGTGTTTTCTAAAATCGGCTCAAGATTGGGATGGTCATAAATGACTTCCTCACGACCATGCTTACGGTCGATATACATCTCTACCATGCCTGCATCGAGTGGGCCGGGACGATACAGCGCACACATGGCGATGACATCTTCGATATTGGTCGGCTGCAATTTGGCCAGATATTTTTTCATGCCCATACTTTCTAGCTGAAAGACCGCCGTGGTTTTGGCATCTTGCAGCAGCTTATAGGCTTTGCTGTCATCTAACGGCAAATCTTCTAAAACTAAGGCAGGTACGTTTTCTTTTGCACGGCGTAAATTGATATTTTCAACTGCCGCGTTGATGACGGTTAAGTTACGTAGACCCAAAAAGTCAAACTTTACCAAACCGACAGCTTCTACATCGTCTTTATCGAACTGGCTGACGCGGTGACCTTCATCATCACAGTAAATGGCACTAAAGTCAGTGATCTTGTGCGGAGCAATCAATACGCCACCGGCATGTTTACCGACGTTTCGGCAGACGCCTTCAAGCTTAATCGCCATCTCCCAAATCTCAATGGCATCTTCATAATCCATATTGTCAGGATTAGAGATCAAGTCTTTGAGCTGTGGTTCTTGCTCAAGCGCTTGGCTCAGTGTGATGCCAGGCGTTTTTGGGATCAGCTTAGATATTTTATTGGCTAAAAAGTACGATTTGCTTTGTACGCGTGCCACATCTCGCACAACTGCTTTCGCTGCCATGGTACCAAAGGTAATAATCTGCGATACGGCATCACGGCCATAGGTTTGCGCGACATAATCAATGACGCGGTCACGACCTTCGATACAAAAGTCGATATCGAAATCGGGCATCGATACACGCTCAGGGTTCAAGAAGCGCTCGAATAGTAGATCGTAATGAATCGGGTCAAGGTCGGTAATGTTTAATGCGTATGCGACCAATGAACCTGCACCAGAACCACGTCCAGGGCCTACTGGCACGCCATTGGCTTTTGCCCAGCGGATAAAGTCCATGACGATTAGGAAGTAACCAGGGAAGCCCATGGATAGAATAATATCTAACTCATATGCTAGGCGTTCATCATATCTCTGACGGAAATCGTTCCAATTGTCCGTACGTGCCTCGACAGGAAACAGCTTGTCTAAGCGCTGCTCAAGACCGCGTTGTGACTCGGCACGGAAAAACGATTCAATCGTCTCGCCTTCAGGAACAGGAAAATCAGGTAGGACGTTAATCCCAAGTGTCAAGGTGACATTGCAGCGTGTAGCGAGACGCAAGGTATTATCAATGACCTGCGGAATATCAGCGAATAATTGCTCCATCTGAGCTTGTGTTTTTAGATACTGCTCATCCGAGTAAGTCTGCGGACGGTTTGGATCAGCAAGGACATAAGAGCCTGCAATACAGACGCGGGCTTCATGAGCATCAAAATCATCTTGCTCTAAGAAACGCACGTCATTATGCGCAATGATAGGAATGCTGTGTTTGGCACCTGAATGGATGGCTGCTTTAATAAAAGCATCTTCGCCTGAACGATTGGTACGCTTGATCGCAAAGTATAAACGATCATCAAATTTTGACTGCCATTCAGTAAGTAGTTCATCGGCCTTTTCTGGCATCGAGCCGACCAATGCTTGACCCACGTCTGACTTTTCGGTGAGCAGTACAATCACACCTGCTGCATGTTCTAATATATGACTGCGCTTAATAACTGGCGTGCCATGATTGATAGGATCAGCACGACCTTCGGTAAACCCAAGCGATACGATACGGGTAATGTTTTGATACCCTTCGTTATTCATCGCAAGTAGGGTGAGGCGTGTGTCTTCATTATCCATGATGACTTCACTGCCAATGATAGGCTTGATACCCGCACCTAAGCAGGCACGATAAAACTTTACCGTGGCATATAAATTGGACAAATCGGTCAATGCCAACGCGCGCTGATTATCAGCCGCAGCAGCTTTTACCAGCGGTTTAATACGCACGATAGAATCGGTGATGGAATATTCGCTGTGAATGCCAAGATGTACAAATGCCATAGAAGACTCTTACTGGTACGATCAAAGAAATAAGCTAGCGATAAAATAACTGATGATTATCAATCAATTATACTGATATCTAGAGGCCGATAAGACCTCGATAGCCATATTGATACGTTTTAAATGGGGTCGTCAATAATAGCATTATTTGCCGCAGACAGCCACAGGTTCAAAGGGTTTAATCTGCGTAAGTTAAGTCATTAAGGTATAAAAACTCGGTTATAGACAACAGCAAAAAGCCCTCAATACAACGAGGTATAGAGGGCTATGTAATTGATAACTAAAGTCAGTTTCTTAGTAACCAACCACCGCCGCATCGACAATACGTGGATCAGACGATCCGTAAACACCGTTTGGTGTGAGCATGATCGATTGTGTAGATCCCATCGCGGATTTTGGACTGACCGTATGACCCATTGACTCGAGCTTTTTCACTGTGTCGATATTCAGTGCTTTTTCGACTCGAATCTCATCAGGTAGCCATTGATCATGGATACGCGGCGCATGTGTTGCCTCAGCGATATTCATATCATGATCGATGACATTGGAGATAATCTGAGTGACAGTCGTGATGATACGGCTACCACCTGGGCTACCCGTGACGATGTAAGGTTTGCTGTCTTTGAATACGAGTGTCGGACTCATAGAAGACAGTGGACGCTTATTGGCTTCCACAGCATTAGCGTCGCCACCAAGTAAACCGTAGCCATTTGGTACGCCAGGTTTGGCAGAAAAATCATCCATTTCATTATTGAGCAAAATGCCTGTACCGTCCGCAACGAGACCAGTACCATAAGAGAAATTCAACGTATAAGTATTGGCTATCGCATTACCGTCTTTATCAACGATAGAGAAATGCGTGGTTTGATCACTCTCATAGGGCAGAGGATTGTTCGCTTTGATAGTCGCTGCTGGCGTGGCTTTATTGGGATCAATCAACGTACGCAGTTTGTCTGCATAGGCTTGTGAGGTTAAGCCGCTGGCAGGTACATCGATAAAGTCAGCATCTCCCAAGTACTCAGCTCGATCTGCATACGCTAACTGCATCGCTTCCGCCATTAGATGAATAGTCTGTGCGCTGTTTTGTCCGTAGTCTTTGAGCGGATAGCCTTCTAAGATATTTAAAATCTGGACGATGTGAATACCACCAGAGGAGGGCGGCGGCATAGAAACAATCTCATAACCACGGTAGTCGCCTTTGACAGGTTCGCGAGCGATGGCTTGATAATTGGCCAAATCTTGCAGGCTCATGCTACCGCCTGCTTCATTGACTGCTTTGACCAGTTTTTGAGCGGTTTCACCCTTATAAAACCCATCGGTACCCTGTACCGCAATCCGCTTTAGCGAACGCGCAAGCTCAGGCTGTTTTAAACGTTCTCCCGGCTGATAAGCGCTGCCATCAGGCTTAAAAAACACTTTTTTGGTACTTGGCCATTTTTGCAAGCGATCGCTCAACGCCGTGAGTGACTCGGACAAGCCAGCGGTGACTTCTATACCGTCTTCAGCCAGTGCTATCGCTGGTGCCATTACTTGCTCGCGGCTCATCGTACCATGCTCTTCTAATGCTTTTAGTAGTCCTGCTACTGTCCCTGGCACGCCAACGGCCAAGCCATGATAGCGAGATAAGTCGCTGACAGCATTGCCTTCTTTATCAAGGTACATATCGCGCGAGGCGCTACTTGGTGCTTTTTCACGATAATCGAGCGCCACTGTTTTGCCTTGCTTGGCATCATAAATCATCATAAAACCACCGCCACCGATATTACCCGCACGCGGCAAGGTTACTGCTAGGGCAAAACCCACTGCAACGCCAGCATCTACCGCATTACCACCGTCTTTTAGAGTCTGTAAACCGATATCAGAGGCAAGCGCTTCTTGGGTAGCAACCATGCCGTTTTTTGCCCAAACTGGATGATGAATGGCGTCTTCAGAATAGATGGCTTGGTCGCTATTAGTATTGTTAGCATTGTTCGATGTGGTGCTAAGTGTATTTGTCTTCGCTCGCGTGATGCGCTTGGTTTCAGATAATACCGTTGGACTATCAGCCATGATGGCCAAGTTTATGGCACTGGTATTGATTGATGTGTTGTTGACCGTGGCATTACTTACTGAGGTCGTTGGCTCTACGGCCTGTGCGGATATAGATAGTAGTAGCGTACTGGTAATGAGCACGACGCTAGATTTGAGTAAGGTATTAATTTTTGGTTTACGCTGCTGAGCGGTTCGATGGTGGCGAGATAATAACTGTGACATCGCAAAGTCCTTTTTACGCGAGTGGAAAAAATAGAGCTAGGAAGTAGGTAAGCCTAAATAGTAACGAAAATATGAAATAGTAGAAAGTTGTTTATTATTTTTTGTGGTATACGCTTCTATAGCGCTTAGTTGTATCAACTGTATTTCAAATAAACGAGGCTAATTTTCAAGTAGATGAAGCTAATGATAAGAAAGCTGTTATACAGAGCAAATTATTTATGAATGAAGAAATTCTTTAAAAATATTCGCTAATATTACTAAGTTGTAACGTCTTGTGATATAAATAACGGTACCACTGTACACTCATTATCGACTGTCTATTCATACAAAGAGATTACTATGTCATCACACCATATTAATAACCGCAATCGACAGCGCTACTCTGAGACTGCGCCTGCTTATTTATCGAACACTGATCACAAAAACTATAATGGTAAAAATAACAACGGTCATCTATATCCAACCGGTAAATTGACGTCTATAGCATTGCTAGTTGGTAGTGCTTCACTTGTACTCGCAGGTTGCCAATCAACTCCAACCAGCTCATCTTCCAATCTGTCGTCGAATAGTAGCGCCTCTAGTACCATGATGGACTTTAGTGTCGCAAACGCCGCGCAGAGCCAACGTCAGGGTCAAGCTTTTACTGCCAGTCAAAACGCTCAGGCCGCACGTTATGAGCATCTGTTTGATCAAGAGAAGCACCCAAATACCGAAAACCAAGCCAAATCACACTTGCTTGCAGCCATTCGTCAGCACTTGGCGACCGAGCATGTCGCAGTCGCCACAGCCAACTATCGCTCAACACCATTCATTGACCCAGATAGTATCGACGCAGGATCTAGTAGTTTGCTCAGAACGATCATAGAAACCTATGTGTATCAGCCTGAAGGTGCATATAGCGAAAGTGATGATGAGCCATACAATGATGACTATAACGATTATGATGACGCAAAAGATTCGATAGAGTCCGACTATCCTAATGATTATGATAAGTCTAGAGCAGAAGCTGAAGCAGAGAGAAGAGCTATTGCTGCTATATTGGCTGAAGCGGGGGAGAATGAGCCTACGAGCAGTGATACCAACAGCGATAACGAGTATGTCTACGATACAGCAGATGACTATAGCAGCGATGATTACAGTAGTGACGACTATGATAATTATGATGAATACAGTAGCGGTGGTGAAGGTATGCTCTCAGGGATGTCAGGGTTAAGTCCCAAATCAATGGCTGCAAAGTATGAAGCCATGCAAATGGCAAAACAGCAAGCTAAGACAGAGACGGTAAATCGTGGCAGCCTACCAATGTCATCTACAGGCATGATTGGCAATATACTTGATATGTTCCACCGTACTCCTGAGCAAATAGCTGCATCCAATGCTTATCAGTATGAGCATTTAACATTCAATAGCGTCAGTCAATACCGTCCCAAGCAGCGTCAACTACAAAGCGTCTATAGCTACGATTACGCCACACCAACGATTAGCTCGTCGATACAAATACCGTTAGCATTTGATTTTAATAACAGCAGTGTCGTAGTAGATCCATCGGCCATCATGCCGATTGTTGCACTTGTTAACCCTGAGAATACGCCACTACCATCACAGATGACCTCGCACACGGTGAGCTTTGGTTTGCCTGAAAGTATCACGGCACAGTTGCCACCAGCGGTGCTCTACGATGCAGTGCTCAACGCAATACAGAACAGTATGGCTGAGCTCGCGCCTGAGCATTTTAGCGCAGTCGATATCAGTGGTGACACGTTTGCCAAAGAAGTCGGTGCGACTCGCACAGTCAAAGTTTATTTCGGTAGTCAGCAAAGCGGTGAGATGATCGGTAAGACCCTCAAATATGTAACCAAATCACTGCAAGACTATGTAGATGCCAATCCAGATAAATATCCTGATGGTGCCGCACTAAAGACAGCACTTGCTAAAGCGCAATTATACAATAAAGGCTATCAAAGCGCGGATGTCGGTTCGCTATTGCAGCTGATCGAAGCTATCGGTCCTATCTCTTTTAATCAAATCAACTACTATTACTTAGACAGCTCAGATCGACTACTGGCCAAGCAGCAACGTGTCAATATCGGTGGTGATTTGATGGGGTCGACCACAACCATGCTAAACCAAGTACGTTACGATAAAGCCAGCTTTAACCGTCATGCCTTGACACCGCTACTTGCTGAGTCTTTTGGTTCAGACGCTACGCCTCCTATCGATGGCAATGCATGGATAGCTACGCAGCGCGATAAAAAAGACAGATTACAAACGGCCCGCTATGCACGCTACGACTATCAAGATAGCGGTGTCGAAGGTGCTTATAGCAGTAATGAATATGGCACTGATGAGTATGGTAACGATAATGACAATGGCGTAGACGCTGTCGATGAGAGCCGAGTTGACGATGCTCAAGATGATATGAATGAAAAATAGAAGTCAAATGACATCATCTCATTGCATTTACGCTCATATCTATTAAGGATAAAAAATGAAAACAGTACATCACACCATTGCACAACGTCTGCCATTTAAGACTAAAAACAATCTGCTAGTCACCAGCGCATTTTTGACAGGGGCGCTGTTGTTAACAGGTTGCCAGTCTACCAGTTTGGGCCAGTCCAATACGGTGGCTGTAAAACAAGCACCTAGCATGGCCAAAAAAACACTAGAAACAGCACTACAAAAACAGCGTCGTCAGTCCTTTAGCTATCATAGTAATCTTGAGATTGGTAATAACCAACAATTTACAGATGCCGATACTAATACTAAGAAAATGGCGGCATCAAACTATGTAGATGAACACTGCGAAGAAGCGCATGACCAAGCGTACGCTGCTCTAATCCTGCAAGCCGAACAGCAAAACAAAGATATCTTAGCGGTAGATTACGATACTAAGCGTGACAGCGTAAGGCAGTCGTACTTTGAGTGCGTAGCTGCCTATCATGCATGGGATGACCATCAATACGATAGCGATGTAAAAGTAGCACCAGATTATCAAGCGCTATTTGATAATTATGAGGATAAACAAAGACCGTTAGATGTGAAGAAAGCACAGTTATTAGATGAGTATCTACTAAAGCCGCTTTCTATCGACTCTCAAGGGATCTATCAACCGATGGCAGGCAAGGCTACGATGCTCGCTAGTGCGCAATATCAAGCACGCAACCATCACAGCAGTATCAACCAGCCTATATATATGGATTTTAAAAACGGTGATATTTACTTATGGGCAGATAATTTTGCAATTCTAAACTCAGAATTGTTAGACGATAAACTCGGTACAAAATGGCAAAATAAGTGGTTAAAAATAGCCATTGATGATGGTACGTTACCTAAAGGATTTGGTGGTGAAGTAATCAAAAGCCACTTTGCGGCATTAGATGCGACTTATGACGCGGCTCCTGTCAGCCAGTTTAATTATGTTGCTCCTAACTCACTTGCTTCACTGTCTCCAAAGCTGCCCGCGCACCAGTTATCGGCTATGCTACCAAGTGATCAAATCATTCGCCGAGTACAAAGCTTTGAGGATTATCAAGCGTCGCAACAGAAATATATGCAGATTTTCTACGATCGAATCAGTGAAAAATACCCAGAGTTAGTACAAGAACCCGAACCGATGACAGCGTTTGAGTCGATTCAAAATCCAAAGGCATTCACCAGTAAGTCTATCGTACAAAAAATACTGGCTATGATAAAAAATCAAATGAATGAGGAAGCCACGTCAGGTGAGGCCGTTGCTAATACAGAAGTACAGGAACTGTACGGGTTTGATAAACGTGGTCAACTCAAGTGGGAGCACTTACGTCGTCAGCTAGATAACACTAGCGAAGCGAATAACAACAAAGGCATGAGGATAGATGTGTTGCAGCAGTATTCTGCTATTAGTACTAAGGACTTGGCGTTTCCTAACCTACCAAGTAATGTGCAGACGCCGAGCGCTAGCAATAGCATTGATTTACGAAAGTATGCTCCAGAGCTGCTGCAATATTACCAAGATGGTAATGGCACAGCAGTAGGTAAAATGGTCTTCAACATGTTGCCGATGGTCAGAGAGCGTTTTGGTTCGGTTGAGTAGGTAAAGATAATTTAGAGTAGGCCTACTGTATTAAGGAATATATAGTGAACTTTGTTACCATTGATGTTGAAACCGCTAATAGCGATGTAGGGTCTATCTGTCAAATAGGTCTAGCAAAATACTTAAACGGTAAATTAATTGATACCTACTGCACTTTAGTATTACCCCAAACTTCTTTTAGTGCTCAAAATGTAGAAGTACATGGGATTACTAGCAGTATGGTAAGAGATGCGCCGTCTATGTACGATATATATGGGCAGATACTAAAGTTTATTGGCGATAACGTTGTTGTTAGCTACACTAATTTTGATCAAAGAGCTTTGATAAAAAGCTTAGAAGCTCACAAACTACCAGTACCAGAGCTACAGTGGGTAGATGCAACTGTATTAGTACGTAGGACATGTCATCGTTTCGCAGTAAAAGGCTATAGTCTGGCAAATGTATGTAAAGAGTGGAATTACCAATTTAACCATCACGATGCACTTGAAGATGCTAAAGCATGTGGCTTTATAACGGTAACTATCCTTAGGGAAAATAGTCTATCAATTCATGATTGGGTGACAGATAGCAACTATAATCGTATTTATCACCAGCAAAGACGTCTTAATAGTAGAAGTTATCCAAGTAATATCACGAAGGTAGGGAGTGAGTTAGGAAGATATGCAGGTCTTAATATTTGTTTTACAGGAGACCTTAGTATTAGTAGAGCAGAGATTTCTGACATAGCAGCTAAAAATGGTTTTAATGTCAAAGCAGGGGCTTCAAAAAAGTTAAATTATCTTGTAGTTGGTTCTCAGGATCTAACATTGTTAGCAGGTCATGAAAAAAGCAGTAAGCATCGAAAGGTAGAAGAGTTGATACAAAGTGGGCTGGATATTAAAATTCTTGCAGAAGAAGAGTTCTTAAAATTAATCAAAATTTAAGATTAGCTTGAAAGCGAATATAGAAAAAGCGCACCTATTAACGGCGCGCTTTTTCATTTTATACGTATACAGCTGGGTAAAATAACACTTTTCCGGAGTGGCTTATTACATACCTTGATGCTGTTTGTCATGGCCTTTACGGTCTTTTGAATGCTTGCGACCTTTTTCCTGTCTCTCTGATTTCATTTGTTCCATCTTTGCACGTTGCTCAGCAGTCAACACTTGAGCGATAGCATGTTGTGTTTGTACACGTTCGATAAAGCGTTGCTTTTCTTTTGCCACTCTTTGATCAGCCAGACGGTTCAGAGCAGCAGTATTCAAAGTGCTAGCATTGGTCAACGCTTGTATTTGCTGATCCATTTGCGCGCGTTCTGCTTGATGTGCTGCACGGTCAGCAGTGCGATCGCCACGTTTGTTTTGCATGATGGCTTTGATTTGCGCTTGCTGTGTCGCTGTTAGATCCAATTTTGACATTGGGCCTCTCATCTCACCTTTTTTCATGCCATCTTTGTGGTTCTTTTGCATTTGCGCAGTTGGCGTTGTATCAGTGGTTGCGTTAACGCTGGTGCAAGCGGTCACTGTAAATATGCTAGACGCTGCTAATACTGAGCCTAATAGTAATTTTTTCATCATAATATCCTTGATTACATTGAGTTTGATTTCATAAGTACTAAATTTTTATCTTGCAAGTAGCATTTATTGAACGTTATCGTCAGCCATCTTAGAAATGCAATACTTGCTGTTGATAAGAGTATATTACGACAGTTAAAGGTTACGAACATTTATGAAGTATTAAGAAAGGTAACGTTTCTGGTGAATTGGCAAGTGCTTGCCTGATAATATGGTTAACTACAGTCTACCGACAATAAAAATGTCACGGCGACAATTTTGCTAACCATATCAAAATGACACTTGTACGTGGACTTATTGCGCCATGATTATTATAGATTGAGTAAATAGAAATAAATAAAAATTAAAGGAGAGAAGCATGCCAAATATCCTGATAGGCGATGACGACGAAGAGTTGACTCAGTTATTGCAAGAGTACTTGGACAATCACGGCATTCGCTGTGACTGCGTGCATGATGGTGCAGCAGTCATACAACGACTCAAAGCAGTAGCACACGAAGATACGGTTTATGATTTACTCGTGCTCGATATTATGATGCCAAAACTAGATGGTTTGAGTGTCCTGCGCCAATTACCAAATATTATTGATATTCCAGTCATTATGTTGACGGCAAAAGGGGAAGAGATTGATCGTATCATTGGTCTAGAGCTTGGTGCTGATGATTATATTACCAAACCTTGTAACCCTAGAGAGCTACTAGCGCGTATCAATGCAGTGATTAAACGTACCAATACGACCGCATCAGAGCATACTCCGTTGCCAGAGAGTCGTTTGCATCTCGATCAAAACCAACGTGCCTGTCAGATAGATGGGGTGACGCTACAAGTCACTGGTACAGAGTTTGATCTGCTCGTGGCTCTACTCAAGCAAAAAGGGGAAGTGGTAAGTAAAGCATGGCTGTCAGAAAATGTCTTGCAGCGTGAATTGCAGCCATTTGACCGTAGCCTTGATGTACATGTATCTCGCTTACGTAAAAAACTTCAACCTTTCCACGATGAGCCAATAAAAGCGGTGCGTGGTAGAGGTTATCAACTGGTGCTGTAATGACGGACATATCGATGAAAGCTTCTGAGCAGACCCTCAAAAAAGCACCTAAGTTTAAGGTGCGTATTACTCTGTTCTGGCGTCTGTTTCTGAGCCTATTACTGACGATTTTAA
This sequence comes from Psychrobacter nivimaris, assembly GCF_043419765.1. NCBI lineage: Bacteria > Pseudomonadati > Pseudomonadota > Gammaproteobacteria > Moraxellales > Moraxellaceae > Psychrobacter > Psychrobacter nivimaris. The sequence goes on along the minus strand of NZ_JBHOFX010000002.1, from coordinate 197,888 downwards.
TCACCTCTGTACTGTCCATCGTGGTAGAACGCTGGCTAGCTGAAAAAGAGCTGACCTCTCGTATGGACGTGCAAATCGATAGTCTATTGATAAAGCGTGAAGAGATGGTCGCGTCACTACGGGCTGGTGATATAGAGTCTGTCAGGCAGATGTATCGTCAAGACCGCCAGTTGATGAATCAAATCAGAGTCTATGATGCGCAGGGCGCTATCATATTCCCGCGTTACCGTGACAAAGATGAGCGCGCGCAAGGACAGCTGCAAAGTGGTCGACAGCTAATAGATCGTGCGATACAACCGGTGCAGCAAATACTGCCTAGACCACCTAGAGTAGAAAATAATGTTTATGGTGTAGAAGGCCGCAATGCTGACAATAGACTGCGTGAGCACGACAATGAGATACCAAAAGATGAGCCGTCTTTTTGGCAAAAATTCTTAAAACCAAGAACGGCAAGTAGTGCCGCAGTAGCTGATATTGATACTCGTCCTGAACTGGCCGATATGTCTGTTGAACTACCTGATGGCCAGTCAATCATCATACAGTTGCGTCCGCACCTACGTTTTTCAGACGTGGTAGAGATACAGCACGGCAATTTTCCAATACGTTTGCTATTAATTGTTATCTTTAGTGTATTGGTCTGCATATGGCTCAGTCGCACGTTAACCCAGCGGATTGGCCGTGTACAAAATACCGTACACCGTATGATCGATGGTAATTATCAAGCCAATCCAGAACTGTCCAAGATGGGCGATGATGAGTTGGGGCTACTTGCCAAAGACGTTGCCCATCTATCAACGAGGCTCGTCGATAGTGAGCTTGCACGTAAGCAAATGCTCAGTGATATCTCACATGAGCTGCGTTCGCCGCTTGCTCGTCTGGATGTCGCGACTGAGCTGACTCGAGACTTTGCGCCCAATGCCAATCGTTATCTAGACCGTATCGATAAAGAATCTACACGAATGAATGAGCTAATTGAGCAAATCATTCATATTCAATCCCTGCAAATGCAGCAATATACCGTTGATAACTTAGAGAGTGAGGCAGTCGATATATCTGACATTATTAGTAATATCGGAGAGGATGTCTGCTTTGAGTTTCAACATAAAGACGTACATTGGCAATGGCAACCGCCTGAAGCCTCAGCGTTGGATGATTTGGAAGGATTTTGGACAGTACAAGGCAATGCTGAACAGCTGTATAGCGCACTTGAAAATGTCATTCGCAATGCTTTTATGCACACGGCAGCGGGTTCGACAGTGATTGCTGAAATAAAGGCAATACAAATGGACAATAAGGCACCAGCTGTTCAAATTAATATAACAGACGAAGGCGGCGGTGTGGCAGACAAAGACTTAGAACGTATTTTCCATCCTTTTGTGCGGCTCGATACTGCTCGACACCGTGATACTGGCGGCTATGGTCTTGGATTGGCCATTGTTCATGCTGTAGTTATGGCGCATAAAGGATATATCAATGCTCATAACCGGCAAGATGGCATTCAAGGGTTGGTGGTTCAAATAGTGCTACCTAGCAGATAAAAAGATAAATAATGTAGAAACAATTTATGTAACTAACATGCGCTTATCATGTATTTGTAATGTATATAAGCGCATATTTAGTAGTAGATAAAAGCTGACTCTTTTTAAAACCGACGTAATTTATTATAAATAGACAAAAATTAAAAGTAATTATATTCGTTTATATGAATATAATAGACGAACGGTATTAAAATGCGGATGAACGGTATTGTTACTCTGTATATATTCGGTAATACTAATATATACAGAGAGTGATAAAGATTATACAAAACAGAACGTCTTATTCCTTAAAGACTATTACAACTATTATTTGAACAAGGTCTCGTTATTATAAGCTTATAACCCGTTTTATTTTGTCACATCGTCTCTCTGACATGGATCTTATCTCTGATTTTTTAAATCTGACAAGTCTGTAAGGGAGTACGCATCATGAACCGCATCTATAAAGTCATCTGGAATGAAGCCTTAAATTGTTTTACCGCCGTTGGTGAATACGCGAAGGGACGTGGCAAATCTTCCAAATCGAGTGTTAACTCTAACGCTACCATCAACACAACGTCTAACCTATCCGTTATCCGTACGTTACGTCTGAGCACTATAGCGCTTGGGCTACTAGCTGCTAGCTTTGGCATGCAGGCAAATGCAGATCTTAACTACTCTAATAACACTTATTATACCAACCATCAGACCATGGGTAATGGTCATAGTAACCATGGGAATGGCAACGGAGTTGGACACGATACCCATGGAAACGGCAATGGTTATGGTCACAACGGGAACAACGGGAACAACGGGAACAACGGGAACAACGGAAACAACGGAAACAACGGAAACAACGGAAACAACGGAAACAACGGAAACAACGGAAACAACGGAAATAATCATTTGCCTGGTCTAAGATTCGCTGGCGATACAGGTGGTGTTATTACACGTAATCATGGTGAGAAACTCAACGTCAAAGGTGGTGCAACCACAGCATTATCGAACAACAACATCGGTGTTGTTGCAGATGATATGAGTAACACCTTAATCGTCAAACTGGCGAAAAACCTAACCGGTCTTGATAGTGTTACTTTTAATAATGGCGTTGTGATTTCATCAACTGGCATTAATGTTGGCAATAATAAAATCACTAATGTAGCCAATGGTGCTGTTATGGCAGGGAGCAAAGATGCAGTTAATGGCTCGCAACTTCATAGCTTAGCCAGTACGGTTGCGGCTAACAAAACCAAATACTACAGTGTAAATAGCAGCGTCACAGGGGTATTAAGTAACGAAAACAATGATGGTGCAACAGGCTACAATGCGATGGCTATGGGTGGCAATGCCAGTGCATCTGGTAGCCAAACGATAGCCATTGGTAGTGGCGAGAGTGGTCAGCACACGACTGCATCAGGAGAACAATCCATCGCTATTGGTGCAAATGTTGTCTCAAAAGGTAGCTCTTCTATTGCTATCGGTGGTGACGATTTGAATGCTGCATCCGAAGCAAACACCGATGGCACAGCTAATGTTGGCCAAAACAGTGGTAGTGTTAATACGGTGTTTAGATCTTACACTGGTCGAGATCTTGTTGAACCAACACAGTATGATAGGAATACTGAAGCTGCAGGTGCAGCCTCCATAGCTATTGGCTCAAAGGCGCTATCTACAGGAGACTTGTCTACCGCTATTGGCGTGCAATCTAGTACAGCAGGTATTGCTGCTTCCGCATTCGGTATTGGCGCATCAGCAAGCAAGGATGGTTCTGTCTCTCTAGGTGCTGGCGCTCAGTCTAATGCTCAAGATGGTGTGGCACTAGGATCGCAATCTGTGGCTAACGTTGCAGGTGGTGCGGTTGGCTTTGCTCCATCAAGTGCTAGTGTCATAGACAAAGCAGCTATTACGGCAACTAATAGTACAGGTCTTGGTGCAGTTTCTGTTGGTAGCTCTACTAATGGTACTCGCCAAATTGTAAATGTCGCAGCAGGTACTCAAGACAGTGACGCAGTAAACGTATCTCAATTAAAAGCGTTAGATACTATCGTTGCTGGCATTGATTTTCCTATTCGTTCTAGCAGTGCACAGCCATACACTACGTCAGTAACAGGTACTGACGCTCTTGCCGTTGGCTCGAATGCCAACGCAAAAGGTAATAATGCAACCGCTGTTGGAGAGAACGCATTTGCAAACGCAAATGCAACCGTCATCGGTGAAGGTGCGCGATCTTCATTCAACGGCTTTGCTGGTGGTCAGGAGGCCAAAGCGGGTGTTAATTCAGTGGCGATAGGTCAAAGAGCCACAAACGGAACCGCAAGTCGTGCGGTTGCGATAGGCTACGAAGCAAAAGCAACTGCCCAAGACACCGTTGCACTTGGTCTTGATGCACGAGCTGAAGCGTTAGGTAGTGTTGCACTAGGTAAGGGTTCTAGAGCAAATGCACTAAACAGTGTCGCTTTAGGTCAAAACTCTATTGCAGCTGTACAAAGCGGTGCATCTTTCTTAACCAATGTTGCGGCTGATGCCAATAACGGCACTGTCTCAGTAGGCGCTGTTGCAAGCGAACGTCGTATCGTTAACGTTGCAGGTGGTTCAGCAGATACGGATGCAGTGAACGTATCTCAGCTAAAAGCTGTTACAGACATTGCTAATAGAGGCTGGGATATCAGTGCACAAGGTGATGCTACCACTGCAAGTACTGTAGGACCTGGCGACTCAGTTGACTTTAATAGCAAAAATAGCAATATCACTGTTTCTAAAGACACTACTAGTAATGATGTCTCGTTCGAACTCAACAACAATTTAGACCTAGGTAATAACGGTAGTGTAAGAATGGGCTCAAGCTCTCCATTCGATTTTGGTGATACAACGACACTTGATCGTTCTGGTCTTAAAACAGGTAACTCATACTTTAGTACTACCGTTGATGGTTTAGGTGTTAGAACGGGGAATAGGTTTGTTAATACAAATGTTAGTAGTTTAGGCGTTGCTGTATCAACGCCATTTTCTAAAACTCTTCTATCTAGTAATGGTCTCAATATTATTGGTGGTCCAAGCGTAACAAAATCTGGTGGTATCAATGCTGCCAACAGAAAGGTCGTAAATGTTGATGATGGCACTCAGGCTAAAGATGCTGTCAATGTCAGTCAGCTCAGCAGTGCCTCTGCTGCTGCTAAAACAGAGGTCGCCGCAGGTACTAATATTGCGGGTGTTGTGAAGTCTACAGGTGGTAACGGTCAAGATGTCTATACTGTTAATGCAGATGGCGTTACTGCTTCAGCAGGATCTGCAGCTGTCACAGTTACCGCAGGTGAAAAAGATGATACAACTAACACGACCGATTACGCTGTTGATTTAAGTGCCGATAGCAAAGCCAGTCTAGTTAAAGCAGACAGTGCTATGCAGACCATTGTTGCCCAAATAGACAGCGTTGATGTTAAAACGCTTAATCAAACGGATAATACGGCTAACTTCCTAACGGGAGATAATATTGTTCTTAGTGCCGAGGATGGTGGCATTAAAGTTGCTACAAAGGAAGATGTCACTTTTACTAGCGCTAGCTTTGCTAATAGTACAGTTCGTGTGAGTGGTGAAGGTCTTGATAATGGCGGAAATAGAATCATCAATGTAGATGATGGTCAGGGAGATACAGATGCTGTCAATGTTAGACAATTAAATGCAACCAAAAATACAGTGGACCTAGGACTGAACTTCACAGGAGATGATACAACCGTTGTCGTCAATCGCAAGTTGGGTCAAACGTTGACACTCCAGGGAGGCGCGACAGAGTTAACTGAGAACAATATTGGTGTGATCGCTGATGAAGAGGGCAATCTAAACGTTAGATTGGCTGAAGATGTCATGCTTGGTAAAAACGGTAGCGTGAGAATGGAAAGCATGGTGCTCAACAATGCAGGCGTCACCATCACTGATGGTCCTAATCAGACCATTACGTTAAGCAACGAAGGTCTTGATAATGGTAATAATAGAATTATCAAAGTTGATAAGGGAATTGCCCCAACCGATGCCGTAAACTTTGCACAGCTCACTATGACTAATGATGAAATCGCTAAAGGCATCAAAATTGGTGACGGCAATAGTGCCAATGATCAGCAATTTTCGCTAGGCGATACGATCAATGTCACAGGAGATAACAATCTGACTACTGTCGCTTCTGCGACTGGCGTCCAAGTGAAACTGAATAATCAGTTAGACCTCGGAGATGATGGCAGTATACAGATAGGCAATAGCATCATGAGTGATGCAGGCTTTACCTTCGTTGGAAATGGCGTGAATAGAATGGTTTCGCAGGTCTCATTGAGTAGCCGTGGTCTAGACAATGGAGGCAACACCATTCGCAACGTTGGGGAAGGTGTACTAAATACAGATGCTGTCAATGTTGGGCAGTTAAAAGATGTCGCCATTGCCTTGGATCAAGGTTGGGGCATCACCGCTCAAGGTGATATTGCTACGATGGTAAAACAAGGAGATGCTGTCGACCTCAGTAGTAAAGACGGTAATATCAAGGTATCTAGGAAATCAGTGGGTGATGTGGCTGCTTTCGATAGTAGTCCATCACTACAAGCTGCAGCCATACCTACCAATGCTAATGACATTAGCTTTGATTTGAACCCAGACATTACTTTGAATAGCGTAACCACTGGTGGTACAGTCATGAATGACGATGGACTGACCATTGCAGGTGGCCCAAGCATCACGAGAAGTGGTATTGATGCCGCTAATACCAAAATTACCAACGTTCAAAACGGGGAAGTTTCGGCGACAAGTCAGGACGCTATAAATGGTGGTCAGCTTTATGCCCAAGGCACTGGTATCAGCAGTATTATCGGTGGTGACACTGTTTACAATGCTGAAGATGGTACTTTTACCAACAGTGACATTGGTGGAACGGGTGAAAGCAATATCGATGGAGCGATTGCTTCTATCAGACAAGGCACGATTGAAATTAGTGAAAATGTGCAAATTAACACAGAGAGCATTACCACTAATACAACCAATATCGCAACCAATACGACAAATATTGCTACGAATACCAGCAATATCACGACCAATACTACAAATATCGAAACCAATACGGACAAGCTAGATGCTGGACTCAATTTTGGCGCAGACAGTGGTGCCAATATCAACAAACCAATTGGCGATGAGAGTGTCCTAAGCTTCACTGGTGGCAATAACATCACCACCACAGCAGATGGCAGTAGTATTAAGTTTGATCTAAACGGTAATATCAGCGTTGATAGTGTCACAGTTGGGACAACGGTTATCAATAGTGAGGGTATCAGTATGCAAGATGGGCCAAGTATGACGTCTCAAGGTCTATATGCTGGTAACCAACGCATGACTGGTGTCGCCGATGGGGTCGAAGCAACAGACGCCGTCAATTATAGTCAGCTTAGCGCGCTTGATAGTCGACTCAATAACAATATGAGCGATCTTGGCTACAAAATTGACGAAGTAGAAGACGATGCAAATGCAGGTATCTCAGCTGCAATGGCTATGTCGGCAATGCCTCAGGCTTATATCGCAGGTAAGTCATTGATTGGTGGCGGTGTCGGTACCTATAACGGAGAGAGTGCTGTAGCAATTGGTTTCTCTAAGTTATCTAATGACGGTCGCTGGGTCATTAAGGTAAATGGTACAGCAGATACTCAAGGCAACGTAGGCGGTGCAGTTGGTGCAGGCTTCCATTTTGACTAACAAAACCTCTCAATTGTAGTTATCGGTAGACTATAAAAAAGCAAGACATTGGATGTCTTGCTTTTTTACGGCTTAAAGATAAACAATTAAGGTAATAAAGCTACCGATAAGTAAATATAAGCGCTTGTAGGTTGTGTCTTACAAGCGCTTATTTCTTGTAATTAAGGTGATTCTATATTCTGAACATTGCACCATTCGGTTTCAGTCCAACATAGGCCATACCTGCTTGATTCATCCAGTGAGGTTGAATGATACCATGCTGCAAAATCGCATGAATATCTCTATGTGCTCGTTCTATCTTATGCTTTTTATATAGGGAGGCTGTGCCTGCGACTGCGTAAATTTCAGATACCATGTCACGAGCTTCTCTTGCGCCTTCACAAGACGCTGCCCATACATCTGCAAGCTGTATATCAGTAAAGGTGTTCTGCTGCTGTGCCTCTTTCCATAGTACCTCGACACTATGATGCAGTTGGGTGCGTTTTGATGCCAGTATTGTTTTGCTCTTAGCAATAGTAGCCTGTACCGTTGCACGGTCGCGTAGATCTGGACTCTTACCCGGTGTTACTCTCTCAAGGCACATATCAACCAAGTCATCCATGGCGGCTTTTAATACGCCTAGCGCCATCGCCGCACAGCCAGCAGCATTGATACAACCGATAGGCAGACGACTGTAGGCAGTATCGACAGCCACAGGACTATCAAAGTCAACTGCATAAGCCTCTTTGACAAAAGCGTCTTTGACAACTATATCGTGGCTACCTGTGCCATTTAGGCCGCCCACGTCCCATGTATCAATGATTTTTACATCTTTTTTAGGAATAAAAGATAGCTTTAAATTTGCACCTGGGCCAAGGGTCGTAGGAGAGCCTTCGGAGATAACGAGACAACGGAGCACAAACCAATCAGCCAATTGGCATCCAGAGACGAGTGTCCATTGTCCTGATACCATATAGCCATTATCTACTGTTTGGGCCACGCCTTCAGGACGTGCGGAATTGGCATAAATATGAGAGGGGTCGCTGTATACTTCTTTCATGCTGGATTCATCCAAAAATCGCCCGAATGTACAGGCCAAATGGTTGTTCCAAACGATCCAAGCAACGGAGGCCTCAGCACTGGCCAACGTCTCGTAAGTTTTTAGCGTTTCTACTGGGTTGCCTGCCCATCCTCCTAACGATTTAGGCAACCCCATTCTAAATAATGCAAATTCTGAAAGCTTATTGACCACTACGGGCGCAATTTTTCTAGCGCTTTCTGTTTCATCTCTGAACATGATTGCTGATGCATAAATCTTGTTTGCTGCATCCGATGGTAGGGTGGTTATCTCTGCTGAGGATATATCATTCATATTGTTCAACCTTATTGTGATGAATAAGACAGTACTTTTTTCTACAGCTGATAAAGTACAAATTTGAGCGATGACAAATGCTTATATAAAGAATAACCAACAGCTGCCCACCATACAACCGTTAATATGAATATATTAAAAATTATATTGTAAAAATTGAATAAATAATAATCAATGAGGCTAAATTCAGCAATTAAGCTAGGAATTAAGCTGTAAAAATAGGTAGGGGTAAAGAATAGCGAAGAATAAAGCTCGACCAAATATTAAGTGTTAATTCTAAGTCACTTAATATTTGGCCGAGAAGATAAATATTCTATAAAGATAGGTATCCTATAAAAACTGTCTTAAATTAGGCATTACGTTTCGGCGCATCAGGCTGCATCATAGGGTCGGCATCTGCAAATGCTTCTAGTGTACGGCAATGAGTATCAATGGCGACGATATTGGGATAAGCGCTCAAATCTACTTTGAAGCGGCGAGCAGAAGAGACTTGCGGAATCAAATAACAATCTGCGAGAGTAGGACTGTCCCCATAGCAGAACTGTCCGCGATTGTTATCCGCCGCCAAACGTGTCTCTAAAGCGGCAAAACCTTCACTGATCCAGCGATTGCACCATGCAATCACATCTTCCTCGTTTACTGACAGCTCATTACGCAGGTACTGCAAAATGCGGCGATTATTAATTGGATGGATGTCGCAACCAATCATGGCACTCAGCGCGCGTACCTGCATACGCCCAGCAGCATCTTTAGGTAATAGTGCGTGCTCAGGGTAGACCTCTTCTAACCACTCCAAGATAGCTGGACTTTGATATAATAATAAATCGTCAGCTTGTAGGACAGGTACTAATCCTTGCGGATTAATGGCTTTAAAGGCAGACTCTAACTGTTCATCCTGAGCCAGATTGATCGTGATATCATCGTAATCCAAGCCTTTTAGGTTCATCGCGATACGAGTGCGGTAAGAAGTGCTACTACGAAAGTAGCCATAAAGTGCCATCATTATTCATGTCCTTATGTAGATGTGTTTCCAAAAAAATAAATATTATGAAGTAGGGGCTGTATCTCAGTGATATTTGATCGGATAAACCCTTATTGAACAGACCACTAACAACCAAAATTAAAAAATAACCAAGCACACCAGAATCGAGCAAATCATGCCAGCAGACAACACCCTTGTAGACAGTTCTATCACCAGTAAAAACCAAAATGGGGTTCAGTCGCTTGAGGTTGGGCTGTCGATACTCGATGTGCTGATCGACCGCCATGAGCCTATGATGCTAAAAGATATCGCTGAAGCCATGCAAATGCATCCAGCAAAATCCCATCGTTACTTGGTCAGTCTCATCCGCAAAAACTACGCGCGTAAGCTCGATGATGGTCGCTATGGGCTTGGTGATAGAGTCAATGCGTTGGCATCACTAGGACATACTGGACTCAACCAAAACAATCTTTTGGCACGTCTCACGCAAGTGGCTAATGAAATCAAAGACACCTTAAATTGCGGTGTGCAAATTGCCAAATGGTTTAGCGAAGGCCCTATTATTATTCAGTCCGTTGAGCCAGACAGTCCGATTAGTATCATTACTCGCATTGGCTCACGTATGCCTCTGACGACATCGGCCACAGGGCAGTTATTTGCCAGTTATCAACCTGATGCCGTCATTCAGCCATTGGTCACAGCTGAATGGCATACGAGTAATACCGCCGCAGATATGGCCGAGAAGTGGCAGCACTTTACCCAGCTACAGGCCAAGATTCGTACTCAAGGCTATGCGACAGTGACGGGCGATATGCTCGTGGGTATTAACGCCATTACGATTCCTGTAATATTGCCACAGCTTGCCAGTAGCGCTGTTAACCCACCCACGAGTAGTGATAAAATTGTTAACGAAGCGCTACCGCTAGAATATGCTATCACTATCATTGGAACAACAGAGCAATTGCCTATGAGTGAGCAACATAATGTGGTTAAGCAAATACTGGCGATAGCACAGCGTTATCAAATTGCCTAGCCAGTATGTGGTGCTATAAGCTAGGGCGTGCCTTCAATTCATCCTCTAAACCATACAGGCGCTACTGGCCGCTTTTGCTTTTTCGTATACGTTGTCAGCATCTAGGCCAGTTGCATTTACTTCATCAAGGTAATGCTGAGAGCCTTCCATTAATGGACCTCTCCAATCTGGATCATTAAGTGGATCAGGGATATCAATCATAATATCGCCTTTTTCTTTGGCAGCGGCCATTGCTTTGGCATTGCTGACGTCAAATACTTTAGAGATATGCGCTGCCAGCTCTGGGCCAGAATTATCATCAATCACTTTTTTGAGGTCATCAGGCAAGCTGTTATATTTCTCTTTGTTCATGCTAATCACAAAGGTAGAATTATAAAAAGGGATGTTGGTGTGCGTATTGATCAGCTCATCAAGGCGAAACGCTTGAATGGGTTGCCAAGTAAAACTGAGTCCATCAATGACACCGCGCTGCAGAGAGGTATAAGTATCACTGGCAGGCATGCCGACAGGTGCAGCACCAGTGGCTTCGATAATATGGCTCGCAACCGCAGAAGGTTGGCGAATACGTAGACCTTTCATATCAGCTGGTGTACGAATCGGTTTATCAACCGTATGAAGTGCACCTTGTCCAGTGCCTATCAGCGCTAGCAAGTGAGTGTCTTCGTACTCGTCTTTAATGACACCCTCGTCATATAGTTTATGAAGTATACAGCTCTGCTGCTGTGCAGTATTTGTAATGCCTGGCAACTCTACGATTTGAGTCAAAGGGAATCGTCCTGCTGTATATCCTTGCGCTTGCATACCAATATCTACACTGCCTTTCGCCGTAGCATCATAGGTAGCACCTGGTTTGCTGAGCGTCGCAGAAGGGTATATCTCAACCTTTAAGCGGCCTTTTGAATCGGCTTCAATTTTTTTCGCCCATGGTTCCAATGCTTCGGTGTTTATGTTGTCAGTGGCAGTCATGAAGTGCGAGAACCGCAACGTTGTCACTTCACCTACATCTGTAGACGCGCCTGCTGCTTGGTCGTTATTGGAGCAGCCAGTCATCGCAAGCGAGGCGGCTAAGAGTATTCCTAGCGGGGTTCTTATTTTCATCATAGAATCCTTTCATGATGGTTAGATAGGGTTCGGTATTGTTTACTACCTATTGACACCTAGGGTATGTCGTCAATTAGCTACTTTATAATTAAAGCGATGATTAACTGATCATGTAAAAAAGTAGCAAACAGGATGACAGGAGAGTTACTCGCCGACAGGAGCAACTTCGCGTGCTTCAGCCAACTCATCACTATGCAAAAACTGTGTATGTGCGGGAGCACGCTTGGTACGAGACCACTCGTCTAGCATGTCTTGCTTGATGGCGTCTGTAATCATCGAGACTTTGTCTTCTGAAGTTGGATCGTCATAGGTCAGCTCTAGACGATGACCATTGGGATCAAAGAAATAAATCGAGTGGAATATACCGTGATTGGTCACGCCAATAACATTGATGCCTGCATTTTCTAAATGTTCTTTGGCAACGATTAGCTCGTCACGGTCCTTAACCTTTAGCGCTAAGTGCTGCACCCAGCTTGGGGTATTAGGATCAAAGCCCATCTCAGGTTGGTTGGGTACTTCGAAAAATGCTAAGACATTGCCATTACCAGCGTCCAAAAAGACGTGCATATAGGGGTCAAAGGCTTTGGTCGAAGGCACATGGTCTTCTGCGAATGCCAAAATAAAATCCATGTTTAGATTTTTTTTATACCATTCGACGGTTTCTTTGGCATCTTTGCAGCGGTAAGCCACATGATGGATTTTCTCAATTTGAAAGCTCATATCAATGTCCTTTTGATAAGGCGTGTCACTCATTTGGCTTTATTCACATAACGATGAGTAGGTGAATGCGTTTGTCTTCCTATCTGCCTGCATGAGAATTTTCACGCCTATTTTGCTATTTCTCTATTTATGTTATTTTTAAATACTATTTATTAGTCACTATTTTCCAAATGCTACTTGTCAAAATCAAAGCTAAGCGCTGGTAATACCTTGCCGCGTACTTCACCAAAGCCAACACGTATACCATCTTTTTCGCTATAGCCTTTCATAATGACCGTGTCACCATCTTCGATAAAGCTGCGTGTTTCGCCACCTTTTAGCGTGACTGGTTTGGTAGCGTTCCAAGCAATCTCTAGCATTGAGCCATAAGAGTCAGGTGTTGGCCCAGAAATCGTACCTGAACCCATCATGTCACCGACTTCAACTTTGCAACCAGTGATGGTGTGGTGGGTAAGCTGCTGTGCCATTGACCAGTACATGTATTTAAAATTGGTCTCGCAAATGATGGTCGCTGTTTCCGCATTTTCAGGCAGTAACTCAACTGATAGATTGATATCAAAGCTGTTGTCGCTCGATTTTTCGTTTAGATATGCAAGCGGCTTGGGTTCTTGTGTTGGGCAAGCCGTCTTAAACGGTGCCAATGCATCCATGGTGACAATCCAAGGAGAAACCTCGGAGGCAAAGGTTTTGGCATTAAATGGACCTAAAGGTACGTATTCCCATTTTTGGATATCTCGTGCTGACCAGTCATTGAGTAGCACCATGCCAAAAATATGATCAGCGGCATTATCTACGGTGATTGGCTGACCGATATGATTGCCTTTGCCAACGACAAAGGCGGTCTCTAGCTCAAAATCTAAACGCTTACAGGCTGAGAATATAGGGCGCTCATCAGGGCTAGGCTTTAGCTGACCGGATGGACGTACGATATCAGTTCCACTGACGATAACGGTGCTGGCGCGTCCGTTATAGCCGACAGGCATTTCAGACCAGTTAGGCAGGAGGGCGTTGTTTGGATCGCGGAACATGGTGCCGACGTTGGTCGCATGCTCTTTCGAAGAGTAAAAATCGGTAAAGCCTGGTACTTGCACTGGCAAATGCGTGGTGACGTCTGCTTGCTTGAACAGCGCCTTTTTCTGCAAGTCTGCATTGTCACGTAGAGTGTCATTGTCGCTAGACAGCAGTGTCTGAATCGTCGTGCGTGCCTGCGTCCAATTGTCTCGACCAGAGTCAATAAAAGCATTTAGCGTGGATTGGTCAAAATACGGACCACCGTCTAAACTTAATAATCCTTCGGCTTCGAGTACAGATAGATCCAGTACATGATCACCAATGGCAACGCCTGCACGGCGCTTGTTATCACTAGCAGCGTCTTTAGTTTCGCTAAAGATACCATAAGGGAGATTATGAATAGAAAAGTCAGAGTCAGCAGCGATATCGATAAAAGAGGTGAGGGTGCTGTCAGTCGTTGACATGATTTGCTCCTTGCTAATATAAATTATGAATTACGTTATAATTAATTACTTACGTATAATGTAATTTATTGATATATGGATTGCAAGTTTTTTGTGCAATGTCTTTTGTGAAAAGGCTGCTTTGAAAAGTGGTTGTCGTTGTTTTGACTAAAGGGTTCTGACTAGATGATTTTAATAAAATAGTTCTGACGAAATAACTTTGATTAAATGCTAGGCATAAAAAAAGGCCGAGCAATCGCTCAGCCTTTCTTATCTATGTTTATTTTTTATAAAGTTACATATTGAGTAATATGTTAAGTAACTTGGACTAATTAATCTTTTAAGACGTCTGCCATGGCATTGGCTACATAGTCGATGTTGCTGGTATTTAGGCCAGCCACACACATACGTGAGTTAGAAACCATATAGATACCAAACTCGCTTTGTAGGCGCTCGACCTGTTCAGGCGTGAGACCAGTAAAGCTAAACATGCCGTTTTGACGAGTGATGTAATCAAAGTTACGGTTAGGGATTTTAGCCTCTAACACTGACTTTAGCTTTAGGCGCATGGCTTTGATACGGTCACGCATCGCATAAACTTCGCCAACCCACTGCTCATGTAGTGCTTCATCATTCATGACGATATCGACCACACGTCCACCATGTGACGGCGGGCTTGAGTAGATACGGCGTACGGTTGCGTTTAGCTGACCGAATACGCGCTCGGTTTCGTCTACGGTTGGGCAGACGACTGATAGGCCGCCGACGCGCTCGCCGTATAGCGATAAGTTTTTAGAGAATGAGTTGCTAACAAACAATGGCAAGCCCATCTCAACTGCTTTACGAATAGCGTAAGCGTCGCTGTCCATGTCTTCGCCAAACCCTTGATAAGCGATGTCCATGAATGGAATCAGCTCACGCGCCTTCACGACGTTGAGTACAGTATCCCATTGTGCTTGGGTCAAATCCATACCGGTTGGGTTATGGCAGCATGGGTGTAGCAAAATGACGTCATTTTTGTTTAATGTTTCAAAAAACGCAATCATTTCATCAAATTTGATGCTGCTGTTGGCTTTGTCGTAGTACGGGTATTTACCGACTTCTACATCAGAGCCTTCAAAGATAGCGATATGGTTGCCCCATGTCGGATCGCTCACATAGCACTTAGCTTGTGGAAACCAGTCATGAATAAATTCAGCACCGACTTTTAGCGCGCCAGAACCACCGATGGTGGCGATAGTAGCGACCAAGCCGTCTTTTAAAATCTGGGCGTCTTTACCAAATAGTAATTCCTGACAGCCTTTGCGGTGGCCTGGTAGGCCTGCCATTGGCAGGTATGGACGCGGTGCGATAGGATCAGCAATACGCTCTTCGGCTGTTTTTACACAGTCGAGTACAGGCAATACGCCATTCTCATCATAATAAATACCAATACCTAAATTGACCTTGTTAGGATTGCTATCTGCTGAGTATTTTTCCATAAGACCTAAGATTGGATCACCAGCGTAATAATCGATACGTTCAAACATGCCATTTCCTTATAAAAATATAAATCGAGCAGCCGAAAATCATAGAGCAAATCGCGGCTGAACTCAACACGAGAGTGGGTTATATGCGGCAATTAATAAAATAAATAGCCAAATAGATTGTTTATTCATCTATCAAGCGCATTTGACATGCTATACGTCATTCGCTAGACGATGAATCAGAGTGATGTAGGTCGTTATAATGGGTCGCAAAATACGTTTGCAAAAACTGCTTAAAAGCACTGGTCGCCGGAGACAGCGCCCGTGAGGCTCGCTGATAGATAAAAAACTGCCGCATTTTGACTGGTTGTGTAAGCGGTCGCATCAGCAGACCATTGGCGCTGACCCAATCAATAACTTCAGGCATATAGGGCAGACACAGCGTGATACCAAAGCCTTGGCGTGTCATCTCAAGCGCGGTGGACATAAAGTTCACCTTGTATCGAGCTTGTTGAACGTGAGCGGAGATAGAGTCGTCGAGCTCTGCGGTTACTTGATCTAGGAACGGACCTTGTAAGGTAATCAGCGGCGTCTCTAATAAATCTTGCCAAGTAATTTCGTCTCTTTGTGCCAGTGCATGATTGTCTGGCATAACCACACAAAATGGTAGCTGATACAACAAGTCAGCCCCGATATCATCTTCAGTTTCTATAAAGCCAAGCTCAGTACCAACGCCTAAATCGACTTCGATATCTTGGATATGCTTAAGCAAGTTTTCTGCTGAACAGTCCAATAGTGAGACACCAATATTTGGATATTCTTTGGCAAATTGAGCGATGACGGCAGGTAGGGAAGACGCTGCAAACTGTGATACCGCCAAGCGCACCTGACCTTGGGCCAAGCTGGTCAAGCTACTTGCTTCATTTTCAAACAGCTGCATCTCATTCAAGATGCGCCGCGCTTGTGGTAGTAGATGCCGTCCTACTGCTGACAGAGACAACTGGCGAGTGGTGCGATCAAACAGCACGATACCGAGGCCAGTCTCTAATTCTTTAATCAATCCACTAACAGCAGATTGAGTCAAATACATCTGTTCGCTGGCACGAGTAAAGCTGCCGTTGTCAGCGACTTTGATAAATGCGGTCAATTGGCGAATGCTGATATTCATAAGTAAACCTGATAAATAAATCATAAAAAACAATTAGTCTTATAAATAAAGCTAATCTAATATAAATACAACGTCAACAATAAAGATTGATTATTAATCGTTTTATAGATTTTCGCTAATAACCGATTTTTTACCACCAATTGAAATTAAGGATAATTACAATGGCAGATTTATTTGACAACCCAATGGGACTAAATGGATTTGATTTTGTCGAGTTTGCTTCTCCGCAGCCTGATGCAGTCGACGCATTGTTTAAGCAGCTTGGTTTTGCCCATGTCGCCAATCACCGTTCAAAAGACGTTGCGCTATACCGCCAAGGTGATATCAACCTTATCCTAAACCGCGAACCAAAAAGCCAAGCCAGTTATTTCGTTGAAGAGCATGGCGCCGGTGCTTGTAGCATGGGCTTTCGGGTAAAAGATGCCAAAAAAGCGTATGAGCGTGCGGTAGAAATGGGCGCACAGCCAGTAGACGTACCAACTGGGGTGATGGAGCTTAGATTGCCTGCTATCAAAGGCATTGGCGGCTCATTAATCTATTTGATTGACCGTTATAAAGATGGCGAATCTATCTATGATGTCGACTTTGAGTTCTTTGCAGATATCGACAGAAACCCTGTCGGCTATGGCTTCAAAGTCATCGATCATTTAACGCACAACGTCTATCGTGGACGCATGGCGTATTGGGCAAAATTCTATGAGCGTATCTTTAATTTCCGCGAGATTCGCTACTTTGATATCAAAGGTGAGTACACGGGACTAACCAGTAAAGCCATGACCGCACCTGATGGAAAAATCCGTATTCCACTGAATGAAGAAGCCAAACAGGGCGGTGGTCAAATCGAAGAGTACCTAATGCACTTCAATGGCGAAGGTATTCAACATATTGCGCTAGCCAGTGATGACTTGTTTGCCAGTATCGATAAGCTAAAAGCGGCTGGTATTCCGCTTATGACCGCACCAAATGCTGCTTACTATGAAATGCTGAGCGAGCGTTTGCCAAACCATGGTGAAAATGTCGCCGACTTGCAAACGCGTGGTATCTTGTTAGACGGTACGACAGAAGGCGGTGCACCGCGTCTGCTACTACAGATTTTCTCTGAAACTATTTTGGGTAGCCCAGTGTTCTTTGAGTTTATTCAGCGTAAAGGCGATTATGCCGATGGCTTTGGTGAAGGTAACTTTAAAGCGTTGTTTGAATCGATAGAGCGCGACCAAGTACGTCGCGGCACAGTCGGTCAGCAAGAGACTGAAGCCCTATAATATTATCTAACGCTTAGACCACATCTAACAATTGGACAAGACAAAAGGAGTTTGTGTTGTCCTTAATAGGTGCATTACCTAACAGCACGATTGCAAAGGTAATGCTCTCATTGCGATAAAAGGAATACAGGCATGGAACGCCTATCACAGATAGATTCTCTTAATACTGCCATCGGTACCAATAGCGTTGCTACTAGTAAGCAAAGCGACGATGCGGCCAGTCATCCTGACGCAGCAAATAAGAAACAGCCGTATATCTCGCATCAGCCAGATAGCAATGGTCATATTCACTATAGTGATGATGAGCATGCAATGTGGCAAGCGCTGCTGGCACGTCAAGCGGAACAAACGCCCAATCGTGCGTGTACTGCATATCTAGAGGGTTTGACTAAGTTAAATTTACCGACAACGAATATCCCGCAGTTGCATGATATCGATGAGGTATTGCAAGCGACCACAGGTTGGCAGACCGCCGCTGTGCCTGCATTAATCAGCTTTGGTAAATTTTTTAAACTGCTCGCCAATAAGTCCTTTCCTGTGGCGACTTTTATTCGTCGATTTGATGACATGGACTATATCGAAGAACCTGATATTTTTCACGAAATCGTTGGGCATTGCCCGCTGTTGACCCATCCTGCGTTTGCGACGTTTAATGAGACGTATGGCAAGCTTGGTCTTAGCGCAACGAAAGAAGAGCGCTGGTTTTTAGCACGACTGTATTGGTTTACCATCGAGTTTGGCTTGGTTGGTAGTCGCGTGGAAAATCGTAGAATCTATGGTGGCGGTATATTAAGCTCACCTTCTGAAACGGTTTATGCACTTGATCATACAGCACAAGAGCAATCAAACCTTCGATATACAAAACAGCATCAGCCTAAACCGCAACCTGAGCACCGAGCGTTTGATTTGCTCGATGTGTTGCGGACGCCTTATCGTATCGATCAGATACAGCCGATCTACTATGTCATTGATGAATTAGATACCTTATTTGATATCGTCAATAGTGACATCATGGGTGCGGTCAAAAAAGCTATGTCGCTTGGACTATTTGAGCCGACCTATCCAGAAAAAACTCATTAAAAACGTCAATTCAAAATTAAACGTGAAAATCATCACTTCAGTACAAAGTATTGAGATAGCAATACAGCTATATCGACATGGACGTACGAGTATTAGAAAATAGCTAGCAAAACAGACATCAAAAATAGCCACTATAAAAGGATTTTATTATGACAGCACTATCACAAAACAGCTGCGAAGCTTGCCGCATTGGCGCACCGAAAGTCGATGAAGCCGAAGCACGAGAACTATTACCGCAAATTCCTGATTGGTCATTGATCGAAGTAGATGGCATTCAGCAATTGCAGCGTCAGTATAAATTTAAAAACTTCGTCTCAGCAATGGCATTTGCCAATCAACTGGCAGACATCGCTGAAGCAGAAGGGCATCATCCGGGTATATTGGTAGAGTGGGGTAAGGCTACGGTCACTTGGTGGTCGCATAGTATCAAGGGTTTGCATCGCAATGATTTCGTCATGGCAGCTAAGACCGATGACTTAATCGATAAGTAATAAGTTGCTTCACTAGCAAGTCACTAAAATTAAAATCAAACCCAATTTAGTGCCAGTATTTACTGGCATTTTAAGGATGTGTCATGCCACCAAAACCGCTCACATTAATCAGTGCCAAGCTCGCCTTTATCATATCCGCCATCGTCATCGGTATCATGGGTATCACCATGATCGGTTTTGGCTGGGTGCCGCACCTATCTCTTATATTGGCTATCTGTGTGCTACTGGCTATCGGTATGTACAAAGGACTCAGCTTTGATGACATGCAAGCGCAAATGGCCTCAGGTGTCATGCGTGGTATTGGTGCTATCTACCTGTTCTTCTTTATCGGACTGATGGTTGCGGCTCTAATGATGTCAGGTGCTATACCTACACTCATGTATGTAGGCTTTCAGCTGATATCACCTGAATACTATTATATTTCTGCCTTTATCTTAACCTCTATTATCGGTATTGCTTTAGGTAGTAGTTTGACGACTGCAGCAACGCTTGGCGTAGCATTTATTGGTATGAGTAATGCCTTTGATGCCAACGTGGCGATAGCAGCGGGGGCAGTGGTATCAGGCGCGTTCTTCGGTGATAAGATGTCGCCATTGTCTGATACTTGTACGATTGCCTCTTCTGTCGTGGGCATCGATCTGTTTGAGCACATTCGCAATATGATGTACACCACGGTTCCTGCTTGGGTACTGACGGTTATCTTGTTTTGGATGTTCTCAGGACAAACGACCAGTGCTGATCTGAGTCAAGTGACCATGCTACAAGGACAACTGATAGACAGTGGTCTGGTGCATGGGTACTCGGTATTGCCGTTTGTGGTACTGGTTGGACTAGCACTGTTTCGGGTCAATGCGATTTATACAATTATCTGTACTATTGCTGCGGCACTCATCATTACTTATGTACATAGTTCACCAAGCTTTGGTCAATTGGGCGGCTACTTGTTTGGAGGGTATGCTCCTGCTGAGTCATTAGAGCTAGGGGAAGTAGGCGGTATGCTGTCGCGCGGCGGTGTACAGAGTATGTTCTTTACGCAGGCGATTGTGATACTGGCATTAAGCTTAGGTGGTCTGTTAACGGCACTAGGTATTCTGCCAGCACTGCTATCTGGTATTAAGGACACATTGACGACATCAGGGCGAGCGATATTTGCGGCAGCGATGTCGGCACTAAGCATTAACGTGTTGATTGGTGAGCAGTATTTGAGTATCTTATTGTCTGGTACGGCATTTCGTTCGACGTTTGAGCGTCTACATCTACATCCTAAGAATTTGTCGCGGACGATTGAGGATGCGGGGACGGTGATTAATCCATTGGTGCCTTGGAGTGTGTGCGGGGTATTTATCAGTCAGGCGTTAGGGGTGCCAGTATTAGACTACTTGCCTTATGCGTTCTTCTGTTATTTGTCATTACTGCTGACACTGCTATTCGGGTTCACTGGGCTGACGATTAGTCGGGTGGAAGAGGGCAATATGAAGACCGCTGAATTGTGATAAACAGCAGGCTATAAAAAAGGTGGGGCTAATATTAGCCCCACCTTTTTTGTTTCGAAATACGTAACTACTGATCTTCCGTTTGCGCATCCTGACTTTTGACGATTTTATGCTGATCCTCTGTGCTATCGACTTTCCAGTAGCTAGAAACATATAAACGCGTCTTTGGTATCGCGCGCTCAACTTTGAAGTACTGGCGCAATGCGCGCATACTATGAAATTCACACGCTGCCCATACAGCAGGTTGACCATCAAGCCAATTCAAAGATTTAACACAGCTCAGTAAAGGACTATCGTCTGCATTTGGATGCGCATTAATCACCCAATGTATCTCGACGTTCTCTGGTTTTTTGAGCGTCTGACGATCTGCCTCAGTCGTCACTTCAAGTACCGCGTAACCACGAGCCTCAGTAGGCAACAGGGCTAAGTTGACCGTAATCGCTGGTAGCGCGGTCATATCGCCGACCAATAAAAACCAATCTGCTTCATTGTTAATGAGCTTTTTTGGCCCTGGACCACCTATCAGAATTTGATCGCCGACTTGCGCATTTCGTGCCCATGCTGATGCAGGTCCTTCCGTCTCATGTAAAGCAAAATCAACATCTATTGCGTCATCACGTTGCACGCTCACCGTATAAGTACGCATCAGTGGGCGGCTACCTGCATCTTGAGGGAATATCAGTTTGATATAAGCACTTTCTTGATCGATAGGAAAATTAACCATGCCAGCACCGCCAAGCGTGACACGACACATATTTGGCGTAATGTATCTAGTGCCAATAACTTCTAGTTCTCTTGGAGTAGGTTTTGCCATATTATGCTTTCCTTCTAACAGCGGGTTAAGGGTTAGCTTACTAATAGCACCAACCCGCTGCTTGTAAATTTGATTAAAAATTGGCTTTTAGGCTGACTGACATCTGACGTTCAGGTCCCATCCAGCAGTTATTGATGTCGTAACAAGCACCAACATAGGTCTTATCGAACAGATTGTTGATACTAGCACCCACAGCCAGCATAGGGTTGATCTGATAGCTGCCGCCGACATCTACCAGCGTCACACTGGGTAAGTCATCAGAGTTTTGTTTATCAATCTGCATGCCATCTTCGTAGCGAATGCCAGCATTTAGAGTGAGTTTGTCTGTGGCATAGTAGTCTGCCCATAGCGTGGCTTTGTGTTTGGCCGTTTGAGCAGGGGTGTTGCCGACTACATCAGGGTTGAACTCATCTTCTGTGATCTCAGCATCGGTGTAGCTGTAACTTGCCGCGAGATCTACCCAGTCATTGAGCATGCGACTGCCTGATATCTCAAAGCCTTTTGATTCAATTTCACCAGTTTGCGTTTGGCTTCTGTAGTTGATCTCATCCGCTACTACGACGTTTTTTTGTGTGATATCAAATACGGCAAGCGTTCCTTGAGTGGCACGATCTTTTGACAAGTACTTTACCCCAGCTTCTACTTGATCGGCAGTGGTTGGCTTAAATGGTTCATTGGTAATAAAGTTACTACCGACCACTGGCTGGAATGACTGCGAGTAGCTGGCATAAGGGGAGAAACCATTACCAAGGTCATAAATGGCAGCGAAACGCCCACTGGTTTCTGAGGCATCATTGTCAATTGTTTTGTCGCTATAGATGACGCCTTCAGTGGCTTTGGTTTGCTCAGTGATACTGTCAAAATTATCGTGACGTAAGCCTGCCACTACAGTCCAGTCTTTCCATTTCATTTCATCTTGCACATAGAGTCCAAGCTGGCTTTGTTCGATATCTTCCTCTTGACGATAAGCATCTAATGGCAGAGTGTCAGCATTGATTTGTGAATAATTTGGATTAGATAAATCAAGATTTGGCGTGCCATCTGCCCCAGCATCATAGTAAGTCGCGCTACTATCTGTCTCTTGATACTCAACACCGAACAGTAGATTGTGTGAGGTGTTAGCTGTATTGAATTTATAGGCAAGCTGGTTGTCCGTGGTCCAGTTATTCATGCTCTCATCCGTGGTATAAGCCACGCGATTGAGAATCGTGTCACTGCCCTCTACAAACCCTCCACTGTTATACATATTGCGTTGCTGCGCCTCGGCATCGGTATAGCGCATGATATGTTTAAAAGTTAACTGGTCATTGATATCCCAGTTCACGGTGACGCTTGGCATAAATACTTCTTTACTAAATTTATTCCAGTCGTCGCCTGCATAGGCATCACTGTCGAGCTTGCCATAGCTTGCATTATAGACGGTGCCGACAGCAGGCAATGGGGTAGATGGTACCATCTCTGGATCATCTTGATAAAACAGATTGGCAAGTATTGAGACATCATCAGTTGCCTGCCATTTAAGCGATGGATTGATCAGCAATCGCTCTTCTTCTGTGGTTTGCATTTGCCCATCTTTTTGGCGTTTTAGCGCGACTAAGCGATAATCCAAGGTGTCTGTGATTGGGCCTGTACTATCGACGGCCACTTCTTTTAGGTTTTGATTGCCAAGTCGTAGCTGTACTTCGTTTTCTTGAGTGCTCTTAGGGGCTTTGGCTATTTGGTTCACCATACCGCCGGGTGCTGCATAGCCATAAAGGGATGAAGCAGGACCTTTCACGACTTCTACCGCTTCAGTCGCATAGACATCGACTTGTGGCATCAGATTCCAAGCGCCATCGTAGGGCAGTCTTAGTCCGTCATAAAAGTTTGAATAGGTTTTAAACCCGCGAATATTGTACTCATCAAAGACAGATACCGTACCGCGGCTTTCAGAGCTTACACCTGGCTCATAACGTAATGCAGCATTGACGCTATCTGCCTGACGCTTTTGCAACAGGTCTTGATCGATTCTGGTATAGCTCATTGGCGCATCGTTTGGGTCCAATGCAGTTTTGGTGCCAGTACTACGATAGCCATCTGAGTAGACGGTAATAGCATCTAAGGTGGCTGATGGTGTAGCAGCCTCATCGTTTTCAGTATTGTTTGTCGTCTCTACAGCGTAAGCGGCGTGACTCATACCCATAATCAGGCCAATTTGTACTGCTGTAGTGAGATATTTTTTGCGAATGACGTTAGTGGTTAGATGAGACCGCATCAGATTTCCTCTTGGACTAAAATAATTAAATATTATTGATAACAGTTAAAGCAAATTTACAACGACGCTAATAATAACACTAATGATAATTATTATCATTAAAAAATTACAACGCGACAGTTTTGAGAAGTATTTGCAGAACTTAAAAAGGTAGAGGCGCAGTATTGCAAATGAAGCAGTATTGCGAATAGAGCCATGCAGACTTACTGTTTTGACCGATGTATTTTAAACGATGGTTTTTGTCAGGCTTTTCTCGTATTATGCAGCAGCATTCTGAATACAATTATTTACAGAAGAGTTTTTACATCGCTGTATCGACGTCACTGTACGGCGTCATGCTAGCTCTTTGCGAGACTTTTTAAGATTGGTCTTGCAAGCAGATACATCACTATTATCGATAGGTTTACGTTGTTTATTGAGCAACCAAAGATTGTTTAAGGTCACATTTATGGACACACCCTCCAACCAATCCACCAACAACCAGCGCTATTTCACAGTGTGGCGTTGGCATTTTTATGCAGGCATTTTTGTTGCTCCCTTTTTAGTTGTTTTGGCGATAACGGCGCTCGGTATGCTGTTTATGTCCAACACAGTAGGACGTGACAACGACCGCTTAACGGTTGTCGTGCCAGAGTCTACGGTTCAAGCACCTGTCTCTACTCAAGCAAAAAACGCGCTGAGCACCTTGCCTGATAGCACGCTGATTAAATATATCGCCCCTCGTGATACCGATACGGTGGCTTTATTTCAGATAAAATCAGACGACCAAAGCAATATGGTGGCAGTCAACCCTTATACGGCTGATATCGTCCAAAGTGTGCCTACCAGTAGCGGTCTTTATAGTACGTTTAACGATATTCACAGTGATTTGCTGATTGGTAAAGTTGGTGATTACTTGTTAGAAACGGCGGCATCATTGACTATTTTGATGATTTTGTCTGGTTGGTATCTGTGGTGGCAAAAACGTAAATCAGTCAAAGCGATGTTGATACCTAATGGGAGGGCAACCAATAAGAAAAAACGCGCTTTTATCCGTACGATCCATGCGACATTGGGTAGTTGGATATCTGTGCTGCTACTGTTTTTCTGTATATCAGGCATGGCATGGGCAGGTGTATGGGGCGAAAGAGTGGTGCAAGCATGGAGCCAGTTTCCTGCGGGTAAGTGGGGCGTTGCGCCTGTTCCGGTATCGATTGACCACAGTCAACACGCTACGATGCAAGAGTCTACACTAGCGCCGCATGTACATGGTGCGGCAGCGTCTGAAGCGCATACTGAAGCACCCACGCATGGCAGTGCTCTAAACTCAAGCGACACCAAAGAAGTTCCTTGGGTACTTGAGTTGACACCAATGCCTGTATCAGGCACGACCAAGGGCAAAGATGGTATCGCCGCCAATATACCGATTATGATTGATACAGTGGATCGCTACGCTCGTGAAATCGGTTTTGAAGGGCGTTATCAATTGAATCTACCACAAGGTAGTACAGGCGTCTGGACCATTAGCCAAGATTCAATGAGCTATGATATGAAAAGTCCGACAGCAGATCGTACGGTACATATAGACCGTTATTCAGGTAATGTCTTAGCTGATATTCATTTTGATGATTACAATGCGTTTGGTAAATTCATGGCGGCTGGTATCGCGCTGCATATGGGCACGCTCGGATGGTGGAGCGTACTGGCTAATGTGCTGTTCTGCCTAGCGGTAATCGCTATTTGTGTCAGTGGCTATATCATGTGGTGGCAGCGTCGTCCTCGTCAGGCGAGTAATAACGTAGGATTAAACCCACCAGCTCGCGGCTTAAATGTTTCCGTCTGGTGGCCGCTTGCTATTCCTTTATTAATTGTGGCTATCATATTCCCGACTGCTATTATTGCGATTGTGGCTATCGCGCTATTAGACTTCTTTGTGATTTCTCGAGTTGGGTTTTTGCAGAAATGGTTAAAATAAGCGAATAGCAGAATACTGTTGTGCCTTATATAGTAAAAGAGCGCCTTATAGTAAGGCGCTCCTTTTTTTGCTTAAAAAATGCTGATTTTAAGAACGGATTATTTCAAAAAATGCTCAGATTAACTGCTACTTAGCTTAAAGTTGATCAAACGTTTTATGGGCTTGAAATAGCTCGGTCCATGCTAGTAGTTAACGCATTGCTTACTTAAGCATAGCAATGGCATCTTTACTGGCACGCTGTCGCTCTTCGGCATTTAGCTCAATGAGACGGCCTTCTTTCATTAGTAATAATCGATCAGCATGCTCAAAATAACCGTCATCATGACTGATGATAAACAGTGTCTTGCCCATGGCTTTTAGCTCAGGAATGAGCGTTTGGTAAAACACGCGACGAAAAGCAGGGTCTTGGTCGGCTGCCCACTCATCGAGCAGTAATATGTCTTTTTGTTCGGCGACAGCGATTAGCATGGCCAAGCGTTTTCTCTGACCTTGCGACAGCTTATCTGTAGAGAGTTTATGGTCAGACACACTTACTTTTTCTTGTAGATTGAGCTTATGCAGCCAGTCAGACACTAGGGCCGCATCAGGCTCATTGCCCTCATATCCAATCAGTTGCTTAAATAGATGTTGGTCGCTAAAAATCGCAGAAAATAGCTGTCTAAAATCGGCATTGTTCTCTGAATTAACGTTTTGTCCATCGACTTGTACCGTCCCTGTAGTGGGGGTGAAGATACCAGTAATGATTTTGGCAAGGGTGGATTTACCGCTACCATTCGCACCGATTAAGAAAACCACGTCACCTCGGCACAAGGTTAAATTGACGGACTTTAAGATATTATCGGAAGGGTTCTGATTGTTATCACTGTTATCGCTATTTTGAGCATTATCATTAACCGCTGTGTCTAGTGCATGACTACTACTACCTACATAGCGATAATTGATATTATTCAGAGTTATGGACTGCCAGTCCTGTGCAACAGTATCTGTCGCAAAGCTTGGCTGATGCTCGGCCAATTCTAAAGACTGTATCTTTTCTAGCGCAACTTGAGCGGTCTGCAATGTTGGGTAAGCGCCAACCGCATGTAGGAGCGGCGACTGCATAAACAAAATCGTCAAAGAAAAAGTAGTAGCAACTCCCATCGGAATATCGAGATAATTGGCCACTGCAAACACGATACCAATCGATGCGAACATCATAATATTGGACCAGTTCACCGCTGATAAATGAAAAGTATCAGACTTGGTTACGGTCTTCTCGTACGATTTGGCATGAGCCAAAAAATCATCTGTATACAGTTTTTCTGCTCGATGTTGATTAAGAGCTAGCTCTTTTCGACCTTCTATTATCGATTGATAATCCTGATATAACGCGTCATTAATCTCTCTTAATTCAGTCAAATGCTTATAGACATGCTTGACCAATATAGTACTTATCCAAATCGTCATCACAATCCAAAACATGACAATAAACAATAAAGGCAACGACAACCAGCCCAGATATAGCCCGACGCCAACAGACAAAATGATACCTTGTACCAGCTCTGGCATACGAACAAAAGCAACGGTAATTGATTGAATGTCTGAGGATAAGCTGGCAAGTAAGCGTGCACTACCCAAATGATCTACCTGAGGCACGGCGGTATCGATGATTTGTTTGACCAATTTGGTTCTAAGCTCATAGACAAATCGATGCCCCAATCGCGTCAATGCATATTGTGACAAAAATGTTGTCACTAACAGTAACAACACTAGCAGTGAAAACTGCCCCAAGCTAAGCCAAGATAAAGTGTCAAATACTGGCTGACTGATAAAGGTGTGATTGATATAGGCAATTATACCGACGCTGACAGCGGCATTGACCAGATTTAGCAGAATGACTTTGAGAAAAGGGAGACGATAATTCGCCCAAATCATATGATATAAAGAAGCGGTCGTATGAGAGGACACTGTGGTATGAGAAGACGCTGTGGTACGAGAAGACATAGTAACTCAGTAATAAAATAAATTTTTGATAGCAGAAAAGGGAGTAGGTCGCGCCTAATCCCTTTTATGGAAGCTAATAAAGCATACTAGTAAATCTTAAAAATCGAACGTTGCCGATATTTTTAAGGCCGTTGGTTCACCTGCATTTAGATAGCCTGAATCTGCATAACCGCCCACTGACTGCCAATAATCTTCACCTGTGACATTGGTCACCATACCTTTTAAAGTAACGTCTTGCCCTGCCAGCATAGTGCGATAGCGTGCACCAAGGTCTAAGGTAGTATAACCATCAACTTTTAAGGTATTGGCATTATCCGAATAACGAGAGCCTGTGTGGATAATATCACCCGTTAATGTCAGTCCTTCAACTGCGGCTAAATCATACTCTAGGTTGACATTGCTCTGTAAAGTAGGCACACCAATCACTCGATTGCCATCTAATGCACTATCACCAGTGTCTTTTTGCTTAGCACTTAAGTAAGTAACACCAGCATTGAGGCGCATATTTTCACCTGGGCTACCAAAGACAGTCAGCTCCACACCTTGATGACGATTTTCTCCAGCAGCAGTAAACGTATTTGAGTTGTTGATATAACCACGCGGTTCATCAGTTCGGAAGACAGCGAGACTACTGCCAATCATGCCATTGTCATATTTCACACCCAGTTCAGTTTGCTCACTCACGTACGGATCTAGATTTTGACCACCATTAGTGACAGCGCCATTATCGTTAGTTAGAGGCGCTCTTTTTCCTGGTGCTAGACTTTCGATATAATTACCATACACAGACCAGTCCATTGTTGGCTGATAAACGATACCGACACTTGGTGTCCATGCGCTTTCATCATAACTACCAGTTTCTGCTTGTGTATTAGCATCATAGCTGGTGGTTTTTAAGTTCTGATGACGCACGCCTACCGTAGTTTTTAGCTTATCGTCGAACAGTGAGATCGTGTCTGCTAACGCAAAGCTTTGAAACTGCTTTTTGTTGGTTAGTTTTGGATCGTCTAAGTTACCACCGAAGATTGCTGTGCTTGTAAAAGGGACCTCAGCGTAGTCGGTAGAATGGTACAAATTAGTCGCGGGTTGATTACCAAAGTCAAAAGCGTAAGCGCCTTTTTCCTCTTGATCATAAAGATCGGCGGCTAGTACCCAATTGTGATCAATCTTACCTGTTTGCCATTTACCACGCAGACCGAGCTCGGCGCTTTGTACTTTATCTTCTCGAGTATTGTCAAAGCGATAAACTGTACCCGCACCATCAACGTTGTTGACAGTTAAAGTGGCTAGTGAGTTTTCTTCCTCGCCATTTCGCACACCATAAGCACCATAAGCGGTAATATTGTCATTAAAGTCATATTCTCCTCGAATCGTACCAAAGACATCCTCCTCGTTTGAATAACTCCAAGGCTGCGCCCAATTTTTTGAGCCGTCTGGAGCATTTGGCACACTAGACACCCCACCAAGATTGACACTAGGACGAGTCTCTGACAGCTTATTGTCTTGCCAGCCTAAATCTGCTGATAGGCGATACTGATCCCCTCTATAGTCCAAACCAAGAGCAGCCAAACCCAAGGTCGATGATTCATCGTCGATAGCACTGTCACCATCTTGATAAGCAGCATTAAAACGAACGCCAATAGCATCATCGCTACCAAAGCGATCACTGACATCTACCGCGACCTTACCTTGGTCGCCTTGACCATAGCCAATCGTTAGCTGACGTAGTGGCTCGTTACCAGCACGTTTCGGTAATAAGTTAATCGTACCACCTGCGTTACCGCCACTGGGTGCTGCGCCATTTAACATCGCTGAGGCACCGCGCTGGACTTCCACCCGTTCAAACAATTCAGTTGCGATATATTGTCTAGGTAAGATGCCGTATAGACCATTGTACATGGTGTCATCTGATGTGGTGATAAAGCCACGCATGAAGTAGGCTTCTTGAAAGTTACCAAAACCTCTTGCCACACGAACAGTAGGATCTTTTTTGAGTAGATCGCCCACACTTTGCGCTTGCTGATTGGCGATATATTCATTGGTATATGAGGTGGTAGAGAACGGCGTGTCCATGATGTCTTGGTTGCCCAAGAGTCCAACGCGGCTGCCTGTTGCCACCTGGCCACCTTCATATGCGCTAGGTAACCCATCTGCTGACGCATCAGCACTACTGGTTACGACGATAGTATCAAGTACCACATTAGGGGTGGTTTGAGCATCTGCATCATTTACTATTGCCCATGCCGAGTGACTTGTGGTTAGTATAATGACTGAACATAGAGATTTTAGAGGTAGCGATTTCGTTGATACTAGGCGTGAAGGTATGGACGCTAATCGTAGAGAAGCGCCAAACACATTCAGAGAATTAAGACGAAACAAAGCAGCAGATAAGCGAGACAGTTGCATGAATATTTCCAGCATGTAATTTAAATGGTTATTATAATGATAATCATTTCTATTACAATGAATTACTGAATCAATTTTAAATATACTATGTTTGAGCAAGGTACGGCTATCGCTTGATAAGGTGCTAATAACATCGTCTATAAATAGGACTATAGTCTTATATTTGGGAGAAGATTAGGCTGTATAGAGCGAGCAAAAAAGAAGTATAAAGCAGAGGATGGGTTTACCTATTATAAGTAGTCTATATGGACAATTTATTCATTTGAGCCAGTTCATGTATCAATGTATGCTATTGTTTTATCAGGGGCATGGAGTACGCTGGTATCGCCCACCAGAGGTGCAGTCAAACGGAATTGACTGATTTATATAATTTAAATGGATTTTCAAGGTGGCGCTTATGTACGCAGTAATTGGGGCAGGTCCAATGGGGCTCGCTGCAGCCCGAAATTTGCAAAAACTCAATATTCCTTTTGTCGGCTTTGAGCTACATACAGATGTAGGGGGGCTATGGGATATCGACAATCCGCACAGTACCATGTATGAAAGTGCCCATTTGATTTCGTCCAAACGTATGACGGAGTTCAAAGAGTTTCCTATGAGTGACTCAGTCGCGGCGTATCCTCATCATACCCAGCTCCGTCAGTACTTCCGCGATTTTTCAGATACGTTCAATCTAAAATCACACTATGAATTCTCAACGCGCGTGGTCAGCATGGTGCCTGAAGGGGACGGCTGGCGCTTAGTCAGTGAGTGTAATGGTCAAAAGCAATCGCGACTGTTTGATGGTGTGCTCATGGCAAGTGGTACTTTGCACACCCCCAATATCCCAAGTTTGCCAGGTACGTTTGCAGGCACGTTGATGCATTCTTCTGAATATCGTAGCCCGTCAGCGTTTAATGACAAACGTGTGTTGATCGTTGGCTGCGGTAACTCGGGCGCTGATATCGCTGTTGATGCGGTACATCATGCCAAATCAGTCGATATCAGTCTGCGCCGCGGCTATTACTTTCTGCCCAAATTTATCAAGGGTCAGCCGATTGACACACTAGGCGGAAAACTAAAATTACCGCGTCCAGTTAAGCAGCGCATGGATGCGGCGATGATTCGTATGGTCATCGGTAAACCTTCTGATTATGGATTGCCAAACCCAAACTATCGCATGTACGAATCACATCCTGTGGTCAATTCATTGGTATTACATCATTTGGGTCATGGCGATATTAAGGCGCGTCGTGATATTCGCCGCATCGATGGTCATACGGTGACTTTTAGCGATGGTGAAAGTCATGATTATGATATGATTCTGATGGCGACTGGGTATTTACTAGATTATCCATTTATTGAGCGTGCGCAGCTTAATTGGCCTGCCAATCATGACGCTCCCCAGCTTTATATGAATGTCTTTCATCCTGAGCA
Organism: Psychrobacter nivimaris; assembly: GCF_043419765.1. Lineage (NCBI taxonomy): Bacteria > Pseudomonadati > Pseudomonadota > Gammaproteobacteria > Moraxellales > Moraxellaceae > Psychrobacter > Psychrobacter nivimaris. Next base: position 166,222 of record NZ_JBHOFX010000002.1, on the reverse strand, counting down.
TGATAATTTATTTATGATGGGTATGGTTGAGGCAGCAGGACTAGGTTGGGAAGGTCGAAATCAACAAGCGAGGCTTGTCGCACTATATATTCAGCAGCGTCAGAAAAATACAGCAGCCGTTAAACAGTTCAATAAAGTGAAACGCAAGCGTGCTGGCAAAACGCTCAATGGTGGCTATGATTATATTAAGCTTGCGCGTATGGCATATTACGTGAACAAAGATGAATACTTAGAGACGCTGTCCAAGCATATCGCTGAGCTCGAAACAGAGCAGCCTGTATTGGCATCAGAAGTATGATAGCGGCAGTGGCGTTTGAGCCACGAAGCTTGATTCTGCTTAATCTGATCTTGGCACTGATGATGTTCGGCGTGTCATTGAGCTTACGCCTCGAAGATTTTAAGCGTGTCGTTTTATCTCCTATTGCGCCGATAGCAGGTCTGTTCGCTCAGTTCTTTCTACTGCCCCTAGCCACGTGTCTGTTTACGTGGGCGTTGAATATCGATCCTGAGTTGGCGTTAGGAATGATTTTGGTCGCGTCTTGCCCAGGTGGTACTTTTTCTAACATTATGACTTGGCTAGCACGCGGTAATGTTGCGGTGTCAGTCAGTATGACAGCGGTATCCAGTCTCGCTGCGGCTATATTAACGCCAGTCAATTTTGCCTTTTATGGTTGGCTCAACCCATACACGCGTGAGTATCTGACAAAGATAACGATTGAGCCTAGCAGTATTCTGATACTGGTTCTATTAGTGTTAGCGTTACCTTTAGTGCTAGGGATGGTAACAGGGCGACGCTTACCTGATCTGGTCGTACGTATCCAAAAGCCATTACGTATTTTCTCCCTACTCGTGCTGATGGCTTTTGTGGCAATCGCTTTTTCTAGCAATTTTGCGCTATTTTTAGAGCGTTTTCATAGCTTCTTTTGGCTGGTCGTTGGCCATAATTTCTTGGCGCTTTCTTTAGGTTATGGCATGGGGCTGATGCTCAAGTTGCCAGTCGCTGATCGGCGCGCGGTGACTCTAGAAGTAGGAGTACAAAATTCAGGGCTAGGGCTGGTTATTTTATTTACTTTTTTTCCAGAGGCAGGCGGCATGATGCTGATCACGGCGTTCTGGGGCGTATGGCATTTGGTGTCAGGACTGACACTTTCACAAATTTGGGCACGGATACCCTATGAATAAAAGCGCAATGAATAAACGCATAGTGAATAAACGTATATTAATCACTGGTGCCGCAGGTTACATCGGCCATCAGTTAGGCAATCGTCTGGCTGCTCATTATCATGTAGTCGGTACAGATATTCGTAAGCGTGATGATCTAGACTTTCCAATTCACGTATTAGATGTGCGTGATGAGGGTTTGGCAACGCTACTAAAAGAAGAGGGCATCACTCATGTCGTGCATCTCGCCTCTATCTTACAAGCGTCAAAAGATCGTGCTCGTGACTATGATATCGATGTCAATGGCACGCGCAACGTACTTGATTGCTGCATTAAAGCAGATGTCGCACATATAACGCTCACCAGCTCGGGTGCTGCCTACGGTTATCACGCTGACAACCCTCAATGGATTGATGAGCAAGATGCACTACGCGGCAACCCTGAGTTCGCTTACTCGGATCACAAAAGACAAGTCGAGGAAATGCTTGCAGATTTTCGCGAGCAGCATCCAAAATTACAGCAGCTGATCTTTCGACCTGGCACCGTACTAGGCGCTGATACGCGCAATCAAATTACCAGTCTGTTTATGGCGCCGCGTGTGCTTGCGCTCAAAGGCAGTGAGTCACCCTTTGTGTTTATTTGGGATCAAGACGTGGTCGGCGCTATGGAAATAGGTATTCGCGAGGATAAAACTGGCATCTACAACATGGCAGGCGATGGCGCACTGACGATGAAGGATATCGCAAACCGACTTAACAAACCGTTATTGACCCTGCCAGTGGGTTTGGTTAAAGCTGTTTTACAAGTGGCAAAATGGAGCGGTAAGCCAACAGGGCCAGAGCAGGTTAATTTTTTGCGTTATCGCCCAGTACTGAGTAACAGGCGACTCAAAGAAGAGTTTGGTTACTCTTTGGCAAAAACGTCTGCCGAAACCTTCGAGTACTTCATCGAATGTAATGGATTGCGTAAATCCAAATAGGGAGATAATCATCAATGCTATCAATGCCACCAATATCATCAATAAATGTTACTTTAATCACTGGTACTGCATCAGGACTTGGTTGGGCAATGGCACAGCACTGGTATGCTGCTGGACATCACTTAGTACTCGCTGATATAGATGAGCAAGCGCTGATCGCCCGCGCTCGTGAGTTAGAGGACTCTGCTAGAGTCATGACAGTCGTCACTGATATCACTCAAGTTAATGATATTGCTGCGCTTATTGAGCAAGTTAGCGAGCGCTTTGGCCGTCTTGACCTATTGGTGAACAATGCTGGGATTACCCATCGATCACCAGCGCATCAGACTAATCCTGCGGTGTTCCGCAAAATCATGGCGGTAGATTGGCAAGGAGCAGTGGAGCTGACTATGGCTGCGCTACCGATGCTAAGAGAATCTAAAGGTCAAATTATCTGTATCGGCTCAATGGCTGGCTAGATGCCCGTTCCTGGACGGGCAGCGTATTGTGCGGCAAAGGGTGCGCTGACCCAGTTCTTTGAAGTATTGCGCTTGGAGCTAGAGTCTGAGGGTATACATATCCTTATGGTCTATCCCAGCTTTCTTGATACACCTATCGAGAACCACGCGCTCGGCCGTGATGGCAGTATCGCAAAGCATCCACGCTCAATGGTCGGTAATATGCGTAGTGCTGAGTGGATGGCCGAACAGATCGATCAAGGTTTGCAGCGGCGCAAACGTTGGATATTGCCGGACCCTCTCGCGCGCTTTGGCAGTTTACTGTGGCGTATTGCGCCAGCTTTATACTTGCGTCAGGTGCGTAAACGTTTTGGAAATGAGTTACGGTAGACTACGTTAAGTGAGAACCTAGAAGAGAGGCTAGTAGTTCACGCAAATTATCGATAGTGCTATGTTAAAAATACTATGCTCGAGAGCGCTATATTAGAAGGTGTTTTATTAGAAAATACTATGCTAGAAACAATAATCTAGCATAGTATTTTAACTCATAGCGTTTTACCTTTATGAGCTAGTTCAATATCACCTAGTTCAATATTACCTTTATTGGTACTAATGATTGCTAATTGGTTTGCCAAGCTCTACGGTCTCTTCAATCTTGATGACGGTAGGATTTTTCGCTTCCTGACGCTTATCCCACCAAGCGAAGATATTGGCCAATATAGAGCCAGAAACAGAGTGCCAAATACAAGCAACGGCGGCAGCGATGGCGGACTCTGCATTACCAGGGAAAAATTTCGTGCTTAAGCCAGTGGCCAGACCTGCATTTTGTACGCCAACCTCAATAGATATGGTGCGTTTTTTGGGTTTGCTCATACCAAATAAGGCACCTGAGTAGTAGCCCAATACATAACCGACGATATTGTGTACCGCAATGGCCAAGATAACGACTAGCCCTGACTGCAAGAACTGATCACCAAATACAGCGGCAACGCCACCGACGATAGCGGCGAAAGCTAATACAGCTAGGCCTGGCATCACCGCACGTACATCATTAAACCAGTGTTTGTTTTGAAATAGTATGTTTAACATAGAGCCGATAGCGACTGGCAACAATGTCACTAATAGCATAAAGCGGAACATACCCCAGCCATCCATTTCTACAGACTGACCAACCAAATAATTGAGCCAAAGTGGCGTCACTAACGGTGCAATGATGGTCGATACGGTGGTCATACCTACCGAAAACGCCACATCACCTTTGGCAAGGTAGCTCATAATGTTTGAAGACACACCACCAGGACAAGTACCAACCAATACTAGACCCAGTGTCAACCCAGGTGATAAATCAAACAATTTAGCCACGCTAATCGCTAAAATCGGCATAATGGTATATTGGATAATTGAACCGATAAAAATATCAAGCGGGCGCTGGGCCAACACTTTATAGTCTTCTTTACCTAGTGTCATACCCATTGCGAGCATAATGACACCCAGAACGATGACTTGGGTATCACCTGTCACCCAAGAAAAAGTCGCAGGCTCTATAAATGTCACTGCGGCCGCTAAAATAATAACCAATGCCGTAAATCGACTCAACTGCTGACTTATCATCCTCAAAAACTGCATTTCTCAAATCCTTCTAAGTCCGGAAAATAGTCAAGTATAAATTCAAAACCACTGTATTTCCAATGGGTTTGGGCAGTTTTTAGCCAACAATAAGTTGCTATTATGACAACTTTAACTATGATTATATTGCCAAAGTTTTTGAAATATTTATTCAATAGTCAAATGAGGTACTAGGTGTTGCAAACTCCATCAAATTTAAATCGATTCAAACACCTAGGTCTTGCGTTATCGATATTTTATTTGCTTTATAATTTGACGACTGTTTATAGCGTATCTTTATATACACTATACCCATCGCAAATTTATAATTTCGCCACACCGTTTGATAAATTTGTTCCTTTCATTCCAGCTATGATTGTTCCTTATAGCTGGTCGTTGATTTTATTTATGGCTAGTTTTTTCTTAGTAAGGACGTCTACGCAATTATCCTTATTGACTTACCGCTTGATTCTGACGACCATTTTTGCCTGTTTGATTTTCTATCTCTATCCCGCTCGTTTCTCATTCAATCGATCGATACCTGATGATTGGACGCAGTTTGGCTATCAGTTTTTGCAGTTGGTGGACAAGCCATTTAATCAATTGCCATCATTGCATGTCAGTTATGCCATATTGCTTGGTTTGTCGTTATGGGATGTTGTAGCGTCTAAAAAGAGATGGATTTTAGCGGCTTATCGACTGTTGCTGACTGGCATATGTACATTGATTGCCCTGTCGACAGTGTTGACGTATCAACACCATTTGCTAGATATGTTTGGCGGGGTAGTGTTGGCAGTTTCGGTGCTTATGATCTCAAATCGAATTCGTAATGCACTGGTAATCAAGCATCTGACACTGGGAGTAATAGGATTATTATTGATAGCGATAGCAGGGTTTTACTTTGCTAATATGACTGTGATGGCGTTTAAATCTATAGAAACCTTAGCTATTATTATTGCTTCATATTGGTTGATCAGTTTTACGATGTTGGCTTGTGCCTATCAACAGGTCAAGCCAATACGGGATATACGCTGGTTTCAAAAATCCAGTAGCGGTCGACTCACGGTACATACTTGGATTAAGTTTGCGCCAATCATTATTATTTATAATGGCATGTCACTTTTAGGGCAGTGGTATTTTAAAGTTTTCTCCAAAAATCAAAAGTATCCACTCACGCCGTATGCTATTAATGACAAGGTCAAAGTTGTTGCTTCACCTCGATTAATGCAGACGGATCTAAGTAGTCATTTAACGTATTGGTTGTTTGGCTCCAGCTCATTAGAATGGTCAAGTCCGTTAGAAAGTAATCGGCCTGCATTTCGCTATCAGATTATCGTTGTTGATTTGGCCGCTGAGATATCTAGCCACACCCATAATCTTGAAATAGCCGCTAACGGCATTATGAATACGACAGTTCATTATTTGTATTTGCCTTTGTTGGATTTGCAGCCATTAAATGACGTATTGCTTGAAGACTATATTGATTTATTTAAACAAATTGACGATTTAATACGATCAGCTGAGACACAGGCATTTGTCACCAATAATAAAGATAAAGTAGAGGATAGCCTCATCACACTTATCAATTTCCATTGCGTAATGGGTCTGTCGCGTAGCATCGGTGTACAGGTTTTATATTTATTATATTGTGGTACGCTAACTGTCTATAACTATCAATCGTGGATTGAGCAGCATTATCCGCACGCGCACCTGAAAGATGCTTATCTGCCAAAGTCGTTAGTAGAAACTATAGCTAATTATGAATCTGTCACCTATTAAACAGCGTCTTAATAACTATCGATGTCAGTAGGTTTGCGTCTGCTAATTCTTCTTTGTTTGCTTTGTACCTATTGCTTAATTCCTATTCAACTATGGAGGAATCTATGAACACTTCGTTGCCTCGCTTGTACTCTTTTCGTCGCTGTCCTTATGCTATGCGTGCTCGTCTCGGTCTAATATTCGCCGAGTTGCCAGTAGAGCTACGGGAAATCACGTTAAAGAATAAGCCAGATCAGATGCTAGCGATTAGTCCAAAAGGCACGGTGCCAGTTTTACAGTTAGCGGATGGGACCGTCATTGAAGAGAGTGCAGAGATCATGATGTGGGCGCTTGAGCAAAACGATCCTCAGGGACTGCTAGATGGAAAGATTTCATCCCAAGCTAATGTACTGATAGCACAAAATGACAATGAGTTTAAGCAGTGGCTCGATCGCTACAAATATGCCGATCGTCACCCTGAGATGACTCAAATAGAATATAGACAAAAAGGTGAAATTTTTTTGCAGGATTTAGAAGCGTTATTGACTAAGAATACGTATCTACTAGGTAATAACGTGACGGTTGCTGATATTGGTATCATGCCGTTTGTTCGCCAGTTTGCCCATGTAGATCGTGATGTCTTTTATAGTTTGCCTTATCCCAAGCTACAGCTGTGGCTACAACACTGGTTGGAACACCCATTATTTGTACAAGCCATGACTAAGTTTCAGCCATGGCAGGAAGACGATGAGGTAGTGGTGTTCCCTGCTTAATATAGTTGGTTCTATATAAGCTGTATAGGGTATCGGTCTTGCTTGGTCTATCTCGATTTCACAACGACCACTTTTTGTGCTGGATGTTTGTCTTTAACGACGATTACTTTTTTGGCTTTAGGTTTCGCTTTCGCTACGACAACTTGCTTGGCCTTAGGTTTTGCTTTAACCATGACCACTTGTTTCGCTTTGGGCTTTGCTTTAACGACGACCGCTTGTTTTGTTTGATGTTTGTCTTTGACCACGACAACTTGTTGGGCCGCATTCGCTGGACCGATCATAGCAAAACAAGTAGATACAGCCAATAGTGAGCTGATAGCGATTTTTTTCATGTTGAAGTTTTTCATAGTAAGGTCCTTTTAGGCTAATTATAAGTAAGCGTGTTTATTTAATGGTTGAAGGTATCTGAATTGAACGTCGTTCTATTGAATAAGTAGATAATAGCGAGTTATAGCGTTACGTACTTTTATGAAAGTTAAAGAAAGGTGACTTTTTCTAGTCGATACTGAACCATTAATACAATCTTAGGAGCTTTTTGCTAAGGGTCGGAAGACTAGCAACACTCTAGAGATGATACTTACTGAAGATCAACCTATGTTTCCTTACTGATTAATTGTGAGATAAATGGAAGATGTTGTTACGGCAATGAGCTGAGATAGATAGCTGATGATATAACATCTACTAAATAAAAGAATCGTCATCTAGGAATGACTCAATTAGAGTATCAGTGATATAGAAAGGTTTTCTATATGATTTAGAAGAAGTGCCAACGAATAGTACTTATCTACTATGAAATGTTGCGACTATCTCATTCTGGTAGGTCAGAAAATTGAAATAATGGCAAAATATGATTTTTGAGTTGAATAAGTAAGAAGTGGCAGACTTTTATTAAGATAAGGCTTTATCCGAGTATAATAGAGGTAAAGCTTTTTCTATAAAAATCGCTAATAATGCTAAAGTAGCAATCAAAAATTTACATTAACTAAGGTTGCTATGTCTAATAAAGAGTTCAATACAAAAAAACCAACACTTAAACAGAGTATCGCGCTGTCAGAGAATAGCAAATATACATTTGATAATATAAGCACAGCGCAATCTGCTTTCTTAACACTACCAGTTGTTATACAGACTGCACTAGAGCAAGCTAAGCGAGTTGTTCTGATTGCAAATAATCCTGCCGTGACCACGGCGCAGCTTGAGATGCTATTACAGCCCAATGATGTCTTAGTGTTATTTAATCACTTTATTCATGATGATTTTTTTGCTAGCCATCAGTTAGCTAATTCACTACCTAAGCTGTTGTTTTTTCGTCAGATTGGTGACAGTAAGTTGCATTTTGGCCTACCGCCTAGAAGCAATCATATATCAGTGATGGAGCAAATGGCAGAGACCGCCTCTCTAGGGATATTGACGAGCAACCAGCCTTATCAGTTTCCAACATTAGCTGATGACCCAAGCCCCAATGATGATCCTATCACTGCTCAACGTATCTTAGATATTCCTTCGAACATGCAAAAACTATGGTCAAGCCCTATCTACCACAGTGTGCTATCAGAGCATCACAAAGTCGTTACTGACTATCCATACTTTACCGATATTCATTCGTCAGCACCTTCATCAGGTTTTCTGTTATATCGGCTGATGCTGGCAGCTCGAGCATATTTACACCATATTCAAAACACGAAACTACCGTTAGAGATAGTAATGATCGGTTTCAATGACAATGATAAAACTGCTCATTTTTGGCATGGGCATAACTGGGTTTTTGAACGTCAGGAAATGAGTCGACCACCTACAGGAGTGACTATTCATCGATACTAGAATATTGATTAGCTAAGTTTTCGTTAGCTAGAAATAGTTAAACGTAAGGAGCGTCTGGGCAACGAGCGCGCTTTATCTCGTTATCGTTAGGCTCTCGTTGTATAGCTATCGGTAACGACTGTTCCTCTGTCCAATCAATCAGTTCCATACCGGAAAATTGTGACAACCATCCTGCCATGGGCCAACAGTGCCATTTTTGATAGAAGCGATTGGCATTGACAATGATACTGTCTAAATGGTTGAGTGGTGGCCGGTAGACACTATGCTGCTGATGATAAGCGATATCAGCAGTAAGGTAAAAATCGATACCTAATCGACGTGCTGTAAAAGCAAAATCGGTATCCTCTGCGCCATAACCTGTATATTGGGTGTCGAAACCGCCAATTTTATCAAAGGTCTGTCGCTTGATAGCGAAGCACAGGCTCCAAAATGCACCATAATCATCAGTCTGCTTGATAGCTGTTTGCTCTGTTTCAGTAGGATATGAGTCAGCTTCATCAAAATTATAACGATAAGGGTTATAGACAGATAGCTCGTCTAAAACAGAGAAAGGCAGCTGATTAATTTTTAATTGTGCATTTTCTTCTACTGATAATGGTCGCGTTAGATAGCGCGGTTGACCCATCAAAAGCGCATTAGGATATTGCAGAAGCTTCTTATACATTTGCTCAATAAACGCAGGCGCTACGATACAATCAACATCCAAAAAAATCAGCATATCGTGAGTTGCCTGCAACGCTCCAAGATTGCGATTATGTCCGATGTCAAACTCTGTAGTTGTAGTATCGCTACCATCATTTACAGCTGATTTAACCGTAGTCGGTAACTTCACGATATTCAATGAAAATCCAGCTAACCGATTGGGATCGGCGTCGTCGTTGACAATAATGACTTCGGCTGGCTTTACACTACTATTTTCTAGACTGCTCAGTAGGTTGTAGAGATGACGATTACGACCATAGCAAGTCGTAATGACGGTCATCGGTACAGAATCAGAAGTCGTACTAGCGTTACTCGTTGGCTGAATGGTCATTGCTTATCCTTACCTCACTATCGTGATGCCAGTTATTTTTAATCAGTCAGTATTTAATTGTTGATTCGGGTGTTAAGTTGAGTCGAGGGAGTAACCAGTTTTCAAACCAACGCTTAGTAGTAGGATAATCAGTGGTGCTATGCATAAACGCTTGAGCAGCTGTTAGCGTAGTTGCGTTGGTTTCCTCGCCGCTATCTTCCTCAAAGTTATTCTTTTCAATGCTATCGACCGAGGTAGTGAGGTGTGGTTTGCTTCGGCCATGAATGGTTTGGGCAATAGATTCAGATTGACCATCATTGACGCTCATTAAGGTTTTAAACTGCTGCCAATTTAGCGCTTTGTTTTGAGCGACTAACGCTTCAGCCATGACGGCCTGTTCATTATGCGGCCTGTCATCAGGCACTACTATGAGCGGCGTATCGTAATGATACGCTTGCGCAACAGCGTTTAGGCCACAGGCCATCATCAAATAATCGCTATGACAAATAAATGGTATGACGTCATCTACCTCAGCTGAGATATCGACATAACATCGTTTGTCATCGTCTATAGGCCCGAGAGAGACAATTAATGCATCGGGTAGCAGTGAGCGTAAATCTGGTAATTTTTCGTCAATCGCTTTATGTCCACCGTAGCCTTTAATGACGGTGATAATAGGTGTTGTAGCTCCGGAATTGTATGTTAATTGAGCCTTGATAGATGGTAGGTTTGTAGATTTAAGATCAGAAGTTTCGCCACCTACGCTTAATTTTTCCAAAATATCTATAAAGCTCTCATAAGTGTATGACTCGGTTTTTTGAGAGTAGATAAAGTCAAGATAGAGCGTTTTATCACAGACCCATTCGGATGTCTGGGCAGACTCTAACGCTTTAGGATAAGGCGCTAGTAAGGCAAGCGCGCCAACGAAAGCACCCAAATGTGGCGCATCGTCGCGAATACCCGGAAGCCTAACGTAAAGGTAAGGAATACTTGCCGCACGGCAGAGCATGGCCACCTCGACGCTGACATCGATAATCATCAGATCGATCTTATGTTGAAAGATAGTATCTAGTATTTGGTGACTGCGTTTTTGGATATCGGTATTGCCTACGGGCGAGTAGTGTAGGCTGGCTGGTTGCCAATATTCTCCCGCACGACCTGCTAATATGTCATCGGGTCGTTCATCTTCTGCATTCAAACGCACGATTTGTTGTTCATTAATAGCGGTAAAACGATAGCTATCTATATCTAAGCTTGTAAATACCGTTAATTGCGATCTTACGTTATTAGGTAGCAATGCAGCCAGTTTGTCTGCCTGTCGGCAATGTCCTGAGCCGTGATGATGAGCATAATATCCAATACGCATCATTATGATCCCTCAGAAAAGCTAACAAGATTATTCTCAGTTTCAACTGGTGCTTGAATGGCTTGATTAAAAAATTGCAAGGAGTCTTTTGTTAAATCAGACAGCTCATAGCTGTTGATACCGTTAATACTATTGATATAGCTTTCTGAATTGTCTTCTATCAACACCGTTCTATTTTTTAACGCTGCTCGGTACAGTTCCAGATAGCCGTCTACCATGGCTGACACTGAACAAAACTGTAAGGCGCGGTCACGGCAGGCTTGGCGTGATAGGTTTTTAATCGTAGCAAAGCCATTGATAAAGGCGGCTTTGTCTTTTTTAGGTACGATGACTCCTGTCTCTGGAGTAATAATTTCGGCACTGGCTCCAGCATCGAAACCAATGACTGGTGTGCCACATGCCAAACTCTCAGCTAAGGTCAATCCGTATGGCTCATCCCAAGTGCTGGTAAATAGCATGGCAGTTGCTTGGCACAAGTAATTATTAATCTCGTCCTTGGTGACATGACCCACATAACTGAATAGTTTGTCATCGCCACTCTTACTGTCTTTAAATAGTAAAGGGGCTACTTTTTGATTAAAGTAGTCTTCGTTGCTTTTAGGTCCTGCTATGATAAGTTTTTTCCCAGCTTCCATACAGTACCGCATGGCTAAATGAGTGCCTTTCTCAGGGCAGATGCGTCCATACCAGAAATACACCTCGTAATCGCTACCATTAGTATTGCCAAGCGATTCTGTATTGGCAATAAAGGATTCGACATCAATGCCGTTATACACCACTTGTGAAGGGACAAACTCGGCGAATAACTGCTGTTGGTGCTTACTAATCGCTGTAAATTGAGTGGTTGTACCAGAGCGCAGTGTTAAAAGCGCCAAACGTAACTGTGGAAAAATAGGCGTATGAAAAGTGGTAAAAAACCTTTCGCCAAACGCTTGGCCTGTCATCATCGGAATGTGATGCAGACTATGGTTATGTACGATATCAATCTCACCACGCTCATCACGTTCGATAATATCTCGTAAGGCTATCTGATAGGTGAGATATTGGTACATCTCTTCACGGCCCATGGCGACCGTTTCATGCTCATTATCATAGACCATCTTATTAAACTCATGACGAGTCAATAAAGGCACCAACGTTGCTTTCGTCTCGCTATCTTTATGAGCGTAAAGCAATACCTCATGACCTTGCGCCACTAGCTCATCACAAATCAATTGGGTAATCATTTCTAGACCACCCGCGTAAGGTTGGGCAATGGGATACAGTGAATGCGCAATAATGGCAATACGTAGCGGTGAATTCGAAGACCTAATCATGTTTTTAAGACCTTTATAGTTATAAGCATCATGGCTATAAGCGTTATGGTTAGTAGAATGGTATATAGGGGACCTAGTATAGAAACGATAAAAGACAATAGAATGACCTTGGTTCAAAATTGGCTTATATAAATCGCAAATTTTTACGAATCGCTATCTTTATAAGCACTGATTGTTATGAATCGATGGTTTTTTTATCTTTAAATAAAGACGTCGCATAAGATGTCGTGATAGTCGTCTTCTTTTCATGGGCTACTTTTAAAGTCTGTCTCAGAACCCTACTCATACTTGGTATATCTGCTCGAGCATCAGAGAAATTATCCATTGCTACCTTGGCTGCGCTTAGTTTAAGAATACAAACTGCCGCTGCACATATAAATAGTACTGGTGAGTAGAGCGGTGAAAACGGTGCTACGACTAGGGCTGTAATGATATTTAGCACCAACAGCAGTTTTGGTAACGCCGCTATATTCTTAAGAAATAATGACTGACGACTTTGGATATAGTTTTGTTTTGGCGTACAGACAAAAGGTTTCTCTCGTCCCCATAGCACCGGAAGCCATGATAAGGCACCAATCTCCCAAAAGTTTAAATGCATCAACCATGCACGTATTTTTCTACCAAAACGTGGCTGATGGTCGTCATCTATTTGTTTATTAAGAGGCGACTGATCACGGCAATATGCCCACAACCGTCTAAGGATAAAAAATGCATAGCCTGCATAAACCAGATATAGAGGGGTAAGCATCGACACGTTAGCGTTATTTACCAGAAGCATATCAACCATCACCAATAATGAGAAGATATGCAAAAGGATAAAGAGTCCTGTGAAATTTACCCAAGCACTTAATTGAGACAGATGAGCGCGTATATATGCTAGACGTTCACTTATACTTTTCGATTGCGAGACATACTGAACTGGAGAGTTGTAGGAAACTGACAGGTAATCCGTGAGCACTTGCATATTGCCGTAGATCCAACGTCGACGTTGACATATTAGGTCATCTAGTGTGTTAGGCAGTAAACCCGTGGCAATAACTTCTGGCACAAATTGACTGCGAAAACCTTGTCGATGCATAAGCACGCCCATCTGAGCATCTTCAGTGATAGAAGCGCCTGACCAACCTCCTATGCTCAAAAGGTCTGAGCGTCGAATGACTGCGTAAGTACCCGTTGATAAGGCGCGATTACGATTAAAAGGGCGGTACAGATGATGATTAAAATAGTGATTCAACTCGCTATGCGCATCCAGCTGACCTTCATTACGATAAAACTGCGGAAACTGAAGTAGGGTATGCTCAGGATATTGGGCGATAGCCTGTATAATAGAGGCTCTCGCATGTGGTAATGCTTGGTAATCACTATCGACCACCACAATGTGACTACAGTCTGGACTCATTAACCCAAGTGCCAAGTTCAAAGCGCCCGCTTTGAATCCTTCGACACGATCGATGTGATAAAAATGGACATTCAAATCAGCGTTTAAGCTCTGGCAAAATGCTGCCAACGGCTCATATAACGACGTCTCTTTATTATTGTTATCGATAATCAAAATCTCATCGTGTACTTCTTTTACTGCTAATAACGATTTTATCGTGGCAATAACCAACTCTGGAGGCTCAGCTCGCGTCATCAATTGAAAACTGAGTGCTGCGCTAGTCAAAGCTTCTTGTGTGTTAGCAGTCATGTCTGGTCCTTAGGCATATACAACAAGTTAAAATTTATATAAAGAAGAGTATGCTTATAGGTAATGTAAGTACTTGTATCCTCAGTCATTTAATGAATACCAATGCATACTAATACAAAATTAAGTAATGATTTAGCCGATAATTGTTTGTGATAAATTAACTGTGTAAGTTGTACGTAATGTGACATAAAAACTTAGTATTTTAATCACGTAAAAATAGGGCGTTTTTTGATTGAGAAGGGGGTAGGTAACTGTTTTTTATTTTTGAGTTAGGGTAGTTAGTAAAAGGATAAAACGAGGAAAAAAGACGAGGAGAGAAAAGTAGAGAGGTCTGAATCAATATATTGAAGCACGACTGTAATTGGATAGAAAAGCACGACTAAAATCGTAGTTAGTTTCAGAAGCTAACTACGTTAATAAGTTTGAGATTAGATTATTTATATTGACGTTTAACTTAATGCTTAGCTAGCCCTGACTAAATCAAGTCAGTGCTAAGCCAGTGCTAAATGAGTGATACACCAGTTCCAGACAGCGTCGACAGTTGGTGATGATGACGAACTCTTTTTGCGAACAAGATAATAATCTGGATCGACTGTTAGCGTTGACTCACTCACTTGCACCAATCTCCCTGCATTCAAATCCGCTTGTACAAAAGCCTGACAAGCAATCGCAACGCCTTGACCCGCTAGCGCTGCATCTAAAGCCAAAGCGGTTTGATTAAATACAGCGCCGGGCAGCTTACCTGTAGTACCAAAAAATCGTGGCCAATGATGATGTGAGTCATGGAGCAATGGCATCTCTTGTAGCGCTTCAAGTGATATAGGCAGTTCTCTATTGGCCATCAAGTGGGGGCTGGCTACAGCTACAAGCGTTTGTTTAAACAGTAGCTGAGTATCAAATGCCGCAGGGAATGGTGGGCGCGTCAGGCGTACCGCGATATCTACCTGATCACGGTCAAAGTTTGCAACGGACTCGGTCGCTACAGTACGCAACTCGACATCAGGGACCGCAGCAGTCAAAGCAGATAAGCGCGGCAATAATAGCTTAGTGGCAAAAGTCGGCGTCACGCTGATAGTGACAGTCTTAGGGTCTCTGAGTAGCTGAGCTGTTGCTTTATCCAAAATCTTAAAAGCGCGAGTGACTTCTGCAAAGTAAACAGAACCTTGGCTGGTGAGCGCTACGCCTCTTGGTAGTCTTTGAAACAAAGGAAAGCCGATATGCTCCTCTAGCATTCTTACTTGCTGAGCGACCGCGCCTTGTGTCACAAACAGCTCATCAGCCGCCACCCGAAAATTAAGATGACGCCCAGCAGCCTCAAATGCGCGTAAGGCATTGAGCGGTGGCAATGTACGATGGCTATTTGACACTTTGTTTTCCTAGACGATAGATTTTCTACAGTCTAGCATCTTTTATTATGATGTTAGGAATTTGATTTTATTGGTTATGATAGATAAAACGATAACTAATGGGGAAAGACAGATGAATAATACGACAACGACAAAAAAAGTAGCGCTTATCACCGCAGGTGGATCAGGCATGGGTGCTGCCGCTGCTCGCAAACTTGCAGCAGATGGTTATCATGTCGCTATTTTATCTTCCTCTGGCAAAGGTGAAGCATTGGCAAAGGAGCTCGGCGGCATTGGTGTTACTGGCTCCAACCTTATTAATGAAGATTTACAACGTTTGGTTGATTTGGCGATGCAACAGTGGGGACGTATTGATGCCCTTGTGAACTCTGCAGGTCATGGCCCGCGTGCACCTATCTTAGACATCAGTGATGAGGATTGGCATAAAGGGCTAAAGGTTTATTTTCTTAGTGCGGTACGTGCAATTCGTTTGGTCACGCCCATCATGGTGGCACAGGGTAGCGGTGCTATCGTCAATATATCTACCTCTTGGGTAACGCAGCCGACTGCGCTTTTTCCCACGTCAACGGCTTTTCGTGCCAGCCTTGGCGCTTTTACCAAGATATTCTCTGACGATTATGCGGCAAAAGGTATACGCATTAACAATGTCTTACCCGGCTGGATTGATAGCTTGCCTGAAGTCGATGAGCGCCGTGAGAGTGTGCCGATGGGACGTTATGGCACCTCTGAAGAGATCGCCTCAACGATTGCTTTTTTATTATCCGAAGCTGCTGGATATATCACTGGTCAGAATATACGGGTTGATGGTGGCGTCATTCGCTCTGTGTAACGGGTCAGTCAGTACAAGACTATTGATACAAGATAGTTAATACCAGACTGTTAATACAAGCAATAAAACACTATCGACGCTAGCTGTTTGAAAAAAGCAGCTCATCTATTTATTAAGGCCAATGTTATGTTTCGAGCATATACTGCACTGGTACTCCTCGGTGTCATCTGGGGGTCGAATTTTATTTTTATGAAATGGGCGACGGCTCTAATCAGCCCCTCACAAACCGTATTTTTACGCCTGCTATTTGGGTTCTTGCCATTGGTTGCCGTTGCTTGGCACAGTAAAGTGATTACTCGAGCGCAGTTAAAGCATTTGCCACACTTTATAGTGATGTCAGTGCTCGCAACGTCTTTTTACTATTATGGATTTGTCGCAGGTACGGCGCTATTGCCCAGTAGTATCGCAGGTCTATTAAGTGGTTCAATCCCTATATTTACCTTTTTGGGCGCGGCGCTGTTCTTACCTGATGAGCGTCCGACCAAGCAAATGGTGATTGGACTTGCGCTAGGATTTGCTGGTATCGCATTAAGTGCGCGACCATGGCAAGGTGCTACTGGTGTCTCTCTCGTTGGCGTTTTGTGGATGTTGGCAGGGTCTCTGAGTGTGGGTGCATCTTTTGTATATGCGCGGCGCTATCTGTCTCCTCTGAGGTTGCCGCCACTAGCATTGGCCACTTGGCAAGTGGGGTTGGCTGTCATAACGCTTTCGATACTCATCGATTTCGATGGTATAACCCAGCTGACGACAGATATTAGGGCAATGTGGGGAACGATACTTGGTCTGGGTGCTTTGGGTACTGGCGCTGCTTTTTTGATTTATTATTTTATTATTGAGACGTTAGGTTCAGTGCGGGCTGCTGGTGCTACTTATATTGCTCCAGTCGTTGCTGTCATCATTGGCGCGTTAATTGGCGAGGACATCACCAGCTTAGAAATTATAGCGTTGGTACTGATTTTAAGTGGGGTCCTACTGATACAAACGGGTAGACAGACTTCAGGGTAGCGGGAAAGAGGGTAGACTGTTAAGAATACAATACGCGTACTTATAACAAGCTAGTCGATAATTTCATTCAAGCCTGTAGCTGCTACTGAATTTTTCGATACGCTTACAGCCCTAGCTCCATGACCAGAAACATGCCGACCATCAAACAACATTCGATGGTCGTCAGCATGATGAACTCAATATTTTAATTATCTTACATTTTTCTATATTCAGATCAGCCTATGTCTAGGCAGTAGCAGTAAAATGTTGGCTTAATTCTTGAATATGTTCAGGACCAATACCGCAGCAGCCGCCGATTAATGAAGCACCTTGTGCTTGCCACTTTTGTGCCCAGAGCAGATAGGCAGGCGGAGTCAAATCATCACGTACTTCATTAAGCGTATCATTTGCGGCGGCATTTTTTGGTTGTGGCGGGAAGGCATTGGCATAAGCGCCAAGTTTGATATGCTGCGCTTGTTTTGCTTGCAGTACAGTTTGTGCGACATCTAATGCTTGCTCGATGACATCAGGTTGGCAGCAGTTAAAGAGTATCGCCTCGACATCGAGAGCAGCCATCGTTGCCACGGCTTCCTCGACGGTTTCTCCTGAACGCAGACGTGGTACATCGATATCCATACTGTCTTCTAAAGTAAAAGCTACCCATAGCGGTTTATTGTCCGTATCTAACGTACTAAGTAGCTCACGAACAGCGATAGACTCGGCGATTAGACTCTGAGTTTCAGCGAGCCAAAAATCGACATACGGATTTAGACCTTTGATCAGTGGGGTGGCGATATCTTCTACGTGGTCAGCATCAAACAAGTCTGCACGGTAGGAGCCAAACAGTGGCGGGATAGAGCCAGCTACTTTGGTTGCTGCGCCTTCCAGCGTCACTGCTGCACGTGCCATTTCACCTGACGCTGCTGCCAAATCTTGTGCTTGCGCCGCAAAACGCTCCTCGCCGATATGAAAGGGTACTAGCGCGTAACTGTTGGTCGTAATGACTGCCGCGCCGCTTTGGATAAAAGCGCGATGCACGTCACGGACGATCTCTGGCGCTTCTATCATTGCCAGTGCTGACCATTCAGGTTGACGAAACGGTGCACCGCGCTTCGCCAATTCTCGTCCCATGCCACCATCAATAATTGTGGTTGTGTTTATTGGCATAACGAATCCTTCTTTATTGTGAGTAGACGAACCTGTAGAGGTGTTATTGTTAAAAATAGAATTATTTAAAGGAGCGAAATACTAGGCGTAATAAACGTCAGATGCAACCACAGGTTTGTTAGTGATGTTAATTTATAGCTCTTGGTATTTGGTTGTCCGATTTTGAGGTTGTAATGGCGAGATTATCCTTAATAACATCTATACAAATTGCGAGAAAATACGAAGTGGTGATGACTTTTAGCCAGACACAAAAAGCAGATACCGTTGCCAGTATCTACAAGCAATTACCATTAAATTTATAGTTACTGACAATCAATTGTTTACAAATAAGTTGTTTAGTGGAATTATTAGTAAATGTAATATAAGTTGTTTTGAATGCTGTAAATTATAGAGATGGGACGTAATACAGGTTACGTGTATGATGATTAAACTGGGAGGTATGCATTGAGTAAAGGTATCAAGATGGAGTTTTCTAAAAAAAACGATTCCGGAGACAAGATTTATCATATCTCCGAACTGAAAAAATCAGATAATGGAAATCTCAGATGTAGATATTGTGGAACTGATATCCAGTATATATCCGCTTATACAAGGAATGCATCCAATAAACCTGTTGCAGCATATTTAAAACTATGGCAAGACTATAAACATACTAATAAATGTGGCTACTCTGTAGAAGGAGCTGTTGATCTTTTAGTAGCAGATTCGAATTCGGTAGAAGATGTTAGTCCAATATTTGAGGCGCAGAACGATGGAAGTTATTTATTCAGAATGAATATTTTAATGGATGCCCAGAAGGTGGCTAAGGATCTTTTAAAATCTGACAAAGAGCTTGAATCAAGTGAACATTTATTGTCAACTAGAAATTATATTCGTTCTGAACAGCAATTAACTTCATATTTTCGCTCCGCAGCAGGGATAACGAAGTTACGAGCCCTCATCCAAGAACGTTCAGATGTTGAAGTATTAAAAAAGCTTATAAAGATACAGTATAAGGATGAGTTTATCTCTTGGGATGACTTTTATTATGATGAAACTAGATACAATATACTGTTTGACCGTCTTCTTAAGAATAAAGTATGGTATCCAGTCGCAGTAAATATCACACTTAAAAGCGAAGTGGCTTTCTATAAAGAAGCAAAGTACTTTCCTTGGAGCTTCCAATGCTATAGTCAAATCGTAGATAATAAGAATGAAAATCTTATTTTTATACCTAAATTTTGTCTTGCCAAAGAGCATTTTACAAAAAATATATTGGCTGGTGACACATTGTTGGTAGTGGGTAATGTTTGGGCAGACAAGATAAAAGATGAAAGTTCAAAATTTAGAAATTTTAATATCTCATCTTTTAATAGCTCACAGTTTAAGAAAGAAATTGAGTTAATATAAAAATACAATATATTAATTGCCTACGCTTTTTATATTTCTTGTATACCGCAAAGCTCCACTATATCTGCTGTGTATAACGATATGAGTTTAAAATGTGACAACAACCTATAGCATCTGATCAACAATAAAAAAAGCAGACATCCTAGATATCTGCTTTTTTTATTTCTATATTATGCTTCAAACATTATTAAGCTTGAGGCGTAATCAAATATTTCTCACCAGTCGCCTGTTTACCGTAAGCGGCGATTGATTTTAACTGTAGCGCTTCTTCTAGGGTCACTTCATGCGTATAGCTGCTCGCAAAGGTGGTGGTGATTTCTTTTGCCACGCGTTTGCGCATGGACTGAACCGTTTCACTACCAAGCTTGCCAAGTGCATTGAACAATAAGAATCCATTTACGCCCCACGCAAAACCAAAGTTACGGTTTAAGGTGATCGGACCACGGTCTAAGGCGCCATAAATATAAGCTTGTTTAAAGGTATCTGAGCCATAGACGCTGTATTCTTCTACGTCACGAGTAATGGCTGCTTCCATACAGTTTAGAATATCGCTGGTGAGCTTACCGCCACCGATAGGGTCAAACGAAATCGTAGCGCCTGTTTCAGTAATCGCGGCGGTCAAATCAGCAAGGAACGTCTCGCTGCTTGAGTTCACCACATACTTTGCGCCCATATCGCGCAATAGCTTTTCTTGCGAGTCTTTACGGACGATATTTACCAAATCAACACCGTCTGCCATACAGATACGGTTTAGCATTTGACCAAGGCTAGAAGCAGCTGCTGCATGTACGATGGCTTTGTGGCCTTCAGCGCGCATGGTTTCGACCATTGCCAGTGAGGTGAGCGGGTTTACAAAAGACGATGCGGCCTCGGTAGCTGTCGTGCCGTCTTGCATTTCTATGCAGCTCCTTACATTGACACAGTGGTATTGACGATATGTACCGCCACCAATCACCGCAACCATTTTGCCCATGAGTGCTTGTGCGGCTTCTGATGAGCCTGCTGCGACGACTGTACCAGCGCCTTCGTTACCGACAGGGGTGTCTTTATTTACCCGCGTTTTGAGTGATGGCATGAATTTCGCAGGCACATCAGCGGTAATGATCGGGCTGTCATCAGTGCCTGATTGTACAGCGGTTGACATATCAGCGGCGCTGAACATCACACCAAAGTCAGAGGGGTTCAATGGCATAGCTTCCATGCGAACGACAACTTCGTCAGCACCGGGTTGCGGCATCTCGATGTCTTTTAAAGACAGGGTTAATTTGTTGTCATCACTGATGGTTGAAACCAGTTGTTTATTTTTATCGGTCATAAGATTTGCTCCTGCAAATAGTTGGATTTTTAGACCAATCCCTTTACGGCATTGGCCGTTCTTTAGGTTATTGAGCTTTAGTAATTTTCTTAATGTGACTCATTTTTAGTAGCCACATTGCCACAGGTTATTTAGCGTTTGCGGCTTGGATTAGAGCTTTAACGTGTTGCATAAACTCAGGCATGTTTGCTTGACTGTCTGCCTGAACACTTTTTGCAATGTCGGTTTCACTCATGGCTTTGTTCCATTCTTTCATGCCGTCCACTTCTGCCAGTACATCCCACTCAAGCTGAGTCGCGCCAAAAGCATTGACAATAGTGTTGACGTGATGCACATAGATGTCAGCCATGGTGAATTGCTCGCCTGCAATCCAAGGCGAAAATTGACATAAGCGATTCATGGCAATAATACCGCGGCCCAATACTTGACGGACTTCCTCTTTGACTGCGTTAGGTGCTTGTACGTCAGAAAATACATATGGAATTAGACGGCGGCTTGGTAGCTCAAAGTAAAGCTCTGCTATTTTCATAATCTGACGTACAGTCGCGCGTTCTGCTGCATCGGTAGGATATAGCGGCTTTTCAGAATATGTTTCTTCCAAAAAGTCACAAATCACGTTGGATTCTGACAGATTAAAACCGTCAGGCATGGTGATAGCAGGTACTTTACCCACTGGACTGACGGTCAGTAGATCATCACTACCAGCGTACAAAAGGTCCTCTTGGAATGGGATACCCTTATATAAAAGAGCGTGTTTTACTATGTTGTAATAGTTGCTTGCAGCAAAGCCGTGCAAAGTAATCATAAGTCATTCTTCCATTGTTGACGTAAAAGTTATTTTTAATCGTGTTTTCATTGCAACGTTTAGGGCGTGTTTGATATTCACAAATAGGCACTGCTGATTGCTAAAACGGTTCCAGACAAGGCGTAAAACGACGGTAATGCTCGTGCCTTAACTAGATTTACAACACAGTATGGGGCAGTTTTAGCATCAGCTCCAATATAAACAGAAGGAGACAGGACTATTTTTTGCCACTTCATTGTTAAAACATAGACGCTTAGAATGACTAAACTTACTATTTTTAACGTCGAACTGTCTAAAAAATAGTCTCTGTCAGTGCATGGTCGAATATCAAGCACGCCCTAAGTTAAACACATTATTACTGGTTTTAATGTGGTTATATATAAGGAATAACGTGAATCACTATTGCTTTTAAGACAATAATAAAGCGAGAATACTCAAATGTTCATCTAAATGGAGAGGTCAGTTGGATCAATTACGTGCCATCAAGTATTTCAGCAAAGTCGTAGAAACGGGCAGTTTTACTAAGGCGGCAAGTGCATTCAAAGTGCCGCCATCCTCACTATCAAGACGAGTATCTGATTTAGAAAAGAGCTTGGGCGCGACATTATTAAAGCGTTCGACCCGAATTGTTAAATTGACCGAAGTAGGGCAGGTCTATTATGACGATATGCAGCAAGTATTAGATCAGCTCGAGCAAAGCAAAGAAACAGTACGCAGTTATCAAACGACACCAATGGGACGGTTACGCATCAGCTCTATGGTGGGTTTTGGTGAAAAAATACTGCTACCACTGCTGGATGAATTTGGTGAGTTGTATCCAGAGATTGTGCTAGATGTCAGTCTCAGTGATGAGCTATCGGCATTAGGACGTGACGATGTCGATATTGCGATTCGCGGTGGCTATGCGCCAAATGAGCGAGTGCTTGCCATTAGGCTCATGGATAATGGCTTTATACCGGTTGCGTCGCCCAGTTATTTAAAGATGCATGGCGAACCCAATCATGTAATGGAATTAAAGGAACATAAAGGCCTGTATTTCAAAGCCCCAAACGGGCCAACGCCCTGGCTTTGCTATGTCGACGATCAGTGGCATGATGTCTCAGGACCTGCAGTGGCAATTTCAAACAATGGACCATGGCTTGCCAAAAAAGCTTGTGATGGTGAAGGGGTTTTGATGTCCACTCGGTGGGCACTATCCTCATATCTTGAGTCAGGCGCATTGCAAGAGATTAAATTTGAGCATCCATTAGCAATCACGCAGCACGCTGATATGGCCGTATATCTGCTGTATCAAAAGCAGCGCTATCTAGTACCAAAAGTAAAAGCTGCTGTCGATTTCTTGGTTGAGAGGATAAAAGTAGGAAATGAGCGTTGATATAAGGGAAGTGTGCTATCTACAACCCCATCTATAACCTCAAAGCATTCATATTCGTATCAACACCTAAGAGGCTTGAAATGCAAACGTTATAGCATGTTATGACATGCTACTCATTATATTCCTGATTGAAAATAACAGATAGCTCGTTGGCTGCCTCTTGCATGACAGGCACATAGCTCAGTAGCTCATCCAAAGATTTTCTGACAGTAGGACTATGAGTAAATACTGTAGCAAATGCGGGCTGTTCACCATTCGGAATCGGGACGGCACAGGCGACCATACCAGGAATAAACTCTTCATTATCTGTCCCTATCTGTGTCTTACGTACTTCAGCAATGGACGTCATGAGTTGTTTTTTGTCAGTCTGAGTATGGGTCGTGAGCGCCTGTAACGATAGCTTTTCTACAATACGCTCGCACTTATTATCTGCCAACTGCGTCAATAGTAATTTGCCACTGGCACAGGCCCAGATAGGTATATTGGTTCCGGTAGGTAACTGTATTTGGACAGGCCAGTCAGATATCACACGATCGATATACACCACTTCTAAGTCTTGCAACACCGCAATCCCTACTGACTCACCAATTTTGGCTGAAAGCTGTTGTAATATCGCCAATCTTTCTGCTTTAAAAGGACTGTTTTTCCATAGGTTTAAAGCTAAGTCATGCGTTCTTTTTCCGCAGGTTACTTTTCCATGCAAATCTAATTGGACAAATTGAAGCGGTTGTAGCTGATTTAACAATCGGTACATACTAGGTACAGGAATGTCCAATGTTTCTGCTAAATCAATAACGCCCATAGGCTTAGCAGATTTGGCCAATACTTCTACGATTTGCAAAACTCGCTCGACGCTTGAGCCCTTTTTTTTAACATTACTCATAGTTCGATTTACATCCTTAACTGTGCGTTCAAGAAGATCACTCATTATGTTCATCACATATTTCTGCATTCATATCTTGTCATACCGAAGGTGTTCTGATAAGTTACATAACGATAATTATAGTTCTCGATATATGAAATAAAATTATAAATAGCCATACCAATATAAAATAAATCATAAACTTTTATCTGCTAAAAATAATAAAACGTAAGAGGTTGTAATAATGTTAGATTTAGCAAATATGACGCCGACAGAGGTCAGAGCGTTAATCAGTAAAAATGAACTTAACAAGCCGACTTCCGGCATGTGTAAAGGTCACATACAAGCAAACCTAGTCATAGTGCCCAAAAATTTGGCCTATGATTTTTTATTGTTTGCACAAAGAAACCCAAAGCCTTGTCCTATTTTAGATGTAACAGATGTCGGTAGCGCAGAGCCACGTCTCATGGCAAAAGGCGCAGACTTGAGATCTGATGTCCCAAAGTATCGGATATACAAATTTGGCGAATTAGTGGCTGAGGTGTCAGATCTAAAAGACTACTGGAGAGAGGATTTGGTCTGCTTTCTTTTAGGATGCAGTTTTTCCTTTGAGTCTGCCATGCTAAATGCGTCTATTCCTATCAGACATATCGAAGACAATCACAATGTGCCAATGTATATCACAAACATAGAGACTGAGCCTGCAGGACAGTTTCATGGGAAAATGGTGGTTAGCATGCGGCCAATACCTTATCCATTAATCACCAGAGCCGTCCAAGCCACCTCTCGATTTCCGCAAGTCCACGGCGCGCCTATTCATATCGGAGACCCTAGTGTCATCGGTATAACCGACCTTCATGCGCCTGATTTTGGTGATGCATCCATCATAAAAGAAGGCGAAGTCCCTGTATTTTGGGCTTGCGGTGTGACGCCGCAAAGTATCGCTATGACTAGTAAGCCAGAGCTGATGATAACGCATTCACCAGGACATATGTTTATCTGCGACCCAAGAGATGAAGACTTGGCAGTTCTATAATTTCTGCTGACAACAGTACTTTTAATACGCATAGAGATAATTAATTTCAAACTACTATTTTAATAAGCCAATCAATAAATTGTCACATATCGTTCAACAATCACACTTTACATACATCACTAGGTACGAATTTTTTATAAAAAATAATTGTTCACTTTTACTCTAACGGAATAGCCAATCATATGAATATCAATTTCACGGATCTTGAAAAACTGATCAAACTTGCAGAATGCGCCGATATAAAATCTTTAGAAGTCACTGATGGTGATGCACGTATTTCTATCGTTTGCCAGTCTGACGACAACCAAAGTAGTGGCAATCATATCGCTCATACTCCCAACCCAAGGGCGTCCCATTCAGAGTCTCAAACCGAAACCACTCAAAACAGTACGGATAATAATACCAATGTAGACAGTGATCGTAGTGATAAAACTGTGACTACAGAGGTGGAGAAATCCCAAGTAATAGCGCCTATGCTAGGTACGTTTTATCTTCGCTCTGAGCCGACAGCAGAAGTGTTTTTTCAGGTAGGAGATAAGGTGGAAGTAGGGCAGACACTATGCATCATTGAAGCCATGAAAATGATGTATGAGGTCAAAGCAGAAACTGCGTGTACTCTTAAAGAGATTTTGGTTGATGAAGGTGATGTCGTAGAGTACGCCCAGCCCTTATTTGTTATAGAGCCAAACAGTTAAAGTCACTCAATAGCTACTCAATATTGTATAGACGCTACACAAACACTGTATTTGACACTATATTTTTAAGGGAATAAACATGTTCACAAGAATCTTAATTGCCAATCGCGGCGAGATTGCTCTACGTATTATCCGAGCTTGCAAACAGCTGGGTATTAAGTCCGTCATTGCCTATTCTGAATCAGACAAAGACTCGTTACCCGTGCGCCTAGCCGATGAAGCAGTATGCATCGGGCCTGCCAATGCCACACACAGTTATCTTAACCAACGAGCGATTGTGTCTGCTGCAAAGCTTACCAACGCACAAGCTATCCATCCAGGCTATGGATTTTTGTCTGAAAACGCTGATTTTGCGGCCTTGATTGAAGATTCAGGTCTCACGTTTATTGGCCCAACGGCTGACAATATCAGAAACATGGGCGACAAAGTTGAAGCCAAAAAACAAATGACGATGGCTGGCGTGCCTTGTGTACCTGGATCGAATGGCGCATTGCCTGCTGATTCAGAGCAAGTTATCAAGATTGCCAGTGAGGTCGGTTATCCAGTCATTATCAAGGCGGCAAGCGGCGGCGGTGGGCGCGGGATGCGTGTGGTCGAAAAAGAAGCCGACTTACTCTCTGCGATTTCTATGACACAAACAGAAGCCAAAGCCAATTTTGGTAGTTCCATTGTCTATCTTGAAAAATACCTACAAGCACCGCGTCATATCGAAGTGCAAGTCATGTCTGATACTCATGGTAATGCTATCTATTTAGGCGAGCGTGATTGCTCTATGCAGCGTCGTCATCAAAAAGTTATTGAAGAAGCGCCGGCACCCGGTATCACCGAAGAGCAGCGTCAGAAAATCGGTCAAGCCTGTGTCACAGCTTGCGAGCAAATGCAGTATAGAGGCGCAGGTACGTTTGAGTTTTTATATGAAAACGGCGAATTCTTCTTTATCGAGATGAATACTCGTGTGCAAGTTGAGCACACCATCACTGAGATGGTGACGGGCGTCGATATTGTGCAAGAGCAAATCAGAGTGGCGGCAGGGCTCACGCTAGCATATAAGCAAAGTGATATCGCCATTACCGGACACGCTTTTGAGTGTCGTATCAATGCCGAAAACGCGCAGACATTTTTACCAAATGCTGGACGCATAGACTACTGCCACATGCCAGCAGGGTTTGGTATCAGAGTGGATAGTCATGCTGAATCGAACTACACCGTGCCGCCATCTTATGACAGTTTGATTGCCAAGATATGTGTACAAGATCGTTCAAGAGAAAAAGCGATAGAAAAAATGCGCGCGGCATTATCAGAAGCGCAAATCACCGGTATTGATACCAACATTGGTCTGCATCAACGTCTGTTTGAAGATGAGGTGTTTTGTCAGGGTCAAATGAGTATTCATTATCTAGAACAGTGGATACAAGACAATATATAAATCAGGTCTTGCCCGCAAAAATGAAAACCAAATCTGACATTAGCGTCAGAAGCGTCAGAATCAAGATATAGTCGGTTCAATATAATTTGGATACGAGGAAGGCGAGTGAAAGTACTACAAGTCGTAGACTAAGCGAGCCTGACACCGTATCCAATTTATAGGTGATTTGACTATAGCAGATAAAATAATGGAGCACGTGCTAATGGAACTACAATGGCAACTATGCAGTGAAACCAATCTAGTGTTGTTTTTCCCTAAACCGATCACCTTAGAAAAACAACAAAAATGCTGGGCTTTATCAGACAGTATCCAGAAAATGCCAGAAGTCATCGAAGTGGTGATTGGTATGAATACGCTCAGTGTATTCATCGTGCCATTAACTTGGGCTGAGCTTACTACCTTTAAAGATAAGCTGTCAGATCTGCTCAAGGATATCCCTTCAAAAACCATCCATGGCAAGCACGTCGAGATACCAGTGCATTACGGCGGCAAGTATGGCCCTGATCTAGCGGCCATGGCGAATAACTTAAACCTATCGGTTGAAGCTGTTGTTGAGCTCCATACCAAAGCCACTTATACCGTTTACTTTATCGGTTTTCAGCCAGGATTTCCTTATCTTGGCGGCTTGTCTGAGTCGCTGTATTTCCCAAGACACGCTATCCCTAGAACTCAAGTACCCGCAGGCTCAGTGGGTATCGGCGGCGAGCAGACAGGGGTTTATCCTTTTGAGTCTCCAGGCGGTTGGCAGTTACTCGGCCAGACGGATACTGCTTTATTTGATTTAACCAAGTCTTCTCCGACGTTGCTTAACGCAGGCGATACTTTGACATTTAAAGCGATTGATATTCATCAATAAGCGATAAATAAAAGATGCATGAATCAAAAAGACAAATGAACAGGTGGTATCAATGAAAATTTTAACCGCAAGTGCCCTTGCCAGTATTCAAGATTCGGGACGACTGGGTTACCGAAGCATGGGCGTGGGTAGAAATGGCGTGATGGACAACTGGGCGCTACAAGCTGGCAATGCTTTGATGAAAAACGAAGCCAACGAACCTGCTATTGAAATAGCGCTCGGTGAGCTAACCATAAAGTTTGAAGAAAACGTCAGCTTTTGCTTAACAGGCGCTTTATACGAGGCCTATCTAGACGACAAGCGTGTTCCTTGCTATTGGCGTATCAATGCAACAGTTGGGCAAACGCTCAAACTTTTGCGTCCGCTACAAGGTATGTATACCTATTTATGTGTGCACGGCGGCTTTGATATCGAGCCAGTATTGCAGTCAGTCAGCACCAATCTCAAAGCAGGGTTTGGCGGATTTAAAGGCAGATATTTAAAAGCCGATGACAGCTTAACGGTAAAAACTGAATCAAACCTGCCTGTCATTGGGGTGGTTCGACTTGCACCAACCGATGTCATTAGAGTGATAAAAAGCAGTGAGTATGATTGCTTCTCTGAGTCGTCTAAGCAAGCGTTTGAGACCCAGCCATGGAAACTACAAAGCAGTAGCAACCGTATGGGTTACCGTTTGGAGGGAGCTACAGCGCTTGAATTTAGTAAGCCAGTAGAAATGAGCTCACATGGCGTTGATATTGGCATGATTCAGGTACCACCACAAGGACAACCGATTGTCCTAATGGCAGATGGGCAGACGACGGGTGGCTATCCTAAAATCGCAACCGTGATTCAAGCAGACATAGGTCTGATGGCACAGATTAGATTTGGCAAAGCCTGTCAGTTCGTCGTTGTGTCGTTAGAGCAGGCGCTGCATGAACAACAGAAAAGACAACATTACATCGATCAAATAAAGGAGTATGCCAATGAAAATTGATTTAAATGCTGATGTGGCTGAAGGCTGCGGGCAAGACGATAAATTATTGACGATAGTCAGCTCAGCGAATGTCTGCTGCGGCTTGCACGCTGGGTCTTATAGCGAGATGCTAGCAACGTTGCAATTGGCAAAAGCAAACAACGTGAGCGTAGGCGCGCATCCTGGTCTAAACGATAGAGAAAACTTTGGCCGTATTCATCAGCCGTTAAGTGAAGCCGATTATCGTGCTTTATTGGTGTATCAGCTGGGCGCAACCAAAGCACTTTGTGACTTAGTCGGCGTGACTTTGGACTATGTAAAACCGCATGGTGCGTTGTACAACCAAGCCGCTATTGATGAAGACTTATCAGATATCTTGGTGAGTGAAATCAAACGATTTGATCCAAATCTAAAAGTCATGGGTCTGTCTGGTGGTTATCTGGTTAAAGCAGCCAAAAAACAGGGTTTAGCCTCGATATCAGAAGTGTTTGCCGATAGGAACTATGAAAAAGACGGCTCATTGGTCTCCCGCACTAAAGACAATGCCTTAATCACCGACACAGACGAGGCCGTTAAACATGTATTACAAATGGTCACTGAAGGGACAGTCACCAGTGTCTGCGGTCAAACCGTACTAGTAGAAGCACAAAGTATCTGCCTACATGGGGATGGTGAGCACGCTATTTTATTTGCGCAAGAAATAAAGAAACAACTAGAGCTCAAAGGTATCACTATATCTGCCCATTAAATATCCGTTTCCTAATCATTTGATTAAATAATCCCATATAGCACAAGGATGTTTATGAGCACTATAAAAAAACACAATACCGCCATTTTAGGCGCGGCCTTCCTGATGGCTACATCAGCAGTAGGGCCAGGGTTTTTGACCCAAACGGCCACATTCACCGAAAGCCTAATGGCAAGTTTCGGTTTCGTTATCTTAATATCTATTGTTATGGACATCGGCGTCCAGCTTAACGTTTGGCGAGTAGTCGCTGTCTCCAAAAAGCGTGCACAGGAAATCGCCAACTTGGTGTTCCCTGGTGTCGGTTACTTGCTCGCTTTCTTAATCGTTGCGGGTGGTCTGGCTTTCAATATTGGTAATATTGGCGGTGCCGGACTTGGCATGCAGTCCATGTTTAATATGTCGCCCATCACAGGCGCCCTGATCAGTGGTGTGATTGCCGTCGCCATATTTTTAGGCCGAGAAACGGGGCCTATGATGGATAAGTTCGCTCAGTTAATGGGCTTTATCCTGATTGTATTGGTCATTTATGTGGTCTTTAAATCTGATCCGCCATTAGCAGAAGCCGTCAGCAAAACCATCATGCCTGACAAAATTGATGCAGTGGCTATCGTGACGCTAGTTGGCGGTACGGTTGGCGGTTATATTACTTTTTCAGGTGCGCATCGCTTATTAGAAGCAGGCGTCAGCGGAGAAGAGAATTTAAAATCAGTAACCAGAAGCTCAGTCTCTGGTATTTTGATTGCCTCTGTGATTCGCGTATTTTTATTCCTTGCCGTATTAGGCGTGGTGTCTCAAGGCTTTGCATTGGATCCCGCCAACCCAGCCATGTCGCCGTTTCAGTACATTCTAGGAAATGCGGGTAAAGTTATTTTTGGTATGGTGATTTGGGCTGCGTCTGTGACCTCGGTGATTGGTGCTGCTTATACTTCTGTGTCTTTTATGACCAACTTTCATCCGTTCATTGAGACTTATAAACGCTACTTCATCATTGGTTTCATCGTTATCTCAACGTTGGTGTTTGCCACTATCGGTAAACCGGCTCAAGTATTGGTATTGGTTGGTACGTTAAATGGCTTAGTGCTACCTATCGCTATGGTCATTATCCTGATTGCCGCCTACAGAAAGAATATCGTTGGCAATTATAAGCATCCGATTTGGATTGCGGCATTTGGTTGGTTAATCGCCATCGTGATGAGTATCCTAAGTGTCATGACCATTGCTAAATATCTGGGCATGAGCTAAAAAATTAAGATAAGGAATGTATTATGGATATAGAGCAAATAACACGTGTGGTCAAACTGGTTGAAAGCAGTCAGCTGCACGAAGTCACGATTGCAGACAATGGGCAGTCTATTACGGTCGTTAATAATCTAGGTGCGCAGAATAATGTGAGCGCTAATCCTATAGAGGCCACGACTACTCATGAGCCTGAACAACAGGGTAGTGATGTCTTGCAAGTAAGTGCTACCTACGTAGGGCAGGTCTACTTAAGTGAAGACGATGCAACAGACAATTTGGTCAAAGAAGGCGACCATATTCAAAAAGGTCAGACCGTTTGCTTCATTAATGAGTTGACCCGTTTGCAGCCAGTGATTAGTAATAAAGAAGGTGTGGTCACGGCAGTTTTGGTTGAAAATGACCAGAAAGTTGAATACGGGCAACCTATTTTTGAGTTAACTCGTAGTTAAAGACAGTTAACGTAGTTTTGGTTAAGACAAAATATAAACCCTTTAAGCATCATCTGTCGCTTAAAGGGTTTTTTATGTGCTGAGTATTTGTATTAGCCTCATCATGTATCTCGTACATCTGATATAAGTTATTTGCTCTGTCCTAGATCTTCTAGAATGATACAATTCGGTGATGCTCTTAAAAGGCCACTCGTGCACTCTGCATTGGTATGATTCCTACTATCAAGTTAAAGACACTGAACTTTCAAGTCATAACAAACAAATTAACTACGCTCTTGAAAGCCCATACGCAGTAAGGCTGCGCTGGTTATTGAGGCGTTATATTAAGAAGGTAACTCATGAGCACAGAACTAGAGAGTAGATTGGTATTTATTGATACTTCTGCGTATGAAAGCAAAAATTTCCAATTTAATGAACATGCGTTAGGTAAGCTTTGTGATTTTCTTGAATCTGAAAGGCTCCATCTCCTTATTACTCAAATTACAATTAATGAAATAAAAGCTCATTTATTATTAAAATCGGAAGAATCAGCAAGAGCTATAAAGAAAATACAAAAAGATGCAATGTTCTTGAGAAATACTCCTAATCTTGCTTGCCATGGAATTTTTGAGAAAGTCAAAGCCGAAGAGATTTACCAAATTGCTTTAGCAAGTTTTGAAGAGTTTCTTGATAAAAGTTCAGCTGAAATTGTTGACATAAAAAATGTTAATGCGTCTAGTGTTTTCGATAAATATTTTAAATCAGAACCTCCCTTCGGTGGAGCAAATAAAAAATCTGAATTTCCTGATGCCTTTGTTCTCGAAGCCGTAGCTAAGGTAAGCAAAGATAGAGGGCATACTTTATATGTCATCAGTGATGATGGTGATATGGAGAAATATGCGAACACTTTAGATAATTTGATTCATTTAAGGAGAGTTGATGATCTCTTGGATTTAGTTGTTCGTAAAGAAGAAGAGTTGAAAGAACCTGTCAAATTTGCAGATAGTATTCTTGAGCAGCTGAAAGAAGAATTAATTGAAAATGCCAAAGAGAAAATTGATTCATCAGAATTCTATTCAGACGAGATGAATGAATTTGATGATGAAATATACCAAATAGATATTGAGTCAGTTTGTATAAATCACAAGAATATAATTTCGGTGTCAGATGAGAATGTTGAGTATGAAATAGATTTTGAGGTTGTTCTAAAGGCCTATTATTCAATTGCTGATTACGGTCGCTCACCGTGGGATCCTGAAGATAAAGTTTATATGTTTGTACTGCGTAACGATATTGTGAAGAAACATACTGAAGTTTTTTCAGCCTATGTCAGTATTGATTACATGAGTGGGATAAGAGCTAATGCTGAAATTTCAGAACTAGACTTTACTGACTCAGTATTTGAACTAAATGAAGATAATAGTGAAATAATCAGCGTGAAACATTTAGATTTAAGGGGTGAATAAAAACTCACTTAAGTGAAGTCGTGATATAACTATAGGTTAAAGTTCCGAATATCTGCTTATGGCACTGAAATGACTATTAATATTTGATCTGTGTTAATACTCACTTCTCTTTTAATGATGTGAAAAAACAACATAACCGAGAACGTCTTCGTGGAGAAGTGCTCGTTAAGAGCTCTATTTAGCTTGCCCTAGATCCTCTAAAATAGCGCACTCTGCATTATTATCGCCTGCGCAATGATCAAAAGAGTTCTGTAGCGAGTCGACCATCTCCTGCAATTGCGCGATTTTTTGGTTTAACGTTTCAATATGCTCTTGTGTCAGTTGCTTAACATCTGCACTCTGACGGTTGGCATTTTTGCGCAGATACAGTAACTCTTTCATTTGCTTGGATGAGAACCCTAAGTCACGAGAATGTCTTAAAAAGCGTAAATCGTCTATATCGTCTTTAGAGTACAAGCGATAACCTGAGTTCGAGCGATTGACTGTTTCTAGCAAGCCAATCTGTTCATAGTAGCGAATCATTTTGGTAGAGATGCCTGATTGCTTTGATGCTTGACCAATATTCATATTTTTCCTCCTAACCTAGAAAGGGCTTAAGCATTAATGTTTAAACCCTATATGGATATCCTTTACGATTCTACATTCACTTTGTAATGACGGGTACTTTGAAATACTTCAAGCGTAACGCATTACCTAAGACAAAAACAGATGACAGCGCCATTGCGCCTGCCGCAAAAATGGGTGAGAGCAGGATACTAAAGGCGGGATACAAGACACCTGCAGCAATCGGGATCAAAGCAACATTATAAATAAACGCCCAAGCCAGATTTTGTCTGATATTACTGATGGTAGCCTTGCTCAAGGCAATCGCAGTAGGCACACCTTGTAGACTACCTGACATTAGCACCACTTCAGCCGCCTCAATCGCCACGTCTGTGCCTGTACCAATGGCCAGTCCAACATCAGATTGAGCCAATGCAGGGGCATCATTAATACCGTCACCAACAAATGCCACTCGGCCATATTGTTCTTGCAACTGGCGTACTGCATCTACTTTGCCTTCGGGTAATACTTCCGCTACTACTTGATCGATATTTAATTTTGCAGCAATCGCTTGAGCGGTATGGCGATTATCGCCTGTAATCATAGCCACTTTTAAGCCTAACTGATGTAGTGCAGCGATGGCGGCATGAGTCGTCTCTTTGATAGGATCGGCAACGGCGATGATAGCGGCCAACTGCTGGCCAATAGAGACATAGAGTGGGGTTTTACCTTCTTGCCCCAAACGTAGCGCGTCTTGTTCAAAAGGTGCAACATCAAGCCCCAATTGCTGCATGTAACGATCTGCCCCAATATGAATCACTTGTCCTGCCACATTTGCTTGGATACCCAAACCCGTCATCGCTTCAAAGTCAGTGATAGGGAGCAGTTGAATATTCTGTTCTTCTGCGGCTTGTACAATGGCCAAGGCAATGGGATGCTCAGATTTTGCTTCAACCGATGCCACCACACGTAGGACTTGTTCTTTCTCAAACCCTTGTTGGACTTGAAAATCTGTCAACGTAGGTTTGCCTTCAGTCAATGTGCCTGTTTTATCAACAGCAACTACGCTCACGTCCTGCAGCATTTGTAGCGCTTCACCTTTACGGAATAGCACGCCCAATTCTGCACCACGACCCGTACCAACCATAATAGAAGTCGGGGTGGCCAATCCCATTGCACAAGGGCAGGCCACAATGAGCACGGCGACCGCATTGATTAAGCCGAAGGTCAAGGCAGGGTCAGGGCCAAAAATCAACCAAACTATAAAGGTTAATGCTGATAAAAACATCACCGCTGGTACAAACCACAGGGTGACTTTATCCACCAATGCTTGAATCGGTAATTTAGAGCCTTGGGCTTGTTCTACCATACGAATGATTTGTGCCAATACAGAATCTTCACCAATGGCCGTTGCGCGAATATTCACGGTGCCATTTTGATTGATAGTACCTCCAACCACTTGATCGCCGGCTTGTTTTTTCACAGGGACAGGTTCGCCAGTAATCATAGATTCATCAATATAACTGTGACCGTCAACCACCTCGCCATCGATAGGCACACGCTCGCCTGGACAAATCTCAACTATCATTTTTGCGGTGACATCTTCTACAGGGACTTCAATGACTTTACTATCTTGGTGTACACGAGCGGTCTTTGCCTGCATACCTACTAAGTGCTGAATGGCCCCAGAAGTACGACCTTTAGCCTTTGCTTCAAAATAACGACCTAATAATATCAAGCTCACAATCATAGCAGCGGCTTCGTAATAGACGTGCACCGTGCCTTCAGGTAACGCTTGCGGGATAAAGGTCGCTATTAGAGAAAAGCCATACGCTGCGATGGTACCAATAGCTACCAGCGAATTCATATCTGGCGCAAAACGCAATAAGGCTGGCACGCCTTTTTGATAAAAGCGTCGGCCTGGAAAGAGTAGTACCAATGTGGTCAAAACAAACTGTATCAGCCAACTTTGCTGAGTGCCGAGGTTATTCATTACCCACATATGAAAGGCGGGAATCATATGCGATCCCATTGCTAGAATGAATACGGGCAGTGACAACAGCGCAGAAAGCCCTAAATCTCGTTTAAGCTGATTTTGCTCCGAGGCTTTCTTATCTTGTCGATTACTTTGGTCTTGTTCTACCAGTTTGGCCTCGTAGCCCGCTTTTTTAACGGCCTCAATTAAGTCGCTCGTTTGTATTTGAGCATCGCCTTTAATCCAAGCGCGTTCAGTCGCAAGGTTTACCGTGGCTTGTTGCACGCCAGCGACTTTTGCCAAGGATTTTTCTACTCGTCCAACGCAAGAGGCACAGCTCATGCCTTCTATAGATAGCTCGGTAGGCTTGGTTTCAGTCACCTTATAGCCTGCGCGCTCTACCGCTTTGTTTAACTGGGCGACATCTAAAGGCT
The DNA here is from genome assembly GCF_043419765.1 of Psychrobacter nivimaris. Taxonomy (NCBI): domain Bacteria; kingdom Pseudomonadati; phylum Pseudomonadota; class Gammaproteobacteria; order Moraxellales; family Moraxellaceae; genus Psychrobacter; species Psychrobacter nivimaris. The sequence continues at coordinate 130,413 of NZ_JBHOFX010000002.1, read as the reverse complement.
GAGATGAATAAACAGTCGCCTGTTCAGTGGCAAGATTTACCTCGGCGTTTTCAACGTGCTCAATATTTTTTAATTGTTTTTCGATACGCCCAACACAAGACGCGCAACTCATGCCTTCAATGCTCAGCACTTCTTGATAAGTAGGGGCTTTAGTATTTTTTGTTTTCATAACAACCTCTGTCGTTTTTAACTATATTTTTAATCTTATTTTCAAATCTATAGTGACAGCATATAGGTTGACATCATGGTAAGGTCAAGCGTATTTCTTTGAATATTTTTAAACCCGTTTATAGTAGCGTCTTATATTCGTTGCTAAGTTCAAAATAGCTCGATTATGGTTTATTGTTGAAGGTATGGCGGCATTAATTCTAAAATAGGGCAGGATAAATGACTAAGAATAAGATAAACTGCCCAGCGAGCGCTGATAGGGTTCGATAACTCTCGATAGCTTTCGATCAATTCACTGTATTTGGCTGCTAGCGAATAAAACAACAATAATAAGAAATGCTGCTAGCAATGACAGAGTACACCGTCAACAGCAGGTGACATCAGCACCGTTAACACAAAATATTTATACAAGACCATTGATATTAAGGCACATCACTATGGAAGAAGTACCAAATACGATAGAACAAAGACCCGTATTCATGCCCAAAGTCAACAGTGACAATTTGGTAAAAACGGATATGGTTATGTTTGAGCGGCATGTGGGATTTGCGACCAGACAAAAGAAAAAATCCATCAATGACTTACAGCAAGTCATTCGCAAAAAGTATGGATTTAAGCACGTGTTAGAGCTGTCTAGCAAATCTGGTAATAAGCTAAGCTTTCCGCTAAGCCCGTTTAGTTTAAAGATTACCGATGAGCATGATGGCAATCCATATAGTGTCGAAAATGCTTTTCAAGCCAGTATGGTCTTTGAAGATGGTGGTCCTTATACGGATTTGCTTACCGCGCCACCAAGACAAGCCAGAAAGGATGAGCGATTGATGACCTCGGGCGAGCTCATTGGTTACAATTACTTTGGTATGGAATGGGGCGTAGAGCCGTTAACAACATTTTATGATTGGCTGTACGTGAATGCGCTCAAGCAAAACCCTCAGCTGCATAAAGAAGTGATTCAATATCAGGGCTTCACTGATATTACCTTTAATCCTAAAAAATCTATCCATAGTGCAGCGTATGCGTTGGCGCTGTTTGTGGCACTGCATAAACGAGAGTTGCTCGATAATGTTGAAGACCCAATGGCGTTCTATGACTTATGCAATGATTTTAAAATCAGCAATACTGAGCACCTGTTAGAAGAAGGTTGGATCTGATCGTCAAATCAGATCGCTTAAATTTGCTTGAACCAAAAGCTACGATACATGATGTATCGTGGCTTTTTTATGTCTCTATGTTCAAAGCTATTAGGGCTTGTCTTCGTTTCGAAAATGGTGATAAAAATGAGATAAATTGCCGTCAAACAAGAAAAATAGCGCAGATAATATCGGGATATTAGCCAGCTATTTGACGATGTTTGGCAAGCTTTAGCCATTTTTAGCCCATTTAGATGACTATCGAGTGAATTGAAGACACGCCCTAGTAAACATACTTAAGCTTTACAGCCAATAGTTCTCTTGGACATAGGCGATACAGAGATCATAAAATGCTTGAGCTGGGGGAGAGATAGATTTATCAGCAAGTTTAAAGATACCGATTTGCCGGTTTAAAGAAGGGTCAACTAAATCTAACCAAACGAGTTCCGGCTCATTCGCAGGGAAGGCAAGTTTGGGTAAAGTAGTGATACCTAGATCATTACGTAATAAAGAAAACAGCGATGTGATGTTTTCTACCGTGTACCTTGCCCTGCGATTGGTCGCTTCGGCTGGCGTGTTTTCGAGCAATCTACAAGTACCATTATAAATAAACGGCTGCGCCATGAGTTGCTGCCATGTCACCCCTTGCGCCTGATTTAACTGGTTGTTTAGCTCATTACTTTTCAGACAGACCACGCCAATTGGGTCTGATATGAGTAAAGTAAAATCTATATTCGTTTGATCAATACTGGTGCAATTGCCCAGTGCCAAATCAATTTCTCCGGCCAATAATCGATTGGCCACACCGACAGAATTATCATCTATCAGTACAATCTCAATATCAGGATATTTTTTTGAGTATTCAACCAATACGCTAGGTAACAATTTAGTCACTAGCGACGGTACGCTTGCAATCCTAATTTTACCTTTTTCGCCGGATGCAGAGGCTTTTAAGTCATCTTCTAGCGCTTGATAAACGCTAAGAAACTGCTCAATCTTTGGTAAGCAGGTTTCACCGAAAGGCGTGAGTAGAGCTTTGTTTCCTACTTCAAATAATCGCTGTCCTAAGGTTTTTTCTAATTCCTTTATCGAGGCTGACAAAGCAGCTTGCGAGCGATTGGCACGATCAGCCGCCGCACGAAATCCTCCTTCTTCCACGACAAATAAGAAATGACGCAATTGCTGTAGCTTCATATTCAGGCCATCTAAAACTATTCTCTAATAATCTATCTTAAATGATAGGTTAAATCTATCAAAATTCAAATTTAATTAGTTAGATTTATCGTTACTAATTGAGTAGGATAAGTCATGTAGCAATTGGCAGCGATTAAATAAATTTCAAATCACTTACTGCTGAAACCACTTATCAAAGGACATGACAATATGATGACTCACTCAAACAAACAGGCCGTTAAAACCTCGCTTTATGCGTCTAAAGCACCTTTGGAGTGGGCCATCACTAATAATGGAACCTTATACACCGCTCAAATTCCTATCGATGAAAATGGTGATGTGGTTGCAGGCGGTATAGAAGCGCAAACTCGCCAAACGCTAGACAATCTTAAGCACACGCTAGAATGTGCCAATGTTGGCATGGACGCTGTACTACAGGTAATGATCTACGTAACCGACCGCGACTATCTAAAAACTGTCAATCAAGTTTATGCTGAATATTTTGAAGCACCTTATCCAAATCGGGCAGCACTGGTGATAGCTGGATTGGCTCGTGAAGAGATGCTGGTTGAGCTGGTCGTATATGCCGCTGTGCCTTAAATCTAATCTTAATATTCCATCTTTTAATACTTTATCAAGGAAGCTCTTATGTCAGCCCAAACGACTCAAAAGATATTGCAACAAGACCCAACCAAATCACTTTATATCAATGGTGAATGGCAGGCAGGCGTAAATACCGTTGCCAATATTAACCCATCTGATATCACTGACACTATCGGTGAGTTTGCGCAAGCCAGTAGCGATCAAGTCAAAGATGCCATCGCGGCGGCACGCCATGCCCAGCCAAAGTGGGAAGCGACTTCTTTAGAAAAGAAGCAGTCTATCCTACAAGCCATTGGCGATGAAATGATTGCTCGCTGTGATGAGCTAGGTACGCTATTGTCTCTTGAAGAAGGCAAGCCGTTCGCCGAAGGTCGTGGTGAAATTTATCGCGCAGGTCAATTCTTTCATTACTATGCCGCTGAGGTACTGCGTCAAATTGGTGATAATGCTGATTCAGTGCGTCCTGGTGTCAAGGTCGAAGTTACCCGCGAAGCAGTCGGTGTGGTCGCGATTATTTCGCCTTGGAACTTTCCAACTGCCACTGCTGTGTGGAAGATCGCGCCAGCTTTGGCTTTTGGTAACAGTGTCATTTGGAAGCCTGCCAATTTAACGCCAGCTAGCGCGGTCGCGTTGGCTGAAATTATTCATCGTCAAGGCCTGCCAGAAGGCACGTTTAACTTACTATTGGGCGGCGGCTCGTCAGTCGGTAATGCGCTTATTAATTCTACAGATATTGATGCGGTGAGCTTTACCGGCTCTGTACCAACAGGTCGCAAAGTCGCTGCTGCTACTGCTCCAAAATTTATCCGTTGTCAGCTTGAGATGGGCAGCAAAAATGCTTTGGTTATCGCTGACGATGCTGATTTGCAAGTTGCTATTGATGCAGCAGTGGCTGGTGCGTTTGGCGGTTCGGGACAGAAATGTACGGCTTCATCACGCCTCATCGTGATGGACGGTATTCATGATGCGTTTGTAGAGGGTGTGATTGCCAAAATGAAAACCTTAAAGGTTGGCCATGCGCTTGATGACGGTATTTTTATGGGTCCTGTCGTCGATGATAAGCAGCTGGCATCAAACATGGACTGGATCGAAAAAGCCAAACAGTCTGGTGCCAATTTAGCCTTTGGTGGTGAGCGTTTAGAGATGCCGCATGACGGCTACTATATGTCGCCGACGTTATTTACTGAGACGGATAACAGCTGGGATATCAACCAAGAAGAAGTGTTTGCACCGCTGGCGTGTGTCTTGCGTGTCAAAAACCTAGAAGAAGCGATTGCCATGACCAATGATACGCGATTTGGTCTGACGGGCGGCATCATAACCCAAAGTTTACGCAGCAGTGCGATGTTCAAAGAGCAAGTACAAGCAGGCTGTGTCATGGTCAATCTGGCAACTGCAGGTACGGACTATCACGTGCCATTTGGTGGTCGTAAACAGTCAAGCTTTGGTCCACGTGAGCAAGGTCAATATGCCAAAGAGTTCTATACCATCGTCAAGACCGCTTATCAAAAAGCGTACTAGGGATGTCTTAACAAGAATACTCGTCGCTATCTGAACGTGCTGTACCAAAAGGTGCTTACTTGCTAAAGATAGTGGCTATCGATAAAAGTATTAAAAGGAATTGATATGTACCAAGACCATATCGTCATTGATGGATTACAGTATAGCCATTGGGATCGTGACTACTTCAAGATGCTACAAGCCAGTGGTATCAATGCAGTACACGCCACCTTGGTCTATCACGAAGACGCTCGCCAAACCATGACCCGCTTTAGCGAATGGCATGCACGCTTTGAGCAAAACTCAGATCTTATATTACCCGTGTACTCAGTGGCTGATATTAAAATGGCAAAAGAGCAGGGTAAAGTTGGCATCTTCTTTGGCGCGCAGAACTGCTCACCAATCGACGATGAAATTGGTTTGATTAGTGTGATGCGTCGTCTGGGTCTATTGATTATGCAGCTGACTTACAATAACCAGAGCTTACTAGCGACAGGTTGTTATGAGCAGAATGACAGTGGCATCACCCGATTTGGTCAGCAAGCCATCGCTGAGATGAATCGTGTCGGTATGATTATTGACATGTCACACAGCGCTGAGCGTTCAACGCTTGAGTCGATAGAAGTGTCATCGCGTCCGATATGTATCAGCCATGCCAATCCAACCACGGCTCATGATGCGCTGCGTAATAAATCGGACACGGTCATTAGTGCCTTGACCCAAGCAGGCGGATTGTTAGGGTTTAGTTTATACCCGTTTCATTTGCCAAATGGTAGTGACTGTACGCTCGATGACTTCTGTACCATGATTGCCAATTGCGCTGATAAGTATGGTGTGGAGCATTTGGCGATTGGCAGTGATTTATGTCTTAATCAACCGCAAGCTGTACTTGAGTGGATGCGTAATGGACGTTGGTCAAAAGCGATGGACTATGGCGAAGGCAATGCCAGTAATTCAGGTTGGCCAGATACCTTGCCATGGTTCGCTGGCAAAGACGGTATGGAAAATATCTATAACGGTCTACTAAAGCATGGTTTTAACGAAAGTGATGCTGGGAAAGTCATCGGTCAAAACTGGTTCGATTTTTTAGAGCAAGGTTTAAAGCCTTTAGCTTAACTAGCTATTTAAAGAGTCATTTTAGTCAATGGTTGCTCGAAATCGCTATAAGACGACAGTCGTGTTATAGCGTATATCTGTTTGAAGTAGGTAATTTAAATTAGATAGGTATGTATAGTGAGGTTGTTTTATCGCACGCTCATTGCTACCACTCTGATCTAAAACGCAACGTTAGCATAGTATATGGAGCCACATCATGGCCGATTTAAAGGGATTTAATCAAGGTGAGCAAGGACGCTCAACTCCTATTAATCAAGGAATAAGTGAGTCCGAAGCCGCCACTATTTCTACCGACACGTTAGGCCTTAAAAACCCCGCATTTTGGTACAGTGGCGGATTCATTGTAGCCTTTGTTTTGATGGCGATTTTTGCAGAAGCGCGCTTAGCAAAAATAGTCGAAGTGGGCTTCTCGTGGTCCGTCAAAATATTTGGACCTTTTTGGCAGATATTGCTACTAGCGACCTTTGTCATTGCTTTGGCCGTCGGTGCTGGTCGTACAGGACGTGTGATATTGGGTAACTTACCCGTACCTGAGATAGACAGTTTTAAATGGATGGCCATTCTTTTCTGCACCCTATTGGCTGGGGGCGGGGTTTTTTGGGCTGCCGCCGAGCCCATTGCACATTTCGTCTCAGCACCTCCTTTATACGGTGAGTCAGCCGATCTACAACAGCGCGCTTTTAACGCATTGTCTCAATCATTTATGCATTGGGGGTTTTTGGCGTGGTCCATCGTTGGCAGTTTGACCGCGATTGTGATCATGCATCTGCATTATGACAAGGGCTTGCCGTTAAAGCCGCGTACGTTGCTGTATCCAGTATTTGGTGAGCGTGTGCTGACAGGTCAAACAGGCGCAATCATCGATGCTTGCTGTATCGTTGCCGTTGCCGCCGGTACTATCGGCCCCATTGGTTTTTTAGGCTTGCAGACCAGTTATGCGCTGAACACCCTGTTTGGCATTCCTGATACCTTCACTACCCAGCTCATTATCATTGTCTTTGCTATCGCGCTCTATACGTTGTCTGCGATCAGTGGACTGACGCGCGGTATGCAGCTACTTAGCCGCTTTAACGTTATGTTGGCGTTTGCACTGATGGTATTTATCTTACTCTTCGGACCGACCAATTTTATTGTCAATGGTTATATCCAAGGTGTGGGTACGATGATCGACAACTTCGTTCCAATGGCGACCTTTCGCGGTGATGAAGGATGGCTGAGCTGGTGGACGGTATTCTTTTGGGGTTGGTTCTTGGGTTACGGTCCGATGATGGCGATATTTATCGCTCGCATTTCACGTGGCCGCACTATTCGCCAGTTGATTACCACCGTCTGTATTATTGCGCCGCTTGTGACTTGCTTCTGGTTCACCGTCGTTGGTGGCTCTGGTCTGGCTTTTGAGATTGCCAATCCAGGTAGTGTGAGTAGTGCCTTTGAGGGTTTTAATTTGCCAGGTGCGCTATTAGCCGTCACGCAGCAACTGCCGTTCCCTTTGATTACCTCGATATTGTTCTTAATTTTAACCACAGTGTTTATCGTTACTACGGGCGATTCGATGACTTATACCATCAGCGTGGTCATCAGTGGCGAGCGTGAACCAAACGCCATGATTCGTACCTTTTGGGGCATCATGATGGGTGTGACAGCGATTGTTTTAATCTCGCTTGGTTCAGGTGGCGTGACAGCATTGCAGTCCTTTATCGTCATTACGGCAGTGCCAGTTTCTTTTGTGCTGCTGCCTTCATTGTGGAATGGTCCACAAATCGCACAAAAAATGGCACGAGAGCAAGACTTGTATCGTCCTAACAAAGTAGAGGTAAGACATAAAATCAGCGAAGAAAAACTCGCTAAAGCGTCTACAGAAAACAAAATCTCTGCAGAAAAAAGCTTATAAAAAAGCATGATGTAAAAAACTGTGTGATGTTCTAGATTACTAAACGGTAAATACTAAATTGGTCACTATCTATACTGCTGATTTCTTATTTACCGATAGATATTATCATTGACATTGTTAACGAAGCTGCTGGCTCGATATATTAGGTAAGGTAGTGAAATTATGAATATGGTTTATACAAATAATGTGAATAATAAAAGTATCGATGTCAAACCGCCTTCACTGGGTACAGGTTTGCGTACTCGTGATGTGATTATGGATGCCCAAAGATTGGGTGCGATGCATCAAACCCGTATTAGCTTTGTGCGTACATTACTACGCAAGATTGATAAAGAAAAATGGACGCTCAGTACTCATTTGTGGGATTTAGATGAGCACGGTTATGGCAAAGTTATCTATCGTCTACATACGCCAGAGCATCTATATCATCTGGTGGTGTTCTGCAACGAGCTGGCTGATGAAGAGCGTAACGATAGAGTCATTGCCCAAAAATGGGATGTGACATTTGGTCTGGTGTTTGGCGAGATAAGCGGAGAGTTACTGGATAATTTACAAGCCAATGTGCCGTTGCAAGAAGCAGGTCGCAATTCTAACATGTTGATGGTGCTGGCACGCGCAAATAAGAGCGTACGAGTCTTTGATCATATTGTGAGCTCACTCGCTGCCGGTCAGCAACCAGATTTAGAGGTGTTAGCGCAAGTCGGTTATATTTTGCGTACCACGGCGGTCTATGGCAACGGTAAGTTTGGTATTTATGATTTTAAGCCGTTGGAGCATAGTGAAGACTTTGACCAATCGTTTCGCGCGCAGATGTGTGCTGTGTATCTACTACGTGAGTTTAGCCTAGACTGGGTCGATTATTTGGCACAGAAAAAGGGCGGTAGTAAAGCGGTTGCGCTGCATCCAGAGATTAAACGTTATTTGGGGATTGGTAATGCCACTGGTTTGGGTATGGCGCCGTATTTGATTAATCATCCTTGTGTGGTTGATCAATGGTTGACCACCCGTGAGGAAGCACTGCAAGCGACATTGACTTGTCAGATTGAACCCAAAGAAACGGCGCATTTTGCCAGTTTAATCAAACGTGCTATTCAGCATTTTGGCGAGATTGTTACCATCAATGAGCAGCAAATAGAACTCAATGAAACGGTCGTCACAGAATTAATGGTACTACGAAACAATTTGATGACTACTATCAATCACTATGTGACATGGGCGGAGTTCTTGCAAGCGCACCATGATTTGAGTCTTGAGAGCCAAGAGGTCATCATTTCTTGCTTGATGGAGCTATATCCTGAGCGTGTTGATGCGTTTCAAGAGAAAATAAATGCCGATGAAACCTTGTCGCTACCGAAGGGCAAGGTGATTCAAGATTTGATTGATGTACTGGAGCACCACTATCAATGGGCGATTAATATTGATTTTAGCCAGCCTGAGAATAGTCATTGGTTTTGGTATCGTTCGGTGGATAAAGAAGAGCCACGCCTAGGTGTGCGCGGGCAAGAGATAGGCGCAGATCGTGAGCTTGCATTAGATATCGCAAGGCAAGCAAACAAGCTGTACTTCGCGCTCAAACAAGTCAATGCTCAACAACTGATATCTGAGTTTATTCTAAACCAACCAAAGTATCGCTCAATCGCGCGTCGTGTTTGGACAATGGGGCATAAACAGCTGGGTGATATTCAGATGAATGTCTTACACAAAGACGCGTTACCTATGCATCTGTTACGGTGTAAATTGTCGATGTTTGGTGCGACCAAATTTGATCCGAGGTCAGATCGCTGGGTGCGAATCACCTTGTTTCAAGGCGCACCTTTATTTGCAGAAGTGCATAGTGATGAATGGCTGTTTCCTTTATTACCAGATTTGTCGACAGAGCAGGGAGGTTTGACTCATGATCGTATCGCATAATGAAATCGTAGCAATGGTGTATAAAGCCTTTACTGGGATGCATCGAGAAGTTGGGGAGGCTGATGTAATCGCTACGATGGTTGCTGAATTGCAGATGGCAGGTTTGGATGGCGTCAGACACTTTAACAATGCTAGCCCATATATTCTAATCGAGAGCGATACGCCAATTGATATCGTCCATCAAGATGCTAAGGCGATGCGTTTAGATTTGCACGGTAGTAGCTTGGCGTGTCACTTACCGACGATCATCGATTACGCGCTTGAAAAAATGGGTGATTCAGCACATTTTTATATTTACTTGCAGAATTGTCATAACCGCTGGCTGGCCTATAGTGAGCTGGTAGGGCTGGCGGCCAAAGGCTATGCTTGTTTGGCCAAATGGGATAATGGCTCTGTGCCCAAGCACACGTTATTTACATTGAATCAAGGGTTTGTCTATCCTGACCTTTACTTTTTTGACAAGGCACAGTCAAATTATAATACCAATGATATGGTTATTGAGATTGCGACTCAAAACTTCGATATCGAACATGATATCCAGCATTTCGATCGTAAAATATCGACAGACGAGCTGTTTGAAACTCATCAGCGCGCATGGAAAGAGGGCATCTATGTCGATGACAAACAATGGGCGATACTCAAAAAAACGGCAGCGGCTATATTGGTTGAAAATAGTGAAGCATCCAGTCGCGGCGCGGGCGGAGTATAAAACCAAACCTGTTAATTACGTTAATTACGTCAGTTATGCTACGAAACAGATTTCTATATGATGAGTAATTAGTCGTTTGGTGCGTGCGCTATATTCTCATCCCAATACGGCGGGATGCCATAGTAGTCGGTCATAAAATCGATAAAGCATCTGACTTTGTGAGGTAGTAGTTTTCTATGGGCATAGACCGCATACAAGCCTAAAGGGCTAGGTTCATATTCTGGCAACACTACAACCAACTTGCCAGTACTTAATGCTTCGCTAGCAATAAAAGTCGGCTGTAATATCAATCCTCCGCCTGCAATAGCTGCTTCAACGAGTACGTCGCCATTATTACTATGGAAAACGCTACGTTCTTTGAATTGTTTGGTCTTTAGGTATTTGTAGATTTGACCCTTAGTTTCGACATTCATATAGCTATAATGCAAATAGCGATGCGATTCTAAATCCTCAAGTTGCTTAGGTGTGCCATGAGCTTTGAGGTACTCGGGCGAGGCGCATAATACCACGCGAATCGGAGCAATCTGCTTAGCGATAAGCGACGAGCTTTGGAGCTGTCCAATACGCAGGGCAATATCAAAGCCTTCTTCAACGATATCTACTTTTCGATCACTCAACTGCAGATCAACGGTAACTGACGGATAGCGATCCTGAAAATCAGTGATGAGTTTTGCCATATGCTTTAAGGCAAAGGAGACGGGCGCACTGATTCGCAAGACGCCTTTGGGATGCTGCTGTAAGCCGCCTAACTGCGATGCCATCTCATCAATACTCAATAAAACCTGCTGCGCGTGTGTAAAGTATTGACTGCCAGCTTCTGTTAGGCTGACTTTGCGCGTAGTGCGGTTGAGCAGGCGAGTATGCAGTTCCTCCTCTAGCTTTGCCACATACTTGCTTACTAGCTGCGGCGAGAGCTGCATCGTAATAGCCGCTTTACTAAAGCTACCTTCTGTCACTACCGCCACAAAAGCGCGCATGGCATCGATTCTATCCATATTTATTCCTATATTTCTCTCAATATCAAATCAATTATAAACAGTATGTTGATAATTATTCAATATAACTGAGCTTACTCTTTTATAGCGTTGATAGTAAAGTGTGCTTATATCATTTTCGACACTATTTATTCTAATCATACCTTATGGAGTAAGCATCAATGAAATCATCACTATTAAATACTATTTTGACATCAAAAGCTGGAGTGGCGGCTTTAGTGCTTCGTGTACCCGTTGGCTTAATTTTAGCAGCCCATGGCGCCCAGAAGCTATTTGGTTGGTTCGGTGGTAATGGGCTAGCAGGTACGGCTCAATGGTTAAGCAGTATGGGTATGGAGCCTGGCTACTTAATGGCAATACTAGCAGGCGGTGCTGAATTCTTCGGTGGTCTGGCTCTGGTATTAGGTTTGCTAACCAGACCAGCTGCTTTAGCCGCAGCCTTTACCATGTTGGTTGCTATTTTTTCTGTCCATATTAGCAATGGGCTGTTTGCTGATAATGGCGGTTATGAATACGCGCTAACATTGATGGTAGCTACGCTTGCTTTAGCTATTCAAGGTGGCGGCTCCCTCAGTATGGATAAAGTATTATCAGAAAAATTAGGCTAGGTTTTATAATTGTAAATGGGATTATTCAATTATTAGTGAATAAAGCCATTTGAAAATAGCCATTTAAGACAAGCAACAAGGGGAAAGCCATGACAACACTTTTATCTAATGAGCCAGTCAGCCAGCCTGTACTGTTTATACCGCATGGTGCAGGACCTTGTTTTTTTATGGATTGGCAACCAGCAGATACGTGGTATGAGATGGCAACATTTTTAAAGAGCATTTCTGCTCGTTTGCCTGAGCGACCAAAGGCTATCTTAATCATTAGTGCGCATTGGCAAACGGCTGAATTTAGTATTACCGCTGGCAAGCAACCTGATCTCATTTATGATTATTATGGCTTTCCTGAGCATACTTATAGTTTGGCTTATCCAGCCTTAGGCGCGCCAGCATTGGCGGAGCAAGTCAGTAGGCTACTGACAGAGGCAGGGGTAGGTAATAAACAAGATGCGGAGCGCGGTTTTGATCATGGGGTATTTATACCGCTTAAGCTAATGTTCCCTGAGGCGGATATTCCAGTGGTCCAACTATCTTTGCGTCATGATTTAGATCCACAAGTGCATTTAGCTGCTGGTCAAGCGCTGGCATCACTGCGTACAGAGGGTGTGCTAATCGTCGGTAGCGGCATGAGCTTTCATAATATGCGCGGTTATGGCGATATCAGTTTTACTGAACCATCAGAGCGTTTTGATGAATGGCTAACGAATACTGTGGAATCAGCAGATTCGGATGAACGACTCACGGCCTTGGCCAATTGGAAAAATGCTCCTCACGCGCTTGACTCACATCCGTTAGGCGCAGAAGAGCATTTGTTACCGCTTATGATAGCGGTGGGTGCAGCAGGATGTGACAAAGGCCAAAAGATTTACTCCCAGCAAGTGCTAAAAACACAGTTGTCAGCTTTTCAGTTTGGCTAGATATTACTTTTTAATTTCATCTCAAATCGTTAGTCTTCATTTCCTAGACGTATATGAGCTCACCATCACGTTATCAAACCCTTACGTTTATCTTATAAAAATTTTGATCAGAGCACGGTATTATTCTAAGGAACAGTAAGCTTCAGGTTGGGTATCCACTATTACCACTCTCATAAGAAAGACAAGTAAACAAAAAAAGGAATCATAATGATGGCTTTGAACCATATGGTAAAAAGGCTTTGCAAAGCGACAGTCATAATTTTAAGCGTTAATATGGCATCTTCATTTGCAGCGAATAACGATATAGAAGGACAACAGATGACGGTTTCTGTTCATCAAGGCGACGTTCAAGGTAAAGTGAATGCCGACGTGACGTCATTTTATGGTATTCCTTATGCTCATGATCCTTTTACAAAAGCGCGTAGGTTTAAAGCTCCTCAGGCTTATGAAAAGTGGGAGGGAGTCTTGGACGCCACAAAAAAAACAGCGCCAGTTCCACAGCCAGGAAGAGAGCAGACAGTTGAGCTTGTCGGTGCTGCAGGAGACCTTACCTTAAATATATGAGCACCAACGGCTGCTCTAAAATCAAATAAGCAGCTACCTGTGATGGTGTGGATACCTGGCGGCGCTTTTATTCGGGCAGATGCAGGAGAAGAGGCGTACAACGGTACTAGCTTTGCAAGAAACGACGCGATTGTCGTCACTGTGAATTATCGAGTTGGTGTTGATGGGTTTATGCATTTAGATGGTGCGCCAGATAATAGAGGTATTCTCGATCAAATTGCGGCATTACAATGGGTACAGAAAAACATTGCCAATTTTGGCGGTAATCCAGAGAACGTTACTTTGTTCGGTCAATCAGCAGGTGCTGAAAGCGTCGCCATACTGTTGGGTACAGATAAGGCAAAAGGTCTCTTTCAACAAGCAATCATGCAAAGTCCACCAATGCAATTTATGACCATGGAGCAAGCAGATCGAGTTAGCCAAACTTTTGCTAAAGAGCTGGGTGTATCAGCAACAATAAGCGATATCTCTCAAATTCCTCTTGAAACGTTAGTCACTGAAGTTATTGATATCGGCAACACTATAAAGAATCGAGACCAGTGGGGTATGATGTCTTGGGGTGGAACAGCGTTTTTGCCTGTTGCTGATGGAGATGTCATCAAAGAGTCACCTATGAGAGATTTGGCGAACAATACAGATCCAGCCATTCCCGTTATCGTGGGTAGTACGGATGAAGAAGCTAGACTGTATTATGTTCCAGGCGGTGCTATCGACCAAATTCCTGCAACACAAAGATCGCAGTTGTTGAGTGATTTATCTTTGAGTGGGGCATCGCGTGATGTTTACGCGCCAATTAAGAATAAAAAATCTATTGGCGATAGCTTTGCTGACATTCAGTCTGATTATACCTTTCGGATGCCTGCAGTCCATATTGCTGAGCACTTGGTTAATAATGGCAATAAAGTCTGGCATTATAACTTTTCGTGGTTTTCACCAGCCTTTGATGGAAAGTTAGGCGCCGCGCATTTTGTGGATGTGCCTTTTACCTTTAACGCTCTTGATAGTGAACAAGCCAAAAGCTTTATTGGCGATCAACCATCGCAAAAGCTTGCCGATACCATGCATCGAAACTGGATCGAGTTTGCTCGTTCTGGACAAGCACCATGGGATAACTATCGACTAGCAGATCGGGCAACGATGGTATTTGATACTGATTCTAAAATTGTTAACGACCCTGAGCGAGACGTTAGAGTATTATGGAAAAATTATTCGTTCTAAAACGATAATTTCAAGTATATGGCCTGAAGCGCAACTCACATGTATAAAGATCTATACGCGGCATGAGCTATCATAACAGCCGCTTATGATAGCCATGTATGCATGAGGATTGACATAAGACATAAAGTCTACTTCTAATAAAACTAAAAACACAGTTGGCCGCTTTTTAGTTTTGTTAGATATGTTGAAACGTTTAATGCATGGTATTTCAGCGTAATTGTCAAAAATAAAAAACCCTTTGAATCTGAGATTCAAAGGGTTTTTTATTTTTGAGATAGCAATTATGAATAACATATCAAATTAGAGATAACGTCGCTTATTATTCGTAGTTTGCCACCACATTATTTCCATCAAGTTTGAATTTATAAGTATTTAGCACAATACTGTCGTCATCTAGACATTGACCAGTAGCTAGGTTAAAGCGTTGCTTATAGATGGGCGAGGCCACATAAAGCACTTCTTTTGCTGTTCCTGTATCATCTGTAATCGTGGTGCCACCAATCAACCCTCGAGACAATACATTGGCTTGACTGAATGGATCGTAGTTATCAAGAGCAAATAAATCGTTCTGTTTGGTACGAAAGATAGCAATTTGTTTGCCATCTATCAAGGCGCAGACACCGGTTTCAGGAATGATATCGTCAAGTGTACAAATAGTCTGTTGGTTCATGAGGCGGTATCCTTAGTGATGATAATATTGCTCTGTATGAATGATAAATCGTGAGTGATAAGCTGCAATTTGCAAAACATGATTTGAGAAAAATGAGTCGTAAATCTTGAGTCTAAAAACATGAGTGGAAAAAACAGCGCCTTGATTTTTGTGATAATTAACAAGGCACTCATCATTGGCTAGGCCAACTCAACCAGATTGATGGTTGCTTTTTCCGCATCAGTCGCTGGGCGAATCTGCTCACGATCAGTCACGAAAACGACATTATCATCGCCTTTCTCACTGTTTACAAAATGACGGAAACGTTTGAGTTTTTCGGTGTCATTAATCGTCGCTGCCCACTCACACACGTAATTGTCGACCAACAATTGCATTTGCGCTTCGAGCTCATCTGCTATGCCCAAACTGTCTTCAATGATGACAGCCTTCAGATAGTCCAGCCCGCCATCTAAGCTTTCACGCCACTTTGAGGTACGCTGTAGCTTGTCCGCTGTTTTAATATAAAACATAATGATGCGGTCGATGTATTTGACCATGGTTTCGGTATCGAGATCGGTGGCGAACAGCTCGCCATGACGCGGGGTGATACCACCATTACCGCAGACAAATAAATTCCAGCCGTTTTCAGTCGCAATCATGCCAAAGTCTTTACTTTGCGCTTCCGCACATTCGCGCATACAGCCCGACACACCCATCTTGATTTTGTGCGGTGAGCGCACGCCTTTATAACGATTCTCTAATCTTAAGGCGAGGCCAATGCTGTCATCGACTCCGTAACGGCACCAGTTATTACCGATACAAGATTTCACGGTACGTAAAGATTTACCATAGGCATGGCCAGTCTCAAAGCCTGCTTGTACCAGTTGCGTCCAAATATCAGGCAATTGCTCCATGCGTGCGCCAAACAGATCGACCCGCATCCCACCAGTGATTTTGGTGTACAAATTAAACTGTTTCGCTACTTGACCCAGTACGATGAGCTTGTCTGCAGTAATTTCACCGCCCGGCACACGCGGCACAACGGAATAAGTGCCGTCTTTTTGGATGTTACCTAAGTAGTAATCGTTACTGTCCTGTAGTGGTGTCAGTTCGGTTTTGAGTACGTAATCATTCCAGCACGATGCCAAAATAGAGGCGACCGTTGGTTTACATATCTCACAACCATGACCGCTACCATGTTCAGTCAGTAATTCATCAAAGGTTTTGATACCGTGCACGCGAATCAGGCTATATAAATCCTGACGAGAGTACGCAAAGTGCTCACACAAGTCATTGTTTACTTCAAAGCCCATGGCGGTGAGTTGATAGCTGACCGTATCTTTGACCATAGGTGCGCAGCCACCACAGCCACTACCGGCACTGGTCACGGTTTTTACATCGCTGACGGAGTATGCGCCGTTTTCGACGGCCGAGCAGATAGCGCCTTTGGTCACGTTATAACAAGAACAAATCGTGGCAGTATCTGGCAGATTGTCGATGCCCATCACGGGTTTTTCGACATTGGGTAATATCAGGCTTTCTGGGTGGGCGGGTAGGTTAATGTCATTTAAATACAATTGTAATAGGTTGTTATAGTCTTCGGTGTCGCCTACCAATACAGCACCAAGCAATCGTTTGTTATCCGGTGTGGTGACCAGTTTTTTATAAATTCCCTCAGCAGGGTTCTGATACAGGTAGCTTAAGCTGCCTTCGCTTGTGCCATGTGCGTCGCCAATACTACCCACATCCACACCCATCAGTTTTAACTTGGTGCTCATGTCAGCACCCGTAAATATCTGCTTGCTATCACCAGCGATTTGCGCGGCACAGATACTGGCCATGTTGTAACCGGGAGCCACCAGACCAAATACTTTATTGTCCCATACTGCGCATTCGCCTACGGCATAAACATGATCTACATTGGTGCGACACTGCTCATTGATCAAGATGCCACCACGCCCGCCCATTTCGATACCGCATTCGGGGTTGTTTTTAATGAGACCGTCTTGCGGTCTAATACCAGCGCTAAACACAATCATATCGGTCGTTAGAGAGGTGCCATCTGTAAACTGCATGGTTAAATGTTGACCATCACTGCTGGTGTCATCAGAGTTGCGTGCAGTATTAGACAGAATCTCTTTGGTATTTTTGCCTGTCAGTACTTTGACACCCAGTGCTTCTATTTTACGCTTTAAGATCTCACCACCAGCGGCATCAAGCTGAACGCCCATCAATTGCGGTGCGAACTCGACTACATAGGTATCCAGCCCTAGCGTCACGAGCGCTTTTGCGGCCTCAAGCCCCAGTAGACCGCCACCAACCACCACGCCTTTTTTGACAGTGGGCAGATCGGCAATGGCTAAAATCTCATCTAAATCTGCAATGGTACGGTATACGTGGCAATGCGGATGCTCGCGGCCTGGGATGGGCGGTACAAAAGGATATGAGCCAGTCGCTAGCACCAACTCAGAGTACTCAATAATATCGCCTGCCTCAGTAGTAATACGCTGACTGGCCGAATCGATATCTACAATGCATTGATTCAAATGCAAATTAACTTTTGATAATTCGTAAGCCGTTAAATCTACTAGGTTCAGCTTACTGGCATCTTTATGTTCAAAGTAGCTCGACAAATAAACACGGTCATAAGCAGGGCGGTCTTCTTCAGCAAATACATGAATATCAAATTGCTGGTGCAGTCCTTGCTCAATTGCTCGTTCAATAAAGTGATGACCGACCATACCGTTGCCAATCACCACCAAATTGCCTTTGTTTTCTGTGTTTAATGCAGTGCTAATCATGCGTCTGTCCTTAGTAATGGGGCTGGTTGAAGGCGGTCATCGTTTATTTTTTATCACGCTATAAACGGCTCCGTTTCTCAACAACAGCTGATAAACAGCATTTAATACCTACCATTACAGAGTATTCAATAATCATGCCAGAGCACTTCGATTAGCTGGGTTTTTGCGTGTTGCCATTAGACATAAAGGTATGCTGTGTCGGGACCAGTCACTTATGTACAAAGGTTTTTACGTCAGCTTGATCAGCGCTATGACTTACCAAAAATCAGGATAGATACCGTTGTCACCGACTGAGATATCAGAAGTTGATGCACCAAAATAGTTACTGTTGTGCCCCAAATTGGATGTTATTGCTGTCTATAAGGGAGGCTGATGGAGTGTTTTAAATCTGCTGTGTTAATGCTTTATTAGCATAAGTGTCAGGTGTAGTGATGGTTATAGACCCGCCAGTAAAGGCGTCTAGAGACTCAATAAGCGTTGGTCTTTATACAGATTTGGCAGCGTACAAAAATAACTGGCATAACCATTGCACCGCCTGAAACATTGCTACTTATCATATTTGAACACTGCATTTTTTGAACACTTAGTACCTTTAGTACGTTGTCAGAACCCTGAAGTTAATCATTTGAGGAAGTTGCCTATGTCATCATCAGCCCCCGTTGCACCTAGTAAAGACAAGCTTAATGTTTTGTCATTTACGGGTAAAAATAAAATCCTTCATTTAGGTTGGATGGCATTTTTCCTTACCTTTTTTGTATGGTTCAACCATGCACCATTTTTATCAGCGATTGGAGAAACACTCAATCTGAGTAAAGACCAAATCAAAACGTTACTCATTTTAAACGTAGCATTGACCATTCCTGCCCGTGTGATTATCGGGATGCTGACAGACCGTTTTGGCCCTCGCATTGTATATACCGCCATTTTAGCCATTGGTGCTATTCCTTGTTTTACCTTTGCGTTCGCGCAGGATTACAACACCTTGGCGCTGTCTCGGTTTTTGCTGGGTTTTGTTGGTGCAGGTTTTGTGGTGGGTATTCGTTTGATGAGTGATTGGTTTCCAACCAATGAATTGGGGACGGCTGAAGGTATTTATGGCGGTTGGGGTAATTTTGGCTCGGCAGCAGCGGCACTGTTATTACCAACTATAGCGATTGGTGCAGCAGCAGTGTTCGGTGGTGATGAAGGGTGGCGTTATGCAACAGCCACATCAGGGGTCGTGATGGCGCTTTATAGCATTATTTTTTATAAGATGGCGCGTAATACACCCAAAGGGGCTACTTATTTTAAACCCAAAAAATCAGGTGCCATGATGGTGACGTCATCAGGTGATTTTTGGTTAATGATGGTTTTTAAACTGCCTATGTATTTGGCATTGGCATTATTGGCATGGAAACTATCACCTGATGGTGTGAGCTTATTGAGCCAGTCTAGTGTCACCATGGTCTATATTGGCCTTGCGATACTGTATGTTTACGAGTTCATCAGCAGCTACCGCTTTAATAAAGAGGTTTTCACCACGCCTGTACCAGTGGCGCATCGTTATGATTTTAAGCAAGTAGGTATCTTAAATATTTTATATTTTGCCACTTTCGGATCAGAGCTTGCCGTCGTGTCGATGCTACCTCTATTTTACCAAGAAACTTTTAGTTTATCGATTGTGATGGCAGGGGTATTGGCATCTAGCTATGCCTTTATGAATCTCATGTCACGTCCAGGCGGCGGTTGGCTCAGTGATAAGTTTGGTCGCAAAATAACTTTGTTGATTTTGACAGCTGGTTTGGCCATCGGGTATCTATTAATGGGCTTCCTTGACTCAACATGGCCACTGGCATTGGCATTGTTAATTACGATGTTTTGCTCGTTCTTTGTACAGGCAGGTGAGGGTGCTGTTTTTGCGGTGATTCCTCTGATCAAACGCAGTATGACAGGGCAGTTTGCAGGGATGACAGGTGCGTATGGTAATGTTGGGTCAGTGGTGTATTTAACGGTGCTGAGCCTGGTGTCTTATCAAGTGTTTTTCTTTGTAATTGCCGCGACAGCAGTGGTTGGATTCTTTGCATTGTTTCTCTTAAAAGAGCCAGAAGGCATTATTATTGAAGAGATGCCAGATGGCACATTTGCCGAAATACAAGTGAGTCATAGATAGTATGGGGTGATGACAGATGACGATAACACATGCAGCAAACGCCAATAGAAACAATAGTCAAAATGCGGATGAGATGGCTGCTCATTTCAATAAAGGTAATCCGTCATCTTTGATAGAGTCAAGTCAGTTTGTTGCTATTGATGAGACTAATGAAAGTAAGAGTATTGATGATGGCAGCACTGCATTATGGTGGCTTGATTTTTTTACTATGGCAGGTCGCAAGACTGAAAACCAAGACAGCTTACTTATCACCACCTGCTTGCCCTATCAATGTTCAGGTGCAGAATCATCTAATGCTAATCGCTCAATATCTCAAGCAAGATCTCACCCGTCCTCATCAGCCCCATTATTGGTGCTGATGGCAGATGGGGTCAGCGCTTGTCAGTTTCCAAAACAGGCAAGTCGACTGGTAGTGAATACCATTGCCCACAAAATCACATTAGGGTTGACTGCACTGACACAATCGCAAGATGAGACGTCATCCATCAGTTTTGATGATGATCAAGTCGCCACTATCATCAAAACAGCAGTCAACAAAGCCAACGATATTCTATATTTTCCTCAATCGTATCAACGGGTGCCGCCGTTGTTGTCTACGTTATCAGGCTTGCTCTGTATCGGTGACCGTATTCACCTGTTTCATACAGGCGACTCTCGAATATACCGCGTTGGGGTAGATTGTCTGACAGTATTGAGCAAAGATCATCGCGTGCACCGCGGCCAAGACAAAGGAGCGCTTGCTGCAGCTATCGGCGCAGATAGCCAGTTAGAGCTACAACAATCGGTATTTACCCTTCATCAAAACGAGTGTTTGGCCATTATGACGGATGGGGTTTATGAGCATATAGAGCCCACAGAGTTGCAATTTGAGCTGTGCAGCAGTGCGACTGATATACTTCAGTTGATGACCACCACACACGAATTACCGCTAGGACTTAACACCAGTCAAGCTGTATGCGAGCAGGCCTTTAGTGCAGGCAGTCATGATAATCTAAGCATGATTATGCTGAGTATGAACATACGCTCAGCCCGTTTTACCTCTATCAATGGCTCTAAAGGTATTGGTCATTTAAATGGCATTGACTTTGATAATCTGGATACGGTCATACATGATGTGAATCGCTACCAGCTGCCAACCGATTTACAGATAGGCGATCATATTGACGGCTTTACTGTAATTGGTATCATTGCCCGCACAGCTCGCAGTCACGTGTACTGGGTACAAGATGAATACAACCATGACTTTGTTTTAAAATCACCCAGTTTAGACTCTGTTGCCGATGGCCACTATCTGCGTGATTTCTTAAAAGAACGTAAAATTGGTTTGAGCCTATCAAAACATCGCCGAGCGGGCGAGTCGGCTTACAATCAAGCTGACCCTAATCGATTACCTGTCAATCCTGCATCCAACAATATTGGTCATAACGTGGGTGCTGGGCTCAGTGAGTCGGGGCTGCTGCGTTACTATCCATTACCAGCAAGTACCACATACTTATATCATTTGACTGAATATATCGCCGGTGAGAGTTTACGGGACTTTATGGATCGTCATGCGCCTTGTGATGTGTGGCAAACCTTTGATTTACTCACCAAAATTGGCATGGCGGTTCGGGTCATGCATCGCAACTATCTGCTGCATCAAGACATCAAACCCGAAAACATTCTTTTAACTAAATCAGGCGCGGTCAAACTGATTGATTTTGGTTCCGCCAGTTCCTCTATCTTAAAAGACAGCACCCGACCACCAAATGGTGATTTGCACTATGCTGCACCAGAATATTACACCGATGCACCAAAAGGCGTGCATTCTGACTTGTTCTCGATTGCAGTGATTGGCTATGAATTGCTGACGGGACAATTGCCATTTAATACCCAGACACTAATGATGCCAAACCAAACACTAATGATGCCCGCGCAGCCGCTACGGCAGCAGAATGTGCCTGACGCCAGCCAACAGGCACTCATGCGTGCGCTGCATGTCAATACTAACGCGCGCTATCAAGCCATTGGCGAGTTTTTACAGGATTTTAACCCCGATAATAAGGCACACAGCCGTGACCCAGAACCCCTCATTAAGCGTAACCCTCTGCTGGTATGGCATGGCATTTGCTTCATAGAGTTTGTCATCATTTTATTGTTGTTGGCGTATTTTTCATGACACGCTGTTTTGCATTCAATGCTGCTCCGCGCGGCTAAGGGACTTTCTGTTTATGTCGTTATCTATATTGCAAGCCGCCACTACGGTAGGTACTCATACCAACAATCACGCCTTAGCATCAGGTCATCAAAAAAACGCTGGCATCGTTATCATCGGGGCGGGCATGGCAGGCAGTCGTTTTGCCATTGAGCTTGCTCGCACGCAATCAAATGATGATAAATCCCGTTTGCCAATTACGTTAATCAGTAAAGAGCCGCACGTGGGCTACAACCGAATTATGCTGTCACCCGTATTGGCTGGCGACACAGCGTTTGAAGATACTTATTTATATGACAACTCAGAGTATGAGCAGCTAGGTATCACCGTGCTGGCTGGGGTTGCAGTAGAGACAATAGATACCAAGTGCCAGTGTATTGAATTGGATGATGGGCAAACATTCAACTACGCCAAGTTAGTAATGGCCACAGGGTCAACTGCCCGAGTCATTCCGTTCCCCAACCACACGGCTAAAGGCGTGCATGTATTTCGAGACCTTGCTGATGTGACCGTTCTCATGGACTATGCCCGTCGAGGAAAAACAGGTTTGGTGATTGGTGGTGGCGTACTGGGATTGGAGGCTGCCTGCGCGTTAGCGGCACAGGGCGCGAGCATGACGGTCATTCATATGGATGGTTATGTACTCAATCGTCAATTAGACCTGCCAGCTGCCGAGCTTTTGCAAACTGAGCTCGGTCGCCGCGGGGTTGGTCTCGCGGTTTCTGCACATACTGAGGCTATCGAAATGAATGATGTAGGAGAAGTGTGCGGATTGTCTTTAAAAGACGGGCGCACGCTAGCGGCCGATTTTATCGTGATGGCAGTGGGTGTGATACCCAATACATCGCTTGCTAAGCAAAGCGGGCTTGAGGTTAATCGCGGTATTGTGGTCGATGATTTTATGCACACCAGTTGTCCCAATGTTTATGCCATTGGTGAGTGTATAGAGCGAGAGGGCGAGCTATTTGGAATGATGGCTCCGGTAAATCAACAAGTGGATACGTTGGTCACGGTTTTAAAAGATGCTTTGATAGAAAACGATATAAATGTGATAGATGGTAGAGCCACCGTACCAACTCACTGGGTTCCTTTTGTCAGTAAGCCGCTGTCATTAAAATTGAAAGTATCTGGCATGTCGGCATTTTCTGCAGGGCAAATCGCTTTTGATGACGAAGCTGCTAATGCTGTTGAAACCCTCGTATATCGTCAGCCTGACTTAAACCATTATCATTGTCTGTACCTCAAAGAAAACAAACTCATTGGTGCTGTGCTTTATGGGGACACCAGCGATGGCAGCTTTTATAGCCAGTTGATTATGGATAACGTTGATATTACGCCTATCAAAGACACACTCATATTTGGCGAGGCATATTGTCATTTGGATGAAATCACGCTTAACAATTCGCCAACTACGGAAGTAGATATAGAATTTAATGAGACAGACAGGAACGTCGATCATCATAAAGCGGCTGAACTGTTAGAGGATGCATTATGAATGACGCTATTGCCAATCAATCTGCTGCAAGCAAAGTGGTATCAGCTAATAAATCGAACGGCCTACCTAATAGCGTGCAAAAAGCAACAGACCGAGTCATTGAGACACATGACATAAGCGCCACCAAAAATATCAAAAAAGCACCGTTGTCATCTGATGGTGATTTGATTGATAGCTCTATCACTACTATCCGCACGACGTGCCCTTATTGCGGAGTGGGATGCGGTGTTTTAGCGAGCGTAAATGAGACAGAGGTGCTGAGCGTCAAAGGAGATCCTGATCATACTGCTAACTTTGGCAAATTGTGCTCCAAAGGAAGTGCATTGGCGCAAACATTGGGCACTGCGCGCCGCTTGACCGAGCCATATTATCAAAATAAGCAAGCAGTCATGCAACAGCATCAGCCTATGCAATTGGGTAATGATTTCAATGCCAAACGTAAATCTGACAAGCCACTTATAGAGCAGACAGACTGGGATACCGTACTAGAGGACGTTGCCAGTCGTTTAAATGACACCATCGCCAAACACGGGCGAGACAGCATTATGTTTTATGTCTCAGGCCAGTTGCTGACTGAAGACTATTACGTGGCTAACAAATTTATAAAAGGATTTATTGGTAATAATAACATCGACTCCAACTCTCGGCTGTGTATGTCATCTGCAGTAGCTGGGCACAAACGTGCGTTTGGTGCAGACCTTGTGCCAGGTAATTACGAGGATTTGGAAGCTTGTGATTTATTGGTACTGGTAGGCTCCAATATGGCATGGTGCCATCCTATTTTGTTTGGTCGATTTTTAGCAGCCAAAAAAGCCAATCCCAATAAAAAACTGATTGTAATAGACCCGCGCCGTACGGACTCTTGTGAATTTGCCGATTTGCATTTACCAATTGCTGGGGGCACGGATACACATTTATATAATGGGTTGCTGCATTACCTAGATCAGCAGGGTTGCCAAGATGATGAATATATTAACCAAAGCTTGGGCGTTGATGATGCGGTGAATGCGGCCAAAGCATGGAGCATTGATGAAGTCGCCAGTGCTTGTCAAGTGTCTGCGGAAAGTATCCGCCAGTTCTATGAATGCGTTGCCGCCACTGATAAAACAGTCACTGCCTTTAGTATGGGGGTCAATCAATCACAAAGCGGAACTGATAAGGTCAATGCCATCATCAATACCCATTTGTTCACGGGGCGTGTGGGCAAAGTAGGGGCCAGTCCGTTTTCACTTACTGGACAGCCTAATGCAATGGGTGGACGAGAAGTCGGCGCCCTTGCTAATTTGTTGGCGGCGCATTTAGAACTAGACAATGCTGATCATCGGCAGCTCGTGGCAGACTTTTGGCAGTCACCTCAATCTATCGCCCCAAACGTGGGTGTCAAAGCCTGCGATGCTGCCGCTGCCATACTGGATGGTCGTATCAAGGCCATTTGGATTATGGCCACCAACCCTGTGGTCAGCTTGCCAGATGCTGATAATTTTCGCCAAGCGCTTGCTGAATGTGATTTGGTGATTGTCTCTGACTGCTCGGTAGACAGTGACACGGTAAGGTGTGCTGACATTGTATTGCCTGCCCAGGGGTGGGGCGAAAAATCTGGAACGGTCACCAATTCTGAACGGCGCATATCTCGGCAGCGGGTATTAATGCCTGCAGCAGGGCTTGCCAAACCAGATTGGTGGATACTGTCTCAAGTTGCCACACGAATGGGATTAACGGGGTTTGATTATCAACATCCTAGCGAGATATTTAATGAACACGTGGCATTGACCGCTTATGGTAATATGCATAGCCACAGAACATCTCAATCTAATAAGAATTACCCTCGTTATCTGAACCTTAGCAAAGACTTGTCTGCTTTAATGACAGATGAGGTACCAGCCGATAAACCTGCTCAACAATATATTAGCCAGCATATTAACCAGAACGGCAATCAAACATATCAGCCAATCGCACTCAGTCAGCAAGCATACGAAGAGATGTTACCGTTTCAATGGGGTGATACGCGTATTTCCATGATTGATAAGATAAAACCTTTAGCAAACGAGGTCATTAATTCCGCTGCCACTATTACCAAGTCACAGTTAATCGCTATTACACCCTCTAATGAAGCGAGCATAGCCAATGTGCATCGACGTCAAAGAAGGAATGCCCCTCAAACGATTGGCGAGAATCGACCACCCTCTAAACACGAGTTTGAGCATGATACTCAACCTGAAAACCAGGTGGTTTATTTACGCCTGATTACTGGCAGGCTGCGTGATCAATGGCATACCATGACTCGCACTGGCCTTGCACCGCAGTTAAATCAACATCAGCCAGTACCGACACTGACCATACATCCTAATGATGCACGGCAGCTAGGTGTTCAAGACAATGACTTTGTACAACTTCATCGTAGGTTTGAAAACCACGGAAAGTATGAAAGTTATGAGAACGATGTGACCAGTGATGGCACAGTCAGTGATACCGCGATGAGTACGGCTAGGGATGGTAACGAGCCCGCAAGTACTGTACTGGCGCAAGTTGCCATTAGCGATACGTTGCGCGTTGGTGATGCGTTTATGCCCATGCATTGGAGCAATGCTTTTGCTAGCTTTGCTCGGGTAGGTCCCCTTATTCCAACAGTTGTCGATCCACATTCAGGGCAGCCAGAGCTCAAAAATTCGGCGATCAGTGTCACGCCCGTTCCTATGCAATCATTTGGCAAGATTTTGGTGCATCCTGAGTGGCAAGACGCCGTTATAGTGCAACTACGTACTATTTTGGCCAATTTTTCTGCCAAAGCGTCAGAGAAAGGATTGTCTGAAAAAAAATGCGAAGCACGTTCAAACAACATTTTACCAGAGGCATTACCTGCAATCACTTGGAGCTTGAGTCATCAAAATAACAGCGTCTTGATCAATCTCGCTAGCCCGATGGTGGAGGCTAGTAGTACCTTAGCGTACCCCGAGTTTTGGCAGCATTTTATAGCGTCTATGCAATCATTATCACAGCCAAACCCTCAAGAGGGTGTCATGCATACGGCGTTTACGGTCGATAATGTACAGAATCAATTGCGTTTTATTGTGACGCAATCTGCGCCTGAGACAGACTCAAATAACGCTGCCATAAATAGTGGGTCATCTGATGATGAGAGGCCCAGTACACAACTGATTATGGCTATTTATGTTGCCCCAACGCAAAAGCAATTACCGAGTGTCCGCTGGCTCGATAGCTGCTTTACGGATACTAGCCAAATACCTGTCAATCAACGATATAAATGGTTGCTCGCGGGGCGGCCTGCCAGTGGTTATGTTGATCCAGGACCTTTGGTATGCTCATGTATGTCAGTTGGAAAAAATATCATTCTCAACGCTATCACACAGCATGGTTGTACTAGTGCGACGGCAGTGGGTAAGCAGTGCCGAGCAGGTACCAATTGTGGATCTTGCGTGGGGCAAATCAACGCATTAATCGCAGAATGCGGCCCGTTGGCGCAAGCTTAGATAGTCGTGTGGCACGTCGCTTGCAACCTTTTATATGCAATTACTGGTTGAGTGTTGTGTTATGAACAATAAGCCATTTTAGAGTAAGGGTGTATTGACAACTTTGCTTGTGGTTGCCCATTTTGCTGTATTCACTCTGTTATCAGGAGTCACCACCGTGACCAATATATCTGCCGCTACCCCAACGCATTTGACCTATCAGCTAATGGATAAACACTGCGCAGAAAACGTGCAAACTTGCACCAAAAGAGGCACTGTGCATCTGATTGGCGCAGGATCTGGTGACCCTGAGCTATTAACATTAAAAGCGTGGCGAGTAATGCAGCGCGCAGAGGTAGTGTTATACGACAGTCTGGTGTCTGAGGATATTTTGGATATGTGCGCGAGCACGGCTGAAAAAATATTCGTTGGTAAGCGCCGCGCTAATCATGCATTGCCACAAGAAAGTATTAACGAGCTACTGGTCAAACACGCGCTGGCAGGAAAAATAGTGGTTCGCTTAAAAGGGGGCGACCCTTTTATTTTTGGACGCGGCGGCGAAGAGCTACAGGAAGTGGTACGTCATGGCATTCATTTTGAGTCTATTCCAGGTATTACTGCCGCAAGTGCCGCTGCTAGCCGTACGGGAATTCCACTAACGCACCGTGACCATGCTCAATCGGTCAAGTTTGTCACTGCTTGCAAAAAAAATGGCGCGCCTAATAACGATTATAGTGAGCTAATGGACAGCAGCCAGACAGTTGTGTTTTACATGGGTTTGCACCGTTTGCATGAGATGACACAAGGGTTGATAGCAGCGGGGCGCGACAGCGAAACTCCTTTTTCTATCATTAGTCATGCCAGTATGCCAACGCAGCAAGTACTTATCGGCACATTAAGTGATATCGCTGATCAGCAAGCTGAAGCAAAACTACCAACCCCTGCACTATTGATTATGGGTGATGTGGTCACTTTATATCATGAGTTTGCAGACTATAATCTTGGCGCCATGGGTAAAGGTGAGTTTATTGATGTTGATAAAGTGATAAGCAGTAATGAGTTAATACCCGATTTGGAGAGTATTGGGTAGGATAACTATGTTTAAAAGACTGTTATTTTAAGAAACTGTTACTAAGGTAATTATGTGAACCTGTCCAGAATTTTGTGTAGGACCATGTTTAGTCTAGATAATACTTACATCAAGTTTAAAAACTTCCGATGTCGTTTCAAAGTTAACTATAGCTAAGTTAATTATTATAGATTTCGTAATTGCTCGATTAACCAACGATGTATGCCACTGTCAGCAGTACGTGGATGCCATGCTGCGATGACCTTAAAAGTAGGCGGCAATGCTTCAACCTTAAGCTCTTTGACCTTACTGCTCGGCAATAATCGCGAAGGATAAAACGCAATCATGTCAGTCGTGTGCAAAATATCTGGTACAGCCGAAAAGCTAGGAACCGACATCACAATATTTCGTTTTAGACCTTTTTCTGCAAACCATTGATCATGAGAGCCGCGTAAATTAGCACGCGAGGGTGACACTACTAGCTGCGCGTGTGCAGCCACTTGCGCCAGCGTTAATGGCTCTGTGGCAAAGGTGTTTTCACAACCTGTCACGCATAAATGCTGCTCTTCAAATAAAGTCACATACGATAAGTTATCAGGGATAAATTCAGGGAAGGTAATCAACAAATCAAGCTCGCCTGCTGCAATTAGCTGATTGATATTGTCTGAGGCAAAATCGCGTACGATTAACTTCAAATCAGGTGCGTCGCGTCGCGTAATATTAAACAATTGCGGTAATAATGCCTGCGTCGCATAGTCAGTCGCACTAATCGTAAATATGCCTTTGTATGTGTGCGGCATAAAAATCTCTGGCTCTAACAAATCTTCCAACTGCTTTAATATATGGTCAATAGGTTGCTGCATCGATAGCGCTTTTGGTGTTGCTACCATGCTATTGCCTTGACGAATAAACAAACGATCATCAAATACCTCACGTAACTTGCGTAACTGCTCACTGATGGCTTGTTGGGTCAGCCCCATTTTGCGTGCGACTTGCGACAAGTTTTTTAGATCAAGTAACGCCTGTAATACTCTAAGTTGCTTAATATCGAGCCGATTCATTCCATTCATAATGCATACCATTAATAATTGTATCTTAAACAAAAAACGGTTGTTTCTAATTGTACCTTTAAAACGCTATGCTGACCAACATTGCTTAAGTAGCCACTGAGTGAGCTATTAAGCATCAAAACAGGCCAAATACCTTTAATAATAAGCCATCAGCTGCTTTAAAAGAGACACTTATGACACAAACTATTCCAGATACAAAGACATTATTTTCCTCTGTAGCACTTGGGCCTTATACGCTCAAAAACCGTATCGTAATGCCGCCATTGACACGCTCTCGTAGCACGCAACCTGACAATATCCCTAATGACTTAATGGCCAGCTATTATGCACAGCGTGCGTCAGCAGGCTTTATGGTGACGGAAGGTACGCAGATTGAGCCAAGAGGTCAAGGTTATGCTTGGACGCCAGGTATCCATTCATCAGCCCAAGTTGAAGGTTGGAAAAAAGTCACGCAAGCAGTACATGACAAAGGCGGTATTATTTTTGCTCAGCTTTGGCATGTAGGCCGTGTGTCGCACACCAGCTTGCAGCCTAATGGTGCTCAGCCGGTAGGGCCATCAGCGATCGCTGCTGACAACGTAAAAGTCTTTATTGAAACAGGCCCAGGCGAAGGCGCATTGGCTGATCCAAGTGAGCCGCGTGCACTTAGTACTGATGAAGTTGGTGAACTGGTAAGTATGTATGCGGCCGCCGCACGCAATGCATTGGAGGCAGGTTTTGACGGGGTAGAGCTGCATTGTGCCAATGGGTATTTGGTCAATCAGTTTATCTCTGAGCATAGCAACACACGTGATGACCAATATGGTGGGTCGTTGACCAATCGTTTGCGCTTCTTAAAAGAAATCGTGGCTGCTGTCAGTGAAGTGGTGGGTGCTGATCGTTTAGGCGTGCGTTTTGCGCCTTTGTTTGCGAGTACGGATGAGACGCGTGTGTATTTAGGCTTGGTAGAGTCAAACCCTCATCATACGTATATTGAAGCGATTAAAGTCCTTGAGCAAGCGGGCATCGCTTATTTGTCAATTGCAGAAGCTGATTGGGATAATGCGCCTGATTTACCAGACACTTTTTATCAAGCGGTCAGAGCTGAGTTCTCAGGACGTATCATTTATGCTGGCAAGTACACGGTACAAAAAGCCGTGAACATTTTAGAAAAAGGCTACGGTGATTTATTCGCGTTTGGTCGTCCTTTTATTGCCAATCCAGATCTACCTGAGCGTATCGCCAATAACTGGCCATTGAATGAAGTAGATCCTACCACGATGTATGGTGGTACCGATGTTGGCTATAGTGATTATCCTTGCTATCAAGAATAGCGAAGCACTTAAACAATGAATAAGATAAGGCCATTAATGGCCTTATCTCTATTTGTAAATTTAACGCTTTTATATAAGCAGCGGCTTAATTATCAGTCGGTATCATACAATGAATAAAAATTCTAAAGACAGACTTATACGCATATTAATAGGATATATAGGGCTGTATCCAACGCTCCTAATTGTATTAACGTTATTGAAGCCTATAACTCAGGGTTTAAGCCTACCGGTGGTGGTGTTAATTGAAACCATCATACTCGTTCCATTGACACAGCTAGTTTCCTTCCCACTAGCGGGTAAGCTGGTTGATATGCTAAGAAAAGAGAAATAATCGCTCCTTACACCGTCCGCCTGTAAACCTTCCTCTTATTCAAGCTCATCAATCAACTGCTTCATTTCATCAATTTCACGCTTTTGGGCTTTTATAATATCATCAGCAAGCTGCTGCACACGCGGATCTTCAATATCAGCACGACTACTGGTGAGAATGGCAATCGAGTGATGCGGTATCATCGCCTGCATCCAATCGACTTGATCGACAGTTGCTTGAGATCTAACGCCCCAGATACCAACTGCAAACATCAATACACTTAGACCATAGATCATCAAATTGACCTTGGTCTTTTTATACATATTGGTCATAAATGCCAACATGACGACTGCCATACCGGCACCCATGTAGAGTGCCATATAAGCTCGGGTTTCACTAAAGTAAATGTGATCCCATTGGTAGGTATTGAAGTACATCATAATATACATGATGACAGTCGATGTCAGAATCATTAAGGTAAATTTTACATAAGGGTTCATATTTTTTTGCTTAGCAGCTTCCATGATATGACCTCCATTGTTTTGTTAAATTAAAGTGGGTAGACAGTTAAAACCAGAATTTGACCCCCGCAGTCAAACTACTGCTATCAACCGATTCATTTTCTTGACGTCGTTGATCACGAGCCTTGCCAAGTGCTGTCTCATAACTAACCCCCACATAAGGGGCTAGCTGGCGACTGAATGTCTCATAAGTAAGCCTAACTTCCGCCTCCATCTCATTAAAGCCTTTGGTAATGTCATTATCATTGTCATCTTTACTAAAGGCAGTCAACCCCACCTCCGGTATAACCACCCAATGCTGATCCAAACGCCACTCGTATTCTGCGCCCAAATCAAGACGAAACTGACCGTCCGTATATAAGTAGGCTCTCGCATCCGTTTCGATAAAATACGGCGCCGTGCCGACAATACCTGCCATCACGGCAGCGTTATCATTTTCAGTATCGTAAGCAATACCAGCTTCACTATTCCAAAAAGCACTCAGTGGTTTCCAATAAGCAAGTGAGCTCAAGCTATCAATTTCTTTATCATCCTTAGTCTGAGCACTACCTTCCGTACGTAGCCTTACACGATTACTATCCGTACCATACCAACCCGTCGCTTCGAAATTGATTTGGTCGTCATCAAACTGATGGCCCAAGTCGTCTACTGACACTCCCCATAATGGCATGCTGCCCATCATCATTGGCTTACCATACTGCCCGTAGGGAACCCCATTTGAGTAGTCTGGACTACGAGCATCAGCCGGTGGTTCACCACCCTGCATCCCTGACATATTCATACTGGCATGATCCATGCCGCTGTGGTCCATATCGGACATATCACTCGACATATCCATACTGCTATGATCCATACCAGACATATCGCCCGACATATTCATGCCACTGTGATCCATATCAGACATATCACTCGACATATCCATGCCACTGTGATCCATATCGGACATACCACCGGACATATCCATGCCACTGTGATCCATATTCGACATCTCAGCAGCTGTCGCAAAAGGTGATGTGAGCAAGACTAGCGATGACAAACCAATGAATGACAGATTTTTCTTAGATATTTTCATAATAAGCCTCATATTCGAAGGTTTGTTAAACGACGGCAACTTCTCTGAACATACCGGCCTCCATGTGATAGAGAAGATGACAGTGCCATGCCCATCGTCCAACTTCTCCCGTAACATCGAAGCTAATCTTTTGCGCTGGCTGAACCACAATCGTGTGTTTACGTACCTGAAAGTCTCCAGATGGCGTGCGCAAGTCGCTCCACATACCATGCAGATGCATAGGATGGTTCATCATCGTGTCATTAACTAAGGTGATACGCACGCGCTCGTTAGGTTTAATATTGACAGGCGTTGCATCCTTAAACATGACACCATCCAACGCCCAAATATAGCGCTCCATGTTACCCGTTAAATGTAGCTCGATCTCTTGGGTAGGCTTGCGCTGCTCTGCAAATATGGCCTCATCGACAGAGCGCAGCTGACTATAATTCAGCACGTCACGATTGATATTACGCAGGTTGATACCGGGATCATCTAGGTTCATACGTGGACTGTCGACACGCATATCAGATTTAAAGTCATACTCGGTCTTGGCGTGTTTTGCTTTGTAGCCTTTATCACCCATCGCACCCATCATATCGGCCATGGTCAACCATTCGATCTTGTCCATAGCAGGTATGGCAGCTCGCGCACCTTTTTTGGTCGCAAGCGTGGTCGCGACATAGCCTGAACGATCGATGTTTTGGGCAAATATCGTATGTGCATCTTGAGTAGGCGTGACGATGACATCATAGGTCTCAGCCACGCCAATGCGGAAATCATCAATCGCAACGGGTGCGACATCAATACCATCTGTTGCTACCACAGTCATCTTGAGACCCGGTATACGCACATCAAAGATGGTTTGCGCTGAAGCATTGATAAAGCGTAATTTAACGGGCTGTCCTGCTTTTACTAGTTGTGTCCAATTGGCCGCTGTGGTTTTACCATTCATCAGATAGGTAAAGGTCTTTTCGCCAGACAGATCGGTAAAGTCAGTCGGCATCATGCGCATCTGATTCCACATTTTGCGCTTGTCATAAGCGGCTTCTAAATCTGTTGCGGCAATATCAGACAATAGTTTTTTGAAGTCTGGCAGATGATAATTATCAAAGTCAGCGCGCTGTTTGAGCAACTTCAAGAGATTGTGTGGATCGCGTTGCGTCCAATCACTCAGCACTATCACATGGTCTTCTGCGACTGGATGACGCTCACGGCCTTTTGGCTCAATGACGATAGCGCCAAGCATTCCTGTTTGCTCTTGGAACCCACTATGAGAGTGATACCAATAGGTGCCTGATTGTTTGAGTTTGAATTTATAAGTAAAGGTGCTATTTGCAGGAATGCCATCGAAACTGATACCTGGTACGCCATCCATTTCAAATGGGACGAGCAGACCATGCCAATGAATAGAGGTCGACTCATCCATCTGATTGTGTACACGGATAGTTACGGTATCGCCTTCACGCATCTTTAGCGTTGGCGCTGGCAGCGAGTCATTGATCAGCGTCGCCATACTCGACTTGCCATTGACAGTGACGGGCTTCTTGCTGACATACAAATCAAACTCATTACCGGTTAGGATAGGTACGATATGGTCAGATTTATCACTGTTGACGGCTACATTCTGCTGGCCTTTACCGAGCGCACTATTGGCAATAGACGGTAGGGTGGACAGCATGGATGCCCCTAACAAGGTAGAAGATCCTGTCAAAAAACGCCTGCGATTAAGCATAGTTTTGTTCATAATTATTCACCTGATTTATATCCATAAAGTGAGAGTTGGGTCTATATATTTATCAGCTAAGCCTATGACTTTGGTCATTTATTAGTAGAGCTAGATAAGCGATTTAAACGACAACCAAGCTAGATTTGCTGCTGCGGTGTGTCAATAGTTGCATAAATAGCTGTTGAGCCATCTTTGTTAAGCTGCATCACTTTATATGGCATAAATTTATCTTGGTATTCCATACCTGGGCTACCGACTGGCATGCTCGGTACGGCAAGACCGATCGCATCACTTGGCGGGTTTTTTAGGAACTGAGCCATATACTTAGCAGGGACATGACCTTCGAAAACGTAGCCATCAGTAGTGACGGTGGTATGGCAAGAGCGCATTTGCTGCGGTACGCTGTATCGCTCTTTAAATAAGGATACGTCTTCGACATTCTGTGCAGTTGCGTTTAGACCATGACCTTCGGCATAACCAACCCATTCTTTGCAGCAGCCACAATTGGCATCTTTATAGACGGTGGCTGAGATGTTTTTTAGGATAGTTGATTGGGTATCTGAAGGAGCGCTGACTGGCATTATTTCCGCTGTTGGTTGCTCCGTTTGCGTAGTTTGCACGTTTTGTGCAGCAACAGTTGGCTCAGTCGCTGGTGTTGAGTCAGCAGCAGCGGAATTAGGTTGACTACAAGCGGCAATCGTTAACGATAATGGTAATACCACGATCGCCGAGAGCACACGGCCAGATATCAGATTATGTTCATTAATAAATCTATTAGTATAGCGTCTCATAAAACCACTCCCGAGCGTCTGTCTGACGATTAAATATTATAAAAACTAGAGCCCTATCACTGGATAAAATATCACTGGACAAAATAGTGCTAGCAAAGCTTAAAACTCAAATCGCAAAAAGCAGCACTATTGAGCACTGCATTTTGTACAAAAAATCAATGTTGCATTTTGGATCCATCACCTGACATATCCATCTCACCATCAAATGACATATCCAACATACTATCGTCTAGCCGAGTCGTTAGCATGGTGTATTGGTTCTCATTTAAGTCAGGTAGCGATCTAATAAAAGCGACCATCGCCCATATCCTGTCATCATCGTGAGTAGCGCCCCAAGCGGGCATGCCAGACGCCATAATGCCATGTTTAATCGCCCAAAAGCTTTGTCTGGCACCAGCCTCGTTTCGATAGCGCTTAACGATATCCGCCTGAGTAAAGTTAGGAGGCTTTGGGTACATACCGCTATTTAAATCTGTGCTGTTGACGCCAGGAGACAAATGACAGCCTGCACACATATCTTTGTAATCTGCACCGCCCGAGCTGATCATTTCCGCCTTTTTTAAATTGGGAACCAAAATATTCTTACTGGCATGTTCAATCGAGCGTGTGCGGGCAGTTTCTAAAAAATCGTAAACCAGCGGACTATGAGCTCGATCAGCACCGATATTTATCATGCCACTAGTCACCGTAATAAAAATACCCACAATAGCGACAAAGACAGTAAAAAATATTCCTAACAAGAACTTCATAGGTTTGTCCTAAAAATCCATTTTCTTTAATATCCCATTACTGCTTGATCAGCTTCTCTGACAATATAGTCAAGTCTATATAAATCCGCTACAGCGTTATCCTCGCTAAGCATACTAATGTATAACTTGCACTCGGTTTCCTTGTATCGAAATTATATTGAACTGACTATAGTGTTGAACTTATAAATCGATATTTAAGAGTCGCTATCGCTGCTCACACAGTGCTTTTGGTACATCGCTTTCATTTTGCTCATGTTAGCCATCATGGCTTTCATAGCAGGATCATTTATATCCATTTTGCTATGATCCATTTTTTGCATCATCTGCATATGCTTTTCCATTTTCTCACAGTTCATTTGGTCTTTTTCAGCATGCATTTTTGGGTCGTGCGCCAAAGCAGAGGTTGAAACAACTAAGGCTATAGCAGTTGCTACGATTGATTTAGACAGTGGCATTGATTTGAGCAGTGGCATTGATTTGAATAATGACATGGTAAATCCTTATTTAAATTGGTATGTAGTCGAAAAGACTTTAAGATATTAAGTTACTTTAAAGCATACTTTAGTGATTCTGACAGAGAGATGACGGTAAGATTACAATTCTGTCATCTTACTATTTATGGTTTTTAATGTTGTCAGTAATCCTTTAGTATGACATCAGAGCTGATATCACTTATCGCTACTATATTTGTTGATAAAGTATTTTTCAGACTGTAGATGTTGATCTTTGTGTTCAATCTCACAAGCCACTCTCGCATCGATATAGCTTTTCATTTGTGAATTTGAGAGCTGAGCATCGTTATGATCCAAGTTTTTTGCAAACTCAGTCACAGCGTCGCAGTTGTTGATGATTGAAGTGCTTAGATCCGTCGTATGCGCATTGGCAGTGCTAGTACCGATAAGTACAGATACCGACAGCAGTAATACTTTTTTGAATGAACCGTGAACTTTCATATAAAACCTCTTTTGTAAGTTATTTACA
This sequence comes from Psychrobacter nivimaris, assembly GCF_043419765.1. Taxonomy (NCBI): domain Bacteria; kingdom Pseudomonadati; phylum Pseudomonadota; class Gammaproteobacteria; order Moraxellales; family Moraxellaceae; genus Psychrobacter; species Psychrobacter nivimaris. The sequence continues at coordinate 93,571 of NZ_JBHOFX010000002.1, read as the reverse complement.
TTGATTACCGATAAAAATAATTCATCGTAGTTAGGGCGTGTCCTCATTTTAAAAATGGTGATAAAAATGAGATAAATTGCCGTCAAACGAGGAAAATAGTGCAGATAATATCGAGATATTGACCAACTATTTGACGATGTTTGGCAAAATTTAGCTGTTTTTAGCCCATTTAGAGACACTCGTTTGAATTGAGGACATGCCCTAAGTATTGGATAGTAGCTAGGTATCGAAAACGAGCAGCTATTTATCGTTTATGTAGGTTAGCAAAATAAAACTGACAGTCTGATTACGAGCACATGACATCTTTGTCAGCTACCAGTCAATGTTGTCACCTGTGCTAGTTAGAACGTTAAACAATCATGACCGTATTGAGGAATTACAATGAAAGTACTGCTGGTAGAAGATGAATTGAAGCTTGGCGAGTATATAAAAAAAGGCTTAACCGAAGCTGGGTTTATCGTGGATCATCAGCTAACAGGATTAGATGGCTATCATGCATTGATGACGGAAGAATTTAGCGTGATATTGATGGATGTGATGCTACCTGATGTTAGTGGCTTTGAGCTGGTGCGTAATTACCGAGCGGCTGGCAAGCATACCCCTGTGTTATTTCTAACCGCAAAAGATGATTTGAGCGACAAGATAAAAGGGATTGAGATTGGTGGTGATGATTATTTGACCAAACCTTTTGCCTTTGCAGAATTGATCGTCAGGATGAAAAGCTTATTACGACGTGCCAATCAAGCCGACTATCAAAGTACGATTATGCAAATAGCGGATCTTAAGATGGACATTGGCAAGCGTACGGTGCATAGAGGAGATAAGCCTATTAAGCTCACGGCAAAAGAGTTTTCCTTACTACAGTTTTTATTAGAGCGTCGCGGTGAAGTGCTTCCACGCTCAATCATCGCCTCCCAAGTATGGGATATGAACTTTGAAAATGATACCAATGTGATTGATGTGGCGATAAGGCGTCTTCGTATAAAAATAGACGATGAGCATGACGCAAAGCTGATTCATACGGTGCGCGGGATGGGCTATCGGTTAGAAGCGGTCGATACAGCGCTTGATAGCAAACCATCTCACGAAGCTGGCAATATCTAATATGAAATATAGGTTTGATAATCGGCGCTTGCCACTATTATGGCGTACTGTGCTATTGCTCACGATATTTGTTGTTATATCGCAGGTTATTATTTATATATGGATACAGCGTTCTGTTAAAGGCCATTTTGAGCAAATGGACGCTGAGATTATGACCCATGCGGCTTTTAACCTACGTAAACGAGTGATAGATAGTAGCCCTATAACTTCTCAAACCCTACCTAGCTCTCAAAATCTATTGAATAGTCAACAGCCGCTAAGAGCGGCACCTGACGTAATGCCTGATGGAGATACTTCTACCGCAGTGATATCAGAGGAAGCTGATCATCAGCATTCTTCTTGGCTGGATTACGATCTAAAAACCATTATCGCTAATAAAGAAGGGCAGATACTGTCTAGTACCCCCAATAACTTTGCTCAAGAGCTAGGAGCAGGGTTTAATCTTTCATCACTGAAACAAGATAATGATAAGCAACAGTTTGTGATGAATATCAACAGCCGATACTATCGAGCAATGGTCATTGAAGACGACAAAATGCTTGCGCTTATCGCATTGCCTATAGATGTGCATCATCAGTATTTATTACAGTTCAATCGTCAGCTTAGTATGATTTTGTTCGCGATTACCTTGTTGCTCGTCTCAGTAGCGGCGTTGGGTGTGTACTGGGGTTTTGCACCTTTGGCGACCATCGTCCAAAAAATGAAAACAATGAATCCTGACAGATTGGATGACAGAGTCACGGTCAGTGATATGCCGTTAGAGCTGCGACCATTAGCAGAATCTTACAACTCAATGATGGCCAAGCTTGAAAGTAATTTTGAGTCTTTGTCACGGTTTTCAGACAATATCGCCCATGAGCTGCGCACTCCAATAGCGACACTCAGCACGCAAACGCAAGTCATGTTAAACAAACCGAGAGCTGGTGATGAATACATTGAGCAGCTACACCATCAACATGACACGTTAGAGCAGCTGTCGGCCATGATAAACAACATGCTGCTACTGGCAAAAACCCAAAAAGGATTGAGTGACTCGCAAATCAGTCATGTGGATACGGACCGTTTAATCACCAAGCTTGTTGATTACTACGAAATGATTGCAGAAGACAGAGGTATCGCTATTGAAACCAAAGGTGAGTTCAGCGCTGTTTTAGGAGATAAAAGTTTATTACAAAGGCTCTTTGCTAATCTGATATCGAATGCGATTTATTATGCTGCTCAAGATAGCGTTATAACCATTAGTGCAGATAGAGTAAACTCAGATAAGATAGTGGGCACAATGATAACCAGCCGCCAACAATCAAAACAAGCTATTCTACGAATCACCATCACCAACCAATTAGATGAGCCGTTGACACAAAGTGAGGCAGATAAGTTGTTTGAGCGCTTTTATCGACATCACAAAACAATAGATCGCCATACAGGAACAGGTTTGGGTCTATCTATCGTACAGTCTATCGTTGGGGCGCATAACGGTAACGTCAGTATTACTATAAAAGACGATGAATACTTTCAAGTGAGTGTCGAATTATTGGCGGAAGTTTAATCTTTTAGTAGGGCGTGTCCTCATTTTAAAAATGGTGATAAAAATGAGATAAATCGCAGTCAAACAAGGAGAATAGCGCAGATAATATCGAGATATTAGTCAGCTATTTGACACCGTTTGGCAAGATTTAGCCATTTTTAACTCATTTAGATGACTATCGATTGAATTGAGGACACGCCCTAGTCAACAATAGATATTCAATCTGAATAGATAGATTTGGCAAGTGATTGCCTTGAAAACGAGTTGGTAATGACCAAGTAAATGTATATCTAGTGCCCCATACAAAGTTAGAGATTATTAAAAGGCAATAGGTAAAATAGTAAGTCGATAACGAACATAATACTTAAAACACAATCATAAAAACCAATTAGGGAATGACTATGCATATCACGGCTAATTTCGATGCAGGCAATATTGATGTGATCAATACTGATGACAAAAAAGACATTCAATTAGCGATTCGCCCAGATGTTGGTGGCGAGTTCTTTCAGTGGTTTAACTTTCGTCTGTCAGGTCAAATAGGGGAGCAGTATGTTCTCAATATTCTGAATGCAGGAGAGGCCTCTTATCTGGAGGGTTGGGATGATTATCAAGCGGTGGCTTCTTATGATCGTCAGCATTGGTTCCGTCTGCCAACGTCTTACAAAGATGGCAAATTGACCATCGTGGCAGAGTTAGAATGCGAAACCATTCAAATTGCGTACTTTGCGCCTTATAGCTATGAGCGTCATCAAGATTTATTGGCCGCTGTGCAAGTGCATCCGCTAGTGACGTTAGAGCATCTAGGCGAAACGCTTGATAAACGTGACTTGACCCTAGTCAAAATCGGGGATGGAGATGCTAGTAAGCGCAATATATGGATTACTGCTCGTCAGCATCCAGGTGAAACGATGGCTGAATGGCTGATCGAGGGCTTGTTGTATAGCTTGTTAGATAACGATAATGCGACTGGCAAACAGTTATTAGACAAGGCCAATTTTTATATTGTCCCTAATATGAACCCTGATGGCAGTGTACGTGGACACTTGCGTACTAACGCTGCCGGAACCAATTTAAACCGTGAATGGCAAAGTCCAAGCTTAGACAAAAGCCCTGAAGTATTTCGTGTGATTAATAAAATGGAAGCGACAGGCGTGGATCTATTTTATGATGTGCATGGTGATGAAGCATTGCCATACGTATTCCTCGCTGGGTCACAAGGGACGCCAAGCTACAGTGACCGTCTTGCTGGACTACGTGATAAGTTTTCAGAGGTATTAAAGTTAGCCAGTGCTGATTTTCAGTCTGAGATTGGCTATGAGATTGATGCACCAGGTGCTGCCAATATGACCGTTGCCACCAATTGGGTAGCAGAGCGTTTTGATTGCCTCGCCAATACGTTAGAGATGCCATTCAAAGACAATGATAATCTGCCCGATGAAGAGATGGGTTGGTCGCCAGAGCGTTCTATCAAATTAGGCGAAGCATCACTGGTAGCAATGCTAGCTGTCGTGGATGATTTACGATAACTATAGAAAAAAAGCTGCAGAAAATAAAAAGCTGCTAATGATGGCCAAGTGTTTTAGTGGTCATCGTTAGCAGCTTATTTCAAATACTTATAAAGGCACTTAAGTTTATATTTTTGATGTCACTTTTTAATGTTGATTTTTGATATCGAGTTTCAATCAAATATTCTTATAGCTGATTGGTGTTTAAGTTTTTAGTGTGCGGCAACCAGCTTGGCATAAACTTTGCCCAATACTACACCAAATACGAGATGTAGCATAAGAGTAGCGATGGGAATCATAATGCCGCTTGGCATAGATAAACCAAATAAGCCATTGCCCATCATGGGCATAATAGCAATCATCATCATAAACCAACCAATTGCACCTACCATTGCGCCAGTCAGCGTAAAGTTCTTACTCCTATCCGTACCTGCTATCAATGCCATGACGATACCATAGCCGATCGATCCGATCATAAAGTGAGCAATCCACGCTATTATGTGACTGCCACCCATCATCGATACAAGCATCGCAATAATATCTAAATCAGGCATGAGGCCTATTGCACTTTTTAGCATGAGAAGTAGCGACATAACGATGGTCGCGATAAAAGCAGCTATTATTCCAGCCATATATTTGTTCATAGTAGTCATTCCTTTTTCAGGTTTGAATCGTTATTATTTTCTTAACGTTTTTAATTTTGGTTATTATCCAGTCGTAATACATTGGAGATAGACGGCCGCTTATATATACGGTAGAGATATTGAAGAATATGGGTAATCTTCAAGACTATCGTGTACTACCTGCCAAGTATTAAAAACCCCAATATGTATTGTTTCTACGATAAAAGGTCTTGAACAGTCATTCAAGTAATTTTGAGTAATCGTTCAATATTACTTGTAACCACAAGTACGCTATAAATATTCAGTTCGAAGAGAAATGAGGTGGATATAGTAAATAGAGATAAAGGTAGAAAAATGCGGTAAATGTAGGCTGGCATGCTATCAGTCATGATGCTGCTTATGCGTTTTGACAGTCACGCATACTTGATTATTGGCAAGCATGATGACGGTCATTGGAGGGCATTGCGGAAATTTTGAAACTCTTTAGATTGTTCAAGTAAATCACTGCCCAAATAGCGTAGATCATCTACTTGTTCAGGTTGTAAATGAAAAGTGGTCGGCATGGCATCGAACTTTGCACGCTCTGTTTTATCTTTGACTTGATCGAAGGTTAATACGGAGAAATGCACTTCTACCTGAGGCGCACTTGCAGGTCGCTGAGCATTTACATGCTCTCCCCATTGTAAAAACTCTTTTTTGGCCAATGAGACAGTTTCGTTATTTAGTGTGCCTAGTGCGACTTCACTCGCCGCTGAAATGGTATCAAGAAAACTCGGGTCTTTATTTTCTACTGACCACTCATGCTCTGAATAGGTCTGAGCATTGGCCACAACGACCAGTACTTGTCTGACTTGGCGTAATTTCGCAGGACTGAAAGCGCCTGCCATGTTGGGCACATCGCCATATTGGGTCACAGGACTCATCATTGAGCCGCGCACGCCAAGATTATCGGTTACCCCGCCATCTACCAAGCGCACTACTGGCATCCGCTCTGGCTGCGAATACCGATCTAACGCGCGAGCTATCGCATAACTACGCGGCAAATGACTGTCTTGATTTAGTGCGTCATTGACCCAAGGCTGCGAGCGCTGCGAACAATCAGAAAAGTTGTGTAGAGCAATAGGGGCAAAGATGCCAGGGACTGAAGAAGAGGCCATCACCGCATTGGCAACTGGATAGCTTGATAAATCCGAACACAAAAAGTCGAACTGTTGCTGAGTAAATGAAAAAGTCATCGCGTTGTTTAGATCACTTGCATTTAGGATAACGTAAGGCAATTTTCCACGGCTCATATCAGCAAAGGTCTTTTGTTGAAATAGACTGTTGTCTAAATTGTCAGCCACCAAATCCCCACGATTGTATTCAGAACTGCTCATCGCTATTAGGCTTTGCGGACGTATCGCAAGTCTAATCAGTCGTGATTGCCAGTCTTCATACAAAAATTCTGGAGCAAATTTCTCAAAAATGTCATCGCCAAATAGCCCATAATACGCTGCCGTGTAGCTCCCGCCAGATACCGAAGAGATGACATCGACTTCATCTAATAGTCGGCGCTCTACGCCATTGATAGTTACTGGTGTATCACGTAGCTTTTCTAGCACCCCGTAGCTGAGTGCTGCTGCCCGTGTACCACCGCCAGAAAAGGCAAGTACAACAAAGACTTCGTCTGAATTTTTTGGGAGGTTGTTATGAAAATCATAGCGAGCAGTGCTCTTATCTATAATAGGCTTGTTCCAGACTCGTTTTGCGCAACCAGTGAATAACAGCGAGATAACAATGATGATAAATAAAAAAAACGCAAAGCATAATCGAGGTGAAACCATCAGTTTTGAGAGTTTCTGCAGCAGACGATCATAGTAAGTCGGTATGTCTATACGCATGCAAATCACCTCAAAGTTTGTAGACTACGGTGCGCTCTGTACTTTTTACTTGATGACAGAGCAAACCACGTCAGTTTTCGACTTCCATGTCGGTTGTGACTTAACACTTAAGAGCAGTAAACTTAAGAGCAGTAAACTTAAGGGCAGTGGGCACCTTATAAATATGACGTATATAAAACAAAGCTGATATAGATTGATTTTTTGCTAGTATCAGTCACGGTGGGAAATTTAATTACTATGAATAAACCTTAACTGGACGGTAATAGCGAGTCAAGATAAAACTGAGTAACCATTCAAATAGCCCTTCTTTTCATTTTCACATTCGCCAATAGCAGTCCTGATAAGATCAATATCATGGCCAGCATCTTCCACCAAGTCACCACTTCTCCTGTGAGTAGTACTGAGGTCACCATACCGAATACGGGCACCAATAGTGCAAACGGCATAACCTTAGACGCGGTATTTTGACTGAGTAAGTGTGCCCACAGGCCAAAGCCAATTAAGGTTGAGATATAGACGATAAACCCAAGTGAGAGCCAAGACTTGAGTGATGCTTCAGTAAACGTCGCCATCTGCCATGCATCAGTCTCAAATGTAAGAGAAGATATCGTTAACATCACGCAAGCAATGAGACCGCCCCAGACTACCAACGCTAGCGCAGACAGAGCAGAGGCTTTATTTTTTCCAGTGCTAGATGTAGTAACAGATACCCTTGTTCCTTGCGGCATCACTTTTAGAGCCATTTGCTCTGACGTTTTTTCTGAGGCCTGTTTTGATGCTTGCTTGGAGGCAATGTTGCCAAAGCTCCAACCGATGGCAGCTATCAGGATACAGATGAACCCTGCCAAAGGCATATCACCGCCAAGGTTTAGCGCAATCACACTGAGTCCTAGTACACCGACCAACATACCGATGATTTGCATACGGCTGACTGCTTCGCCCAATATAAAGTACGCTAGCAAAACCGTGATAAAAATCTGAATTTGTAGCAGTAGTGCCGTCAGCCCCGGGGATGAACCCAGATGCATCGCTGTAAAGACAAAGGCGTACTGCATGACAAATGTACCGATGGCATAAATAAACAAGGTACGGTTGAATTTAGGCGGCTTTAGAAACAATACCAGTGGCACAGCAGTAAAGAAAAAACGCAGGGCGGTAAGCATCAATGGTGGAAAGCTCTCAAGACCCCACGCAATAAAAGTAAAATTTACGCCCCAGATAAAGGTAACCAGTACAGTCAATGCAGTATATATAGGGGACATATGAGCTATCCTAGAGAAATAGTATCCGTTGTCGGGGATGGTTGGATTTAATTGTGTTCGGCTTATGTTTGGCTGATATTTAGGCTTAGAATTATAGTCGAAAGGTTGCCATATAATAAGACGGTACTAGCACACTATAGTCGATTCAATTTAAAAGTAGTACAAGGCAACCGAGTATAGATGTACATTTGATACTTCAAGCGAGGTTAACGCTGTCATACTTTTATAGTGGAATGACTATATAAGTCTCTGATTGGTCAGTCTAAAGATTGAGCCAATACCTCGAAAACTTTTGAATGACTCATTTGTGCCACATTGAACCGCATAAAGTTCTCAGCATTGTCCGATTGGCTAAAAACATTGCCCGGCGCCAATACCACACCCTGTGATAAGCAGCGATTGGCCAATTCGGTCGCATTATTATTCTTAGGTAATCGGCACCATAGGAACATACCTGCTTGTGGGAGCAGCCACGGTACGATGCCTAATTTAGCCAATCGTGGTAGCGTATGAGTACGCGCGCTTGCCAGCCGAGTATGGATATCATTCATATGCTTACGGTAGCCGCTATCAGTCAACGCTGAGAACACAACCGCCGCTGCTAACTGACTGCCACCAAAGCCAGTCGCTATCTTTAAATCTACCAAACTCTCAACCCACTCTGTAGGTGCTGCAATATAACCACAGCGTAGGGATGCGGATAACGTTTTAGAAAAACTGCCGATATAGAATACTCGTGATAACCCATCCAAAGCCGCCAATCTCGCCGCAGGCTTGACTTCAAAATCTGCAAAAATATCGTCTTCGATAATGTACAAATCAGCCGCTTGAGCCAATTGTAATACACGGTATGCCGTAGCAGGTGATAACGTGGCACCCGTAGGATTATGAATGGCAGCATTGGTGATGTACAGACGCGGCTTATGCTCATCTAAAATCGCTGCAAAGGCCTCTACATCTGGCCCGTTTGGCGTATAAGGGACGCCAACCACTTTGACTCGATGGGCAAGCAGCTGTGCTCGAAAATTAAAGTAGCAAGGATCATCGACGATGACCGTATCACCTGGCGTCAGCAAAAATCGAAAAATCAAATCTATCGCCTGAGTGCCTGAATCCGTCAATATGACCTGTGACGGTTCTGCATTGATACTCAATCCTGCCATACGCCGCGTGAGTAGTTGACGCAATGCTAACAGCCCTAGCGGCGTTGCATACTCACTGATAATGGACGCGTCAGCTTTTGCTACATTTCGCAGACCACGGCGTATACCTGCCTCAAACAGCCAGTCCGCTGGTAACCACCCACAGCCTGGCTTTAGCGCACCATCGGGTGGCTCCAGCGACTGCCGCGATACCCACAATGGGTCTACCACTCGATCAATTTTTGGTGCTATATCTGTCAATGATAGCGGCGCTGTCGTCTCTGCCACATAGAACCCTGCACCAGGCCGAGAGTAAATAAAGCCCTCAGTTTGCAGGCGCTCATAGGCTTCAACCACGGTAGATGGCGAGAACCCATAATCTTTGGCAGCAGCACGGACGGAGGGTAGTCGCGACTCTGGCATGTAGATGACAGTCGCTATTTTCTCTTTTACGTCAGCCATGACAACTTCGATGCGTGTTAGCTTCTTATTCATATTTTTTACAATTTTTGGTAGGGCGGCTTTTATGAAGGTTTTATCTTAAGGTTATAGCTAGGACAATATATTAATTTTATGTTCGAACTGTATGGGTTTTATAGACCAAACAGTTCTGTCTAATTGTACTGTATTGTATATAGATAACCTACTGTGCTTTTGTTTTAATTATTGAACGTAAACGATGTAGAGGTAGATGTGTTTCTACTGTGAATCACACTAACCTCAGTCAATTCAACGATTATTATTCAAAAAGCAGCGATATATGACCACTAAAAAATATAATAAATATCTGGCGTTTGCCTTATGTGTGATAACGACAAGCGTCAATATTCAAGGGCCGCTTTATGCCGTTTATGCGCACAATGATGGCTATGGTGTACTAGCAACTACGATAGCGTTTTCCTTTTATGTATTAGGCGTCATACCTGTATTGTTGGCTTTTGGTGGATTGTCTGATCGAATCGGACGGCGCAAGACCATTGTAATCTCTTTGGCACTATCAATAGCGGCGACGGCTCTTATGTTGTTCTATCCGTACACGCGAGCGTTAGCAGTAGCACGACTCATACTGGGTGTGGGAACGGCTCTGATGGCTGCTACGGCGACGGCCTATATGATTGAGCTGCTTGGCTCATCAGATACGATGCGTGCGACAGCGTGGGTGACGGCCAGTACGACGATAGGTTTTGGTCTTGGTCCTGTATTGACGACAGTTTCTTTGATGTTTTATGAAACCGATCAGCCAGCCAGTTTTTTCTTACTGCTAGCGAGCGGGATATTCGCTATGTTTTTGTTATATCAATTACCAGAGACAGCACCTAAACGCACTAATTTGCCCACCTCTATGCTACGGCTACCTTATTTTAACCGTGAAGTCATTTGGTATGGCAGCGGTATTTTGATTTGTTGGGCAACGACAGGATTGGTGTTGTCAGTTATTCCCTCTGTACTGGCCACGCATGGACTCGCTAAGTATGCAGGGATATCCTCTATGTTAGCCATCAGTTGTGGATTGATCGTTCAGCCAATCGCCCGAAAACTTGACCCTCAAGTTTCAAGCAAGCTTGGTCTTTTGATCTTACTACCAGCATATGCTTTGTTGGCTTGGGGAACTTTGAACGCCAACCTACCAGTGATTCTTTTGGCCGCTTTTTTAGCTAGTAGTAGTTGTTATGGCTTTGTCTATTTAGGAGGTATGCTAGGAGTCGCACGCTCGGCTGGCAATGAGCAGGCACGTGCGAGTGCAGGCTATTTTCTGATGGCATATATAGGGCTTAGTGTGCCTGTCATCTTTACTGGTTTAATTGTTGATCGGTATGGTGCTGCTACTGCATTCTACGCCTTTGGTGTGTTTTCATTAGTTGGTGTGATTGTCTTATTTGCCAGTCAGCCTATATTGAAAATCGGTCATCGTTCGAACGCCAATTTGCATAGCGTGACTTAGAATAAAATTGATAGTACAGTTCTCTATCCATTATCGTTTCATTCAATATTTTTTAATTTAATACCTCTACATGCAATATCTATGCTCTAAAACAATGCTTTTTTTATGCTGAAGCACCACGATAAAGCAAACAATTGTATCAATATAGTGCTTTTATCCCTAACTTTAATAGAAAACACCGTTTTGCCCATGGCATAGAACTTGCCCTTATACAGGTATGACAATATTGTCATGCTTTAACTAAAGAGGGTATGTTCTATGTTTAAAAAAACCATTCTTTCACTGTTTATTCTAAGCGCGTTTGGTATATCAGTATCCCAAGCAGAAGACTTTACGGTTCTCAAGCAAATAGCAGATAAACCTACTCAGTTGAGTAGTGGGGAATACAAAGGCAATTACTATGTACCTTCTACTTTAGACACCATAACATGGGGATATTTGCCCAACAGAGACGCCAGCCCCGTTATGTCTGTTACCTCTGGTAGTGTGGTGACTTTTGATACCGTCTCACACGAAGGTTTGCTCGAAGATCAGGGCCGTGATGCAGCAAAATACTTTAAGTCAAAAGGGGTCAAAGACGACTTTATTTTAGATGAAGCAAAAACAATAACAAAATCAAAATTAAAACATGACTTTGATAAAGATGGTCCACATATCGTGACAGGCCCTATCGAAATCAAAGGGGCGCAACCAGGCGATATCCTAAAAGTAGAAGTCATCAACGTTGAGCCGCGCGTGCCGTATGGTGTCATCTCTAACCGCCATGGCAAAGGCGCATTGGCAGGCGAGTTTCCCAAAAAAGCAAAACAAGACAACGCGTCTGCCGCTCACCCTGAGCGCTACGGCAATGTCTCCGTATTTACGCCTATCGAAAAAAATGCCAAAGGTGAATACGAAGGTATCCTAAAAACAGATTCTGGTAAGTCTATACGTTTTCCACTCAGTCCCTTTATGGGTCTAATGGGTGTCGCAGCAAACACCTCAGAGCGAGTACATTCAGTTCCACCTGCTATGTATGGTGGCAATATTGATATCAATGAATTGGGTGCAGGGGCGACGGTTTATTATCCGGTACAAGTGGCAGGTGCACTGTTTTATACAGGTGACAGTCACTTTGCCCAAGGCGATGGCGAGGTTGCATTGACTGCCCTTGAAGCATCTGCTCGTGCCACTTTCAAGTTTACATTGCTAAAAGCAGGTAAAGATAAGATTCCGGGTAAGGAAATTGTGCAACCTTTGGCAGAGAATGCTGAATTTTGGATCACGCCAGGGCTAGATGAAGATTTGGATGAGGCGATGAAGAAGTCTACTCGTGAAGCGATTCGTTTCTTAAATCAAGAGTATGGTATTGATGAGGCAATCGCTTATGCTTACCTAAGTGCAGCGACAGATTTTGAAGTATCGCAAGTCGTGGATAAGACCAAAGGTATTCATGCCAAAATTCGTAAAGCAGATTTCAAAGAGTTTGAAAAATAGTACAAATTAACGATCTCAACTTCAGAAAAAAAGTCCTTTATACTGATATAAAGGACTTTTTTACATTCATTATATTGGTTTAAAAAAGGTGAATATCACTAGAAACACAGTAACGTTCTATTTTCTTCTACTTCAATTAGCCATCGCACTTTGCAGGATGGTGTAAGCCGCTTTGACCCTCTCTGCGTTGGGGTAGTTCTTATTTGCCAAAATGACAATACCAGATTTTTTTGCGGGAATATAAGCGATATATCCACCGAACCCATTGGTAGCGCCTGTCTTGTTCACCCATACATCGTTTAAAACACGTGTCGGCTGATTGTTTGCTATGATGGGCTGTGGCTTGAGTACCACATCCGTTGAATTACCTTCAAGCAGTGTATCTAGCTGAGTGGGGAATGGATACATCTCCCACGCCAATCCCTGTGTAAAAGTGCTCGCTTGATAGTATCCCTTTCTAGTGTTTTGCAATGACTGTTGAATATCTTTATCCAAAGGGATTAACCCCATGTTAGCCGCCATGTAATGAGTCATATCCGCGCTGGTTGATTTAATACCATAGGCTTCGGCGTCCAAAATCCCAGGGTTAACTCTTATCGGCTCTCCAGCAGCGTTATAACCAAACGCATAATCGCCCATTTTGTCATTAGGAACATTGACAAAGGTACTAGGCATATTGAGTAAGGGCAGTATTTTATCTTCCATTACCTGTGTGTAATCCGCGCCCATACTCAAAGCTGATATATGGCCGAACAGTCCTATACTGGCGTTAGAGTATAGACGTTTTGAGTTGATAGGGAAGGCAGGTTGCCACGACTTATAGTAGCGGAACAATTCCTTATTATTTTTGACATCGTTAGGTACTTGAAGTGGTAGACCACCAGCCGAATAGGTGGCTAGGTTGATAAGCTTGGTGTTACCAATGGCGCTGTCTTGTAGATAAGGAATGTATTTATCAGCGGTATCCTCCAAGTCGAGTGTGCCATTGAGTTCGGAGTAACTGGCCAAAGTCGCGGCAAAGGTCTTACTGATAGAGCCCAACTCAAAGATAGTGTTTTCTGAAACAGCCTTGCCAGATTGTTTGTCAGCCAAACCGTAGTTATAAAAAGACGACTTTCCATCGACAATAATACCAAACGCCATACCTGGAATATCATGTGCTTTCATTAGCGACTTGGCTTGTGCATCTACTGTGCTTTTCAGATGGCTGTTGCTGTCTGCTGCTTGCACTTGTCCAGATATCAATGAGGCGGCAATGACAGCAGTCAGACCAACTCGGCTAAAAAGTGTTTGCACTGATTTTTTCATGATTATATTACTTGTCCGTTTTGTTAGAAGTAGCGGAGGTCTATTCCTTTAGCGAGTCTGCAAATAGGTTACTGACTTCGAGAATGTCATTTCGTATTTCCCTATTTTATTTTTACAGAACCTCCGTATTTTTACAGAATACCAATATTCCGGCAAGCTGAAATCGGTTTATTGAACATGGATTAAAAGTTAATTCATACCTCTACTATGAATGTTTAAACGTATTTATCTCTCATTTATTGAGGAATTGTCGTGTGCACGACAAACTTCTAAGCGCTGTTATGAAATTATAGTCTACAGGCAAGGGATGTCGTCAATGATAAACCTTAACTTATCACTAAATGAATTAATCAGGGATGAATGATGAATAGTAATCAAAATGCTTATGGTATTGTCTGCGCTGTTTTTTTTGTTTGACAGCAATTTGGCGCATTTTTTTTGTTATGTTTAAAATGAGGACAAACCCTAAAAACACGACTTTTGTCATTATCTTGTCATAACCGCATCGTATCCTTGAGCTCACTATGAATGGTGGCTGCGTATGGCTGATGTCTTGACTTATTGTATGAGTCATTGATAACAGTAGGCGCATCAATACAAGGTTTGTTTATGAGTGTGGCTAATCGGCTTGGTAGTATTTCCACGCGCATGCTGATTATTTTGGCATTGGCTTTTTCATTGATTATTCTGATGGTGTACTGGGTTATTGAAACCCAAGCGAAGCCGCGCCTACTAGAGATGACTTCAGAAACAGTGGTTGAAACGGGTAATGAAGCAATCAATAGCATCATGGCGAGTATCAGCCATGTCGATGGATTGGCAAAGGCGACCAGTACGATGGCTGGTGGCTTGCCAAAAGAAGACGTTCTTTATAAAGAAACCTTTGGCAATCTCATGCAGCAGACGGACCTGCGAATCGTGGGCGGAGGTGTATGGTTTGACCCCAATATGTATGAGCAAGGTCGAGAGCGTCAGTCGTTTGTGTGGGCGCGTGATGATGCAGGCAACATGCAACCATCAGAACGCTATAATCAAGTGAGCCAAACACCCAATCCTTATTATCGAGATTGGTGGTACATTCCAGCGATGTATGCACGTCATGACCACTGTGTCTGGAGCCGTGCGTATGTGGATCCCGTGAGCAATCAGCCGATGATGACGTGTGCAAAGTCATTATATGACAGTCGTAACCAAGCTTTTGATGGCGTGGTGAGTTTTAATTTGTTATTGGATAATCTCGATGATGCCATGCAAAAATGGCAAGATAAGGTAGGTGGATACGTCTTCTTGGTAGACTTGGACAATCGGTTTTTGACCTTTCCTGATCAGTCGATGGTCACTCAAGTGACGGAAGATAATCCTCAGGGCGAAATGGTAACCGCACATCAATTGGCCAAGAAAAAACCTAGCTTTGCACCTATTGCTGATCGCCTAGATAGTATCAATCACACACTGATCGATGAAGCGACTGCCAAAGATGAAGGCCGTTTCACGCTCGCCGCCCGTAGTATTTTGAGCACGACCAATTTGGACAAAATCAGCGAACAAGAATCCCAATTACTCTCCGCATTATTGCTGTTGAACATCGATCAGACGTTTAACTTAGTCGGCAGTCATTTGGTCGATACCATCGCTGTGCCCAATGATTTTGTGTTGCAGCAGTCTGCCACCGCTTTTGTGTTTCGTATGCCATTTACGTATTGGAAGATGGTCATCGTTAAGCCTGATAATGACATGATGAGCGTGGCAAATGCACTGTCAAACCAGCTGATTCAAGCCATGCTATTGGGGTTTATTCCGATTTTATTACTGACTGCATGGGTATTTCGTCGCTACTTTACGCGTCCATTAAAGCACATGGCAATGGCCGTGGCTGATATGGGCACATTGATTGAGCAAAAACAATATCAAAAATTAAGCGTGCATAAATTGCCACACTCAAATGTCAGTGAAATCCAAGTCATCAGCGAGCAGACCAATCAACTGATTGATCGTGTCGTCGAAAACGAAGGCGCGCTTGCTGAAATAAATGTCCATCTAGAGAGCCAAGTGACCGCCCGTACGAAAGATTTGCAGCAAGCCATGGACGAATTAAAAGCCTCACAAGTGCACCTAGTACGCTCCGAAAAAATGGCCACACTCGGTCAGATGGTGGCAGGCGTGGCGCACGAGGTCAATACGCCTCTTGGCTATGTGCGTAGTAATATGGAGCTGGTCGGTGATAACCTCATGCGTTTTGATGAGCTGATACAGCATACCGATCAATTATTGCATGCGTTAAAAGAACCAGAGGCTGACCAAGCACAAGTGACTCAATTGATAGAGGAGACCTTGCAGTATTGCGAGGCAATTAAAGAAGATGAAGTCAGTGAGGATTTGACAGATTTGATCAAAGACGGCCTGTATGGCGTCGATCAGATTGCGGAGTTGGTCGTGAGTTTGCGTGATTTCTCTCGAATTGACGAATCCAAGGTAAAAGAGGTCGATATCAATGACTGTATCAACACGTCTTTGGTGATGGCACGTAATAATCTAAAAACTCTAGATGTCAGCACCAGCCTTGCTGAGCTACCATTGATTCAATGCAATCCTTCGCAAATCAACCAAGTATTACTCAATCTATTTAATAATGCCGCCCAAGCCATGCCAATGGATTATAAAGGGACATTACAGATCCTCTCGTCTGTTGATGAGTCGCGACAATACGTGGCAATCAGCATTACAGATAATGGTGTTGGTATCAAAGAGAGTATTTTAACGCAGATCTTTGAGCCTTTTTTCACCACCAAAAAAGCCGGTGATGGCACAGGGTTGGGATTGGCTATCACAGCACAAATTATCGAACAACATAGCGGTCGCATCGAGGTCAGCTCAATCGTTGGCACTGGAACGACGTTTACCATCCTGCTGCCGATACAGTCTATCGCTCATAAAACCGAATCTTCGCAGGCCTTATTTGAAAGTTGAGAGATTTCCAACTACTTATTTAAAGAGAGCCTCATGCAAAAACCAAAAATTGCCTTTATCGATGATGAACCACGCATTTTACGCAGTTTAAAAATGCACTTTCGACAGTCACACGATGTGTTTATCACCACCGATGCCATTGAGCTGATGGAATATATCAGCGCGAATGAGGTACAAGTGGTCGTCAGCGATCAACGCATGCCAGACAAGCAAGGTACAGAAGTGTTGCGTGATATCAAGTCGGCATCCCCGAACACTATTCGTATCTTATTGACGGGGTATGCAGATCTGAATGCGGTGATTGATTCTGTGAATGAAGGCGAGATTTATCGCTATATCACAAAGCCTTGGCAAAATGATGAACTCAAAAAAACCATTAATAAAGCCACAGAGATTGCTCAGAAAACCCAAGAAATCACCCAAAATGCCACTGAAAATCATGATATTCAAAACCGTATTCATGCCAGAACTGATAGCAAGCGTAGTATATTGGTGTTAGATGATGATGAGAGTGTTTATCAGCAAATAAAAAGTCATTTTAAGAGTGCTTATACCGTGAGCTGGGCAAGCAATATTGAGCAGGCTGCAAGCTTATTACAAAAAAAACGCTTTGGCGTCACTATTACGGATTCGACGCTCAATAAAGAAAATATCACTCCCATTGTTTATGCGCTAAAAAATATTCAGCCTGATCTGATGGTGCTCATGTTGACCGAGTTCAAAGATGCACATATGGTGATTGATTTGATTAATAAAGGTCAGGTATATCGCTGCCTACCACGACCGACCAATTTTTCTATGATGAGTATCAGTCTTGATCGCGCGTTTGATCATCACGAAAGATTGGTACAGCAGCCGATATTGGCAGCTCGCCATCATGTTGAAGCAGTGCCGGAATCAGAGACGTTGAACTTTTCTGACAAGATAAACCGTTTTTTTGCCAAATTTAGAGGTTGGCGCATTGGAAGGTGACGTCAATCCAACATAAAAGTGATACATATGATTATCATCTTGCTAGTAGGTTTTACTATGTGCTGATGGTTATAAGTTTTCTCATTGGCTGCTCGCAAGCATAACAGAGGCTGCACAATATTTATCCCAGTAGAACCGTATGCTCTTTAAGAGGAGTCGACTGTATTTTGTTTAAGGTCGAACGCTATTCAAGCCAAAACATTTTGCACGCAGTCGATTAAATATTCCTTTACGGCATTGAACAGTGGGTCAATCAATCGTCGTTCAGGACAGATCAAATATAGTGGGTAGGGGGCAACTTGCCAACCCCCTAGTTTAATTTCAATGTGCCGTCCTTCTTTGATATCAGAACTAATGTCCAAACGAGATTCTAGTGCAACACCATGTCTCATTATTGTCCAACGCCTGACCACGTCACCATCTTTTGCCCGATACAGCGACGCTCGTTTGTTTGCCCAAGCCTTCAAACGTCCATTGGCTAAAATATTTGTCATTGTGTCCAGACACAGCCGATTGTGTTCAGCCAATGCTGGCAGTGTCTTAGGTTCACCACACTTCTCTAAGTACATAGGCATTGTCTAAGATGCCCAGTGCATCCTTACAGTGCTGTAAAAACTGCTCACCCTTGTTAGTAAGGCGGAGCTTGCGCGTCAAGCGGATGAACAATTTGTCCTATTGAGATACGCTAATGGAGGACAGGCCCTCGTTTGAGAAACATCAGACTAAACAGGACGGTTGTATTGTCTCAAATATAACAAGCAACCGCTTAGATATCGATCTAAATAACCCCTTAAAAACAACCTACTTTCAAAATTATATTGAAAGTGTTTTAGGTGATGACTACTGTTTGAAGCACAACACTTTCATTACAATGAGCGCTATCACGATGGATAAAATAGAACAGGTATCCAAAACTGAAAAAATAATTCAAACAAATAATAAGGACGGTTTATGACTCTGAATACCACTAAAACAATTTTAATTACTGGCAGCACAGATGGCATTGGCAAATTGGCAGCGTTAAAACTGGCAGAAGCTGGACACCAAGTGTACTTGCATGGCCGCGATGCTGACAAACTTGCTAGCGTCATTGCAGAAGTTCAAGCAGTCGCGACAGGCGTAGCAGTAGATAATATTGATGGGTTTGTGGCTGATTTTTCTGATTTAACGGATGTGCTAAAGATGGCAGCAGACGTCAATGAAAAACTGCCCAAGCTTGATGTGCTCATAAATAACGCAGGGATTTATACCACGGCATCAGCAATGACTAAAGACGGTTTGGATGTACGTTTCGTAGTCAATTACCTAGCGCCTTATGAGCTGACCAATGCTTTATTACCTTTGCTCAAGCAGTCTGATAAAGCGCGTATCGTGAACTTAAGCTCAGCTGCGCAAGCGTCAATATCTTATCAAGCACTTGCAGGCCAGACCCGCCTCGATGATAAGGATGCTTATGCCCAAAGTAAGCTAGCACTCACGATGTGGAGTATGGCATTAGCTGACACCGTCGCTAGCAACGATATCAATGTCATTGCCGTCAATCCAGGCTCGCTGCTGAACACAAAAATGGCCAACGAAGCGTATGGTCAGCATTGGTCATCAGCAGCCAAGGGCGCAAATATCCTAACGGAGTTGGCCATCTCGGATGAGTTCGCTGATGATACTGGTAAATACTTTGATAACGATATAACAGATGGCGCACATGGCGATGCGAGAGGGGCGTTTGGTCGACCACATGCTGATGCTCTAAACCAAGCAGCCATTGCAGAGCTTGAGCAGCAGACTCAGACAGTATTGCAGTCAATTTTTGCATAAGATGCATAAGATTTATATTTTGCGGCATCAATAAATTTCGAAAAATTAAACCATTACTAACTATATTTTCAAATAACTATATTTTCAAATTTTATTATTAAAAACTTTCTCATTAAAAACAGGACACAATATTATGCAAACTATCAAAGCCATTGGTTATCAAAGCAATCTACCTATCGATAATGAACAGTCGCTACAAGACATTACCCTTGATAAGCCAATTGCTTCAGGCCGCGATATTCTTGTAGAAGTGAAAGCCATATCAGTCAATCCAGTAGATTACAAAATCCGTGAAGGGCGTCCTGCCGCAGAGGGTGAGTATGCTGTTATTGGTTGGGATGCTGCTGGTACTGTGACGGCTGTCGGTGAAGATGTCAGCTTATTCTCAGTAGGCGACAACGTTTATTATGCTGGAGATTTGACCCGTTCAGGCAGCAATGCTGAATATCAGTTGGTCGATGAGCGTATCGTTGGACACATGCCAGCCTCTTTGTCTTTCGCTGAGGCAGCGGCATTACCACTCACGACGATTACAGCTTGGGAGATGTTATTTGACCGTTTACAAGTGCCTGTCTCTGATAGCGCAGCGAATGATAGCGGTAGTAGCGAGAATGCTAATAACGTCTCAGTATTGGTCATTGGCGCAGCGGGCGGCGTTGGATCTATTCTAACTCAGTTATTAAAGACAAGAACGTCTGCCACGATTATTGGTACGGCTTCGAGAGATGAGAGCGTGCAGTGGCTCAAAGATTTGGGTGCTGATCATGTCATCAATCACCGCAGCCCATTGTCTGATGAACTACAAAAAACAGGTATTGCTGAAGTAGACTACGTGGTGAGTCTCAATAATACTGAAGATCATTATGAAGAAATCATTAAATGCTTAAAGCCGCAGGGTAAGCTTGGACTGATTGATGATCCAAAATCACTAGATGCCAACCCTCTTAAAACCAAAAGCTTAAGCCTGCATTGGGAATTTATGTTTGCACGCTCAATGTTCAATACGCCAGACATGATTGAACAACATCATTTATTAAATGCAGTGGCAAAATTGATTGATGCAGGCGAGATCAAAACCACAGTTGCGCACAATCTTGGGGCTATCACCGCTGAACACCTACGTAGTGCGCATCAAATGCTAGAAAAACAGCAAGCGCATGGCAAGATTGTATTAGAAGGCTGGTCTGCATAACGCATAACGCCATTTAGATTAATAGGTCCAATGTGACGTTTTTAGCAGACACGTTGGACCTATTTAAATCAATGATAATAATAAACATAGGATAAATAGATGAGCACGCAAGCAAACAAACCACTTACCATCGTCGCCACTATCAAAGCCAAACCTGAGCACGTTGAACAAGTCAAAACTGAGCTGCTTAAACTGACAGCAGCATCACAAGATGATCAAGGTTGTATCCAATATGACTTGCATCAAGAAAATGCAAATAGTTACGGTTTCGTGGTTTATGAGATTTGGGAAAACAACGAGTGTCTTCAGCAACATGTACAAAGCCCGCATTTCCAAAACTATGTACAAGTAACAGATGGGATGGTCGATGAATTTGTCGTTACTGAAATGACAGTTATCTCATAGATTTGATCTATATTCTGCTACTAACAATAAAATGAATGGTTGACAGTCATGACTGATAAGATTGACTTTCATGCTTCAAAATAGTAGCTATTGATTTAGATATAAATGGCTTTGAATAAAATATTCAAAGCCATTTATATGCTATTTATTTGCTATTGAACGATGATTATTCTTGAGCAACGTTCAAAACGATTTTACCGACATGTTTCTTTTCTAAGAAAACCTCTTGAGCAGTATGTATCTCTTTTAATGGAAAGGTACACGCAACGATTGGATTTATTTTACGTTGTTCGATACAGTTAACGAGGTTTTGGAATACTTCAGGCTGTAGTACGGTACAACCGTAAAAGGTTAAGTCTTTTAAATAAAGTGTTCTGATATCTAGCTCCAGTTATTCATAAACCGCTACTAAGTTAAATACTTACTTCATCATTACCGATCCATTTGGGTCCTATCTCAACCTCAATATCACGTGCGGTAACGGCTTCAGCGCACTCGGAGCATACTGTCACCGGATGCATAATGTGACCACATGCCTTGTGTCTATGCAACAGCGGTGCCCCGCGTTCATCAGCCATGTGTTTATCACCCCAACTGACCAACGCCAGTACGACCGAGTGCAAATCTAATCCACACTTGGTCAGTCTATATTCCTCACGTAGCGGCCGCTGCTGATAGGCGACTTTTTTTAAAATATCGTATTCAACCAATTTACGAAGACGGTTAGATAGGACATGACGTGTAATGCCCAAGCGTTGCTCAAATACGTCGAATCGTCTGACTCCCAAAAAACAATCACGTAAAATCATGAGCGTCCAACGATCACCAATGACTGCTAAAGTGCGAGCTACCGAGCAAGACTGTTGGTCCAGTTCATCCCAACGCATAGGTTATCTCCTTTATCTTTAAGATATAGGTTAGCTTGACAGGGTCCAAAAATAAAGCTATGTTTTTGTTAGTTCTAAAAAGGAACCTATAAGGAAATAGACATGAACAGAGCACCCGTAGCAGTTGTAATCGGCGCAGGCGATGCCACTGGCAGTGCTGTTGCCAAACGTTTTGCGCGAGAAGGTTTTACTTTGTGCGTGACCAGAAGGACTGTTGAGAAGCTAGAGGCATTAGTCAGTGATATCGAAGCGGTTGGAGGAGTGGTCAAGCCATTCGGTTGTGATGCACGTGTCGAGCAAGAGATGGTTGAGCTGTTTGCTCATATTGAAAAGGACATTGGCCCGATTGAAGTGGTGGTGTTTAACATCGGGGCAAACGTTCATTTCTCCATCTTAGATACGACAGAGAGGGTCTATCGAAAAGTGTGGGAGATGGGTACCTTGGCTGGATTTTTGACAGGTAGAGAAGCGGCAAAAGTCATGATTCCACGTGAGAGGGGGACAATTATTTTTACGGGTGCAACAGCGTCTTTACGCGGTAGTAAAGGTTTTTCGGCTTTTGCTAGCGCTAAGTTTGCTCTGCGGGCACTGGCACAAAGCATGGCGCGAGAGTTGGGGCCAAAGGGCATCCATGTCGCACACCCTATCATTGACGGTGCTATTGATACTGATTTTATTCGTGACAACTTTCCTGAGCGCTATGAGCTAAAAGACCAAGACGGTATTTTAAATCCAGAACATATCGCTGAGCAGTATTGGCAGTTGCACTGTCAGCCAAGAGATAGCTGGACGCATGAGCTGGATTTACGCCCATGGATGGAAACTTTTTGATCTTATCTAATTAGTAACCGTCAAATTTTAATGGATTTTTAATATATTGCAAGGAATGCAAAGATGAATAAACAAGTAGAGTTTTTCTTTGATGTGGGCAGCCCAGCCAGTTATTTGGCATGGACACAGTTAGCGAGTATCGCGCAGCGTCACAATGCCGAGGTCGTTTGGCGACCTATGTTACTTGGCGCAGTGTTCCAAGCCGTTGGTAACACCTCACCAGCTGCCGTACCTGCTAAAGGCGCTTATATGCTCAAAGACCTTAAGCGTTTTTCAGCCATCTATGACGTGCCTTTTCGCTTCAATCCATTTTTCCCAGTCAATACGATGCAGCTTATGCGCGGTGTTACCGCTTATTTGGGGACACCTAAATTTGAGAGTTATTTATCCGCTGTCTTTAATGGGCTATGGGCTGAAAAGTTAAATATGGAATCACCAGAAGTCGTGGCTGAAGTTCTGTCGAAAGTAGGCATTGAGGCGACTGATTTTATGGCGCGTATTAGTGAGCCTGAGGTCAAGGCGCGTTTAAAATCTAGTACCGAAGAAGCAGTAGCACGAGGCATATTTGGGGCACCAAGTTTCTTCGTAAATGATGAAATGTACTTTGGTCAAGACCGGTTGAGCTTTGTTGAAGATGCTTTGAGAGACTGAGAATAGTAAGTCATAGGATATATAGATTGCGCTGTACTAGCTCAACGATAATCCATCGGCTCTCAAGCCACCAGACATCAGCCGCGATACGTAACGGTGATTTTTCTTCACTGTGGTTTCTCTAGAAAACAACCTTGCCACTCAGTTTAATGACTAAGCTCTATGGTGACATTAAGACAAGTCTATATATTGATAGTTTTGCTTAGACTGCTCTAGTTCCTCTAAATCTATATCTACTGTTACTATATCTGGCGACGAACCAAGTTTTTTGATGATTCGTCCCGTAGGAGAGACCACCAGACTCTCTCCTACAAACTGACCGCCATGACCGACGCCCACACCGTTGCAAGTAATCACAAAACATTGGTTTTCAATGGCACGCGCTTGAGTCAATACATAGTGGGTATTTGCATAGGGAGACATATTGCCGTTTGGCATAAATATGATCTGTGCGCCTTTTTTTGCCAGTGCTCTTGAGCCTTCTGGAAACTCTAGCTCAAAACAAATCTGAGCACCACAAACCATATCATTAATGCTAACCACTGATAAGTCTTCTCCGCTTGTAAATACCCCAACATCATCAAGCCAAAGTTTTGACTTTCGGTGTTTATGAATGATTTTGCCGTTTTTTATAAAAGAACATGCGTTATAGAAAAGTTGATCCTGTTTGTCAATATGTCCAATAATGATGGTTGAATCTGTATTTTTGCTTGCTTTCAATATGCTGTGAAAGTGCTCTGTTGATTGATGATACAACGCTTCAATATTGTCTAGCGTCGGAAAGCCAGTCAAAGCAAGTTCTGGAAAAATCATAAAGCCATCACAAACTTGATGATCATGGATTGATTTTAATATCGCAGCAGCATTTACTGATACTTGATAATCGGTAATATCCATTTGATTGAGGATTATTTGCATAGGTCTTGCTCTTTATCGTAGGGGGTTGATACTTTCACAGTGTTTATGGTCGCAATTATAGGTAATACTCGTTAATGATGGTCTTTAGAAACACTTATTTAAAATGCTATTTAAAACACTTTTAAAGACATTGTGACTCTAACCAACGACTCAATTTAATGATGTCTGGTTGATTTGACTTTAAGTCATTATAAAAGAAATAGAAACTGTCGCCAGTGAGTAATTCATGCATTGGGATTTTGACAAGATTTTGCTGATGTGTTTGTTCTAGCATCATATAGTTGTCTGTAAGCGTAATACCTAAGTTATAACGTGCAGCCTGTGCGGCAAGCAGTACATGGCTAAATTGATTAATCTTTACCTCGCTTGGCATCTCAAACCCGCCTGCTTTACACCATTTTAGCCAATCATTAGCCGTACCTTCACTTTTTCCAGCATATTTTACGGACAGTATAGGGTGTTGCCATAACGCCTCAGGCAATGGCTGATCCTTTATTTCTGCCCAAAGCTTTTGGCCACAGACGGGAAATAGCTTCTCAGCGAATAAAAGCTTGCTGACTACGTTGCGTTTTGGTGGATTGACGGTAATAAAGCAATCCGAACATTGCTCATTATAGTCGTCTTGGTCTGTCACCATATTTAAGGTCAGCTCAATCTCTGGGTGCTGTTCGCGGAAGTTTTCTAACCGAGGAATCAACCAATTGACAGCCACTGAACTATACAGCGCTAGGCGAATATGGCCAGGCTTATCATGGCGAATGGCCTGACTGGTATTGGATAGAGTAGTCAGCGATTGATTCACCTCTGTGAAATAGCGAGCACCTATATCTGTTAAAGAAAGTGTCCGACCCTGCCTATAAAACAACGCTTCTCCAAGATATTCTTCAAGCGTTCGAACCTGATGACTCACAGCACTTTGCGTTACATTGAGGCTTTCTGCTGCCTTGGAAAAACTATTAAGCCTTGCTACAGATTCAAAGCATTGTATGGCACGTAATGGGGGGAGTTTCATTATGAGTTCAACTAATACTAAACGTTTTTATATCATTATACGTCATGAGTATACGCGAATATACTATTTATCTGACCATTAGATTAAATGGCTTAATTTAAAATTTTATGTATTTTGAGATAGGTATAAGCATGATAATGCCGAAGATGAGTGTTGGATTTGCAATGATACTGTTGGTTGCAGGAAACATGATTGCAGTCCTTTCAGATGCGCTGATAAAAGAGTTGCCAGATGGTGCAGCGGTCTATCAGTTTGTGCTATTGCGTCAGCTAACAGCTGTCTTGATGCTACTACCGTTTTGTTTATTTAACCAAAAAGCCAAGCTACTTAGTAACGTAAAATGGCATTTTGTACGTGGGCATATTTGGTTGTTTGGCGCGGTATTCATGGTGTTGTCTATCCAAGCGCTACCGCTAGCCACGGTCAATGCGATTTTTTATACTGCACCTTTACTGATGTTGCCGTTAGGGTTTCTGTTTTATAAAGACAGACTCACAGCACCAAGCATCATTGTGGCAATACTAGGCTTCATAGGTATTCTTGTCGTGGTAAAACCAACACAAATTAATATGGGTGCTATATTTGCGCTGATCGTGGCCTTAACCATGGCGACAAACAACCTACTAGTGCGTAAATTGCCTTCGAATCACACCGTTGCTCAGACCTTGTTTTTGACCAATTTAGTCGGAATACCGTTGGGGCTTGGTTTGGCTATTTGGGAACATGCTCCTTTGAGTTGGTACGCGCTATGGATAGCAGCAGGCTCAAATTTGTTTATTTTGATCTATGCGGGTATCTGCGTACTGGTCTACCGAGCGGTTGAAGCACATAAAATATCTAGTGCAGAATATACGGGTCTGTTAGGAGCAGTGGTTATCGGCATCGTATGGTTTGATGAAATACCTGATATCAGTCTTTTAATAGGTTCGGCTCTTATTGTCTTACCTTTAATTTGGCTCGCCACGCTTGAGTCTATTAAATATAAAAGAACAGCCTTATAGCGTTTTGAAACATAGAGAGCGGAGAAAGAAAGCGTCATAATATTAGCATGACTTTATGTCATGAATTCGTGTGTTTAAATCGTTTTTTCATACTCATTTTTTGTGGCAAATTACTATAGATACAACCATTCAGGCAAGGCTCTAGTCTTCAATGGAGCTCTTGTTTGTTGAAGTTATTACTATGAGGTAGGCCAAATAATCAGCAATATAACCACATTCTCAGTCACATCTTCAAATCGAAAAATCGACCCTTCACGGCGTCGAGGTGGCACGTTTAAAGCTGATGGCTCTCTGAACGACAATGACCGTGTCGAGATAGGTCCAACAGATCTTGCTTTCAATGAGTGGGCTGAGCTAGGGCTGACACCTCCTAACCTTACACGAATGCGCGAATACCGCCTCCAAAGAATCGTAAAAGAACTACAGAAAAGAGATCTTGGCGGCATCTTATTGTTTGATCCTCTTAATATTCGATATGCGACTGACTCCACAAATATGCAGGTATGGGTGACCCACAATCACTCTAGAGCCTGTTTTGTATCTGCATCAGGACATCTTATTTTATGGGATTTTCACAATTGTGAGCACTTATCAGCACACCTTCCTTTGATCAAAGAGGTCAGAGGAGGCGCTTCTTTTTTCTACTTTGAAACCGGTGATAGAACTGACGAACATGCCTCTAGGTTTGCTTCAGAAATTCAATCTATTTTACGGGAGCATGCTGGAGACAATAAAAGATTGGCTATCGATAAAATTGAAATTGCTGGTTTCAATAAGATAAAACAGTTAGGAATCGATGTTTTTGATGGTCAGGAAGTGATGGAGTTTGCTCGATCTATTAAGAACGAAGATGAAATTAATGCCATGCGATGTTCAATTGCCTCAACAGAGGTTGCGATGAAGTGCATGCAAGAAGCAACAGTACCCGGTATCACTGAGAATGACATATGGTCTATTCTTCATGCGGAAAATATTCGTCGAGGTGGTGAGTGGATAGAATGTCGAATTCTTTCTTCAGGGCCTAGAACCAATCCTTGGTTTCAGGAAAGTGGCCCTAGAATTGTGAAGGAGGGTGAGTTACTTGCATTCGATACAGATTTGATTGGCCCTTATGGAATGTGTGCAGACTTGTCTCGAACTTGGATGATTGGGGAGTGCTTGCCAAGTGCAGAGCAAAAGCATCTCTATCAGGTAGCTTATGAACATATCCAACACAACATGACTATATTAAAACCAGGAATGACATTTGAAGAGGTGACAAAATCTGGTTTAGTACTTCCTGAAGAATATAGAGCGCAAAGATATGGTGTGATGATGCATGGCGTTGGTCTTTGTGATGAATACCCGTCTATTCGTTACCCCGAAGACCTTGAATGCCATGGCTATAGTGGTGTGCTGGAGCCGGGTATGGCCCTCTGCGTTGAAGCGTATGTAGGTCGAGTTGGTGGTAAAAATGGTGTCAAACTTGAAGATCAAATCATTATTACAGACACTGGGTTTGAAAACCTTACTAACTATCCATTCGAAGCCGCTTTATTGGCTAGTTAAAGATAGTTTATTGGTTTTATGAATATTGTCTCAGAGCTTTTGGATTATGCTTGTTTGAATATCATTGATGGTCATCTATACAAGCTTGTTAAGATAAAGATTTGACATAGGTATAGTGCATTATCTGCGGGTTTAGATGGTTGGGGTGCTCATCAACACGTTGATAGCCATTATTATCGTAGTACTGATAAGTGCACAGGGTGTCTGTATGTAGTGCATACGTGTCTGCACCCTGTGCCACGAGATAAGCCTCAAATGCTTGAATCAACGTCGCTCCAATACGGTGACGACGATAGTCTGGATTTACACAGAAGAACTGTAGCTCGCTATCAAAATCGACTTCTTTTCGTTTCGCACCAGCCGTTTCTTTTTTCTGTAAATCACTTAATACCTGTCGACCTTGATCAGATAGACCCAGCTTGTGTTCTATCTGATCAATAATAGGCTTATCATCGAATGGTAATGCCTTGTATGAATCTTCTTTAGTAAAACCTATAACCACACCACAAATAATGTCATCATATTCTGCAACTTGTATAAAAGTAGCACGATAACAGTCTTTCGCAAGAAATAGGGTAGCCAGTTGCTTTAGAACCTGCTTATCTGTAGCAGTAGTAAATACACTCAAATTCATATTGACGACAAAGAGGTCGACAATGGCTGTAAAGTCTTCAGGCATAGCACGACGATACTGTATTGTCATTAGTTACTCTCATCTATCATTAAAAGTGCTAGCGTATGCTGATTGATCAAGCATTCATACGCCAGCATTTTGACACTCGTATTTCGCTAACAGACTTAGCAAAATATAATACTTTTTATCTAATAGTCCGTATTTACCACTTCATTTCACCTGTATTTACTTTACTGCCTATTTGTAAACTAGTATCCCCAGATAACGCGGGATAAGCTACTTCCATGGTAGAAATCACTTTTTCTGATTTCTTGGAGTCTTGCTTTTTTGCCTCATCCAGTGCTTTCTCAAAGGTTTTTAGATAACTGAGGGTAAAATCAACAGCATAGTCTTTTTTGAGTAGGTTGCCTGAATAGTGACCTGGTATCACAAGGTTTGGCTTTAATTGCTTCATGTGTTCCAATGATTGCATCCACTCGCTACGAGCTTCTTTAGTTTGGGTATCAGCAGTCCACACATGCATACCTGATGTTACTGACACACCGCCGAAAACGGTTTTTGACTCTGGTACCCACATATATGCTTGATGGGTTCCCATCTCTTTGATTTCGATTTTGTGACCTTCTAAGGTCAATGTGGACTGATCAAGTGTCTGCGGTACTGTGATCTTGGTAGGCGCATGTTTACCAAGGATTGGGCCCCAATGCTTTAATTTTGCATCTTTAGTCGCCTCAATGTGTTCAATAATAGAAGGGCTAGACATAACCTTCACATCAGGGAAGGCTTTGACTAAAGGCTGAAGACCGAAATAGTAATCTGGATCGCCTGCCGTGATATAAATCATTTTTAGGTCTTTATTGCTTTTTTTGATCATATCAACCAATGCTTCACCATCTTTAACACTAAACTGTGCATCGAACAAAATAGCATCTTTCTCGCCACTTGCCAGCACAGAGGTCACTGGGAAAATAGCATTTTGATCTGGTTTATATGCTTGCAGTTGTAGATCGGCTGCGTTTACTTGGGTTGCGAGCAGTAGCACACTGGCCGCCATAGAAGCTGTCATTAATTTTTTCATAATTCACCTATATTTTCGTTTGAGTAAATAGACCGCGTTAATAGCGGTATTCGTTGTTAATGGCTATTCTATTCGATTGTATTTCGTTTAAATACGCTATAATTCGGCATTTACTATTTCAGTTTTCGCGCAAATAAGGATGAAGAGATGGATAGACTGACCGCGTTGCAGGTGTTTGTTACGATCGTTGAACAAGGTAGCTTGAGCCGTGCCGCGGACAATTTAGACATGTCTAGAGCTAAGGTAACGCGTTATCTGACAGAGCTTGAGAGCTGGATGGATATGCGCTTATTGCATCGCACAACTCGAAGTTTGAGCCTCACTGCACCTGGTGAGCAGACTCTTGAGGTGGCGTACCAGTTGCTTGGATTGACTGACTCGTTGGATCAGATACGCAATCAAAATACTTTGGAGCTAAAAGGTCAGCTGCGAATCACTGCCAGCTTTTCGCTGATTGATAGCCTTTTGATGGATGTGGTTGGTCGCTTTGTTTCTCACTGGCCTCAAACAGCAATTGATATTCTTACCACTGATGATTCAGTCAATTTAGTTGATGCCCGTATTGACTTGGCGATTCGTATCACCAATGACTTGGAGCCAAATGTCGTTGCCAGACGTATCGGTGAGTGCCACTCTATCGTATGCGCTGCACCTGAGTATTTACAAAGTCGTGGCAGACCTACAGATGTACAGTCGCTTGTACATCACAACTGTCTATCGTTTGCGTATTTTGGACGGTCGGCATGGGTGTTTGACGGGCCAAATGGTCCAGAGTCTGTTCCTATCTCTGGCAACATCAGCGCCAATATCTCTGAAGTCTTGCTCTCTGCCACGTTGCGTGGACATGGGATCAGCTTACAGCCATCTGGCGCAGTCAAATCTTTGATTGCATCTGGACAACTTATTGAGTTATTGCCTGAATGGAAACCCAAAACTTTAGGTGTTTATGTAGTTTATGCCAATCGAAAGCAGGTGACACCACTACAAAGAAAGTTTATTGATTTTCTTGCCGAAGAAATAAAGCGTTCGCCTTATTGGTAGCAAGAAACTCATAAGCCAATAGGTATTTGTTACTACTATGATTAAGGATTAAAGGCGTAGATTATGCACAGTCTGATTACGCATAAAAGGGGTTGTCACCTCTCTATATATATGAACTAATACATGGTTTGATCATTAGCAGAATCTTTTGGTATTTGTTGGATAGAATCCCAATGCTCGACAATTTTCCCACTATCATCAAATCGAAAGAAATCCATCGTCACGAATTCATCGATGGTTTTATCTTCATTATGCCAGACTTGATGGGTATGCAATGAGACTAAGTCATCTTCAGCGATACAACGTACAAACTCAATTGACTTATTCGGATACTGTGCTTGCATCCGTTCAAAGTATTCAATAAATCCTGATTTACCATTGGCTACAGCGGGATTGTGTTGAATATAATCATCGCCCACATAATCAGCGACGGCCTTTTGTGGATTACCCTCGTAAGCGGTCTTATAGAACGCGATAGCATTCTTTTTATTGTTTGCCAAATTCATCGTCGTCTCCAGTTATTATTTATGTTTATTTTGAAAGCAACACAGTAAATTAATAAGAAATATTATCAAAAAACGTCAGAAAATCTATAGCAGAAACTCAAACGGCCAATAGCAACGTTAAAATTATGCTTATTGACCATTTGATAATGTTTAGACCCTAATGATTGCTTAAGCCTTAATAAAAATAGTTTCTTCACTCAAGCGTGATTTAGGTATTTTGGCATTAAAGTCATCATCGCTGCGGTAGCCAAACGATACCACTGCCACAGCAGAATATCCTTTGCTACGTAAGTCGAACTCCGTATCAAGCGCCTGTAAATCAACGCCTTCCATAGGGACGGTATCAATACCCAAAAGCGCGCTGCCCAATAGTACTCCGCCCATGTTGAGATATACCTGTTTGGCAAGCCAATGTGGCTCATCTTTGGTATCGAAGCGATGCATATCTAAGAACAATTGGCGACCTTGATGCATCTGTGCTTTGAATTCTGGCTGCGCATAGCGACCATCTTGATCTTCTTTTTCTAACACCGCCTGCATGTATTCATCGTCGGCATGAATACGAGTACAGAAAACCACCACGTGTGAGGCATCTAGGACTTTAGGTGTATTAAAATGAAAGGCACCTTGCGTGCTTTTGGCAATGCGCGCTTTGCCTGCGTCATCATCTGCAATGACAAAGCTCCATGGTTGAATATTGGTGCTTGATGGACTCATTTGTAGCATGTCTTTGATCTGCTCAAAATCTTCAGCAGATATCTTTTTATTGGCATCAAATACTTTGGTACTGTAACGCCAGTTTAGTGCTTCATTAATGGTTTTCATGATTGTCCTTAAGTAAAGTAAGTTTCATTTTTTTAGTCAGCTGGTAATACAAACGGATTTAACAAACGGTGCTACTCAATCCTTATTCGTGCATAGATAAGTTGAATGATTAGCCCGTCCTAGCGATGACTCATAATAGTAAAGTTCATACATTAGAACCACTAGCTACAAGAGAAAACACTTTCAATATTATTTTGAGAATATGGCGTTTTTAATCTATCTAAAGGTTATTTATTAGCTATATTAGGACGTATAATGAAGGTGCTTTATCAATTGATAAATCCATTAAACGCATAAACTGATCTTAAAACGGCGCGAAATTATCAGGCTGGCTGTGCGTAGCAGTCCAACGTTGATTGGCATCAATATGACTATTAAGCCCAACTCCTCGTGGTACTTGCATATTATCGCCATACAGCCAAAGCACCATATTGGTACGTTTGCCACTGGTGATTGGATGTGCGGCGTGCGGCACCGAGCCTCTATGAATAATCGCCATGCCAGGTTTAAAGATAGCACGTTTGGTTTGCCCTAAATGGCGATCAACAAAGTCAACTTCTGATCCAGTAAAGTCTTCGCCTGGCAGATTTAGGTTAATATTCATGGTCACCGCTGAAGCATCGGTATGAAGTTGTAGCGATGTATCACCTGTCGGCTGGTATTGAATCGAGAACCCAAAGGTCTGAGTGTCATAGCCATAAATATTGGCAAATAACAACCGAGCGATAGGGCGCATATATTGATTCATGACTTTATGATAAAACGCCTGAAAATTAGGGGTGGCCAAATAGCCTAGCGAGCGCGCATCTAGCATGGCCCCATTACTGTTCAAGGCAATACCGTAAGGAGGACGTATGGGAATGTTAGCGTCTGCGATTGCTTGCAG
This sequence comes from Psychrobacter nivimaris, assembly GCF_043419765.1. Classification (NCBI taxonomy): domain Bacteria; kingdom Pseudomonadati; phylum Pseudomonadota; class Gammaproteobacteria; order Moraxellales; family Moraxellaceae; genus Psychrobacter; species Psychrobacter nivimaris. The sequence goes on along the minus strand of NZ_JBHOFX010000002.1, from coordinate 60,632 downwards.
ATAATGGCGCAGCGTTGATAGTTGTGCTGGGTCAAAGAGTTGTCCCTGATATACGTCAGGTAGTATCTCTTGCCATAAATTTTTAACAGCCGTCTCCGTAGAAGGAGTGCGCCATGCTTGCGTCACTGCATCACGTAGAGTTGGATCAAATAATGAGTCATCAAGTACAGGCAAGTCATGCTCAGTGGTTTCCCACTCTGCCCATGCTTGCTCTAATAACTGGCTGTTTTGATGCCAGAAATGCTCTACCGATGGTGCACGTCTAAGCATGTTTGATTTTGAAGGTAGTGGTAAGTTGCGTGCTTGCTGTAGTGCGCTTTGTTGATTATCTCCATCATGGTGGCTATGGTGTTGAGTATCCTGTGTGCTTGTAGGCCGTATTATAGTATCCATCGTGTATCTCCAAATGTGTGAGTAAACCTTATAGGTGCATGCTACTATAATTAATGATTTTGATAATCAGCAGGTTTAGAGAAACAGTTTCAATAATTTTTATATAATAATGAGGCTAGCAGCAAGCGATGGTGGTTGCTAAGTTAGACGCTAATTGAACGAAGGCATGACGATGAAAAATTTGCAGGATTTACGTATTTTTATTGAGACCGCTCGCTTAGGCAGCCTATCTGCCTGTGCTCGGCACTTAGATCTGTCGCCTGCAGTTGTGAGTGCAGCGGTCAAGCGATTAGAAGCCGAAATTGAGACGGTGTTGTTTGTTCGCTCTACTCGTAGGCTGCGTTTAACTAGCAAGGGTGAGCAATATTTAAAGCATTGCCGAGATGCCGTGGCTATTTTAGATAACGCTTATGCAGGATTGCATGATAATGATGCCGAGCTGACGGGTACAATTCGACTGTCGGCATCATCAGATTTGGGACGAAACTTAATTTTGCCTTGGTTGGACGATTTTATAGACATTCACCCAAAAGTGACGGTGCAGTTACATATGTCAGACAGCTATGTGGACTTGTACGGTCAGCAGATTGATTTGGCACTACGTTACGGCGCGCCCAAAGATTCATCACTGGTCGCACTACCCATAGTGTTGAATAATCGCCCTATACTTTGTGCGTCAAAGGAGTATTTGAGCAAGATTGATAAGGGTATCGGTATCCCAAAAATGCCAGAAGATTTATCGCAGCATAACTGTTTACGTTTGGGGCATGATGAAAAGTATTTGAGCGAGTGGACTTTTGAGAAAGCGGGCAAGACTAAACGTGTGGCCGTGGATGGCAATCGCAGAAGTAAAGACGGTGACGTTGTACGCCGCTGGGCAGTGGCGGGTAAAGGCATCGCATTAAAGTCTCAGTTAGATATAGCCGGCGATTTAAAGGCAGAGAGACTTGTCGAGGTAGAGTTGGACGGCTGGCAAGTGGCCAACTATCCGCTGTATTTGATTTGTCCAGAACGGCGCTTAATCGATCCATTGTTTAATGCGGTCAAAGAATACTTGATTGAACGAGTAGAGCAGGTGTTAAGGTAAAACGAGAACTAATGATTACCCTGTTTAATCAGACGAGCAAAACAGCAATCCCTAGACAGTAATTGCTTGATTATTATGACTATTGCCATACCTTGTCAAGCACCGTAAACCAGTTTTTTGACGTCACCTTTTCAATAAGTCGGTTTGAGAAGTGACGTTGTTGCATTCGCTCAATCAGCATAGAGATTTGACTGATATCAGATAACTCATCAGGTAGTAGGCAACCATCGAAGTCAGAGCCAAACCCAACGTGATCTTCGCCTAGATGGTCGATCAGATAATCAAGATGATCGACAATCACATCAAGTGAGGTTTGCGTATTACGTTGCCCATCTGCACGAAGAAACGCCACATCGAAATTCACCCCAACCAAACCATCGCTTTGTTTAATAGCAGCCAGCTGCTGATCGGTTAAGTTCCGTGCTTGCTGACAGAGAGCATGCGAATTGGAGTGTGTCGCAACAATAGGCTGGCAGGCAATCTCTATCGTATCCCAAAAAGCGCGTTCATTCATATGCGACACATCGATCAGCATATGCTTTTCACTGCACTTAAGAATGAGGTCTTTGCCTTGAGCGGTCAGACCAGATCCTGTATCTGGAGAGTGCGGAAAGGAGGCATTCAAGCCATCACCGAAGAGGCTCTTTCTATTCCATAGTGGGCCAATGCTTCTGAGGCCTGCCTCATAAAAAACATCCAGCAGGTCAGGCTGTATGGCTAAAAACTCAGCACCTTCCAAATGCAATACAATGGCCAGTTGCTTATTCTGCTGACAGGCCTGAATTTGTTCTAACGAGGTGCAAATCTGAATCTGACCGTCAGATCTTGCCTCTAGTTGCTGAGCCAGTTTCAATTGCTCACAGCAGATATCGACGATTTCTTGCGGAGTAAAATCTGAATGTGATGGGTCGGCTAATTTGTCAGGATGGTTGTTTTTCACATAAGCGTAGGGCGGCAAGAAAATAGAAAATAATCCGCCCATCCAATTCGCGTCTTTGCAGCGTTGTAAATCCAAATGTCCCGGTAACGTACCATAAATGAAATCATGTACCGGATCGGCAGCTGAACTTAGCCAAAGGCGAGTCAATAGATCGTTATGTCCATCAAATATCACAGGCTTAGTATTAGCATTCATATTTCACCTGTCACCATACGAGTAGGAATCAGTGTGTCTTTATTCAGCTGTTTATTGCTCAGTGACTTAGAATTTTTTGGATTGCGAAAGCGCAGTTCTTCAAAAGGTACAGGCGTCTCGCTGTTGATACATGCCTCCTCAATCAGGTAGTGATAAGGCGATTTTCCACAGACAGGATCGGCGTTTTTGGCATCCCCAGTTAGCATAAACGCTTGGCAACGGCAGCCGCCATAATCGCGCTCTTTATCTGGGCAGCTTTGGCAGATATCGGGCATCCAATCGTCACCGCGAAACTGATTGAAGCTCGCAGATTCATACCAAATATCCGACAGTGGTGTATGTCGTACATTGGGAAACTGTATTGGCATCTGTCTGGCAGCATGGCAAGGCAGGGCTGTACCGTCTGGTGCCACTGTTAAGAAAATCTTGCCCCAGCCATCCATACAGGGCTTTGGACGTTCTTCATAATAATCAGGCACCACAAAAATAAGTTTGCATTTGATACCACGTTCTTCAATCTGCTTACGGTATTCATTGGTAATGCGTTCAGCTCGGACCACTTGCGCTTTGGTTGGTAGTAAACCCTCTATGTTCTCAAACGCCCAACCATAAAACTGACAAATAGCCAGCTCGACCGTGTCGGCTTCCAGCTCTAAGCAGAGATCAATAATCTGGTCAATCTGATCGATGTTTTGCCGATGAATCACAAAGTTAAGCACCATCGGATAGTCGTATTGCTTAACCAGACGTGACATCTCATACTTTTGCTCAAAGGCATGTTTTGAGCCTGCCAAGGCATTGTTGACCGTTGGATCACTGGCTTGAAAGCTAATTTGGATATGCTGAAGACCTGCTTCTTTTAAACGCGCAATCCGAGCTTCGGTCAATCCCATACCCGACGTGATCAAGTTAGTATAAAAACCTTGATTGTGCGCATAAGCGACCAGTTCTTCTAGGTCTTGACGAACCAGTGGTTCACCGCCAGAAAAACCAAGCTGCACCGCACCCATTTGCCGCGCCTGATCAAAGACATCAAACCACTCTTGTGTCGTTAGCTCTTCTTTATACTGAGCATAGTCAATAGGGTTTGAGCAATAAGGGCATTGTAAGGGGCAGCGATAGGTCAGCTCAGCAAGCAGCCATAGCGGTAGCCCGACTGGCGCAGTCATACTAAATCAATCCAATGTTCACGCTGGGCGACCAGCATATATTCAATGATGTCTTGCTCGATTTCGGGAATATCGCCAAACATAGCTTGCACCTTTTGGATAATGTCAGCAATGGACGCTTGACCATCAATATGCTGCCCAATGATGCTGGCACTGTCATTGAGCTTAATCATACCCTCAGGGTAGAGTAAGACATAGGCGTTTTGCGCTGGCTCAAACTGAAAACGATAACCCTGACGCCATACTGGTACGATGGATTGATCCAGCTCAGGTAAACTAGCAGGTATACTCATTTAAACAATCCTTTATGCCAGACATTGTCAGAGGTGACGCTTTGATAAGGGGCTTGGTTATGCACATAGGCCAAGCTTAAGGCATCCAGAATCGTCCATAAGATATCGAGCTTGAACTGTAGGATCTCAAGCATGCGTTCTTGCTGCTCGGCTGTTTTGAATGAGTCGAGTGTGATGGTCAGACCATGCTCAACATCGCGGCGCGCTTGACTTAAGCGTGAGCGGAAATAGGTATAGCCTTGCTCTTTTATCCAAGGGTAATGCTTGGGCCAAGACTCTAAACGTGACTGGTGAATCTGCGGGGCAAACAGCTCAGTCAGTGAGCTACTGGCAGCTTCTCGCCATGAGGTACGCCGTGCAAAGTTCACATAAGCATCGACAGCAAAACGCACACCCGGTAGCACCAGCTCTTCAGAAATCACCTGCTCACGAGTTAGACCGACTGCTTCTGCCAGACCCAACCACGCTTCACGACCGCCGCCATCAGGATAGACGCCATCCTGATCAATCATGCGTTGGATCCATTCTTGACGCACGCGCTGATCAGGACAGTTTGCCATAATGGCCGCGTCTTTCAATGGGATATTGATCTGATAATAAAAACGGTTGGCGACCCACGCTTGGATTTGCTGCTGTGTCGCTTTGCCTTCATGCATCATGATATGAAAAGGATGATAAATATGATAATACTGACCCTTAGCCATAATCGCTTGTTCAAACGCTTCTGGGCTTAGCGCTGTGTTTTCTTCTTGCATTGTTCTCACCTTACGATTGCTATCTTTGCCTTACCGTTTGTCTTACAGCTCAATCTGCATACCATCGAATGCTACTTCAACACCATGTTGTTTTAATGTCGCGGCTTGTTCAGACTTTTCATTTAATATTGGGTTGGTGTTATTGATATGAATGAGCACCTTACGAGCGTTATCTAACTGATCTAGATAATGCAATGAGCCGTCTTCACCACTAATATGTAAATGACCCATGTCTTGGCCGGTCTTCGTACCGACGCCGCACTCTTGCATTTCATTGTCAGTCCATAGCGTACCGTCAATCATTACGCAATCAGAGCTTTTCATAATCTGCATCACTTGATCGTCAATTTTACCGAGACCTGGCGCATAAAAGAGTTGTTTTTGTGTTTTCAAGTCTTTTACAATCAGGGCAATATTGTCGCCATCATGCGGGTCGTTGCGGTGCGGAGAGTAGGGCGGTGCAGAGCTTTTAATCACCAAAGGCGTCAATTCTAAATTGTCAAATCCTTCAATCTTAAACGTCTTTTCTGGATCAATTTGATTATATTGCAAGCCGCCATTCCAGTGCTTCAACATATTAAAGAGAGGAAATCCTGTCGTCAGATCTTGATAGACCATGTCAGTACACCAAACAGGCATCGGACAGCCTTCACGCAGGGTTAATAGCCCCGTCGTATGGTCAAGCTGACTGTCCATTAAGACTACATTGGTGATGCCTGTATCTCTCAAATGACGTGCTGGCTGTGCTGCCTTGAACTCAAATAATTGTTGGCGGATATCAGGGGACGCGTTGAATAAGATCCAATCCACACCATTTTCTGATATGGCTATCGAAGATTGGGTACGGGTTTTTGCCTGAATCGTGCCTTGACGCACACCGTGGCAATTATCGCAGTTACAGTTCCACTGCGGGAAACCGCCACCAGCAGCTGAGCCTAAAACGTGAATATACATAAATCAATATTTCCAAAAAAATAAAAGCCCTAATCATCTAGGGCTTTTAATGGATTGAGTGCTAATGAGTTTTAGCGTGCTTCGAAATACATAGTCACTTCGAAACCGATACGAATGTCTTGAAAAGCTGGTTTGGTCCACTGCATGGGATTACTCCGGAACGATCTTACTATTTAAGAAGTAAGATTAATAAAGTGAATGAGTGATAAAGGGTAGTATAAGCTGCCCCCCGCTGTCAATTTCTTAGATGTTAGTAAAGCGTTAACGAGCATCGATTAAGCAGTCTTTTATAGCATAAAACAAAGCCAATTTATCATACCGAAAAGACAGTATATCGAGCATAAGATTAAAAATATCTTTGAATAGTTTGAGCATAAATTCTAACTATAAAAAATCTGCTCGAGGGAAGTCAGGTGTATTTCGAGAACTTATGAGTTATACAGATATATTGCAAAAACCGAATTTATCTATAAAGTAATAGATTAACTTGATAGATACTGGAGCCTGAAGATGATTGCTGAATTACAAGGCAGTGAGTTAACCAAAGCAATCTTGGAAAATGTCAGCAACTATGTATGGTGCGCTGTCAGCAACGTTAGCGATGATTATGCTGTAGCAACTATAGATAATGGTTACTACGAATTATTGGTTCCTATTGTAGCCTTTAATAACGACCAGTTCGTTTGTGATAAAGGTGATCTATGGGAGTACGCTGTCTCAGTAAAGAGAGTGGCACTTACTCATGATGATGTAGGGCTATAACTCATTATCAATATAATGACTGTTACGTTCTACATACAGATTAGTCTTACAGCCTATGCATAAAAATATACCACCTGTCTACAACTTCTTGTTCTAGCTGACAATACATCTGTACTATCTATTCATAAGCTCATCTGTCTAACCACCAATATTTTTCAACGATAGATAAAACAGGTTCGAAGATGCTCAAGTGATTGCTGTTACAAAACCGCTTGTTTAGCTTACTAATCATTGTCATTGAATAGGAGTAACAACATGGATACGGTAATTGTTGGAAGCGAACTAACTCGTTCAATGCTTGAGGATGGTCATCAAAGTATATGGTGTGCTGTGAGTGACGAAAGTGATGAGAACGCTCTAGAAGATCAGGTAGGTAATGACTTCACATCTCGCATTGTAGCTTTTGAAGATGGCCAGTTCTATTGTACGGGCGGTATGCCTTGGAAGTATGCAGTGCCAATTGAGATCATTGCATTGACGCGATATGACTTTTCTCTTTAGTGAACAACATAACTTAGATAGGTTTGGATAGTCATCGCCGAAAGTAAATCTTAATATTAAGATATTTAGTTAGATAAAATGCGCGACTGACAAGGCCATCCAAGCGATGCAATATATAGCTTGAATGGTCTTTTGTGTTTTAGAGCCAGTTTGAAAGCTATTTATTATTTCAAAAATTCAGGTTGCATAAAGGCAGGGTTTGGATAAGTATAAAATCCTTCACCAGTCGCGAATCCTAATTTGTTTTGATCGATTAACTGCTCTTTTAAATATTGAGCAGCCTTGAACCTTACAGGATTTTGAGTTTTTTCAGCAGATAGCTTTGTGATGTTGTAAGCAGTGTTGATACCGATAGTGTCCAATATGGCAAAGGGACCTGACGGCGCGCCAGTTACTATCATCCACGTTTTATCTATCGTATGTGGATCGGCAACCTCTTTTGCAACCAATTGCAAAGCTGCATCTATAAAAGGCGCCAACAAACTGTTCATGATATAGCCGGGTTGCTCCTTATCCAGCGGCATTGCCACCATACCGATGGCAGTAGCAAAAGCAACAACCTCATCAAATACTTTAGGATCTGTGCCAGGATGCCCCATGATTTCAGCAACGTTGTGCATCCAAATTTTATTGGCAAAGTGTAGCGCTAAAAACTGCGCAGGTCGTCCCGTTGACTCTGCAAACTGACTAGGAAGTAAGGTAGAGGTATTGGTTGCAAAGATGGTTTTCTCTGGCGCTAGTTTGGCAAGTTTTTCATAAAATTCGATTTTAATTTCAGGAATCTCAGGAATGGCTTCAATCATCAGGTCAGCATCTTTGACCGCTTCTGCTAAGTCTGAGGTATAGCTCAGATTGTCAAAGGCCATGTCCAACTGCTCTTGAGTTGCCCTCAAATCCTTTCGAAAAGCTTTACACATCAATTGAAATTTTGATTTTGCTTTTTCTAAAACCTCATCATTGATGTCATAGACACTAACATTAAAACCATGAAATGCGGCCTGAAAAGCAATCTGATAGCCTAGGATGCCGCTTCCAGCGACAGTTACATTTTTATACGTCATTGTATTTATTTCCTAATAGTAGTGGATATAAGTTGCTAGATAAATGTCTAGAACTTATAGACCTATTATTAGATGGTTTTACCTTATTATTCAACCTTCATTTTTATAAAAACATTAAAGAGAACCTAAAAATATCACTATGCAGGTATCAGATAAGTTCATACTACTTGACTTATAATTTTATTAAATAATTCAAAAGCTTGCTGACTGTATTGCTAACTTCACACCTAATGATTTTATGATAATTGAAGGCTAATTTAATATCAGAACGACATTTTTAATGACTGTTGATGTCAAAATATTGTCGACGAGGTTGTAAAGGAGGACGTAAGCAGTGATGTAAGAGTACTCAACAGACTCTAGGGCGTGTCCTCAATTCAATCGATAGTCATCTAAAGGGGTTAAAAATGGCTAAATCTTGCCAAACGGCGTCAAATAGCTGACTAATATGTCGATATTATCTGCGCTATTTTCCTTGTTTGACTGCGATTTATCTCATTTTTATCACCATTTTTAAAATGAGGACACGCCCTAGTATGTTCTAAAAATATCAGTAGACGCGATAACCTGTTCCCTAAACCACTGATGCTTAGGGTCTTTTTGATATTTTTTGTGCCATAGCATCCGCATAGTAATCGGTGTGGGTTGATAAGGTAATGCCACGCTGTCTAAATGCTCAAATCCCAACGTATTCAATTTACTAGGGACAATAGCCATTAATTCTGACCCTTTAACGAACGTTGCCATCGTCGCAAAGCTATTGGTGCGTATGACGGTATTGGCATCTATCGCTTGAATAATGTGTTTATCCGTTTGGCTGGCAGACGCACCTTTGGTAAAGCTTAGCCCCACGTAGCGGGCATTATCAAAATCTTGCTCGGTTACTGGAGGTGAGCGGTACGCAGGATCGTAATAGCACCGTGCCACATCGTCAAATAAGCGTACGCTCATAATGTCATTGTGATCGGGGGCAAAAGGAGAAAATGCCACATCAACATTATGTTGCCGAAGTTGCTCAATATTAGGCTTGCGAGAAGGCAATATATTTAAGCGAAATGAGGCCACTTGTGCGCTAATTTGTTGCATTGCCTGTGTTAAAAACACACCCACCTGATAATCATTTGCCAAAATCGTGTAATCAAAATGAGCCAGCTTTGGCTCAAACTCCTGGGTCTGCGTTAACTCATCTAGCCGAACCAACAACGGCTTAATTTCTTGATATAAATATTCACTTTTTTGGGTCGGCATCACGCTTCTACCCGAACGCACAAACAGCTCATCGTCAAATATTAGCCTTAGTTTTTGCAAACTGTGGCTAATGGTCGATTGTGTCAGATCCAATTGTTCGGCAGTTTTAGTCACTGTGCCGACCTCGTGCAAGGTGCTGAATACCAACAAGTGCTGTCCGCTTAACGCTAAATAATCGAAATCTTTCATAATAAGTATGAACAAACCTCTGTTTTTATTCATGAGTTGGTAGCATATGATGGTTGTCATCAGGTTGCAAGAATTTAATATTCCAAAAACCCCAAGTCTTAAATATTGCTTTATTAAATACTGTTTCATTAAGTACTGCTTTATTAAATAGTAGGTCTTTGATAAAGCAGTCACTAACCATTGGCTTGGAACACCTTCTTAATTAGGGAACACTTATGACATCTTTAACCAACGCAAAAGCATTATCTACCTTTACTGTTTTGGGCTTATTTGCACTACCTACAGTCGCCATGGCAGATATGACAGAGGGCCTATATGGTACAGCACAACTGGGCTATAGCATTGCGGACACTGACTCAGAAGCCTATGGTAATAACATTGCAACTGACAACGATTTCCCAAGTTCATTTGAAGCTGATAATAGTATGGTCGGCGGTATAGGCTTGGGTTACCAGTTTAACCAGAACCTACGTATAGAAGGTCGATTGGCAAAACGTAGCTTTGATATTGATGACTCACGTTACGGTACAGGCGCTCGTGATGGCGAGCAATACATTTTAGACGGTGAGTTTGAAAGCTTAACGATGACTCTTGAAGGGTTTTACGATTTCCCTATTAGTGCCTCATTTACCCCTTATGCTAAGGCAGGTATTGGACTTTCAAAAAATGACTATTCTGCTCGTTTGGGCGGAACTGGCGTAGCAGGGTTTGATGCATTTGATGGCAAAGCAGATGGCTATTATGACAACTACGCTGATGGCGACTCTAGCGAATTTACATGGAATATCGGAGCAGGTGCAAGCTATGCATTGGCCCCAAGCACCCATTTATATGGAGAGTATCAATACATCGATTTTGGCGGCGACGTACAAACAGGACAAGACGGCTTCAGCGATGGCTTTGAGATCAACGACGCCTCTGCTCATGAATTTAACTTAGGCTTACGCTATCAGTTTTAAGGTTTTTTAATTTATCAACTTATCTTAGGGCGTGTCCTCAATTCAAACGAGTGTCCTCTAAATGGGCTAAAAACAGCTAAATTTTGCCAAACATCGTCAAATAGTTGGTCAATATCTCGATATTATCTGCACTATTTTCCTCGTTTGACGGCAATTTATCTCATTTTTATCACCATTTTTAAAATGAGGACACGCCCTAGTCTCGATATTTTATCTATATCTAAATACTTAAAACAAATTCTAAATCATCAATCTATCCAAAAGGTATTACTATGAAGATTTCAAAAGCTGCTTTATTAACCACTGTCGTTATCAGCACATTTGCATTGACCGCTTGCAACAACTTACAACCTGCTCATCAAGCTCAAAAGCATACACAGCATAATAGCCATCATCAAGGTGCTGACGTAGTATCAAACGCTAAAGTGATTGAGATTGCCTCTTTCAAACTTAAACCTAGTATCTCTTACGATGATTTTGCCGTTCTTGATCATAGCGTTGAGGTCAATCATGTGGCAAAACAAAAAGGCTTTGTATCTCGTGAGTCAGCAATGGGCGAAAACGGCGAATGGGTGGTTGTGGTGCATTGGGAAACGTTAGCGGATGCGGATGCTTCCATGACAAGTTTTACTAAAACACCTATGGCAGCTGAATTTATGGGCAGTATCGATTTAGAGACGATGGCAATGAATCGCTATACCTTAGTAGATTAGTGGATGGGTTTGAAATAAACAGCAATTTCAATCGGTTGCAAACCAGTAGATCGATTAGGGTTTATCTATTAACCCTAATCGACGTTCATTCTACTTAAGAGAATCAAAGAGGTGCACTATGAAAATCGCAGTTACAGCCGCTAATGGAAAACTAGGGTCTGCCATTATTGAGAATCTACTACAGGCGCATGCCGCGACAGACATCGTGGCGCTGGCACGCACTCCTGCCAAAGCTGAGTTTTTGACCAAGCAGTATGGCATAGAGGTCAGAGCAGGTGATTATGATGATGTACAACAGCTTAAGAATTCATTACAAGGTATAGATAGCGTTTTACTGGTGTCTAGTATGGATGAGCCTGCTAAGCGTATTGGTCAGCACCGCAATGTCATTGAGTCTGCGAAAAAAAATGGTGTGACAAAAATCGTGTATACCAGTATTCAGGGTTCTAGTACTCAAACTGCGTTTGCGCCGATTGTGAAGAGTAATCAGCAAACAGAACAAGATATCAAAGATAGTGGTCTCAATTGGGTGATAGGCCGTAATGGTATCTATATCGAGCCTGATGTGGATTATATCGATAGCTATAAGGCGCAGGGCGAGATTGCCAACTGTGCAGGTGAGGGTAAGTGTGGCTATACCACTCATGAAGAATTGGCGGTCGCTTATAGCCAAATGCTAATCAATGCTAAGCACAATGCCAATACTTATAATTTAAATGGTGAATCCATTACCCAGCAGCAGCTCACTCAGTACTTGAATGACAGGTTTGGTACAACGTTTAGTTATCGTCATATGACCGTGGAGGCGTACAAACAAGCCCGTATTGATGAACTAGGCGAGTTTATCGGTACAGTGATCGCTGGTATTTACGAGCAGATAGCAATAGGTGCCATGCACAACCAAAGCGATTTTGCCAAGGTAGTGGGCCGCGAACATATGAGTTGGACTGAGTACTTTAATAATTAATAAGACCGCGCATACTCAAGCTAAATATTATTAGAACGCGATAAATGAACGCTCTTTGATGTAATGCAAAATGCAAGGAAGACTATTATGCCTATGATTACGCCTACAAATAAATCCGTTACCAAATTCGAAGGTTTACACTTGTATCATGCGCCATTTTCCAACTGTGCCATGCGCGTAAGGATTGCATTAGCGGAGAAGCAGCTAGAGTGGACAAGCCATCTTATTGACCTATCTAAAGGTGAGCAGCGTACCAAAGAATATCTAGGAATCAACCCTAATGGTGTGGTACCAACCTTGGTAGATGAGGGTGTGGTGATTATTGATTCGACCGATATCATTGATTATTTAGATACCACCTATGAACCCAATTCGTTGCGTCCTGATACTGAGACTGAAGCTGAAATGCAGGCCATGTATGATTGGATGCATATGGCAAAAGACAATCATCTGTCTATAAAAACTTATATGTATTATAAATTAGGTGCAACGGGTCTTAGCGAAGAAGAGCTAATAGAATACCGCAAAAATCAAACTTACGACAAAGCACTGTTAGCGTTTCACGAGCATCGTAGTACACATGGTTTTAGTCAAGAGGATATTGATAAGGCAACCGCAGTTCTTGATGACTGTTTTGCAAAAATGGACGCGCGTCTCAAAGATTATGATTGGCTAGTTAGCGACGCCTTTTCGTTGGCGGATATTACTTGGATTCCGCAACTGGTTGTTTTAGGTAGAGCAGGCTATCCTTTTGCTCAGTATGCACACTTTGAGCGCTGGAAAAATGCAATTATGGCACGCCCTAGTTTTAAACAATCAGTGACTGATTGGTTGAAGTAGAGATGAGTGACAATAATCATGTGCCTAAGTGATTGATAGTTCGTTATAGATGTGCTTCGACTATAGCTTTACCATCAAGTAATAGCATACGCTTAGCCAGTGACTTTCCCTTTGCTTGAGTTTAATACTGATGATTAAACTTAAAAAAATAGCGCCCATTGTAGGCGCTATTTTTTATTCTATTTTATAAGTAAGACTCATGATAGCTTTTTGGCAAAAGCTATTTTTAATAGTTGGCTTTGATTTGTGTTTCTAAGAAATTAGCCGCGACGTCATTGTACAGACTACAATAAACTTCTTCGATGTCAGGGTTAGTATTGAAACTCTCTTGGACTCCGCTTTGATTATAGAAAGCATCATATATCAAGCCGTTGTATCTAACAGCTGCCACGATCTCGCCATCTTCATCAGTATACCGAGCAGCTGGTAGCTCGTTGTCGATTCCGATGTTTTCTTTGACAAGATTGGCGACAGTGTTATACGTTTTCTCGTTAGCAATCCACTCATCTATAGTCATGCTACCTTCATCTTCGTCTTCAGAAAAGGTATAGAAATTTTGATTAGGTGTCTCTAGGAATATATAGCATTGAGAGCCGCTCGGAAAAACAGGGTTAACACTGCTAGGAAAAGAAGATAACTCAGTGTCAATACCTGTTTTAGCGTTGGATGGCTGTTTGCCTACGCCTTCAAGGTCAAGGGTTACAATGTCATAAGTTGAATTGACGGAAGCATTTCCTGAACGAATATTTAGCTTGAACGTATCACTATCAACAAAGCTAATGTTATAAAACTGACTATCAAAATCCTCAGGAACCGCAATGAACAAATTTTGGCCAGCGTAAAATTCTAATTCAGAGACATCACCTACGCTGTCCTGATATGCAGTAGGTGAGCTTCCTACAATAGTAGATATTGTCTGCATTAAGCCGCTATTGCTAAGTCTATAAGCGAGCTTACCCCATCCATCTTTATATTGGTTGTTTGATATATCAGTAAAGGGATCAAACTCTGTATAGCTTAGTTCACTATTAACGATAGGACCACCATCTCCATTGCTTGCGACGTACTGACCGTCACTATCTCTACCACATCCTGTAAGTACTAGAGCACTGGCCAATGCGAAGCCCGTATATAATTTATTGATTTGCATATTGTTACCTATCGTTAGCTTCCTGTAAGAAAGCAATCATAGTTAAAGCTATATTGAATTGCAAAACAAAATTTCAGTCTTAACGTTATCGCTACAATTGCAACGTATCTTACTCAGTGAAGCTATCCTTGTTATTTATTAAAAATCTACAATTTATAAATTGTGTCATTTGAGCAGCAAATAGCAATGGTTTGATTTATAGCAAGAGAAAAAGGCATTGATACAGGTACTATTGCCGGAAAAAAAGTCAATGATTATTAATGGAAAAGATTATCGTATCGTTTTTTTAGCTAGCTTTAGACAGGCTATTTATATTTATAATATGAAATATATTCATAGAAAATGATGAATATTTCTGCTATACCTAGTTATACTAATTAACTTGGTTAGTTTATCTAATCAAATTAATTGGCTATATGGATTTTTAATCTTACGTATCGGAGTTAAGCAACCATAAAGGACGATAACTATGAAATTAGCAAAAGCTATACTCGCCAGCATCTGTATCTTACCGTTAGCCACCATCGCTTATGCTGAAGACGTTAATACTCAAAACTTACGTATCTCTGAAACCTCAATGATGAGCGTCAATGAAGCAGCACCATCAACCATGGAAATGCACAACGAAAATGACCACATGAGCGAAAAATCGAACGCCATTCAAGACGGCAGCGATGTAGAAGTGGACAAAGAAAGAACGTGGCGCTGGCCTTGGCAGAAGAAGAACAAAGAAGTAGCGACACCTGAGCGTCCAAAGTGCTGTTAGTTCATTAACTATAAAGGACTACCACGATGAAACTATTTAAAGCCATCTTAACCAGTATCTGCATTTTACCGTTAGCTATCATCTCTCATGCTGAAGACGTCAATACCCAAAACTTACGCATCTCTGAAACCTCAATGATGAGTGTCAACGAAACAGTGCAACCAACCATACAGAAAAAAGAAAAAGTACCGACAGATAATAAATCCAGTGCCATTAATAATTCAAATGATGTTGAAATGGATAGGGAAGAGGGCTTTAGATGGCCTTGGCAAGGGTTAAGGGAAGCTCTCAAGTTTAGAAAAGACTTTAAGAACCAATCAAGACCCTAAAGAGACTCGGGCAGATAGTCCGTCATATGGATCATTTGATGGTAAATCTACGTAGATTCTTACAGTGGTTTCAGCTGTTCACAGTGATTTATTTATATTAAATACTTTTACACAAGGATGTATATTATGAATATTTATAAGCGAATAACGATACTGACACTGAGCATGTCTTTAGTAGGGCTCAGCCATGCCGCCGATGATATGGCAGGTGCCAAAAATGGTATTACTTTAACTGAGAATAGTGACGTGAGTATCAGAAACCACAACTGGAGCACAACGAATAGAGAACCTAAGCATAAGCGTAAACGTAGTACTGTTAAAGTGAGTGCACCGATGGAAGAAACCGCCTCGCAAGTAGCTCTTACTAAGTTTGCTGAAGAAAATAACATGATTGAAAAAAGCTATGGTGACGTTTGTGGCGCTTTTATGGAAAGCCAAATGGCAGAGACTAAATCGCAAGGACATCGCTGGGGCAAGTCTGAGTCACATTGGACCAAAAAATCATTTAAGATTTTTAAAGCACGTGAATTTACGAGTGGTGAAGAAGAGCTGGCACAAAGCGCAGGTCATCTATTTGGTAAAACTATAAAAAAACATAACTGTATTACTACTAAAGTAGGGATCAACGATGAAAACGTTGAACTTGAGTCTATGAAATTAGCAAAATAATTGAGCAATGCTATATATGCTATCTACGAGTAGAACAAAGTGACAGTTAAACGTTTAGCTGTCATTTTTTATGTACTAAGCCACATTTTGGAGAGTATTCATGAAAACCTTTTGTTACCTACTGGTGAGTCTGCTTTTTCTGTACTCTGCTCAAGCCAATGCCCTAAATACTAACGAGAAAATGATCAATGAACTGTATCAAGATACTGAGCTTGATATTGATAATGTAGATGACGTTTTTGCATACGTGCTATCACAGACTGACGATACCCTCACTATTTACCCTTCAGAGGGCTATTATTACTTTAATTTTTACCATCAGGGCAACTTAATAAAAGGCAATATGTTGGTAGGTCATAAGTTAAGACAGCAGGGCAGCTTATCTTTTATATATTTTTATGACATAGCCGGCAAAGAACGGGGTGAGTTTAAAACGCATCATAAACTATATAAGTCATCAGAGATATTTAGCCTGAAAGAATATCAACCTAACTTATATCAATTAACCTTCAAAAATATCAAAAAAAACCTTGAGATTAATCAGATAGAGACAGATGCTGATTTTGTAAAGACGCTTGAGAGTCAAGGTTTTGAAGTCAACCTACCAATGATGGATGATTCGGGAGTCACACTCTATTTGGCATTTCATCCTACTACCAATAACTTCTATTATATTAATCCTTTATCCAGAGATGATGAGTTTTATTATCCTGTTGGCGAGGTACTTAAAGTGGGTGCTAGGACTCAATTTGTCTACCTGCCTATGGAAAAATTTGCCATATTAGTAGGCGTTAATGCCAATAATGTTTATAAAAATAACTATTACGATGGCCCTTTTGATCAGCTCCCTGACGAGGCATTAGCCAATATAGATTATAAGTCTTATTTGTATCGAGTAAATCCAAGCTGGAAAGATAAAATATATGATGACGGCTATTTTATAGATGACCCCGATGCCCGTGTTGCACTGACCAATTATTTTGAATATCTATCGCTTGATGAACTCAAAAAAATCCAACCTTGTGCGTCTGATAAAAACCCGCTGCAGTGTTTAGAAGGCAGTGGGATGCGCTTTTGATTTTGCACGATGCTTTCTTATATAAGAACACTGCTAGTTATCGTCATACGTTGCATAGTGATTGATGATAGTACATCAGGCGAAGATATAGTCTACGTGATTTCCATAGTAAAAAGCGTAATAGGGCTTAACACTTCTTAAAGTTTCTCTAAAGTAAAAATTGATATTATCTTTTCAATATAATAGACCTATTATTTTGATCACTATAATTTTTTGTGTGAGTAACGATAAACAGTTATGACATTTAAACAGGTGCGTATACGCATATCCGTCTGACCATTACTAACTTTCAAATATCAATCCAAACAAGAGCGTGTTATGACCCTCATAAAAACGGCTCGAGCTTTCAGCTTGCTGGCTATTGTCACCGCCATACAAGTTTCATCACTGGCCTCTGCCTACGCCCATGATCCTAGTGCACATAGTATGCCTGCCAAAGAATGGCAGATTACCGGTCAGCCTAGTGTCGCTGCTGATTTCATCAAACTAGAAGACGGTACTGTTTATTTAACGGATAGCCACCATCAGCTACTTTCTTTTAACTTGTCAGACTTTTCAGCCAATGATCAAACCTATATTCTAGAAAAAAACGCCCATATTCAAGCGATCAATCAGCTAGCAGTGATTGAAAATCTAGTAAGTAGTAATCAATTAACGGCTATCCAAAATCCAAGCGATACTACTGTTATTGCCAATGATAATGGAACGGCACTAAACAAAGCTGATGCGGCAACGTCTGTCATAACGGATAACAGTGACACGCGCTCTGTTTTATTCTTCTACCTCTTGGGCGGCTTGATCTTAGCGAGTGGTTTGGTTTCCTTCTATGTTTTGAATATACGCCACAAAAAAAACCGAACCTCAAAAGTAGCTTATTCAGTTTTTGGTGTATTGGGTTCAGCTGCTTTGCTTGTGGCTTGTAGCAGTACTGAGACGGCCCAAAATATCGGTGCAAAGACGAAACAGGCGATTGCTCATTTGCCAGTACCAGCCAATGATATTGACTTTATGACCTCAGTATTTGGCTCATTTGATAACGTCAGTACCCATCATGATGATAAATATCTGTATGTCGAATCAAACGGTATCCCAAGCCATGAAATGATGACAGGTATTACCAGTTGGCAACAGCAAGTACCTATCGACCAGGATTATACCAATGAGAACAGTTGGGTCATTCCCTTACAGCCTGAGCTTGCCGATGAGCCTTTAATGGCCAAAGACAATTTTATGAAAGGGGCTATCGCTATTGCAGCTAATGGCATTCCTATATTCAACCCATTAAACAATCGTGGTGAGGACGCCAAGGCATTTGGAGAATTAGACAATTGGGGCGGGCATTCTGGACGCGCTGATGACTACCATTATCATCTTGCACCAACGCATCTACAGTCACAAGTTGGTGAAGGTAAGCCCATTGCTTATGCGCTAGACGGCTTTCCTGTCTATGGTGAAACGGATGATGAGCTGGATGAATATTTAGGCAAATTCAATGAAGACGGTAGCTATGAATACCATGCTACCTCAGAGTTTCCGTATTTAATTGCAGGTTTGCGCGGTAAGGTCACTATAAACCCAGATACGACAGCGCCAGAAAATGAGATTGCACCGCAAGCACATACTCATGGCGTTCGCCCAGCGCTGACGCCTTTGCGCGGAGCTGAGATCACAGATTATAAGATTATAAGTCCGACTCAATATAGTCTAACGTATACCCATGACGGTCAAGAGCATAAGCTTAACTATGGTTGGGGCGCTACTGAAGCGACCAAAGATATTTATACTTTTGAGTTTATTGATCCAGAGGGTACGACTGTACAGACTTATAAACGCACTGATGGTACACAGAAAAAATAATGTGAATCTAATGATAATGATCAGTTATAGAGACAAATAAGCTGAGTTTTAGACCATCTTATATAATGCTAAGGAATCCTAATGAAACCTATTTTAATACCTGCTTTGCTAACCACGACAATATCTGCTGTATTGCTAGCGGCGTGTAGCCAAACTCAAATAGACTCAGCAGCTACCGATGCCAATGAGCAAACGACAGCATCAATAAACAGTAGTGAAGATGCCAGCAGCTATACTGGCACCGCTAGCTTAACTCAAGGTCTTGCCCAGACTGATGTGACAAATGCCTATGAATGTGATCGTGGTCGTCAAACCAACATCGGTAGTATCCAGTCAACTGACGGTAAAACATGGACAGTACCAGCAGCGACCAATTTGCTCAATACAGATTTCCCAGTGGCATCCGACTTAAACAATCCTTGTACGGGCAACGACTATCGCACCGCCAGTGAAGCGTTAGATCAACTCGATGGCTCAGACATCATTGAAATAGATGCAGATGGCGAAGTGTATACCGCTTACGTCTTTGCAGATAATTATTTTGAGATGTACGTAAATGGCGTAGCAGTCGGGCGTGACAATGTACCGTTTACTCAGTTCAATTCAAACATTGTACGTTTCAAAGCAAAAGCACCGTTTACCGTAGCTATGCATTTGGTAGATTGGGAAGAAAACTTAGGTGTTGGTTCAGAGAGTAATAATGGCTCAGAATTTCATGCAGGAGATGGTGGTCTCGTCGCTGTGATCAAAGATAAAGATAATAACATCATCGCCAAGACCGATAAAAACTGGAAAGCACAAACCTTTTATACCGCGCCGATTAGAGACTTGTCCTGTGTTAGTGAGTCAGGTAGCGAGCGACTATCTAGTAATTGTGTTACCACAGCTAATGTACAAGACGTTTCGGCAGATTATGGCCTGCATTGGGAATTGCCTACCAATTGGCAACAAGCAGACTTTGATGACTCTAGTTGGCCGAATGCCACCACCTATAGTAATCAAACCATTGGAGTAGACAACAAATCAGCTTATACCAATTTCACAGATATTTTTGATAATGAAAAAGCAGATGCTGAATTCATTTGGTCAACCAATGTCGTACTCGATAATGAAGTTATCGTACGCTACACAGTCAATGGATCATAAAAATTTATTTAGATTGTTCAGCCTTTATGAAAGCTACTAGGTAGTAAAGTTTCAGTTATCAAATTCTTATACTAATAACATTATCTAGTACAACTGAACTTCATGTCTGAGCACTTTATACTTATAGCTAATAGTGCTCAGGTATTCTTTGCTTTGATTAAAGCGAAGTCGACATATATGACTATTATCGTCAAATACTCTCATCCATCTTTGCTTATTCATATGAAAAACAGGCTTATTACTTAGCAGTAGTAAGCCTGTTTTTGATGTAATGATTTTCGCAGATGTGACACAAGCAGTTTTAACTTTTGGTCCGGTTGCCGTGCCTTGGGGTAAACCGCATACATCCCCATTTTCTTTCGTGTAAAGCGCTGCAAAATCTGAATGAGCGTGTTTTGCTGCATTTCTTCATAAACAAGTGCTTGTGGTAAAAAGGCGATACCTAGGTCGCTGAGAGTCGCTTGTTTAATCGCATTAAGATGATTGCTATGAAACCGACCCTGTACAGGAAGCAGTTGCTCCGTGCCATCTATATATAGCGGCCATATACCATTTGCCGTATGATCAAACTTATAGACCAAACACTCATGACTCCGTAATTGTTCAGGAGTTTGAGGTGTACCGTGTCGTTCTAAATAGTCTGGTGTTGCACATATGACCCACTGGCTATCTATAAGACGTCTTGCAATGAGTGATGAGTCTTCAAGCTCTGCTGTCCTTATCGCCAGATCAAATCCTTCTTCTATCAAATCAACCAATCGATTGGTAATCTGTAAATCTACTGATATTTCTGGGTGTTGTTTACAGAATTCGGCAATGGATTCGCTCAATATTAGATTTGCAGAGACCGCTGGCATGGTTATACGTATGTTGCCTTTCATGTCCTCACCATAGCCTGTAACGGCATTTTCAGCTTCCTGAAAGGCAAATTTAGCGATTTTAGCTTTGTTATAAAGCGTCCTTCCTGCATCGGTTAAGCTTAACTTTCTGGTTGTCCTATAAAGCAGCTGTGCGTTTAAGCTTTCTTCTAATCTTGCAATGCGTTTACTTACCACTGAATTCGTTAATGACAGCTTTTCAGCGACCCGAGAAAATGACCCTTCATCAACCACTTGGACGAATAAAACCATATCGTCAGCTTTGCCCATACTTGTTCCCCAATTGGTGTAATACGTTTTGGATTATAGCAAAAAAAGAAAATAACATTGTCCTTTGATGCAATATATCAATGTATTGACAAGGCGTAGAATATTTTAGGGAATTTTGAGCATTTGTTTATTTAACCATTCTATTAATCATGTCACTGACAGAGATTGTTTTCGGCTTCGTCTGACCGACAGCATGAAGTTATAAAAACAAATGCTTAGATGAAGTGGTTCAAGGAAGATTACACGATAAAAAAAGGATTATGATTTTGAATCAAACAATATATGGACTGTTGGCATTACTGCCAATCGTGCTCTGTGGTATTTTTTTGATAGGCTTGCAATGGTCAGCCAAAAGAACCATGCCAATCGTTCTGGCGGTTACTGCCGCGCTTGCCCTCTTTGTATGGGATATGACGCTTAATCGCGTGTCTTCATCGATTATTCAAGGAATAGTCATTACGGTTTCAGTATTGTGGATCGTATTCGGCGCTATTTTCTTATTGAATACGTTGAAGCATACGGGTGCCATTGCTGTTATCCGTGCTGGGTTTACCAATGTATCGCCAGATAGGCGGGTGCAAGCCATTATTATTGCTTGGTGCTTTGGTTGCTTTCTTGAGGGAGCGGCTGGTTTTGGTACAGCGGCCGCTATTGCCGCGCCTTTACTCGTCGCAATAGGATTTCCAGCGCTAGGTGCTGTGTTGATGGGAATGATGATACAAAGTACGCCTGTGTCATTTGGGGCAGTCGGTACGCCTATCGTTATTGGTGTAAACAAGGGATTAGATACAGTAGCCATTAGCGCCCAACTGGCACAACAAGGACTAGAGTGGGGCGACTTTTTACAACTGATTACCAGCCAAGTAGCCATTATGCACGGTGTCATTGGTACATTTATGCCACTTTTCATGGTGATGATGCTCACGCGCTTTTTTGGTAAAAATAAAAGCTGGAGAGAAGGCTTCGCTATTTGGCCATTTGCTATTTTTGCGGGTTTAGCATTCACAGTCCCTTATACCCTAACAGGTGTTTTTTTAGGGCCAGAGTTTCCATCATTGGTCGGTGGTTTGGTCAGTATCACTATTGTTGTTAATGCGGCAAAACGTGGATTTTTAGTACCAAAAACCACATGGGATTTTGAACCGAAAAAAAGCTGGCCAAGTGAATGGCTTGGTAAGCTAGTAGTCAGTAAAGAAGACATCACTCCTGCGTTGAGTGATAAAAAGATGTCCACGGTCATGGCGTGGTTTCCTTATCTATTAGTTGCCCTTTTATTGGTGTGTTCTAGAGTATTAACAGGCTTTCAGTCTTTGCTGAACAGTGCGACAGTAGACCTAACCTCGATTTTAAGTGAGGCAGATATCAGTGCCAGCTTTAGTCCTTTATACTTACCAGGCGGCTTGTTATTAATTAGCGCCTTGGTTGCTGCCGCTTTTCAAACCAAAAGACCTGCCAGTGCACTAAATAATGCCTTTAAAGAATCAGGCAAAACTGTACTAGGGGCTGGATTTGTCCTTATTTTCACGATTCCAATGGTTAGGATTTTTATTAATTCAGGCGTAAACTTATCAGATGTGGCGAGTATGCCTGTCGCCAGTGCAGAGTTGTTTGCGGGTACTTTTGGTAGTGTTTTCCCCTTAATCAGTGCAACCATTGGTGCGTTAGGTGCTTTTATCGCGGGGTCTAATACCGTATCCAACATGATGTTCAGTCAATTCCAATACGAAGCTGCCATGAGCTTACATATTTCACCTTCTCTAATCATCGCGGCTCAAGCAGTTGGTGCGGCTGCTGGTAATATGATTGCAGTACATAATGTGGTGGCTGCATCGGCAACGGTGGGCCTACTCGGTATGGAGGGCGCCACACTTAGACGTACTATTTTACCTACCATCTATTATGTGCTGTTCTGCGGGATTATCGTCATGGCTGCCATTTACCTCTTTGGTTTTCAAGGGCCTTTAGCGTCATGAGTGACACACA
Source organism: Psychrobacter nivimaris (assembly GCF_043419765.1). Classification (NCBI taxonomy): domain Bacteria; kingdom Pseudomonadati; phylum Pseudomonadota; class Gammaproteobacteria; order Moraxellales; family Moraxellaceae; genus Psychrobacter; species Psychrobacter nivimaris. Next base: position 37,480 of record NZ_JBHOFX010000002.1, on the reverse strand, counting down.
ATCACTAAATAAAGAGCGTCATATGCCGTCATTAAATAGAGCTTCATCAAACATAGCGCATCAAGACCAAGACACACTTCATCCTGAGCAAGTGTTAGACAAGCTAACCCATTTACTGGGAGCCAGTAATGTACAGGCTGATCCAGAAAAAAACGAACACTATAGAATGGGGTGGCGCTCTGGCGGCGGCAATGCTTTGGCTGTTCTGTTTCCGCAAACGTTGCTGGAGATTTGGCGTAGTCTAGAAATATGTGTGGAAGGCGACTGCATTATTATCATGCAAGCGGCAAAAACAGGGCTGACTGAAGGCTCAACGCCGAGCGGTAATGACTACGATAGACCAGTGGTTGTGATTAACACCCTTGCAATGAACCAGTTGTATTTGGTGAATGACAACGAGCAAGTGATTAGCTTACCTGGCGCCACGTTGCATCAGTTGCAAAGTCAGCTTAAAGCCGTAAATAGAGCACCTCACTCGGTCATCGGTTCATCGACGTTAGGTGCATCTATTATTGGCGGTGTCTCTAATAATTCAGGTGGGGCACTGGTTAAAAGAGGTCCTGCTTATACCGAGCTGGCATTGTTTGCCCAAATAGACAAGCACGGTCAGCTAGTGCTGGTTAATCACCTAGATGTAGAGTTAGGCGACACTCCAGAAGAAATACTTACTAATCTGCAAACAGGTAATTTTGATAAAAGAGCATTACCTGACACTGGTAAGATGGCATCTGACAAAGAATATATCGCCAGAGTAAAAGATGTTGATGCAAGTACGCCAAGTCGTTTTAATGCGGATAGGCGAAGACTTTATGAAGCCAGTGGCTGCGCTGGCAAGCTTGCTGTGTTTGCAGTACGTCTTGATACCTATCCAACGGCTGTAAAAGAGAAAACCTTCTACATAGGTACCAATAGTGTGAGTGAGCTTGCACAGCTCAGAAGACAGATATTATCAAACTTCGATAATATCCCTGAAGTGGGTGAGTATATGCATCGTGATATATTTGATGTATCTGCTAAGTATGGTAAGGACACGTTCCTGAGTATTAAGCATCTTGGTACCAATGCCTTACCTAGATTGTTTTCTATCAAAGGCGCTATGGATGCAAAATTCCATAAATGGTCATGGATGCCAAAGCATTTCACTGACAAAGTCATGCAATTCGTCGCCAATATATTTCCAAAGCATTTACCGAAGCGAATGCTAGAGTACCGCGACCAATATGAGCATCATCTCATCTTAAAAATGAGTGATGCTGGCATAGCAGAAGCACAGGATTTTCTGAAGGTATTTTTCGACGCTTCAAATACGGGTAACTATTTTGAATGTAGTCAAGAAGAATCAGAAAGCGCCTTTTTACATCGCTTTGCCGCTGCAGGTGCCGCACTAAGATATGAAGTCATACATGAAAAAGAAGTCGGCGATATATTGGCATTGGATATTGCTATACCACGTAACGAATTAGAATGGCTTGAAACGTTACCTGAAGACATTGAACAGCATTTGGAAAAGAAACTCTATTATGGACACTTCTTTTGTTATGTATTTCATCAAGACTATATTCTGAAGAAGGGTAGTGATGCACATCTTGTTAAAAAAATGATGTTAGAGCTACTGAGCGCACGCGGAGCCAAATATCCTGCTGAGCATAATGTCGGACATCTATACGAAGCAGAACCTGATTTGCAGAACTTTTATAAAAGCTTGGACCCAACCAATACCTTTAATCCGGGTATTGGTAAAATGTCGAAAACCAAACGCAATTGCTCGTGTTGTTTATAACTGAACTCTATAACTGATATTTAAAACTGGCCGTGGGCTGATTATTTATCAGTAGCTAAGTAGCTAAATAGTTCAGTGTTTGTCCATTATAAATTGTTCAATACATCCTCAGAAGCACTGCCGATTGGTAGTGCTTTTTTATTATTTCTCGGTAAATGTATCAGCAGCCTCGAGTTCAGAAGCACATTTATTCAAAATGATTTTGTTATCTATTGTTAAATACCAGTCGATGCTATGTATAATGCAGCACTAGCATAGCTTTCACTCAGTATGGCTTTCACTCATATGCCTTTAATAAGAAGATTACATTATGTCAAACAAGCGTCCTTTATATATTCCTGTTGCTGGACCCGCTCTTTTAGAGACACCTTTATTGAATAAAGGTAGTGCTTTTTCATCAGAAGAACGTAGTAGCTTTAATTTAACAGGGCTATTACCTCATAATATTGAAACGATTGAGGAGCAATCATTACGTGCTTATCATCAACTTAGCTCATTCACTGACGCGATGGATAAGCATATTTACTTACGTAACATCCAAGATACCAATGAAACCTTATTTCATCATCTCATTGAGCAGCATATCGAAGAAGTCATGCCGCTCATTTATACCCCAACCGTTGGTCAGGCGTGTGAAAAATTCTCGCAAATTTATCGTCGTAAACGTGGTTTGTTTATCTCATATCCTGAGCGTCACAAAATCGACGACATGCTACAAAATGCCACTAAACAAAACGTTAAAGTGATCGTTGTTACTGACGGTGAACGTATATTGGGCCTAGGAGATCAGGGTATTGGTGGTATGGGCATTCCAATCGGTAAATTGTCTTTATACACGGCTTGTGGTGGTATTAGCCCAGCTTACTGTCTACCTATTTTGCTGGATGTCGGCACCAATAACCAACAGCTACTTGACGATCCTATGTATATGGGCTGGAGAAATCCTCGCATCTCTGGCGATGAATATAATGAATTTGTGGACTTATTTATTCAAGCCGTTAAGCGCCGTTGGCCAGAAGTGTTATTGCAGTTTGAAGATTTTGCTCAGGAAAACGCGACCCCGTTATTGAATAAATATCGTGATCAGCTATGCTGCTTTAATGATGATATTCAAGGAACTGCTGCGGTATCAGTTGGTACTTTGATTGCAGCGTGTCTAAATAAAGGTCAAAAACTTAGCCAACAGAATATCGCATTTTTAGGCGCAGGATCTGCGGGTTGCGGTATTGCTGAGCATATCATTCGCCAAATGCAGCGTGAAGGATTGACTGAAGAGCAAGCTCGTAGTCAAGTATTCATGGTCGATCGCTATGGCTTGCTAACAGATGGCATGACAGAACTGCAAAAATTCCAAGAACCGTTAGTACAAAAAGAATCAGCTATTGCAAGCTGGGATAAAAGTAAGAAGCTTGGTTTAGCGCAAGTGGTTAAACAAGCAAAAATCACCGTATTATTTGGTGTTAGCGGACAAAAAGGTCTGTTCACCCAAGAAGTGATCGAATCGCTATGTGCTAATACTGAGCACCCAATTGTACTACCACTTTCAAATCCAACGTCCCGTGTGGAGGCAACACCGCAAGAAGTCATGAATTGGAGTAAAGGTAAGGCCATTGTTGCGACGGGTAGTCCGTTTCCTCATACCACTTATAACGGTCAGTCTTTTGAGGTTTCTCAGTGTAATAACAGCTATATTTTCCCTGGTATTGGTCTGGGTGTTTTAGCAGCACGTGCGACAGGTATCAGCGATAATATGCTAACGGCAGCAAGCCAAGCCCTTGCAGATATATCAATGGAATACGAAAAAGCACCTGGTGCCATCTTACCGCCGATCAAGGTTATCAGAGAGATCAGTGAAAAAATAGCGTATGCAGTGGCATTACAAGCGGCACAAGATAAGCTAGCACTACCTATCACATCGGAGAACTTACAACGCCGATTAAAAGCGAACTTTTGGTTACCTGAATATCGTAACTATCGCCGTACTTCTTTCTAGGTTAGAGATTAGATATGAAAATTCCTAATATTAGGTAAATTATCTAAGTAAAGTACTAAATAAAAAAAGGTTGCTAGCGCTATATTATATATAGTGTCGGCAACCTTTTTTATTTCTATCAAAGTTCATTAGTTTATCAAGTTTGCTTCTATCATCCCTTCAGCATAGCTGAGCTTCAGTATTTAAGCATGCATCTGCTTAAATAAAAAGGTATTGATTAACCGTTGAAGTTAGAAGTACCCTCAATTATTGATTCAACTTTATACGTAAGATATGGTATGGCTTCACAGAGCCCTCTTCACCTTGATTTAACGCAGGGTTGAGATGTAGTGAGTTTTGAGTGATGTATAAGTAGCCATTTTGAATTGAAAACCCATCAGCCCATGATAGTAGATTGTCATCTTGAGCAAAGGTCTTAAAGCCATCTTTAGTCACGATACTGATGGCATTTTTTTCAATATCTCCAACGTAGATATCTCCATTATCCGCCATAATCATCCCGTCACTAGGACGTTTTTCACCATAAAACTCTATGGTTTTACTCAGTTGGCTATCCGTCAAATTATCATTGGCAAGTGATGAGGCAGGCAAGCGGTAAATTACACTACCATTCACTGTACCGAAATATACCCATTCATTTTGGGCATCCATAGTGATTGGGTTTAAACTTAGGTAAATTGCATCAGAATTACCATTTTCACGCTTAGTTGCCATTAATGACCCATCAATAATAAGGTCATGCTCAGGTGCTAAAAGTGCTTTATTTGCTTGAAGAATACGGCGAGAGTTACCTGTGTCTAAGTCAACAACTACAAAGGCAGGCGCAGGTGCTCCTGACAAATTACCGAGACTAGTATCAGCTATGTATATTTTATTGCGCTTAGTATCGATAACAAAATCTTGTAAGAACGAGTTGTCTACAGTAGCATCACTATCGATCTCAATGCGTTTAAAGAGTCTGTTATTTAAGGTATCCCAAGCTACGATTTGAGCAGGCGAATTTTTGCTACCCATATCTAGAATCCAAACCACTCCATCTGGAGTGCTTTCGATACCAATAACTGAAGCAAATCCAACATCTCCTTTATCTGGACCGTCAGCCCAGTCTACGTTTGGAAAAGGTTTAGTTGAGCCATCACTCATCAATTCAACCACACGGTATTCAGGGTTGTCTAGGGGCTGCATGGACAAAAATGTTCGTCCTTGTTGAGTGACCGTGATATTACCAGGGCGAGTATCATCTATTTGCGCAACGACTTCAATATTGTTGGCATGAGCTGTGCCTAATATCAATGCAGCACTTATAGCCAGTAGTGACTTTACATATTTCATTTGAATCTCCTGTATTTATTGGTGTACGTAGGTACTCAAGCATAATATTGAGTGTATGACGTTTAGCACCTAATACTATTTATTCACTAATCGTTATTAATACTTTTAGTTTAATGTTAGTTACTCAATAACGATCATTTCATTCAAAGTGAATTTTTCTATTGCACCTTCAGTGGCTTTTGAGTAATCGTCAAAATGTTTATTACTCATATGAGCCTGCCAAAGTTCACGTGACGCCCAATTTTCGTAGAACATAAAATGAGCAGAATTTTCATTATCTTGATGTAAGTTGTAATTGATACACCCTTCTTTAGCGCGAGTAACACCAGTAAGTTTTATCAATTCTGTTTTAACCGTTTCGATTTGGTTTGGCCATGATATTGGCAACGATGGTTAATCTAGCCATAATAGAATCGTTTTTAATCACTAATGTTAAACTTTATCAAGTCAAAAGATATCGTTAGTTAATCGACTGCTTCAAAACGATTATATATAGCTAGCTATAGTAGAGGTAGAGGCTTAACTCAAGAAACACTTTCAATGATATCTTGAAAGTAGTTGTTGTTTATCATAATTAATGCTGCCGAAATTCTCATTGACCAAACCGCAGTATTGATAACAAGGCCTAGGAAAAGTGAATTTCATGCCTCAGCCTTCTATGCTATACAAAGAATAGCATGTATAGATTTTTCGACTCATCACAGTAAAATAAATCCATAGCATATGGGAATGTGACCTGACATTTTGGATGCCACTACATTGGTATATGTGCCTTCTAATAGGTTATAGCTTGAATTAAGGTTGTGTATCAGAAAGTATGTTGAGGAAATGAAAGAGGGAGATAGACAAAGCAAGATAATATATTTGAGATTATAAAGACACTAATAGATATCATTTGCACTCAATGTCACAGTTGTAGTTTAAGGAAAAACAGCTTAAAAGCTATAGCAAGCAGAACTATCAGTGTAAAGACTGTTGCAGATGATTTATCGGTGACTATTCTTTAAGCTACTAAGGATAAATCCTTAAAACGCAAGCTAAAGTCAAACCTTCGCCCTCAAGTCAGTTTGTTCGTTTTAGGCCTAAACCTGCTGATTGAGGGCTTGCGTTTGGTATTTTTCAATCACGACACTTCGGTATTTCGATAGTTAGTCAGCTTTTTAACCGTTAAAGGTAAGGTGGGGCTGATTTTTTTTCGTATGCTGATAAAATTTTTATACCATTTACATGGTGACATTTTCCACTATCTCTCTAAATTTATTTAGAGAGATAGATCAACGCCTTGTGGGTCTTTTTTAATCGTGTAAAGTGTGAATAGTGAAATTAATGAGACGATAGTAATATACAACCCAATCATCCATGACTGTTGATAAGTTGCCATAATCCATTGCGCAATCATCGGAGCGAACGCACCACCAATAATGGAACCTAATGCATAGCTGATGGACACCCCTGAAAAACGTACTTTTGCAGGGAACATTTCAGCAAATAGGGCTGATAATGGACCATAAGTAAAACCTAGGGGAATAGCCCAAACCACTAGTGCTAGCATGAATAAAAATGGAGATTTGGTATCAATCAAAAACCACATTGGAATCGACCATAACGACAATAAAATATAGCCTAATTTAAAAATCCTTAGACGACCAATCTTATCACCTAATATGCCGCCCCAAAGGGTTGATACTAACCAAGAAAAAGCAGCCGCCACTACGATTAGCATGGTCAAAGTAGGGCTAAGTCCTAAGGCTTTTTGACCATAACCCACCATAAAAGCGATGAGAATATAACCACCTGCATTCACTCCCATAAAGATTAAAGCCGCTTTAAGAACTGTTGGCGTGTGATTTTTGAATAACAATGATAATGGTGCAGAGGCTTCTGCTTTACGGCGATGCATGGCTTCAAACACTGGTGATTCTTTAACCGAACGACGGATAAAGGTGCCCACGATGATCAATGCAATCGATAATATAAATGGAATGCGCCAACCCCACTCGAGGTAGGCTTCTTTACCCAAAATTAAATTTAAAAGTAGCAGGACACCAGTCGCTAGAATCATACCGATGGGTACGCCAATCTGTGGGTAAGCCCCAAATAATGAGCGTTTATCAAGGGGTGCATGCTCGACAGATAACAATGCCGCACCGCCCCATTCACCACCTGCAGAAAAGCCTTGGATAATACGTAAAAATACCAAAGCCAAGGGTGCTAATACACCAATCTGCGCATAAGTCGGCAAGAAGCCTATTAAGGTCGTTGACGCACCCATCAAAATCAGGGTCGTTACCAATACCATCTTGCGACCGTACTTGTCACCCAAGCGACCACATACGATTGCGCCTAATGGGCGAAATAGAAATGAGATACCAACGGTCGCAAAAGCGATGATTTGGGCGAGCATAGGGTTTGATTTGCTGACTTCAGCGAAAAACAGGGGAGCAAATATGAGACTTGCGGCTTGTGCATAGATGAAAAAATCATACCATTCAATCGCAGTACCAACTAGGGTGGCAGTGAGTACTTTTTTATCCTGATGTATAGCAAGCGAGGCGTTTTCAGCCATTGCGGTGGTGGTTGTCATTAGTGACTCCTTGTCTATATATTGTCCTAGAAACGACTCGACAGCTTAGCTATCCTAGCCAAACATTATCTAATATAAATTAATGATACTTTTTATTTATTAAAAATAAAATTATGTATCACTTGGTTTTATAATTTAGCTATTCTACAACCTGACGTCAATATGTTTTATTAATAAAGTTTGCTTTAGTTGCAAAAAAGGAGTCATGACGACTCCTTTTTTGCAGATCCATATATGTATCAAGCCTTACGCTCAACTAAGGTCAAGATGTCGTAAGTTGCGACCAAGTCGTTGCATTGGTTCTTAACTTTGATGTCCCATACTACAACGCCATGAGCTTTTTCCGCTGGGTCGCGTTGTGCCTTTGGCGTCTTTTGTTTACAAGTTAATTCAACTTGAATGGTGTCACCAATCTTGACAGGCTCAACGAAGCGTAGGTTTTCCATACCGTAGTTAGCGATGACTGGACCAGGTGATGCGTCAACAAACAAGCCAGCGGCCGCTGATACGATAAAGTAACCATGGGCGACACGCTCACCAAAGAACGAATCTGCCGCCGCAATTTTGTCCATATGAGCGTAAAAGTGGTCACCACTTAAGCAGCCAAAGTTAACGATATCTGCCTCAGTCACTGTACGACGTGCGGTCAATAGACGCTCTCCAATACGAAGTTCATCGAATGATTTTTTGAACGGATGGACACGATCTTCGAACACTTGTGCACCAGCTGTCCAGCTGTGACCGACTTGGGTCAAGGCATTGGGCGAGCCTTGGATGGCAGTACGTTGCATGTAGTGTTTAACGGCTCGCAGACCACCAAGTTCTTCACCACCACCGGCACGGCCTGGGCCACCGTGTACAAGTAATGGGAGAGGTGAACCATGACCCGTACTTTCACGAGCACTTTCGCTATCTAGGATATGTACACGGCCATGCCAAGGGGCAATTTTTTTCAATAAGGCTTCGATGTTTTCGTCTGCATTGCGCACGATAGAGGCAACTAAGCTACCTTCACCACGTGCTACAAGTGCACCAAGTTCATCTAGGTCGCCGTATGGCATTAGGGTGACAACTGGACCAAATGCTTCGATGCGATGGATATTTTCGGCTTGGCTTGGGTTATTACAGACCAACACGGTTGGTGGGTAACAGGCTGATTTTTCTGCGTCGTCTACTTGTAAAGTGAAATCTTCACGTAAGTGACTACCGAATACCACTTCGGCTTCTTGGCTCAGTTGCTCGACTTTTTCTGCGACGTCAAGTTTTTGCTTCACGCTAGCTAATGTACCCATGGTCACGTTTTCACGGTTTGGGTCACCGACCACGACTTTTTGTAGTTTTTCAACTAGGCGAGTTTGCGCTGTTTCTAGCAAGGCGGCAGGAACAAACGCGCGACGAATCGCAGTACATTTTTGTCCAGCTTTGATAGTAATTTCGCGGAAGACTTCGCGTACAAACAAATCGATAGTTTCATCGTTGGCAGCTGGGCTTAAAATGGCACTGTTCACCGAATCGGCTTCCATGGTGAAAGGAATTGAATGGGCGTTCAAATGTGGATGGGCTCGTAGTTTTTGACCCGTTACTGCAGAACCTGTGAAGGTAATGGTGTCTTGGGGATTTAGATGGTCAAACAAGTCATAGGTTTGTCCACATATCAGCTGCAATGAACCCTCTGGCAATAGACCGCTTTCATGAATCGCGGCTACCACGGCATGAGTCAGCTCAGCGCCTTCGGTTGCAGGCTTGACGATACAAGGGACACCAGCTAATAGAGTCGGTGCGACTTTTTCTAACATGCCCCAGATAGGGAAGTTAAACGCATCAATATGAATGGCCACGCCCGTTTTCGGGCTCAAGATATGCTGAGCGCCAAACGTACCATTTTTTGATAGAGGAATCCAAGCATCTTCAACTAAGGCAGTCTCATCGCTGAGCTCACGGCGCACGAGGCTCGAATATGCAAATAAGGTACCGATACCTCCTTCAACATCGACCCAGGCATCTTTGCGTGTCGCACCAGTTGCCGTGGCCAATGCATAAAAATCTTCTTTACGTTGAAGTAGATATTGTGCGACCAATTTCAGTGCATTAGCGCGTTGGTGGAATGTCCAGTTTGCAAGCGCTGAGCCATATTCTTTAGCGTATTCAACTACTTTTTTGGTATCGATACCAGCGCTACTGACTTGATAAATTGGTTCGCCGGTAACCGCATGATGCACAGTGCGAAAATCGCTTTGTGCAACGTAGGCTTTACCGAGGACGAGTGAGCTTAACGTTTTAATGTCTGACATATAACAACTCCTTTTACGATACATTATAGATAAAAATAAAAACTTAACGTGTCATAATCTGTATTTAAATCGCTGAAAAGTCAAGTATGTTTATAATTATTAATATTTTTTTAAAAATTTATTATTATAAATATCTATATAAAACAATATCTTATTAATAAAACAGCTAAAAAATAAAACGATACATAAAAATAGGTATTGATTTTAAAACAGTATCGCTTTAGATTAGATAACACTAACACCTGTTAAGGACGAGGTATCACATGAACATGCAAGTAGAATTATTTGACAACAAGATTGAAAAGGACATTTCAATTGAGCCAAAAGATTGGATGCCAGATGCTTATCGTAAAACGCTCATTCGCCAGATTGGTCAGCATGCACATTCAGAAGTGGTTGGTATGTTACCTGAGGGTAATTGGATTACGCGTGCACCAACACTCAAACGTAAAGCCGTATTGTTGGCCAAAGTCCAAGATGAAGCAGGTCATGGATTGTATCTATACAGCGCCGCTGAAACCTTAGGCGCAGATCGTGACGATATGATGGACAAACTCGTTGCTGGCCGCATGAAATACTCATCAATATTTAACTACCCAACTCTAACGTGGGCTGACATCGCTGCTATCGGCTGGTTGGTTGACGGCGCCGCTATCGTTAACCAAGTGGCGCTTTGCCGGACGTCATATGGTCCATATGCTCGCGCCATGGTTCGTATCTGTAAAGAAGAAAGTTTCCACCAACGCCAAGGCTTCGAAGCCATGATGGTATTGGCGAATGGTACACCTGAACAAAAAGCCATGGCACAAGATGCAGTCGATCGCTTCTGGTGGCCAGTGCTAATGATGTTCGGTCCAAATGATGATAATTCACCCAATAGTGCTCTTAGCATGGATTGGAAAATCAAACTATTTAGTAACGATGAGTTGCGCCAAAAATTTGTGAATAACACCGTTTCACAGGTGTTACAACTTGGTTTAACCATTCCTGACAAAGATTTGACGTTTAACGAAGAAACGGGCAACTATGAATTCGGTGAAATCAACTGGGACGAACTCTTTGCCGTGATTGCTGGTAAAGGCCCGTGTAACCATGAGCGTATCGAAGCCCGACGTAAAGCTTGGGAAGAGGGTAAATGGGTTCGTGACTCTGCTGCTGTCTATGCACAGAAACAACACGCCAATACTCAAAAAGCCGCTTAATATTTTTTAAAGGAAAATTAGCCATGGAAAGCAAAAACAACTGGTCACTTTACGAAGTTTTTATCCGTAGCAAACAAGGTTTAAGTCATCGTCATGTTGGTAGCTTGCGCGCGCCAGATGATGAAATTGCTCTGCAAAACGCACGTGATGTCTACACTCGTCGTAATGAAGGTGTGAGCATTTGGATAGTGAAGTCAGAGCTGATTACCTCATCGCAACCTGAGGATAAACCAGAGTTTTTTGAGCCATCATTCGACAAGGTATATCGTCATCCTACCTTCTATCAAATTCCAGACGGTATTGAGCATATTTAAGGTAGGAGATAATCGATGAATAACCAAGCATTAACACAATTTTTACTTCATGTTGGTGATAGCCAATTGATCCTATCGCACCGCTTGTCTGAGTGGTGTGGACATGCCCCTGAACTTGAGCTTGATATTGCTTTGTCAAATATCGGTTTAGACTTATTAGGCCAATCACGTACGGTGCTGAGTCTGGCCGGACAAATCGAAGGCTTGGGCCGTGATGAAGATAACATGGCTTTTTTACGTACCGAACGTGAATATCGCAACCTATTGCTATGTGAACAGCCCAATGGAGATTTTGCCCAAACGATGGTGCGTCAATGGTTGATGGATAATTACCATGTATTGTTACTTGACGCGTTAAGCCAAAGCAGCCACGTAGATATTGCAGCCTTTGGTGTAAAGTCATTGAAAGAAGCAAAATATCACGTACGTTTCTCACATGCATGGATGGAACGCCTAAGTCTAGGCACCGATGAGGCACACTACAAAACGCAACAAGCTCTGAACAACCTATGGCGCTTTACTGCTGAATTGTTTGAACTCACCACTGACGAACAAGCCTTGGTTGATAGTGGTGTCTTACCGAAACTTGATCTTCTAAAAGCTGAATGGTTAGAGCAGATTGAAAGTGGATTGGCACGTTTGAACTTAACGTTGCCTGAGATTGGCGCATACCGCCGTGGTGCGAAACAAGGCGCTCATACCGAACACTTGGGTTATATTTTGGCAGAATTACAGTACATGCAACGTGCTTACCCAAATATGAATTGGTAAACATACAAGACAGGGAGTCAAAGTATGCGGTTAATTCCACAAGTCACAGATGCCTGCTGGCAAGCCCTTAATCAGGTTCATGATCCAGAAATACCTGTTTTGACCGTGCTTGACTTAGGCATGATTCGGGGCGTTGATATCAACGCAGATAACGAAATCGTGGTGCGTTTAACACCAACCTATAGCGGCTGCCCAGCAACTGATATGCTAAAAGATGATATTACCAACACGTTTACCGAACGTGGGCTGAGCCCTGTAAAGGTGGTGATTGACTTGTCTGAAGCTTGGACGACCGACTGGATGAGTGAGGCAGGTAAGCAAAAGCTGCAAGAATATGGCATTGCACCGCCGCAAGGCGATTCACACAGCTGTGGTACCCACGTGGCGCTAACCGATGGTGTGACCTGTCCGCATTGCCGCAGTCAAAAAACCCAACTGATTAGCGAATTTGGTTCAACTGCGTGCAAGGCGTTGTATAAGTGCCTCGATTGCCTTGAACCGTTTGATTATTTTAAATGCATCTAAGATAGGGGTAGTCGCGAGATCGCACGTGACAGTCAGCTCACTAACTAAGCAAAATGAAAGAAGGATTTTCGCATGAGTCAATTTTTGCCACTAACTATCAAGTCTATCCAGCCACAAACTGAGCAAGCGATTTGCATTGCATTTGACCTTGCTTCGGAAGATGCGGCAGCCTTTAAATACCAACCAGGTCAACATTTGACCATCCGTCACATGACAGATAATGGCGAAATCCGTCGTTGCTACTCAATCTGTAGTGATGTGCAAGAAGACATGAGCATTGCCATCAAGAAGATTGATCAAGGACAATTTTCTACTTGGGCAAACGAACATCTAAAAGTAGGCCATACTCTAGAAGTTATGCCACCCCAAGGAGTTTTCTTTCAAAAAGCTGCTAAAGCTGGTGGTCAAAACTATCTAAGCTTTGCTGCTGGTAGTGGTATTACCCCAATTTTATCTATCGTCAAAACGGTGTTAAGTACCCAACCAGATGCCAATTTTACCTTGATATACGGCAATCGGTCATGGAAACAAACCATGTTCTCTGAGCAAATCATGGACCTTAAAGACCGTTTTAAAACGCGCCTACAACTGGTTAATATTTTCTCACGTGAGATGAGTGACAGCGAGATCTTTAATGGCCGTATCGATGCGAACAAACTACAACAGTTGTTTGACGCCCGACTTATCAGTGCTGATGTTGACCACTGCTTTGCCTGTGGCCCAGAAGAAATGATGGAGGCCATTGAGACCGTATTGCCAAACCTTGGTATCGATCGCAACAACATCCATACCGAGCGTTTCCATACGGGGACTGTCAACAAACCAACCGCCCAGCAAATCGAAAAACGTAGCGAAGAACGCGTCAATATCATTTTGGACGGACGTGAACTGATCGTTGAAGTGTCAAAACAAGATGACAGCATCTTAGATGCGGCATTACGTGCGGGTGCTGACTTACCCTATGCCTGTAAAGGCGGTGTGTGTGCCACTTGTAAATGCAGGGTGATTGAAGGTGAGGTCGAAATGGCCGTTAACTATAGCCTTGAGCAAGAAGAGTTAGATAAGGGATACGTACTCAGCTGCCAAGCATTACCTGTATCAGCCAACATACGATTGAGCTTTGACGCGTAATCGCGAGACGCTAGCACCCTAGCCATTTATCGTTTTTATATACAACGTAGGGTTTGGCAAAAACTCCTTATTACATTGTTTTTATTAGGATTCAGGGATGAATTACATTAGAACCTCCAGTCCAAAAGAAGGGGTTGCACTGATTGAGCTAAATCGCCCAGAAAAACGCAACGCCCTCAATAACGCCACTTTGCAAGAAATTGTCGAACGGCTTCAAGCCTATGACGCTGATACCGATATAAAAGCGGTCGTCATTACTGGCAACACCCAATGCTTCGCTGCGGGTGCAGATCTTAACGAACTTATTCAACTCGATACCGTTAGCTTACAAACTGATATTCGCCCAACCTTGTGGAAGCGAATCGAGGAATTTAGCAAGCCGCTATTAATCGCAGTCAATGGCTATGCACTCGGTGCCGGTTTTGAGCTGGTATTGCATGGTGATATCGTGGTCACGGGTGAAAACGCCCAATTTTCGCTGCCTGAAGTTGGCTTGGGCATGCTACCAGGGGCTGGGGGGACACAGCGTCTCGCCCGCCTAGTGGGTCAACAGCTTGCCATGCGTTGGGCGATGACAGGTGAGAGGATTAGTGCGTTGAGCGCGCAACAACATGGAATTACCACCCAAATCTGCCCAACCGATTTGACCGTGCAATATACCCTTGATCTGGCGGCCAAAATCGCTAAACAAGCCCCTTTGGCCATTCGCGCCATCAAACAGTCAATTAAAACCATCCACGAAGTGAACTTGAGCCAAGGCCTTAAGCAAGAACGTCAGCTATTTGTTTGGCTTGCCGCCACCCAAGATCGCCAAGAAGGTATCCGTGCATTTTTAGAAAAACGTCAACCAATTTTTAGAGGTATGTAATGGACTATCAAACGATTCTCGTCGAAGAAAAAAATGCCGTCGGCTATCTTACCTTAAACCGTCCAAAACAGCTTAATAGCTTTAATGAAACCATGCACAAAGAAGTGGTCAGCGTGCTAAAAGCATGGTCAAAAGACAGTACTATTCGCGCTGTAGTGCTCTCTGCTGAAGGTCGCGGTTTTTGTGCAGGTCAAGATTTAGGCGATCGCGCAGTTGCCCCGAATGCTGATGCGCCAGATTTGGGCCTATCTATCGAGACTTACTACAATCCACTTATTAAGCTGATCACTGACATGCCAAAGCCTGTGATCTGTGCGGTGAATGGCGTGGCTGCCGGTGCCGGCGCGAACATCGCTTTGGCGTGTGACTTGGTATTGGCGGCCAAATCAGCCTCATTTATCCAAGCGTTTTGTCGTCTTGGACTTGTACCCGATTCAGGCGGTACATGGTTCTTACCACGCGTTGTCGGACGCGCCCGCGCGATGGGCTTAGCCCTGTTAGGCGATAAGCTATCTGCTGAACAAGCGATGGCATGGGGCATGATTTGGCAAGTGGTCGAAGATGACGCGCTACGCAGCGAAGCCAGTAAATTGGCCGAACATTTGGCCAGCCAACCGACCTATGGCCTAAGCCTCATTAAAAAAGCCATCAATGTATCCGCGGACAACAGCCTAGAAGATCAGCTAATCTTAGAGCGGGACTTGCAGCGACTTGCTGGCCGCTCAGCCGACTATAAAGAAGGTGTCCAAGCTTTTATGCAAAAACGCACCCCAATTTACCAAGGACGTTAATCATGGAAACGAGGGATTTATCAAACGCAACCATTGCCGTTATTGGGGCAGGCACAATGGGGATTGGCATTGCCCAGTTGGCCGCCATGCACGGTCACACGACCTATCTCTTTGATGTAGATGTTGCCAAAAGTCAAGCCGCCTTAGCGAGTCTGGAAAGCCAACTTGCCAAACGTGTCCAAAAAGGCAAAATGTCTCAAGTGCTACTTGATAGCACCCTAGAGAATTTATCTATTATTACAGATATTAATGAGATGGCAGCGGTGCAGTTGATCGTTGAGGCGATTGTTGAGCGTCAAGACATTAAACAGCAGATCTTTGTCCAATTGGCTGATGTTTGTGCTAACGATACGATTTTTGCATCAAACACGTCATCAATATCGATTACAGCGATTGCATCAGCAGTACCAAACCCTGAGCGTGTAGTAGGCTTACACTTCTTTAATCCAGCCCCAGTGATGAAACTTGTTGAGATTGTTCGCGGTTTACAAACAGCGACTGAGATTACAGATGGCTTGTTTAACTTGATGAGTGCTTGGAAAAAGGTACCGGTAATCGCCAAGTCCACCCCAGGCTTTATCGTCAACCGTGTGGCGCGTCCATACTACGCCGAAGGTTTTCGCGCACTGCAAGAAAACGCGACCACGCCTGCGCAGCTTGACTTTATCATGCGTGAATCAGGTCGTTTTGCTATGGGGCCATGCGAGTTGACAGACTTAATTGGTCAAGATGTCAATTTCTCGGTGACCCAAAGCGTCTACCAAGCTTTCTTCTATGAGCCACGTTACCGCCCATCGTTGGTACAGAAAGAATTGGTCGATGCAGGGTGCTTCGGCCGTAAATCTGGCCAAGGATTCTATGACTATAGCCAAACTCCAGAAACCTCTGCCTATACATTGCCCACCGTTGAAGCAAACGCTGCCGCGCTGCCTACCATTATTGTACGTGGTGATTGGCTTTATGCCAAAGGTTTGGTTGAACGCTTACAAGCTGCTGATAGCCTCACGGTGACTCTTGAAGATGCAGACCAGAACAGTATCGAAATTGGTGATATCAGCATCCGTTTATCACTGGGTGAATCCGTGGTGATTGATCATGGTGATACTAAAGTCATGCTGATGGACTGGCATGCGGACTGGTCACAAGCCCGCGCTATTGTATTGGCTGCCTCGATGGCCTGTAATGATGATGAACGTGAGCTGGTGAGACAAACCTTTGCTAGCTTTGACGTGCATGTTATTTGGTCTGCCGACCATCCTGGTTTATATGTTTTACGTACCATTGCTATGCTCATTAATGAAGGCTGTGAAGCAGTGTTACATAACATCGCCTCTGAAGCAGACATCGACGCGGCCATGAAGTACGGCGTGAATTACCCCCAAGGCCCGTTTGAATGGGCACAAATGCTCGGCTACGATACCGTGCTTAACACGCTCAATAACTTACAACGTATTTATGGTGAAGAACGTTATCGTGCCAGCCTGTATTTGGTAAAAAAAGCCATCACCTGTCACACGGCGAGCGCTTAAGCTTATTAATTTATTGTAAGGGGAAATTATGATGCAACAAGTATATATTTATGACGCTATTCGCACCCCAATCGGGCGCTATGCCGGTGGCTTAAGTAGTGTTCGTACAGACGATTTGGCAGCGTTGCCTATTCAACACCTAAAAGCTCAAAACCCAAACTTGCCATGGGATAAGGTCGATGAGGTAGTCATTGGCTGTGCTAACCAAGCTGGCGAAGACAACCGTAATGTAGCGCGTATGGCAACTTTACTTGCAGGCTTGCCTGATAAGGTGCCTGCTATCACCGTTAACCGTCTCTGTGCCTCTGGTATGGACTCGATTGGCATCGCCTCACGTTTGGTAAAAACGGGTGAGGCCGAGTTTGTATTGGCTGGTGGTGTCGAGAGCATGAGCCGCGCACCTTATGTCCAATCAAAACCGACCAGTGCCTTTCACCGCGCACCAGAAATTTTTGACACCTCCATCGGTTGGCGTTTTATTAACCCACTAATGAAAGCAGCGTATGGTGTTGATAGCATGCCAGAAACTGCCGAAAACGTGGCTGAAAAATATCAGATCAGCCGCGAAGACCAAGATCTATTCGCGCTACGCAGCCAACAAAAAACTGCGGCTGCCCAACAGGCGGGTCTCTTTAACGAAGAGATATTACCAGTTGAAGTCAAAACGAAAAAAGGCAGCATGATTGTTGACCAAGACGAACACCCACGTGCAGATGCTAGCTTAGAAGCCCTTGCGAGTCTCAAAACCCCATTTCGCAAGGAGGGCGGTTCAGTGACTGCGGGTAACGCATCAGGCATCAATGACGGTGCTGCTTGTGTGCTAATGGGTAGCGAACGCTTTGGTCAAGCACACAATCTAACGCCGCAAGCGCGTATTGTTGGTATGGCGAGTGCTGGTGTCGAGCCACGCTATATGGGTATTGGCCCTGTGCCTGCAGTACTAAAAGTGCTTGAGCAAACCGGACTAACATTAAGCCAGATGGATGTTATCGAGCTCAACGAAGCATTCGCCGCGCAATCCCTTGCCGTAATTCGCGAACTGGGTCTTACCGATAATGACGTACGTATCAATCCAAATGGTGGAGCCATTGCGCTAGGTCATCCTCTAGGAATGAGTGGTACACGTTTGGTCATCACCGCAATGAAAGAATTAAAACGTCGTAACGGTAAGTATGCGTTATGCACCATGTGTGTGGGTGTGGGTCAAGGTGTGGCAATGGTGATAGAAAACGTCTGACCACGGCTTTAACAGAGCTTTTTAATTGGAAATGTAGTCAGGATGACTACGAAAAGGAGTTTTACATGAATCATAACGTTATGGAACACATCGAAACCGCATCAGTAGACGAATTGCGTAGCGTACAGTTGAAACGTTTGAAAGAAACACTCAAACACGCATACGAAAACAACCCTGTTTATAAGAAGAAATTTGACCAAGTCGGTGTCCACCCCGAAGACTGTCAATCATTAGAAGATTTAGCCAAATTCCCATTCACAACCAAATCAGATTTGCGCGACAATTACCCGTTCGGTATGTTTAGCGTCCCACGTGAACAGATCGTCCGTGTTCATGCATCATCAGGTACTACTGGCCAACCTACCGTTGTCGGTTATACCAAGCAAGATATCGTGACTTGGTCGGATGTTGTAGCACGCTCACTGCGTGCGGCTGGCCTCACTAGCAAAGATACCATCCAAGTATCATACGGTTATGGCCTATTCACTGGTGGTTTGGGAGCGCACTATGGTGTTGAACGATTAGGTGCAACGGTTATCCCAATGTCAGGTGGCCAAACTGATCGCCAAGCCCAGCTAATCCATGACTTTAAACCAACCGCATTAATGGTTACCCCTTCTTATTGCTTGAACATTATTGAAGCACTAGAGAAAAAATTTGGTACAGCCAAAGACTGTTCTGTCAAAACCGGTATTTTTGGGGCTGAACCGTGGACTAACGCCATGCGCCAAGAAATCGAAACGCGTTTAGGTATTGATGCGCTAGATATATACGGCTTGTCAGAAGTCATGGGCCCAGGTGTCGCCATGGAATGCTTAGAATCTAAAGACGGCGCAACCATTTGGGAAGACCATTTTTACCCAGAAATCATCAATCCTGAGACCGGGGAAGTACTACCAGACGGCGAGCTGGGCGAATTAGTGTTTACCACTATTACTAAGGAGGGTATGCCTATCATTCGCTACCGTACCCGAGATTTGACCCGCTTATTACCAGGCTCTGTACGAACGATGCGTCGTATGGAAAAGATTGTTGGCCGTAGTGATGATATGCTGATCATTCGTGGCGTTAATGTATTTCCCTCGCAGATCGAAGAACAGATTTTACAAGTACCAAAATTACTGCCAAACTATCAGATCCATATCCTCAAGCACGGTCACTTAGACACCCTATGTATCCATGTTGAGTCACGTAGTGATGCCAGTGGTATCGAAGTGATGCAGTTGGCCAATACACTTAAACAAAAAATAAAAACCATGGTGGGTATCAGCGTTCATGTAGAAGTCTCACCACAAGGTATGTTACCTCGTTCTGAAGGTAAAGCTCAACGTGTTATTGACCTACGTAATACTGCTGTACCTGCCTAATGTAATTAACCCCACACGATAGTCCCTTGGGTATTATCGCGTGCCTTTTAGACGATGAATAAATGATATGAATGCTAAATTAAAACAATGTATTGATGAGCTTACCTGTGAAGACGTATTAAGTGGCACCTCGTTAATTATGTCAATCTTTGGTGATTGTATCTTTCAACGAGGAGGGGTTATTAGTTTAGCCAGTCTAATTCAACTTATGGATGTGTTCGGTTTTAACGAACGCTCCGTGCGTACTGCGGTGTTTCGCTTAGTGCAAAATGATTGGTTAAGCTCCGAAAAAATCGGGCGTACCAGTTACTACCGCATTACCGAAGTCAGCCGTGAACGCTTTGCTGCCGCTCATGAAAAAATTTATGGTTTAAATCAGGGTGAGTGGGATCAAAAATGGGACTTGGTGTTATTAAGCTCGGTTGATCTTGGAAACAAAACCCTCCTCAAAAAAGAATTGGAGTGGTTAGGGTTTGCCAATATTACCACCAATCTCATGGCCTATCCGAGCTGTGATGAACTGCAGCTGCAAAACTTACTATTTAATCTCAATATGACCGAAGAAGTTGTAGTGTTTCGTGCCGAAGCCTTGCAATTGTGGCAAGAGTCATACCCAACACTCAAGCGTATGATTGAGGTTAACTGGCCCATCGAGCAGCTGCATCAACGCTATGATAAATTTATTAACGACTTTCGTAATGTTTTGAGCCTCATCGAAGATGGTGAGTTTAATCAACTACAAGCGTTTCAAATTCGTATTCTACTGATTCACCAGTACCGACGTATCTTATTAAAAGATCCGAATTTACCTCTAGAACTATTGCCATCGGACTGGCTGGCACTGACCGCGCGTAATTTGACCAGTAATGTGTACCAAATGATTATTAGTTCGTCAGAAGAGTTTTTTCTTAACATTGCCCGCACTGCTGAGGGAACCATGCCGCCAGCACGGCCACAGTTTTATAAACGCTTTGGTGGGTTAAAGTTTGCTGAAGGAACTTAAGCGAATGATGACTTTAAACTTTTTTTGACATTTCTTGATAAGGAAACGACTATGCCTTGCTATGCCATTGACGGTGTAATACCGGTTATTAGCCCAGATGCTTATGTTCATCCAACTGCCGTGATCATTGGCGATGTTGTAATTGAAGCAGGTGTGTATGTTGGTCCACTTGCGTCATTACGTGCTGATTTCGGTGGTATTCGTGTCAAAAAAAACGCCAATATACAAGATAATTGCATTATACATGGCTTTCCCAACCATGTAGTAGTGGTTGAAGAGTATGGTCATATTGGACATGCAGCCATTCTACATGGCTGTATTGTGAGAAAGAATGCACTCATCGGAATGAATAGTGTCATTTTAGATTTAGCAGAAGTAGGTGAAAATAGCATTATTGGTGCTAATAGTACCGTTAAAGCGAAGATGATCATTCCGCCAAATGTCATGGCATTAGGCAGCCCTACAAAAGTGATAAGAGAACTTGAAGAAAAGGAGTTGGCTTGGAAAGCTCATGGTACTCAGCAATATATAGATCTTACCAAACGTTGTTTGCACTCTTTAAAGGAAGTTGAGCCTTTAACCATGGATGCAGGCGAGCGGTTAACACATAAGCAATTTAATGCCCAACATCATATCAAATCAGAACTTTGATAACAAAGGCCATCATAGCTTGCGAACAAACCCCAATATTGACAACCTCACCTAAAAATATTAAAGGTCTGAGAGGTCTATATGTCATATGCAGCCTATCTTTAAGGGCTTTGAATATTTCAGTCTCTCAAATAGCTCATGTAATATCGATATATTGGCTACGATAAAAGTACTGCTATCGTTACCTGAAAGAATTTGTCTTAGCAACAGATAGCGGCTCTGTGTTCGAACTAATTTCGCAGCAATGCTGAGTACCAGTTGGTCGATGAGCGTATCGTTGGGCACACGCTAGCTTCTTTATCATTTGTTGAGGCGGCTGCATTACTACTCGCTATTATCACTGCTTGGGAGATGCTGTTTAACCACTTGCAGGTACCTGTTTCTGAAAACGTTGAGGGCGCTGCAAGTGACAATAGTGCTGATGCAAATACAAATACTTTGTCAGTACTGGTTATTGGCGCAGAAGGCGGCGTGGGTTCAAACCCCAATATTAACAATATCACCTAAGTAAAAAACCAAATTAAAAAAGGTTACCAAAGCTATATTTGGTATAGCGTTGACAACCTTTCTTTTGTATTTTTAATATCTAAAGATAAGTTTATACGTTCATTATAATCAGATTTTCAGTCCCTCGATAGTGAGGTCATCATCACCTAAGCAGTTATGTTCTGGCTCGTACATTGCTGTCGCTGAGAAACAGATAAAAAATACAAATATTTAGTGTAGGGGTAGGTTTTTAATCAACTGTCTGAGCAAGCCGATGATGAATAGACCGTGTTAGGTGCAGCTATAGCTTTCCAAGCCTAAATAGCACGTTTTACCGTACCTTGTCCTATATAAAATAAATATACTTCACCAACATGAATAACTGAACCAGCTCACTAAGAACTAGTTATTGGCTCATCTATCCCAAGTTTAATTCAAGTGTTCTGGAATGAACAACATTGTTATGGAGTAAAAGCGTTTAAATCATAAAAAAAGACTATCTAATCTGTTTCATCAACTTGTAGTAAAAATATCATCTGACTGCATTCTAACGATAGGCTTAAGAGTGATGCCTTTCTCACTATCTTCTGCTGCCTGATTAATGTCTTTGAGCTCATAAAATGTTACTAACTGATCAAATGGAAATTTGCCCGCCATATAGAGATCTACTAGAACTGGTATTAAAATACTGGGAACACTGTCACCTTCAACCACACCAATAAGTTTTTTACAGTTTTGCATTATATCTGTCAAATCTAGTGCCGCTGTGGTGCCTGGCTTAGATGCTCCAACAATTGCACCAATACCTCGTGGACATAAAGACACCATCATGTCTGATACAAGTTTACCAATACCAGTAGAATCCATTGCAAACTGTGCGCCGCCACCTGTAATTTCTTGAATACGATCGATGGTGTCTTCTTCTTGACTATTAATGATATGGGTTGCTCCCAATTTAAGTGCCAACTCCAAGCGTGAGGGGACAATATCGATTGAAATGATGGTTGTTGCGCCTATGGCCGCGGCTGCCATAATGGCTGATAGACCTACAGCACCGCCGCCCCAGGCCACAAAGCTAGAACCAGGAGTCACTTTGAGCGCGTTCATCACAGTACCAGCACCAGTTTGTATGCCGCAGCCTAACGGACCAAGTAGTTCCAGTGGTGCATCTTTACGCACTTTAATGACATTACGAGCATTTGCCACGGCATACTCACCAAATGATGACTGTCCAAAAAAACGATCATTTAGCTCAGTATCATCGTCTGCGATCAAGGCGTGCGATCCATCATTCCTTTGACCAGAAAAGTTATACTGATTGAAGTTTTCACAATAAGCAGGATGACCTTCGTAGCAAGCTGTGCATTTATTGCAATTTAAAAAGGTCATGACCACATGATCGCCTGGCTCGATATTTGTGACTGCGTCACCGACATATTCAATGACGCCAGAACCTTCATGACCTAGAACTATTGGATGCGGAACTGGAAAAACTTGATCACGTGCGACCATATCAGTATGACACATGCCTGTTGCCACTACACGTACCAGCACCTCATCGTCTCTGATAGAAGTGGGTTTAACTTGCTCAATTTGGAACTGTCCTGCTTGCTGGCGAATTACTGCTGCCATATAAGAGTCAGGTAACTGATATGTCATGATCATTCCTTTTGTATGCCGATTAAGATGAGAGTACCTTGTATTTAACTATTTTGAATAATATTCAGAGACCCTAATAGGGTGACTCTAGTTAGATTACTCATACAAAGCGTTAAACATCTGGCGCTAGATATGGGATGCTAAACACAAAAAAATAACTACAGGTCACTAAACCTTACAAGCCGCACTAGCTTCTTTGGCTTTTTCATAGACAGCTTGAGGGTCTAGACCTAATGCTGCGACATCGTTTAGGTATTTTTTAGTACCCGCTTCTAATGGGCCTTTCCATTGTGGGTCATTTAATGGATCAGGAATGTCTATCATAGTGTCGCCTTTTGCTTTGGCTTCTGCCATGAATTTTGCGTCCTCTGCATCAAAGACTTTGCCTGCCATCGCAGCCATGGCTTTGCCAGAGTTATCATCAATAACCTTTTTGAGATCGTCAGGAAGGCTCTCGTATTTATCTTTATTCATGGTGACCATGATGGCAGAGCTATAAAAAGGAATATTAGTATGAGTATTGGTCAGCTCAATCAGTCTAAAAGAGCCTGTCGCATCCCACGGTAAGCTCAAGCCATCCAAAACACCACGTTGAAGAGACGTATAGATATCAGTGGCAGGTAGACCTACTGGTGTACCGCCTGCAGATTCAATAATATCTCCAGCAATCGCTGATGGGCGACGCATACGCAACCCTTTTAGGTCATCTGGTGTGCGGATGGCTTTATCAATAGTATGCATCCCGCCAGGACCAGTACCCATCATAAATAACAAATGAGTGTCTTCGTATTCACTCGATATCACCCCATCATCATATAGAGTCTGTAGCATACAGTTCATCTGAATCGCTGAGTTAGAAAGGCCTGGTAACTCTGCTACTTGGGTCAACGGAAAGCGGCCATTGGTATAGCCTTGTAGCTGAGAGCCTATATCGACGGTGCCTTTGGCAGTTGCATCGTAAGTAGCATCAGGTTTGCTAAGAGTTGCTGAAGGATATATTTCAACTTTAATACGGCCTTCAGATTCCTCTTCGACTTTTTTGGCCCAAGGCTCAAAGATTTCCGAATGAGTGGCTGCCGTTGCTGGCCAAAAATGTGAAAAACGTAACGTGGTGACTTCTTCAGTACTCGCCGTTGCGGCTTCGTTCGACTGCGAGCAGCCAGTCAATCCAATCATAGCGGCTAGCGTCAAACTGAGGGGCAGTATCTTTCGCATCATAAAATCCTTTTTCGATGTTTTGTTCTAAATAAGAACTCTTGTTCGTATAGTGAATTAAAAATACCTTGTTTTTACTTTTCTGTCAATCTGCTTTATTGCTTGTAGAACCCAATTCCTGAAGTGATATCTTCAATAGCTTGTAATATGGTTTGACATTGTCTTTGCGCTGCACCGCAGTAGGTCAAAGGCGATAAAACTGTTTTAAGCTCATCATGATTGCTCAAACCTATAGATTGCTCTGATAGCAAAGCCAAAAAGGTAGTTGTAAATCCTCGATGCTGACTGTGGGCTTGTTGGCTTGCTTGATTAATCAACGGGTAGATTCTGTCTTTGTCTGCCTCAAAATGTTTTTCTAGGCCTTTGATTAAATAAGCATCGCTATTTAAATCAAGGTTGGCCACCATACGCTCAGGGTAGACTTGCAGTCCTTGCAATAGTGTCTTCAAATACGATACAGCACCTGCCATCAAAGCTGTGCCCTCAGTCAAAGGAACCCAGCTAGCATGCCACTGTCCTAATGCGCGCTCAAAAGGCTGGGCTGTGCTATTGCTAATCACACTCATATGTCCATGCATCCGCAACGTGGCGGTTTTAATCAAAGCGCATAGTACAGGGTTGCGCTTGTGCGGCATCGATGAGGAGCCGCCCATTCCCTCAATAGACGGTTCAGCAACTTCACCCAGCTCAGATTGAGACATCAAAGCAATGTCTTCGACGATATTTTCTAGGGCCCCAGCACAGGCATCTAATGTAGAAGCAATGGCATAAATAGGTTGTCTATTGGTGTGCCAAGGGAGTAGAGGAGCGGATAAACCCAGTGACTCTGCTACCTGTTGCGGCAGATTATGATGTTCGTTTTCTTCATTACTTACACCAACAGGACCGCCCCACTGTAAGTAAAACCCTGACTGCTCTAATTGTGCTACCTTAGATATGATGGTTATCAATGAAGCTGCCCATTGGGATACTTTGGTACCAAAGGTGATAGGTAGCGCCTGTTGCATTAGCGTTCGGCCTGCCATGGGCGTTGCACGATGTGTTTGAATCAGTACCTCACAAGCTTTTAATACTTCAATCAAATCTTGATGGATGTGTCTAAATGACGGTTTGAGCATCATCATCAGCGCGGTATCAATCACGTCCTGACTGGTCAGTGTTTGATGAAAGAACGGTTTTATATTGGCTGGAAGTAAAGACTTTGCTTGTGTCACAAAAGGAATAGCAGCGTTACCGCCCAAATATGTTTGTTTTCCAATGGCGTCAATATCAAACAATTCTAAGGCTAACGCTTGCCAGGATTGTTGAAAGATATTTTTTGGGATAAGCTGATTTTTTTCTCGAACTTCTAGCACGGTTAACTCAAAATCTAACATGGCTTGAACGAAAGCCCGATCAGAAAACGAATTGGCAACATCAGAATGTACAAAAGGCTGATTGATTAATCGATTGATTTTCATTTAGAATCCCTAACTTTGATAAGTATGAATAATATATCTATGAAACAAGATAAGAAAATACCCTTTGATAGTCCAGATTTCGTGACGTCTCTCGCAGGTGGACTAAGTGTTCTGCGAGCGTTTGATGACAACCATTCGACGATGACGCTGAGTGAAGTTGCCGAATGTACCAATATGGACAGAGCAAAAGCGCGGCGCTATCTGCTGACGCTGCATGCGTTAGGCTATGTTCATAAGGATAAGCGCCAATTCAAACTCTCTCCCAAAACGCTCAGTATTGGCTCGAGCTATCTAAGTAGTGCGCATCATCACGACATCGTGCAGTTCTATCTCGAACGTGTGACCGAAAAAACGGGTGAATCTTGTTCCTTTGCCGTACTAGATGATGATGAAGTGGTTTATATTGCACGGTCTGCTGCAAAGCATCGCCTGCTATCTATTTCGCTCTCTATCGGTACTCGGCTTCCTGTCGCTTACACCTCTATGGGCCGTGCTATCTTGGCTAACCTGCCCGAAGATGAGCGTGAAGATTATGTCGACAAAATCGAGCTAAACGCGTATACACCCTTTAGTATCATTGATCGTGAACAATTCAAAAACATGTTAAGTGCCGCTCATGACGAGCAATACGTGGTTGTCGATCAAGAGCTTGATACGGGGCTACGATCCCTTGCACTGCCTGTTTATAAATCAAATGATGAACTCATCGGTGCTATCAATATCAGTACCAATGCCATGCGCGTGTCAAAAGAGACGCTTATTAAAGAGTTTTTGCCCATATTGCGTGATTGCGCTGAAAAAATCCAAACGTATTATATCTAGTCAGCCGAGCTAAATATTGCCACCTGTCTGAGTTTATACGACATTGTGAGTAGATAGAAATCACGATTGAATGGGCATTATGAAAAGGTTGCCAATGCTTTATATAAAATTGCATTGGCAACCTTTTTTTTTGTCTTTTAGTAAACCTAAGCAGCCAAGAGTTAGGATTAAAATGACTGTTTCCTCACTCAAAACAATTGTATTTTCTAAAAGATAAATTATTGACAGCATGGTAAAAGGACAGTATAGTCAAGTTCATAATATGAACATTAATTCTAATAAAGAACAAATAATATCATATTTATCAAGAAAATTGAGATAATTATTTGCTGCCATCTGCCTTTTTACTTTAAAAGGACAGGTTGCCTTTAATAGGTTCATAATATATTACTGCAGCGCCAAGGATGGTAGAGCAGTTGGCATTGACCGCCTTCAAGCTGACTCATGTATTGTTTATATACAAGGAAAGTATGCAAATGAAAATCAAAGACAATGTCAAAATGAAGAGCATGTCCGTACTGATAGCCTTGGCATTAGGCATGGTAGGGTGTTCTAGTCAATCAAATGAGCAAAGCTCTGAAACTGAAACCACCGTTTTAAGATTCTCACACTTTTGGCCTGCAACCTCTGCGATGCATGTTGAAGTCTTTGAGCCATGGGCAAAAAAAATTGAGACGGAATCTAATGGTCAGTTGAAGGTTGAGATTTATCCATCAGCAACGCTGAGCAAGCCAGACGTGATGTATGATTCTGCTGCTAAAGGCGTCATTGATATTGGCTCTCAGGCACACGGCTACAGTGCTGGTCGTTTTCCACTCACACAGATTGCTGAGCTTCCCGGCCTTTCAAACTCTGCCACCCAAATGGGCTGCATTCTACAAACACTTTATGACGATGGCACTATCGCCAGTGAATATGAAGATACGCATTTGTTATTTCTCATGGGCGCAGGACCGGCTGCAATTCATACGGTTGGTGAACCCATCCGTGTTCCTTCTGATATGAAGGGCTTGCGTATTCGTCGACCATCAGCCATTGCAGGCGATATCATTGAAGCCACTGGCGGCACACCAGTGGGTCTTCCAGCTAATGATATCTACACCTCATTACAGCGTGGCGTGATTGATGGTCTTAGCTTTCCTTGGCAGCCAACGGGTGACTTTAGACTGGTCGAGTTAACTAAAGCGCACACCAACATACCTTTTTATAATTCAGCATTGCTCGTGACCATGAACAAAAATAAATATGAGAATTTACCTGATAACCTTAAAAAAGTCCTAGATGACAACTCAGGAAGAGTGATGTCTGATTTGGTAGGCGAAGTAACAGATAGAGAAGATGCTAAATATATGGCAGAAGCGCGTGCTGCTGGACATATCATGGTTGACATTCCTGATCCGCTCAATAATCCTGATTGGAAAGGGCCTTTGTTGCAAGGCACTCAGAAATATCTGAGAGATGTTAAAACATTAGGTTTAGATGCTGATGGTATCTACGAAAAGGTAAAAACGGTCAGTGCAGGCTGTAAAGCTTAAACAATGTCAGGTAGTTCTCATGTATACAGTCAAAATTATTGTAGATAATCATAATGATTGTCCAATATGTAGCCTTTTACTAGCTGTAAGCGGTGAGCCTAAGCGTGACTTTCAAGATTGACAAGGGATTATCTCTAAAAAAGTATTTTTTGGTCTCCTATTCGACAGTTGATAAAAATCAACAAAAAATTTTAAAGGATTAAAATTATGAAGAGTATTACACATCCAACCGGACTGTTTGACAATGGCGCAAAAGACTATAAGCATATTACCGCTATTCCTTTAGCGGCAGCTATGGGAGCAGAAATACAAGGCGTAGATCTCAGTAATGTGAGCGACGACGCTTTTGCTGAGATCGAAGCGGCCTTGTATAGGCATAAGCTTATCTTCTTTAGGGAGCAAGATATCTCTTTTACGGATCATGAAAATATAACGCTCAGATTTGGTGATTTTGGAACAGATGCTTATACCAAAGGTGTAGAGGGGCATAAGAACATCCAGCCGGTCATCAAAGAAGCAAATGTTGAAACAAAAATGGTGTTTGGCAGTGGCTGGCACACAGATTCCGCTTTTTTAGACTGCCCGCCTGCAATCGCGATCAACTATGGTAAAGATATGCCTCCATATGGCGGTGATACCTTATTTGCAAACTCTGTACTCGCATACAATAGCTTAAGTCCAGCAATGAAAAAGATGATAGCCCCTCTTAAAGTGTGGATGAGTGCTAAACACGTTGTGAGCTCTATGCAAGCTGAAAAACAATCACAGCAAAGAAAATCTGGTGAATTAGGCAGTTTAGAGCTTGATGTCGATACACAAAAAATGATTGAAGGATCTTATCATCCGCTGGTTAGAACACATCCTGTATCGGGCGAAAAATCACTGTATGTAGACAAAACCTATGCCTGCGGTATCGAAGGTATGACAGAAGAAGAGTCACGTCCTCTACTGGATTTCTTAGCAGGTTTTGTGACCCAAGAGTCTTTTGTTTGCAGACTTAAGTGGTATAACAATACGGTTATCATGTGGGATAACCGAATCTGCTTGCATCAGGCGTTTAATGACTATGATGGTTACAGAAGAGAGATGTATCGGGCAGTCGTCATGGGCGAAAAACCAGAATAGAAAAGGATGGCTTAATGAAAGATATTTTTGAATCAATAGTAACGCCGCCTGGCTATAGTGATCATGAGTGGCAGGCGAGAATTGAGCTGGCATTATGCTATAGAATGGTTGACTACTATGGCTGGACCACACAAGTTTATAACCATATCTCATATCGAATTCCGGGTACAGATCATTTGCTGATTAATGCATTCGGGCTTTTATATAGCGAAATCACCCCCTCAAATCTGGTAAAAATAGATTTTGATGGTAATAAACTTGATGACTCACCGTTTCCGATCAATAAAGCGGGCAACGTCATTCATACTGCCATCCATAAAGGTCGCCCTGATATTCATTGTGTGATGCACACTCACAATACAGATTTACAGGCAGTTAGTGCTTTGGAGTGTGGTTTTATACCTTTATTCCAGGAAGCGTATATGTTCCATGACCGTATTGGTTATCATCCTTTTGAAGGCATTGTATTGGATGCAACAGAACAAGAGCGACTTGTTGAGTCAATTGGTACTGACAATCACACGCTCATGCTTAACAACCACGGTGTTATTACCACTGGCCCTGATGTGTCATGGGCATTCATGCGAATGTACCAAATTATACAAGGCTGTGAGGTTCAGCTAAAAGCAATGGCTTCTGGTGGTAAATTACTTCAAGCCAGTGATGAAGCAATGATTAAAACCAGAGAGCAGTTCGAGGGCGGTGAGGCGCAAGCTGGTGCCCAAGTTAGGCTACCTGAATGGCCAGCATACTATCGGTTGATGAATCGGATTGATCCTAACTGGATAAGATAAACTACTTGTTCTTCCTGATGTTTTGTCAGTTTGCTTACATAGATTAGTATAATTTTTAGCAATGAAAACCCACGAATTAGCGTGGGTTTTTTATTTTGGAAAAAAAGCAAATCTTGTTGACAAAAGCCAATAAAACGTATATTTTAATTCACTATACGAACAATAATTCTAATTAAGAACAAAACAGCGTATCTCTAAATATCTAGGAGCAAGATATGACAGCAGTCTATATTTGTCATCCAAAAAGATCAGCAGTAGGTCGGTATGGCGGTGCATTGGCTGATATTCGTCCTGATGATCTATTAGCACAAGTAATAAAGTCAGTGCTTGATGATGCACCTGACTTTGATCATAGTGCGATAGAAGACAGTTTTATGGGGTGTGCCAATCAAAGCGGTGAAGACAATCGTAACGTTGCGCGTATGAGTGGTTTGTTATCAGGGTTATCAGAAAAGGTACCGGCAACAACCATTAATCGACTATGTGGCTCAGGCCTAGACGCAGTAGGAACGGCCTTTCGGGCGATAGTCAGTGGTGAGATGGAACTGGCACTCGCTGGCGGTGTTGAATCAATGACCCGCGCCCCATTTGTGATGGGTAAACCTGAAGGTGCTTATGATCGTCGTCAAACGCTGCAAGACACGACCATGGGTTGGCGTTTTATTAATAAGAAACTGGACACTATATATGGTACAGAGGCGATGCCGCGTACCGCAGAAAATTTAGTGGAAAAATATAATATCTCTCGTGAAGACCAAGATTCTTTTGCAGTATGGTCACAACAAAAGGCGGCTCAAGCACAAAATGATGGACGTTTAGCGGCTGAAATCACTCCTATCACGATTGAGAGACGCAAGAAAGAAGCGTTAATCGTCGATAAAGACGAGCATCCACGTCCGAATACCAATATGACTACTCTAGAAAAGTTGCGTCCTATCTACGAAGGAGGGACGATTACTGCTGGTAATGCCTCTGGAATCAATGATGGTGCTGCTGCGATGTTAATCGCTAGTGAAGCGGCCGTAAAAAAATATGGTCTAACACCCATGGCAAAAATCGAAGGAATGGCAACCGCTGGTGTGCCACCAACTATTATGGGTATTGGTCCGGTACCAGCCACTCAAAAAATATTAAAGCGTCTTAATCTTAGTTTAGACGATATTGATATCATCGAGCTTAACGAAGCCTTTTCTGCCCAAGCACTGGCATGTTCTAGGGAACTAGGATTAGAAGATCGAGATCCAAGACTGAACCCTAAAGGTGGCTCCATTGCTTTAGGTCATCCACTTGGCGCTTCTGGTGCACGGATTTTGATTTCAGCCATTCATGAGTTACAACGTACCAAAAAAGATCGTGCACTTTGTACGATGTGTATTGGTGTTGGACAAGGTATTGCTTTAGTGGTTTCAAGAGCAGGAGAACAATAATGGTATTTTTGACAACAGACACACACCTCATTGCTTACCAAGATAGTGGTGAAACCTACTTGCCAGCATTGTTTATGGCGCATCCATTAGGCATGAGCCGTAACGTATGGGACAAAGTATGTGATGAGCTGCATGGTCATTATCGCTGCATACGTTGGGACTTGCCGGGCCATGGCAGCAGTGGCGCTGCCTGTGCAGATTTGACGATAGAGCAGTTGGCTTACGATGTACTCAGCTTAGCAAGCGCTTTAGATATTGAAAGCTTTAGTTTCATTGGTACTTCTATTGGCGGCATGATCGGACAAAGCCTATGCCAAATTTCGCCAGAATCTTTAGAGCAGGTTTGGCTCACCAATACAGGTGCTGTGATTGGGACAGCTGAGGCGTGGGCTGAACGCGCTACCAACGTTCGCAGTTTGGGCTTGGCTCAAATGGCTGAAGGGATTGTCCCGCGCTGGTTTGCACCTGCATATATTAAACAAAACCCTGATGCACTGCTTGGCTGGCAAGTACAGTTATCGCGCAACGATGATGAGAGCTATGCCAAGCTTTGTGAGGCCATTGCACACGTTGATAATCGTGAACACTTATCAAGTTATACGGGCAAGGTTGCCTTGCTAGCAGGTGCAGAAGATGTCTCTACACCGCCTGCGACACTCGCCGCACTGCAAGAAGCTTTTGCTGATGCTGAGCTAACCGTATTTGACGGGTTAGCACACGTGCCAGCGGTTGAAATGCCTAAACAGTTAGCCAAATACATACAAAACAACCCTATGCGTGATTCTATTGGACAGACGGGTATTGGTTATGAGCAAGGTCTTACACAACGTAAGCGAATCCTTGGTGAAGACCATGTTACCAAAGCCTCCAAAAATGCCACAACGTTAGATGGACCTTTTCAGCAATTTATCACACGCAATGCTTGGGGAGAGTTATGGGGAGATCCTAGCCTAACTGTGCAACAACGAAGCATGATTACCACTGCCATATTGGCTGCCCTTGGACGTGATGGTGAGCTGGGCTTGCATTTACGTACCGCGCATCGTCTAGGTATTCATGAAGATCAGTTACGTCAGGTGCTGATGCATGTATCGATTTATGCTGGCGTACCAGCGGCCAATCATGCGTTTTCTTTAGCCAAAGATAATGGATGGGGTAATCCCATCAGTTAAGGCAGCAATGAGTCAGCACAGCAGCTAGTTAGCACCCGATATTGATAAAGTTTGCTTTATAAAAACGGAGAGCAATGTAATGAGCCATAAGTATCCCTCTTTTCTATCACGTGATCGCACTTGGCAGCCAGAACCCTACACGCCGGGTTACAAAACCTCGGTGGCACGTTCACCGCGTCAAGCGTTGGTCAGTCTCCAAAGAGCGAGCGATTCAGAGCGTAGTGGTCCTGTATTTGATGGTTTAGAAATCGGTCAGTATGACAATGACTTATTGATGAATTTTCGAGCAGAAGGTGAGCAAGCAGGTCTGCCTATTGGCGAACGTATCATCATGCATGGTCAGGTAATCGATCAGTTCGGTAAGCCTGTGCCCAATACGTTGGTTGAGATGTGGCAAGCAAATGCTGGTGGTAAATACCGTCACAAAAAAGATGGCTATCTGGCGCCACTAGATCCTAACTTTGGCGGTGTTGGGCGATGTATCACTGATGCTGAAGGTCGCTATCGTTTTCGTACAGTGCGTCCAGGGCCTTATCCTTGGCCGAACGGGGTCAACACTTGGCGACCTGCGCACATTCATGTATCTGTGATGGGTCCTTCGATCTCTACACGTCTGATTACACAAATGTATTTTGAAGGGGATCCACTTATTCCACTGTGCCCAATTGTACAAGTGCTAAAAGATCCAGAGGCTGTTGAAACGATGATTGCACGCTTGGATATGACTAGAAGCAAGCCAATGGACTGTTTGGCCTATCGTTTTGATATCGTGGTACGCGGCGCATTACAAACCTATTTTGAGGAGTAAATCATGTACAGCCAATACAAATTACAAGACGACAGTGGTCTGTTGCGTGAGACAGCCTCCCAAACGTCAGGTCCTTTTGTACATATCGGCTTGGCATTAGAAATTGCTGGTTTTGAGTCACGATCTGACGAGATTTGGCAAGATTTGGCCAAAGAGGGTGCTGAAGGTGAGCACATAGAATTGGTCGGTCATGTATACGACGGTAATGGCGAAGCGGTACATGATGCATTGATCGAGATATGGCAAGCAGACAGCCACGGTAATTATATTAATAACTTTGATAACAAAGAACCGTTTAGCGGATTTGGACGCAGTGCTTGTGCTTTAGATGGGGATTTTCATTTCCATACCGTCAAACCTGGACAGGTAGATTTTTATGGTAAGCCCATGGCGCCACACGTCAATATCGCTATTTTTGCACGTGGTATCAATCTACACCTGCAAACCAGAGCCTATTTCGATGATGAGCAGAAAGCCAATGAGCAGTGTCCAATATTGAACAGTGTGCCTTCAGCAGAACGTCGAAAAACATTGATAGCCAAAAAAGAACAAGGCGATGGCAAACCTCGCTACCGATTTGACATTTACTTACAAGGTGATGAAGAGACTGTATTTTTTGATTTTTAAATGAATACTTTTACGGATAGCTAATGGCTTTCGTAAAGAAGTGGTTGATAGAAATGTATTGCAAATAGGAATTTATCAAGTAATGAGAGGGATTTCATGAATTATAAAACTCAGGTGGCCATCATTGGTGCTGGCCCATCAGGCTTATTGCTCGGTCAACTACTGACCAAAGCGGGTATCGACAACATTATTTTAGAGCGTCAAACAGGAGAGTATGTCCTAGGACGTATCCGTGCAGGCGTTTTGGAGCAGGGCACTGTAAATCTGATTCGCGAGTCGGGCGCTGGTGAGCGAATGGATAAAGAAGGATTGGTTCACACTGGTACTGACTTTAGTTTTCAAGGTGAGCACTATCATATAGACCTAGAAAAATATAGTGGCGGCAAACATGTC
Organism: Psychrobacter nivimaris; assembly: GCF_043419765.1. NCBI lineage: Bacteria > Pseudomonadati > Pseudomonadota > Gammaproteobacteria > Moraxellales > Moraxellaceae > Psychrobacter > Psychrobacter nivimaris. The sequence continues at coordinate 2,588 of NZ_JBHOFX010000002.1, read as the reverse complement.
GTGGTATACGGTCAAACAGAAGTCACTCGAGATTTGATGGAAGCGCGTGAAAAAGTAGGCGGTGTCACTGTCTATCAGGCAGAGAACGTTGAGCTACACGATATTGAATCAGACAAACCGTACGTCACTTATCAGCATAACGGTGAGTCGTTCCATCTAGACTGTGACTACATAGCTGGATGTGATGGTTTCCATGGTGTCTCGCGTAAGTCTATTCCGTCTAATAAGTTAGAAGAATATGAGAAAGTCTATCCGTTTGGTTGGTTAGGATTGATGAGTGACACGCCACCAGTCAATGAAGAGCTGGTCTACTGTGCTCATGAGCGTGGCTTTGCACTGTGCTCGATGCGTTCTCCAACCAGAAGCCGCTACTACATCCAAGTGCCTGATACAGACAAGATCGAAAACTGGAATGAAGAAAAGTTTTGGGCGGAGTTAAAACGCCGTATTCCACCAGAAATGGCTGAACGACTAGTGACTGGGCCTGCTATAGAGATGAGCATTGCACCGCTACGCTCTTATGTTTGTGAAACGATGCAATATGGCAAAGTATTCTTGTTAGGAGATGCAGCACATATTGTTCCGCCAACTGGCGCTAAAGGATTAAACCTAGCAGCTAGTGATGTAGAAACAGCGTTTCGTTTGTTTGTGAAAATATATGAGGAAGAACGTACAGACTTGATCCCTCGCTATCAAGAAATCTGCTTGGCACGCGCTTGGAAAGCCGTACGTTTCTCATGGTGGATGACTATGTTATTACATCGTTTTCAGAGTGCGGGTCGTTTCGATTTTCGTGTACAGCAAGCTGAATTTGATTATTTTATTCATTCAGATGCTGGAAAAGCAACGATTGCTGAAAACTATGTGGGCTTACCATTTGAAGCATTAGAGTAAATAGTTGAGTTTCAATTATTTAGACCTAGCTACTCAACTTTTTATATAGGATGATTCCATGTTAAATAAAGTGACAGAATCTGCCATCGATGCCATGAACCATATCAATGATGGGGCAACCATCTTGATAGGTGGGTTTGGCTTGGCAGGTCAGCCAGCAGAGCTGATCGACGCATTGATTGAGCGTAATGCTAAAGATTTAACAATCGTGAGTAATAATGCAGGCAATGGCGAGACAGGATTGGCGCTATTACTAAAGTCAGGCTGTGTACGCAAAATCATTTGTTCGTTTCCACGTCAGCATGACTCGTATATCTTTGATGATCTTTATCGTTCAGGCAAGATTGAGCTCGAAGTGGTACCACAAGGCACGTTGGCTGCTCGTATGCAAGCTGGCGGTAGCGGTCTTGGCGCGATTTATACACCGACCGCTTATGGTACGTTGCTGGCTGAAGGCAAGGAGACACGGACTATCGATGGCGTAAACTACGTATTGGAATATCCAATTAAAGCAGATTTTGCCCTTATCAAAGCTTTTAAAGGCGATCGTTGGGGCAACCTAACCTATCGTAAAGCTGCTCGTAACTTTGGTCCAATTATGGCGGCAGCATCGAAACATACTATCGCCCAAGTGAGTGAAGTAGTCGAATTGGGCGCGTTGGATCCTGAACACATCATTACACCAGGTATCTTTGTGCATGAAGTTGTCTGTATTGAAGGAGATAAATAATGAGTAATTATACTCCACGTTCAGTTGATGAGATTGCCAAGTGTGTTGCTCAAGACATCGAAGAAGGCATGTATGTCAACTTGGGCATCGGACAGCCTACCAAGGTCGCTGACTTTCTACCAAAAGATAAAGACATTTTTTTGCATAGTGAAAATGGTGTTTTAGGCATGGGGCCCGCTCCTGAAGAAGCTGATAGAGATGGCGACCTGATCAATGCTGGCAAACAATATATCACGCTACTCAAAGGTGGTAGTTACTTTCACCATGGTGACTCTTTTGCCATGATCCGCGGTGGGCATATCGATCTATGTGTTCTTGGAGCATTTGAAGTCGCTAAAAATGGCGATATTGCTAACTGGTTTTTGGGTCGTCCAAAAGACATTCCAGCCGTTGGCGGAGCGATGGATTTGGCGGTTGGGGCCAAAAAAGTTTACGTCATTATGGATCACGTTAGCAAAAATGGCGAACCCAAAATCGTTGAAAGTCTCAATCTCCCTATTACTGGCGAAAAGTGTGTCAATCGAATTTATACGGATTTAGCGGTGATTGATATCACTGAGCAAGGGTTGGTGGTACGTGAAATGGTTGATGGGTTGACCTTTGATGAATTGCAATCAAAAACGGGCGCGACATTGCGACAGCCATAACCTAAAACAACTCGTGACACGCTATTATCAGTACAGCGCTTAACCATCAAGAAGGGATTTCATGATGAAAAAACACTTATCTCTAGCAGTCATACAAGCTATTTGGCCTGTTATAAATGATGATACTAATGAGATTGCATCAGCCTCTAAGAACAAGGCAGGTGCTATATGACATTTTTAGTCAAGCTCAGCGTCTTAATCTCTAGACTATGCCAATTTATCGGTGGGATCAGTCTCATCATCATCGTCCTAACCACCATGCTCGACGTCGTCGCACGCTACATATTCAAACTCACCGGCGGTGAGTTTGGCTTTAC